>NZ_CADIKM010000013.1 GCF_902859895.1 Pararobbsia alpina
GATAACGAAGATTTCGAAGTCGGAAATCCGGACTACTCATATGACAGGCCTGGTGACCGATATCGGCATTGAACTGGGCAAGAGCTTGTACTGGAATCGTGGAATGCCGCTGACATCCTCTCAATACGTTCGGGCGGACCGACGTAAGCTTGCGCTACTGACCTCCTTGCTCTGCTCTTTTTTTGCTGGTGGCGTCGCAGGCGCGTTTGGTTTCAAGCAATTCGGCTTCATCGCTACACTGCCACTGGCCGCAATGCTCCTGATGTTCGCCGGGGTGCCTGTCGGTGACGACCTGACGACGTTGCGACGCCGCAGACGCCTCTGATGTAGCTATCCGTCCGCAGCCGACAACGGCGACGAGGCCCGGAATAACGGCGACCCAGAACACTCGACGGAGGTTGTCTGCCCACAACAACATCAATCCGACCGCCGGTAACGGGCCGAGAAATGCGTCGACCGTATCGAGTGATTGCAGCAGTCCGTAAGCGGCACCATTCAGAAGGTGTGATGTCAGCCACGAGCGCATCGCGCGGCGCGCCTTGCACGGAGACTCGTCACCAGAAACATCGACGGAAGGCTGTGAACGATTTCGGGCGATATGTCCCTATCCTTGTCGCGCCTCCCGAAACCGAATGTTTTTGGTACGTATTCGACATAACGCAGTGCTGCGGGCGCGTCCCTGCCCATGACCTATGTAACAGTCGCCCATCAAATAAGAACCCGATTTATCAACGTGCGCGGCCTCGGCAGCGTCGCCGACAAACCATTCGATAACGTCGCGGTTTCCTGTTCTCAAGGGATGCATGCTGCCTCCGCGGGCCCAGCTAGCCGCTCGCAATTGTCCGCGCTCAGGCGTTTCACAAGACACGTTTCGTTACATACAAAAATACCGTTAATCTGCCAGCTCAATATAGTCCGCTTACAACTTGCAAAATGGGCAACTTATGAAAAGAACTATTGCGTTGGTGCTATTGGCCGTTTGTCTTGGAAGCGCGCTGGGCGGCTGCATCTTTGTACCCGAAGGCGGCTACCACGAGCAGGGGCATGACCACGACCGCTATTAACTGTCCCTGACACGCTTGCACATTCCCCTGCTTAACAGTACATATTGACAAGGAAATTATGAGCATCTCATGCAGCCGCAGGTTCGCAATGACACTGGTTGCCGGTCTCGGCATAGGCGTATCGTCCGTCGCTCTCGCCCATGTCGATGTTGGAGTAAACATTGGAATCCCCGGTGCTGTCTATGCACCCGAGCCGGTCTACGCTCCGCCCCCCCAGGTGTATGTTGAACCTCCTGCCGCTGTTGTCATTGGTCCGGGCTGGTATGGTGACAGGTACTATGATGGGCGTCGTTATTGGGAGCGTCGGGAGTGGGAAGAACGCCACGGGCGTGAACGCGAATGGCATGACGCGCGGGACTATCGCGGCGGGCATCGAGATGATTGGGGTCACGACCATCAACGCGGGGAGCAGCAAGGTGACCGGCATCACGGCCGTGAAAACGACGGTGGGCGAGGTGACCATTAACGCGAACCGCACCGACTGGTGCGTTCGGCGCGCCTGAATGCCCACGTGCCTATCTCGTACCACGTACGTTTCGGGACGTGGCAATGCGAGGACGAAGTTCGCCATTTGGTTGCACAGCAGCTCGTCAACATGTCGCACTGCTCTAAACCGCTGCCCGCAAGAGGCGATAACGGAGAGGTTCGAGAAATCTCGACCGGGACATACGTGGTGGCTTCGTTGCGCCCATGTATGTCCCGGAAGGTTACTCGGCTGGGTCGAAGAGACCTGTGATTCCTACGTAAGTCGTCAAGTCGAGTTCCGCGTTTCCGAGTTTTTTGAGTGCGTTTTCGTTTGTGGTCGATTGCGGACAGAGATTGGCGGCAAAACAGATTTATTTGTCGCGAAAAGGCGAAACAGATTTGTTTGTCTGAAAACAGGAATGGTTTGTCGGACATCAACGGGCCGCAAAGCGCAGTCACCGTGCAACCACTACTGGCGCGATAAGCCTAACTATAATATGCTGGCTTATCAAATCAATTCAGCCCTGGCCAATCGTGAGTTCCCAGACTGCCGCCGTACCGACCCCGGAACCCGGTGCCGGACTCAATCGCGGGATGATTACCGTATCGTTGATGCTGGCGACGCTCATGCAGACCCTGGACAGCACGATCGCCAACGTCGCGCTGCCGCATATGCAGGGCACCCTCTCGGCCTCGCAGGACGAGATCACCTGGGTGCTGACGTCCTATATCGTCGCGGCGGCGATCGCGACGCCGCTGACCGGGTGGCTCAGCGACCGGCTCGGCGTCAAGCGCCTGCTCGCCCTCGCGATCGGTGGATTCACAGTGGCCTCGGCGCTCTGCGGGATGTCCGAGACACTGGTCCAGATCATCGGCTCGCGTCTGCTGCAGGGGATCTTCGGCGCCTCACTGGTGCCGTTGTCGCAGTCGATCCTGCTCGATATCAATCCACGCGAAAAGCAGGGGCAGGCGATGGCCGTCTGGGGCATGGGGGTGATGGTCGGGCCCATTCTCGGCCCGACACTCGGCGGCTGGCTGACCGACAGCTACAACTGGCGCTGGGTGTTTTTCATCAACCTGCCGGTCGGCGCATTTGCGCTGTTTGGCGTGCTGACCTATCTGCCGGGCGCGAAGCGCGTCGCGCGCAATATGCTCGATTTCTTTGGCTTTGCCACGCTCTCGATCGCGATCGGCGCATTCCAGGCCCTGCTCGACCGAGGTGAGCAACTCGACTGGTTCAGTTCGCTCGAAATCCAGATCGAGGCACTGGTCGCGGCCACCAGCTTCGCGTTTTTTGTCGTGCATACGATGACGGCGGGCAAGCGCTCGTTCTTTCGAGCCGAGTTGCTGCGCGACCGCAATTTCGTGACGGGCACTTGTTTCATCTTCGTGGTCGGCGCAGTGCTCTATGCGACGCGTGCCCTGCTCCCGCCGATGTTGCAGTCACTGATGGGGTATCCGGTCGCGACGACCGGCCTCGTCACGGCGCCGAGCGGCCTGGGCACCATGATCGCGATGCTGCTGGCCGGGCGGCTGCTCGGCAAGATCGAAACCCGGCTGATGCTGCTGATGGGCTTCCTGATCTCGGCCTACGCGTTGTTCGAGATGATGGGTTACACGATCGTGTTGTCGCAGGCCGATATCGTATGGCCCGGCGTGATCCAGGGCTTCGGTCTGGGCCTGATCTTCGTGCCGCTGAGTACCGTGACGTTCTCGAGCCTGAGCACCGAGCTGCGCGCCGACGGCACCGCGATCTACAGCCTCATGCGCAATCTCGGCAGCAGTCTCGGTATTTCGGTGATCCAGACGATGGTCACGCGAAATACGCAGATCTCACATGCCTCGCTCGCGAGCTATGTGACGCCATACAACGAGGCCATCACCTCGCAGGTCGATACGTCCTCGAGGATGGCAATGGCCTCGCTCGACCAATTGATCGGGCAGCAGGCCTCGATGATCGCCTACGACGATGCATTCAAGCTCATGTTCATCGCGACGCTCGTCGTGGTGCCGCTGCTCGCAGTGATCAAGCGTCCGAAGCAGCATGCCCCGGACGCGGAAGCGGTCCACGTCGCGATGGACTGAAGGCGCCCTGCCTACCCTACCGCGCGCTCCATGCCGGGACCGTTCAGCCCGCCTCGGCCAACTGCTTGCGCCGGTAGGCGCCCTGGCGCTCGAACATCCAGCCCGGATATTCCGGCGGCAGCGTGCTCACTTCGTTGAGCGCGGCGAGCTCGTCGTCGCTGAGCTTGACCCCGGTCGCCGCGATATTGTCGTCGAGCTGGTCGACGCGCTTCGCACCGATGATCACGGTCGTCACGTGCTTCTGATGCAGCAGCCACGCCAGCGCGATCTGTGCGACCGAGACCTTCTTCGCGTCGGCGATACGCCGCATCACATCGACGCAATCGAAGGCGCGCGGTTTGTCGACCGGCGGAAAATCGAAGGTGGTCCGGCGATCGCCCGTTCCACCCTTCTGGTCGCGCGAGTATTTACCGCTGAGCAGACCACCCGCAAGCGGACTCCAGACCATCAGGCCCACATCTTCACTGCGCAGCAAGGGCACGATTTCGCGTTCGAGATCGCGGCCCGCGACCGTGTAATACGCTTGCAGCGATTCGAAGCGCGCGAGGCCGTGCTTGTCCGCGATCCCCAGCGCTTTCATGATCTGCCAGGCGGCCCAGTTCGACACCCCGACGTAACGGACATGGCCGTGTTGCACGAGGTTGTCGAGCGCACGCACGGTTTCCTCGATCGGCGTGGCCGGATCGAAGCCGTGGATCTGGTAGAGATCGATATGGTCGAGCTGCAGGCGCTTGAGGCTGGCCTTTACGCCGTCCATGATATGCGCGCGCGATGCACCGCGCGCATTGACACCCTTGTTGCCGACTTCGCCGAACACCTTGGTCGCGACGATGACGTCTTCACGCGCGATCTTGAGGTTCTTCAGCGCCTGACCGGTGATCTGTTCGGATACGCCGTCCGAATAGACGTCGGCCGTATCGATGAAATTGATGCCGGCGTCCAGCGAACGACCGATCAGCTTCTCGGCGTCGCTTTGCTGGAGCGTGCCGATCTGGCTCCACATTTCGCCCGAACCGCCGAACGTCATCGTGCCCAGGCACAGCTCTGAAACGAACAAGCCGGTATGGCCGAGTTTGTTGTAACGCATCTGCTATCTCCGAAGGGTTCTACAGAAGTCGTCGCCGCGCGGGAACGGTGCGACGGGTGATGGGAGTCTGCGCCGGCGCAGGCGCGGGCCGGTAGCACGATCCTCTACAAAAATTGCTCGATCCTGCAAACCCGCACGACCTGATGCGACATCCGACTCGACCGGGAGTAAGCTGGCGGTCTTCTCAGAGTTATCTCTTGAGCACCGCAGACCATGGACATCCAAGCCTATCCCGACGCCGCACAACAAGTCGTGATCGAACGACAGCTCGCCGAGCTGCGAGAATTGATTGAACGATTCACCGGCCGCGACGGTGCGCCTGCCACGGCCGTACCGGGTCTTTTTCTGAACAGGATTTCCCACCCGGTCGCCCCTCACCATGGTTTCCAGCAGCCCGCGCTCGGCGTGATCGCGCAATGTAGCAAGCGAATCCTGGTCGGGGACGAGACCTATCTGTACGATCCCTCGTCCTATCTGGTCACGTCGGTCGACTTGCCGGTGGTTTCTCAGATGGTCGGGATGTCACCCGAACATCCCTACCTGAGCATGCGATTCGATCTCGATGCCGAGAAGATTGGTGCGCTCATGCACGACGCGGCATTGCCGCGGACGCCCCCGCAAGAAGCAAGCCGCGGATTGTTCGTTTCGCGACTGGGGCTGCCCCTGCTCGATGCCGTGCTGCGTCTCGTGCGGCTGCTCGACGCGCCCGAGGAAATCCCGATCCTGGCGCCGCTGATCGAGCGCGAAATCCTCTATCGACTGATCGTCGACGGCCAGGGCGCGCGGCTGAGCCAGATCGCGCTCGCCGGCAGCCACACACACCGGATCACCAAGGCCATCAGTTGGCTGCGCGAAAACTACGATCGTCCGCTGCGGATCGAATCGATTGCGCGCACCGTCAATATGAGCGCTTCGTCGTTACATCATCATTTCAAGGCGGTGACCGCGATGAGCCCGCTTCAATACCAGAAGCAGCTTCGCTTGCAGGAAGCGCGACGGCTCATGCTCACCGAGGTGCTCGACGCGGCAACCGCGAGCCATCGGGTCGGCTACGAGAGCGCGTCGCAATTCAGCCGCGAATACCGGCGGCTGTTCGGTGCACCGCCGGTGCGAGATATCGCCCGGCTGCGGGAGGCGGCATAAAGAGGCGCGGCATAAAAAATGCCGCAGCGTCCTCATTGCACGTTGCGGCGACTGTATGTAAGAGCTTCCCTGATCTTGTAAATTCTTGTATCGCGTATCGGACCGGTCGGCTTTACTTGGTCGAACCACGCGGATCGGTATCTTGCGGCACTTGTCCCAGCAGCCGCGCGAGCCCGGGCTCGACGTAACGTGCCCGTTCTGCTTCTGCTTCCGCCGCCGCGCTGCGCGCGCGAGCGGCTTCAATAATGCGATTGGCTGCCGACTTCGACGCGGCGGCGGCTTGGGCCGCCGTGCCTTGTGAATGTTGCTGCATGTTTCCTCCGAAGTTTCCGTGCTTGCGCCCACGCGTTCGCTTTAACGGTCAATGCAAAATCCAGACCAGCAAAACACACACTCGCACACCTCCTTACCCCACCATCGCTGAGTGACTCCGCGCCTGTATTGACGATCGTCCGGCGCTTCTCAATGTTCAGCAAGCGTTCGACAGCGTGGGGGTTTGTTCGTTTCCAAGTAATCAGGGTGAGCCCGCAGAAAGCGAAGAAAAATGCGGCTGAATAAGCCGCGAAGCCGCGGCGGCCTCATATGATCCTGCGCGCAGCCAGTGCCGCGATCTGCTTTTCATCGTAACCGAGCACGTCCGTCAGCAGCTCCTCCGTATGCTGGCCCAGCGTCGGCGGTGCACGCCTGTACTGGACGGGCGTGTGCGACAGCCGGATCGGACTCGCGACGCCCGGCGCCGTGCCCGCCGGATGCGGAAGATCGACACGCAAGCCGCGCGCCACCGCCTGGGGATCGGCGAATACCTCCGCGAGATCGTTGATCGGACCACAGGGCACACCCGCCGCCTCGAGTGCACTGACCCAGTCGTGCGTGGTCCGCTCGCGTGTGCGTTCGCGCAGCAGTGCGACCAAGGTATCGCGATGGTGCACGCGTTCCCGGTTGCTCGCGAAGCGCGGATCGTCGGCAAGCGCCGCGCAGTCGGCCACGGTGCACAGGCGCCGAAACTGTGTGTCGTTGCCCACCGCGATGACCATATAGCCGTCAGCGGTCGGAAAATCCTGGTACGGAACGATGTTCGGATGGCTGTTGCCGAGCCGCACAGGCGGCTTTCCGCTCACGAGGTAGTTGCTTGCCTGGTTCACGAGCGTCGCGACCTGCACGTCGAACAGCGCGAGGTCGATATGCTGGCCGATGCCGGTCCGTTCGCGATAGGCGAGCGCCGCGAGAATCGCATTGCTTGCGTAGAGTCCGGTCAGCACATCGGTCAGCGCGACACCGACCTTCATCGGACCCGCGCCGGCCTCATGATCGGCGCGCCCCGTCACGCTCATCAGGCCGCCCATCGCCTGAATCAGGAAGTCGTAGCCGGCACGTTCCGCATACGGTCCGGTCTGCCCGAAACCGGTGATCGAGCAGTAGATGATGCGCGGTGCAATCTGCCGGATCGACTCGTAGTCGAGCCCGTAGGCCGCGAGGCCTCCTCGCTTGAAATTCTCGATGACGATATCGGAACGCGTGGCTAGATCGCGCACGATCTTCTGGCCTTCCTCAGTCGTGATATCGACCGTCAGCGAGCGCTTGTTGCGGTTCGTGCTGAGAAAATAAGCCGACTCGCCCGTTTCCTTGCCCTCAATGTCATGCAGGAATGGCGGCCCCCATGCGCGGGTGTCGTCACCGGTGCCAGGCCGCTCGACCTTGATCACATCCGCGCCGAGGTCGGCGAGCATCTGGCTCGCCCACGGCCCGGCCAGCACGCGCGAAAGATCCAGCACTCGCAGATGCGATAGCGCGTTCTGCTCACTCATAGGTGTCTCCCGGTTTCATGCTTTCGTTATCTATGGCACCGCCTGTGGCGCCTTGACGATTACCTGCGACATCGCATCGCGTTCGGCCTTGAGCAGGATATCGCGCGACGCCGCGAAGCCGGCGGCCGGACACACGGTCGACCGAGAGTGCGCGCTCAGGTGGCGACTGACCTGGATGACCTGCGACTGCGCATCGAACACGTAGTGCGACTGATAGTCGACCGTCTCGCTGTGGAGCTCGATGTCGTCGGGGATGTCGGTGATCCGGAATCGGGAGGCAAACGCGATGACACCCGTCTCGTCGAATTCACCGTTCGGGCAGAGATAAGGCTGCGTGCGTGTGGGCTCGGCCAGCCAGCCGCGCAACTGCGAGGCGATACCGCCGGAGAAACTGCTGAGCGCGCCGATCGCGGTGGTGCCCGTCGGCCAGATAAAGTGCTCGACCTTGCCGCGAATCGATGTGTGCAACGATCCGGAAGTCGCTTCGAGTGGACTGGTCGACAGGGTCCCTTCCCCTTGCAGGCCGCTTGCCTGCAGACGCTCCGCCACGACCGCAGCGCGCCGCTGCCGGCTCGCGCGGCGCAGGCGGTTGCGTTCGAGTTCCGCGCTCCAGCCGCTGTCCTCGACATCGTACGCATAGCCCGCCGCGCCATCGCCCCCGACCTCCATCTGCAGGTGCACGGTGCGCCCGAGCGCCTGCGTCGCGGGTGTGCGCACGAGGACACCCTGATCGACGTGCAAGGCAGGCCGGTCCATCACGCCCGACGGCAGGTAACCGAATTCGATGCCGCCGGCCGTGGTATCGGCGAACGTTCCGAGTTCGGGCATCCAGACGATCACGTGATTGATCGCGGCGCCTCCGTAACCGGGCACCGACGGCAGCGTATAGACCTCGCCCAGATTGAGCAGGGCGGGTTCATTACGAATGCCGACCGCGCTCAGCAGCGCACCGAACAAGGCAACGTGGTCCTTGCAATCGCCGTAGCGGTTGGCAAGGATATCGGCGACCTTGTGCGGGGCAACCGCGGTTTCGCCGAGCAGCAGCGCGACGTAGCGGATGTTCATCCGCATCCAGTCATAGAGCGTGCGAGCCTTGTCACGCGGATCGGTCTCGCCTGCAGTGAGCGACTCGGCGAGCGCACGCACGCCCGGATCGCCGGCACTCGCATCGACTGCCGCGTCGCGATAGCTTGCCGCGAAGGCGGCGTAGTCGGGAAAGGTCGTGACCAGCAGGCGATCGCCATAACTTGCGAACGCGATCGAGCCGCGTTCGGGGCGGTCGAAATGGATGCGCCGGTAGTGGAACTCGTAGCGTGTGCGCCCGGCGGCGCTCACGGGTGCAATCGCGGTGTAGCCCTGCGCATCGGCATGAAGCGGCCGGTCCGCGGGCAGGTCGAAAATCAGCTTCTGGCTTTCGATCGGCACGCGTGCGGGTTCGGCGAGATGGCTGAATTGCCGCGGAATCGTCGGCTGCGTACGAAGCTTGTGAAATTTCAGATGAACCCGCGAGCCCACTCCGACAGCCGGGAAAATCACCACCCTGAGCTCGGCATCGCTGAAGGTCGGCGCATCGGCTGAACGCGGCTCCAGGACGTCGCGGATCTGCGCGGGACTGACCGGTATATGGGTACCGGCAGCCGTGATCGTCTCCGCCTCGAGCACCTCGACATGATCGATGTTCTTGTCGAACCAGATATAGCGCTGTGCGATCTCGTCGACGCCCGCGGTCGTGTTCGCACGCAGCACGATCTCGTCGACCTCGTCGATCGAACCGTCGTCATTGAGCGTGAACAAATGGACGTCGCTTTCGATCGTCGCGGGCGCAAGGTCGTCGACGGGGACAGTCGCGGCCGTATCGGCCGCGGCAGCTTCGATCGGGAAGGCCGAAGTCAGGCCCCATGCAAGCACGAGGAGTAAGGACGAAAGCGAAGTGGGATGCAGGGCCGCACGTAGAACCAGAATCGCAGCCGTAAGTGGAACGCCAAGTAGCGCACGAATGGGAGGCCGGCGCCGGCCAGCGGTTCGTGTCGATACACTCCCTCTGCCTTGCGCCTTGGGCATCGATCGGACCTCGATGCTCAACCGCGTCCGACAAACGGCATCTTGGTCGCCATCACCGTCATGGATTGCACGTTCGCCTCGAGCGGCAGGCCGGCCATATAGAGCGCCGCATTCGCGACATGGTCGAGATCGATGCGCGGCTCGGCCGCGGTCTCGCCATTGGCCTGCAACACACCGTGCACCATCCGCTCGGTCATGTCGGTCGCGGCGTTGCCGATGTCGATCTGTCCGCAGGCGATATCGAACGCGCGGCCATCGAGCGACAGCGCCTTGGTAAGGCCCGCGACCGCGTGCTTGGTCGACGTATAGGGTGCACTGAACGGTCGCGGCGTATAGGACGAAATCGAGCCGTTGTTGATGATGCGGCCACCTCGTGGCTGCTGTGTCTTCATCAACCGGAACGCGGCGCGGCTACAGAGGAATACGCCCGTCAGATTCGTATCGACGACCGCGCGCCACTGCTCGACCGACAACTCGTCGATCGACACCGCCGATGCACCGATGCCTGCATTGTTGAACAACACGTCGAGCCGGCCGAAGTGCTCGCGCGTGCGTTCGAACAGCTGTTCGACGCTCGCCGCATCGCTCACGTCGGCCTGCACGGCCAGGGCTTCATGGCCGGCGTCCTGCGCGGCCTTCGCAAAGGCTTCAAGCGGTTCGAGCGCACGTGCGGCGACCACCACGCGATAACCGTGATCCAGCAACTTCTGCGCAACCGCCCTGCCGATGCCGCGCGATGCGCCGGTCACGAGAGCCACCTTTGCCTGACTGCTCATCCTCAATTCCTCCTATATAGATTTGGCAAGCTTACCAGCATGGGAAAAGTGGCCGCGGTCGAATCGTCTCCGCGCCCGGAAGCTCTTCTTAGAAAGCCTATTGAAACCATCCTGGTGCTTGCGCAGATTTGTTAGCAACGCTTACAGTTTTGGGGTTCCCATTCGATAGCGCGCTCGTTAAAGTATTGCACCATTGCACCCGCAATCCTTTCAATGCTTTCGAGGAACCCTTTCATGACGATTCGTCGCGCGCTGACTTCGCTGGTTCTGATGACCGGCCTGACCGCCCTTGCGCCGCTGAGCGCCTTCGCCGATGTCCATCATCCGGTCCATCACGTTCATCATGTGGTCTGCCACACCGCACACCATCACAGGGTGTGCCACTAAGCGCACGGCGAGCTGAACAGGCAGTAAAGCAAAGAGGCACCCAACAAACGGGTGCCTCTTTGTTTTTGGAGAACGCGCTCCTCAGCCAGGTTCATACGTGCCGGTCAATCCGCACCGGCACCCTGGCCTTCACACAGCTTATGCGCCCAATGCCGGATCGCTCGCGCTGCTGCGCCCCGTTTCGACGTGGCCCGCAAAGCGGCGCTTGAACTTCGCATCCGAGTCGACCGTCACGCTCAGGTCGTACCAGCCATAGCTTGAACGCAGATCCCAATCGACATCCACGTCGTCGCCCGGACGGACCTTGTACGTGCGCGGCACACTGCTGCCGTAGGCATTGGCGATCGTGAACACGCAGGCCGAATCGCCGTTGTTCTTCAGCTTGATCTGCACATTGCCGTTTGCGACGTCATAGCCGTTGGCGATTTCCGGGTTCGCGCTCCCATGCTTGCCGAGCTTCGCCGCGCTGCCGCGGAACTCGCGCAGGAAGCCGTTCGGCCCGAAGACCGCGAACGCGTAGTCGCCATCCGAGCCCGCTTCGACCAGCAACGGGTCGGTGAGCTTCTTGCCGGCCTCGACCGTGTAGGACATCGGCGTGGCCGCGCCGTCGTTCGCATACACGAGGAACGTCGCGCCGGCGTCGCCCGTATTGCTGAACGCGAGTTCGAACTTGCCGTTCGAGGGGTCCATCTTGCCGTGCACGAAAAACTCATAAGGCAGCGCACGTGCGGGCCGTACGCCGGATTCCTGCTGCGGCAAGGCTTGCGTGGTCGGCGGCACCGGCACGAAATCCGGATGGCGCAGCTTGTCGGGCGGCGCGAACGCAGTGGTATCCGGCATCGGGGGCACCACGTCGTTCGGGTTGTCGAAGTTGAACGCGGACATGAGGTCACCACAAATGGCACGGCGCCATGGCGTGATGTTGCGCTCGGCCTGAATGCCGTACTGCTTGCCGAAACGCTTGTCGATAAAGCGAATGATCGAGGTATGGTCGAACACTTCCGAGCAGACGTAGCCGCCCTTGGTCCACGGTGAGACGATGAGCATCGGCACGCGCGGTCCGAGGCCGTAAGGGCCGGCCGGATACGTCGAATTGCCTTCGAAGAATTCATGCGTGGTCGCCACGGTCGACTGGCCCGTTGCCGACGTCGACGAAGCGAACGGCGGCGAGACGTGATCGAAGAAGCCATCGTTCTCGTCGAACGTGATGATCAGCGCGGTCTTGCTCCAGAGCTTGGCGTTCGAAGTCAGCACTTCGAGCACCTGGTTCACATACCAGGCGCCATAGTTGGCCGGCCAGTTCGGGTGCTCGGAGAAGGCTTCCGGCGCGACGATCCACGACACCGCGGGCAGGTTGTCGTTCTCGACGTCCGCTTTCAGAATATCGAAGTAGTCGCCCGACACCGACACGTTCGTACCGGTCAGGGCCTTCTCGTACAGGCTGCTGCCCGGCTGCGACGTCTGGTACTGCTTGAAATACAGCAGCGAGTTATCGCCGAAGTTTCCGATATACGCATCCGACGTCCAGCCCCACGCGCCCGCGGCCGTCAAGCCGATGCCGACGTCCTGGTAGATCTTCCAGGGCACGCCTGCGCGTTCGAGCAGTTCAGGGTAGGTCGACCATGCATAACCTGCTTCCGCGTTGTCGATCACGGGGCCGCCACCGCTGCCGTCGTTGCCGACCCAGCCGGTCCACATGTAGTAGCGGTTCGGATCGGTCGATGTCAACGTCGAGCAATGGTATGCATCGCAGATCGTGAATGCATCGGCCAGCGCGTAGTGAAACGGAATGTCTTCGCGTGTGAAATACGCCATCGTGGTCGTGCCCTTCGTTGGCACCCACTGATCATAGTGGCCGTTGTTCCATGCACCGTGCGTGCTCGTCCAGTCGTGCGCGAGATCCTGGATGAACTGCATGCCCAGGTTCGGCGCGCTCGGACGGAAGGGCAGCAGGTAGCCGGTGCCGTTCGGCTGGTAGAAGACTGGTTTGCCGTTGGGCAACGGCGTGGTGCGTGTATCGCCGAAACCGCGTACGCCGCGCAGCGTGCCGAAGTAGTGGTCGAACGAACGGTTCTCCTGCATGAGGATCACGATGTGCTCGATGTCCTCGATGCTCTTCTTTTCGTTGTTCGCCGGCAGGGCAAGCGCGTTGCGGATGCCGGCGGGCAGCACGCTCAGCGCGGAGGCTGCACCGGCAGTGCCCGCGACAGTGCGCAAGAACTCACGTCGATTCTTAGATGTCATGTTTTTAAACGTTTTTTCAGTGGGGGAGAGATACAGTCGGACGCCCTTGTGCTGGCGAGCGTGGACCCGACAGTACGGGGGGGGTTACTGTGCGAAGTGCATAACTGGGGGAGCCAGGGCGCCGGATGCGGGGGGAGTCACATTCGCTACCGTGGATGAATCAAGCTGCGAGGCGGAGGACGATTCGGATGCTGAGTCCGACCGCGACGCGTCCGAATTCGCGGAACTGCTCACTGCGTGATTGTCGTCGTCATGACCGCCGCAAGCGGCGAGACAGGTGCAGACCAGGACACCGGATACAAGCAGCCACACGCTGCGCTTGATTGATCCGGATACCGACATGAGCATGGACGGTACCGCGGCAACAGAGCGCGCGTTGACATGGAAAAGACCTGGGGCAAAACAACCAACGTGCAGGCGAGCGAAGTATCCGAACATCATGTGTCCTCCGTAAGTCCGTGACATGTCCGTTCAAAGCGACAGCCGCATTCACAGACCGACGACAGGATACGGATGGAACCGTGTCGAATTCATGAACACATGAAACATAGCCGGTGCTTTTTTTGCACATCGGTCAGTTCAGGAGGGCATGCGCAGGCGAATCGAGGCGATTGAACTCAGGCCGTGCGTTCCCAGAACACGCGATCACGACCGCCATGCTTGGCTTGATAGAGTGCGCGGTCGGCACGGTCGAGCAGGTGTTCGACACGATGGTCGATCGATGTGCGCCTCGCCGCGCCGATACTCACCGTCACCGCGCGTGATGGGCGGCCGTCCGCTTCGAGCCGGATCGTGCGGACCGCATCGAGCACACGGTCGACGAGGTCCCTGACCTGCTCGGGGTTGGTGTGCTTGACCAGGATCGCGAATTCCTCCCCGCCCAGACGCCCGAACAGATCGGTCGACCAGATCTGCTCGCCGACTGCGCGCGCGAAGCGTGTGAGCACCTGGTCGCCGGTTGCATGACCGTATTGATCGTTGATCGACTTGAAGTAGTCGATATCGAGCAGCAGCAAGGTCTGCTCAATGCCGGGCTCGTAATGCGTGCCAAGTTCCTCGCGGGCACGCTCGATGAAGGCGCGGCGATTGAGGATATTGGTCAGTGAATCGATGCTCGCGAGCCGGCGCAATTCGCGTTCGAGCTCCTTGCGCTCGGTGACGTCGCGGTAGATACCCTCCACGCCGGCGAACGCACCGTCTTCGTCGAACAAGGCACTGCTGCTGATGGAGATGTCGATGATGCGGCCGTCCTTGCGTACCATCTGCCCCGGAAAATCGGCGACCTCGCCAAACTTGCGTATCGCGTCCTTGAATGCATCGCGGTCCGCGTGATTCGGGTAGTACTCTTCGGCCGTACGTCCGACGATCTCATGGGGTTCGAAACCGAGTACACGCCGCACACCGGGACCGACAAGCTGGACCACGCCGAGCGCGTCGGTCCGATAGTAGACGTCCTGCATATTCTCGAAGAGCCGGCGAAAATGTTCCTCGCTGCGCCGCATCCGCTCGCCCGTCGTACTGTCGCGCCTGACCTCCATCGCGGTGACCAGTACACCCGGCTCACCTTCTAAGTCCACGGAAACACTGGTGACCAACACGACGCGTACGCGATTACGGCGGGTCTGGAGGCGGACTTCGACGGGAACGTTCGCGGTCTTGCTGGATGCGGAACGGCGAATACGGTTGACCGAATGAGATTGATCGAGCGGATGAATGAATTCGACAATGGGCTGGCCGACCAAACCTTGCGGGTATTCGCCGCTCATCTCGACCTCGAGCAGCAAGTGTGCGGCCGGATTCGCGTAAACCATCAGACCGCCCCTCAGGACAAGGACGGCAGCCGGCAATGCCTCGAGCAGCTTTGCGCTAACGGAGTCTGGGTTCATTTTCTTATGGTTCAGGATCGACGTTAGCGGGTCCAGCAGCGGCTGGTGCTCCCCTCGATTGACGCGCTTGCCCCCCGCGCGTCCGCGCACAATCTTATCTATCGTAAAGCTCCACGCCCCGCCCTGTCGCTGGGAACAGGCCCTGCCCCGCAGGCTCCGAAGGCAATATCCCCTTGACGGCGCCAAGCATTGTGTTTCCCCTCGCCGCCAGCATCGGCCGACAATGCAAGAAAGGCATTCGCGCACACATCATATTCCATCCGAGGCGTCCCCTGCCCGGACGAGGCGAGCCGGGCAAGAACCGGCGAACCGCACACGTACTCCAAACAGTTCGAGAACCGGCTAGTCCGCGCCTCGATGTGCGCTCAGGCGGTGCTATGAGAATGCGCGGCCAGTTGCTCGACGAGCGCGCTCAATGCGACCTCACAGGGCTGTGCGATCTTGAGCGACAACAGATGATCGGCGCGCGTACGGCCGACATTGACGGCGGCGATCGGTATACCCGCGCGCGCAGCCTGTTCGCAGAAACGAAATCCGGAATACACCATCAGCGAAGATCCGACCACGAGCATGCCGTCGGCTCGCGCGAGGGCCTCGCTCGCGGCCTGGACGCGCGCACGCGGCACGCCTTCGCCGAAGAAAACCACGTCGGGTTTGAGCACGCCACCACAATCGTCGCATACGGGTGCGCGGAAGACATCGAAGCGCGACGATTCGAGCAATGCATCGCCGTCGGGCAACGGCATTGCCTTTGCTTCGAGCCAGTCGGGATTATCCGCTTCGAGGCGCTGCTGAATCGCCGCGCGGGCATGCCGGCGTCCACAGCCGAGGCAGACGACCTGGTCGATATTGCCGTGCAGTTCGATCACATTTGCACTGCCTGCCTGCGTGTGGAGCCCGTCGACATTCTGCGTGACCAGCCGCTCCAGATGTCCGAGTGCATCGAGCCCGACAAGCGCGCGATGCGCGGCATTGGGACGCGCCTGCGAAACGGTCGGCCAGCCGATCATATTGCGCGCCCAGTAGCGACGGCGCATCGCCTCGGACTTGAGAAAATCCTGCAGGATCACGGGGTCGCGGCCCTTGCGCTGCCCATCGGCATCACGATAGTCAGGGATGCCCGAGGCCGTGCTGACGCCCGCGCCCCCCAGCACGAACAGACGCGGGTAGCGGCGCACGAAGTCGACGAGCGAGGCCGGCGCAGGTTCGGCATTCAGGGAGGTTTGCGTATCCATGACCGCCATCTTCGCACGATGGCGGCCACCGCGTGCTCAGGCGTCCCGCTTGGCGCCCTCAAGCTCTTCTCCAGCTCCCCTCCCCCCAAGGCTCCCCTCATGCCTCCATCTCGAGATCGGCATCGTTTTCCGCCGCGTGCGCCAGCGAGGCAGACGCGGTGGCGGTCGCGGCCGCAACCGCCACCGATGCCCGGGCGCCGCCGAAACTCGACTGCGTGTCCCCGTCGAGCGCGGTGCGATCGAACAGTTCGATCAGCCAGTCGACGAAGGCGCGCACGCGCGGGGAAGCCTGGCGGCTTTTCACATAGGTGACCGAAACCGGTGTGGCGACCGGCGACCACGCGCCGAGCACTTCACGCAACTGGCCCGAGCGCAGATAAGGCAGCGCGGCGATCCGCGACGGCTGGATCAATCCAAGTCCCTGCAGACCGCAGCTCAGGTAGGCATGGTCTTCGGCTACCTGAACAAATCCGTCGAGCTTGACTTCGACCGTCTCGCCACCGACCGCGAAATCGAGGCTCACCTTGCGCGCGGCCGGCGACGACATGCAATTCACCGCAACGTGCCCCGTGAGATCGTCGAGCGTCTTCGGCACGCCGCGCCGCGCAAGATAGGCCGGACTCGCACAGGTCACATGCCTGAGCATGCCGAGCCGGCGCGCGGCGAGACCCGAGTCGGGCAACTCGCCGAGCTGGACACTGCAATCGATACCCTCGCCGACGAGGTCGACCGGCCGGTTGCTGAAACCGATCGCGACCTCGACATGCGGATGTCGCGCATGGAATTCCCCGAGTGCGGGAAGCACGAGCGCGGTGGCGACCGCACTCGGCATCTCGACGCGCAGGCGGCCTTGCAGATTGTCCGCGCTGCCGCGCAAGTTCGCCTCCATCTCGTCGAGATCCGCGAGAATGGCCTCGCAGCGTTCATAATAGGCCGCGCCTTCGGGAGTGAGACTCAGACGGCGTGTCGTGCGCAGGAGCAATTGCACGCCGAGCAGCGCTTCGAGTTCCTGCATGAGCGTGGTCACGCGTGCTCGCGGCATGTCAAGAGATTCGGCCGCGCGCGCAAAGCTGTTGCTGTCGACAATGCGGATGAATGTGCGCATTGCATGAATACGATCGATCATGTCGATTGCCCTCGTGTCGAGACTGACGATATCGTAAGATTGCAGGCGCCCTGAGTGAATACCCGAAGCTGCACGATGCTTGCCTGATTCTGCAGCGCTGTGGAGGATCGTCCAATGCATGGCGCCGTGAACGCCGTGCCGCGCGACGTTCGCCGTGTACTTATCTTATGATTGCACCCGCCTGTTTCCAATTACCTCCCACTTCCTGTCCTGTATGCGAGGCATTGAATGATCATTGAACTGCGCGTCTATCACTGCATTCCCGGCCGGCTGCCCCAGCTCCATCAACGCTTTGCAAACGTGACGCTCAAGCTGTTCGAGAAGCACGGAATCGAGCCGATCGGCTTCTGGACCAACTATGTGGGTCCGACCAACCAGACCCTGACCTATATGCTGCGCTGGGCGAGCCTGGCCGAGCAGGAGACTCGCTGGGCCAACTTCCTGAAGGATCCCGAGTGGATCGAGCAGCGCAGCAAGAGCGAGGAGAACGGCCCGCTCGTCGATCACATCGAAAATTCCTTCCTCGCACCGACCGCCTATTCGCCGATGCAGTGAAACCGCGGGGGACACAGTTTGCGCGTCCGGGAAAGGCGGAAATCGAGGACAATACGCAACCTCGCGCACCCCTGCGCGATCTTGCCCACCCTCAAAAGTACAAGCCGAACACTATGGAAGCGCCGCAAAAGCGTGCAGCACTGAATCGAATGAAGGTCTTCGCGACGGGCCTGCTGGTTGTCGCAGCAGGCTTGTTCGCGCTCGCCAAGAGCCACCACGACGCCGGCGCATGGGCCTGGCTCACGGCATTCTCCGAAGCCGCGATGATTGGCGCGCTGGCCGACTGGTTTGCGGTCGTCGCCCTGTTCCGGCATCCGCTCGGCCTGCCGATCCCGCATACGGCGATCCTGCCAGCCAACAAGGCACGCGTGGCCGACAATCTGGCCGAGTTCGTGCGTGACAAGTTTCTCGGCACGGAAGCGCTGGTCGACAAGATCGCACGCTTCGACCCGGCAGGCCGCCTCTCGGTCTGGCTTACCGAGCCGGGCAACGCCGCGCTGCTCGGCGAGAAGTCGCTCGCCGCGATATCGCAGGTCCTGGGGCTGATCAACGACGAACATGTCAAGAACATGCTCTATACCTCGCTGCGTCGCCGCGCGCAGGATTTCGACCTCGCGGGCGGCGTGGGTGCCCTGCTCTCGACCCTGACCGCCGACAACCGCCACCAGCGCCTGCTCGACGACGGCCTCACGGAACTGTCCGAGTGGCTCGAGCGCGAAGAAGTCCAGCAGATGCTCGCCGACAAGATCGTCCAGGTCGCCGGCGAGGAATACCCGACGCTGATCGGCGCGCTCGGCTTCATGGGCCTGAAGGCCGAAGACCTCGGCCGCAAGTTCGCGGGCGGTCTCGTGCGCGGCGCCAACAAATGGCTGCATGAAATCAGCGAAAACCCCGAGCACGAGCGCCGCCAGGCTTTCGATCGTGCCGTCGGGCGGTTTATCGAACGCCTCAAGTCCGATCCCTCGTTCAAGCAACGCATCGACGAACACAAGCAGCAATGGCTCGAGCGGCCAGAGTTGCGCGCCTATGTAAATGGGCTCTGGGAAGAATTCACGGGCTGGCTGCGCGAGGACATCGCGCGCACCGATTCGGTCCTGCGCGGCAAGATCGTCGCCGCGGCGAGTTCGCTCGCGCTGACGCTCGCGAACGACGCCTCCCTGCGCGACTCGATCAATACCCATATGCACGACGCCATGCGCGCGGTCGCACCCGACCTGCGCGACGGCATCGCCCGCCATATCGCGACCACGGTCAGGCAATGGGACGACCGCACGCTCGTGCGCGACGTCGAGCTCAGCGTCGGGCGCGATCTGCAGTTCATCCGCGTCAACGGCACGATCGTCGGCGGCGCGGTCGGCCTGTTGATCCATGCGATCAGTATCGCCGTGGCCTAGTGCGCTAAGATTCGGCACATTCCACAGGAGCAAGCCGCATGTCCATGCCCACCGTCGACGAGAACACGCCAGCCAGCTTGGCACGCGAAATCAAGGCCGAATTCGAGGCCGCCGCGAGTGTTCTGGATGCCTTCCTGAACGACGATGCCCAACTCGCGAAGGTTGCGAGCGCCGCGCGCCTGCTCGCTGATGCGTTCGACCAGGGCTGCAAGGTCCTGTCCTGCGGCAATGGCGGCTCGCACTGCGATGCGATGCATTTCGCCGAGGAATTGACCGGCCGTTTTCGGGACGACCGCAAGGGGTTTCCGGCGATCGCCATTTCCGACGTCAGCCATATCTCGTGCGTCGGCAACGACTTCGGCTTCGATTTCATTTTTTCGCGCTATGTCGAAGCGGTCGGGCGGCCGGGCGACGTGCTGCTGGCGATCTCCACGTCCGGCAATTCGAAGAACGTGATCCGGGCGATGGCCGCCGCGAAGCAGCTCGGCATGAAGACGATTGCACTGACCGGCAAGGACGGCGGCGCCATTGGACGCGAAGGTCTCGCGGATATCGAAATCCGGGTGCCGCATACGGGCTACGCCGACCGCATCCAGGAAATCCATATCAAGGTCATTCATACCCTGATCCTGCTCGTCGAAAAGCTCGCCAAGTGAGCGCTGCCGCGCAAGCGGTAGAGCACGTCGACCAGACATACCGCACAAACCGCGATGACCCCGCAAGACCTCGAACTGCTCGTCACCCGCGAGATGCCCTTCGGCAAATACAAGGGCCGGCTGATCGCCGATCTGCCGGGGCACTATCTGAACTGGTTCGCGCGGGAGGGGTTTCCGAAAGGCGAGATCGGGCGACTGTTGCAACTGATGCAGGAGATCGACCACAACGGCCTCAAGCCGCTGCTCGACCCGATTCGGCGTAGTCGGCAGGCACGGCCCTAGCGGATCGTCGTACCTGCCCACCCGGCTCGCCGGTTTCGGTTCACCGCTTTCGATTCACCGCCCCAATGCATCAGATCTTCGCTTCACCGCCGAGCGCCTCGACGAGATCGGCAAGCATCTTGCCGAGCTCGCCGGTCATCAACACCATGTCGGCGTCGAAGGTCTCGTCCTCGCCATTGACGGTCGGATCCGCCGCATCCTTGATCACGTCGAGCGGCGCCACGCGCTTGACGGTCAGCGAGGGCGTCAGCACGAACGACACGCGGTCCTGCCATGTCAGCGCAAGCCGCATGCACTGCTTGCCTTCCTCGAGGTGGCGCCGGACTTCCTCGCCTTCGAGCGAGTGGCCCACATAACGCACGGTCGCATTGCCTTCGCCAATCGAGCGCAGCTCCGTGTCCTGGTCGACCGTGAAGCCGCCCGGTACCTCGTCGGGCAGCAGCCAGCGCGTCATCGCGGCGACCGGCGAGAGGGCCGTGCGCACACTCGCGAGGGGCAACTGATCGATCGATTTCACGAGCAGCGAGCGCACATCGTCGGCCAGCGCCTGCGCCGCCGCGTCGATCACGAGCCAGCCGTGGTCGGTGTCGATCCAGACCCGCGTGTCGCGCCGGATGCTGAACGCGCGCGGCGTCAGTTCGTCGATCACGCGCTCCTTGAGTTCGCGCATTTGCTTGCGGCCCGGCTTGTAGCCCTGTTGTTCCTCGATCTCCTGCGCCCGGGCCTTGGTGACCTGGTTGACGACCGAAGCGGGCAACAGCTTTTTCTCGGCCCGAAACACGAGCAGCATCTGGCCACCGAGCGCATGCACGAGTGCGCCGTTCTCGCGCGGCGATGCCCAGCCCTGGGTCAGCATCTCCATGCTACCGGCCGGCTCGAATGCGTGCGGCGCGAGCCATTTCTCAATCTGTTCAGCGGTGACGGCCCAAGGGGCGGGAAGGCGGTGAAGCTGAAGGTTCTTGAACCACATGGAATGCGCGTGCAAAGCGCTGCATTCTATCGGGTGTGGGTCCGCGCGGCCAGCGGCGATGTCGACAGACCGGCATGACAACCCGTATCCTTCTGCCAACACAAACAGGACGACTCGATCATGCTGATTGTTTTCGCAGGACTTCCCGGCACCGGCAAGACCACATTGTCACGCGGTCTCGCACGTGGACTCGGCGCCGTACACCTGCGTATCGACTCGGTCGAGCAGGCGATCGCCAACGCAAGGGCGGCGAATGCGGAGCACGGGCCGGTCGGCGCCGAAGGTTATGCGGCTGCCTATGCGGTCGCCGAAGACAATCTACGGCTCGGCCTGACCATCGTCGCGGATTGCGTGAACCCGCTCGGCATCACGCGCGACAGCTGGCGCGATATCGGCACGCGCGTCGGTGTGCCGGTCATCGAGGTCGAGACCGTCTGCTCGGATCTCGTCAAGCATCAGCGCCGCATCGAGTCGCGGCAACCCGATATCGCGGGCCAAACGCTGCCGACCTGGCAGGAGGTGCTCGCTCGCGAATACGAACCGTGGAGCCGCGAGCGCCTCGTCATCGATACCGCGCGGCTGACCGTTGCTCAGGCCTTGAGCACGCTGACCGAACTCGCGGCTTCAAAAAAACGGGCGGGCTGAGCCTCAGCCTTGCCCGCGGCGAGACCGTACACCGGCGAGGTACGCATCGACTCGGCGAGCTACGCATCGATTCGACGGCGACGCATCGACTCGGCGACGGCGCGTCGGCTCGGCGGCGGCGTGTCGACTCGGCGGCGGCGCAAGGCCTTCGGAACCGGTCTTCTGCAGGCAACGCCACGCCACGGCGTGCGGCTCGCGCACAGGTGAATCGTGTCCACATGGATATCGAAGCGGGCGAAGTCGCGCGACAGCTTGTTGGCGACGCGTAAAATAGACGCGTCGACAGACCGACTGGGGAGCCTTCGCCATGGACGCACAGCACGCCTTCGAACTCGCACCGCCGCGCTTCGAACATGGACCCGAGCGGAAGATCGCCGGCTTTGGCGAACGCTACCGCCACGGGGCCGTCGAAGGCATTCCGGGCCTCTGGTATCGCTTCGCCCCGCTGATCGGCAAAGTGCCTCACCAGGCGGGCTCGGTCACCTATGGCGTGTGCTATGGGGGCGATGAGACAAGCTTCGACTACCTCGCCGGCGTCGAGGTGTCGAGCCACGTCGGACTCGACGAAACCTTCCGCACCGTTACCCTCCCCGCGACGGAATATGCCGTGTTCACCCATCGCGGCCACGTGTCGGGTATCCATCAGACCTTCGAGATGATCTGGGGCCGGTGGCTGCCGGAATCGGGGCGGCAGTTCGCGCAAAGTCCGATGTTCGAGCGGTATGGTGAGGCATTCGATCCGGCGACCTCGAGCGGCGACGTCGAAATCTGGTGCCCGCTGCAGACCTGAGTCGAAAGCACGTCCCGTTGAACCCGAAGCAAGCACTTGCAAAGAGGTTCCCCACAACCTCGACCTTATTTTGCAAGTGTCAATTGCGCGTGCCGCAATACTGCCACCGGTCGCCTCGTGGCACGATGCATTCCTTTCCTGTAAAGACGACGAGTCCATAGCAGCGTTGCCAAGCGGCGCAAGCTTGGAATTCGTTGCCGCCCCCTGGATGGAGTGCAAATTGTTTAATTTTTTTGATGTTAAAGAAATAGTCAGTCGATTCCCGGACGAGGCGAGTAGCACAATCGTTGACACCTACCTCACCGACGAAGCCTCTGCAAGCTCAAGAATCTTTCGTGTTTACTACCCGATACCGCGCCACTACCACGAAACGTGCGAAGAGCATCTTTACCTCCTGACCGGAAAGGTGAGCTTTGCAATTGAGGACGAAGCGCCTCGCCTCCTCACGGCGGGCCAGCTCGTCACGTTCGAGCGGAACACCGTACACGCGATCACTGAAATACTGGAGTCACCCGCAGTATTCCTGACGGTCGACGCGCCTCGTCGGGTGCCGACCGATGTCGTCTATGTGAATCCGGAGGACGCAAAAATCCGGCCTTTTGTGACTCACCTCGACGATCAGTAAGCGCTGGACCGTCAGCCAATCAGCCTCAGCGGTCATGCGGGAGACGCCGGATTTCGCGGCATCCGGCAAGGCCCGCTGCGGGTGGTTCGAGCGCATCCGGCTCGCCAGATTGCTTTCGAAAAAAAACCTCGCCGAAGCGAGGTTTCATTCATCACCGGCAGCGGCGTTCCCAGTGGTGGTGAACATGCACTCTGTGACAAACAAGATGGTGGTGATGGTGGTAAGCGTAGGCAGGCGCGATGCTACCGAAGCTCACGACAGCGGCGACGGCGGCAAGGAAGACTTTTTTCATGAAACGTCATACAAGAACGGTTGTGGGATAAAAATCGTAGCAGTCTTTCAAGGTGCTGTCCGGACAGCACCGAACGCATCTGCCTTTTGTTCGACACGCCGAGCACGCGCCGATGCACGACGTGTTCCACCGCCACACTTCTTCTCATCATGTGTAAGCCGGGCACGTTCACTTCGGCTGAAATGCGATCAATCCCATTCCGGCAAGCGTCAGGGCGACGCCAGCCCAATCCCAACTGGTCGGACGAACACCGTCGACGCACCATAGCCAGATGACCGCCACCGAGATATAGACACCGCCGTAGGCCGCGTAGGTCCGACCGGCGGCCGAGGGATGCAGTGTAAGAAGCCAGGCGAACACCGCAAGCGAACATCCGGCGGGAAGGAGCAGCCAGGCACTCGCGCCTTCCTTCAACCATCGATAAGGCAGATAGCACCCCACAATTTCGGCAAGTGCAGTGAGGACGAACAGAGTAAAGGTTTTCATTGGCTGGCGTGAGGTCGCGTCGCGTGGTTGTGGATCGTACTGTTGCAGATCACCCTGTGCGGTACATCGAAGGGGAGATCGCGGCACCCACGCTTTCGGCACCATGATGCCCGAAAATCCCGGCGCCTAACGCTGCAATCCTGTCGCGAAAGGGAAAGTGCAACGTGCGCGCAGAAAAAGTTTTGAGTACATCCATCGTCGCAAGATCAGCGCTGCCACGCTGAATCGCGTTCGGATCTTGCCGCCGCCGCTTTCGGTGGTCGCATGTACCACGTTGGCACTCGAGCCAATCTAATTTGCAATTGATTGCAATTTTCTTTTTCTGTCTTTTAGAAGCTTCCTTCAAAATTCCCCTGCCTGTTGCCTGCTCAGGAAAGAGCGACCTATGCCCTGCCAGGCAACCGGGCACAAAACGAAAGTTATTGGAAAGGCAAAGAAGGGAAGTTGAAATGCAGAGAATGGTTCAACGGCGTCGCTCGAACGCCGTGACGCTTGCCGCGGTTCTGACAGGGGCATTCGTGTGCGGCAGCCTTACCGGTTGCAACTCACTCTATAGCGAAAGCGCGACGACCGGCGCTGGGATCGCAGGCGCGGGGATCGCAGGCGCCGTCACCAGCAACGCGGCGGTGGCGACGGGCATCGGCCTCGGCGTGCTGGCCGGTGCGCGGGCAGGCGTGCAGTACTCCCAGCGGGTGGTCCATACCGATACGCAGAACAAGATCGCCAACGCGGCAGGCCCACTGCCCGTCGGTGGCGTGGCGCCTTATGTCTCGACGCATACTTTTCCCATCGAGCAAGACGAGAAGGGTCGCGTGACGGTCAGCCGCACGATCAGCAGCGGGCCGCTCGACTGCAAGGAAATCGTATTCTCGGTCGATCACGATGCGACCAAGGATCGTCCGGCCGACAGCGCGTTCTATGTGGCCGCGATCTGTCGTGACGGCACCTCATGGAAATGGGCATCAGCCGAGCCCGCCACGCCGCGGTGGGGCGCACTGCAATGAGCGTGGGTGCGGGAAATATCAAGCGGGACTTCATGCAAGGCGTCAAGCTCGACATCAGGCCTGAGCTCAAACGCGGTTTGAGGCTCGCGGTCCTGCTGAGCGCCGCCGCGAGTGCGGCGATGACCAGTGGCTGCGGGTCGATCGGTGCGGCGGCCGGCGCCGTTGCGGGCGTCACGACGGGTATCGTCTCGTCCAATCCCGCAATCGGCATCGGCGTTGGCATCGTGGTGCAGGTCGCAACAGACGAGGCGGTGAATCGGGAAATGAAGTCGCTGCACGGCGATCAGCAGGACGCAATTGCGGTGGCGGCGGGTGCTTCGACGATCGGTCAATCCCAGCCCTGGAGCGTCAAACATGTGCTGCCGGTCGAGAACGGTCACGGCGAGGTGCGGGTGCTGCGTGAGTTCAGCAGCGCGCTGGCGACGTGCAAGGAATTCGCGTTCTCGGTCGCCGACGGCAACGGGCCGAATGCGCACGAAGACTGGTTTGTCGCGAGTACCTGCAAGCAGGTAAGCGGCTGGAAGTGGGCCTCGGCGGAGCCGGCAGTCGCGCGCTGGGGCAATCTGCAATAGCGCCTCACACCATTCGGGCAATGCCTTGTTCATCGACAAGGCGATAATTTTCTTGAGCACCAGAAAAATGCGGCCGCTTCCATGCGCAAGGCATTGCGGAAACCGCCTGAATCGCCTGCTGTAGAATCACGCCTTTTCCGGCAGCCCCGCGCTGCCGCTACGCCATCGCGTCCCGAAGTGGACGTGCATCGGCAAGATGAGCAGGGACGATGTCCTTGCATCAGCGACCGAACCGCCAAGCGCACTCGATGAAAACTGATCGTTCCCGGGCCGGATGGCTCGTCGATGTCCGCAGCAATGTGCTGGCGGGCCTCACGTCCTCGTTCGCCCTGGTCCCCGAATGCATTGCCTTTGCTCTGGTCGCCCAGGTCAACCCGCTCATGGGCCTGTATGGTGCGTTCATCATCTGCACCCTGACCGCGCTGTTCGGAGGCCGGCCCGGCATGATTTCCGGCGCGGCCGGCTCCATGGCAGTGGTCATCGTCGCGCTGGTCGTGCAGCACGGTGCGCAATTCCTACTGGCCACCGTGTTGCTGAGCGGCATCCTGATGGTGATGTTCGGATGGCTGCGCCTCGGCAAACTGATCCGCATGGTGCCGCACCCCGTGATGCTCGGCTTCGTCAACGGCCTCGCGATCATCATTGCGATGGCCCAGCTCGAGCATTTCAAACAGCTGACGACACACGGCATGCAATGGCTGCACGGCCCTGCACTGTGGATGATGTGCGGCCTCGTTGCGCTGAGCGTTTTCATCGTCTGCGTTCTGCCGCGGCTCACCAGGGCCGTGCCGCCGGCCCTGGTCGCGATCGTCGGGGTCGGGCTGCTTGTCCAACTGTTACATCTGCCGACACGCACGCTCGGCGATATGGCGCATATCGCGGGTGGCCTGCCCGATCTTCGGCTTCCGGGGGTGCCCCTGACTCTGGACACCTTGTACATCGTGCTGCCCTACGCGGTGTTGATGGCGATGGTCGGCTTGCTTGAGACCCTGCTGACCTTCAACCTGACCGACGAGATCACCGGCACGCAGGGCAGGCCCAATCGCGAATGCGTGGCGCTCGGCGCGGCCAATATCGTCTCGGGCCTGTTCGGCGGCATGGGCGGATGCGCCATGATCGGCCAGACCATGATCAACCTCGGTTCGGGCGGCCGCACGCGGCTTTCCGGCGTGACCAGCGGCATCATGATCCTGATGTTCATCCTGTTCCTGTCACCGTTGATCGAACGCATTCCGCTCGCCGCGCTGGTTGGCGTGATGTTCGTCGTGGCCCAGCAGACATTTGCCTGGGGCTCGCTGCGGGTATTGGGCAAGGTACCGCGCAACGATGCGCTGGTGATCGTCGCCGTGACCATCATTACCGTCTTCTCCGACCTGGCCATCGCCGTACTCTGCGGCATCGTCATTGCCGCACTGAATTTCGCGTGGCAGCATGCGCACGAAATCCATATGAATATCGAAGCGGGTCCCGCCGGCGATAAAACCTATCGCCCGCGCGGTACCCTGTTTTTTGCTTCAACGGCCTATTTCCAGTCGGTCTTCGACCCGGCGCAGGATCCGCCGCGCGTCACGCTCGACTGCCGCGATCTGCACCTCGCGGATCATTCGGCCATTGCCGCTCTCGAAGGCCTCTACGAGCGTTACGCGAAGGTGGGTAAGCAACTGCATGTCGAGAATCTGTCAGAACGGAGCTATCGCCTGCTGCAGCAGGTCGGAATCAAGTTCGAGACGGCGCCTTGAACCGATGTCATTCTGATGTGACGGGTGTTGTCACGGAGTCATTCCGGCGTCGTGAGATGCGTCCATACTCATGTCCGGATCTGGCTAGAACAGGTGCGCCATTTTGTTAGAGTAGCGCCATGCAACTCGATCCCGATACCTGCTACGAGACGCTGCTCGCTAGAGACCGCCGCTTCGACGGCTGGTTTTTCGTGGGCGTGTCGTCGACCGGGATCTATTGCCGGCCGGTGTGTGCGGTGCGCACCCCGAAGCGCCGCAACTGTCACTTCTTTCCGAGCACGGCCGCGGCCGAAAAGGCCGGTTTCCGCCCGTGCTTGCGATGCCGGCCCGAACTCGCGCCAGGTCATGGACTGCTCGATCTGTCGAGCGGACTCGCCCAGGCCGCCGCTGCACTCATAGAAGAAGGCTTTCTGAACGAGGGGAGCGTCGAGCAACTCGCGCAGCGTGTCGGCGTGACAGGGCGGCATCTGAGGCGAATCTTCCATCTCGAGTTCGGCGTGTCGATGATCGACTTCGCCCAGACGCAACGCCTCCTGATGGCCAAGCGCCTGCTCACGGATACATCGCTGCCCGCCGCTGCCGTGGCGCTCTCCGCGGGGTTCGGCAGCGTCAGGCGCTTCAACGACCTGTTCCAGAAACGATATGGCCTGAACCCGATGCGCTTCCGGCAGGACAGCAGCTGCGCCGAAGCCGGCACCCTGACCTTTCCGCTCGCCTATCGTCCTCCGTTCTCGTGGCAGGGCGTGCTCGAGTTCCTCGGCTTTCGGCAGATCGACAAGGTCGAATACGTCGACGAATCGATCTACGCACGCACCGTCGAAATCGTGCGGCGAGACGGCAAGCATGTGGCCGGCTGGATCAGCATCGCGCATGCGCCGCAACGCTATGCCATCGAGGTCACGCTCTCTTCTTCGCTCACCCCTGTGATTGCCGAGGTGCTCGCTCGCGTACGACGGGTTTTCGATCTCGGGTCCCGTCCCGATCTGATCGACTTGCACCTCGGTGAGCTTGCCGCCGGATTGCCCGGCATGCGCGTGCCGGGCGGCTTCACGGGCTTCGAGATCGCGGTGCGGGCCATCGTCGGTCAGCAGATATCCGTCCCGAACGCTCGCACGGTGTTGTCGCGCATCGCTACGCGTTTCGGCTTGAGTGTCGAGGGTGCGCCCTTTGGCCTGTTGCCGACATTTCCGTCGGCGCCCGCCCTGGCGTCTGTATCTCCCGATCTGTTGCGCGAGACAGGTATCACGCGGATTCGTGCCGAAGCCATCGTCGCCCTGGCGAACGAGGTGGCAAGCGGTCGCATCGCCCTCGAGCCCATGGCCCCTCTCGAAGACACACTCGCCGCCCTTCGCGGCATACGGGGCATCGGCGAATGGACCGTCCAGTACATCGCGATGCGCGCGCTTGCCTGGCCAAACGCTCTCCCGGAAGGCGACGCCGTCCTGATGAGGCATCTCGGCTTCTCGCAGACGGCAGCCTTGAAGCAGCACGCCTCTCGCTGGGAGCCGTGGCGGGCGTATGCCACACTACATGTCTGGCGCCTTGCGGAGCAGGCGAAACTACACCGTTGAGATAAGATAGATCACCCTCGCCAATGAACGAAGGAGATCCGCATGATCTATCTGCTTGCAGGCCTGATCGTCTTTCTGGGTGCGCACTCGATTCATCTCTTCGCGAATGACTGGCGTGTCGCGCAAATCGAACGGCTCGGCCGACGGCGATGGAAAATGCTCTACGCGCTGACCTCGGTCGTCGGCCTCGTGCTGATCATCTGGGGCTTCGGCGTCGCGCGACGCGAAGCGAGCATGCTCTGGTTCCCGCCCGTCGGATTGCACCACGCGACCGAGCTTTTCACCCTGATCTCCTTCATCCTGCTTACCGCCGCGGACGTGCCGCGCAACCCATTCAAGGCATGGGTCCATCATCCGATGGTACTCGGCACGGCCATCTGGGCGCTGGGCCACCTGCTATCCAACGGCAGTTCGGCCGACATCCTCCTGTTCGGCGCCTTCTTCATCTGGTCGACAGCTTCGTTCGTCGTCAATCTTCAGCGCGATCGGCGCGACGGCATCCTCTATCCCGCAGGGACGCCCCGCGGCGCGATCATCACGGTCGTGGCCGGCATCGTCGCGTGGATCGTCTTCGCTTTCTGGCTCCATGGTCCGCTGATCGGCGTGCGCCCGTTCGCTTAAGCTTCAGTCGAACTTGCTGTTTCGAACGACGGAGAAACCGGATGTCCCGCACATCCGGGTAAAATTCAGCGTCCTAATGTTGTGCGGAAGCGATTAAATGGATATTCAGAAGCAGCTCGACCAACTTGCCCAGCGCGTCAACAGTCTCTCCGTCGACGCCGCGGCCGAGGCAGTACGCACCGAAGCGCCGGCCGCGCAGCCACCGAGGCTGCAGATTGCACGGCCAGCCCAGAACGTCATCACGATGACGATTGCTGGCCAGACGGTCTCACTCGGCCCCCATGACATATCCGAAATGATCGATCAACTCGCACAGGCCCGCACAACGATGCTGCCTGAAGTGCCGATGTCGGTCGCCCCAGGTAAGCCCTTCGCGGCAACCAAAGATCCACTCATCGCCTCGCAGACCGTCGGCAACGGTGAGAAGTTGCTCGTGCTGCGCCACTCGGGCTATGGCTGGGTGCCGTTCTCATGTTCGCCGCGCATGCTCGTCGACCTGCTCGCCGTCCTCTCGCGCAAATAGCCGCCCGGCATTCGCCACCGAAACACCCCGCCCTCCTGCCGGTAGAAACAAAAATGGCCGCCGGATTCATCGAGAATCCGGCGGCCATTCCAGCCTTGTGCCGCGACTACCGGCTCAGGCCAGCATCACATCGGCAGCGTTCAAGCCGCGGCGTCCTTGAGCTTCTTCAGCGGACGCAGCTTGACCTTGACGGTCGCCGGCTTGGCCGGGAACCAACGCTCTTCGCCCGAGAACGGGTCCTTGCCGAAGCGCTTCTTCTTTGCCGGCACGTTCTGCACAACGACCTTCAACAGGCCCGGCAGCGTGAACTCGCCTGCGCCCTTCTTGTTGACGGCACCCAGTACCGTCGCTTCAAGATGCGCGAGCACCGACTTCACAGCCTTCGCCTCGAGTTGCGTCTGTTCGACGAGATGCGCAACCAGGCTCGACTTGTTGAACACATCCTTCAGCGGACGCGGTGTAGCAGCAACGGCTGCCTTCTTCGCCGGCACGGTCTTCACCGCAGCTTTCTTGGCCGGAGCCGCCTTCTTTGCCGGAGCCTTCTTGGCAGCAACTTTGGTTGCTGTCTTAGCGGTCGCAGTAGATTTGGTCGCCATATAGAAAAGAGTTTGGTTTAGTTGGATCAGCGCGCCGCATCGCCGGAAATCGGCTCCCCATTGCGCTGGCAAAATAATAGCGGAAACACCGCGCTGCGCATCATCTGTTCGCATCGAGGTGACGGTTTTTTTCATCAAAAGGGGGTACAGGAGCCCACTTTTCACGTCTTGGAGCGAAGTGCTCTGGATTTTGCAGCTTTTTTATCCCTCCTGTTTTGCGCAAGCATGACCTTCGATGGACCCCGCCTGGACCTCGATCGGACCTCCACGGGCCGGCCATCGACGCGCATGCCCCGGCCCCTCCGGTATCGGGAAAACACCGTGTTGACCCTCTTGCCCTTGCCCTTCTAGACTCGCACATGCGTTTGAGTTAACCGATTAACAAAGCTTGTAAACCCAACTCCGTCCTTCCATCCGATGCGAGTCACCCTCCGCGATATCGCCACCCGTGCGGGCGTCACCAAGGCCACCGTCTCGTATGCAATGTCGGGCAAGCCCAATGTCAGCGCGGACATGCGCGTGCGCATCCTCGACATCGCGCGCGAACTCGGCTATCAACCCAACGTCACGGCGCGCGCGCTATCGGTCGGCCGCGCGCCGACGCTTGCATTGATGGTCGAGAACATTGCGAACCCGTTCTATCCCGAATTCGCACTCGCAGTCGAACGAGCTGCGCGCGAGCGGGGGCATTTTCTTCTGATATGCAATACCGATGCGGACCCTGACATTGGCCGCACCTATCTGCGGCGCATCGCCGGCCAGCTATCCGAAGGGATCGTCGCGATGGCGGGCCATCTGCGCATCGATGACATCGCCGCCGTCAACCAGTCGGGCGTGCCGGTCGTCGTCTGCATGTGGGAAGAACCGGAAATCGCACCGCCCGCACCGTGTGTGACGGTCGATTTCGCGCACGCGGCGGCGATCGCGGCCGAGCACCTGTTGTCGCTCGGACACCGGCGTATCGGCGTGCTTGTCGACGGCGATGCGCATGAGCTTCATCATCAGCGCCGCCTTGGAGGATTCATGCACACCATGCACGCCGCGGGAATCGACATCGATGCCAGCCATATCGTGCGCGCACCCGACACGATTGCGAGCGGCAAGCAGGCCGCGCGTGCACTGCTTGCTACCGCGCCCTCGCTGACGGCCATCTTCGCCACCAACGATCTGCTGGCGCTGGGCGCGCTGCGCGCGGCCCATGAGATGCGCATCAAGATCCCGCAACAGTTGTCGGTCATCGGCATCACCGATATCCGCGCCGCATCCGAGTCCTACCCGGCGCTCACGAGCGTCGCCGTGCAGACGCGCGAGGTTGCCGCGCATGCCATCGATCTGCTGCTCGGTCTGATCGACGGGACCATCCCGGTGGCCCCCCCGCCGCTGATCATCACGCCGTCGGCCTCGCAACTGATGGTGCGTGAATCGACGGCCCCGCCCCGCAGATCCCGAAACAGTGAATAAGACGGCTCATCGCCCACTCGCTGCCATGCAGTGCCCACCCACTGCTCACCAACCCAGGAGACACGACTTCATGCAAGCTTCACACTGGCGCGCGCTCGCGCCCACACTGCTCGGTGCGCTCGTCGCACAAGCCGCCATGCCCGCGCATGCGGCGCCCATCGAGCTCACCTATTGGAGCTGGAACGACGACGCGAAGCTCGTCGACAAATACAATGCCGCGCATCCGAACGTGCATATCAAGTTCGAGAAGGTGCCCGCGAATGACTACGATGCGAAGCTGCTGACCGCCACCAAGGCCGGCACTGCGCCCGACGTGATGCTCGATCAGTACCAGTACATCCCCACCACCGTGACGGGTGGTGCGCTCGAGAACATCGGGCCGCTCGGCGTCGACGCGCTCAAGGCACGCTACCCCGCCTGGGTCTGGAATCAAGTCCATCTCGGTGACGGCACCTACGCGGTACCGATCGACATCGGCCCGGTCGCGCTGGCCTACCGGACCGACATCTTCGCTAAGTACCACCTCGATGTGCCGAAGACCTGGGCCGACTATGCGAAGGTCGCCGAGAAGCTGAAGGCTGCCGATCCTGACGTGAACATCAGCGCGTTCCCGACGAACAATCCGGAGGCTTTCGCCACCCTCGCTTCCCAGGGTGGCGGGCACTGGTTCAAGGCAGGCTCGGATTCGTGGCAGGTCGCCGTAAACGATTCCGGAACGAAGAAGGTCGCGGCTTACTGGCAGGACCTGATCAGCCGCAAGCTGGTACTCGCCGAGCCCGTCTGGAGCGACGCGTGGTATAGCCAGTTGCAGAACGGCAAGCTCGCGACGTGGCTCGCACCGGCATGGGGTCCGGCCTTCCTGTCGTCAATCGCATCGGGCACCGCTGGCAAGTGGAAGATCGCGCCGATGCCGGTCTGGAATGCAGCGCAGCCGGTCGCGGCGAATCTCGGCGGCTCGGCGATCGCGGTCAGCACCGGCTCGAAACACAAGAAGGAAGCTGGGGACTTCGCGATCTGGTTCGGTAGCGACCTGCAAGGCAGCATCTGGCCGCAAGCGGATGCAGGCACGAATTTTCCGGCACAGCCCGGCGGCTTGACAGCCTCGGTGCTGAACCGGCCCTTCGCGTTCTTCAGCGGCCAGCCCGTCAACCAGGTCTATGCGGAGGCGGCGAAGACAGTCGACGGTTCGTGGCAATGGCCGCCTGACCTCAACAAGCTGATGCAGAGCATGTCCGACGGCTTCGGCAAGGTGGCCGGCGGCAGCTCGACGCTGCCCGCAGTACTCGATGCAACACAAGGTGTGGTGGTCGGCGACCTGAAGGCCCAGGGCATCGCGGTCAAGTAGACCCGCCACACCTCCCGAAGCGGGGCGGTGCCGGTCGAGACACCTCAATACCCTGCCGCCCCGCGGTCATCGCTCATACCCAAGTAAGTGGAATCCGCACCATGAGCACCACCGTCACCGCCTCTCAGGTTGGAATCACGCCGCAGCGCACGCGCAGGCGGCCGAACCCGGCGCCGTATCTGTTTATGCTGCCTTTCGGGCTGCTGTTCGTCCTGTTCTATATCGGACCGATCGCCTACGCCGCCTATTCGAGCCTTTTTCAGATGAAGCGCAGCGGGCTCGGTTTCGGCACGGCCAGACTGACATTCGTCGGTGCGGATAACTATCTACGCGCGTTGGCCGACCCCGGCTTTGTCAACGGCATCACACGCGTGTTGACCTACGGCGTCGTGCAGGTGCCGGTCATGCTAGGCCTCGCGCTCGCGATTGCGCTCGTACTCGACGAGTTGACGACATGGATCGGGCGCTTTGCGCGCGCCGCGGCGTTCCTGCCTTATACCGTGCCCAGCGTAGTCGGCGCGATGATCTGGGGTTTCCTGTACGAGCCTTCGCTGAGCCCGGTGATCAAGCTGATCCACCAGTGGCATTTGGCCCAGCCGGACTTCCTTTCAGGTGACGCGATTCTCTGGTCGATCGCGAACATTGCGACCTGGCAGTGGACGGGCTACAACATGCTGATTCTGTTCGCCGCACTGCAAACCCTACCACGCGAACACTACGAGGCCGCACGCATCGACGGCTGCAACGGTCTGCGGCTTGCATGGCATATCAAGATTCCAGCGATCCTGCCAGCGCTCGTGATGAACGCCCTCATGTCGATCATCGGCACGCTCCAGCTGTTCAACGAACCGGCCATCCTCAAGCAGATCTCGACCAGCGTCAGCGCCGATTTCACGCCGAATCTCTATGCGTACAACGTCGCGTTCGCCAACAACGACTACCACTATGCAGCCTCTCTCGCGGTGATGCTCGCGCTGGTGACGTTTGCCTTCTCATATCTGTTCATGCGGCTCGTACGCCGCTATTCGGGAGTCTGACGGATGGCGACAGTCATTGCATCCTCGTCTACGGGCAGCCTGCGCAGACAGGTTCTGCCCGGCCTGTTTCTGTTCGCCGTATCGACGTACTTTCTGCTGCCGCTCTACTGGCTCGGCATCGCGTCAACCAAGTCGACGGGCGATCTGTTCTCGTCGCCAGGGTTCTGGTTTGGGGGGCGCCCGCATCTGCTCGTGAACCTGCATACGCTCTTTACCCATGGCGACGGCATCTTCATCCGCTGGATGGGCAACAGCCTGCTCTACTCGGTCGCCGGCGCGGGCATCGCGGCGCTACTTTCCGCGCTGGCGGGCTATGCGATCGCGCACTACGCATTTCGCGGCCGCGATGCAATGTTCGCCGTGGTCCTCGGAGCGATCCTCGTACCCTCGACCGCACTCGTCCTGCCGCTCTATCTGTTGATGAGTGCGACCGGGTTGACCAATACCATCTGGGCCATCCTGCTGCCGAGCTGTGTCAGCCCATTCGGCGTCTATCTCGCGCGAATCTTCGCGGCGTCCAATGTGCCGGTCGATTTGCTCGAAGCCGCGCGTATTGACGGGGCAGGCGATTTCCAGATCTTCTGGAAAATTGCATTTCCGCTGCTCGGGCCTTCGCTCGTAACCGTGTTCCTGTTCCAGTTCGTGGCGATCTGGAACAACTATTTCCTCGCGCTCGTGATGCTCAGCGATGCGCACCTGTACCCCGTCACGCTCGGCCTCGAGGTCTGGAGCACGGTCACCACGAACGGATCGGGCGAGACCTTCGATGCGGGCCTCGTGATCACCGGCGCGCTCGTCTCGATCCTGCCGATGCTGCTCGGTTTTGTGTTTCTCCAACGTTTCTGGCGCAGCGGACTGACGAGCGGTGCTGTCAAGGCTTGAGCCAATGCCTGGAGCAAGGCTGCGGTCAGGGCTGCGAACAGCGCGCTCCGATCTGATCCTCGATCCGGGCACGGGGACAGGCTTCGGTCGGCAAACACACCACGAACGCACTACGGCTTCGCCACTACACAATAAGGTTCAATTCCAATGATCTACGGTTGTGCGTGGTACCCCGAACACTGGCCCGAATCACACTGGGCACAAGACCTGAAGCTGATGCGCGAGGCGCGCATGAACATGGTGCGGATCGCCGAGTTCGCCTGGAGCTCGATCGAGCCGGAGGAGGGCCGCTATGAGCTCGACTGGATCGAGCGCGCGATCGAAGCCGCCGCCGCCGAGGGCTTTGCCGTCGTACTCGGCACGCCGAGCGCCGCACCGCCCGCCTGGCTGACCGAACGCTATCCGGACGTGTTCGCGGTCGGTCCGAGCGGGATCCGCCGCAAGCCTGGCTCGCGTTGCGCATATGCCCCGGCGAGCGCGACCTACCGGCGCTTCGGTGCGGCAGTCGCCAAGGCGATGGCCAAGCGCTTCGGCAACCATCGCTCGGTGATCGGCTGGCAGATCGACAACGAGTATAAGAGCGTTTCGCACGACGACGATACGCGCGCTCAGTTCCAGCAGTGGCTCGCTCGCAAGTACGGTAGCCTCGCCGAACTGAACCGGCGCTGGTGCACGGTCTACTGGAGTCAAGAATTCAGCGCGTGGACACAGATCCCACTGCCTGTGCGCACCGCGGATACCTTTCCCGACGAGCACTATCACCCTGCCCTGCAACTCGAGTGGAAGCGTTTCCAGAGTTATCTTTACCGCGGCTTCCAGGCTGCGCAGATCGATGCGATCCGCGCCCATGCCGACGCGCGGCAACGGGTCACGCACAACTTCATGGGTTTCTTCGACCTGTTCGATCACTATGAGGTCGCGGCCGATCTCGATTTTGTATCGTGGGACAGCTATGTGCCGCTCTCGCGTCCCGATCCGTTCGCAAACGGTGCGTCGCACGACCTGATGCGCGGTCTCAAGCGTCGCAATTTCTGGCTGATGGAGACGCAGCCCGGCTTCGTCAACTGGCGGCCGGCCAACAACACACTCGATCCGGGTGAAGTTCGCACACTCGCCTGGCATGCGATCGGCCACGGTGCCGATGCGGTCGCCTACTGGCAATGGCGCAGCGCACTCAACAGCCAGGAGCAGTATCACGGTACGATCCTCGCGGCCGACGGGACACCCAGACCGATCTACAGCGAACTCGCGGCGCTCGGTGCCGAGCTGGAAAAAATCGCGCCTGTGCTCGAGGGAAGCGACCCGCAACCGTCGATCGGTTTGCTCCATAGCTACGACAGCCGATGGGCGCTCGATATCCAGCGGCACAATCAGGCGTTCGATCCCTTGCTCCAGATGGTCGAGTGGTACCGGCCATTGCGGGAACTCGGCCATGACGTTGAGATCGTGCACCCCGACGCAGCGCTCGACGCGTTTCAGCTCATCGTCGCGCCGAGCTTGCATATTGTCGAACCCTCGATGGTCGTCGCCCTGCACGCTTTCGTCGCACGTGGCGGCCATCTCGTCCTCGGGCCGCGCACCGGCGTGAAAGACGTCGACAACGCGCTGTTTCCGATGCGCGGTCCGGGTCCGCTGGGCGAATTGTCGCCTGCACGCGTCGTGGAATTCTATGTGCTTGACGAGACCATTGCGATTCAAGGGTCGGCCGGTTGCGGACGCGCCCGGATCTGGGCCGACTGGCTCGAGCCGGTGAGCGCCGGGGCGGACGTCCTGCTGCGCTACGAGCAGGCAGGCACGTGGGTCGACGGCAAGGCCGCAGCCATCACCCATACGCTCGGCAAGGGACGCGTGACCCTGCTCGGGACCTGGCTCGATCATGCGACCATGCTGTCGCTGATGCGAAGGGTCGTCGGATGGTCAGGATTGGGGGCGGGTTCGCCCTGCGGCGAGCCGCCCACGGGCGTCGAGATCTGCCGTCGCGTGAAAGGAGCGGACGAGGTCTGGATCGCAATCAATCACGGACGCGAGCACCACACGCTGCGGTTCAATGAGCCAATGAAGGATTTACTTGGGGGCGCGCAGGGCGCGGCGCTCGGCCTTGGCGCACTATCCGTGCTGGTGCTTCAACGCGCGGCAACGTTTGCTCATCAACTGTAGCTGCACGAAGTCGCAAATCCTTTTTGGCCCGCGGTACGCACTGCGGACTCGGTTAGCGAGCTAACGCCTGCAGGGCGGCGAACTGAAATGTCCTAGGCCTCGCGCCGCCGCGCTGCAATGCGTGTTCAGTCATGAAACGAGCATGCGACTATGATAGTGTTCCTGAGCACATCGCGTCGGCGGAAAGCTTGTGTTGCCGTGTGTCGGCTTGTTCCGACAGGTGATGGATTCACGCACGCTTTTGCGCCGGCCCTGCACGTTCGATGTTCCACTTCTGGAGACGCATATGAGACTCGTTCGCTTACTGGGTGCCGCTGCCCTGACCTTCAGCCTCGTCGCACCTGCCCTCGTTTCAGCCAAGACCGTCGACCTCAAGGCCGACCTGCTGTCGTCGACCGAAGTCCCACCCAATACCAGCAAAGGCCATGGCCGACTCCAGGGCACCTACGACACGTCGTCGAAGACCCTGACATGGAAAGTGTCCTATGCGGACCTTTCCGGTCCCACAACGGCTGCACACTTCCACGGGCCCGCGCCTGCCGGCCAGAATGCAGGCGTCGTGATTCCGATCCCAAAGGATGGACTCGCGAGCCCGATCGAAGGCAAGGCGACCCTGACAGAGCAGCAGGAAAGCGATTTGATGAGCGGCAATTGGTACTTCAACGTTCACACCGCCCAGAACCCGGGTGGCGAAATCCGCGGTCAGGTCGAAGCGGCGAAGTAAACCGGCGAGAAGCTGGCTAAGCGTCAAGACCGTGCGCCTTGACGATGGTTGCGGGCCGCAACGATGCGTCATGGCAGGTTGACGCGTCGTTGCGGCCCGAATCGTATGTGCGGTCCGAACAGATGATCGACTTTTTGCTTGGCAGCGAGACGATTTCCGCCTGAAGTCGTTATCGTGACCCACGCTTACCGTAGAGGGCTTCCAACTCACGATCTACAAGGACGAAGCACCGGCAGAGGTCGATATCGCGTCCGGTCACGCCTGAATGACGGAACCGCTCAGGCCAATGTGCGAGTATCGCAAGCATTCTCTCTACCTCGGCAATCGCTTCGCCTTTGGTCAACATGAAGCGACCCGCGTCTGACAGTACGTTTTCGACCGATGGCTCATGGTCACGCAACCCCACGCGCAATTGCTGATATCCGATACCCTGGAGCTGCGGCTGAATGTCGTATGCCGGCGAAAGCTTCCATTTGCCGCGGGCGTTCAGAAATGCGTGATTCTTCTCGTGGTCATCGGTGTTCTCCATCAGCACGTTGAACGTCATTCGCTGAAAAAGTTGAAGACAGTCTCTCTTCGATTCTGGCGAGAATCGTCGTGCCACCTCGGCAAGCTCTGAGTACGCGATGTTTTCGATGCCTATGCCTTGCGCAAGCAACAGCGTCTTCGCACTGGCAAAGTGCCGTCGTGCACCTGACGCGTCTCGATCAAACCGTTCCACCAGAAGAATATTCTTCCCTCGAATGGCGACCAATCGGGACTCCGGCACATCGATACCGCATTCACGCGCCAGCCGTAGCGATGCATGCTCGATGGCCGCAACGTCGACTTCGTCACCTTCCGCGGGAAACTTGGCTATCCAGTAACGCCCCTCTTCCTGGATGATAGCTTTGGGGCGCGCGCCACCGACACTCCGGCCCGGTTGCAGCAGCCACCGAAGCCGCTCGTCAATCGTCTCATGTGTTTCAATCGCATGGGCAGCACCCGACAGCGCTTCGAGATCAGCACCGTAGAAAGCCTGGTCCGTGGGCGTGTCATAGCTCGTAGCCGACCATGAGAAAGCGAGTGCACCGATTCGATCTTCGCCGGCCAGCGCCAGGTAGTCGATCGGCGATCTTCGTGCGGGGCGAAAGGCCGTTTCGATCACGCGGCGTCCCCATCGATCCGGTCCCGCATCCTCGAAAACCGGATGAATGTCCTCGCCCTGCGGCGGTTCAAACTCACCAGCTCGCAACGGCAAGTCAGGTGTGAGGGCAAACGCTTCCCGATAAGCTAGCCAGTCTTCCGAGTACGAAAACAAACAACGTCGTCCGCCTATCAGGTCAAGCCTCCCGCATGGGCGGGGTGACAATGCCTCTGGCGGGTAGATCCATACGAACAGTTCGTTGTTCATCGCTTGCTCTGCTTTCCACCGGTCAGGTTACGCAACTCCAGCATCAAGGCAGTTTCGTCGGCGGCGGGGTCTGCAATCGTGCCGAGAAACTGAACGCGCCCGATCAACCACAACGCGGACGCATACACGCCCATGGACACGGTCGGATCCCCTTTTTCCATTTTCTGTAGCGTCGGCACGGAGACCTGCATGCGTTCGGCGAATGCGGCAAGCGTATCGTGCCGCCGCTTTCGTGCGACGCGCAGATGCTCCCCGAGCGTACGTAGGGCGCGCTCGACGGGTGCAGGGAGCATGTCGGCAGCGGTTGATCGCCTGGGCATAAAGAATAGAACCAAAAAACCGCGAAATGTGAAACTATTATTTATGATAGTTCAAGAGGTAGGTAGAGGCAAGGAAATGCCGCTGCGCATCGAAAGGGCTTTCGGAACCGGGATGGATCATCTGTTGCGGATGCAGATCGCCTACGACCTCGCACAGGCTCGCCGCCACAAAAGCGAGATCAAGGTGGCCCGCTATTTCCCGCATCGGCGTAATCCACCTATCGCACTTTTCCCTTCAAAGAATCCGGCGAGACTCGCCATTAGTCATCGTTTGCAACAGGGGCGACAGAGGGCGTCTTTCCATCGAATCTCGCCTATGCTTCAGGCAATCTCTTGGAAGGACCGCGAAGGTGTCGATTTCGCGGCATGTCGTTCGTCGTGCATGCAGGGCGGTGATGTGGCGCGGGTGTCATGCCCGGTGATGTCGCTTTGCTTCCCTATTTTTCTGACCTAACGGAGATGTTTCATGACTTACATCGATGGATTTTTGGTCGCCGTACCCACGGACAAACGCGAAACGTACAAGCAGCATGCCGAAGCGGCGGCGGTCGTCTTCAAGGACCACGGTGCCCTGAAGCTGGTCGAGTGCTGGGGAGACGACGTCCCCGAGGGAAAGTTGACGTCCTTCCCGATGGCAGTCAAACGCAAAGATGACGAAACCGTGGTGTTCTCGTGGATCCTCTGGCCTTCGCGTCAGACACGGGACGAAGGCATGAAGGCCTCGATGGCCGACCCCCGGCTCCAGCAGGACTCCATGCCGTTCGACGGCAAGCGGATGATTTACGGCGGATTCGAGGTGATCGTCGACGTGTGACGGCAAGCGGACCGGACAGGGTCTTTGGAAGTGACGTCGGCCCCCGGCGCCGCGCCATCGAAGATGCTTAGCGATGAAATGCGCGGTCTGCGTCATGCACAGCGCAGCACCGCGTCCGTCTCCGCCTCGCAAAGGCAATTCACCGACGACCTATACATGGACGAGGTCGCGAATCTCCACTTCGGGATTCACGTCGGCTTCCTGGTCGACACCTTCGATCTCGAACCCGAACTCGGTGTTGTATTTTTCGATAAACTTGAGCCGCATGAAGGCACCATGAATACGGTCCAGGATGAGTCGATCCATGTCTCATTCGCAGGACCGACACAACAAGGATAACGAATGGGCAGCAGAACAAGCGATGTACAACAACGGCTGTCGAGCGGCACGACGGCCCCCGGCTTCGAGCCAGTGAAACTCCAGCTCGATGCCTATCTCCTCGAAGACGCAGCGTACAGCGCGCAGCTCGCGGTGTACTGGAAGGACAAGCTTGTAGTCGACCTCGTCGGGGGCGCGGATCTCGAGTCGACTTCCGTGACCGGCGTTTTTTCCTCATCAAAAGGGGTTGCCGGCATCGTCATCGCGATGCTCGTGCAGCGGGGCGATCTCGATCTGGATGCACCCGTCGCCGCCTACTGGCCGGAGTTCGAGGCACAGGGAAAGGCATCGATCACCGTGCGTCAGCTCCTGTCGCATCGCGCGGGTCTGCTCGGCGTCCACCCTTCATTCAAGCGTGACGAGATCCTGAACTCCGAACAGGCCGCCGCGCGGCTCGCATCGAGCCACCCGCAGTGGCTACCGGGCAGCACATTCGGCTACCATGGCTTGACGATTGGCATCTTCATGGAAGAACTCGTCCGCCGCATCACGAACCGCTCGCTGCAAGCGTTCTACGAGACGGAGATAAGAAAGCCCAGGGACATCGATTTCTATCTGGGCTTTCCCGCTGCCGAAGAACACCGCTACCGTTCTCTGCTTCCCATGAAGCCGACAGCGATACAGCAAGCCGCCATGGATCAGGGACCGAGTTCGAACGACAGCCTGGCAAGTCTCACTTTCAACGTTCTGCACAGCTCGGCTACGCTGCTGGATGGCGAGTTGTCTCCGAACCATCGCGAAGTCCGGGCCGCTGGACCGTCGGCCGTCGGCGGCATCGGTTCGGCCCGCGGTCTCGCCGCCGTGTACGCCGCGGCAACGGGCAATGTCGGAGGACCCAGGCTTCTCGACGAAACGACCGTCTCGAAGTTCAGCCAGCAGCAGTCATGGGGGCACGACCGGGTCCTGAACATGGACATGTGCTTCGGCGTGGTGTTTACGAAGCCGCACCCTCGCGTGGAATTCGGCAGCTACCAGGCGTTCGGACACGACGGAGCGGGCGGAGCCATCGGGTTTGCCGATCCGCTCTACGGTACGGCCTTCGGCTACATTCCGAATCCCATGCAATATCCGGGAGGCGCGGACCCCAAGGCCGTGCGGCTTTCGCAGATCGTGCGGTCCTGTGTGCAGCTTCTCGCCTGAGCGGGGGAACGCCGGCGGCGTCAGGAGCGGACTCTGAACCATCCTGTGAGCGAGGAACGGCCGCGAGTCGCGGGTAAGACTTCGTGCAACATGTCGGCGGATAGGAACACCGCGAGGCGGCCGCCGACGGGCAAGATGTCGTGCGTGACCCGCCCTTGCGGATGCAGCCGCAACGCGCCGCCGTGATCGGGTAGCCAGTTCGCGTTCAGATAAACGACGATGGACACGCTGCGGCTGTCGTCGTGCCGGAACCGGTCACGGTGTGGCCGGTACGAAGCGCCTGGCGGGTAGAACGCGAAGTGAGTCTCGTAGTTGTCGAGCCCCAGGAAGAGCTCGCGGTTCAACACGACGCGCAGCGTTTCGAGGATCGCCAGATACCGGTCGCAGGCGAGGGATTGGCCCGCCTCCAGCCACTTGATGCGGTCGCCGCGCAGTTCGGGCCGCAATGATCGGTCCGTGCCCTGGCTGACACGCGCCTGCATGAGCGCGCCGGCTGCCTCAAGCGCCGCACACTCCGACGCGAGCGCGCGCGTCAGATCCGGTGGAAGGAAGTCGTCCTGCTCCGACCAGCCGTGATCGTGAAGGGCAGCCGCGATGCGCTGATACCCTTCATCTCCGGGTGCATCGACATGCGCCGCCGCTAAGTGTGATCGGCTCACTGTGTATTCCTTCGAACGAAGGTACTGGCCAAGGATTCGGACGGTCGCCCGAGGCGGGATATCGGCGAGGCGGGGTTAAGCTGTGCGTAAGATAGAAACACTGGCTTGTGATGGTTCCGGCGATAAGAAACAGAGTATCAAAACCGGCGGCTACAACGCGCCGGCGAGGACGGCGAGCGTACGCTCATCGGTCCGCTCGAAATGCAACGGCGTGACTGACACACGCCCCGAAGCGACGACGGAGGTTTCGCTGTCAGCGGTGTTTTCGAGGCGGCCGCGATTGAAGCTCAGCCAATGATAGGGAAGACCGCGGGGATCGGTCTCCTGCAGCACTTCAATCCCCGTGACGAGCCCGTGGCCCTGACGGCTCGGCGTAAGAGGTCCGGCTGCGGCGGCATCGATATCGGGAAAGTTCACGTTCAGACAAGTCGGCGCATCGTGGGAGATGGCGAGCAGTTGCCGGATGACACCCGGTGCGAGCGCGCGCGCGGTATCCCAGCGCACATTGTCGCGATCACGGAATGTCAGGCTCAGCGCAATCGACGGCAGGCCGAGCAGCAGGCCCGTCATTGCCGCGCCGACCGTCCCGGAAAACATCGTTTCGACGCCGAGATTACCGCCGCGATTGATACCGGAAAGCACGAGTGCGGGTGGCGCGTCACGCATCAGATGACGTGCGGCCATCACGACGCAGTCACCGGGGGTGCCTGCGACACCGAAGCGTCGCTCGCCCTGACGGCTCACTCGCAACGGTGAATGCAGGCTGATCGAATGCGAGGTGCCGCTCTGGTCATGTTCAGGCGCGACGACCCAGACCTCGTCCGCGATTTCAGCGGCAACCGCTTCGAGCACGGCGAGCCCCGGAGCATCAATACCATCGTCATTGGTCAACAGCACGCGGGACACGCGGGTTTCCTTGGCAGACATCGCAACGCTCTCCTTATCTGATCGGTCATGGGACAGCGTTCGATTATTGCAGATTGATCGCCTACTTCATGCAGCGCACACCCGCGCTGCCGGATATTTCGACTCCGTTGAGCAAGCAGTCCTTGTCGGTCGGCGGTTGCCAGCCGTGTTCCGTCATTCTCCCCGGCTGCGCAGCGCGGTGCGCGCCCCACCCTGTGGTGAAACTCGCTCCTGTGGGAGCGCCGACACCCGAGCCGGCACGCTGCGAATCTCGATCGTTGCCGGACGATTGCGCTTGCACTGCAACCGCCGTGCAAGCGAGCAGTCCTGTAAGAAGTGCGGTTTTGATGGCTTTCATGGCATTGTTCAATCGAACTCGAGTGGTCGCGCAAAGCGTCGTCAGCGTCGATCGCCGGGCTGACGCGGACGCTATGTCGGTCGAAAGTGTAGCCGGAATCAATCCCTCCTAAGCCTATCCGGAGCTTTGCCGCGACTCGCCTGATTTCGCACGCGCCTTCGACTGATCGCCAGACCGACAGGCCCTCCGTAGCATCTCAAAACGACAGAGCAAGCTCTAGCCGTTGTGTCCTCCAGTCTTTCCCGATCTCCAGCCAAACGCGAGCGCCGCGCTCGGCCGGCAATCCGTTGAGGTGGCCCCTTTCTTTTGCAGGAGCAGTAACTTTTAAGTTACAATGAATTCTCGTGATCGAACTTTTCCGATATCAATGTGAAGATGGCCGGGAGCCGCTGACTGACTGGCTCGGTGCGCTGCGCGACAAGGTTGCGCGGGCACGTATAAATTTGCGGTTACGCCAACTACAGGCGGGCAATCCCGGTGATTGCGAGGCAGTCGGGGAAGGTGTGATGGAGTTGCGCATTCATATTGGTGCGGGCTATCGCATCTATTGCGGGCGCTGCGGTGATGCAATCATGATTCTTCTGTGCGGCGGTGACAAAGGCTCACAGGCAGCCGACATCAAGCGGGCGCACAGATACTGGAAAGACTGGAAACGGAGGCGAGCATGAGCAAGATCAAGGCAGCGGTATCGCATCATGAGCGAGAAATCGCTGAACTGCGAGCAGACCGTGAACTCGCGATTGAATACCTGAAAGCTGCAATGGAAGCGCTGGACAACCCAGATGATCGGGCAGGTGGCCTGCTGGCGTTGCGTGCCGTCGCAGAGGCCAATGGTGGCCTGGCGGCCGTGGCCACGGAAGCGGGGATCAGCAGGGAGGCGCTTTACCGCGCTCTATCGCCAACAGGCAATCCTACGTTGAGGACGTTACTGGCTGTCCTCAAGACAGTCGGCATGCGTCTTTCGGTTCAACCCGAGGAGCCTGTGAAAGTGTGAGTCTTTGCCAGCAGCCTGCAAAATTACCGCGGCGCTGGCCCCCTGCAACAGGCTGCCCTGACCCCCTTCACCTCGCGCACCGTAGCTGAGCACGATCGGCACCGATGCACCAAAATGCGACGCTCACTCCGCTCGCCGCTCATCCCAGGCCTTGTCCTTTTTTGATAGTTCTTACAAGGATGGACAAGAAGCCCGTGCATTCGAGACAAACTCAGTGTTGTTGGAGACACACTTCCAAAGCGGGCCCAATCCTCGCTTTATGAAACACAGTCCTCCTCAATTCTGCGAAAGTCATGACCCGTTTGCGTGTACCGAGAAAGATTCCTGTGACAGTCATCTCCGGCTTTCTTGGCGCTGGAAAGACAACATTGGTCAATCACCTGATCCAACAGTATTCAGGACACATTGGAATTGTTGTCAACGAATTCGGAGAGGTCGGTATCGATGGACAGCTCATCGTCGCCGAAGAGCAGGCCCTGATCGAGATCAACAACGGCTGCGTATGTTGTACGGTACGCGCCGACCTTGTCAGCAGCGTGAAAGAGCTGCTGGCAAGGACGCAACAAGACGGCGCAACGCCGATTGAACGCCTCATCGTCGAAACCTCGGGTCTTGCCGACCCGGCACCGGTTCTTCAGACCTTCCTTGCCGACCCCGATCTGCGTGAGGGTGTCGAACTGGAATCCGTCGTGACCGTCGTCGACGCCGTCAACCTCAAGCAACAGTTGAATGACGAGATTGCCCGAGAACAAGTGGCCTTCGCTGACGTTGTCCTGGTGAACAAGATCGACCTGATTGACGATCGCGAACTCGCCGCCATCGAGCAGGAAGTTCGTTCCCTGAACCCGACTGCCGCAATCATCACCTCGACCCGTTCCCAGGTTCACCCGGACGTCCTGCTCGGCGTTCGCAGGTTCTCACTACCCGCATTGCTTGCGATTGAACCCGACCTGCTTGACGAGGCAGCACACGACCACGAGCACGATACCTCGATTCAATCATGCGCTCTCGTTGAAAACGGCGACCTTGATGCCACGAAGTTCAACTGGTGGATCAACCAGCTCGTACAGGAGCACGGTCAGCAATTGATGCGGATGAAGGGCGTGCTGAATCTCCATTCAGAACCCCGACAGTTTCACTTCCATAGTGTGCACATGCTCGTCGAGGCACGGCCTGGACGGGCCTGGCGCAAGGACGAACCGCGCAACAACAAGTTTGTGTTCATCGGTCGCAATCTGGACCTGCCCAGTCTGCGTACGTCGTTTCTAAGCTGTTTGCACCCCCAGTAATTACTTTTCCGTCAAGGAGTCTGCAATGAAGAAGTCTGATGCCCTCACCGTCAGTATCGGCGTCCTGGCCGTCGCCGACACGTATATCACCGCGACCGTTTTTCCGGTCCCGGTTTGGGTGACATTCATCGCTTGGGCGTCGTTCTTCGTCGTCGGCGGCGGTCCACGCGGCTTTGTCCAGAGTGTGGCATCGAACCTCACCGGCCTGATCATCGCATCGCTCTCGCTGCTTGCCATCGCCCTTTCAAACCAGACACCGATGGTTGCTGCAATCTGCGTGGGTGTCGGTAGCGCCGCAATGGTTCAAGCGTCGAAGCTGAAACTTCTGAAGGTACTTCCGGCCGTCGTCTGGGGATTCGCGTCCACGGTCGGTACCAGCGTCGCTACCGGGAAGGCGATCACCACTGCGGGTATCCAAAACCCGGCACTCATCGCCGCGGCAGCGCTGATTACGGGCGCGCTTTTTGGCATCGTCTCGGAATTTCTCGGTGACGTACTCAGCCACAAGCCACATACCGCCCCCAACTCAATTGATCTCGCCCTCCAGGAATCGCAAAAATGAAACTGCAGCATAGTCTTGGCGGACTCCAAAATCTCGGACCCGTCAATGTGGAAACGCGAGTCTTCGTCGAGCCCTGGGAAAAGCGCATTTTCGGCATCCATACCGTCATGATGGCCGAGAGCACGCACCTGTCGGACGCCCTGCCCGAGTACCCGATCGACACCCTTCCCACCACCTTCAAGAACACATGGACGTGGGCGTCCCTGCGTACAGGTGCGGAAGGCATGCAACCGTTCGAATACTTCAAGTACCGATACTACGAAAAGTGGTTGATGGGCATATCGCAGTTCTTCGTTGACCAAGGCTACCTATGCGCCGACGAACTCGCGAAGAAGACTGACTACTACCGCGGCAATCCCGCTGCACCGATGCCGGAACAGCCCTGCCCTGAAATCAAGACGCAGATCAACGCGTACCTAACCAAGGGCGACTCAGGTCTGCACAACCTGGAAGAGACACCCCGTTTCGCCAAGGGCGCTGTAGTACGCATTGCCGACCCCGAAGCGGTAGACCACACCCGCCTGCCGGGATACCTCCGCAACAAGCTAGGCACCATCGAGGTCGTCTATCCGGGTGCGTTCTCCTATTTCGTGTCCACCGGTCCTGACGGCATTGGTGCGCCCATGCCAGTCTATCGGGTGGCCTTCAAGGCAGAAGATATCTGGGGTAAGGGAAAGAGCGAGCCGAACACCACGATCTACGCGGATCTTTTCGAAGCTTATCTGGAATCGTCGAACTGACCACCAATTCTCATATGGAACTCGAAATGAGCGAACTCTTCAAATACGACGATGAACGTGAGGCGGCCAGCGCAGCGAAGGTGCGCGCTCTTGAAGCATTGCTGATCGAAAAGGGGGTCCTCGGCAGCGACTCCGTCGATGCCGTCCTTGCCCACTTCGAGACAATCGCGGGCCCGTTCAACGGCGCCCGCGTCGTCGCCCGCGCGTGGGTAGACGCCGCATTCAAGCAGCGGCTCCTCGAAAATACCCCGAAAGCGATTGCCGAAATGGAATTGCCCGTAGGAATGGAGGGCGCCGAAGGCGAACACATGGCGGCCGTTGCCAATGGCAATGGCGTTCACAATCTGATTATCTGTACGCTGTGCTCCTGCTACCCGTGGCCCATTCTCGGCTTGCCACCCTATTGGTACAAGGATCCGGTATTCCGTGCACGGGGTGTGCGCGAGCCCCGTGCAGTCCTCCGGGAGTTCGGGGTCCCGATTCCGGATGACATCGAAGTCAAGGTATGGGACAGTAGCGCGCAGATCCGGTGGTTCGTGGTGCCGGAGCGCCCCGACGGCACAGACGGCATGAGCGAAGAGGAACTCGCATCGCTCATCACACCCGAGGCCATGATGGGCGTCGCGCTGGTTCCCTCCCCCGCCCAGAAACAAGCGATGGCAGGTTGACCATGTTTACCCGATTCGAGGAATACGCGGCGTCGAGCATGCTCGGGCAACCCGACTCCCCTCCCCGCCTGCAGGGAAAACTGCTGTTTGACAAGCCATGGGAGCGACAGGTTTTCGGCTTGGCCCTCTCACTGTCAAAGGCCGGGTATTTCGAGTGGGAAGACTTCCGCCAGAACCTGATTCAGTCTGTTGCTGACTGGGAAGACGGGTACTGTCCCGGGCAACCTCAATGGGACTACTACGAGCGATTCCTGCTTGCGCTCGAGAAAACGACGCTCGAAGCTGGCGTCCTTTCTCCGGCAGACATGAAATCGCTACAATTGCTTGGCGTTGCCCCACCCGCGCCTGAGTCCCAAACGACACTTTGTGGATGAGCACCATGATCAGTCAACTTTCGAACGTTCTCGCGGGATCGAACCCCCACGTACGACGCAAACTGTTCGGCATATACGGCGTTCTGATTGCGATCAATGTCGTCGCATGGGCCTGGGCACTGGTATCGTTCTGGGATCATCCCGTGCTGCTCGGCACGGCGCTGATTGCATACGGCCTCGGACTGCGCCATGCGGTTGACGCCGACCACATCGCCGCGATCGACAACGTCACGCGCAAGCTGATGCAGGAGAAAAAACGCCCCGTTTCCGTCGGCTTTTTCTTCTCCATGGGACACTCGACCATTATTGTCGTCGCCTCACTGGCGGTCGCATTTGTCGCCAGTGTGCTGAACACGCGATTCACCCAATACAAGGAACTCGGCGGCGTCATCAGCACGCTGGTGTCGACAGGTTTCCTGTTTGCGATCGCACTCCTGAATCTGGTCATCCTGAAGTCAATCGTCCGGGCATGGCGTCATGTCCGCAATGGCGGTGCATACGTCGACGAAGACTTTGACATGCTTCTTGCCGACCGCGGCTTCCTGGCCCGCCTCTTCCGCCCACTTTTCCGCCTCGTGACCCGTAGCTGGCATATGTTCCCGCTCGGCTTTCTGTTCGGCTTGGGTTTTGACACCGCAACCGAGGTCAGCCTGCTGGGCATGTCCGCCAGCCAGACCTCGCACGGCGTCTCGCCCTGGGCCGTGATGGTCTTTCCCGCGCTGTTCAGCGCAGGCATGTCCCTGGTCGACACTCTGGACGGCCATCTCATGTTGGGTGCTTATGGGTGGGCTTATCTCAAGCCCATTCGCAAGATCTACTACAACATGACCATCACGCTTGTCTCGGTTGTCGTCGCGTTGCTCGTCGGCACGATCGAGGCACTGGGACTGATTTCTGACCACCTGAAGCTGGAAGGCAAAGTGTGGGACGCCATCGGAACGCTAAACGACAACTTTGGCACCTTGGGCTATATCATCATTGGTATCTTTGCCGCGAGCTGGTTCGTATCGATGGTGCTGTACCGATCGAAGCGCCTCGATAAACTCGAAGCCAGTCGTTAGTTTTCCTGTCGCCGTGAGTGTCATGCTTCTGAATGCGAGGGACCCGGGTCAACCCGTATCCTGCGGGGTCACGGTTGCGGAATTCTCCGGTAGAGCAGGGGGAGTCCGGAAACCCCGAAGTCGCTATCCGAAGCATTCGCTCACGTTCGCCTGACATCTATGCGCAAAATCACTGTCGGGATGGTCCTTTTCCCCGGGTTCCAGTTGCTGGATATCGCGGGGCCCAGGGACGCCTTCGCAGAGGTGCGTATTCTCAGCAAGGGTGAGTGCGAATACGAAATACTGACCGTCGGAACCACGCGTGGAACCATCCCGTCGTCCAGCGGGCTGACGATCGTGCCAGACCGTACGATTTTCGATCCTTGTCCGCCGTTCGACACCGTGATCCTCCCGGGCGGCCTGGGCATTTTCCAGGTCCTGGAGGACTCGACACTCAGTGAGTGGCTCGTGCGACAGCACACGAGCTGCCGAAGGATTGCGGCGATCTGCAACGGCGTATTCGCTTTTGGCGCAGCCGGCATGCTCAACAACCGGACCGTAACGACGCATTGGATGGACGCCGCACGCCTCTCGTCCATGTTTCCGAAAGCGAAGGTTGAACCCGACCTGATTTATCTCAAGGATGGTGGCATCTATTCCACTGCCGGAGTGACGGCCGGAATCGACCTGGCGCTGGTGATGATCGAGGAGGACTTCGGTAAAAAGATGGCCCTCGACGTCGCAAAGTATTTGATTGTCTACGTCCGTCGAGCCGGCGGTCAGTCGCAGTTCAGTCCCCTGCTCGAGATGCAGGCAGCAGGCGATTCGCAGATCCAGAACCTTCAGCAGTACCTGCTTGACAACCTGCATCTGAATCACACAATGGCCTCGCTTGCGGAGCGGCTGGCCATGAGTCCGCGTAATCTTTCGCGAATTTTCAGCAAGGAATGTGGCGTCAGTCTCATCGCTTTCCTCAACGACGCCCGCATCGACGCTGCCCGCCGCTACCTCGAGAGCACGGATCACTCAGTGGGCGAAATCGCCAAGCAATGCGGCTTCGAAAGTGTCGACGCGCTTCGGCGGATATTCACGCGACGGCTTCGTATCAGTCCGGCTGACTATCGACAACGATTTCGTTCCAACGACATCACACGCCCTGAGCTACAGAAGCCCTTACGCCCACCCCTCACGGGATCGGTCTCGTGAAACGCTCCGCCCGGGTGTATTGAAGAGGTCGCCGAACCCCATGTTCGGCGACCGGCCCCTCACATCGCACTGACTGGATCTTAGTGGTTCAGATGGTCGCGTATGCCTTTCACCTGATCAGCCGTCACCGCAGCCGCATGGTTGCCCCAACTCGATCGTACAAACGTTGCGAGTTCCGCGACTTGCTCATCGTCGTAGCGCCACGCAAACGGCGGCATCGCGAGCGGCGCGGGGGCGTTTGCCGTCGAAGGCAGACGCGAACCCTCCAGGATCACTGCAATCAGCGAGTCCGGATGGACGGCCAACACCATCGGATTGTTGGCGAGCGCGGGAAAAACCCGTGATGCGCCTTCTCCGTTCGGCCTGTGACATGCCGCACAACTGTCAAGGTAGATGCTCGCGCCATGACCCGTCGCGGTACCCGCCATGATTGACTTGAACGTCGCATCGGACCGCTGGTACGACACGGCGTCATGCTGCCGGGCCGAGAGGCTTTTCAGATAGACCGCGATTGCCTGCAAATCCGCATCCGCCAGATACTGCGTGCTGTGCTCGACCACTTCGCCCATCGGACCGGTCACAGCAGAGTGCGGACCGCGTCCCGTCTTGAGCAAGGTGGCGATGTCGGCCACGGACAAGTCGCCCAGTCCGGAACCGGAATCGCCTCGCAAATTGATCGGCGACGCGTGGTCAAGCGAGGTTCCAGACAGGAACAGCGACGTCTTGCCAGTCAGGTCGAGTTCCTGAAAGCCCATCCCGCGCGGTGTATGGCACGTGCTGCAATGAGCCAGACCCTGCACGAGATAGGCGCCTCGGTTCCACTCGACACTCTGGGAGCCGACAGGCTGGAACCGCGTGTCATCATGAAAGGCACGGTCCCAAAATGCCAGCGGCCAGCGGATGCTGAGCGGCCAGACGATATCCGAAGGCCGGTTCGCCGTGTCCGATGCGGCGACCCTGCTCGTAAAGTACGCGTACACATCCTTGAGGTCGGCGTCACTGACCTTCGCATAGGACGTATAGGGCATGGCCGGATAGAGACGTCTGCCGTCCTTTGCCACGCCTTCTCGCATGGCAAGCACAAAGTCGTCGAACGTGTATCCTCCGATGCCATGCACACGATCGGAAGTGATGTTGCTGGAATATATCGTGCCGAGCGGGGTCTTGAACGGATAGCCACCCGCGAAAGGCGTGCCGCCCTTTGCGGTATGACAAGCCATGCAATCGCCCACGCGCGCGAGGTACTCACCGTGCACCGGATCGCCTCGGCGAGCCGCGACTTCCGCAGCCACGTTCACGACGGGTTTGCTCCACGTGGAGGCCCAACAGCCGGCGGCAATAAGCGCGATGGCGATGACGGGGATCAGGATTTTTCGCATGATTGTGTCCCCCTTAAACCTGAACCATCGGCCCAGGATTCTTCAGATACTGCGAGCGGATATTGCTCGCCGCCCAGTACGCGAGACCACCGACCAGGCCTGTCGGGTTGTAGCCGATTCCATGCGCGAAGGTGTTCGCGCCCAGCACGAACACGTTCGACACGTCCCAGCTTTGCAGGTACTTGTTGACCGCGCTGGTCTTGGGGTCCGCGCCCATCGGGGTCCCGCCGCACACGTGGGTGCTCTGGTACGGGCGAGTATCCCAGTGCATGCCCGGCTTGAACACACGGCCTGAAATACTCTTGGGCTTCATGGCGCGGCCGATCTCCATCATCTTGCCGCCAACGTAGGCCGCCGATCGAAGGTCGTTGTCCTGCCAGTCAAACGTAAGACGCAGGAGTGGTGTGCCGTAGGCGTCCTTGTACGTGGGATCGAGGTCGGCGAAGTAGGCGCGATTCGCAAGGCTGGTGCACTGCGACTCAATGCGCCCGGTATGAACGAAATTGTCCACCACTGCCTGCTTCCACTCGGTTCCCCAGTTTGGCGTGCCCTTGGGTAGCGGGATACCGCGAACCGGCCCGTTGCCGGTCTGGCGCCCCCAGATCACTCCGCCGCCGATGAAGCCGAGCGGACCGTGATCGAAATTGTCGGCATTGAATTCCTCGATGACCTGACCGCCCCCGCCGGTACCGATGAACTGATTGATGTAGACATCCTTGTCCCAGAACATATTGACGCTGTTGATGTACTGATAGCAAAGGTTGCGGCCGACCACGCCTTCGTTCGTCTCGACGTTGAACGGTGTGCCAATCTTCGACGAGAGCATCAGGCGGATGTTGTGGAGGTGAAACGCGGCGAGGATGACCATGTCCGCCGGCTGCTCCACGTCGTTGCCCTCGGCGTCGACGTAAGTCACGCCGACCGCTCGCTTGCCGGTGCTGTCGAGGTTCACGCGAAGGACGTGCGCGTTCACGCGCAGCTCGAAGTTCGGCTTGCGCAGCAGCGCGGGAATGATCGTCGTTTGCGGCGACGCCTTGGAGTAATTCAGGCAGCCGTAGTCGCTGCAGAAGCCACAGAAATTGCACGGACCCAACTGGCATCCGTATTCGTTCTGATAAGCCCCTGATGCATTCCCCGCGGGCAGAGGAAAGGGCTTGTAGCCAAGGCCGCTCGCAGCCGCGGCAAAGAGGCGACCCGTCGGGTGATCAACGAGCGGCGGCAAGGGATACTCGCGGGAGCGATAACCCTCGAACGGGTTGCCACCCGGGACTGGCTTGCCCTTGATGTTGCCCGCTTTCCCCGACGTACCGCACACATACTCGAACCGGTCGAAATGCGGCTCGAGCTCATCGTACGTGATGCCCCAGTCCTGGAGGTTCATGTCCTGCGGGATGAACTTCTCGCCGTACCGCTCCTTGACCCGACTGTACAGACGCAGCTCATCGGGACTCACCCGAGACTGAACGCCGGACCAGTGTGTACCCGCGCCGCCGACTCCTTCACCCGGCTTGAACGAGCCCATCTGACGATACGGTAACGCTACATCGTCCTTCGCATGACGGGCCGTGACAGTCGTCTTGGCAAGGTTTTGCAACAGCGCCTGCCGCGCAGAATATTTGACTTCGTCGGTGATCTGCGGATAGGCGAAGTCCGGAATCGTGTCGCGGCCATCACCGCGCTCGAGTGCCACGACGTCGAGACCCGCGTTCGCGAGTTCAATGGCCATGATGGAGCCGGTCCAGCCGAAGCCGACGATTACCGCATCAACGTGTTTCTTCTTGATCGTTGCCATTCTCTTAGACTCGCTTTCCGTACATGCTCACCGCGCCATAAGGATAGGGCCCGGATTCGACCGCCCATTCCAGGTAGTCGGCGCGCACGCCGGGATACCCGATCATCTTCCACGCCGCCATGCCCTTGTTGCCCCCGTGCATGGGATCGCAGAAATACCCTTCCATCACGTTCTTGAGCAGAAAGTCGCTAAAGAACGTTTTCAGCTTGAAGTCGTCCTTGATCTCACCCGCTTCCATCCGCTTCAGGAAATCGGTCTGTTGCGCGGGCGGCAGTTCAGCGAATGTCTTGCCGCCGAAGTTCTTGCGGCAATGCGCATTGATCGCGCGGATTCCGAGTCGGTACTGTTGCTTGGGCGTGAGCTTTGACTGGTAGCCGAATTCGGGTGCCCCCTGCAGGAACGGGCCTTCCATGTACCAGCGGGATGCGTCGCCGTATGGCGTCTGCATCTGACGATCGATGTATTGCGGCACCCCCAGCTGGACAGCGCCAGGTCCCACGTGATCTTCAGGTATCAACCGGTCGCAGGCGGCATTCACGAAGGCCCATTCTTCAGCGGTGAAGTAGCCCGGATGGTAGTGGTCCTCTGTAGGCTGATTGGGCGGAGGAGCGCTCAACGCGCGGTGGTCATCGCCCGAAGCAAGTAACGCGGTCGCGGACGTCGAGAGCGTCGCGATGGGCGCAATAGCGATCGTCCTCTTGAGAAATGAGCGTCGACTGTTGTCCTTGGAAGTCGTCATCCTGATTTTCCGTTTTATTGAGTTATTGGCAATGCCGGAGGGTCGTGCTTGAAAGCAGCGGCCCATGGCAATGCATCGACGATGCGTGAGCAATCGCGGCAGGCAGCAGCGTAAGCGGCCTGACCATGATGTTCAGCGGCTTGATTTGGCAGATCTGCGGGGGAGAGGCTCTATGCGACCTTGAACACGTCGATGAAGGCGTGCAACTGGCTCGACTGCTCGTCGAGCGCCTGTGCTGCCGCGCTCGCCTGCTCGACGAGCGCGGCGTTTTGCTGGGTGATCGAATCCATTTGGGTGACGGCAGTATCAACCTGCTCGATAGCGGTCGTCTGTTCTGCGGCCGCTGCCGCAATTTCGTTCATGATGTCGCTGACCTGTCGCACGGCATGCAGCACATCGCCCATCGTCTTGCCCGCATTCGCGACGAGTTGGCTGCCTAGCGTGACGGTCTCGCTCGATGCGGCGATCAGGTCCTTGATCTCCTTCGCTGCAGTCGCCGAACGTTGCGCGAGGCTCCGTACTTCGGATGCCACCACCGCGAAACCCCGGCCCTGCTCACCCGCTCGCGCAGCCTCGACGGCCGCGTTCAGCGCAAGGATATTGGTCTGGAACGCGATGCCTTCGATGATCCCGGTGATGTCAGCGATTTTGCGGGAACTGACACCGATGTCGCCCATCGCACCGACCGCGCGATCGACCTCGTCGTTCCCCTTCGAGGACACAATCGATGCATCGTCGGCCAGCGACCTGGCAGTGCGCGCGCTTTCCGCGTTCTGTTTCACCGTCGCCGTCAACTGGTTCATAGTGGCTGCGGTTTCTTGCAGGGACGCCGCTTGTTCTTCCGTTCGAGACGACAGGTCCATCGTGCCTGACGCGATTTCGCGCGTGGCCGTGGCGATTGCGTCGCTGCTGCTGCGCACGGCGCGTACCGTCTTGGTCAGGCTCGCCTGCATGCTCTCGACGCCGTGCAGGAGGGTACCCATTTCGTCGTTAGTTCGAACGACGATCGGGCGGCTCAGATCGCCTGAGGCGATCGCCTGGAAATGCCCGAGCGCTTCGTTCAATGGCCGCATGATCGCGCGGCGCAATGCAATCCAACTCCAGCATGCCGCGGCAGTCCCAATGAGGATCATCGCGATTGACAGGGAAAAGAATGTGTGGAAGCTGGCTTGAGCCTCGCCGTAGTTGTTCCTGGCGTTCGTGTAGAGCGTCTGTTTGACTTTCTCGTTGGCCGCGCTCATGTCGTTGTAGAGTGCGCTGAGCTGCGTCATCGCGATCTTGTCGACTTGCTCCCGGTTGCTTGCTTTGACAGCGTCGACGAAAGCCGCCACGGCCTCGCGCATAGCGTGCCGGCGCTCTGTTGCGTCGCCGATCAGGCTCGCTTCGTTGGCCTCGTGGACCTGCCCGACAAATTTTTGCCACCACGCGTCGGAATCGCGCAAGAAGCCGGTCGCGCGCTCGACCTGGGCCGCGGCGCCAGGATCTTCCGGATGCAGCGCGACGCGATCAAGCACAAGACGCGTGCGGGCAAGATAGATTTCCGCATTACCGATATTGGTTGCGGCAGTCAGCTTGTTCTGGTACGTGTCGCGGTTTGAGCGGTCGGCGCGATAGGTGCCCGTCAAACCCAATACACCGATAATCACCATCAGCATCGCAAGAAAGCTCATTGTGAAGGCGATGCGGGTCTGCAGTGAAACAACTGTTTTACTCGAAGACATGTATACCCCAGAAGAACTGTTGCGAGACTGCAAATACAGCGGTACTAAATTAGCTAAACAACGTATCTCTTGTTGACAGCCTTCATCATCTCGGCCATGCCTTTCGCATTGCCATTAATCCGATTGCCGCATTGACCAATTAACCGTTCCTGAATTAACTACGGCAAGTTCAAACAGAACTTGAGCGGAGATTAAATAGTTTTTTACTGTCGGCATTTAGTAAGAATACTTCCGGCACCCACGCGGCACGCGGCGGCTGGTGCGTGAGATGTGATGTCCGTCCCTTACGCGGCCTTTCAAAAACCTCGTGCTGGCAGTCAGTAAACGATCACGGCATCTGTCATCGAACGTCTGCGGTCATCTACCCACTTCAGCATGTCTCGGACGAATCCCGGTCAAAATATTTTTTTATCACGAAGCTGTCATACGCCGCTGCGAGTATGCGCGGGGTCAAACCTTTGACAAAAAAATCTAAAACCATATCGCTTCAAAGACCACACCTCACTCATGAAAATTCGCGCCTTGACGCTTGCCTGTTCGGCAGCGCTGCTGTCGCTCGCCGGTTGCGGTCCCGATAGTGCTACTTCCACCAACAGTTCCGTCATGAACGTGACGGGCGTAGCGGCAACCGGCTTGCCGCTCATCGGGGTGACCGTGACTGTCACGGACAGCACAGGCAAAACGACGCAGTCAAACGCAACCGACGCGACCGGCAAGTTCACCGTCGCTGTAAGCGGCAAAGCGCCGTTCATCCTGACCGCGCCGTTCAATGACCTCGACGGCACGCCCGCGACTCTATCGGCGGTGCTCAATCCCGCATCGGGCACGCCGGGGACGGGCGTTGCGAATCTGAACCCGTTCACCTCGTTGATCACGCAACGCGTGCTGGGCATGGTGCTGGCCGGAGCGCCCACGGCCGCGCAGATCGCATCGGCGAAGATTTCGGCAAACAGCATCGGGCAGGCGGACAAGGACGTCGCCAGCGTGCTGCAACCGCTGTTCACCGCGTTCAATGTGCCCTCGACGGCAGTCGCCGACCCGATCGGTACGCCGTACCAGGCGAACTCGAGCAACCCGCTCGACACCCTGTTCGATATCGCGCACTTCACGGTCCATACCGGCACGGTCTCCGCAGGCACCGACGGCAACCGCACGCAGGTCACGATCCCGGCGACCGGCGCGGTATCCGGCCCGATGTCCGCGACCGCGGTTGCTTCGGCACAAGCGCTCGCCAGCGGCCCGACCACCACGCCGATCCAACACGTGATCGTCATCGTCGGCGAAAACCAGACCTTCGACGGCTTGTTCGGCGGCTACGTTGCGCCGGCCGGGCAGACGGTCAAGAACCTGCTGTCGGAAGGCATCATCAACGCCGACGGCACGGCCGGCCCGAATTTCTCCGCCGCCGCGCAAAACCAGGGCACGACGCAAACCACCTATACGATCAACCCGACGCGCTCGACGCCATTCCCGACACTGCCGCAACCGGAACAGATCGGCATCGAGAACCTGGCGACGCAATCGGTCGGCACCGGGGTCCCCGACTTGCGCTTCACCCCGCCTCTGCCCAACGGCCCGTTCCAGATCAGCAAGTACGTACCGTACGCCGCGGAGAACACCGCATTCTCACCGTATCTGACGCTGTATCAGATGACCGGCGATCCGGTCCACCGCTTCTTCCAGATGTGGCAACAAACGGGCGGCGACAACACGAAGCTAGACATGTTCACGTGGGTCGCCACCACCGTCGGACAGGGCGGCGACACGACGGGCATTACGCCCGCGAATCCGTCGCAAGGCGGCGAGCTGATGGGCTTCATGAATATGTCGACCGGCGACGCGCCGTTCTTCCAGTCGCTCGCGCAAACCTACGCTGTCAGCGACAACTACCACCAGTCGATCATGGGCGGTACGGGCGCGAACTTTTTCTCGATTGCGACCGGCGACCTTCCGTTCTACAACACGTCCGGCACGATCGCGACGCCACCCGCGAATCAGATCGAGAACCCGAACCCGTTGGCGCAGACGCCGAACTTCTACTCGGCCGACGGCTATGAAGGCGGCTCGTATGTGAATTGTTCCGACCCGAGCCAACCGGGCGTCAGTGCAATTTTGAGCTTCCTTTCGGCAAAACACGTTGCGAGCAATTGCGACGCCGGCAAGTACTATCTCGTCAACAACTACAACCCCGGCTTCGACCTGAACGGCAATCTGCAGCCGATCGGCCCGAACAACTACAACTACCCGCCGCAAACCGTGCCGACGATCGCCGAGGCGCTGGCGGCGAAGGGCGTGTCGTGGAAGTGGTATACGGGTGGACGCGACGCGGCCGACCTCACCACCGAAACGGCGCTGCTGGAGGCGGGGGGTTACACGCAGCCGCAAGCTCAGGCCGCGGCACAAGCCGCTCAGTACAACGTCATTGGCGATCCACTCGTGGGCTCCAGCAATGTGATGGGCACGCCGTCGCTGAAGGCGAACCTGAGCGACCTGGTGACATTGACGAACGACATCAAGAACAACACGCTTCCCGCCGTGTCGTACGTGGTGCCGAAGAACCTCGACAGCGGCCACCCGGGCTACTCGGCGCCGGCCACTTACGAAGCGTTCCTGAAGACCGTGGTGGGCAACGTGCAGGCCAACCCGACCTTGTGGGCCCATACCGCGATCCTGATCACCACCGACGAAGGGGGTGGCCACTTCGACACGGGCTCGATCCAGAACCTCGATTTCTTCGGCGACGGTCCGCGGATTCCGATGATCGTCGTGTCGCCGTACGCCCGTACGGGGATGGTCGATCACACGTACTACGATCACGCCTCGGTGCTGAAATTCATCGAGCGCAACTGGCGCATGCAACCGCTGTCGGCACGCAGCCGCGACCGCCTGCCCAACCCGGTGAGTTCGTCGCAGAGTCCGTATCTGCCGGTCAATACGTCGTCGATCGGCGATCTGATGGCGATGTTCAACTTCTGAACCCGTCCTGATCGAAGGGATGCGCCGCATGAGAATGCGGCCGCAGTGTAATTCGGGAAGACGGCGAAACCAGTCGGTTTCGCCGTTTTTCGTTGACGCGATGCAGAAAGACACATGATCCAAAATGGCTTCAATGCGGCGATCCGGTTGACCGCTTCGGCGATTGCGATCGTCGCGATGAGCGCGGCCTGGGCGGCGATGGCGCAGCCATCGGCCGTCAATCACGCCGCGCCCGTTTCCAAAACGTCGGTGCAACAATGGGTGCGGTATCCCGCGAACCCGGCCCATTTGAGTCCGCAGGCCGAACTCGGCAAGCAGATCTTCTTCGACGCATCGCTGTCCGCGTCGGGAAAAATGTCGTGCGCGAGCTGCCATAGTCCCGAGCACGCGTACGGTCCACCGAATGGCCTTGCGGTGCAGCTGGGGGGCGCCGACATGCGCCAGCCCGGCACGCGCACAGTGCCGTCGCTGCGTTATCTGACGTTCACCCCGCTCTTCAGCCGTCACTTCTATACGCCGGCTTCCGAAGACTCCGAAGACGAAGGCCCGACCGGCGGCTTCATGCGCGATGGCGCGGCCGCCTCGTTGCACGACCAGGCGGCAACACCCTTGCTCAACACCGACGAGATGGCCAATGCGAGCGTGGCCGCGGTGGTCGGGAAGATTCAGCACAGCGCTTACGCCGAGGCGTTCAAGCAGGTCTTTGGCCAGCAGATTTTCACGCAGACCAGCCAGGCATTCGCGCGCGCCGGCGATGCACTCGAAGCGTTCCAGACCGAAGACCCGAGCTTCCATCCGTACACGAGCAAGTTCGACGCCGCGATGTCGGGCCATGCCGACTTCACCGCTCAGGAGTTGCGCGGCTATGCGCTCTTCAACAATCCCGACAAGGGCAATTGCGCGAAATGCCATCTGGACTCGCCGGGCCCCGGCGGACGCCCGGCGCAGTTCGCCGACTTTTCATTCGCCGCACTCGGCGTACCGCGCAATCCGGAAATTCCCGCCAACCGCGACCCCCACTACTTCGACCTCGGCCTGTGCGGACCGTATCGCCACGATCTGGTGAAAGAAACCGACTTCTGCGGCATGTTCAAGTCACCCACGTTGCGCAACGCCGCGACCCGCTCGGTGTTCTTCCACAACGGCCGCTTTCACACGCTCGAAGACGTGATGCACTTCTACGTCGAACGCGATACCAATCCGCGCAAGTGGTATCCGAAGCTTGCGAACGGCAAGGTCGACAAATTCGACGACCTGCCGCCGAGTCACCGCGACAACGCGGACGTCGCCGACGCGCCCATGGACCGCAAGCTCGGCGGGAAGCCGGCCCTCGACGAAGCCGAGATTCGGGACGTCATTGCGTTCATGAAGACATTGGATGACGGCTACTCGGATACGCCGGGCGGACCCAAGGCGGCGCGCGACGCCAAATCCGACTGACGTAGCGCACGGCCTCCTCCAGCAAAGGTCCACGTGCCAGATGCCCCAGGCGCGGGCCTAGACAGGGCCGGCCGCAGTCGATCCAAATCAAGCCGTGGCCGGCTGCTTCGGATCCCGTGCGGCGTCCTTGCCGCCTGTGCCGCTGCTCGATGGTTTCGCATCCTGCCGTGCCTGGCATTCAGGGCAGAGACCCTTGAGCTCGATCTCCTCGCCGCTCAGCCGGTAACCCGACTGCTTGACCTGGGCCATCAACGTCTTGCGAAGACGCGGCTCGTGCAGTTCCTCGAGCTTCCCGCACTCCTGGCAGACGATCAAAATGCCGTGTTGGCAATGCGTCAAGTCATGGCAGACGGCAAATGCATTGATCGTTTCGATCCGATGAATCAGGTTCGCCGAAAGCAGGAAGTCGAGCGCGCGATAAACGGTCGGCGGCGCCGAACCGGAGTGCATGTCGCGCATCTGATCGAGTAGCGCGTAAGCCTTGGTCGCGCGGCCGGTCGCAAGCAGCAGGCCAAGCACCTTGCGTCGGATCGGCGTCAGCCGTTCGCCCCGCGCCTGGCAATACTCGTCGGCCACGTCGAGCGAACGCTCGATTTCCTCAGGGGTCGGCGGCCCCTGCTCGTGGTCGGCCAGAACGCCACTGGCGGGGCCATGAGAATGGTCATGGCCGTGTTCGTGCGCGTAATCAGGGGCGTGCGGAGGACTGGGCATGGCTGGGATTATAAGGGTTGCCGCCGAATAGAGCGGTCGTCGTTTGACGACGGGCGACCCCATGGGTCAATGCCGTAGGCGACCGGCGTGGATACATTTTCCACCCATGCTGCACCGCAATGCAAATGCGGGCTTCCCCCTAACGCTGCGCCTAACGCAAAAGAATGGGCGCGAAGATCGTCAATTTCGCAATCGCGGCGGCGCGTGTTTTCGCTATGCTTGCCCGTCATCCGGCCCGGCGAGCTTGCTTGCGGCCATTGCCAGAGCGGTGCGCCGCCCCTTCGAGGACTTCCTGCTTGCCATGAGCCACCCGTACCAAGACCCGTCCCGCCCGAACTCCGAACGCGTCTCCGATCTGCTGGCGCGGATGACGATCGAAGAAAAAATCGCACAGATGCATGCGTTCTGGCTCATTTTGTCGGAAAGCGGCGATCACCGGACCCGTTCCGACTCGTTCACCGGCGCGAGCGACCAGGCGCAACTGCAAAACCGCCTGAAACTTGGGCTGGGCCAGATCACCCGCCCCCTCGGCAGCCACAGCGTCGACCCGGTGAGCGGCGTACGCGCCCTGAACCACCTGCAGAAGTTCCTGCGCGAGGAAACCCGCCTCGGCATCCCGGCCCTGTCCCATGAGGAGTGCCTGGTCGGCGTGATGACGCGCGGCGGCACCATGTTCCCGTCCGCGCTCAACTACGGCACCACCTGGAACCCGGAGCTGATCGAAAAGGTCGCCACGGCGATCGGTACGGAAGCACGCAGCCTGGGCTGCCACCAGGGCCTCGCGCCGGTGCTCGACGTCTCGCGCGACGTACGCTGGGGCCGCACGGAAGAAACCTTCGGCGAAGACCCCTACCTGATCGGCGTGCTCGCCACACGCTATGTGCGCGGCCTGCAGGGCGACAAGCGTGATCTGCTCGCGACGCTCAAGCACTATGTCGGCCATTCCTTCAGCGAAGGCGCACGCAATCACGCGCCGGTCCACCTCGGTCCGCGCGAGCTCAACGACATCTTCCTGCTGCCGTTCGAAATGGCGGTCAAGCAGGCGAACGCAGGCTCGGTAATGCCGGCCTATCACGACGTCGACAATGAGCCTGCGCACAGCTCGCACTATCTGCTCACGGAAGTCCTGCGCAACCAATGGGGCTTCGACGGCCTGATCGTGGCGGACTATGTCGGCGTCAGCCTGCTCTATCAACATCACGGCGTCGCCGCCGATCCGGCCGAAGCCGCTGCACTGTCGTTCAATGCCGGCCTCGACGTCGAGCTGCCCGGCGACGACTGCGCCGCGCATCTGCGCGAAGCGCTCGCGCGCGGCCAGATCACCGAAGCCAAGATCGACGAGATCGTGAGCCGCGTGCTGACGGAGAAATTCCGCCTCGGCCTGTTCGAAAACCCCTTCGTCGACGAAAACAAGATCGACCTGCAGAACGACAACGCCAAGGCACTCGCGCTCCAGGTCGCCGAAGAGTCGTTCGTGCTGCTCGAAAACGACGGCATCCTGCCGCTCGCGCCGGACAGCGGCAAGAAGATCGCGGTCATCGGCCCGACCGCGGACGATCCGCTCGCGATGGTCGGCGGCTACAGCTTCCCGGTGCACCTGATCATCAGCGACATGACCTCCGAAACGTCGGAGATCGTCACACCGCTGCAAGGGCTCAGGAAGGTCTATGGCGACGCGGCCATCCGCCATGCGCCGGGCTGCGTGATCCTCGCGCAACGCAAGGCAGGCTCGCCGGTGTTCCCGGGCGATGTCACCGATGGCTCGACGTTGAACCTCGAGTCGCCCGTCTCGCGCGACACGAGCCTGATCGATGCCGCCGTCCAGGCCGCGCGCGAATCGGATGTGGCCATCGTATTTGTCGGCGATCTCGCGGGCTTGTTCCAGACCGGTACGGTCGGCGAAGGGTCAGATACCGATTCGCTGAACCTGCCGGGCGTCCAGCAGCAGCTGCTCGAGGCCGTGGTCGCCACCGGCAAGCCCGTCATCGCCGTGATCACGGGCGGCCGTCCCTACATCCTCAACGGGCTCGAACACAAGCTCGCCGCGCTCGCGATGGCTTTTGCGCCGGGCCAGAGAGCCGGTGACGCAATCGCCAATGTGCTCTCGGGCACGGCATCGCCCTCGGGCCGCCTGGTCGTATCGGTTCCGAAAAGTGTCGGCGCGATGCCCTACTTCTACAACCACAAGCTCAAAAGCGCCGGCACGCCGATCGCCTTCCATTTCGGCAGTCGCTACCCCTTCGGCCATGGCATCGGCTACACGTCGTTCAGCTACTCGGGATTGTCGGTCGAACAGAGCGAACTCGACATCGAAACGGGGGAGATTGTCGCGAGCTTCGATATTCGCAACGAGGGCGGCCGGGCAGGTGTCGAGGTCGCGCAGCTCTATGTCCGCGATGAACTTGCTTCGGCCGTGCGCCCTGTCAAGGAACTGAAAGCCTTTGCACGTGTGGCACTCGATGCGGGCGAGACGGCCCGCGTGACCTTCCGCGTACCGGTCGACATGCTGAACCTGACCAATGCGGCGCATCGCCGGATCGTCGAACCGGGGGTGTTCGAACTGCAGATCGGACCGTCGAGCGCCGACGTGCCGCTACAGGCGAAAGTCAACGTGACGGGCCAGGTTCGCGAACTCGGCCGTCTCTGGCGCATGGAAAGCACAAGCTCGATCAATCGCCGCTAGGACTGCCCACCGGGTCGCCGGCCAGCGGCCCGGGACGATATACGAGGTCAAAATCGTGACGGCAGTACAATCGGACCATCTCTTGTCCTGGCGTCCCGTTCATGGCTTTATCCTTTGTTGTGCGCGCGCTGGTGATCGGTGCATTGCTGCACCTCTATATCGGGGTGCGAATCGTGCCGGCACTGGCCGCCTATCCGGCCGCACAGATCGTGATGATCGTCTGGCTCCTGGCCTCGTATGTCCTGATTCCCCTCGGCATGAGGGCCCGCCGCGCAAAGAACGACGACTCGTCGCTCACCGCCTGGGTCGGCCTGCTGACGATGGGTCTGTTTTCCTCACTGCTGGTGCTCTGCGTGCTGCGCGACATCCTGCTGGTCCTGGGGCTGATCGTTGCCGCGCTCGGCCATCAGGTGCTCGCACCAATGGCTGTCGAGCTCTCCGCGCTCGCGGTGCCCGTGCTCGCCCTGCTGTTCACCGCCATCGGCTTCGGCAATGCGCGCCGCCGCGCGCCCGTCGTCAAGGTCGACGTGCCGATCGACCATTTGCCTGAAGAACTCAACGGCTTCACGATTGCCCAGATCAGCGATATCCACGTCGGGCCGACGATCCGGCAGAAGTATGTCGATGCGATCGTCGATGCGGTCAATGCGCTGCATGCGGACGTCATAGCGGTCACGGGTGACGTCGTCGACGGCGCGGTGGCTCACCTGGCGCAGCATACGCAGCCGCTTGGCCGCCTCAAGGCTGCGCAGGGCGTCTATCTCGTGACCGGCAACCACGAATACTATTCAGGTGCCGACGCATGGGTCGACGAATTCCGCCGGCTCGGCCTGAACGTGCTGCTCAACGAACACGTCGTGATTCACCACAGGGGCGTCCCGCTCGTGATCGCGGGCGTCACCGACTACACGGGCGGCCACTTCGATCCCGCTCATGAAAGCGACCCGGCCGCGGCGCTCGCGGGTGCCCCCGCCGGCGCCCCCGTCAAAGTGTTGCTCGCGCACCAGCCGCGCAGCGCCGACCAGGCCGCGCATGCGGGCTACACCCTGCAACTGTCGGGCCACACGCATGGCGGCCAGTTCTTTCCGTGGAATTTTTTCGTGCGGGTCCAGCAACCGTTCACAGCCGGTCTGAACAAGATGCGCTCGCTGTGGGTCTACACGAGCCGCGGCACCGGCTACTGGGGGCCGCCGAAACGGCTGTTCGCACCATCGGAAATTACGCTCGTCAGGCTTGTGCCCGGGGTTTCACCGGCACGCGGTCTCCATGCGGAGCGTACCGCCACCCCGCCATACGACGATCCGGCGGCGAATTCCGCTAAGCTTCAGCCATGACTTTGGATCAGGAGGCTTTTTCATCATGAAGCAGGTCGATGACATTGCGACGATCGCCGATCCGGCACTTGTCGTTACTGAACGAACGGAGCCTGCCATGTCGCAGACGTTCGCACTCAAGCACGAAGACACCTTCATGGTCGCCGACGCCTACGGCGACGTCTATGGCAATCGCGACGGGCTGTTTCACGACGACACGCGGATGCTCTCGTCGTTCCGGCTGGGCTTCGGCCCGCGCGCGCCGTCGCTGCTGTCGGCCGCGATGGGCCGCGACAACGTCGTGTTCACGGCGCATATGACCAACCGGCCGCTGCCCGAGCTCGGCGGCACCATGGCGCCCGAGGGCGTGATCCATGTCGAGCGCGCACGCTTTCTGTGGCGCTCGCGATTGTTCGAACGTATCACCTGCCGCAATTTCGGCAACCTGGCCGTGACGATGCCGCTGACCGTGAGCTTCGGCGCGGACTTCCGCGACATGTTCGAGGTCCGCGGTTCGGAGCGCAAGCGGCGCGGCGAATTGTCGGCGCCCGCGATCCGTCCGACCAGTGTGCGCCTCGCCTACTGGGGTCTCGACGGACTCGAACGCACCTCGACGGTCGCGTTCTCGCAAGCGCCCGAACGGCTCGGACCGAATCGTGCCGACTACACGGTAAAGCTGCCCTCCGGCGGTGTTTTCTCGCTGTTCATCGAAGTCGGCCCGGATACCGATGTCGCGCACGACGAGGGCCCGAATGCACGCCGCTATCGCCGCGCCCGCGCGCATGCGCGGCTTGCGATGCGTGCCCACCGGCTCAACGGCGCATGGCTGCACAGCAAGACACCGCTCTTCACGCAGTGGCTCGATCAGTCGCGTGCCGACCTGGCCTTGCTGACGAGTGACCTTGCGACGGGCCCCTATCCCTATGCGGGCATTCCGTGGTTCTCGACGCCGTTCGGCCGCGACGGCATCGTGACGGCGATGGAAACGCTCTGGCTCGACCCCGGTATCGCGCGCGGCGTGCTGCGTTTCCTCGCGAGTCGCCAGGCCACGGAAACCTCGTCGTTCCGGGACTCGGCGCCTGGCAAGATCATGCACGAGACGCGCAAGGGCGAAATGTGCGCGCTCAAGGAACTGCCCTTCGGTCTGTACTACGGCGGCGTCGACAGCACGCCGATGTTCGTGGTGCTCGCCGGCGCCTACGTCGCGCGAACCGGCGACAGCGAGCTGATCGACGAACTCTGGCCCGCGCTCGAACGCGCGATCGGCTGGGTCGAAGGCGTGATGGACGCCAGTCCGAACAAGTTGGTCGACTATGCGCGTGGCGAGAAATCCGGCCTTGCCAACCAGGGCTGGAAGGACAGCGAAGACTCGGTGTTTCATGCGGACGGCTCATTGCCGACCGGACCGATTGCCCTGGTCGAGGTACAGGGCTATGCCTATCGCGCGCTACTGACGATGAGCGAACTCGCCACGCAACGCGGTGACGATGGACGGGCTGCCCAGTGGGCCGAGAAAGCGCGCGCGCTCGCCGAGATCGTCGAAACGCGTTTCTGGATGGAGGACAAGGGCTTCTACGGCATCGCGCTGGACGGGGCCGGCAAGCTCTGTGCAGTCGAAGCGTCGAATGCGGGGCATCTGCTGTTTTCCGGACTGCCCCGGGAAGATCGCGCCGCGCGCGTGGTCGACCGGCTTGGCGACAACTGCTTCCGCTCGGGCTGGGGCATTCGCACGCTTGCTCAATCGCAGACGCGCTTCAATCCGATGTCCTATCACAATGGCTCGATCTGGCCGCACGACACCGCGCTGTGCGCACTGGGGATGCGCCGATATGGCGACCTCAACGGTCCGATCGAGATCCTTGAAGAGATGTTCGATGCGGCGTTCAGCTTCGGCATGCGGCTGCCCGAGCTGTTCTGCGGCTTCCCGCGCCGACCCGGCCTGCCGCCGATCGGCTATCCGGTGGCCTGCCTGCCGCAGGCATGGTCGGCCGGGTCCGCGCTGCTGCTCGTGCAGGCTTGCCTGGGCATCACGATCGACGGCTGGGCGCATCGGGTAACGATCGACCGGCCGCGGCTGCCGACGGGGGTCCAAAGCCTGACCGTGCGCCGGCTCGATTTCGGTCCGTATCGGATCGACATGATCTTCGAACGGAATGAGGAAGGAATCGCGACGCGCGTGGAAGGCTCGGCGGAGGCAGTGGCCCGCGTACACGGCGACTGGATACGACGCGTCACGCGTTGACGCGTCAGGTTCTATTTAGTGATCCGCCACGACCGGTAACGCAAGACTCCCGGCTGCCGGACGCTCGTTGCTGGAGAGGGCCCACTCGAGCCACCGGTTGCGCAATACGAGAATGCTCACGAACGCAAGCACCGCGATCGCGCCGAAGGTCGCAAAGCCCAGCTGATAGCTGCCGGTGCTTTCGCGCGCCATGCCCATCACGACCGGCAGATAGAAGCCGCCGATGCCGCCCGCGCAGCCGATCACACCCGACATGATTCCCGTCTTGCCCTTCCAGCGATGCGCAACGAGCTGGAACGTAGCGCCGTTGCCCAGGCCGAAGCACACATACATCACGAGCAGCAGCGCAATGCCGAGCGTACGGCCCGGGGTCAGCATGGCGAATGCAAAATCCGCCACCGAGATGCACGCGAGCAGCACGGTCAGCGCACGCACGCCCGATATGCGGTCGGCGACGAGGCCGCCGACGGGCCGCACGATGGCGCCGATAAACGCGAGTAGCGACATGAACAGCCCCGCATCGATCTTGTTCAGACCGTAGAGCGTGGTCAGCAGCGTCGTCACATACGAGGCCATGCCGACAAAGCCGCCGAACGTGATGCCGTAGATCAGCATCATGACCCAGGTGTCGCGCTCGCCGAGCACCTTGCGGTACTTGGCGGGAAGCACGGCGATCGCGATCAGCGCGCCGAGCACGGGCAACAGGAGCACGCCCGTTTTGCCCGCGCCGAGCATGCCGGCATGAACGAGCATCACGAGCGCGACGAGACCGACCAGCGTCACGGCAAATGCGGCGAAGGAACGCGGCACACTGCCCGACTTCTCGCCGCGGTCGCTCGCCCAGAGGAGAATCGCCGCCGCGGCAATCGCGAGAAACGGCAGGCCCGCGCCGGCCGCGACTTGCCAGCCGAAGTGCTGGGCCAGACCGGGAAACATGAAGCCGTCGAGCACCGCACCAATATTTCCGGCTGCGGCAAGCCCGAGCACGAGACCCTGGACTTTCACCGGATAGTTGCTCCCCGCCATCGGCAGCGCCACCGCGAAACTCCCGCCGCCGACGCCGAGAAACACGCCGAGAATCAGCAGCAGTTCGTACGAGGCGACACCCGGCATCGCCAGCAGCACGACGCCCGGGATCGCCGACAGCGCGATGCCCATCAGCGCGACGACCTTGCCGTTGAGCGATTGATAGAGATTGCCCATCGTCACGCGCAGGATCGCGGCGGACAAGACCGGCACCGCGACCAGCAGGCCAACCTCGGCCGGTGTCACGGGAATCGATTTGCCGATAAACGGGGCCAGCGGCCCGAACTGCACCCAGACCGTGAAGCCTGTGTCGAAATAGAGAAAACATGCCAGCAGCGCGCGCCAATTACCGCTTTTGAGTGAGTCGAGAATTCGTGTCATAAATGGGTCCGGGTCAACACAACGCTGAACGAGCGCTATCTCCGCGCGCGCCAGACTCTGCAAGATGCAGGCCAGTGGCGACGCGAGCGTGAACCAGCGGTGTGCCCGCGCTGGCGTATCAGCCGAGATCCCCACCCATTCGTCCTGAGCGCGATTGATGCAAATCCGCAATGCACGGGTAACCGCATGCGGGCGTCATATCGATTGCCGAGGTCAAACGCGTGAGCGTCGCACTACTAAAGAGCAGACCGCACTTTTCACGTGCAAGCGGCCTGATTCAAGTGCTGGCGAGCGCGAATTCGAGACATTCGTCCGACACAGTCGACGAAGCAATCTTTCAGATCTGGAGCACACACCGAATCAAATGTCGCGTGGCAGGCTTTTAAGCTTGCGCAGGCCCTTTTCCAAGACGTGGGCTGTTGCGGCTGTTGAACCCCTTGTGCCCTTGTTGTGGCGAGGCCACTTGAATTCCATGTCCGATGTCGATCATCCTGGTACGCAAAGGACGAGACCCGGCATCCCTGGGCTGCCTTGCATTACGTGTGGCCGCGACCTTGTGCATGATCACCAGCGCGCCGCGAGTGCCCCACGCCGCAAGCAGAACTGAAGGCGAGGCCATGCCGCTATCGGGCTCGCCATTGTCATCGAAGCCAGCAGCACAAGAACCGACATCGACTGCGGGGGCCGCGCCATTCACGCCATCCTTTCCCTCGTTCAATCTCGATGCGCTGCCGGTCGGGAGCAGCCTGCGCGCGATGTCTCCCGCCGATCTTGCGCAGCGCAGTCCCGCGTCCGAGGGCGTCATGCGGGTCGACGTATACGTCAACGAACGGTTCATCGCGCAGGAGCGGGTCGAATTCCGCGCCGTGCGCGGGAACAGATCACGCCGCACGCCGCCCGCCCCTTGTCTCGAGCACGAACTGCTCGTGCGCAGCGGAGTCGATCCGGCCGTGCTGGACAAGGCGTCGATACCGACCGAGCTCGCCGATGTACGCCCACCCACGAAAAACTGCATCGTCGTCACGACCCTCTCGCCCGATGCAAGCGTCCTGTTCGATGCCGCCGAGCTGCGTCTCGATATCTCGATCCCCCAAGTCCTCATGACCCGCATCGCACGCGGCAGCGTCGATCCCGCACAGTGGGATGCCGGCATCACCGCAGCGTTTGCGGACTACTCGTTCGGTATGCTGAGCGAACGTACACCCGACGAACGCTCGTTGCACTCGACCCTGCAGTATTCGGCTGGTTTCAATGCCGGTGTCTGGCACTGGCGGTATCGGGGCTGGGTCAGTGCGTCGGGACTGGGGCGTCTACGGCACCGGCCGGTACGTTGGTTCCTTGAACGGCCGGTGCCCGCCTGGCATATGGTGCTCGGCATCGGCGAAATCAGCGGTGCCAACCCCTTGCTCGCGAGCGTGCCGCTTTACGGCGCTACACTCGGCAACGACGAGCGAATGCTGCCGGATTCGCGCCGCGGCTACGCGCCGCCGGTCCGCGGCATGGCAACCGGTGCTTCGAAGCTCACGGTGAGTCAGCGCGGCGGCATCGTCTACCAAACGAATGTCCCCGCGGGCGCGTTCGTGATCGACGATCTCAATCCGGTCGTGAACCGCGGCGATCTCGAGGTAGAGATCGCCGCCCATTCAGGTGCCATACAACGCTTCTCGATTCCGTCGGCCAGCACATCGGCAATGGTGCGGGCCGGGGAAACACGCTTCGATCTCGGCATCGGTTGCCATCGCACGTCGCGTTGCGGCGACCTGCTGCTCGACGCCGCCACACGGTATGGCCTGATGGACCGGCTCACGGCCCAGGCCGCACTGCAATGGACGAAAGCGTTCGCATCGCTCGCAGCCGGCATCGCCGCGAACACCCATGCCGGAGCACTCTCGTTCGATGCGGGTCTCGGCCTGGGTCTCGCGCCACCCCGGGCATACACGGCCACCACTCAAACCGGAAGGCGCGAAGACGTGCCCGAGCGCCTCCTCGCGTCGCGCATCCGGTTCGCATACGCGACCCCGCTCGCCTCCCTCCATGCCACCTTCAATGCGGAAACGTCGCTGAGACTCGGCGAGGGATCAATCGACTTGCGCGAGTGGTTCGCAAGCCGGCGGGCAATTGAAAGGCAGGATACGCCACGCGTATCCGCTGCGCGCCGACACGCATCAGTCCCGCTTGAGTTGCATTTCCGTGGTTTTTTTGCGCAGACCCTGCATCGTCGTTTCTCATGGCACGCATCGGCCACTTTGCGCCTCGCGAGTCGGACTTGCAGTGGCAAGCCGATACCGGGTGGATTCGACTATCAACTCGGCGCGGGAACCACGCTTGGAACCGTATCGTTATCCTTGAATTTCTCGCATTCGCGCAGCTGGCACAGTTCAGACAGACCCTGGCATGCATCACTCGATCTCGCCTTGCGTCTCGGGCGCTCCCCGCAAGCGCCGATGTTTTCGACCCGGACGGACCTCGATTCAGCACGCCGGAAGTCGCGCTCCATGGCCCTGACAGGAACCCTTTCAAGCCGGTTGATGAAAGAGAACCGGCTCGATTACTCACTCAGTGCGTCGTGCGAAGGGGCAACCGCGTTCGGTGCGACGGACGGCACGCTCGCGCGAGACCCGCTCAGTTCACTGCAATGCGCGGACTCATTCACCTTCGACCTGGCCTATGCGGGTACGCACGGCGTGGCAAACGCCGCGTTTTCGCGCGGTGGCGGCATTTCGTTCGGCACGAGCGGAAGCGTCGTCCTGCACCACGGGGGCATCACGTTCGGACCCGCGCTCGGCGACACGATCGCGCTCATCGACACGAAGCACGGTGCCGGCTTGGGTTTTGCAGGCATGCCGCAGGTCCGTGCGGACCGTCGCGGCTATGCGATCGTGCCTTACCTCACGCCCTACCGGCTCAACGATATCGAAATCGACCAGGCGAATGCGCCGCGCGGCGTCAGGGTCACGAATTCGTCGCGCCTCGTCGCGCCGATCGCGGGCGCGGTTGTACGCGTCGCCATTGAAGCGAAGCGCGTCGACACACGCCGTTTCAGAATTTCGATGAGCGACGGGCGAGCGCCGCCCTTCGGTGCGGCTGTCCGAGCCGCGAATGGTGAACGCGTGAGTTCGATGGGTCAGGGCGGCCGGCTTGCGCTACCCGAGCATATCCACGGTGCCCTGCAAGTCGAACTCGTGGCCAGCCGCGCGACATGCCGGATCGAACTCGACGAGATCGGCGACACGCTCCCCCCTGCATCGGCGGCAACATCCAACTCCGCAGTGCAGGATGCGCCCGTGCACCTGAGGTGCCGTTGAAATGCCATTCGCCGGCCTGATGAACTAGCACAGTCATCTGGCGGCCTGTCTGTCATCCGTTCCTGATGAATTGGCACGGTCGTCTGCCAGCCTCTCTGTCAGCCTCTCTGTCATCCGTCGCGACCGCCAGATCGCGCAGAGGAACTCTCGCCTACTTACGACGCGCTCCGTGCACCCCTCTGCGCGGCGAGCAAACACGCTCTAATCATCTTCACCGCAGCGCGCAGCGACGGCCACTACCCGTGGACGCATGCGCTCGCGCCGCGGCGTTTCCCTACCCACAAGGAGATTCGATGTTGCTTCAGTCGATTACATACACGCGCGCACGCTTCACGTTCGTCATAGGCTGCGCGGCCCTGTTTTTCCTGCAAACCGCCCAGGCGGCCGACGGCATGGTGTCGTTCGAAGGGAAGATCAGTTCCCAGACCTGCAAGATCAACGGCCTCGCCAAAGACGCCAACCTCACGGTCAAACTGCCGACGGTCAGTGCGAGCGCCCTCGCAACGGCCGGCGACAAGGCGGGCGCGACACAGTTCGAATTCAAGCTGACCGAATGCACGACCACTCCAGGTACGGCCTACCCGTATTTCGAACCGGGTGCGAGCATCGACACCGAGACAGGGCGTCTGAAAGTATCGACGACCGGTCCGGGACTGGCGAAGAACGTGCAGGTCGAGCTGCTCAACGAAGACAGGAGCCCGATCGACCTTGCAAAAGGGGCCAATGATCAGAACGTCAAGATCGCCACGCTGCAGTCGAAAACCAGCGGCACGCCACCACAAACCACCGGCGAAGCGACGATCAAGCTCTTTGCCCAATATGTCGCCTCGGGTGGCGCGGCAGTCGCGGGTAGCGTCAACACTACCGTGCAATACGCGATGATCTACGAATGATGTTCTTGCGGTACTAGCGCGGATCATCCGGGCCGAAGGCGCCGCAACCGACTGCGAGCGCCTTGGACGTGACTCTATCGGGGCAAACCGGCCATGGGCGCTGTGTCTTCGACGAATGTCTCTTCTGCAATAGCCTCGCGGGAGGTGTGGCTCGCGCGCGAGCCGTGGGTATCCCATCGGTGGCGGACCGCCTTGCTGCGATCATGGCTCTGTGCATGCTGCGCGCTCGCAAACGGCGATGCCAAGGCCAATGTCGTCATGTCGGCCACGCGCGTTATCGTCGATCTGCCGCCCGGCAATACCGCGATCCGCCTGCGCAATACGAGCCCCACGGCGGCCCTCGTCCAGGTCTGGGCCGATTCGGGCGAGAAACAGTCAACGCCGGATACGAGCAATGCACCGTTCGAGCTGACACCGTCCTTGTTCGTGCTTGAGGCGGGACAGACACAGACCGTTCGCGTTCACTACGATGGAGGGCCCCTGCCCGACCATAGTGAACGCCTCTACTGGTTCAATATGCTCGACGTGCCTTCGCGTGAGGAAGCTCCCACTTCCGCCAGCGATGCCGAGCCTGGCAACGAACTTAACTTCGTGCTGCGCACGCGCATCAAACTCCTTCTGCGGCCGGCGGATGCGCCGGGACAGGCGTTGAACGCTCCGGAGAAGCTGGTCTGGACGATCCACGAAGGTACCGCGTCCGTACCCGCCACGCTGAGCGCAAGCAACCCCACCGCATTTCACGTGTCGTGCGTGCAACTCGTTCTGCTCGCTCCACGCGATCGGGTGAGGTCGCTCGGCACGCGGACCTTTGCGCCGGGCGAAACCGCACACTTTGCATGGGAACCGGATCCTGCCGGTGCGACGAGTCCCGCATCGAATGCGGATGCCGCGCTCAAAAGTGAAACGGCCTCGTCCGACTGGAACGAGGCCGTTTGTCATGCGGTCAACGACTACGGTTCGATCGACACCTTTCGCGCTCAGGTCAACCGCGAGACAGCATCGGGGACAGCGGCCAACTCCAACTGAAGCGTAACGATCACGCAAACAGTTTCGCTGCGATCTCCGCCACATGCTTGCCCTGGAAGCGCGCGATGTCGAGCTCGTTCGCCGACGGCTGGCGGCTGCCGTCACCACCGGCCAACGTCGTCGCCCCGTATGGCGAGCCGCCCGTGATTTCGTTCATATTCGTCAGGCCCGCACAGGTATACGGCACGCCGACGATCACAAAGCCATGATGCAGCAGCGTCGAATGAAAGGAGGTGATCGTCGTTTCCTGGCCGCCATGCTGGGTCGCCGTCGAGGAGAACACACTCCCGATCTTGCCGACGAGCGCGCCTTTGGCCCAATGGCCGCCGGTCTGGTCGAGGAAGGTGCGCATCTGGCCGCACATGTTGCCGAAACGGGTCGGGGTGCCAAAGATGATCGCGTCGTAACCAACCAGTTCGTCGATGGTTGCGACGGGGGCGGCCTGGTCGAGCTTGGCGCCGAACTGCTTGGCCACCTCGGGCGAGATGGTCTCGGGAACGCGCTTGACAATGACCTCGGTACCGGCCACCGATCTGGCACCCTCGGCGACGGCACCCGCCATCGTTTCGATATGACCGTACATCGAGTAGTAAAGCACCAGCACCTTAGCCATGAAAGCCTCCATTGTCAGTGTGGACGGTTGCCCCCGCGTAGGATCGTCGGACGGCACATTCAGTATAGACGGGAGACTATGACCGTCGCAGGCGCTTCTGTGCGCGGTGCGACGGCGGCAATCGGTACTTCAAGCGTCAGACGCGAGACCCGCGACCTCGATTCCGAGGCTTTGGACCTTGACCCTCAGGCCTCGGCCGGTGGCAGCGCGTCGAGACCCGCGGCAAGCAATTCGCCGACCAAGCCGTTGAGGCCTTCAGGATGCGTCGCCGCACGTTGCCTGAGGCGGTCGACGAGACCCTGCTCGAGCTTGCACGCGAAGGGCACGAGCCCTTTGAGCTGATCGAGCCGGCGTTGTTCGCGCCGGTCGAGGTGGGCCGCATCGGCATTCGCATTGCCCGGATAAGGGCCGGCCTGACGCAAGCTATTTGTCAGCTTGAGGGCCTTGTTCTTTTCGAGGTCGGTCTTTTTCACGGGGCTACCCAATAGAGATCAGTCGAACAGGCGCGCATTGTACGCGCGCCACGCTGCCGGTCCTTGCTTATCGCGGATACGTAGGCCAAACTGCGCCGGACTGATCCGTCGCGCGCCTTGCGGCGCTCTAGGCACAAACCCTCATTGAGATGCGTATGGCGGCCTTACCGACTCACATGCCGGCTCGCGCAGCCGCGCCCGGCGGAACGACGGCCGCGATCAGCGCGCGCCTCGACCGGCTTCCCGCGACCCGCTCGATCTGGACGCTCGTCGCGATACTCGCACTGGGCGGGTGGTTCGAATTCTATGACTTGTTCTTCACCGCCTATGTCGGACCAGGCCTCGTGAAGAGCGGAATCTACGCGACCACGACCGCTTCGTTCTTCGGCTTCTCGGGCCTCGGCGGCTTTGTCGCCGCCTCGTTCGCCGGGCTCTTCATCGGCACGCTCGTCTTCAGTTCGCTCGCCGACCGGCTCGGCCGAAAGTCGGTCTTCACGTTTTCTCTGCTCTGGTATTCCATCGCGACCGTGATCATGGCCTCCCAGTCGACGGCGGGCAGTATCAATCTGTGGCGGCTGATCGCAGGCATCGGCATCGGCGTCGAACTCGTGACGATCGATACCTACACCAGCGAACTCGTGCCCAAGCACCTGCGCGGCCGGGCATTCGCTGTGCTGCACGGCATCCAGTTCTCGGCCGTGCCCGTCTGCGCGTTCTTCGCATGGTGGCTCCTGCCGCTCAAGCCCTTCGGCCTCGAGGGCTGGCGCTGGGTGATCTGGATCGGTGCGCTCGGCGCGCTGCTCGTCTGGGTGATTCGCCGCCGCCTACCCGAAAGCCCGCGCTGGCTCGCGCAGCAGGGCCGTGTCGAGGAGGCCGACCTCGCGCTGTCACGTCTAGAACAACGCGTCAAAGCCGAATTCGGCCGCCCACTGCCGACGCCCATGGACACGGTCGAGCCACCCGTTGTGAAGGCTTCGTATCGCGAGATCTGGTTGCCGCCCTACCGGCGCCGCACGATCATGCTCATGGTGTTCAACACCTTCCAGTCGATCGGCTATTACGGCTTCGCCGCCTGGGTGCCGACCCTGCTGATCGCCAAGGGCGTGACGATCATGCACAGCCTGCTCTATTCGTTTGTGATCGCGATCTCGAATCCGGTCGGTCCCTTCCTCGCCATCAGGGTCGCCGACAAGATCGAACGCAAGACCCTGATCGTCTTGTCCGCGCTCGGCATTGCGGTGTTCGGCACGTTGTTCGCGTTCCAGACCTCGCCGGCCGCCCTGATGACGCTCGGCGTGCTGATCACGGTATCGAGCGCGTTGCTCTCAGTCGGCTATCACGCCTACCAGTCCGAACTGTTTCCCACTCGGGTTCGCGCGCGGGCCGTCGGCCTCGTCTATTCGATGTCGCGTATCAGCGCGATGTTCTCGGGCTTCCTGATCGCGTTCGCGCTCCGCCATCTCGGCATATTCGGCGTGTTCGGACTGATCGGCCTCGCCATGGCGATCGTGATGGGATCGATCGGCTTCTTCGGGCCGCGGACCAACGGTCTGAATCTCGATGAGATCTCTCACTAACCGCCCAGTAGCCTTTCGCAAACAGGGAACTGAAGAAACGGTGGTAGGAGCGCCGTTTCCCAGACGGCTTTTGCCTGACACTTGCGTGAGTTTTCCCTTAAACTGTGCGGTCCCTGGTCTTTCGAATTGTCATCGTTTCCGATAGCGCCCCATGAAAAGAATCCTGATCGTCAAGGTCACCGCGCTCGGCGACATCATTCAGGCGCAACCGCTCGTCGCCGATCTGCATCGTGCCTTTCCCGGTGTCGAGGTCGACTGGGCCGCCGATGAGCTGTTCGCCGACGTGGCCCGCTGGAATCCGGGCATCAGCCGCGTATTGAGCGCACCCCTCAAGCAGTTCAAGCGCGCACGCTCGATCGACGACCTGCGCGCGATCTTCGCCTCGATCGGCGAAGTGCGCCGCGAGCGCTACGACGTCGTATGTGATCTGCATGGCGTCTACAAAAGCGCGATCATTTCGTTTATCGCTCGATCGAAAGTCCGTTTCGGATACCAGAACCCGGACCTCGGAGAGCTCGGGGCCGCGTTTGCCTATACGAAGCGGTTCATGCGGCGCCCGAATCTCGGCACCACACAGGGCATGCGCGTCACGTTGGCCAACGCACTCGGTTACGAGATCGACGACACGCCGTTCTATGGTCTGCGCATCCCCGGTGGCGACACGTTCGAGCTGCCCGACGAGCGGCCGCTTGCGATGCTGTTCCATGCGACGTCGAAAGAGGCCAAGAAATGGGCGCACGACGACTGGGCCGCCACCGCGCGCCACCTCGTGAAGCGCGGCTTCAATGTCGCACTGCCGTGGGGATCGGCCGGCGAACAGACCGCGGCGCATGCGATCGCCGACGATGCACTGGGCGCGACCGTGCTACCAAGACTTAGCGTGCTCGAAGTCGCGCGCCATATCGAACGAGCGGCGCTCGTCGTCGGGACCGATACAGGCTTCACGCATCTCGCCCATGCGTTCGACCGACCGACCGTACTCATTCTGAGCGCGACCACGCGCGAGTCGATCGGCATCGACACGCCCGGCCGCGCGGTGACGGTCGGCGATGCGGGGCGGCCGCCCGCGCTGCGCGAAGTGCTCGATGCGATCGAAGTCGTGACGTCCCCGCCAGGCAGCTCGCTCAGCCCACGCACAGCGAGTGCAATGTTTGCAGGCGTCTGACCGGTTCGGCGGCATGGATGATACCTCCCATGCCGGTGAGCACAACGCGCTTCCTCAGATGATCCCGCCGTTGACACCGATCACCTGGCGCGTGACATAGGACGCGGCGTCACTCATCAGGAAGCCGACCACGGAGGCGACCTCGTCGGGACGGCCGACCCGGTTCATCGGCACCATCTTGAGCGCCTGATCGAGCGGCATCTCGTCGAGCATGCCCGTGTCGATCAGTCCCGGCGCCACGCAGTTCACCGTGATCGAGCGGCTCGCCAGCTCGGCGGCAAGGGCCTTGGTCGCACCGATCAGGCCGGCCTTTGCCGCGCTGTAGTTGACCTGGCCGCGGTTGCCCATGACCCCGGAGACCGAGGCGATCGTCACGATGCGACCGCCCTTCCTGGCGCGCACCATCGGCATCGTCAGCGGATGGACGACGTTATAGAAGCCGTCGAGACCGGTCTCGAGCACCACGTCCCAGTCCTCTTCGCTCAGTGCGGGAAACGCCGCATCGCGCGTGACGCCGGCGTTGCAGACGATGCCATAGTACGGTCCGTTCTGTTCGAGGTCCGCCAGGAGCTGCATGCGGCAATCGGCACGGTCTCGCACATCGAACTGCACGACCCGTGCGACACCCCCTTGCATGGCGATGGCGGACGCGACCGAATCGGCTTCGCTGCGGCCTTGGCGGCAATGCACCGTCACGGCGAAACCATCGGCGGCCAGCCGGTAGGCAATCGCACGGCCGATGCCGCGGTTCGCACCGGTGACGAGAACACGTCGTGTCATGACTGCTGACTCCCCTGCATGAATGGCTGAAAATGATCGGATGGTAAACCTTGACGACGGCCGTGGTCAGCGCGGGAGATCGCGCCGCGGTGCGGCGGCAATTCGTCGATCGGCGCAAAGCCGTTGAGATAGGCGCAGGGCTGACAACAGGCGCGGACAATGAGCGACCCACGCCGGCCTGCATGCAGGAGCTTACAGGGTCAGGCGGATACCGGCCATCGAGGTGAGGGCCGGTCCATCCTTGAAGAATCTAAACGCCCATGCCGGGCACTCAGCCTTTTTGCAGCATATACGTTTCGTACTCGAGGCCTTCGAATTTGCGATCGAGCAGGTAGACCGATGCCAGGACGGTCAGGAGCAGCGCGCCCGCAAACCCGTATCCATAGGTGCTCGGTCCGTAATGCAGCGTCAATGCGGTCAACACCCCATTGAGTACGACGAACATGAAGCTCAGCTTCAGCACCGTGCGGCGCTGGTCGAGATAGAAAAAGACGTTGAGGGCGCCCAGAAACAACACCTGGAGACTGGCCGCGATCACGTCGATCCGCAGCAGCGGTGCATACAGCGTTGAAATCCCGAGCCTTTCCAGCAGCCAGTCGCCGAACGCGAAAATAAGCAGAATCACCACCGTCTGGATCTTCAGGATTTCGAAGAGCCCCGCCCGCACAGAGCGGACCATCATGTCACGCGACTCCTGGATATGCGCGAGGGTCGCGCCGCTGCGCACGGCATCATAGAACTCGTCGTAGAACTCGACAAAATCGGCTTCGATTCGCACAAGAAACACGGCCATCCCCGGCATCACGCACAGATAGGAGATAAACACCGGGATGTCGTAAATCGCCGAGGCGCGCAAAGGCCCGATCACATGCTGACCCGTGGCCGGGCCGAACCAGAACATGAATTTGTCGAGCCAGACGCCGAGGTTGTAGAGAAATCCGACAAAGATCAGGCTCGGATAGGCAAAGCGTCCGTTGAAGACTTCGAACGACAGGAACCGGTCGCTCGGGTAGTTCCGGTAGATCAGACCCGACAGGCCGAGCAGCAGCACAAAATGGCCGATCACAAAGCCGAGCAACAGGCCCTCGAGGCCGTGCCGGTTCAGCATCAGCGCGGCGCAGACCGTTACGGCATAACCGACGAAGAACGTGCCGAGAATATGCTTGTACTGTTTGACGCTCGACAGCACGATCGCGGCGACCCAGATATTGCTGAGAATCACGAATCCCGTGAGCATCAGTGCGCGATAGCTAAGCGACAGATGTGCGAACAAGGTGAAGGCCAGTGCGACGCCGACCAGACCCGAAACGAGCGTCGTCATGAGCACGATCGTGTTGAAGTTCGGCAGCACGAGATCGATGCGTTTCTCGAACAACCGGTCGGACATGAAGCGCGTAAATGCGAGCTGCACAAAGCCGGTCAGGATCAGGCTCGACGCGATCAGGTAGGTCACTGACACCTGGAACTGGGTGATCTGGAAGTCCGGGATGACCTTGCCGAGGCTCAGCAAGCCGATCAGCAGCATGCCGATGATCGAGAGGATCAACGGCCCCGAGCTGATGACCCCTGCAAAGACATAGGCCTTCGCCACCCCGGTGAGGGTGTCGCGCCGCATCATCTTGCGTAGTTCGAATCCGATGCCGGCCATGTTTTAAATCCCCTGCTTGCTGATCGAGGTGGCGGGTGCGTTCGCGGCGCCGCCTGCCGCGGGAGCGGAGGCGACGGTGGAAATTGCGGGGGACGCCGCGGGGGACGCCGATGCAATGGGCGCGGTCACCCGCTGGCCGGCGTGCCCTCCCTGCCCCGCCGCAGCCATGCTCCGGTGATCGACCGGGCAGGTCTTCGTCGGATTGGCGCCGCCGCCAACAGGCTGCGCGTCCGGCAGCTGCGCGAGCCGGTCGTAGATGCCACGGTAGGCATCGATCATCTTGTCCTGCGTGTAGTAGGCTTCGACGCGCGCGATCGCAGCGCGTTGGGCTTCGTACCAGCGTGCTTCATCGTGCAGCAGCTCGTTGAGCGCTGTCGCGAGTGCCTGCGAATTGGCAATCGGCACGATCGCGCCAGCCTTGCCGAGCGCCTGGTCCTCGGCGCCGAGCCCCTCGACCAACTGCCGGCACGAACCGACATCGGTCGAGACGACTGGCACGCCGGCCGCGAACGCTTCGAGCACGACGAGGGGCAGGCCCTCGCTGATCGACGACAGCGCGACGATACCCACCTTCGGCAGCAGGTCGTCGACACGCTGGAAGCCGAGGAATTTCACATTGCGCGCGAGATCGAGCGACTGCACGAGACTGCGGCATTCCTGCGCGTAGGCGGGATCCTCGGTCTCGGGACCGGCGATCCAACCCTCGACGTCGGGAAACTGCCGGCTGACCGTGAAGATCGAGCGAATGAAGGTCTTCACATCCTTGATCGAGACGACCCGTCCGATCAGCACGATGACCTGCGGCACGCCGGGCCCGCGACGCGCGCGCAGCGCGGCGAAACGGGCGATATCGATCCCGTTGGGCACATTGCGCGTCTTCGCGGCAGGCGCGCCGTCGGCGATCTGGCGCAGACGGTTGCCCTCGAACAGCGACACCATCTCGCTGCTGGCCGAATAGCAGACCCGGCCGAGCGCCTCGAAGAAGCTCACCCAGAGTTCGCGGAAGTAGCTGACTTCGGAGATATCCTTCTCGAAGATCCCGCGGTTGTCGCGAATCCAGCTGCTCTGCAACAGGTCGATCTTGCGTTCCTTCGTATAGATACCATGCTCCGACACGAGCAGCGCACGCCCCGTCTTGTAGTGGAGCAAGGCGCCGAGGAAGCCCGCATAGCCGGTCGACACCGTGTGGTAGACCTTGGCCGGCGGCAGCTTGTCGGCGATGCGCGCAAGCTGCCACAGCGGCTTGTGCATGATCCGCACTGTCCAGAAATAGTCCGTGAACGACGGGTCGGTACAGCGCTCGTGGTACTGCTCGGTGATGTATTCCCATGCGGTCTTGCTGTACAGGAACTGATCTTCGCCGAGCCTGCCGCCGGGCTGAATCATCGGGATCACGTCGGCCATCAGGCCTGCGATATCGTCCGGCCGGGTCACGGCCGAGCGCAGCGATTGATGCAGCGCGGCCGAGCGCTCGAACGCCTCGGGGTCGCCGAGCGCGGGTTCGGCGAGCGGTGGCGGATCGAAGCGATAGAGATAGTGCGTCTCGAAGTGCACGACGTTCTCGGGCAGCGTGTACAGCGCGCCCTGATAGTCCTCTTCGCGGCTGCCGATGAAGACGATTGCGAAGGTCTTCTCCGGGAACGAGCGGATCATCTGGTCGACCCAGCTCGAAACGCCTCCGCGTACATAGGGGAAGGTGCCTTCGAGCAGCAAGGCAATGTCCGCCGAAGCGGCATGACGTGTCGTCTGTGTATTCATGTCGACCAGTATTGAACGATCGAGCGCAGCGTCGGCAACGACGCTCCTTCGCCCAGTGAGGACAGTGCCTGCGCGACGGCGCGATAGTCGCCGCGCAGGTAGGCACTTTCGGCGATCCACGGCTGCAGCCGGTCGCCCGGGAAGCCACGCGAAAGGGCATTCTCAAAAAATGCGTCGGCACGCGCGACATCGTTCTCGAGCAGCGCGAGGCGCCCGCGCGTGACCCACAGGGCGGCGTTGCTGTCGTCGATCGCGAGCGCCCGATGTGCATACTTCTCGACCTGCTGTGCCGCGAACCGCTGCATCTCGCCCTGCACGAGGTTCTGGTAGATCAGCTCCCAGTACAGTTCGGCCAGCAGCCGCGAGGTCTCTTCGACTTCGTGGGGGGCGGTGTTTCCGTCGAGCTTGCTCAACAGCTCGTAGATGCGCTGGGTAATCTTCTTCTCGGCGCTGTCGAGCATCCCATAGGCGAGCAGCCGGACGTCCTCGATCGGATCGCCGAGCAGATCACGCAGCACGGTGCCCGTGGTTCGCGTGGGCATCGACTGGATCGCGACGAGCGCGGTCACCCGGTCGTCGACGGCGATCGCGGGGTTCACGAGCTTGGCCTGCAGCCGGGCGCCGCTGCCGTGCGCGATGCGCGAGACGAGATAGACGGCGAAGCGCGGCAGGGACACCTCGCCAACGCTGTTGACGTCGGCATCGCGCGGCCAGAAGATGCCCCAGATGATACCGCTCGCGCAGACGAGGCAGCCGATCACGGGCACGAACAGGCAGAACGCGAACAACAGCAGCCAGGTTGCGAAGGCCGGCTGCCGATAGCGATGCGGTAGCACGAAGCGCACCGCCGTCGCGATCAGCACGGCCGCGATCAGCTGCATCGCGATCACCGGCAGCAAGGGATCGATGCCGCCGAGCGCATGCAGGTCCGGGCGTAGGATCTCCTCCACCGCGAGCATCTGGAACGCGATGCCGAGCAAAGTGGCAACCACGATCAAAAGAACCAACAGGATCGATGTGCCGACAGCAGTGACAGGCTTGATCGTTGCGTTCATGGCATCAGGCGTCAAAACCGCATCGTTGCAGCAGGCGCTTGAGCGCCGCACCGTTGCCGCTGGGCGCGACGTGAAGCGTATGCACACCGATGCGCGCGGCTTCGAGGCTCAAGCCGAACTGGACATGCAGACTGTCTTCGATTCGGGCGAGATACCCGTCGACCCCGGCCCCATCGGTCGCCGGCATCAGGTTCAGGAAGATCGAGTGGTCGGGTGTCTGCAGCGACCAGGTCAAGTCGAGCGAACGACGGCGGCGATTGATGTGCTCGAGCAAGGAGTCGCCTTCGTCGTCACGCGGGAACACCAGCGCAATCAGCGACGATTCGACGCGCGCATCGCGCTGCAGGCGTTCGAGACGGCCGAGGTCGACCGCAAACTCATAGGGCACGCTCGGCACTTCGCTGACGATCGCATGCGCGACGGCGGCGTGTTCGACGCCATCGGCATAGTAGCCGAGCAGCACGAGCAGGAACTGCAGGTTGTCGTGGTTCAGCGACAGGAACGGCATGCGCTTGATCACGAGCACGCCAAGCAGGTCGCCCTCGCTCGTCGACAGCGGCGCGCACGCGACATACTGCGTGTTGCCCTCGCGCGCCTCGTCGACGTTGGTCAGATGTGCCAGCGCGCGCGTCTCGATGCAGTGCCGCACGAGCGCGTCGGCCGGATCGACCGCGAACGACTCGCCGACGTGCGCAATCGCGGCGCTGTCGGTCGTATGCGTGTGGTCGCCCTCGAGTAAGCCCTTGCGTGCCGGAACGATCGCCGCGACTTCGAGCTGGCACACCTGCGCCGCGAACTCGAGGAAGTCGGTTGCGTTCGGCAGGCCGCCACGCTTGAACTCAGCCGCGGCCGATGCCGTGATCTGTCGCAGCCGCGTGACCGAGTCACGCAGCGTCGCCGGGCGCGTGAGCAGGTCTTTCTCGAGACGCTCATGCGACAGGTGCAGCAGATAGTGACTGTTGGTCAGCGAAACGAGTCGATCATTCAGGTATTCGTTGAGCGCGCGTGCGCGCGCCGAGCGAATGCCCCAGGTATCGCCGAAGTGACCGCCGACCAGCGTCTGGATCGTGCCGCCGACAAAAAAGACAATCGGGAAGCCCTCGACCGAATGCTGTGGATACAGCACATACCAGCCGGCCAGCAGAGCAAGCACCGAGACCATGCCGAGCAACGTGCCATAACGCAGCGCGAGCACCAGCGGGAACAACCAAATCCACGGGAACGGGCTCGAGATCCACAAGGGGTCGTGCCCACCGAGCAGCGCGGCGGCGACCATCACCGCCGCCATGACCACCAGCACCTCGATCACGGCGATCGGGCGCGTGGTGACCGGCGTCAGCCAGCGCCGATAGCGGCCCGACTCGGCGAAGGTCCCGCGGCGCGTATCCTGCGCAACGTTCGACACGGTGTCTTCCTTACTGACGGGTAACGGGAGCAAGCAGGGCCGCAATCAAATTCTGGCCGACCGACGACAGCGACGAACGGCTCCAGCCCGTACGGTTGCCCGTCGCGCTCCAGACGACCGCGCCGCTTTGCACGTCGATCACATGCAGGGTCATGCCGGCAGCGGGTTCGCCGTCGACACCGACCTTGTAGCGCCATTCCTCGACCGCACCGCTGACCGCGTACTTCACATGTTCCTTGCGCGCCCAGTCGAGTGCCTTGTCGCCCGCCGAGCGTTCCGACGGGTCGACGAGCGTGTCGCGGTTCAGACTCGCCGGATACCGTGTGACGCGATTGAAGCCCGCGCTCGTCAACAGGCTCTGCGTGATCGATTCGGCCGCTAGACCGGCCTGCGGCGTCTCCGTGTAATTCACAATCGGCAGCACCGCCCATGTATCCTCGCGCGACAACTGTGGCGCGCTGCTCGTTTCGATCGACGCGCAGCCGCTGAGCGTGGCGGCCGCGGCCAACCCCGCCGCCCACATCGCGAGACCGCGCAACAATTTGGCGCGCCCGGCGCCGGCAAAACGCTTTGACTCTTGCATGATGTATTCCCCTGATTCCTGACAAAACATGTGGTGAAACGACCGTACCTCGGCTCATTGGCCGCTCAGAACAGCCACCGATAACGTACGCCGAACTCAGTCGTTGACGTGCCCAGGTTCGAGACAGCTTCATGCTGGTAATACACGGCTGCATGATCGTTGCCGAACACGCTGCCGGCCAAGCCGACCAGGATTTGCGGACCCCAGCCGAAATTGCTGTCGTGGATCAGACCCACGTCGAGGAACGGCCGCCACGCACGCGTATAGCGCTCGAGCAGGTCGGTTCCGAAGCCGGCCGCGATGCCGTATTGCGAATAGCTTTGCGGCATGAAGGTGGCGGCCGTCGGAATGTCGCCGACCGGCACCAGGCGCTGCAGGAACGGCACGGTAGAGTCCTCCGGGCTGTAGTTGCCGTGCGTGCCGACGATGCGCACCGCCACGTCCGGATATTCGATCCGGAACCGGTAGCCGATTTCGCCGTCCATCAGGGCGCCGCTGCCGATGCGCTGACGGTCCTGCGCGTAGAAGTAGTCGCCCTCGAGGGAGCCGCGCACGAACACGCGCGGCAACACGTCCCATTCGACTTCGCCGCGCAACATGTCCTTGACGCCGCCGACCTGAACTTCCTGCGATTCGTCGGCGAACTGATTGCGGCCGATCTGGAACGTGAAGTGCAGCGGCGTGCCGCGGCCGAATTCGGCCGAGAGGGCCTGCGTATAGAACGAGGTCAAGGCGTCACGTCGGCCCAGGACCAGCGCGACGTCCTCGCTCGTCGTCTGGTAGTGCCCGATGAAGTTAAAGGTCCGGTCGGTCGACGGCACGCCCGTGAGGAGCTGGGCATTGGTCGTGCGCTGGTTCAACTGGATACCCTGCAGCGCGATCGAGAAGTGATCGCTCAGCGCAAGCTCGCCGCCGACTTTCGTCTCCCAGTAAGCGAGCGGGTTCGCGGTCACGCTGCGCACACCGAAGTAGACGGACTGGTTGCGGTCGGTCGCGAGATCGCTCAGACGCGCATGGAGGTCGTCGTTGGCGGGCGCCCCGTCGAGACTCAAGAACGCGAGCGTCTGAGCTTCGCCCTGCCGGTCCGCCAATTCGTACGCGTCGATGCGGTTCTCGACGCGCACACGGCTCGCCCCCTTCGAGTCGAGGACGCGGTCGATCGTCCTGATGTCGTGATCGGCGAGCGCAACGGACAACTCCGCGTCGACCGGCCGGGTAAGCCGGTTCGCGTATTCGCGTGTGAGCCATGCCTTCGCGAGCGGGTCCGACTCTTTCGAGAGTGCCCACGCGACCGACACCTCGATTGCCGCGGACGAAATCTGACGCTGCTGCTTCAACTGTACCGGCGACATGCCGGCGGTCACCAGCGGATCATCCGGTGAAAGCGGCGCACGGGTGATCTTGCCGCCGGAGCTCTGCCCCGGGCGCGTGAGCGGCGCGTCGGCGGCGGCCACGCCACCGGCAACAGCCGGCGTGTCGACCTTCGGCAGCTTGCCGACATTGCCGAGCACGCTTTCCTGCATGGTACTCGTGTCGGACTGCGCGCCGTCGGCTCGCAACATTTCGATCAGCACGCGCTTGGACGAGTCGCCGTTCTCGAACATTTCGCTCAGCGTGACGCGGCGCTGGCGCAATTCTTCGCGGCGTTCGGCGTCGTCGTTCGACAACCCGGCCGGCAGGCGGCCGCGACTCGGCGCACCGGCAGGCAACGGGCCCGCATCGGGATCGAGCGCCAACAATTGAGTCCAGACATAGCGGCGCAGCGACCATGCACTCTGGTCGTTCCCGGCTGCCTCTTCCGCATCGGCGAGGGCGAGCACCCACAGCGGGTCGCCTTTCGATGCGGAGGCTTCGCGGCGGAAATAGGCGAGCGCTTCGGCCGGCCGGTTCAGGCGCACCAGACCTGCCGCATACGGCCCCCAGAGCGCGGCGACGTCAAGCGAACGGTCGCGCCACCGCCCGATCGTCTCGCGCAGCTCGTCGTCCGAGCCGAAATCGACCAGCGTCCACAGATAGGCGGACTGCACATCGGGCGACGCCCCCGGCAGGCTCGCGGCGCGCCGCAGATCGCGCAGCGCGGCTTGCGGCTGGCGGGTCTGGCGCTCGTATTCGGCGATCATCGCCAGCGCGTCGGGCGAGTTGTCGATGACCGCGCGCTCCTTCGGTGTCAGCGACGCGAGCAGCTTGGTAAGGCGTGGCCAGGCACGCGCCTGGACGTAGTAGTAGATCGCGTCCTGCAAGGCGCGCGGCGTACCCGTATTGCGATACTGGAGCTCGGCAATGCGGCCCGCATCGAGCGGATGGCCGTCGTAGAAGTACGCCATGTCGCCGAGGTCTTCATCGGTCGCATGATTGCCCGCGAGCAGTTTGCTGTTCGCGAGGTGAACAGCGTCGTCGTTTTCGAGCATACGGGCCAGCTGGCCGTAGGTGCGCCAGAAGTTCTCGTTGGCCGTCGTCGCGACAGGCAACGCGACCTTCAGCGCACCGAACGCACCCTTGTAATCGCGATGCGCGTAGTAGAGATTGGCAAGGCGCAGCGCATCATCCGCATTCGGACCCGCGATCTTCTGCAGCTCGACATAGGTCGCCTCGGCGAGATCGTCCTGGCCCGCGCGCTGGGCCAGCGCTGCATAGCGGCGCATCACGTCGATCCGCTGAGTACCGACCTCCCGACGCTTGAGGAAGGCGAGCGCATCGTCGGGGCGGCCAAGCCGCTCGTAAGCGTCGACGACCGCGTCGACGCGCTTGAGATTCTTCGGGTCCAGGTCCGACTGATGGAGCAGCGCATCGACATACGCCTCGTCATCGTTGAGCGCCGGCGCGATGCGCAATACCTGCTGCCAGGCATCGACGGCATTGGTCTGTTCGGCAACGGCATGCCAGGCCTGCAGCGCGATCATGGGCTGGTTGCTCCATTCCGCGGACTGCGCGAGCCGGCGCTGCCAGACCGACGAAGTCGGGTCGGCGTTGACGCGGCGCTGTGCGAGGCGCATGGCGCTCGTGACGTCGGCACTCTCGAGGAAGGCCTCGTAGGCGAGATCGTCGTAGTGCTCACGGTCGGCCGCACTCATCGAGGCGCGCATCGGTGCCGCGGCCGGGGCTTTCACCTTGACAGGCGCTTCGCTTGCGGAAGCCGCCAGGGCGACCTGGGCCATCAGCAGGGTTCCGGCAGATGCGTTGGAATCCTGCAACGTCGCCGTCACGCGCTGGAGACGTACGCCGTCAGCGCCGCCTGCCCGCCGCATGGCGCGCGGGCCGTCGGCGTAGTACCAGCCTTCGAAATCATCGGGATGAGCGACGACGGTATGCCACATCTTCCAACGCGAGGCGGACGCGTGGCCGTGATCGGCGATCCGGCGCGTGCCGCGCCGCGAATTCGCCGCCACAGGCGCATCCGCGAGGCGGTCCTTGCCGTCCGTCTTGCGCGGATCAAGCGCACTCGTCAGGTTGGACAGCGCCTTCGCGTATCGCTGGATCATGTCCCGGCGGTTCGCGGAGCGCGCAAGATTCAACATCGTCTCGATCGTCAGTGGATCGTACTGAAGACGGCCAAGGTGCTTCTCGCCCTCGGCGAGTGCCTGGTCGAGCAGCCCGCCCGACTGATAAGCCGCGAGTGCCGACATGAAATACTGACGCTGTTCGGCAACGCTGCCCACACGCGATTGCGCGTTGAAATACGCGTCGGCCGCGCGTTCATAGGCCCGCGAACCGAGCGCGAGCTGCGTGATGCGCATCTGGGAATCGACGGCGTCACTATGGTCGATCACCGACAACTGCTGATAGAAACTGATCGCCGCCTTGCTCGCACCGGCAGCGATCGCGCGCTGCGCGAGCGTGCGCAACACAGGCGCCTGCCACTTGAATTCGGCCGCGATGTCGAACAGGCTGCGCAGATCGTCCATCGCGGCGGCCCGCGCGGGATTGTCCTCGGTCATGCCATAGGCACGCGCTTCGCCGATCCCCGTGCTGATCAGCACGGCCGAGTGGCGCAGTTCGTCATCATTCGATTTCGCCATCCGGTCGGCGAGCTGTCCCGCATCGTCGAAACGGCCCACTCGCAGGTATTGCGCGGCGAGCACGCCGATAAAGTCGCGATCGTCGGGCGCGACGCGCAACCACGCCTCGAGATAGGCGACGGACAGGGCGTTCGGTTTGTCGCCATCGAGCAAGCGGCGCTGCAAGGTACTGCGCGGGTAGGCGGTGGCGAGCACGCCGGTTACGGCGAGCGCCAGCAACCCGAGCAGCCAGGGCTGCAGAATGCGCGCGCGTTCTCGCTTGAGCTTGCGACTGTCATTCGGCATGGCGACCACGCTTGCTTCACGAACCACAGTTGACCTCGACTTGGTGGTATTGGATGTCCTGGCCGGTCACGGCCGTCAGATCGAGATGCAAATCGTCACCCCGTCGCGCGACGGCCTTGCCGTCGAGATTGACCCGGCATGCGCCGACGTTCGCGAGATCGAGCGAAGGCTGGTAATAGCTGCCGACCTCGAAGTTCAGCGTGCCCGGACCGCGCACCATCTTGCGAATGAAGCCACTTGCCGCTTTGACATAGGGCTGCGTGACATCCCCGGTCGCCAGCGAGAAACGCGCGCTCGAACCGGCCATATGGATATACGTGCCGTCCGGAGCGGGCGTGAAGCCCGCGACGTTGCTCGAACTGGCCAGGTTTGGCTTGACCGCGCTCGGGTAGCGCAGCTCGCGCAGCTCGCCGTCGCCGCGCACGAGCCAGCTGTCGCCGTCACGCGCGACCGCGAAGTTCTGCCAGTCGATCGCCTTGAGCGCATATTCGGACGCGAAGATCGGAAACACCGACTGCTTGAGCACGCTCTGGTAGATCTCCTCGAGCGCCCGCAGCGACGCGATCTTGGTACCGCTGTACATATGGAAGTAAAGATTGATCGGCTTGAAGCGACGCGGCTCGTTGGTCATCGCATACGTTTCGAGCACGCGTGTGAAGCCGTAGAACGGTCCCTGCCAGTCGTCGGTATAAACATTCTCATCCTGGTTCGGCGCATAGACCTGGAACGCATCGGGGCCCTTGTCGACGCCGATCGGCGCGATATTGGTCCAGCTGTTCGCGGTTTTTGTGATCACCGTGTCGCCGCCATTGATGTTGAGCACACCCGCCTCATAGGTCTTGCGGACCGCGATCCCCGGGGGCTCACAATTGCCCGACCATTGCAGGATCTTGACTTTCTTGCCGGGAGGCGCAAGGCGCGAGTTGATGTAGTCGATCGAACCCGTGATCTCGCGATCGAGGTTGAAGGTATAGTTTGGAATATTCAGTGAGAATGCCGAGTCGCCGCCGCCCTGGTCGATCGTGCTGCGGTGCTTGACGCGCTCGCCGGTGCCTTCCTGCACGTCTTCCCACTCGAACGGATGCGAGTAGGTATGTGTACCGATCTCGACGTTCGGCAGCAGGAACATCTGGCGTGCGATCTGTTCGAGCCGCGGGGACAGTTGCGGATACAGGCCCTTGGATCCGACTTCGCCTTCGATGACCGACAACGTGGTCGGCACCCGGTACTTGCTGAACAAGCGATCGTAGAGCGCCTGGCCCGAGAAGTCCGGCCCCGGGAACTCGCAGCGCGACGCAAAACCGTCGCCGTCGACGTGAACCATGAAGAAACGATGACCATTCTCGGTCGTCGTGTCGGGCATCGGCATCGGCTTGAGCGCGAGCGCGCGGCTCAGGAAATCCAAGGGCTGGATCGCCCAGCGTTCCTGCCCGATCGAGTTCAGCGAGGCGATCGTAAAGGGCGACAGTGCGTACCCGCCCCAGGGCGTCAGCGCGACGGGATCGTAGACAAAGTCGCCGGCGGCGAGGCGCAGCAGCGACGTGCCGTTATCGCCGACCTTGATGCCGTCGGCATCGCGTCCGTCAGCTGCCGGCATGACCTCAAAACCGATCATCGGGTCCTTGCTGACGATCGAGACCTGACCGCGCGGGCGACCGTCGAACGTCGTGAGACCGAGCGCCGCGCCGGCCTGCGGATTCATCACGAAGCCGAAATCACTGAAGAACACCGTCCGTACATGGTCCGCGATGCGAGCGAGGATCCACTTCTCCCAATCCCCGCTCGAGTCGACCGGTGCGCGTTCGAGCCAGACCACGATGCCCGCGTAGCGGTCTGGGGTCACGTGGCCGGGCAGCGGCTTGTTGACGTCGGCATACTCGATCGTATAGCCGAGATAGTTGAGCGGCATCGCGAGATCACGCACGCCCGCGCTTTCATCGATCGGCTGCGTCGGGTCGGTGTCCTGCACGAGCAGGATGCGGCGCGGGATCACTTCAATGCGGCCAATGCCGACGCTGTCGAAGCCCGGGTCGGTGACATACGGCGCGAGGCCGATGCTGTCGCCCACGGCGCGCACAGCCTTGGCATCGTCGCGCGCACACGCGCGGTCCAACGCGGGGCAGAAGTCGATGGCGATCACCGGCACCTGGAAGTCTTGATGAATGCGCTGCGCATCGGCAAGCGTCGCAGCGCGCTGGGCCTCAGGCACGGGGACCGGGGTCTGGCCGTTCGCATCGAGGCCGCGCATGACCGACCCCGTCACGTAGGCGTAGACACGCGGATGAGTCTGAGGCAGCAGGCTTGCACCGCCGTGCTGGACGATCCGGGCATTCTGGAAACGTTGAGCAGCGGTATCGATCAGCGTCGCGACGTTGTGCTCCCGCGTCGCGCGCGCATCGGCGTTGGGCGCCGACGCAAACAGCGCGTCGAGGCCGTCGAAGGCGAAACCGCGATAGCCCTGCTGCCACAGCGGCGCGAGCGTCTGTTCGACAAAGCTGCCGGACAGATTGGTCGTGTCGGCGGCGACATTTGCGAGGTCGACGCGCGCGATCCACGTCGTGTGCTCGAGCGCATGTTCGGTCGGCTTGAACGTGCTCGAAGGCGAAACGACGACGGCGTCATACGCCTGCAACAGCGTGACGACAGGAGAAGGATCACTGTAGAAAAACGCGATGTTCGGCAAGGCGCCGGCCGGCGCATCGGTGCCGGCGGGCACGGCGTTCGCGGCTGCCATGGAATTCGGTGAAACGACGGCGGGCGACGTGGCACTGGCGCCCGTCGCGGCCTGCACCGGGACCGACAGCGCGAGCCCCAATGCGGCGGCCAATGTCACGGAACGCCCGTCGCAAGCAATGCGATGGAATCCCGAAACAAATACCGTCCTGCAACGCCCCCGGATAAACCCCAGCATTTTCCGATGCATAAATTCGCAGATCACTTAATTTTTGTTGCGGACACAAAGAATCGTCCGGCCCCGTTGCCAAGTTCACGACGCGCTAAACGGCCTTTAAACAGCGAACTGTAAAAGCAGTCACGTCCAATCAAGGCAGCCTGTATCGGCTGCTTTTGGCAGGTTTGTCGAGACAAATCGGAAAGCGGACATCATTGCGCTCTATGGCGCGCGCCGGTTCTTACCGGACTACCGCTGAAGACCGCGAGTGACAAGGGTTAGCAACAAGGCCAACCCCGTCTTACGGCTGCGCTTGTAAGAAGCGCGAAAGGGTGCGGTCATACCGAGTCTTTTTTTGTAAGGCTCAAACCCGGAAGCGATTGTGTTTTAACTTTCAAAACTACGCAATCATTTTTTCTACCAATAGAATCCCGACGCGAGACTAAGCGTGATTTTGGTTCGGTACCGCACAAATATTATCTAGCGCGCAAACTAATTGATTAACCGGTAGGAAAATTTTCCCGATCGGGAAGTCGTCCTATCTGGCCTGGTTTATCTTCAGATACTTCTGGCACGCTTTTTTTCCAAGTCTCGTTGGAAGAAAGCAGCTCGAAATTAATCGGCCGTATTACCCGTGCCCATGGTTTGCAAGCCGCCGTCGGCGACCCACGGGATCATTCCAAGGGCCCGAATTTGCGTAGCCGTGTCGCGCGCGCACGCCGTGTCGGCAGGGTCGCAATAGTCGATCGAGACGAGTGGCAATCGATAACGTTGGCGCACCGTGCGGGCTTGATCGAGCAGCCAGTCGTGGTCCTGCGGTGACACCACGACATAGCTCCGCCTGCCCTGGTCCCAGCCGCGAAAGAGCGACTCGAACGCAACAGCGTCGACGATAGTGTGGATCCGCGGCAGCAGCTCGAAGCCTCGGTTCAAGATCAGGTAGGCACCCGGAAAGCGCTTGTGGATCGCGCGGATCACGGCCACCAGCCCCGCCTGTTGCGCGGCACGCTCGGCGTCGGTTGTCGCGACCAGTTGGTACGAATCCAGTGTATCGAGAAAGAAGCCGCGATAGCCCTCACGCCAGAGCGGCGCAACGACCTGGTCGACGAGAAACGCGGGCCAGCCTGCCGACGTCTGGTCGACTATGGAGGACTGCCATGCGTCGTTCGTGCCATGCAGCCAGCCCGGCGGGATCGCGCCGAAGTAGGGGCGCGAGGGATGGACCTCGCCGACGCTCACATACGCGTACCAGATCGGTTTGGACGGTGCAACGATCGCGGGCGGGGGCACAAAACCGTGATCGGGCTCGATGACGGCCGCGTCATAGCGAGCGAGTTCATCGACCGGCGGATGCTCGCCGTAGAAAAAGGCAATCGAGTGCAGGGCATCGGCCGGATCGGTGTCGGCCAGGGCCGTGCGACCCATGGCGAGCCATGCCGAGACCACGCAGACCAGCGCACGTGCAAGTCGCCCCATTTGGAATGTCTTCCCCGTAGTCGGCGCCGACGGCGCCTTCATCATCGACCGGCGCCGGCGGCGCGTTCGTCAATCCTGTGCGCCAGAGGCGTCTCGGACCTGTTCGACGGTAGCCATGGGCACCATCGAGCCAGTCCGAGCGCGCATTATGCAGGACAGCGGTGACGGATGCGATACGGGGAACAGCTGAGCGCAAGGACTACTGTGCGTCTTCCTCGGCGAAGATCGTCTGCGCGAGATGGAATGCCGAGTTGGCCGCGGGCACGCCGCAATAGATCGCGGTCTGCATCAGGATCTCCTTGATCTCGTCACGCGTCACGCCATTGTTCTTCGCGGCGCGCAGATGCAGTCCAAGTTCCTCGCTGCGGTTGAGCGCGACCATCATCGCGATCGTCGCAATGCTGCGGGTATGGCGCGGCAAGCCCGGGCGCGTCCAGATATCGCCCCACGCATGGCGCGTGATCATGTTCTGGAACTCGCTGGTCAACTCGTTGCGGTTCGCGAGCGAGCGATCCACGTGCGCATTGCCTAGCACCTCGCGACGCACCTTCAGGCCGGCTTCGTAACGCTCGTCTTCTGTCATGCCTGTTCCCCTAGAAAATCGAGCACGGTATGGTTGAATTCCTCGACCCTCTCGAGGTTCGAGATATGCGATGCGTCGAGCTCGACATAGCGCGCATCGCGGATCGAGGCGGCGAGTTCCTGCCCTTGCGCGGGCGTCGCGGCGAGATCGTGCGTGCCGCCGATCACCAGCGCCCGGGCGCGGATATTGTGAGTCTCGCCTCGCAGATCGGCCGTGCGAATTGCATCGCAGTTCGATGCATATCCTTCGCCGTCGGTGTGCACGAACACGTCGCGGATCTGCGCGAACATCAGCGCCTCACGCTCGAAGAAGCCGGGCGTGAACCATCGCGGCAGCACGGCGCCGGCAAGCGCGCTCATGCCTTCGTTGCGTGCGCGCTCGGCCCGCGGCAGCCAGACTTCATCGGAACCGATTTTCGCGGCCGTATTCGCGAGCACCACGCGATCGATGCGCTCCGGATAGCGGGCTGCCAGTGCAACGCCCGTGAGCCCGCCCATCGAGATGCCGCAAAAATGCGCACGATCGATGCCGAGTTCGTCAAACAGGCCGAGCACGTCGCCGGTCAACTGTTCGATCGTATAGCTGCCGGCCGGCGCGGCCGAATGGCCGTGACCGCGCGTGTCGTAGCGCAGCAAGCGGTAGCGCGCTGAAAACGGGGCAATCTGTGGCGCCCACATGGACAGATCGCTGCCGAGCGAGTTCGACAGCACGAGCCACGGCGCATCGACATCTTCCGGACCATCGACCCGGTAGTGGATGTCGACGCCCTTTACGCTTGCGTAAGGCATAAACGATTTCCTTTTACGACTTGAATGCTTGATGGGAGGCCAGCGCAGCATCGACCATCGCGTGCGCCTGGCCCACATAGTTGGCCGGATCGAGCAGGTGTTCAAGCTGGCCGGCGCTCAGATGGGCAGTGACGGCGGCATGGGTGGACAGCACCTCGAGCAGGCTACGGCCCTCCATCACGGCGGTCTTCGACGCCTGCTCGATCAGATGATGCGCGTCGAGCCGGCCGATCGCATCGCCGAGCGCGAGCATCACGGCTTCACCGAGAATCAGGCCGTGCGTGGTGTCGAGGTTGGCCGCGAGACGTTCGGTGTTGACTTCGATGCCGGCCACGAGCTCCTTGATCTGAGCCAGTGCGCCACCGGTCAGTCGTGCGAGATCGGGTAGCGCTTCCCACTCGGCCTGCCAGCCGCCGAGGGCGCGCTCGTGCTCCTGGACCATTCCGGCAAACACCGTGGCGACCAGGCCCGGCGCGCGTATCGCGGCCGTCAGCACGGCGGCGCAGCCGACCGGATTGCGCTTGTGCGGCATGGTCGATGAGCCGCCCTTGCCTGCCGAAGCGGGCTCGGCGAGTTCGCCGATTTCCGTCTGCATTTGCAGGGAGACGTCGCGTGCGATCTTGCCGAGCGTACCCGTCAGCATGCCGAAGCTCGCGGCCGCCTCGGCGATGCGGTCGCGCTGGGTATGCCATGGCAGTGCCGGCAATGCGAGGCCGAGTTCATCCGCGAGGGAACGTGCGACTGCGGGCGCCGCGTCGCGCAGGCTCGCGAGCGTGCCCGCCGCACCGCCGAACTGCAACGCGAGCACACGCCCGCGCACGCTGCGCAGACGCTCGCGATGGCGGCTCAGCGCATCGAGCCATTGCGCGAACTTGAGACCCAGTGTGATGGGCAAGGCCTGTTGAAGCCAGGTCCGGCCGACCATCGGTGTCGCGCGATGCGCGCGCGCCTGCATCGCGAGCGCATCGCAGCACGCCTTGAGATCCTGCTCCAGCAGTGCGAAGGTCTCGCGCAGTTGCAGCACGAGTCCCGTGTCGATGATGTCCTGACTTGTCGCGCCCCAATGCACATACTTCGCCGCTTCGGCATCGGCACGCCTGACGTTGGCGGTCAGCAGCTTGACCAGCGGTATCGCGAGATTGCCCCCGGCCGCCGAGCCCGACATCAGCGCGGCGCCGTCGATCTGTTCCGCATGACACGCCGCTTCGATCGCGGCGAGCGCGGCATGCGGAATCACGCCGTGTGCGGCCGAAGCACGCGCAAGGGCGGCCTCGACATCGAGCATGCGCTGCACCGTTGCGCGCGGCGACCAGACCGCGTTCATCGGCCCGGTCCCGCAGATCAGGTCGGTCAGCCGGCCGGCCGCTTCGAACATCGGTTCTGAAATCAAGGAAGGCTCGCCTCAGAAATCAAAGAACGCAGTCTCGACATACGCTCCGACACTTTGCACGACGACGTTCCATGTGAACGTATCGTCAGCCGTCGGATTGGCGATCAACGTCCCGCGGCGCGCGGCGGGCACCGCATTGAGCAGGGGATCGCCCGCATTGGCCGGCGTGTCCGGAAAATAGACGCGCGTGTAGAGCGGCCTGAGCAGGCCACGCATCGAAACCTGCACGCCGATATGCGGTGCCTGGCGTTGTCCGTTCGGGCCGTCGGTCGCGCCCGGCATGATCGTCTTGAGCGTGAAACCGCCATTGGAATCGGTACAGATCCGCGCGAAACCTCTGAAGGCCTGCGTGGGTTTGCGCTCGGCATCGAGCGTGGGAAACGCGCCGTTTGCGTCGGCCTGCCAGAATTCGAGCACCGCATCGGGCACGAGAATGCCGTTGCCGTCGATCACTTTGCCGGAAATCGTGATGCGTCTGCCCGGAATCTCCGCGGCGCTCGCCTGCTTGATCAGATCGCCGTCGTCGAGCCACTCGAGGCCGATGCGCAGATAGGGACCCACTGTCTGGGAAGGTGTGCCGAACATCTTATTTCTCCATCGGCGTCGCGTCGCGACCCCGCAAAACGATATCGAACTTGAAGCCAAGCGCCCAGTCGGGAAGCGTGGTTTCCCAGTCGAAGCTCGAGATCATGCGCTCACGCGCGATCTCGTCGGCCGTGCTGTTGTAGATCGGATCGAACTTGAGCAGCGGGTCGCCAGGAAAATACATCTGTGTCACAAGCCGTTGCAGAAAGGCGTCGCCGAACACTGAGAAGTGGATATGCGCAGGGCGCCATGCATTGAAATGATTGCCCCACGGATACGCACCCGGCTTGATCGTGATGAAGCGATAGCGGCCTTCGCTATCGGTCATCGTGCGGCCGGCGCCGGAAAAATTCGGGTCGAGCGGCGCGTCGTGCTGATCCGCCTTGTGCGGATAGCGGCCCGAGGCATTGGCCTGCCAGACTTCGACGAGCTGATGGCGCACCGGCCGCCCGTTTTCGTCGAGCACGCGGCCCGACACGACGATGCGCTCGCCGAGCGGTTCACCCGCATGCTGGCGCGTGAGATCCGCGTCGGACTCGCGCACGGCATCGTGGCCGAATGCGGGGCCCGTGAGTTCGGACAAGGTCTGCGGCACGATGACGAGCGGTTCGCGCGGCGAGCGCTTGCCGCTCGAACGGTATTGCTCGAATTGATGCTCCGGCTGGCTGTTCCAATAAGGCCGGCGGTATTGCGCAAGCTCAGACGACATGACGACTCCTCTCAAACGATAGTTCCTGAAGCGTGTTGATCGCTGGCCGCACTACTCGGCAAACGGCAAGCCGACATAGTTCTCGGCCAGCGCGCTCGCCGCGGCATGCGATGACGACACGTACTTCAACTCGGACAACTTCAAGCGATTGACGAACGGCGTCTCGTCGAACGACGGATGCAGCATGTTCGTCATGAAATAGGAAAAATGCTCTGCACGCCAGACACGCTCGAGGCAATGCGACGAGTAAGCGTCGAGCAGATCGGTGCTTCCGTCGAGGTAGCGTGAAGCGAACGCCTTCGAAAGCACGCGCACGTCGGCCACCGCGAGATTCATGCCCTTCGCGCCGGTCGGCGGCACGATATGAGCGGCATCACCCGCGAGGAACAGGCGCCCGTATTGCATCGGCTCGGTCACGAAACTGCGCATCGGCGTCACGCCTTTCTGCGTGATCGCGCCACGATTCGGCAACCAGCCTTGGTCGTTCTCGAAGCGCGCAAGAAGCTCGTCCCAGATCCGATCGTCGGACCATTCGTCGAGCCTTTCATCGGGTCGGCACTGCAGGTAAAGGCGCGTGACGTCCGGCGAGCGCATGCTGAACAAGGCGAAGCCGCGCTCGTGATGCGCATAGACCAGTTCATCCGCCGAGGGCGGCGCGTTGGCAAGAATGCCGAGCCACGCGTAGGGATAGACGCGTTCAAAGGTACGCAGCACATCGGCGGGAATCGTGCCGCGCGAGATCCCGTGGAATCCATCGCAGCCGGCGATATAGTCGCAGTCGAGCGTGTGCTGGGTGCCATCGTGCGTAAAGCGCACCTGGGGTTGGGTGGACTCGATATCGTGCAGCGACACCTCCGACGCCTCGAAGAACAGCGCATGGTTGTGTCGCTGCGCAGCGGCAATCATGTCCCGTACGACTTCATGCTGGCCATAGACCGTGATCGAACGACCGCCCGTGAGGCTGCTCATGTCGATGCGGTGCAGCCGGCGCTCGAACAGCAGTTCGATGCCGTGATGCAGCAATCCGTCTTTGGCCATGCGCTCGCCCAGACCCGCTTCGTTGAGCGTATCGACCGTGCCCTGCTCGAGCACGCCGGCGCGAATCCGGTTTTCGCAGTATTCGCGCGAACGCATTTCGACGACCACCGAGTCGATGCCCTGCCGGCGCAGAAGATGAGACAACAGCAGGCCGGCCGGCCCCGCTCCTATGATCGCAACTTGGGTACGCATGATATCTCCGCTGACTGCTTGGAATTGTTGAATAGGATTTTCCGCGCAAATTCCACTATTCGACAGAGCGATTTTGGAGATATGCTTTATATGTTAAAGCGATAAGCCGCCATGGACACCCCGATGCAGGACCTCGATTTGAACCTCATTCCATTTCTGGTCGCGCTCGACGAGAAACGCAATGTCAGCAGCGCAGCGCGCGCGCTCGGTGTCAGCCAGCCTCGCGTGAGCACGGCGCTGGGCCGCCTGCGCGAGTATTTCAACGACCCCCTGTTCGTGCGGACCTCGCGGGGCATGGAGCCCACCCCGCGCGCGCTGGCACTCGTGCCGGCGGCGCGTGAGGCGCTCGACCGGATCCAGAAGGGCATGGTCGAGACGCATAATTTTGACCCCGCGACGACCACCGATACCTTTTCGATCGCGCTATCGGACGTCGGTGAAATCGTCTTTCTGCCGCCGCTTTTGCGCGCGTTCGCGCAAGTCGCCCCGCGCGCGAAGCTGCGTTCGGTCTCCTTGCCGCCGACGGGCATCGAGCGGGGCCTTGAAGGCGGCGAGGTCGATCTGGCGATCGGCTATTTTCCGGACCTCGCGGGCAGCAACTTCTTCCAGCAGCGGCTGTTTACCCACCGTTTTCTCTGCATCATGCGCAGCGGACACCCGTTGGCAAGCGGCAAGCTGACGCTCGAACGATTCGCCAGTTGCGGACATGCCGTGGTCCGCGCCGAAGGACGCAGCCAGGAAGTGCTCGAGAACTACCTCGAACGCCACCGGATTCGCCGGCGCACCGTGCTCGAGACATCCCACTTCATGAGCCTGCCATTCATCCTCGGCAAGACGGATCTGATCGCGACCGTCCCACATGCGATCGGCTATGCCTATGCGGCCGAACACGCATCGATTGCCTATGCCGAGCCGCCGTTCACCCTGCCGCGCTACGATCTCAAGCAGCACTGGCATCGGAAGTTCAACAACGATCCGCGCACGACGTGGCTGCGCGCGCTGGTATCGAGCCTGTTCAACGACGAACGCGATGAGTGGCGGTGGGTACCCGACGCAACCTGAACCTCGATGGAAAGAAGCTCGCCATCCACGCAGGAGGATGGCGAGCTTCGGAACAGCAAGCTAGCCGGGGAACCACCGGCCCCCAGGATCAGCGATGGTGGCCCGTCACGCGATGCCAGGCGTCCCTGACCACGCGTTTGAGATGGTCCCATTCCGAATCATCGGTGTGTTGCAGTGGACGCGATTCTCGCTTGCCGACCCTATCAATTTGCGCACCGTAATCGTCCTCGGTTCCTTCTGCATAACGACGGTCATCGTCATCATACGGGTCTGCCCCGAACGAGGCACCATCGTCGAGCACTCGCTGGCGGGTCGCCCGCTTGTCGTCGAGCGGCGAGCGCAGGCCCAGTTCCGAGCGCACGTCGGTTGCAGGATCGACTGGCGCCGCACTCCAATCGGTGCGCACAGCGGCGGCGGACGCTTCTGCAGCCGCCCGTGAATCCCTTGACGGCGCTGGGGGTTGCGAGCCGCCTGCCGGTGCCCCCGGCGTGGCCGCCCTCGCCGAGCGTTCGTCAGGCATCAGTTCCGGGCTCAGCGTCTCCTCGCGCAAAGGATGATTCCGGGCTGTCGGGGGCGCCCTGCGGTCGTCTTCCGAAGCCGCGGCGCGAAGGACAGCGGGATCGTCCGCGCGGCGCGAGTAAATCCGCACGTTGCGACTGATCGTCGAACGGCCCTGCCGCTGCGACGAGGCTTCTCTCATCGCCTCGTCACGGTTGCTCGCAAAACCCGCATCATCAAGAAACATCTCCTGGCCCGATCCGAGTCGATGATCCTCGCGGCTCGACACGAGCGCGTCGTCGGAGCCAGGCGTGCTGTCCGAGGACATCCGTCCCGCTTCAAGGCGCTCAACCTGCCGGCGTTGCGCTTCGCGCTGCGCTGCCGCCTCCGCGCGGCGTGTTTCCTCGCGAGCCGCTTCAACGCGCGCCGCTTGCTGCCGGAGCGTCTCAATGTGATCCGCCTCGCGCCGGGCGGCTTCGAGTTGCTCCGACTCCATGCGGTCGGCCTCGGAGAGGTAGGGATCGGGCCGAACCACGGCACCGCTCGGCATGCCGGCGCCTACCGTATCCGACCGGGAAGCGACATAGCCCGTCGGGTCCGCGGGATCCATGCTGGTCACATTGCCAGGCATGGCAGCGGAACGCGGCGCAGGAGACTGCGCGGCAACGCTTGGAGCAGTGCCTTCCTCGGACGCATAGTCGGGCCTCCGCCAGCTCATGACCCGCTCATCGAGATCGTAAGCGCCGGCGCGAATCAGAATGTCCGAAGCCAGCGTCTCCTCGAGGTCATCTTCGACATCGACGGCCACCAGGGTGCTGCCCCGCCGGACCGCTTCCTCGTACCGCGCCATTTCCCTGTGTTGATCTTCCGGGCTGAAGAGATCCCTGAAAAATTCCGAAAGACGTTCTCCGAGACTCTCATCCGCCCTTGCCTGCGGTTGCGCAGCGGGCGTCGGGCTCGCGGGGGACCCGCTCAGGAAATCGCTGCCGACGCCTGCAGCCGACGGATAAGCCATGCCTTCGTCGACACCTCGTGGTGTGCCGCCCGCGCTGACACGGATCGATGCCGGCTGAAATCGCGCGTCCAGCAGGGCAGCTTGCGCGCGGCGAGCTTCGTCAGAAGTCTCGAATACACCTACGACGGTCTGTCTCATGGTTCCCTCCGGCGAGTATTCGTACCGGAGGACACGCAAGGGATGTTCCCGCTTCGTTGCCGGCCCCGCGAGGCCGCCCGCAAGGCACATGCCTGCGCGAGTGGCGCATGCCCATCGCACTTTTACAAGGTGTTTGCAATCGTGCATTGCGCCGACAACGCCGCACGCTTCGTCTCATGCATCCATCTTTTTACTTCACGGGCACGCCATCCCGGGTGATTTCCACAGCGGCCGCGGACACAAACTGCGCGCGCACGCTGTCGCCGACCTTGAGCCGGTCGATCGAGATCTCGGGCGGCGCACGAAATACCTCGGTGCGCGACGGGCCGCGCAGGGTGACAAGCCGCTTCTTGCGGTCGATCTTCTCGACGGTGGCGACGATCTCGACACTGCGTGCCGACGCCGTCTCTCCACCCGACAATGGCGTGGTCAGATCCGTGTCGATCCGTTCGCGTATCCCGTTCGACGCGACCTTGTCGGCATGAACGAGCAGGGCATTCCGATAGGCGATCTCGACCCTGTCGCCGACCTTCAGCTTTTGCACATCGCCGACATCCGGGCTGACGGCCACCACGACGTCGTTGCCGCGCGGACCTTCGAGCACGATGCTGTTCGAATCGGTATCGATGTCGACGATGCGTGCTTGAACATGGGCCAGCGTGCTTGACCCGATACCGCCCTGAGCGTCCCCGCTTTGGGGAGCGGATGCCGCCGCCTGTGCGGCACACGAAAACGCGAACACAGCGCTCAGTGCAACTGAACGCGCGAAGCACGGGGGATCAGAGCGTCTTGTCATAGGTTTCTCCACGAGTTTCTCCCGGAAAAAAGCCGACCCGCATTGCCATGCATTCTAGAAACGATAGCCGATACCTGCAAAGATCACATCGGTGTCCCGATCGTAGCGCGTGACGACCCGGTTCCAGGTCAGTCTCGCGGCCCAGTGCGGCGTGAACCGATAGGCACCGGAAATCGAGACCAGGCCTGAGAACTTGCCTGTGCCGGGTCCGGGCGAAGGACTGTTTTGATGCTCGTTGATCGCGTAGTAGCCTCCGAAGCCGACACCCAGCGTGATGCTGTCGTCGATGAAGGCGCGTGTCAGCCAGAGTTGCGAAGTGATGCCGTCGCGACGCGCGATCTCGCTGCTGCCTTCGTGCAGGTAGCCCACGGTGAGATCGAGATATTTCGCGAGGCCGATCCGGTAGTCGACGGCAGCCGCAAGCGCCACTGGCGAGCTTGTCGAGTTCACGATCGAATTGCCGAAATAGAGCGTGACTTCCTGATGGGTGACCTTGGTCGAACTGCCGGATGCCCATTCGCGGGGCCCCGGTCTGTCGGGCGCGTCGAGCTGGTAGCCGAGCCCGAACAACATGCCGACCGAGTCAGGACCGCCGAATGCCTGGACGCGATTGAACTGCAATTGGAGGACCACCCGATTCGACAGGTAGTACGCCGCACGCGCGCTGTACACGACGCCCCAGCCGTGGACATTCGAGTAGCTGCCGCCTTGTTCGGCGGTGGTGGTATCGAAATAGCGATACGGGCCGAGCCCCGCCTGAAATACGAGACGCCGGTCCGCAAGCGGCAATCTGGCCCAGAACTGCACGGACTGTCCGTCGCGATGATGGTTCGGAATATGGCCTTCGTTGAGCCACATGAAACTCGCGGCGAAATACTCACCGAGCCCCTCCTGATAATTGAAGGCCCAGGTATAGGTATGCGTATCGCCCGAATGCGAGCGACCGCCGAACATCGAGAACTCTTGCGCAAAGGCGTCACGAACGGGCCACCCGAACGCGAGCATGAATACCATTGATACTGCTGATACCGTGGGTATCGACTTTAATGCGACGATACTCGATCTTGCACGGGTCAACCGCGGCCCTCGTATTTTGTCGCCCCGCAAGACGCATGCTCGCCTCAAGCAGAAGGTTCGCACTGCTCCACGGCCGGATTGCTGAAACACGCCACGCTCCTCGATACTTGCTGATGATCGCTGCATTCTGGCCCGATCGTAGATAAGGCATTGCCTCGCCTTTGCCATCCGAACGGCGCACTGAGGCGGGAAAATCCCCGACACCCTTGGCGCGTGCGGCGACAAAATAATGCGCTAGTTAATTTCGCCATCTGGATATTCGCCGCAAGCCAACGACCTCAAATCACAACACGCCAAGAATTTTTCTTGGATAGCCGAGCGGCATTTCGAGAAGGAGTTACCAGCGCAGATGGCAGCGCAGGGGAGCACGAAATCCAAAGCCATTTCATCGCGGTCGTTTTTTGATATCAGACGATAAAATATCGAGGCATTTAAATCGCAATAATAATTTTTTCTGAACTAAACGATCCGATCGAAGCGCCGTTGGTGTCGATTCCAACGCAAAGCCTCTCACTCTCGCGACTGGGCGCGCTACGAAATACCGCACCGCGACATAATTTTTATATCGTTGGTCCACGTTAACCCGTATCATGGCGGTCCAGAGCTTGGAGAGCGAAACGCATCCCTGGCAGGCGGCCTGGTCTCAAGGCCAAATCCTTCGATTTGCTTTCCAATATCTTTCATTTTCAAAGCATCCATTGTCGCGTCGCAGCAATCAAGGTCTCGTCACGTAATGCATTCGCTTCCGTATCTCAGTCTGTCCATCTGGGTGCCGATCCTCTTCGGTGTCGCAATCCTCCAAGTCGGTTCTGATGACAAACCGCAAGCCGCCCGGTGGCTCGCACTCGCCGGATCCGCCCTCGGTCTTCTACTGACCTTCCCCCTCATCGCGGGCTTCCACAATCACACCTCCTCGATGCAGTTCGTCGAGCGGCTCGACTGGCTGCCCGCCTTCGATATCTCGTACCACCTCGGCATCGACGGCATCTCGCTGTGGCTGACGGTATTGACCGCCTTCACGACACTGCTCGTCGTGATCGCCTCGTGGACAGCCATCACCGCGCGCGTGCCCCAATATCTCGCGGCGTTCATGTTCCTGTCCGGGCTGATGAACGGCGTGTTCACCTCGCTCGACGGCATGCTGTTCTTCGTGTTCTTCGAGGCGACGCTGATTCCGATGTATCTGCTGATCGGCTCGTGGGGCGGATCGCACCGCGTGCATGCGGCGGTCAGGTTCTTTTTCTTCTCGTTGGTCGGCTCGCTTGCCATGCTGGTCGCGATGCTGTACCTGTACCAGCAGTCGCACACTTTCGACATGGCGACCTGGCAGACGATACGGCTCGGGCTGGTGCCGCAGGTGCTGGTCTTCATTGCGTTCTTCGCCGCGTTCGCGGTCAAGGTGCCGATGTGGCCGATCCATACCTGGCTGCCGCAGGTCCATCTCGAAGCACCGACGGGTGCATCCGTCGTGCTCGGCATGCTGAAGCTCGGCGCCTACGGCTTCCTGCGTTTCTCATTGCCCGTCACGCCGGATGCCAGCCATCTCTTCGCACCGGTGATGATCGCGCTGTCGCTCGTCGCGATCATCTATGCGAGTCTCGTCGCGCTCGCGCAGACCGACATGAGCAAGATGCTCGCCTATTCGTCGATCGCGCATATGGGGCTCGTCACGCTTGGGCTGTTCGTCTTCAACAGCATCGGCATGGAAGGCGCGATCGTGCAGATGATTTCGTACGGCTTCGTGTCCGGCGCCCTGTTCCTGAGCATCGGCGTGCTCTACGAGCGCACGCAGACGCGCACGATCGATGCATATGGCGGTGTCGCCAACGTCATGCCCCGCTTCGCGGTCTTTTTCATGCTGTTTGCGATGGCGAATATCGGGTTGCCAGGCACATCCGGGTTCGTCGGCGAATTCCTGGTGATCATGGGCGCGGTCAAGTTCAACTTCTGGATCGGGGCGCTCGCCGCGCTGACACTGATCCTGAGCGCGGCCTACACCTTGTGGATGTACAAGCGCACGATCTACGGCGTCGTCCACGACAAGCGCATCGCAAAGCTGGCCGACCTGAACAGGCGCGAGTGCGGCATGCTCGGCGCGCTCGCGGTGCTCGTGCTGGTGGTTGGCATCTATCCGAAGCCGATGACCGATGCAATCGGTGCCGCCTCGACGACGCTGCTCGTCTACGCCAACGAGTCCAAGCAGCCGGTGGACGGTGACGGGGTTCCGGCCAGGAATGCTGTCGTGCAGAACAGCGACCCGGCTCCGGCCAGGAACGCCGTCGCGCAGGACAGTGATCCGGTTCAGGGAAGGAATGCCGTCGTCCAGGATGGGAATCCGGCCCTTCAGCGCGCGCACGCTCCGACATAACCATCGAGGATACGAGTCGTCGGCTTTGGGTGCGGGAGGGGCGGCCAGTCAGAGCGGGCCTTGCACGCTCCGACATGACCATCGAGGATACGGGTCGTCGGCTTTGGGCGCGGGATGGACGGCCAGTCAGGGCGGATGCAATCCGTCTACAACTAGGCACATGCCTGGCGTAGTCGAGGGTTGTGCGCCTGCGGGAAGAAGAGGACGGGGCACACGCTTTCAGGACTTGAAAGGTAGAGCCCCGCCCGGTATGTCAGTTGTGCTGTTCCCCCGGCAATTCGGCCCCGTGCGCGCGAATCGCGGCGATCAATTCGGCAGCGGTGATCTCGTATCGCATGTCGCGATGAATTCCCGGCTTCTTTTCATTGATATCAATCAGTAATACGGCCTTTCCATCAGCCGTCGCGTCGAGACGCACGACACGCACGTTCTCGCCATTTGCTTCATCCTGCTCGATCAACAGCGTCATGCTGCCTTGGGCGCCGCTCATACCACTTCTCCAGTTGCCAACATTTGGGTCAATTCTAACGGCTGGCATGAATAGATGCATCGGGCCATCAGCAATTGTTCGCCATTTACTTTTAAGAGAAGCCTGAAAAAAACAATAGAGGCGCTCGAACGGCACGAGATGCCGTACACGAGGCGGCAAGCCGCGTGTCGTCCCCTCGTCATAGGTGCTTCATGGATTGACGGTAGGCGGAGCAGGTCGAAATTGAGACCGGCCGAATCGCCACCGAGTGATGCTCCGAAAGTGCGCCCTAAGCGCCGCCCAAGCGCCCCAAGCGCGCGCTCTCAGGCGGAACGCTTGCTCGCGGCGCGGCGGTGCGGCGTTGGACGCGCTTCGCTCCATTGCCGAAGCAGGATGCGAGTCTGTTCGCGGACCGTGGCCTTGAGCAGTTCGCCCTTCTCCGCATCGATCTCCTTCCATCCGAGCAGCCCGAGCGTCGTCCGGGGAGCGGCGTGGAACATAAGCAACTGCCCCTGCAGGCTGAACATCCGGATCAAGGTGACCGGATTGTCGGCCGCCATGCCCGTGATCCGGGCAATCAGTTGCGCGCCGACGTCATTCACCGGCTTTCGAAGACGCTGCGTCAAGACTTCGGAAGCCACGCTCGGTTCGTGACCCGCTTGCTCGCGCGCAAAGAAGAGCCGCGGGTTGAGCGCACCGGAGGTATTGGCTTTGACGATCATCCGGTCCGCGATGACTTCCTGAATGCGGACGAACGCATCGATGAGTGCCTCGGCATCCGCCTCACCGCGCAGGACTTCGGTCGCATGCGCGACGACCGGTTCGAATTTCCGCCACACATCGTCGGCAATGTATTCGGCACATGCCCGGAAAACGCCTTCCTTGTTTTCGAAGTAGTACTGGAGAGCCGGCGCGTTGACACCCGCGCGCGCGGCGATGTCGCGCGTCGACGCCCCCTCGAAACCATGCTCGCCAAACAATTCGATCGCTGCTTCGATGATCCTCAATCGTGTCTCATCGCCCCGCACGTACCCGCCCGCGGACGGACGACGAAGCCGCTTTGCGTCGCTCATGCGCGCTCCCTCCTGTAGCAAGATCAAAATATATCACTTGACACAATTTTACCGGCTGGAATAATTGTTCCATCTGGAAATAATTTACCCCGGGGAAAAGATGTCAACGACAGCAGGATCGCCTCCACAAGGTTTGCCGCAGGATCCTGCCGCTGCGCCATCGCGGCGATCGGGCAGGCGCTTCGCCCTGATGGTGATCGGGATAGTTGCAATTGTCCTCGCGACGGTCTGGCTGGCGCGCTGGTGGACCGTGGGCCGTTTCATCGAGACCACCGACGATGCCTATCTGAAGGCGGACAGCGTCACCGTAGCGCCGAAAGTCAGCGGATACGTCACGGACGTCTACGTCGGAGACAATGCGACGGTCAAGGCCGGGGAGCCGCTGGTGCGGCTCGACGCCCGCCAGTATCAGGTCTCGCTCGATCAGGCCCAGGCGACGATCGACGCACACGAGGCGGACATCCAGCGCGCCCAGGCCGATATCCTGCAGCAGCGCGCCAATATCGAACAGGCACAGGCCCAGCAACAGGTCGCACGCATCAGCGCCCAGCATGCGCGCGACGAAGTTGAGCGGTATGCGCCGCTGGCGGCGACCGGAGCGGAGACCAGCGAGCGGCTGGCGGAACTGACCAGCACGCGCGACCAGGCCCTTGCGACGCTGGCGGCCAATTCAGCGGCGGTCGATGCCGCACGCACGCAGATCGCCGCGACGACCGCGCAGATCGCCCAGGCCCGCGCCCAGCTCGAGGCCGCGAAGGCGAGCGCGCAGCAGGCCCGACTCGACCTGCAGGACACCGTCGTGCGCAGTGCGCTGGCCGGCAAGGTCGGCGACCGTTCGGTGCGTGTCGGCCAATACGTGCAGCCCGGTACGCGGATGCTGACGGTCGTACCGGTGCAAAACACCTATCTCGAAGCCAACTTCAAGGAAACACAGGTCGGGCATATGCGCGTCGGCCAGCCCGTGATCCTGCACGTCGACGCCCTGCCCGGTCAGGAACTGCGCGGCGTGGTCGACAGTTTTTCGCCGGGCACCGGAGCGCAGTTCGCGTTGCTGCCGCCCGAGAACGCGACCGGCAATTTCACGAAGATCGTGCAGCGCGTACCCGTACGAATCCGCCTCGATGTCAGCCCTGCCCTGCTCGCGGTGCTACTGCCGGGCTTGTCTGTCACCGCCGACGTGGATACGCGCTCCGCTCATGAGGACAACAAGTCCGACAATGCGGAAGACAAGCATGGTTGATCCCGCAGGCATGACCTCATCGTCGGCCGGGCCGGCGGCGCCCTCCATGCCTTCTCCCCCGCCGTCGTCCGCCCCTCGGCCCGAGCCCACGCATGCCAGCGCCGCCGACTGGATCGCCGTCGCGGCGGGCTCGCTGGGCGCGCTGATGGCGACGCTCGACATCTCGATCACCAACTCCGCCTTGCCGCAGATCCAGGGCGAGATCGGCGCGACGGGCACGGAGGGCACCTGGATCTCGACGGGCTACTTGATGTCCGAGATCGTGATGATCCCGCTCGCGGCGTGGCTCACACGTGTGTTCGGTCTGCGCAATTTCCTGCTCGGCAATGCGACCCTGTTCATCCTGTTCTCGATGATGTGCGGCTGGTCGCATACGCTGCCCGTGATGATCATCGGCCGCATCGGCCAGGGCTTTGCCGGCGGCGCGATGATCCCGACTGCCCAGACCATCATCCGTACCCGGCTGCCGCGCGCGCAGTTGCCAGTCGGCATGACCGTGTTCGGCCTCATCGTGCTGCTCGGTCCACTGCTCGGTCCGGTACTCGGCGGATGGCTGGCGGAGAACATCAGCTGGTCGTGGTGCTTCTTCATCAATCTGCCGGTCTGCCTCGCGCTGATCACCTTGCTGATCGTCGGCCTACCGGCCGAGCGGCCGCAGTGGGCAGCTTTCTTCAAGGCGGACTGGCTCGGCATCGTCGGCCTCGCGATCGGTCTGAGCTCGCTGACGGTGGTGCTCGAGGAAGGCCAACGTGAACGCTGGTTCGAGTCGAGCATGATCATCACGTTGAGCGTCGTGTCGCTCGCCGGCATGGTGCTGATCGCGCTCTCGCAATTCACCGCGAGCAAGCCGATCATGCGCCTAAACCTGCTGCGCAATCCGCGCTATGCGAGCGTCATCATCATCGTGTTCGCGGTCGGTGCGGGGCTCTATGGTGTGTCGTACCTGTTGCCGCAATTTCTCAGTCTGGTCGCGGGGTACAACGCGCAGCAGGCGGGCGCGATCATGCTCATATCGGGTGTGCCGGCCTTCCTGATGATGCCGGTCCTGCCACGCCTGCTCGGCAAGCTCGACTTCCGGATACTCGTGATCACAGGCCTCGTCCTGTTCGCCTGGAGTTGCATGCTCGATATCGACCTGAGCGCGCAGAGTGTCGGGCACGACTTTTTCTGGTCGCAGCTGATCCGCGGCATCGCGCAGATCCTCGCGATGATGCCGTTGAACCAGGCATCGATGGCGGCCGTCTCGCGTGAGGACTCCGGCGATGCGGCGGGGCTCTACAACATGGCCCGCAATCTCGGCGGTTCGGTCGGGCTTGCCATCATCGGCACCGTGATCGACCGTCGCACGACGTTTCACACCGCCATGATCCGCGAATCGCTGTCGGCGAACTCCGTGCTCGGCCAGGAACGCATCGCGTCGAGCGCCGCAAGCTGGTTTGCGCAAACCGGCGACCTGGCCTATTCGAAGATGCGCGCGCTCGGCCAGATCGCCGCGCAGATTCAACAGCAGGCAACCGTGATTACGTACTCGGAAACGTTCTACCTTCTCGGCATTGCATTGCTCGCCTGCGTGCCCCTCGCGCTCCTGTTGAGAACGCCGCGCGGGCAAGCACCGTCCGCCTCCGCCGGCCATTGACGCTTCATAAGATACTCACGATGTCCGTTCGCCCTTCCCTTTCCCTGATCCCGGCGCTGCTCGCCTCCCTATGCGCCTTGTCGGCCTGCACCGTCGGGCCCGACTACGCCGGTGCACCGGAGGTTGCGTCTGAGGCAGCGCATGCATCGAAGTTCGTCCGTGCGCCGGCAGCCGGAATAGACGACGCTCACGGCAGTAGCAGAGTCGGCGGCGGCGGAATCGTATCGGCACGGGCGCCAAGCCAGTGGTGGTGCTCGCTCGACGACCCGCATCTGAATGCACTGATCGAGGCCGCATTCGCCCACAATCCCGATCTTCATGCGGCGCAGGCACGCCTGCGTGAAGCGCGCGCCCAGTTGCAGCAGCAGAGAGCCGCCGGCATGCCGACCGTCTCGTTCAATGCTGCCGCGTTGCGTACGCGCTCGCCCGACCCGAGTTTGTTCGGGTCTTCCCAGGGCGGTGGTGATAGTGGTTCGTCGACCGGGCAAAGCCAGGGGTCGACCGGCCGCGGGCCGCTCCAGCTTTACACCGCGGGTTTCGACGCCTCATGGGAGATCGACCTGTTCGGCGGCACGCGGCGCGCGGTCGAAGCCGCGACGGCCGAGGCCGATGCCGTCGACGCCGATCTCGCGGATGCGCAGGTATCGCTCGCGGCCGAAGTCGCGCAGGCCTATATCGACCTGCGCGACGAGCAACAGAGACTGCTGCTCGCCCAGCGTTCGGCCGAGCTGGAGCAGCAGATGCTCGATCTGACGCTGCAGCGGCGCGCCCGCGGCACGGCAGCCGACGTCGATGTCGAACGGCTGACCACGCAAGTCGAAAACACCCGGGCCACGCTGACCCCGCTCGATGCACAGGTCAGCGAATCGCTCGACCAGCTCGCGGTGCTGACGGGCCAGGCGCCGGGCGCGCTCGATCGGCAACTCTCGACACCCGGTGCGATACCGGCCTTGCCTGCATCGGTAGCGGTCGGCGATCCGGCTGCGATGTTGCAGCAGCGACCCGATATCCGGGCGGCCGAGCGCCGGCTCGCCTCGAGCAACGCGCAGATCGGCGAGCATACGGCCGATTTCTTTCCGAAGGTGACGCTGTTCGGCGACCTCGGCTTCAGCGCCGCCGATCCCGGTCATTTGGTCCGCAAGAGCAACTTCACGTGGATCGCGGTGCCGTACCTGCAGTGGAATGTGCTCGACTTCGGCCGCACGATCAGCAGTATCCATAGCGCGGAGGCCTCGCGGGACGAGGCCGCGGCGCACTACGCGCATACGGTGCTGGCCGCGCTTCAGGATGCGAATACCGCATTGTCGCGCTATGGCCACCAGCGCGAACACCTGGCCACGCTGCAACAGGTACAGGCATCAGCCGACCGTTCCGCGACACTGATGCGGCAGCGTCATGTGGCGGGTGTGTCGAGCCTGATCGACTTGCTCGACACGCAGCGTGTGCAATTTAGCGCACAACAAAACGTCGTCGCGGGGCAGGCCGAATTGGTGAAGGATTTCGTGTCCTTGCAGAAAAGCCTGGGGCTCGGCTGGAGCGTGCAGCCGGGGTAGGACCTCCTGCTGGTTGCGCGTGGCCTTCGAGCGAATTTCCAGGGGCCGAGGCGAAAGACGAGTCCAGGCGTTCGGCGCCTTGCGCTCGCTGAATGCATACAATGTCGCACCACGATCGAAGCGAAGGCTCACGATGATTTACGACTACTGTGTGATCGGCGGCGGCATTGTCGGTCTCGCTACGGCCATGAAGCTCCAGGAGCTGGAGCCACAGGCGAGCCTCGTGTTGCTCGAAAAGGAATCGAGCCTCGCAATGCATCAGACAGGCCATAACAGCGGCGTCATCCATGCGGGCATCTACTACGCACCGGGCAGTTTGAAGGCCAGGCTGTGCCGCAGCGGCGCGAGGGCCACCAAGGCATTTTGCGAGCAGCACGGGATCCCTTATGAGACATGCGGAAAGCTGCTTGTCGCGACCAACGATCTCGAGCTTCAACGCATGAGTGGTCTCGTCGAGCGTGCGCGTCTCAACGAGATCGAAGTCGAACAGCTCGATGCCGCGGCGCTGCATCGGCGAGAGCCGAACATCGACGGGCTGGCCGCCCTCCTCGTGCGCGAGACCGGCATCGTCGACTACCGGCGCGTCTGCGCGAGCATGGCTACCGTGATCAGGCAAGGTGGCGCGACCATCGAGATGAACGTCGAGGTCGCCGCGATCCGCGAGATGGCGGACAAGGTGAGCGTGGCGGACAATGGCCGCGAATGGCAGGCAAGGAAACTCGTCGTGTGCGCGGGCCTGCAATCGGACCGGCTGGCGAGAATGGCCGGCATCGAGACAGCGCACCAGATCGTGCCGTTCCGCGGCGAATACTATCGGCTACGGCCGTCGCGAAACGATATCGTGCAGCACCTGATCTATCCGGTACCCGATCCGGACCTGCCCTTCCTCGGGGTGCACCTGACTCGGATGATCGACGGTAGCGTGACGGTGGGACCGAGCGCCGTGCTCGGATTCGCTCGCGAAGGCTATCCGAAGTTCTCGTTCAATCTGCGCGACGTCGCTGAGTACGCGGGCTTCCCGGGCTTCTGGAAGACGATGGGCAAAAACCTCAAGCACGGCATCAGGGAAATGCGCAACGCCATGTCGAAAGCGGGCTATTTGCAGGAGTGCCGCAAGTACTGCCCGTCTCTCGAGCTCGACGATCTGATGCCGTACGAAGCCGGCATCCGCGCACAGGCCGTCATGCGTGACGGGACGCTCGTGCACGACTTCCTGTTTCTCGAGACGGCGCGCATGCTCCATGTCTGCAATGCGCCTTCGCCTGCCGCGACATCCGCGATACCGATCGGCGAAATGATCGCCGGCAAGGTGGTGGGAGTGAAGGTGCGCTAGCGAAGCACCGGAACGCCATCGGACGGTGACTCGCGCAGCGCAACCGAGGCAATACCGCCGCGCTTCGCGTATGGCCTCGCGCCGGGTGGCTCGGCTGGCAAACTTAGCCGGTCGCGCCGCCCTGAGTGTTGCCGTTCTTTGCCAGATCGCCCAGCGTGGCAATCGCCTCTTCGATCTTTTGCGACCACCGGTGGCCGTAGTTCAATCGGATGTGCCCCTGGAACTCGCCCTTTGTCGAGAAGATCGGGCCCGGCGCGAGACTGATGCTTTGCGCGAGCGCATCTTCGAAGAGCTGTATCGAATTCACCTGCGGCGGTAGTTCGAGCCAGAGAAAATAGCCGCCCATCGGTCGGACGCTCTTGGTCTGCGACGGAAAGTAGCGAGCAATGGCGCGCAGCATATGACTTTGCAGAGTCTGCAGCTCCTTGCGCAGGCCACGCAGAAAGCGTTCATAACTGCCGCCCTCGAGATAGTTGGCAATCGCGCGCTGCGTGGCGACGTTTGCCGAGATGGGCGCCATCCACGTTACCCGCTCGATCTGTTGCGCGAACCGCCCCGCAGCGATCCAGCCGACCCGGTGGCCCGGCGCAAGGCTTTCGGAAAACGAGCCGCAGTGGAGAACGAGCCCCTGCCGATCGAAGAACTTGGCAGGGCGCGACGGAACCGCGCCGAAATGCAGGTCGCCGTACATGTCGTCCTCGATGAGCGGCACATCATGCATCGCCAGAAGTTCGACAAGCGCCTCCTTTTTCGCGTCGGACATCGTCACACCGGTCGGATTCTGGAATGACGTCATGAACCAGCACGCACGCACCGGATGGCGCTCGAGCGCCTCGGCCAATGCATCCAGATCGAGCCCGTCGTTCGGATCGATGGGGATTTCCACGACCTTCAACTGGAGACGTTCTACGGCTCGCGACACCCCGTAGAAGACCGGTGAACCGATGGCCACCACGTCGCCCGCGCGCGTCAGTATCTGCAGGCTATGGGTCAGTGCATCGATTGCACCACTCGTGATGATGATTTCGTTCACCGGAACGACCATGCCGCGTATCAGATAGCGCAAGGCAATCTGCTGCCGCAGACTTTCGTCGCCCGGCGGCTGGCCCGTCATCGCGTCTGCGAAGGTCATCGACCGGCAGGCCGCGGCAACTGCCCTGCCGATTCTCCCGACGGGAAACAATTCCGGGCTGGGCGACGGAGAGCCCAGTTCCGCCACATACGTATGCTTCAGTGAGCCGAGCATGTGGAATACGAGATTGTCCACGTTCACCAGCGGCTGCGTTCGCTGCGTGGCCAGCGGCTCGTACGATATCTCGCGTTCCTGACGGATCGTGTCGGATACAAAATACCCCGAACGCGCATGGGCAACGATCAGGCCCTGACTCTCAAGCTTGTAATAGGCTCTGAACACAGTGGTACGACTCGCGGAGTACAGCCTGCAAGCGATACGGATCGACGGAAGACGTGCTCCGGCCCGCAGTTGACCGCACCGGATAAGCTCTTCAATCTGTCCGGCCAACTGCTCATAGCGCTTCACATTTTCCTCACTCTTATAGTGGCAAGTCTCCGAACAAACCACGCTCGATCCATCGAACCGCGTCGGACGCGATGGCGCGCACCGCGGTGCGACCGGGCACGGGAAATCCGATCCGGCACGCCCCGGCACAGCGTGCTCGAGATGCGAATGGGTAGCTGTTGATGGGGCCGGCTACCTCATCTCCGGTGAGATGGCTCGCCCTTTATAAGAACCGAGCCCGGGCCGATCCCTGCAAAAAGGACTTGAGCCGGCGCATGGCCAATGGGCGGCTGTAAAAGAATCCCTGTCCAAATTCGCCGCCGACCGAGCGTAATACGTCGTGGTGAACCCCTGTGTCGACCCCATCGACGATGAGCATCGCATCCATTTCCCGCGCGGCGCTCGCCAGCGATTGAAGCCGCCGCGCACGTTGCGGCGGTGTTAGCGAGAAAATGCGGCGATCCACCTTGATTATTTCAAAACTCAACTCCTTCGGATAACGGAACGCGTCGCTACCCTCATCTGCTCCCAGACCGGTCAGTGCAAAAATCACACCTCTTGCTCGCGCATGCGCCATCTGGTTTGACAGCGTTCTCTCGACGCTGCCAAGCGCTTTATGATCAAGACCGACCACGATTCGATGTGTGCGGTCCATCGTGACAATCTCGATCAGCCAGCGAAAAAAACTCTCACTCGTCAAGCAGGCAAGCGGAATATCAACGATAACGTAAAGCAGGCGAGCTTCGGATAGCTCGCCGATCTCCTGCGCCACCCTCGCTAAGGCATATTTCATCAATGTGCCGATCCAGCTGCAGCGCTCGAGGACGGCCATGTAATTTGCACTACCTATTTTACCGAAGTCCGGATTCGCCCAACGCAGCATGGCGTCCATTCCTACGCAAACTCTGCCGCGGATACTCACCAGCGGTTGATATTCTATGTGGAATTCGCCGCGAGCCAGGCCCGCTCGCGCGGCGCGCTCCATTCTTTTGTCATAGTGAAACCAGCGCAGCCAACACCAATGTCCCACTAATATGAACAATCCCGCCAAGGCCGGCCAAAACAATAGGCTCAGCAGGAGTAACAGCGTTTGCGGCTCGGGCAACTGCGGCCACGATCGCAGCGAAGGCTCGACGAGCCGCGTCACCGGAGCAGGCGGCAAGCGCAACTCAAATGCGATCTGAGCCTTCAAGGCCTTCTCAGCTGGCACGGTAGCGAAAGCCGAGGGGACGATGGCGCCCGACGAACAGGTTGCGCCATTACAGGGGACCGCGGAAACCGGCGCAATCGCCGAAGGGGAAAAGCTGATGCCGGAAAGCGGTGCCAATTGAGCCAGTTCGGAAATCCGATGCGAACCGAACACAAGCGGCCATGGGTCGTGATCCGGCTGCGCATTTATTTCCGCGTGTGCGCCGGCAGTCCAGAATGCCAATACCAGCCATAGCATGGCGGCCACTAAACGAGACACCTTATAGCTGAAGCCGCATTTTACTAAGTGATTTACCCAAAATGAGATCGTCATATGCGCCGAGTATTATTATCTGGTAGTCCGGTACAGATGCGCTCGCCCGGCTCAAACCGGCATTGCGCCTGGCCGAAGACCCGATAACGTCGTTCGCATGCGATCGTTGCGATCTCTCCCGGCGCGATACATTAGCGCGCGAACTTTGCCAGCACTCGTGTGCGGAAGATAGGGCCAGAGGCGCAAAAAAAATGCGGGCCAGCCCGACCTTGCAACCTTGGTCGTTTTGCAGGCTGTCATATGAGGAGCAGTCCAGAGCCGAAAAAGCGTGAACGATCCGAGTGAGAAGCCGAAAGACGTTGTCAGCATTTTGCGCTAGCTCGAGCAACTTGAATAAAAAGTGGCAAGGCTATCGCGGGTCATGGAGCGGTGGAGTGGCGACGTCCATGGGGCCATGACAAGTAAATCACATGCTCAAATGTTGGGTACTTCTTTTTTTGCCTTCAGCCGCCTATGAAATTATGAGCGCGAGAAAATCCATAAAAGTAAACGAGCATTATCGACAAACACGTGAAGTAAAGCGACGGCAAGGAGACGAAGGTCCTTGCCGCGCAACGATGCGCAATGAAGGACTATTGTGCAGTGCCGGGCGGACTGACGGGCAGATTCGAGGGTAGGCCGTTCGACGCACCTGCCGACGCATTGCCTGTGCCACCCACGCTGCCTGAACCTCCCATTCCGCCCGAGCCACTCATTCCGCCCGAGCCGCCCATTCCGCCTGAGCCTCCCATGCCTCCCATACCCCGACCGTGTTTTCCGCCACGCGAGCCGTTGGATGGCGCCGGCGCGCTCGCCGCAACCGGGTGCGCCGGCGGGTCGGTGATGAATTTCCAGTTGTCGTTGATTGCGCCCGACTCGCCACCCGTATCGTCGGTTGCCGGATGAGTAAGGACGCTGCTTACGACGGGCGCGCTCGACTGTGCGAACACTCGCGAGGCAAGCGGGAAGAGTGCACATACGGCTATCATGCACGAGCCCGCCATGCGCGGAAGCATCGACCGCCGGTCCAGCGTTGAAACGTCATTCAAAGTAAGAGCTCCTCGAAAACTGTTGCCGTCGTAGACGGACTCCTGCGCGACATCGCGTGAGCGCACAGCCCGAAAATCAGCAAGCAGTCTAAATTGTTGTGAAGCGCCGTGAATAACGGTTGTTTTACGGATCATTACCCATTGCCCGCCGCCGCCCCTCGAACGGGCTGGTCAGCGACGAGTTCAAACACGCTTCGGATGCATCAATGGACAAAATCCTGGATCAGATCGAACACGTCGTCGTCGTGATGCTTGAAAACCGGTCGCTCGATACCCTGCTCGGCTGGCTCTATGCGCAGGGAGAGCGGCCGAACGTCGTCCTCCCCGCGGGCAGTCCGGCAACCTTCGACGGTTTGCGGCCCGATATGTGGAACCCCTCAGACCCAGGTTTTTACAACGGCGGGCCAACGGCTCAGGTCTTCGTGAAGCAGTCGGCAAGCCAACCCACGGTGCCCGATCCCGATCCGCAGGAAACGTTCGACAACGTCACCTACCAGATCTTCGGGCCGGGCCCGGTCAGCCCGCTGACTCCGAACACGATGAAGGGTTTCGTGATCAACTACGCGACGACCTCGACCCAGGACGCGTCACAGGTGCTCGAGGGTTACAGCACGGCGCAACTGCCTGTACTGGCCGCGCTTGCGCGTTCGTATGCCGTGTCGGATGCGTGGTTCGCCTCGGTGCCCACCCAGACCTGGCCGAACCGCGCATTCGCGCATGCGGGGACCTCGAACGGGAACGTGAACAACGGCGACGCCATACCCGATCCGTTCGACTGGGATGTGCCGACTATCTTCAATGTGCTCGAGTCGCAAGGCGACAGCTGGTCCGTCTATACCGATACGACGCTGGTGCCTTCGCTGACACGAGCCATGTTCCCGAAGCTCTGGGACCCCTGGCTCGACTCGCATTTCGAGGGCTTCGGCGCATTTGTCGACGCATGCGAAAAGGACCGGCTGCCCCGCTATTCATTCATCGAACCGAGCTTCCTCACGGAGCCCAACGATATGCACCCGCCCCACGATACGCGGGCAGGGGACGCCTTTCTTTATTCCATCTGGAAAGCGATCAGCACGTCGCCCGGCTGGGCAAAGACGCTGCTCATCATCACGTTCGACGAGCATGGCGGCTGCTTCGATCACGTCCTGCCGCCGTTCAATGCGATGACGCCCGATCAGGCAAGCTCGCCGGGCAAGGAAGGATTCAGGTTCGACCGGTTTGGCATTCGCGTGCCAACTGTGATCGTTTCGCCCTACATCGCGGCAGGCACGGTGTTCCGGTCCCCGACTGACACGCCGTACGATCACACGTCAATCCTCGCGACCCTGCGCGACTGGCTGGGGATTCCTGCATCGGCGATGTTGCCGAGCGCGCGCATTGCCAAAGCCCCGACGCTCGACGCCATCCTGACACTCAGCGACGCGCGCACCGATCTGCCAAATATCGCCGCACCGCTCGGCCACTACGACCGGCCTGCGTTGACAGCGCCGCCGAACGATCTTCAGAAGAGTCTCGTCGCAGCGTCCGCCCGTCGTTTTGGGCTCGATCCTAAGGCCGCCGTGGCATCGATGGATACACGCCAGCACATCGTGGACTTTTTCAAGCGAAGACTGTCGCACGCCGCTTCGTGATTCAATGCGAGGGCGCCTACGCTGATGCGGTACCGGCGCGATGCAGTGAGCGACGCGTCCCGCTGGTCACGAACCTCATTTCGTCTGAGCGGGCTGTGTGGGCTGTGTGGGCTGTGCGGACACGGGAACGAACATCGTGTTCCAGTCTTTCTGCATGTCGATGACCGTCCAGCGTTTGCTGTTTGCCTCGTCCAATGCCTTGTCGAGCTTGCCGACCTTCGATGCCTTGTCGTAGGCATACTCCCGCTCGCCATCGGTGTGATGCACCAGAGCGGCAAAGCGCGCCCCCGAACCGGCCGCGGTCCATTCCAGCATCTGTTGATCGCCGTCGGAATTGCCGAAGGCCATCAGCGGCCTGCGTCCAATGACAGCCTCGATGGTCTGCGGCTTGCCGGGCCCATCGTTGATGTTTGCAATCTGCGCCAGCCTTAGCAGCGTCGGCACACCGTCCATAATCGAGTATTTATACTTCACGGTGCTGCCTATAACGTGTTCCGGGGGGATCGCATAGACGGACTGCGATATCGCCCGCACGAATTCCACCCCACCACCGGTCACGATGTAGTTCGTGAACCCGTTCGCCTCGAGATATCTGAGGACCTCGATCATCGGCTGATAGGCGAGCTCGGTGTACAGCCGGTCGAACCGGCGGTCCTTTGCGGTCTCGAACCAGTTATGAACGATCTGCGCAAACGCATCGGTCGACATGCCCGCATGTGTGGCGGCAAGCAGTTTCGTCAGGCCTTCCTCGCCGGTCGCGGCCACGCCGTTCATATCGCCCTTCAGGATCGAACGAAACAGCTCCTCGGTATTCCACTCCGGATGTACGGGCGCGAGTACATGAACGCGCTGGAATATAAAAACAAGTTGCGTGTACGCGGGTTGTTCGAGCCACAGCGTGCCGTCGTTATCGAACACCGCGATTCGAGCCTCGGGCGAAACGTACTCAGACGAGCCGAGTCGCGTCACGCGCGCGACGTAGTCCACGATTGCGTGCTTGGTGGGCGTGTCGTTCCACGATGGCAGTCCGATCCCGGACGAAGACGTCGCGGCCGGCACAGTGACGGACTCGACCGCTGGCTTATGGTCCGCACACGAGGCGAGTATCGCAAAGCCAAGCACAAGCAGACTGCTTCGAATGGTTCGCATCATGACGTCCTTCCACGAAAAAATCGCGTCCGTGCCTCTGCGTGTCCGATTCAGCCCGGCGCTCGTGCCGGCCTGCGCATCCTCTTGGGCGGGCAGCCATTTCGACTCTAACGAATTTCTCAGGCGATAACCATAAGTAGTTTCAATTCAGTAACGGACTAATAGTGTTCGTCGTACTATTAATCCATATTGCATTAATGAAACCGGCCATGTGTCGCCGCCGTCGTTACCCTTCTACTCGCTTCGTTTCTGAGCTGTGCGGCGAGCGACACGATGAAGCGTATTCCCATAAGAAGGGATTCAGGTCAGCCAAGCGAAATGAAATGAGACCGGCGCTGATGCGATTCATAAGATCAACGTCTGTCCTTACCGACCAAATATGAGATGCACACGCATATATCAAGATGCGTTTCTATACAGAACGGACGTGTAGAGGCGAACCGTATATGGCATAGTGTGTCCACCTAACATACAAGGAGGCCCTCATGCCAACGCTCACACAAATCCAGGCCCGCATCGCAAGACTGCAGTTGCAGGCAGAGGCGATTGCAGCGAAGCAGATCTCTGCCGCACTCGATGAAATCACCACACTGATGACAAGGCACGGTGTGACGACGGCCGACATCGCCTCTCATTTGTCGGCAAGCAAGCCGCGCGGCCGGCTAGCGGGAAAGAAGGCCGGGGCCAAGGCCGGCGTGAAGTCGCTCGTCAAGACAGGCGGCAGGAGGCGCGGCCGGCCGGCCAAAGCATCGACCGCTTCCGCAGGTAAAGCTAAGTTGCCCGCAAAATATCTGAACCCCAAGACGGGAGAAACCTGGAGCGGTTGGGCACGTCCTCCGCTTTGGATCAAGGACGTCAAGGACCGGACGAAATTCCTGATCGACGGTGCAGCGGCCACCGCGGTGTCGAAGCCGGCAGAAGGTATCAAGGCGCGTGTGAAGCAATCCACGGCCAGGAAGGCCACCAGCAGGAAGGGGGCAAGCAAGCGCGTTGCCGCCGGCAAGCCCAAGACCTCAAGGACCGCAACAACGAAGACGCCACCGGTTAAGACACGCGCAAGACGGACAAACAGGCCGGCCGCCAACGCACCCGCGGTTGAGGCGAGCGCTGCAGGCGCAATCTAGAACGCCCGTGAGGCGTACATTGCCAAGGACAGATCGACAGCCCCCATGCCAAGGTCGGCCCCGGTGAGATTTTCCGCGACGCTTCGCCATTGTTCGAGGACCCATGCTTTCGAATCCGGCTTTGCTCGAAGTATCGCTGCGCATGGCAGCCGCGATCATCATCGGCTGCATCATCGGCATCGACCGCAATCTGCGCGGCAAGCCTACCGGTGTGAAGACGCTTGGCCTGGTCGCGCTCGGTGCGGCCCTCGTCACGATGGCCGGCCTGGGGTTCTCCGTCGCGACCATTGAAGCGGACGACCGGAGCGCCCGTGTCATCCAGGGTATCGTCACCGGGATCGGTTTCCTGGGCGCGGGCGTCATCCTCCAGAGCCCGTCCGAGAAGCACATTCGCGGCTTGACGACAGCGGCGTCCATCTGGGTTACCGCGGCGCTCGGGATCGTCTGCGGCCTCGGTGCGTGGAGCGTTGCCGCAATCGCGACCATCATGGTGATCTTGCTACTCACCGTGGGGCGTGCGCTCGAGCAGACGCTGCATCGGCGATGGCTCAGCAAGCCGGAGCAAGAGCGGGAAGCGGCGGAAATGCACGACGAGTAACGTCGTCGTGGCATTTGTCGCTTAGGGTTGGCTACCGGAATTTTGCTGGCCTGCCGCTAGCCCGCCGATCTTCCGGACACTTCTGTCGCACTTGATATTCTCCCCGCCCTAAGGAGCCCTGAAGGAGGAGGGATTACCGCGCACTTGTTCAGCCAACGCTGACAACTTGAACTGACCATGCTGGCGCACGGCCTGCTACCCATGCGAGCACGTTAGCCGATGCCACCCAGTACCCGGATATCGGCGGCATCAAGTTTCCACCGCAAGCCGTTGCGAATGAGTTGCGCGAAGTCTTCGTCGGGAATCATCGTGGTCAAACAGTAGAGCCGCTCGCGGCCGGTATTGCGTACGACATGTTCGCTTCCTGCGTGGACGATCAGCGAGTCACCTGCGCGGATCTCAGTGGACTCACCGTTGCAGATGGCCTCTCCGCTTCCCGAGAGGACAAAGAAAATTTCATCGGCTGCCGTGTGGCTGTTCGGCGGCGTAGCGCCCCCCGCTTCGAATATCTCGATGACCTGCACGAAGCTCACCCGATTTGCTTGCGGTGTCGCGAGCAGGACAAAGTAATTGCTGTCGTTCGGCGAGATCTTGAAAACCTCCGCGTCCTGCAACGCCTGAATGCTGAAAGCGCGGCGAGTGACGGAGCTTGCGGGAATGTTCATTGATGATCCTTGTGAGCGGTCAGCACCTCGTGCATCGCGTTGCTTTGAAGAGAAAAGCCGAAGCACTGGCGTACGTTATAGAGCGTTGCGGCGGTACAGAAATCCGGCGATGTCGTCGCGCTGCAGTCTTCGACCAATAGCGTGTCGTAGCCGAGGAAGTTGGCGTCCATTAGCGTGGCGAGCACGCATTGATCGACATTGACGCCGCCGAAAAGCACCGTCTTCACGCCGAGCGTACGCAGAATGGAGTCGAGCGGCGTATCGCGAAAACCGCTCATGCGGTATTTATCAACGAAGGTATCGGTTGCCGATACGGCGAGCTCGTCGATGAGCGCGGCGCCCCAACTGTCTTTCTCCAGCACGCGACTGCCCGCCGCGCGCGGCTCGCTTGCATGCGGCGCAAGCGGATCGCCCAGGCCGACAGACTTCGCGTCGGGGTTGTAGACATGCAGCAGGACGGGCGGGAGGTTGGCGCGATCGGCGCGATTGCCCCAGTTCACCCAGATCACCGGCACGCCCACACTGCGGCACAAATGCGTCAGGCGATTGATGGCCGGCGCCAGTTGCTTGCCCGGGCGTGTGTCCACGGCAATCGAATCGAGCCAGCCGCCCACACTGCAAAAGTCATTCTGCATGTCGATGCAGACGAATGCCGTCTGCATCAGGTCGATGCGCACGTCCTGCGGATTCGCTGTCAGCGTCACGGTCCGTGTAGCAGACCGCGGACGCGTCATATCGATGATGTCTCCGTCTACGCGGTAGTGATCGCCTTGCGGATGGCCGAGCAAGTCCCCCGCCCCGTCCGGTTCACTTGTCGCTGGATATGGCTTGCCCGAGGACATCGATTTTCTCCTGCTCAGCTAGTAGGTAAATTGGCATGCAAGTTGCGTACGGTAGCCGCCCAGCATCGTGCTAACGAGGAGTCGGCATTGAACGCGTCGTATCTACGCTCTCTGGATGTTCATCACCTATCCATCCTCAACATTCTTCTTCGCGAGCAGAGCGTTTCGCGTACGGCTGAACTGCTTGACCAGCCGCAACCCGCCATCAGCCGCGCATTGCGCCGACTGCGTGAGACCTTCAGCGACCCCATCCTGGTGCGCTGTGGCACTGGCATGGTGCTCACCGATGCCGGACAAGCGATGCGCGAACCCGTTCGCAAGGCGCTTGCCAACCTCGACAGCCTCTTCAACATCGACACGTCGTTCCTGCCCCAGGTCTCCGATCGCCAGTTCCTGATCGCCAGCGCCGACTGCCTCGGGGCTGTGGTGCTGCCGTTCGTCGCCAGCAGGATCCTCGCGGCAGGGCCGCACCTGCGGCTGCACGCCCGAGCTATCGGCTCTGAGTTCGACTACGCGGGCGCGCTGGAATCGGGCGAACTGGATCTCGTGTTCGGCTGCTGGACATCGCCCCCGGAAAACCTGCGTTCTTCCACCTTGTGCACCGTGGACCTCGTTTGCCTCACCCGTCAGGATCACCCGATCGCGCAAGGACCCATCGGCCTCGAGCAGTACCTGCACGCACGACATGTCGTGCCGCTTGCGACATCGCCTTCCGAGCCTGGCCCGATCGATCTGCAACTGGCCCACCTGGGACATCGGCGCAACATCGCCGTGACTTTGCCCGAGTACAACATCGTGCCGTACATGCTGATGGAGTCCGACCTGGTCTTCACGACCGGACGCCCGGCGGCGGAACGCATGGCCAAGCACTTTCCGCTCACGCTCAGTCCCGCGCCACCTGAACTCGCACCCGTGCGCTTCTATCAGTTGTGGCACGAACGCGCTCACGATGCAGCCAGCAGCCGCTGGCTGCGGGCGCAGAGCATCGAGGCTGTGCACACCGCCCTCGAGCGAGACAGTCTCGCCATTTCCTGAGCGAACCCTGGCCTTTGCGAACTGCATTCTGAGCGCCACGCCTTGCGCAGGCCATACCGAAAGCGCCATATGGATATGGCGCCAGCGATGTTGTTCGTGAAATTCTGGGATGCTCAAATCAACCACGCCAGAATTCAACGGAAGTATTCCCCATGGTATTAGCCACCTCGCCAGAGGCATCAGCCGGCGAAGCAGGCGGCTCGCCGTCGAAAGTTCGCACGATGCTCGAGATGCGCCGCATCACGAAGCGATTCGGCGCGACGCTGGCAAACGATGCGATCGACTTTTCAGTCATGCAGGGCGAGATCCACGCATTGCTCGGAGAAAACGGCGCGGGCAAGAGCACGCTCATGCAGATCCTCTACGGCATGGTGCAGCCGGACAGCGGCGAAATCCTGGTCGCAAACCGAGAGGTCAGGATCGAATCTCCGCGCGATGCCATCGCGGCCCAGGTGGGGATGATCCATCAGGAGTTCATGCTGGTGCCGTCGCTGAGCGTGGTTGAGAATGTCGTGCTCGGACTCGGCCACACCGGTGAACGTCTCGATCTGGCTGCCGCGGCGAGGCGCATCGCGGAGATATCGGAAGAACACGGCTTGTCGGTGAATCCGTGGGACAAGGTCGAGGACCTGCCAATCGGCGTGCAGCAGCGCGTCGAGATTCTCAAATTGCTGTATCGCGACGCGCGTCTGCTCATCCTCGACGAGCCCACCGCCGTGCTCACGCCGCAGGAAGTCACCGGGTTCTTCAACGTATTGCGCTCGCTCGTGCAGCAGCAGCGCGCAGTCGTGATCGTCACGCACAAGCTGCGTGAAATCATGTCCATTGCGCAGCGCGTGACGGTGCTCAGGCATGGACGCCTGAGCGGTGTCGTGCACACCGCTCAGACGGACGAACACGGACTTGCCCGCCTGATGGTGGGACGCGATGTCAACCTGCATGTCGATAAACCGGCGCTCGCCGCCGGCAAAACGGCGCTCGACATCGAGCAGCTCCACGTGCGCGACCACCTGGGTCAACCCAAGGTCAGGGGCATCGATTTATCTGTTCGCGCGGGTGAAATCCTGGGCATTGCGGGCGTGGATGGCAATGGCCAATCGGAGCTCGCCGAGGCGATCCTGAATCTGCGCAAGATCGAAAGCGGCCATGTCAGGGTTGCAGGCGAAGACGTGACGCACGAGACCGTAGCTCGTCACCATGCCGCGGGACTTGCGTATGTCCCGGCCGACCGCCGCAGCGTGGGCGCGCTCACGAGCCTGTCGATCGCCGATAACGCGATGCTCGGGCGGCATCGGCATTTTTCGAAGCGCGGCCTTCGCGATCTTCGTGCGATCCGCGAGCACGCCGCGGCGTTGATGAAACGGTTCGATGTCCGGGCGTCCGGCATGGACGTCCCCGCCGGCAAGCTCTCCGGCGGCAATCTGCAGAAGGTGATTTTCGGACGCGAGGCGATGCGCGCGCCGAAGGTGCTGGTCGTCGAACAGCCGACGCGTGGACTCGATGTCGGCGCCATCGAGGTCGTCTGGCAGGCGCTGATCGCGCAGCGCGCGGCGGGGACAGCCATTGTGCTGATCTCCGCGGAACTCGAGGAAATCCTGAACCTGTCTGACCGCGTCGCCGTCATCCACGGCGGCCGCATCATGGGCATCGTGGATGCAGCCAATGCAGATGCCACGGAGATCGGATTGATGATGGCCGGCGCGACGGCACGAACGGACAACACGGCGCACAACGAGGTGCAGGCATGAGCGGCCGACTCGAACGTGTCCCTGACGAGAATCCGTCGTGGCGCGCCATCGCTCTATCCATGCTCATCGCCATCGTGCTTGCGATGGCGATCGGTGGCCTGCTGTTCGTGCCGCTCGGACTGGATCCGCTGCATGCCTACGCCGAGCTTTTCATCGATGGCTTCGCCTCACCGCGCGGTATTGCATTCACGCTCGTGAAGGCGTCGCCGCTGATCCTTGTCGGGCTCGCGACGATCGTCGCTTGGCGTACGGGCTTCGCCTATCTCGGCTTTGAAGGCTGCATGCTCGCCGGTTCGGTTTCGAGTGCCTGGCTCGCGCTCGAATATTTGCCCGGCCGTGCATTCGCGGGCCTGCCCTGGTGGTCGTTCTGGATCGCCGTGATGCCGCTTGCCTTCCTTGCCGGTGCGCTGTGGGCTGGGTCGACAGGTTGGCTGCGGGCGCGCTACGGCGGCAACGAAGCGCTGATCTCCCTGATGATGAATTACCTCGCGATCTTCGCCGTGCAGTATCTGGTTTCCGGCCCGATGCGCGCGCCCGGCGGTTTGCCCGAATCGCGGCGCCTGCCGCATGAAACCTGGCTGCCCTTCATTATTCCCGGCACTCGCGCACATGCGGGCATCCTGCTCGCGGTGTGCGCCGCGCTGGTCGTATGGTTCGCGTTCAAGAAGACCGTCTTCGGCTTCGAACTGGTGATAACCGGGCTGAATGCGCGTGCGTCGCGCTATAGCGGCGTGCCGGTCGAGCGCAGGCAGATCGTCGCGGCCTGTCTCAGCGGAGGACTGGCGGCACTCGGCGGACTCGTCAACGTGCTGGGTGTCCAGCACCGGCTCGTCGATGGCATGGCCGACGGCACCGGTTTCATCGGCATGGTCGCGGCGCTGCTCGGGCAGTTGCATGGCCTGGGCACCGTAGTCGCTTCCGTGCTCTATGCCGGCATGGGCACGGGCGCGGATGTCATGCAGCGCGAGCTCGGCGTGCCCAGTTCCATCGTCTCGATCGTGCAGGCACTGATCGTTCTCTTCATTCTCGCGGCCCAACTGCTGCGGCGTTATCGATTCCGCCGAGACCCGTCCACCGGAGCGTCGTCATGACCGGCACATTTCTCGTCACCTGGCTGAATGCGACCGTGCTGCTGGCCGCGCCCATCCTGCTCGCGGCCACCGGCGAGCTGTATGCGGAGAGAAGCGGCGTACTCAACCTCGGGATCCAGGGATGCCTACTGCTAGGCGCGCTCGCAAGCTTCGGTGTGGCTCACGGTACCGGCGAAATCTGGCTTGGCGTGCTGGCCGGCGCGGCAACAGGAGCGCTGTGCAGTGTGCCGCTCTCGCTGATGTACGTCACCATCGGCGCGAGCCAGGTGGTCGTGGGCATCATCTTCAACATTCTCGCCTTTGGTCTCGGCAGTTATGTGTACCGGCTGATGAACATTCAGGACTCGAGTTCAAGCCCCATGTTCAAGGCACTGCACATCCCCGTGCTCTCGGACCTTCCGGTGCTCGGACCGATTCTCTTTCGCCATTCACTGCTGCTGTATCTCGTGATCGCCGTCGTCGCCGTCGCGCATTGGGCGCTGTATCGCACCCACTTTGGACTGAACATGCGCGCGGTCGGCGAGAACCCGAAGGCGGCGGAAGCGGCCGGCATCGACGTGAACAAGATGCGTCACATCGGCGTCGCCCTGTCCGGACTCGCCGCCGGTGCGGCCGGCGCCTTCATCGTGCTGGCCCAGATCGGACTGTTTCGCGACAACATTGTCGACGGCAAGGGATTCATCGCGCTCGCCATCGTGATCTTCGGCCGCTGGGACCCGCTCAAGTGCCTGCTCGCCGCGCTCGCGTTCGCCGCCGCGGATGCGCTTCAGCTATCGCTTCAACTGACGAGCGTCTCCGTACCGGCGGAAGTGCTGCTGGCACTCCCGTATGTCGTGACCATTCTTGCCATTTCCGGCGTGGCGGGCCGTGCAAGACAGCCTGCCGCGCTCATGGTTCCGTACCACAAGAGCGCCTGATTCACGAACTGCGCCCACTGCAGCGCCACCGAACATTGCATCAACAGGAGAAAGAATTGCAACGTCATCTGTCGCATATGACCTGGACGGAGATCCGCGATCTCGACAAGGAGTCGGGCGTGGTCGTACTGCCGATCGGGTCGCTCGAGCAGCACGGCGCTCACCTGACCATCAATACGGATACCTACTTCGCCGAGCGCTTCCTCGAACTTGCGCTCGAACAGCTGCCCGATTCCATCAAGGTCTGGTGCCTGCCCGTCATGCCGATTACAAACAGCCGCGAACACGAAGGATTCGCCGGGTCGTTCTGGCTCAGCGCATCCACGATGATGAACGTGCTGCGCGACATCGGCGCCAGCATCGCCCGCTCGGGCTTTCGACGCTTGCTGCTTTGGAATTGCCACGGCGGGAATATCCCATTGCTCGATCTGATGGCGCGCGAGATCCGCGCCGATACCGGCCTGGCTGTCTTCACCTGTTTCCCGCCCGCGGCCTTGCGTGATCCGGTCGAGACGAACGAGCGGGAAGGCACGTTTGGCATTCACGCGAACGACTGGGAAACAAGCGTGATGATGGCGCTTGCACCGCAACAGGTGCGGGCGGACAAGCTGACGGCGGAGTATCCGGACTTCGCGCCCGCGCATCTGAAGCTGGAAGGATCCGCTGCGAACGTGGCATGGCTGACGCGCGACCTGAGCGATTCGGGCGTGCTCGGCGATGCGACGCTTTCGACGCCCGAGCGTGGCTGGCAACGGCTCACTCCGCTCGTACCGAAGTGGGTGGACATGCTCAGCGAGATCAGCCGTTTCGAATTCGCGTCCTGAACGCGACCCGTACGCAGCGTTTTTCAACCACACTCTCTACTTCAATCACCATGTCCATTTCAAGAAGAAACTTCGTACGCGTGCTCGGCGGTGCCCTTGCCGGAGCAGCCATGCTCGAACTGCCGGCCGGCCAGGCATGGGCCGCGAACGGCAAAACGCTCAAGGTCGCGCTCCTGATGACGGGATCCGTCAAGGACGGCGGCTGGAACCAGGGCGCTTTCGAAGGACTGGAACGGCTGAAGCAGGCAGGTCACAAGACCGCTTATGCCGAGAATATTCCGCAGGCGCAAATCTCCGAAGTCACGCGAGGCTATGGCGACGATGGCTACGATCTCATCATCGGACATGGCTTCGAGTTCGGCAGTGCCTTTCTTGAAATTGCCGGGGACTATCCGAACGTCAAGTTCTTTGCCTCGACGTTCAAGCCGCAGCCGCAATGTCCGGCCAACACGATGTTCGTCGACATGGCGTACCGCGACATTGCTTACGCAGCGGGTACGCTGGCGGCATTGATCTCGAGCAAGCAGAAGGCGGTGGGCATCGTGGGCGGCGGCGACAATCCGACCCAGCGGTCCATGATCGACGCATTCAAGCAGGGCGCGCAGGCAGCGGTACCTGCCATCAACCCGCTTTCGATCATCACGGGCAACTACAACGACGCGGCGAAGGGGCGCGAGGCAGCCAGCATCATGGCAGGCAACGGCGCGGACGTGATCTGGCACATCGCCGACGTCACGGGCCTCGGTGCCATCCAAGGCGCGGTGGCACACGGCGCGAAGACGATCGGCTGCTATGCCGATCAAAGCGGGCAGGCGCCCAAGTCCATGGCAACCAGCACTGTGCTCGACAATGGGGTGCTGGTCGAGAAAGTCACCGCCATGGTACAGGGCGGCAAGTTCATGGGCGGGCAAGAGTGGAAGCCGACCGTCAACGTGCTCTGGCATCTCTCCTGCGGCACGCAGATGTTCAATGCGCAGCTGGTTCCCACAAGCGCGGCGCAAGCGTTCCAGGGCACCTGGAACAAGCTGATCGCAGGCCAGATCAAATACGCCCCGCAGAAGGCCTGAGGCCCGCGCTCAAGACCATGGACAATTCGTTTTTGATTCGCAATGCGCAAGCCCTCATGACGGGCTTGCCCGGTGCGGCGGCGCGTCATGCAGGACCCAGTCTGCGCGTCGTGAACGGACGTATCGACGCAATCGGTACGCTCGAGGCACTGCCAGGTGAAGAAGTGATCGACGCGCAGGGATGCGTCGTCTATCCGGCCTGGGTCAACACGCACCATCATCTGTTCCAGTCGATGATCAAGGGCGATCCCCACGGCATCAACTGTTCGCTGGGCGACTGGCTGGAGGCGACGCCGTATCGCTTGCGGCCCGCCTTCGACGAAGCGACCTTCAGGCTCGCCGCGCGCACCGGCCTCCTCGAGCTCGCTTTGTCGGGCTGCGGCACCGTGGCGGACCACAACTACCTGTATGGTCCGGGCATGACGTTCGATCCGTCGGCGGTGCTGTTCGAGGAAGCGGCGCGTGTCGGTGTGCGGCTCGTGCTGTGTCGCGCGGGGGCGACGCGCACGACCCGCTACGAAAACGAACACGCAAGCGTTCCGGCGGAGTCGCTCGAGCAGATTTTCACGGACATACAAAGGCTGAAGCACCTCTATCATGAGGACGGCGACAACGCGATGCGGCGCGTTGCCGTAGCGACCACGATTCCGTTTCATGCCCTGCATCCGCACGAGTTCCGTGACATGGCACGCTTCGCGCGCAGCGAGGGCCTGCGCATGCACACGCACCTCAACGAGACCATTGCCGACCGCGAGTTTTCGCAAGACTTGCACGGCATGTCGCCCGTTGCGTTCGCCGAAAAGCATGAATGGATGGGGCCGGACGTGTGGTTCGCGCACATGGTGAAGCCCGATGCGGACGAGATCGCGACCTTGGGGGCAAGCCAGACGGGCATCGCACACTGTGCGCAAAGCAACGGGCGCCTGGGCAGCGGTATCGCGCCGATCCCGGCGCTCGCACGCGCAGGCGCGCGCATTTCATTGGGCGTGGATGGCGCTGCGTCCAATGAAGCGGCGGACATGGCATCGGAAACGCATTTCTGCTGGCTCGTGCATCGGGCCGGACGCGGTTCGCAAACCATGGCCGGTGCGCTGGGTGGCAAGGCCGATGGCAACACAGATGGCGGTGCCGACGCGGTGACGATTGAAGATATCGTGCATTGGGGAACATCAGGAGGAGCCCAGGTGCTCGGACTGCCAGCGGTCGGCAGTCTCGAGTGCGGCAAGGCAGCGGACATCGCCATCTACAAGCTCGACCATCCGCGCTATTTCGGTTTGTTGGACCCGGCTATCGGACCGGTGGCATCGGGCGGCACGCCCAACCTGCGGGCCTTGTTCGTGAACGGTCGCAAGGTGGTCGAGAACGGCAAGCACGTCGGCATCGACACTGAGCAACTGCGTGCCGATGCGATCGAAGTCGCGCACCGCATGCGCGCGTTTTCGGCGAACTAGACTCGCAACGTAGGGCGAAAGCCCTACGTACTTGTCCGATCATCGCGAACCCTAGTGCCAAACAAGCCACTACGTGCGGCGCTCATGATCGATGTAATCGCCGGATGACTGATCCGACGCTCGATTGAGATTGCGAAAAACTCCTCCACGATCGTGTCGATGTGGCCTACCGTGCTCAACGCATGTTCCCGTTTCAATTGGGCGGCCAGCACCGATGGGGCGAACAGCACGCCCCGCCCTTCCCGGCCGAACGCGATCGTCAGCGCGCTATCGTCGAATTCGCCCACGATTTGCGGTGAAATTCCACGTGTATTCAACCAGTGGTCGATCTTTCTGCGTACTGCCGAGTCAACGCCGGGCAGCAGCACGGGCATTGCGTTGAGCGAGTTGGGGAAATCCTCCGCTACGCGCGCGGCTAGCGGCTTCGGTGCGAAGCAACTCAGTGTCGAACGTCCGAGCGGGTGGTTGAAGGCCTTCACGTTCACGTCGGACGGAATCGGCGCATCGGCAATGATCAAATCGAGTCGATGCACCGCCAGTTGGGAGAGCAATGAATGCAGCTTGCCCTCCAGACAGACGAGTCGCAAAGACGTCGAGCGGTTCAGCGCAGGCTCGAGTAGCCGGTACGCCACGGCCTTTGGCACCGAGTCCGCCACACCCACCCGCAGTTGAGTCTGCGCGACGTCCTGATCGCGCCTGATCGCACTCTCCATCTCGGCGCCGAGCGAGAAAATCTCGTCGGCGTAGTCGAGCGCAAGACGACCTGCATCCGTCACGTCGAGATTGCGGCCGCTTTTTTTGAAGAGCTTCCTGTCCAGCGACGCTTCGAGCAGTTTGATCTGGCCGCTCAGCGTTTGCGGCGTGATATGCAGTTGCGCGCCAGCGCGCACGAGACTGCCGGCGTGCGCCGCAACCCAGAAATAATACAAGTGCCTGAAGTTCATTCAGCCTCCGGAGCGGAGCGTCCAGGATTCGGTTTTCTCGAATTAAAGCGATTGAAAATACGAGTTTTATATCACCTTCGTCTCCGCTACGATGGCATCAATAGAAAGCAATTTGAAAGCAAAGAGATTCACGACCGGTATGGTCCCTGGCAACACGGTGGCAGTGCGTCGTCAATAGTCCACTGCTCGCCCCCACGGACAACGCCTCGTCTTTCGGAGAATGGTTCGATTTCGTCGAAGCGATCCGCTCGCGCTTCGGAGCAGCACCCCTCAGATACGCGGTAACAAGGGAGGACGCGCCATGGCATCCGTAGCACAGGTTTTGAAATCAAAGACCAACAGATCATTTCATACGGTTCCCTCTTCAGCCACTGTGTTCGACGCCATCGTCGTGATGTCACGCGAAGGCATCGGGGCTTTGGTCGTGACATGCGGCTGCCATGTGTGCGGCATGGTTACCGAGCGGGACTATGCGCGCAAAGTGATCCTTCAAGACCGCTCGTCACGCAACACCACGATCCATGAAATCATGTCGACGCCCGTGCGCTTTGTACGGCCTTCGCAGACGTCCGATGAATGCATGAGGCTGATGACGGACCATCGCATCCGCCATTTACCGGTAATCGAAGACGGTGTGCTGATCGGACTCGTGTCAATCGGTGATTTGGTGAAGAACCTGATCGCTGAGCAGCAATTCGCGATCGATCAGCTCGCAGCGTATGTGCATGGTACGAGCCTCGACGCAGTGTCGATGGCGATCACGCACCGTCCCGCATTTCGCCAGATCCTGGATATGAGCCACCCGTAACGTTGTGAACCGGCCCTCTCTCCATTCTTTCGAGGTCCCTTCGAGGCCTTCCATGCTCCGCGACAATAGATTAGATCTTCATCTGGAAGAAAACGGCCGGTCAGCCGGGTTCCGAAAGCGCTTTTCCACTCGCCTCGACATGAGCATCAAGCGCGCCCGAATCACGTCGCGCCTGGTCGCGACCTACGTGGGCGTCAAGGAGCGCGATGTCGATTTCTGGCGCGCTGGCATTACCGTTCCGCATGGCGCGCAGTGTCAGCGCCTTTCGCAATTGCTGGGTGTCGATCTCAGCTGGCTGTGCCTGGCCGCCGCCCCAGTCGTGCGCGAGTACGGACATAGGGTGCTCTGATCCCTGTTCACCGAGCTTCGGACAGCGGCTGCGGTGGGCCGTGACGTGACGCGCCCGAGCCGCCGCGCTACCGGATGCCCCATCCGTGGCGCGCCATCCGCACAAGGGTGGCGTTCGCGGCATGACGATCGAACAGGTTCGGGTCGTAGTCGGGGCCGATCCGGTCCAGGTAGCGGGTCGCTTCGTCCACGCCGGCTTCGCCCTTGAGCCGGGTGATGAAAGCCGCATATCCGCTCGGACCGCCGATGTCTTCCGGGGGACATGCCCGTTCTCCGGCCGTGACGCTCGCACAGCCAACCTGATGGGACACCAGTTCGATCCGTTCGACGACGATGCGATGCTCCCAATCGTCGCCGAAATCGTATCGGTAGCCGAAAGCATCCCCGACGGCGGCGGCCACCCCTTCGATTGCCTGCGTGCTCTCGTCCTCGACGTCGTCGCTGAGCTCGGTGCCGCCGTCACGCACATTGGTAAAGCGGTCTACCCCGACCTCGAACTCGTGAAGATGGGCATCGTCCCACCCAAACGCGACCTGGATCACGTGGTGCAGGTAGCCGAGACTCGCATTGCCGTCAATCTGAACTCGACGCCAGATCAACGGCTCGATGCTGAGCAACTCGATGCGGAGTGTGTGAAGCTTCAGCTTCTTTGTCATTGCTGTGCCAGGCGAGATAAAGTTTTGTCTAGTTCATGCGCTAGCTATATGAGGCATCATTATCGATCGATGACGGTCGAGCGAGAAATCCATATTTATACCGGGAACCGTGGATACTCATTGAGCCCCCCGGCGGCGGTTTCAAGCCTTCAGGGGCCCCCACCATCAGACGGCGTCGCGAGGTACCCCAGCGACAATCTGCGCGGCTTGCGCCAGCGCACCGGCAACATCGAGCTTGAGCGACGCAAACGCAGCCCGCTTCACATCGTCCGGCAGCGCCCAGTCCCACTTTTCGTTATCGAGGTTCCCGATGCCGTTCAGGGCGTGCTCCGCGATCGACAAAGGTTGGGCCGCTATCTTCCGCAGCGCCTCCAATACGGCTTTCACGCTGCTGCCAGACACCTCGACCGTCACACCCCGGTTCAGCGCGTCCTGCTTCTCCGCCCGAAGCAACAGGACCAGCGCGTCGTTCACCCAGTCACCGCGCCATGTCGCCAGCACGACATGGGCGCCCTCGGTCAACACCTCGGTCTGCCCCAGATTAGCCGCGGCAAAGTATCCGCGCGCCTCGTCGAGCAGGCCACGCGCTTTCGAATCAAGGTAGGTCACGGGCGAAGCATCGGCCAGCACGCGCCGCATCTCGGCCCGTACCTCGTCATGAACCATGGCCCCGGACCCATCGAAGAGCGGCGGAACCCCACCCTGGTCGGGCAACACGAACACCACCTTCTTTTCGGCATCGACTTCCTGCACACGCCAGCGGCTGCCGCCGAAGATGATGCCCTGGCCCGCACTCAACGGACGAGCGACTGGAAGCGAGCCGAGCGAACGCGCTCCGGCAACGATGCGAAACTCCTCGTCGCTCGAAAAGGCCGCATAGAACTCGTAGTGGTTGACCCGCCTCTCGCCGAGGACGCCATGCAGCAGCAGGCCGCTTTTTTCCTGGACGATGAGGTCCGCTTTCCCAAGACTGCGCAGAATAGTGGAGAACAGGGTCTTGTCGATCGCCTCGAACGGGCCCGTCGCGATCAGTATCTGCCAAAGTTCCGATGCATGGCATCCACCCCGCTCCGCAATGATGGACAGAATCTGCTGCACGAGCGTGGAGACATGCAAGCCACCGGCTCGAGGCGGCTCGAACCATCGCCTGAGCAAGAGATTGACCATGGCAATCGACTGGACCAGCCCCTCACGGATACGGTCCGAGAAGTCCGAGTCGGATTTCAGTTCGGCTTCGACACAGTAGCCGCGCAGAATGGCAGCCTCTCCTTTGCGGCGCCCCGACCGCCCGAGGCGCTGACGCAGGCTTGCAACCGAAGGCGATGGCCCGATTTGCACCACGCTCTTCACGGCTCCGATGTCGATACCGAGTTCGAGCGTTGTCGTGCAGACGGCACTCGCCGGCCGGTCCCCGGCCTTCAGTGCCCGCTCGGCATCTTCACGCAGCTCCTTCGACAGGCTGCCATGATGTGGCCAGAACTCGTTCGGATATCCTTCGCGCTCGCACGCCCTGCGCAGCAGGTCGGCATAGATCTCGACCATCCGCCTGCTGTTCGGGAAGATAAGATTGTTCGTCCCTCGCAGCGCGCGGTATATCTGGTTCGCCACATCGACCGTGCTGCCAGGTACCGCGTCCTCCATTTCGACGCTCTGAAGACCGGGCTCCAACTCAATGCGAGCGGGCTTTTTCAGAAAGCCCTTGATAAGGATCTGAAGATCCTGCGCCGCGGCTTTCGATTCGATGATTTCCACCCGCCGGGCGGGCTTCGGGCGAAGAAAACGCGCAGCCAGCTGCATGTCTCCCAAGGTCGCCGACAAGCCGACGCGGGGCACGAAGCGAGCGCATGCAATCTCGATACGATGAATGAGCGATTGCAACTGCATGCCTCGCTCGGATCCGATGAACGAATGCAATTCGTCCACCACCACATAGCGCAGTGCCGCGAAGGTCGTCCGCAACGAAGCGCCGCGGTTCACGAGCATGGCTTCGAGCGATTCCGGCGTGATAAGAAGAATACCCGTCGGGCTCCTGAAGAAACGTTGCTTGCGACTCGCGGATACGTCACCGTGCCAGCCGGTCACCGCAATGTCGAGCGACTTGCACAGATCGTCCAGTCGTGCCCACTGATCATTGATCAACGCCTTCAGCGGGCTGATGTAGAGGACGCTTGCCTGGCACGGTTCGTCCCTCAGCAGATTCGACAGGATGGGGAAGAAAGCCGCCTCGGTCTTCCCCGCGGCCGTCGCGGCGGCGATGATGACGTCGCGGTCCGCATCGAGGAGTGCCGGCACGGCCCGTTCCTGTGCGTCCCTGAGCTCGGTCCAGCCTTCCTGCCAGATCCATCTGCGGATCCGCTCGTCGAGCAGGTCAAAACTTTGGGAACTAGAGCCGGAAGCGGGCGAGTTCATCGTCACCGTCTATCGCCGTGTCGAATACGTCGGATGCCCCACCGGTGTCCGGCTCGACATCCAATACGCCGATCAGCTCGCGCCAGTCCGCCGTCTGGTTTTGTTCGAGCACGGCCAGGAAGTTGATGAACGCGGTTATCGTCGTGCGCGGCGTTCTGAAATAGGCCTCACCCAGTCGCGCTGCACAGTGCCCCATGAAAGCGCGAATGGCTTCGTCGGGTATCAGGTATTTGCTCGCATCACCGAACGCATGGACGCTGCGGATCTTCTCGAGCAGGACGTAGAAGTCTTCCGGTGTCAGGCTCTCAAGCCGTACGATGGGGCCGCTGTAGTCGACCAGCCCATCGGTGGCAAACGCGTTTTCCGTGAGTCGCGACTGCAGCGCAGGATAGCTGTACAGGCCGCGCTTCGTGTCGAGCAGGAACTCGGGCGTGCCGCCCAATACAAAACCGAGGCCCTCGGCCGAACCCTGCAGCGAGTCGTTCAGGATGCGCAGTATCTGCTCGTAGTTCGAGTTGCGGGCCTGCACATTGGCCAGCTTGTACAGGTTCACCAGTTCGTCCAGACACACCATCAATCCGCTGTAACCCGCCATCCGCACGAAGCGCGCCAGGAGCTTGAGCTGGTCATACATGCTGGCATCGTCGACGATGGTCCGCACACCCAGTGCATTTCTCGCATCGGTCTTCGTCGAGAACTCGCCACGCAGCCATCGAATGGCATCGCTCTTGAGTGGCTCGTTGCCTTCTTCGAAACCGCGGCAATAGGCAGCGATGACGTCCGCGAAATCATAGCCGTTGACCATTTCAGTAAGCTGGCCGAGCTGTGCGCGGATGACTTCCTCGCTTGCCCTGCCGGAGGCCTTGGCCTCGGTCTTGGCCTGTCCGATGAATTTTTCGACGACGCCCGCGAGCGCACCGCCGTCGGGCTTGGTACGCGTCGACATGTTCTTCACGAGTTCCGCAAAGAGCGAACGCGCCTGCCCGCCGGACGCATGCAGGCGCCGGTCGGGGTTCAGATCGGCGTGAAGCGTGACGAGCTTCTTCTCGAGCGCGATGGCTCGAACGAGATTGAGGAAAAACGTCTTTCCCGCGCCGTATTCGCCGACGACGACGCGAAAGCTCGAGCCCCCGTCCGCGACGCGCTCGATATCCTTCAGGAGCGCTTCGAGCTCCTTCGCCCGACCGACCTGGATCAGGTGTTGCCCGACGCGCGGCACGACGCCTGCGCGCAGTGACTGCAGAACCGCATCACGGTCCCTGGGGCGTATCGTCATCATGCTGCCAACCTTTGTACGAGCGCTTGATTGATTTCCACCGGGTCTTCGCCATCCGTCAGCGCTTCATCCCAGTGGTCGAGAGACGCCTCATTCACTTGTTCGATCGCACCGTCCAGCATCAGATCGAGGTCCCCCGCGGCATCGGACAGTTCAGCCCGCGTCCACTGCGCACGCGTGACCAGCAAACGCAGGAAGGTCGAATGAGCATCGTCCAGACCGAGCAGGCCGCCGGGGGCTTCCGCAGGACCGGGACCCTCCACGGAAGCTTCCTTGCGTACTGTATCCGGGGTATGCACCGCATGGACGATGTCTTCGGCAAACACATTCGCCAGCAACACCGAAACCTGCGCGGTCTCTCTCTGCAGCGCTGCGATGCGGGCGTCATTCAGCACGAAAGGTACACCCGTATTGGTGGCCGGAACGCTCGACGAACCCGCCGGCCTCGGTTTTCCCGATCTCGAGGGTGTACCCGCTGAGCCCTGATGCAAGTCAGCATAGAGCTTCTGCGGCTCGAACTCGAGCGCACGATAGACCTTCTCGAGCATTTTGACTTCGGACGGTGTCACGACGCCTTCCGCGCTGGCGGTCTGAACGAGGAATGCCGCGACGGCCCGCCGCGCATCTGCCGACAGCGGTCTGAGCCGCTTCTTGAGCGAGGCCAGCGTCATCGGCTGGCTCAGCTGACCCAGCTGCATAGCCGCACGTGCCAGAAGCCGGCTCTGCTGGTCGCTCGTGAATCGAACCCATGAGTCGATCCGGTGATGGATGAGCGTCGTCTGACGCGGGGACGCGGCCCCGTCGATCCTGGCCAGCGAAGCGGCGAGCTCCACCATGAGGGATGCCGTGACATAGGCCGGCTCGGCGACGGGCAGGCTCGCACCTGCCGGCGCGGCGAACAGCGCTACCGCATCCCCAGGTTTCGGCGTACGCGCTCCCATGCGCACATCCGGCTCGACGGCAACGCCCACACGATCCAGCGCCCCAATCAATGTGCTCGCTTTGGCGCGGGTGATGCCACCCATCGATTTGAAGTGACCGAGAAGCTCGCCGAACGTCATGACGACAGTCGACTCCCGAACCCTCACGGCAAGTGACTCGAGTTGCGCCTGGAACGCCTGCGGCCATAGATCATAGGGGAGCACGAGCGCGGCATCGAGGGTGCCCTCGCTGCCCGGGTACCGGCCCAGATAGCGACTATACGCGCGCAGTGCCTCGGCACATTCGATGACGAGTTGCTGGAGCTTTTTGCGCGGGCCGGTCGCCGCTGAAACATCCGGCAGGTTCGCGAGGCAGGGCGGCGGCGGCTTATCAAGTAGCGCGGGAAAGGCGGTGCCCGGCATGGTCAGCGCGGTCCGGTTGACGGAGACGATCATCCCATCCCTGAAGCGCTCGCGGTATTTCTTCGCGAAGAGCAGCCGGAACTGTTCGCCCGACCGCATGACAGGGGTGCGCTTGGCGATCGCCGCGTCGAGCGTGGCCCAGCACAGCGCCCATTCGGCCGGAACCGGTACCCGGTCGACTGCCGCTTGAGCGAACGCGACGCGGACCGACAACGGAACTTGATAGCCTCGTGTCGATTTCACGGTCGGCGATGTCTTGTACAACCGGGCGGGTGCGATGGTCATCACCGAAATGACGTCCAGCAGATTCTCGGCGTGTGAGAGGAAGGACCAGTCGGTCGCCGCCTTCATCAGTCTTCGCAGTTCGCCTGCGATGTCGTCGTATTCGCTTGCACTGACGGCTTCGAGCGCCCCGTCGACGATGACTCGTCGTTCCAGCCCGAAGAGAAAGAGATTCAGGTATCCGACATGCGCGATCGACCCCGGGCGGTCCGAACCGAGCCATTCCAGATAGGCACGACGCTGTTCGGGGGACAGTTCTTCGTAGGCGAGCCCGAACAACGACGGAGCCGGTAACGACGGACCCTGCGACGAGGGACCTTGTGACGGCCCGCCCCCTCGAGGGGCGACGGCATGTCTTGTGTCGACCACGCACGCGTCGAGCCGGACCGGCTCTGACGGGCCTGTGCCTCCAAAATAGAAGAGCCCTCCCGTGATCGTCACGCCGCCCGCGACGACGTGCTCGCCACGGCCGACCCAGCGGACGGGTGAAATGACTGACTCCGGTGGTGGCTCGACCCTGAACCCCGGTACGTGCTCCGCACTCGATACGCTGACGGTTACCGGCGCTTCATCCTGCCCACCCGGCTGAGGCTCGGAATTCATAGTATGGTGACGTTCGAAACGGCTTGCGAACGTCTATATTACCGAAACACGGCGTATCGATGGCAGACCGGCACCGTACCCCCCGTGCCGGTCCGCGCCGCGGCTTCCTGCCGATCAGGAAGTCGCGTCTTGCTTTACTGCGATTGCCCTCTTACTTTGCAACGGCGGCTTCCGAGCGGACCGGCGTCGTTTCAAGCGGGCTGATCGCCTTCAGCGCCTTCGCCACCCCCGCACCGTAGGCGGGGTCCGCCTTCGTGCAGTGC
>NZ_CADIKM010000014.1 GCF_902859895.1 Pararobbsia alpina
AGAGGTCTGCGTTACGCAGGAGCCTTGATTCCACGCCCCTCAACGTCCACAGTTCGGAGCGGAACGGTGAGCGAGTCATGACGCTTCGATAAAGGATAGGACAAGCTCGATGCGCCGCATACGTCATGGCGACGATCACAAGATAAAACAAAGGAAGCGCACGCAAACTGGCGTAAGAACAGAACGATCTCCCGGGTCGCATGCGGACCTCGAGACGAAGGATTCCCTCCTCGCATTGCCTGAATTCAAGTACTCACCGGACTAGAGAACTTCGACGCGATCAACCCACCGCGCGAGGCCTGCCAGGGACGCCGAGCGGGCACTCGAGCACGACACGGTCCCAGCGGCCGCAATCCGCAGCCGCAGCGTAAGTTGTAGAAAGAAAGTCCAGTAGCAACGCGTCGGGACTTGGCGCAGCGCGAACGGCATCGTAGGGCAGAACGAATTCGCCCAGCGCAGTGCTAAAAGTTGCGCCAGCGGTAACAGGCTGGTCCCTGAAGCCTGGCGGCTCGGGGTAAGCGTAGGAATAAAAAGCCGGCTGTTGAAAAGCGTCGTTCCCCGCCCAAAACCCCGCACTGCTGACCTCGTGCGAGTATGCCTCGCGCGCGATGGCGTCCGGCAGGCCCGGCACGCCTCCAGGATGAGGCGGCGCCGGCCGTCCAGAGAAGCGCGTCACTGCGAGGTCGAAGCTGCCCCAGAAGAAATGAACGGGGCTTGCCTTACCGAGGAAGCCGCTGCGGAAAAACTTGAACACACGGTCAACCTGAACCAGCACGCGCCAGAAGCGATAAGCCGCTTGTGGGTCATAGCTGACATGGACACTATCCTCCGGGAATAAGATCGGCTCCGCTACTTCGTTAGGCTTCTCGTTGATGCTGACATCGATGCCTGACTCCGTCAGAAGCAGAGTGAGCCGACCATAAAAATCCGCGACCGACTGTGGCGCAAGTGCAAGCGACCGCTCAGCACCTCTGCTCGTGCGGCATACGAGGCGATGGGCGATGAAATCGAACTCCAGCTCGGCCAACTCCCCATCGAATGGAATCGGCGACGTACTTAAACCGCGAGCGGTGACATACAGTGGAACGTGCCAGCCATGGTTCAGCCAGGGCGTCAGAGCCAGCCGAACCTTCCCGACGATCTGGGTCCAGAGTTGCAGCGTGAGTGCCGTATCTCGCCAAGGCGCATACGGCAATTCAGGCCATTGATCGTCGGTATGGGTCAGGGACATTGCTCTCTTCCTCAGTGTTCCATCCGAACATGGGCTTGCGCAGCGTCGAACGACAGTATCCGCGTCGCAGTTCAGGACAGCAATGTCTGTTTTGCTGCCGTGACGCAGCTTTTGCGCGCAACAGATTTGGAATGTGAAATGTCTTCACCCCCTCACACTTCCCCCTGCCTTGCCCTCCCCGCGCGCCATAGGCATACTAGGCACACTGTATAAACATACAGCCACTCAAACCCTGGCATCGCCGCGTCCGTCCGCGCCAGTGCCGCGTTCAGACTGCCGGCCCTGAGACGATGCAAACCACCGCGACCGCCGCCCCCACCGCGCCCCCCTTCGACGCTGCCGCGCACGACTACCTCGCACGCCTGAACGCCCAGCAGCGCACAGCCGTCGAACACGGGGTCGACCCGGCCGCAAAGAATCCATTCCACATCGCCGGTCCCCTGCTGGTCATCGCCGGCGCCGGTTCCGGGAAAACCGACACACTTGCCCACCGCGTCACCCATCTTCTCGCCAACGGCGTCGATCCCCGTCGCATCCTCTTGCTCACTTTTTCACGCCGCGCCGCCACCGAGATGCGTCGCCGCGTGGAGCGCATCGCCTGGCGCGCACTCGGCGCGGACGCCGCCGCACTGGCCTCGGGCCTGAACTGGTCCGGCACCTTCCATGGCATTGGCGCCCGCCTCCTGCGCGAATGCGCGGTACAGATCGGCCTGAGTCCGACCTTCACGATCCATGATCGCGAAGACTCAGCCGATCTCATGAACCTCATCCGTCATGAACGCGGCTGCTCGACCAAGGATCAGCGCTTTCCGCTCAAAGGCACATGCCTGTCGATCTATTCCCGTGTGGTCAATGCGCAGCTCCCGTTGCAAACCGTGCTCGATACGGTCTACCCATGGTGCGCGAACTGGCACGATGAACTACGCGCGCTTTTCGCCGCCTATGTGGAAGCCAAACAGAAGCAAGACGTGCTCGACTACGACGATCTGTTACTGTACTGCTCACATATGATGGCGGTGCCGGCACTCGGTGCCCAGGTCGGCGAACGCTTCGATCATGTGCTCGTCGACGAGTATCAGGACACGAACGCACTGCAAGCGACAATCCTCCGCGGTCTCAAACCGGACGGCCGAGGCCTGATGGTCGTCGGCGACGACGCGCAGTCGATCTATTCGTTTCGAGCGGCGACGGTCCGCAATATCCTCGATTTTCCCTCGCACTTCGACCCGCCCGCGCGCATCGTCACGCTCGAGCAAAACTACCGCTCGACCCAGGCAATCCTCGACGCATCGAATGCGGTGATCAGTCTCGCGACTGAGCGCTACACAAAGAACCTCTGGTCGGAGCGCAGTTCCGCACAACGCCCCTCGCTGATCCATGTGAAGGATGAGGCAGACCAGGCGCGCTACGTCTGCGCACGCATACTCGAACATCGGGAAGCAGGACTTCCTTTGAAATCACAAGCGGTGCTGTTTCGCGCATCCGATCATAGCGGTCCGCTCGAAGTCGAGTTGACGGTCCGCAATATTCCTTTCGTGAAGTTCGGCGGCCTCAAGTTTCTCGATACGGCACACGTGAAGGACGTGCTCGCCGTATTGCGCTTCGCCGAAAATCCCCGCGACCGTGTCGCGGGTTTCCGCGTCATGCAGTTGCTGCCGGGTGTGGGGCCGGTCACGGCGGGGCGGGCACTCGATGCAGTCGCGGCGAGCGAGGATGCGGGCGCGGCACTGCGCGCCTTCGCTCCAGGAGCGCGTGCCTTCGAGGACTGGGCGGCATTTGCCGAGCTTTTCGCCGACCTGCGCGCAGGCGCGCATCGCTGGCCCGCTGACCTCGATCGTGTGCGCGTCTGGTACGAGCCCCATCTGCTTCAGAAATTCGACGATGCACCGATGCGTATCGCAGACCTCGTGCAGTTGACTCATATTGCCTCGAGTTATCCGTCGCGCGAACAATTCCTGACGGAACTCACGCTCGATCCACCGGATGCCACGAGTGATGAGTCCGGTGTGCCCTTGCGCGACGAGGACTATCTGATCCTCTCGACGATTCATTCGGCGAAGGGCCAGGAATGGAATGCGGTATTCGTGCTCAACGGGGTCGACGGTTGTATCCCGTCGGACTTGGCAACGGGCTCACCCGATGAGATCGAGGAAGAGCGCCGGCTGCTCTACGTCGCGATGACGCGCGCAAAGGACGAACTCGAAATCGTCGTGCCCCAACGTTTCTACGTCACGCAACAGACGGCCCACGGCGACCGTCATGTGTACGGGTCACGAACACGTTTCATTCCGAATTCGCTGCTGCCGCGCTTTGCATCGGCCAGTTGGCCACGCGATCCGGGTACGACGCCGACCTCGCCCGAACAGGCCCGCGTGCATATCGATCTCGCCGCGCAAATGAGAAAAATGTGGGGATAGAGGCGTTTACCCGCGATTCGGCGCCAGCGCACGGAGTGTAAGGGGTTTACACTGACGGCTTTGCCGCCTTCCCGGTAGCGCCGCTCACCTCCCCTTCATGGAACTCGATTCAAGTCGTCCCGCCTGCCCGGCCCACGCCGCGCCGGTTGCCCCCTCGATCGCCAGTGCGCAGGACAATCAAAACCCACTATTTGTGACGCTGCGAGTCCTGACGATCGTATGCTTCACCTTCATCGCCTACCTTACCATCGGCCTTCCGCTCGCCATCCTGCCGAGCTATGTGCATGAGAATCTGGGCATGGGCGCGGTGCTTGCGGGCCTGGTGATCAGTGTCCAGTATGTGGCCACGCTTGCAAGCCGGCCGTTCGCGGGACGTCTCTCGGATACCATGGGTGCCAAACGGGTGGTCTCGCTCGGGCTCGTGCTCTGTTGCGTGAGCGGGGTGTTCTATCTGCTTGCCGCCCTGATCGACGAACACCAGCCACTCGTGGCGCTCGCGACACTGATGGTCGGACGGCTCATGGTGGGCTGCGCGGAAAGTCTCGTCGGCACGGGCGCGATCCAGTGGGCGATCGGCACCGTCGGCCTGAACCGGACGGGCAAGGTCATTTCGTGGAATGGCATCGCGACCTATGGCGGCCTCGCCGCGGGTGCGCCGCTCGGTGTCGTGCTGGTCCGGCTCATCGGTTTCGAGGCACTTGGGCTCACCGTCATCGCACTCGGCATCATCGGCTTGCTGCTCGCGTGGCGCCAGGTCGGAATCCCCACGATTCATGGCGAGCGCATGGGCATTCAGCATGTGTTCCGTCATGTGCTGAACTACGGCCTCGCACTTGCTCTGGGCTCGATGGGCTTCGGCGCAATCGCGACGTTCATCACGCTGTACTACGCCAGCCATCAATGGTCGGGTGCGGCGTTCGCCCTGACGGTCTTCGGCCTGTGCTTCTGCGGCTCACGCCTGCTATTCGTCGATATGATCGGACGCTTTGGCGGTTATCGGGTCGCCGTCGTTTCGCTGATCGTCGAAGCGATCGGGCTGACCTTGCTCGGGTTCGCGCCAAACAGCCTGCTCGCACTGATCGGCGCGGGACTGGCGGGCCTGGGCTTCGCGCTGGTGTTTCCCGCGCTCGGTGTCGCGGCAGTCGAGTCTGTGCCACTGCCAAGCCGGGGTGCCGCACTGGGCGTCTATTCGGCGTTCGCCGACCTCGCACTCGGTGTGACGGGGCCGCTCGCAGGCATCGTCGCGCATCACTTCGGCTACTCGGCGGTCTACGTTGGCACCGCCTTCGTCGTGCTCGCGGCCATGGGGCTCGTCCTCGGCTTGTGGTCGAAAGCACGAGACGCCCAAGCCACCGGCATGCTGGCGGGTTAGCCCGCGCCATTCGCGCATATCCAGTCGAGCCCGAGCTTGATCGGGCTCGTCCGGCTAGCGGGTCCCAGCACCATCACGCTCGTTTCCAATGCAAGGCGGGTTCGGCCTCAAGCAACCCTCGCTTCGAGGCGCCGCTAGCCCGGCTCCCGCCCATGGGAGACTTCCGACAGGAGCCGATCGAGCACCCGAAGCAGGCCGGCCGGATCGGCGGGTTTCGACACGTGCAGTTGGAAACCCTCACCGACCGCACGCAATTGATGGGCCTCGTCGCAATGGGCCGTCAGCGCGACGGCCGGGGCACACGGCGCGCCCATCTTGCTCTCGCGCTCGCGCAGCTTTTGAATGAAGTAGTAGCCATCCATACCCGGCAATTCGATATCGCTGATCACCGCATCGGGCAACACATGCTCGATCGCGGCCAGTGCGTCTTCGGCATCGGCGACGGCGGTCACATCCGCATCGCAATCAATCAACATCGCTGCCAACGACTCCCGGCTTCCCACTTCATCTTCGACGATCAGGATCTTCTTGCCACTCACCGCTTCTGCGTTCATATAGTCTTTGGATACTTCATATTCCGGGTGGCCAGCCAGGGACGGACGTCTTCACGTCGCCTGGCCGGGGTCGCGTGTCCCCCCGCGTGCCGCGACGGACCGGCCTGCAGGTCGGCTCGACGCGGCCGCAGCGGCGGCACACCATGCCATCTCTACCGGAGTTGCCTGCCCGCCGGCCCGGGCGACCGCCGCGCCCGTGCGCGTCAGCCTGAAAAATGTTCGGCGCGCAGCACCACGGGCTCCGCCGCCTGCTTCACGATACGCCGTTCGAGCACAACTGCAATGCGCTTGCTGCCGTCGAGATAGGCCCGCGTCAAACGCGACAGCGCCGCGTCCGGCGGCACCCAAAACCATGTTTCAAGCGCCTCGCGCGCCAACGCGCACCGCACTTCCCGGCCGTTCACTTCGGTCACAAACTCCAGGAATTGACCGTCGCCGGACAAGGTTGGTTCGGTCGAAAGCTTAATGTTCATTGATTTCCGTAACGTCTGGCAGGCAATGTCGACATGACCCCAATTTGCGACATTGCAATTTTTAACGAATCGTTGGTTTAGAGCAAACACCATGCCCGAAAAAAATGGCTTATTAGTCAATGCCCGCGCAATACAAACTACCGGCCAGTGTTACTGAATTTCAATTGTGCATGTAATGATTACGTGGTTATTCTTAACCCGTCTAAGAGATGCAAGGCGATTGTCGAATTGGCGAGCCACCGGTCACTAGAACTATTGCAAGTATGAGCCGGGAATCAGCAAAAAATGTCAAACGCCCGCTTTTCCCCTTGCTTACAAAAATATTCAGTCCAATACTACAAGCTCCTTAGAAGGCTCAACAGGACCCAATCATGGAAAATGTTGCCGCATCTCAGGCGCTGCATAGTCAATTCGCTTCGCAGGTTGCCAGCCGTCCGCAGCCGCTGGGCGACCCGACCGTGCAGAGTCCGCTTGCGCCGTCACTGACGTTGGATAGTCAACTTTGCTTTGCCCTCTATACCGCATCACTTGCCATGACCAAGGCGTACAAGGCCGCCCTTGAGCGCTTCGATCTGACATACCCCCAATACCTCGCCATGCTCGTGCTGTGGGAGCACGACGAATTGTCAGTGAAAGATCTCGCGGCGCGACTCGGCCTCGATTCGGCAACATTGACGCCGATCCTGAAACGGCTCGAAACCGTGGGTTATGTCCGTCGTGTACGTGGTGTGCTCGACGAACGACTGGTTCTGATTCATCTAACCGAAAGTGGACAAGCGCTTAAACTGAGCGCCGCCTTCCTTCCCGATCATATTTCGGAAATTGTCGGTCGTCCGGTTCCCGATCTTCAACGCCTGCGCGACGAATTACACGATCTCAAGGCCTCGCTGGCGGGCCGTATTCGAATGTAATCCCGCACCATTCGTGGATCTGGCCCGTACGGCCAATCTCCTGTTTCACGGATGACAACCCCGTCAACCGTCCCGCCAAATCGGATCGAGGCATAGGGCGACAAATCGTTCAGTCGCGCGCAGGGGCGCCGCGCCATGTGGCACGACGATCGTCAGGTACCGCGTCAGGCGACGCGGTATCCTGATCGACAAGGCCACAAGGGCATCGTCCTCATGCCGCATCGACATCATCGATACAAAGCCGACGCCCATCCCGGCCCGCACCGCTTCCTTGATTCCCTCGACCCCTGCCAGTTCGTAGGCGACCCGCATGACTACGCCGTCGCGTGCAAAGGCGCGCTCGACAGTCTGCCGCACACCTGACCCGATTTCCCTCAGTACGAGCGGATAGGCCGAGAGTTCGTCCAGACGCACTTGCCGGGCGGCGCTTTGCGCCAGCGGATGGCCGGCAGGCACGACGGCGACCACCTCATCCTCGAGCCAGCGATGAACGGCCGTGGCGGCAGGCAGGCCCTCACCGACGTTTCCTTCGACTAATGCGATATCGAGTTCTGGCAGTGCGGCGAGCACTTCGGCAGTGTTTCCGTATCGGGTCGAAATCGTCACGCCCGCGTGCCGGCGATGGAATTCGGCAATCAGATAGGGCAGCAGATAGCTCGCCGGCGTGGTGCTTGCACCAATCCGGACATGACCCGCATCGAGTGAGCGCAGCGCATCGCGAAACGCGAGGGTCTGGCGAAAATCCGCGCGCAGGCGCTCGGCATGAAGCGCGAGTTGCCGCCCGGCCTCGGTCAGGACGATACCGCGGCCCTCGCGCCGATACAGGGCTTCGCCGAATTCCTCCTGGAGCTGCCGAAGCTGCCCCGATACCGCCGGCTGTGAAAGAAACAGCGCACGCGCCGCATGGCTGATATTGAGGTGCTCGGCCACGGCCGCAAAAGTCATCAGTTGCTCGGGGGTCATCGCTTGGCCTGAATCATCGCTTCAGCCGATAGTTTATAGTTGAAATGACGATTTCCCGAATGGTTACATTCCCTTTATTCTTCCTTCATCTTTGCATATGAGGAAAACGGGAATGTCCACCCTCTCCACCTCCACCCGGGTCCCGCCACAGGGTTTCTTCCGTGCGCACCGCGGCGAGCTCAATGGTCTGCTGTTCGTGGCGTTGTTCGCAGCCGCCGTGACTCAGGTCGCGGGCCTGCCGCTTGTAAGTGGCCTTGGTCTGAGCTCCCTGATCATCGGTATCGGCGCCGGCGTCGTCTACGGCAATGTCGTGCGCGAGGCGATGCCCGAAAGCTGGGCAGCGGGCGTCCAGTTCGCGGCCCGGCGTCTCCTGCGAATCGCCGTGGCGTTCTATGGGCTGCGGGTCAGCTTCCAGGAGATTGCGAGCGTGGGCGTTCAAGGCCTCGCCGTCTCGGCGACGATCGTCATCGTTACGCTGGTCGTCGGCACGTGGCTCGGCATGCGTGTGCTCAAGCTCGATCGCGACGAAGCGCTGCTGACTGCCGCAGGCAGTGCGATCTGCGGCGCCGCCGCAGTGCTCGCGTTCGAATCGACGCTTCAATCGAAGCCGCACAAGAGTGCGATGGCCGTCGGCACGGTGGTGCTGTTCGGAACGCTGTCGATGTTTCTCTACCCGGTGCTCTACCGCACGGGCCTGCTGCATCTCGACACAGTCGGTGCGGGCTTGTTCTTTGGCAGCACGATCCACGAGGTCGCCCAGGTCGTCGGCGCGGCAAGCGCGATCAGTCCCGAAGCGACCCATATCGCAACCATCGTGAAAATGACGCGCGTGCTGATGCTCGTACCCGTGTTGCTTGTGTTGACAGTGTGGCTCGCACGGCGTGATGCGAGCGATGCCAGCACCGGCGCGCGCAATGCAAATCACGAGCCGGCTCACGCCATCGCTGACCGGCGGATCGCGGTACCGTGGTTCGCGCTCGGCTTCCTCGGGCTCGTTGCGATCAACTCGCTCAATGTGTTGCCTGCCCCCGCCGTGCACTCGCTGAACGCGCTCGACACCTTCGCGCTGACGATGGCCATGACGGCGCTCGGTATCGAAACGCGCTTTTCGCAGATCCGTCAGGCTGGTCCGCGCGCACTGGTGTTCGGGCTCGGCCTGTATGCCTGGCTGCTGGTCGGCGGCTACGGGGTAACCGTGCTCGCGCAACGGCTGTTCAGCTAGACGTTCACTCGGCCGCGGTGTTCACCGTGTTCACCGTGTTCACCGTGTTCGCCGCCTTTTCCGATTTTGCGTCGTTTGCTCCCTGGGTCGGCGCGACCGTATTACGCAAGCTAGTGCCTTCGTAGTCGACCGGCGGATTGCCCATCGAATCGAACAAGGTCGCGGTATCCGCCAGACGTGCCGCTCGTGCCCGAACGTACTGGACGCGCGCACTTTGGTACTGCTGCCCCGCCGTCAAAGTCGCGTAGAACGGTGTGGCGCCAAGCTTGTAGCGCGACTCGGTATCGCTCGACGCATCATGCGCGGCATTCATCGCGCGGCGCGTCTGATTCAGGGTATTCGCGTCCTCGTCGAGCGAGACGAGCGTATCGGCCACGGTCTGGAAAGCGGAAAGCACAGTCTGCTTGTACTGCGAGACAGCGGCATCGTGGGTGGCTTCATACTGATGCTTGCGCGCGACCAGTGCACCACCATGGAACAAGGGCTGCGACAAGGTCGCCCCCACGCCCCAGATCAAGCCCGCGGGTGAAGTGAACGTCGCCCAGTCGAAGCCGCCGCGGCCATAGGAGGCCGACAAGGTCAACGAAGGAAACATCGACGCCGTGGCCGCACCCGCCTGGTCCGCCGTCGCACGCACGACGGCCTCGGCCGCGAGGATGTCGGGCCGTTGATGCAGCAACTCGGTCGGGATGGCCACCGGCACGCTCTCCGGCACATGAAGCGCGTCGAGCGAGAGCGGCACGGCTGCCTGATCGGGAGTACGCCCCAGCAGCACGGCCTGCGCATGCCGGACCGCAAGCGCCTGCGCGCGCAGGCCCGGCAGTGTCGCGGCCGCGTTGGCGGCATCCTGCTCGGCCGAGAGCATGTCGTCGCGCGACGCGCTGCCGAGCTGGTAGCGTGCGGCAGTCTGCCGCGCTCTTTGTTCACCGAGCTCGACGAGCTTCTCGGTGGCATCGACCTGTTCCTGCAACGCGGCTGCATTGATCGTCGCCACCACGATATTCGCGGCAAGCGCACGCCTCGTCGATTCAAGCTGGAAGGCCTGCTGCTGGACCTGCCCCGCAAGCGCGCGATCGGCGAGCAGCGCGGCGCCGAAAAAGTCGAAGGTATAGGAGGCCTGTATCTGTGCCACAAACACATTCTCAAGGAAGGTCGGCTCCTGCGGCAGAATCGGAATGCCGAGCGCGCGCTCGCGCGTCGGGCTGAACCCGACATCGAGGTGCGGGAACAGCGAATCGCCGATCTGTGAGCGCAAGCCTTCGCGTGCGGCCTTCAGGGTGTTCTGCGCGGCGCCAAGCGAAGGGCTGTTCGCAAGACCTTCTTCGACAAGCGCATTCAGCGCGTCGGACTGGTAACCTTTCCACCACTCGGGCACGGGGCGTGCGCCGATCTCGAGATGTTGGGCGACACCCTCCGCGCCCGGCAACTGCGCGGGCTGCCCCTCGACCGAGTAGTGATCGGGCGAAGGCATCGCGGGCGGATTCCGGTCGGGACCGAACAAGCCGCAGCCGGCAAGGCTCAATATCAAGGCCGTCAGCGCGACGCGTGTCAAAGCGGTCGCATGGCTCGTCATAGGGCTATTCATCGTGCAACCTCCCGCGGCGCTTCGTCCCGTTTGACACGGAACCACAACGCATACAGCGCCGGCAGATAAAACAACGTCAGGACCGTGGCAACCGTGATGCCGCCCATCAAGGCGGTGGCCATCGGGCCGAAGAAGTTGCTGCGCAGAAGCGGAATCAGCGCCAGCACCGCGGCCGCCGCAGTCAGCGTGATCGGTCTGAAACGCCGGACCGTCGCACCGATCACGGCCTCGATCCGCGCATGTCCGGCGCGGATGTCCTGCTCGATCTGATCGACGAGAATCACCGAATTGCGCATGATGATCCCGAACATCGCAATGGTCCCGAGCATGGCGACAAAGCCGAACGGCATGCCGAACAGCAGCAGCGCGAGCACGACGCCGATCAGCCCGAGGGGAGCGGTCAGCACGACCATCAGCACGCGGCTGAAACTTTGCAACTGCACCATCAGCAGCACCAGCACCGCAATCACGAGCAGAGGCATCTGCGCGTTGATCGACGCCTGTGCCTTCGCATTCTCTTCGACCGCGCCGCCGATCTCGATCCGATAGCCGAGTGGCAACTGCTTGCGCAATTCGCCGAGCTTGCCGTCCACGTCGTTGGTCACATCGATCCCTTGCTTGCCGCGCTGGACATCCGACTGCACGGTGATGGTCGGCTGCCGGTCCCGTTCCCATACAACACCATATTCGAGCCCATAGGTGAAGCGACCGAGCGCGGCAAGCGGTACCGCGGTGCCGCTCGACGACGGCACGGCGAGACGCTCGATCTGCGAAGGGTCGACCCGGTCGTGCTCGGGCGCGCGCAGGTCCACCCCGATCAGCTTGTCGCGTTCGCGGAATTGCGTGATCGTAAAGCCGGTCAACGACATGTGCAGATAGTCCGCGATGTCCTGCGACGAAATGTTCAGCGCGCGCGCCTTGTTCTGGTCGACCTCGAAATGTACCGAACGCTCCGCCGGTTCATCCCAGTCGAACTGGACGTTGGCCGTATCGAGGTTGGCGCGCATCACCTTCGCGACCTGTTCCGACAGTTGCCGGACTGTGCCGATCTCGGGGCCGCTCACGCGGAATTGGACGGGGTAGCCGATCGGCGGCCCGTTCTCGAGTCGGCTGATCCGCGAACGCAGCGACGGATAGTCGTTGCGCAGGACCACCTCGAGATCCCTCGCAAGCCTTTCGCGGTCCTTGACCGTCTTCGCAGTAATCACGAACTGTGAAAAATTCGGCGATGTCAGTTGCTGGTCGAGCGGCAGGTAGAAGCGCGGCGCACCCGCACCGACGAAGTCGACGAAGTGATCGATGCCGGACTGCTTGGCGAGACTCACCTCGAAGCGCTGCGCCTCGCGCAACGTCGCGGCGAACGAGGCACCTTCGGGCAGGCGCAGATCGACGAGCAATTCGGGGCGGTCCGAACTCGGGAAGAACTGCTGCGGCACCAGCGTAAAGCCGGCCAGCGCGACGACGAACAGCACGAGCGTGACGATCAGCACCACGAGACGCTTGTCGACACACCAGCCGATCCAGCCGCGCAGGCGCCGGTAGAACTTCGTATCGTAGATATCGTGGTGCTCGTGAACATGCTCGCCCGTCTCTTCATCGTGATGACTGAACGCGCGGCGGGTCGGATGTTCCGAAAGGATCCGGTAGCCGAGCAGCGGGATCACGATCACCGCGGCGAGCCACGACAACAGCAACGCGATCGCCGACACTTCGAAAATCGAGCGTGTGTATTCGCCAGTCGCCGATTTCGCGAGCGCGATCGGCAGGAAGCCCGATACGGTGACGAGCGTGCCAGTCAGCATCGGGAACGCCGTGCTCGTATAAGCAAAGGCCGCGGCACGCATCCGGTCGTATCCTTGTTCGAGCTTCACCGCCATCATCTCGACCGCGATGATCGCATCGTCGACGAGCAGGCCGAGCGCGAGCACGAGCGTGCCGAGGGAGACCTTGTGCAGGCCGATATTGAACAGGTACATGCAGAGCGCAGTCGCCGCGAGCACCAGGGGAATCGAGATGACGACGACCATCCCGGTGCGAACCCCAAGGCTGATCAGGCTGACCACGAGCACGATCCCGATCGCCTCGGCCACGGCCTCGACGAAGTCATCGATGGAATGGGCAACCGCATGCGGCATGCTCGCGACCTCGACCAGCTTGAGACCGGCGGGCAAGGCGGCCTGCAACCGCTTGATCTGCGAATCGAGCGTCTTGCCGAGCGCGATCACGTCGCCCGACGGCGCCATCGTCACGCCGATACCGAGTGCGTTCTGACTCCCGAAACGCATGTACTCCGTCGGCGGATCGGTATAGTCGCGCTTGATCTGCGCGATATCGCCCAGACGGATCACGCGGCCATTGACGCGCAGCAAGGTGTTGGCGAGTTGGTCGACGTCCTGGAACTGGCCGCTCGGACGCACATAGACCCGGTCGTCCGAAGTCGTGAACAGGCCGGCCGCGGCGACGGCATTCTGCGCATTGACGGCATCGGCGATCTGCCTCGGTGTCAGGCCGAGTTTCGCGAGTTGTGCATTGGCGATCTCGACATAGACGCGCTGCTCCTGATCCGCAATGAAATCGACCTTGTTGACGCCCGGCACGCGCAGCAGTTCCGTGCGCAGCCGCTCGGCATAGTCGTGCATCTGCGCGGGCGTGAAGCCATCGCCTTGGAGCGCATAGAGGTTCGTATAGACGTCACCGAACTCGTCGTTGAAGAACGGACCCTGAACGCCGGGTGGCAAGGTATAGGCGATATCGCCGACCTTCTTGCGAACCTGATACCACGTGTCGGGCACCTGCGAGGGCGGTGCGGCGTCCTTGATCGTGAAGAACAGCATCGACTCCCCGGGCCGCGAATAGCTGCGCAGGAAATCGACATCCGGCGTTTCCTGGAGCTTGCGCGCGATACGATCGGTCACCTGTTCCTGGACCTGGCGCGCCGTCGCACCGGGCCACAGCGTCTGGATCACCATGACCTTGAAGGTGAACGGCGGATCTTCGGACTGGGCGAGCTTGCCGTACGACAGCACGCCGAAGAGCGTGATGAGCGCGACGAGGAAGGTTACGAGCGCCTGATGGCGCAGGGTCCAACTCGACAGATTGAAACGGTGCTCGACTTCAGACGGCTGCAACGGCGGACCCGAACTCGCCTGGGCCGGCGCCGATGCGGACCGGCTGGCGTCGGACGCTTCAGAGACCGCAGGCGCGGCCGGGCCGGATGGTTGATCCGGACCGTCATGCGGCGTCTGGGTCATTGTGCGGCTCCGCTGCCCGATGCGCTCGACGCGTTCGATGCGTTCGCGACATTCGCCGCATCGCCCGGCACGGAGGCCGCCGGGCCGTCGATATTGCCGTCTCCATCGAACAGCGGCCTCACCGGTTTCACATGCTGCCCTGCATAGACGGTATGGACGCCAGCCAGCACGATCTGATCGCCGTTCCTGAGGCCCGCGGTGACCGTAACCGATCGCTCGCCGTAACGGCTCACGGTCACGGGGCGCAGTTCGAGCGTCGAGTCGCCTGGGCGGACGACCCAGACGGCCGGGTTCCTGCCCTGGTGAAAGATCGCCGTCGCGGCCACGGTGAAGGTGGCACCCGATGCGGGCGTCGTGTCGGTCGCGCCCGCAGCGGAGGCAGCTGCGCCCCCGGCACGCGCGCTCGCCGTACCGGCCGGCGCGAGCACTGCATCGCCGGTCATGCCGAGATGCACCTCGGGACCGGGTTGCGCCAGCGTCAGCTTGACGCGATAGGTGCGGCTCTGCGGGTCGGCGGCCGGTGAGATTTCGCGTACGCGCGCATCATAGCTGCGCCCCGGAAGCGCGGCAAACGTGATGCTCGCCGACTGACCGATCGCGATATGACTCAAATCGCTTTCGGCGGCGTCGAGATTCACGTCGGTGTCGCCGCTCCAGGCCAGCCCGTAGACGGCTTGCCCGGCCGACACCACCTGACCGGTATCCGCGTTCTCGCTCGTGATCACGCCGTCGTGGTCGGCCACGAGCGTGTTGTACTGGAGGTTGTTCCGGGCGACCACGAGTTGCGCGGAGGCCTGATCGCGGCCGGCAAGTGCCGCGGTGTAGTTGTCCTGAGTCTGCTCGAGCTGGTTCACGGCGATCAGGTTTTGCGCGGCCTGCGCCTTGTCGCGATCGAGCTGCTGTTTGGCGAACACGAGCCGGTGGTCGGCCGCGTCGAACGACGCCTGCGCGCTCGCAGCCTGCTTCTGCGCATCGGCCGGATCGAGCTTGGCCACGACCTGCCCCTTGTGCACGGGGTCGCCGAGCCGCACGTTGCGCTCGATCAGCTTGCCCGCGATGCGGAAGGACATCACATTGGTATAGCGTGCCGCGACTTCGACGGGATAGCGAATCGCCTCCCCGCCCGTGCCGGCATCGGGATGCACGGGTAGCGCAACCACATTGGCCGGCGCTGCGGCGGGGGGCGCTTCGCGATGACAGGCGGCGAGCCCGAAAGCGGCCAGCGCAACCAGCGCGGCCGGCAGCGCGCGCAAGGTGCGCCGGAACTCGGCGCGCAACAACAGGGCAATCACGTTCACGACGACTCCTCGATGCAGTTTCGGGTTCTTCGAGCGATACAAGCCTGTATTTAAGTACTTCTCCGTGCCCGCTCCGCTACTCGATACACGCTCGGGCGAAGCTGCCGGTGTCTCCAAGTTATTCCTGCACGATGGAGCGATCGGCCGGCGCAGCGCAACTTTTAAAGCCAGCCCATTTGGCCGGGTCCGCGCGCCATGCCCGACGCCGGTACATCGTCGGCTAGGCGATCGATCCACCATCGCATCTTAATACAGCGCTGTATCTCAATACAATTGCGAATTCAAATATTCCGATCGTGTGCTAGTATTTCGCCATGATCCGCAAACGCCTGACCCGAGAGGAAAGCCGCGACCAGACGCGCCAGCGTCTGCTCGATGCTGCCTTGAAGCTCATTGCCAAGAAAGGACTCACGGGAACCAGTGTCGAAGACATCGCGGGCGCGGCCGGCTACACGCGTGGCGCCTTCTATTCGAATTTCGGCAGCAAGAACGACCTGTTCATCGAGTTGCTGCGACGCGATCATCAGCAGGCCACGGCGGAACTGCAGGACCTGGTGAACGATGAACTACCCGTCGAGCAGATTCAGGCGCGCACCCGCGAAATGTACGGCCAGTTGTATCGCGACAACGAATGTTTCATGAACTGGACGGAAGCCCGGATGATGGCCGTGCGCGATGCGAAATTCCGCGCCAAGCTCGCCGCGTTGATGACTGAGAAGCGCGATCAGATTGCTGAACTGATCGCCTACTTCTACCAGCGCGTGGGCGTCGCTCCACCGACTTCCCCCGACGTCATGGCGACGGGATTCATGAGCCTCGCAGAGGGCGTCAAACTCTTCATGCTGTCGAGTCCGAATGAGATGACGGCGGACAAGGCCGAGACCGTGCTCACGCTGTTTGTGGATTCAATAATGGAACTCGCGCTGTTGCAGCGCGAAAAACCGGCCGCAGACTGATCGGGATCCGCGGGTCATGCTCGGGCGAGTCCGGATCACCGGCGCAGCAGACCGCGCCGAATACCTCACGCACGCGGTTCGCCCATCAGGCCGTGCCTACCCGGCCGAGCGCGCAACCGGCAGCCTGATCTTGCCGACGATCAGCGCGGCGCCGAGCAGGATCACGGCACAGCCCACGAGCATCAGCAGCGTCACCTTCTCGCCGAGGAACAGGGCGCCCCAGATCATCCCGAAAACCGGGACGAGAAAGGTCACCGAAACCGCGAACGCGGGACCGACATGGGCGATCAACCGGAAATAGATGACGTATGCGATACCCGTGCAAAGCACACCAAGGCCGAGTGTCGCAAGCCAGGCTTGCATGGACACAGCAGCGCTCGGCAGCGTTGCCAGCGCCGGCAGCGCCAGGACCAGCGTCGCGAAAGCCATGCTTGCGAAGGCAACGGTAGTCGGCTTGACGCCGACCAGATTCCGCTTTGAATAGTTGCCTGCAAAACCATAGGAAATGGTCGCGACCATCACCGCCGCTATCGCAGCCGGCACATGAGCGCCATGCAGGCTCAAGGAATCGGAAACAAGAATCCCCACGCCCGCGATGCCGAGCACCAGTCCGAGTATCGCCGCGCGCGAAAGCGGCGTGCGAAACCAGACGGCGGCAATCGCCGCGGTCCAGAAGGGCGTTGTCGCATTGAGAATCGCGTCGAAGCCGGCGTTCAGATACAGCATCGAATAGCCGAACATGCAAAATGGCAGTGCCGAATTCGTGATGCCGACGATCAGCAATGGCTTCCAGTACGCACGAATTTCGGTGCGCGCGCGCTCGTCGAGCAGCACGGGCGAAAGCGTCAGCGATGCGATACCGACCCGTAGGGCGATCATCGCGATCGGTCCGAGCTCTGGCACCGCGACCCGCATGAAAAGGAAGGAGCCGCCCCACAGCGCGGCAAGTATCAAAAGTTCAACAGTGTGGCGGCTCATGCGCTTGTCGTAATGCGATTGAAAGTCCTGGAATTCTACGGGAAGCAGGCGGCCACGCCCTGATTTAACGATCGTCCGCCTCGCTTAACTATCGTCCGCCTCGCCAACGAGTTCAAAGCCGGGGCGCTCCCCGCTGATGCCCTGCCGTTCGAGCGAGAGCAGACCGCGCTTGCGCTCGAGGCCGCCCGCATAGCCTGTGAGCGCCCCGGTCTGGCCGATCACCCTGTGACACGGCACGATAATCGAAATGGGGTTGCGCCCGACCGCATTGCCAACCGCTCGCGCATGAGCGCGCGGCAGCCCGATCTGGACGGCGATATCTCCGTAAGTGCGCAATTCGCCAAACGCAATGGTCCGCAAGGCCTGCCAGACCTGCCCCTGAAACTCGTTGCCACGGGGCGCAAGCGGCACTGAGAATTCGCGCAGTTCACCGGCGAAATAGGCGTCGATCTGTAAGCGCGTCGCACGCATAACGGGATGCTCGGGGGCGTGCCGCCAGCCTTGCGCCGCGGGGAAGTACTTCTGGTTGATAAACCAGAGTCCGTCGAGCGCATCGCCGCTCGCCGAAATCAGCATGTCGCCGAGCGGGCTGCGCATCGTATCGTAGTCACGCCTGTCTTGCCCCAGCATAGCTTGCTCCTGCATGTTGCCCTTCATGGTGCCGATCCGAAACGCATATTCGCACATGTGCGCAAGGCCGCACGGTGGGTCATCCGTTCGACTTATATATCGTTACTTTAAGCAGGATCGTGGCGAGTGTCTGGCCAGATTCGGACTTCAGAACAGCTGCGCCCGCTGACACCAGCGAGCTCCCATGTCCATTTTGTTCGGCGAACGACATATGTCGCTTACGCCACGCCAGTGAGACACGACTTGCGCGGGATAAATCCGCCATGCACAATCCGGCGGGTCTGCGCCATGCACGGAAACGCACGGCCATGCGCCGCCCATGCCGTTATTACTCGTTCCTGACGCGCACATCGTCCAGGCGAGCGAACTCAGGCGTTTACCCTTTCAGGCTTTCGAGTGTTGACGCCGCCCGCCTCGGCGGATTGAATGAGTTCATCAGGTGTGAATTGACACTTGTATGCTTCCGCAAGTCGGCTTTGATTTGAGCATGTGTATTTTAGTGATTAATCAATGACTCTGTACTCCGAAACACCTGCTCCCACCGGCCGTGACCCACGGCCCGCCTCACTCGTCGAACAGGCGGTACAGCGACTTGCGGCAAATATCGTTGCGGGCCTTTATGCGGGCACTACGCTACCGACCCAGGACGAGCTTGCACGTGAGTTCGACGTGAGCCGCACGGTGATGCGCGAAGCCCTGTCGATGCTGGTCTCGCGCGGCATGCTCGATGTACGAACCAAGACCGGTACGCGCGCGCGGCCCATGCGCGAATGGCAGGTCATCAACCGCGATGTCGTCGAGTGGCGCTTTCTGCGCACACCTGACGACGCCTTCATGCGCGACGTCATCGAGTTCCGCACCGAGATCGAGGTCCGGGCCGCGCGTCTTGCCGCCGAACGCGGGACCCCCGAAGAGCTCGTGGCGATCCGTGCCGCGTTCGACGCTTTTCGACAATATAAATTCGGTGATCCTGAATTTTTCGAGATGGACGAGCAATTGCATGCCGCGATCCTGAAGGCGAGCCACAACCGCTTCTTCGATCAGATGGCACCCATCGTGCGCGCCGCGCTGGGGCTCGTTGCGAAGGCCGAAAGAGCCGCGCCCGCACTCGGTGACGAAGTGATCGAGCTGCACCGGCGCGTGGTGGTCGCGATCGAGGCGCGCGACCCCGTCGCCGCGGAGGCAACCATGCGTGCGCTGCTCGCGCATACGGCAACGGACGTCGAGTATTTGATCACACAGAAGTAAAGAAGCTTATCAAGCGCATTCCTCCGGGCGCGCTTCTTTTGAGATCCAGGTGGCCCTCGTCGACATTCATCGCCACCCATGGAAAAACCTGGGCGCGACTATCGAATCCCTCCGAGCCGGTGCTTGCGGCTAGTCGCGAACGAGCACCGCGCCTGGCCCACTAGCTAGCGGATATCGAGCGATACCGGCGAGCCCACTTCCGGTGCCGGCGGCACTGTCTGCGCGGTCGCGTCTGCCGGCGGCGATACCTGCCCGGCGGCGGCCTGCATGTCGTTGAGCTTCGCTTCGAAGAGGCGCGCTTGGTCGCTGACCTTCGCGACATAGTTCTTGCCGCCGCCGTAGCTGCGCAAGCCGGCCTCGACATTGCCACCTGCCGAGTCGACATAGCCGTGCAGGATCTGGGAGCCCATCTCGATATTGGCGGTCGGCTCGGTCAGGTCCTTCACGCCTTTGAGCAGCTTGCGGTGCGAAGACGGCACGATCTGCATCAAACCCGTTGCACCGTTGGCACCGCGCGCTTTCTCGCGGAAACGCGATTCGATCGCGATCACGGCAAGTAGCAGCGACGGAGGCAAGGAATACTTCACGGCCGATTGCATGACGGCTTTCGCAATCTGGTCGGCCTTGGCGCGCGCGACGCCGAATTTCTGCGCGAGCAGTGCCGATACCTGTTCGGTCTGCCCCGCCTCTGCATGCTGGGTCAAACCCAGTGCAAGCAGAAAAACGCAAAGTGCTCGACGCATAAACAAAAGGGCCGGCAGATGTGTCAGGCGGATTTCACCGGATATTCGCTCTCCGGGGAATTCTGATTCGCGCAGATCGGTCCGGCCATCGAATTCATAAAAGATACCGGATTATAACGAGTTAAAAAAACCGCGCTGTCCCGGGGCAAAACCCCGACGGGACCGCGTCCTGCGATGACAGGGACCGGCCTCTGTCCGAAAATCACCTCATTGACGTCGATTACAGGTATTCCGATGGCTCGCGCAGCACCCCGTCCCCAGACTCGCGGAGAAGAAATCGCGAACAGCATCAGCCACGGTGCAGGCTCTCTCGCGGCAATCGTCGCCCTCGTGTTCGTCGCGGCCCCGGGGCGCCCCGCCAATACGGCAAGCGATTTCTTCGGGCTGGTGGTCTACGCGGTGACGATGGCGGGGCTCTACACCACGTCGGCGATTTACCACGGCCTGGCCGAGGGACGCGCCAAACAGCTGTTCATGAAGCTCGACTACTGCGCGATCTATCTGTTCATCGCCGGCACCTACACGCCGTTCACGCTTGGCGCCCTACGCGGAGACTGGGGGTGGGCGCTGCTGATCGCCATCTGGGCGCTCGCGCTGGCCGGGGTCCTGCTAAGGGGCCTGGACCTGCTGTCACATCCCTATCTCTCAACCTCGCTCTATCTGCTCATGGGATGGCTCGTGCTGTTCGCCGTGCGGCCCTTACTCGAGCATGTACCCGCGGCGGGCATCGCCTGGCTCGTCGGCGGCGGCATCGCCTATACGGTCGGCGTGATTTTCTACCTGCTCGACAGCCGCTTCAAGTTCGCCCACCTCGTCTGGCACTTGTTCGTGCTGATGGGCTCGATCTGCCATTTCATCGCGGTGGCGAACTACGCGTAGGGCCGCGTGGGGGCGTATAGGACGCACCCCATGCGTTCAACCCTCCACGGGCGCCTCGTCCGGCTTTTCCGGTGACAGGCCGGAGTTTTTCGTCTCGGGCATCGCCAACCAGACGAGCAGCACAGCCAGCGCGCCCGCCGCTGCGAGCCCCAGGAAGCTGACCGTGTTGCCGAACCGGTCGGCGACGAAACCCGCGATCGATGTGCTCAGGGTCGCGCCGATGCCCGCGGCGAGCCCGAAGATGCCGATGCACAGGTTATAGCGGCCCTTGCCGCCCCCGATGTCGACCGCGATCAGCGGCAACATCACACCGAACGCCGCCGCGCTCAGGCCGTCGAGCACCTGGACGGGCACGAGCAGATACGGCGACGACACGCCGGCGAACAGCAGGGCCCGGATCGGCAATGCCGAGAATCCGATCAGCATGATCGGCTTGCGCCCCCAGCTTTGGGCATAACGGCCGACCGACGGCGAGAGCATCGCGACCACCATCTGAGGCACGATGATGCACGCCGCGATCACGAGCTGCACGTTATCGCCCATATGGGCCGTCACATCCCCTGCCGCCAGGTTCAGCATCGCCGCGTTCGACAGGTGGAACAGGACCACGCAGCATGCAAAGACCAGCAGGCGTTTGTCGCCCAGCAGCTCGCGCAGCGTCTCCCGATGCGTGCTGGCGGCGGCCTTGTCCGTTTTCTTTTCGCTTGCGCTGCCCGGCACGGGAACCTCGACCCGCGACGGCTCGATCATGCTGAGCGCGATCAGCGCCGGAACACCGAGCGCGGCCGTGAGCCAGAAGATCGAACGAACCGAGACATACTCGCCGAACAACCCCATCAGTGCGGCCGCGATCGCGCTGCCGATCGAGGCAAAACGTGCGTTGCGGCCGATCCGGTCACCGAGATTCATCCGGCCGACGAGCGCGAAAGACACGGCCGCGATGGCCGGCGTCAGCATGCAGCTCGCAAAGCCATGAAAGATCTCGGCCGTCAGCACGGGCAGCCACGTCGCACTCGTACCGAGCAGCAGCGCGCTGAACATCAAAGCGACAATCGCCGCCGCCGCGGCACCGCGTTTGCCCGGCAACGCGTCGATCAGCATCCCTGCCGGGATCTGGCTGGCCATCGCCGTGATCGTGCCGACACTCAGCATCAGCCCGATCTCGCCCTGCGTCCATTTTCGCGCGGCAAGATAGGAGGCGATGAACGGCCCAAAGCCCGTCTGGACATCGGCGATAAAGAAATTCAGCCAGTCGAGCGCTCGCAGACTACGTGCATTTGCCATGAATGTCGTTATCTAGGCGAGCGAGGGGAGGAGGCTGGGGCGGACGCGGGGCTCGGCGCGGGGCTCGACGCGGGTGCTACGCTCGCGACAGGCACGATCGGCGACACGGCATCGACGGGCTTGTCCGCCGCGTATGGCGGCGCGGCCTTGACCTGCGCTTCCGACATTTCGAGCATCAGGGATAAGGCCTTGTCTTTGACGATGAAGTGCAGGGCCGACCAGTTCACCGCGATATTCAGCACGTCGTGGCCAATCGAGTTGCTCACGTCGAGCACGACTGCCTGCGGCTCGGCGGCACCGTCGATCAACACGTCGACCACCCGCCCGACCTTGCCGCCGTCCCGGCGAAGCGCCTTCGTATCGGACATGGCGAGCGTCGGCGGCGACTCGCTGGCCGTCTGCGACTTCTGCTTGACCTGTGCCACGGACGGGGGCGCGCCCCGCGGAATCGTGAGGGTAATCGGTACCTTTTTCGCTGCGGTCGTGTTGAAACGAAATGCGCTCAACGGAAAATTCATTTTTCGATCACCGACGCCCAGGAAGCCCGTAAGGTTGACGATGATTTCGTTCGGCCTGCCGGCCGAGTCGACGACCAGGTCGATCGCACGGCCGATGACCTTTCCGTCGGGCCGTTGGACTTCGCTGTCCAGCAACCCGTGCGCCTGCGTGGGTTCGAGGCGCCGCATGCTGATGATCGGCGCGGGCACCGGCGGGGGAGCCGCCACTGGAGGCGGCGCAGGCGGAGGCGGCGGAACGGGTTTCGGCACGACCCGGCGTGGCTTACGCGGATGCTGCTTGGCCTCCGGCGTCTCGTCCGCAACCTCGGGTACAGGCTCCGGCACGACGATAGGCTCGGGAGCCGGCGGGGGCAACGTTTCGAGACAGCCCGTCGACGCCGCGCCCGAGACGGGAGTCGACGCGTCGGGCGCTGCGCATGGATGCACTTCGGCGATCGGAGCCGGCTCGCGTGTGAACACGGTGCAGCCGGACAGAAAGACGAGGAGAAATGCCGCACAAAGGTACCAACGCGCAACCAGGCGCGAGAAACCGCCACTCATCGAAAAAAGCTCCATGTGTCGAGGGCACGCCATGCGGTCCATCACTGTTACGGCAATCGATACAGCTCGCCAACCCGTTCCGGCAGGAGGCGGCGCTGCCGGGACAGCTCCCGGCAGCGCACGCCTGTGGGCTGCTCCGCGTCGAGGCTGCCTGCGGAAGATGCGGGCTGGTTTCACACCGATCGCTTCGGACCACGCATGGTAGTCGATTTCAGGTCGTTTGCCGATGCGGAACGCATCGAAGCCGGAATATCCGGTTTCGATGGCCGTTAGTTGCATGGTCGCAGCAAGGGGCTAAAAGGTCCAGTGGACAGATCCCGTCGCGAAGACGCTGCTGAACCCGTGATCGAGCCCGTCCTGGACCGCGACATCAACCAGGAGTCGCGCGTTCTTTCCGAGTCTGCCCTCGAAGCCCGCGGAGGCCTCCCACGAACTGCTCATGGGTTCGCTCGCAAACGGCACGCCACCGATGAGTTGTGACGAGGGCGGTCCGGAAGTGTAAGCAAGCCCGGCACCGACATACGGTCTGACGGCCATGCCCGCGGCGGTAAACGAGCGGGATACGCGGCTTCCGATGCCGACCGATGCGGTACGAAACGGCCGCGGATTGACCGAAACGCGATCGACGTCGGTGAAATCCCGAAGTCGCACCTCGACATACGATGCCCGCATCGAAGATTCGACGGTCCAACCGTGCGCGAACGCGGCGACCCCGCCCGCCTCGCACAGAGCCGAAATGCCGATGCCGCCGAAGGATGCGACTTCATTGCGCTCTCGCGTGCGCACGTTGATGCCGAGGTGATCGATTTTCAAAAGCCCCGTCGCGTATGCGCCGTTGGAATGCGTGTGGGTGACGCGCAGGCCAAGGCCGGCGATTCGCATGCGGCTTTGGCTCTGGTTGCGGGGCGCGTCGATGGCGAAGCCGGCATCGCCCGCACTTGCGCCGAGATCGATTTGCATCGTGCCATTTGCTGTGCGGTACCGGTGCACGGGCAAGCCGAATTGCGCACCGTACTGTCGCGTCGAGAAGTCGAGACGATGCGCCCTGTCATGACCACTGGCCTCATATCGGCCTCGAGAGCCGAACACATGCGCAAAACCGCGCTCGGTCTCGCCGGACACCCGGCGCGCGCGGCCGGTCGGGTCCGAGTGAGGTTGACCCCATGAGTGCAGCGCCTGATGGAGAAAGCCGGATGCTGCAAGCGGCATCGCCACATAGGCCGGTGCCTGCGGCACGAGAACCGGTTGTCGCGGCGAGCGGCCACGCGCGCTGCCGGCAATGGCATCAGTCTTTGCCGGCGACGCAGGCGTCGTCGCCACGGGCTTCACTGGCGGTTGCGGTGTCGCAGCCGCCGGTTGAGGCACGGGTGCTGGCTCCGCGACCTCAGGCTCCGGAACAGGGGGGGATGGAGGTTCAACAACCACGGGCTCAGGAATCGGGGGCGCAGGCGGTTCCACCACCACCGGCTCAGGGACCGGCGGCGCAGGCGGTTCCACCACCACCGGCTCAGGGACCGGCGGCGCAGGCGGTTCCACGACCACCGGCTCAGGGACCGGCGGCGGGGGCGGTTCCACCACCACCGGCTCGGGGATCGGCGGCGGGGGCGGTTCCACCACCACCGGCTCGGGGATCGGCGGCGGAGGCGGTTCCACCACCACCGGCTCGGGTGTCACGGGCGGCGGCGCGACGACTTCGGGCTTCGGTGCCGGGGGAGCCTCAGGACTAAAGCTTGCGAGCCGGTAATCCCAAAAGTCACCCGTGCCTGCCACGACCCGCTGTGCCTTGTCGCTTGCGCCCGGCGCAAACGCGGTGAGTTCATATCGATAGGGGCCGACAGCCACATAGGCGCCATTCAACGAAAAGCTTGTCGCCGTGGACTTCCCCGCGACCTGTACGAGCGAGATGCCCTCATTGGCCTGGACTACGTAGTCCGAGTTGGTATCGGTCAGCGCGCCCGTGCCGGTCGTCTCGACATCGAGCAGAAGTGCCCCGACCATATCGCCTTCGACCAGCAGGCGATCAGTCTTCTGCTCCGCAAGGGGGCCACCGCGGTTCGCAAGTGTTCGCAGCACAAGCCTGCCCGCATCGCCCCGCAATTCACCTGCGACCCGGACCGTCTGCTCCGGCGCGGCGCTCGGGGCGAATTGCACGCGACCCACCAGACGCATCGACTCCAATCGTATCGACTCGGGCAGAATCGATTCACCGCCCTGTTCGATATCCAAATCCACCCGGCCCGTCGCACGGCCTTCAAATCGTCCCCGATTGAGTAGACTGATTTTCAGGCGGCTCTGCGAATCGGTTCGGACGTCGCCGACCGCGCTCCCCTTGTCGGCTATGAGGAGTGTCAGCTCGCCGGGCGTGTCGCCCAAGGACTTGAGCGACAGCACCGTACGCGCAATGACCTGCCCACCCTCCACTAGCCAGACATTCTGGCGCCCGCCTTGCGCCACGATTACGGGAGACTCTCGCTCGCCCGTGTCGATGGTCGAACTGCGGAGTTCGAAAGTTGCGCCATCCTTCATCGACACAATCGGCATATTGGCGGCGGCAACCTTGAACGTGCTCGACCAGAAAGCGCCTTTTGAATCGTGATCGATCTGGACCGCTGGAGAGTTGGGGCCGCGTGTCTCCAGATCGACCGAGTGCCCCTCGGCCATCGAGTCACGCTGTACGAGAATGGCCGGCGATTCTCCTGCCTCGGTCGTCAGACGTGTGCGCAAAACACGGCTGCGAGAATTCGCCGTGCCTGCCGCCGCGGCATCATCCGTAGCCGGGATCAATTCATTTTCCGCTTGTGCGGATTCATCGGCGCGCGCGCCCTTCTTCTCTAAGGCTTCATCAAAAATCAGCGTCGATTTGTCCTCCGCGCGTCCGGCATTCGAACCCCAGCTCCGGGTGACGATCTCGCCACCCGCAAACCGGAAGTAACCGCCATGCCCCCTGACGTAAACGCCGTGTCCACCGCTGCCCAGTGTCTCCACCTTGCTTCGCTCGATATCGATTCTGGCAGCGTCGGACACCACCGCGGAGCCATCGAGCGCCTCGGCCCGGAAGATCGAGTCGTGAGCGTCGGCCGCCCCGTACTTGCGCACGTAGAGCGCATGCGCATGCCAATACAGACCTACCATGGTGCTGTCGAAGATATGCATCAGGGAGTTCGGCCCCGTCACGCGAATCGCCGAGAACATCGAGCCCTGGCCGCTCGATTCGTAGTATCCCTTCTCCGTCGTGACATCGTCGCCCGTCGAGAGCTGGAGATAGGGACCCGCCGAACGCGTGCTGACCGGGTCAGCTGCATGCGCCTGTGTCACCACGGTCGCCGAGGCGACAATGGTCATGACATCGCGTATCGAGTCGACGAGGCAGCGGCACCGAGCCTTGGGACGGCTGTCCGAATAGGTCCGGACGGTCTTGCCGATCCGCGTCTGCTTGTTCATCAATCTTCCTTCTGCGCCATCCTTCACCGTGAAACGCGGCGACGCGCGCCGCAGGAAGCCGCAGCAACACGGAAACCTCTACGGCGCGCGGCGCGCGTCGCCATTCAACCGGCCGGCAGACGGATCGCCACGAGACTCGACGGTAAAAATCGACACATTGATCCTGCCGTCATGGGCCCGTTCTGCACCGTCAACCAGTCAGGCGAAAATGTGCCAAAGCGCGAGTGGAAATGAAATCGTCGCAGATCGATTCGAGACTCGGAAAGCTCCGAACAATAGATGGAAATGCTGAAGGAATCGGCCTTCCGGCCAATTTTTAAATGCGCTAGTCCAAAAATGCGCTCCGCGGAAATTTTATCCGGGTAGTTGAATGCCTATTGAGTCAGATCGATACATCTATCGATCTCATTTTGAAATAGATCGAGGGCCGCGCAAAACTCATCGAATGTGATTTTCGCGGTCCTCCGCAATGCACGCGGCTTCAAGATCGATGCAGGCGTCGACAAGCATTCGGCCACCGACCAGCCTGACCGCGCCCTTGATGCGATGGGCGAGGCTCGCGAGTGCCATCAGATCGTTTTGCGAAAACGCTTTACGCGCCGCCAGCAGATCGTCGCGGTTCGTATCGCGCAACGATTTGAGAACCTCATCGCGCTGTTCTCCGAAACGCTCGAGCTTGGCCGTATCGATCGTCGAGACAGAAGCTGCCGTCGGGCTGAGTGCCTGCATGGCGGGAACCACACCGCCCAGCGCCCTTGCCAGTGCCTCGAGTCCCACCGGCTTGATCAGGCATTCGTCCATACCCGCCGCGATCGCCTGTCGCCGCGCCTCGGGTTGCGCATTCGCGGTTGCACCGAGAATCAGGCAGCGAGTGCGGTGCCGGGCCGCAGTCGCCGGCTCTTGCGCTTGCTGCTGCTTTGCTTCGTGTTCTCGTATCGCGGCCGCGAGCGACTCGCCACTCATGACCGGCATCGAACAATCCGTGAGCACCGCGTCGAACGGCTCGCTCAACCATCGAACGATCGCCTGGTTGCCGTCATCGGCCAGTACCACCCGGCAACCGAGCGATTCGAGTTGCTGCCGCATGACCAGGCGATTGGCCGGATGGTCATCGACCACCAGTACGCGGAGTCCCTGGAGGCGCGCGCGCCTGCTCGAAGCAGGTGCCGTCTCTCCGCCCGGCGCGCCGCGCGGTTGCATATTGAAATAGTGGGCGGTTGCAGCCGGTACAGCCGGCAGATCGAGTACGACCGACACCCGCGTACCCTTGCCGAGCGTGCTCGCCAGTTGGATCGTGCCGTTCATCAGACCGACCAGCCGCTTGCAGATCGACAGGCCGAGCCCCGTCCCGCCATACTGTCCGCGCTGCGATTCGCCGACCTGACTGAACGGCTCGAACAGCAGGGCCTGGTCGGCCAGCGCAATCCCTACGCCCGAATCGACGACCCCAAGCTCGATGCGCAAACACTCAGGCCATACCGCCTCCATCGTGCCTTCGCCATCGCGCTTGATCGCATACTCGAGTTGTACGCCGCCCGTACTCGTGAACTTGACGGCATTCGACAACAGGTTTGCGACCACCTGCCGCAAACGCACCGGATCGGCCATCACCCAGGCTTCTCTTTCGCCTTCGCCCAGACGTACGAGGGAAAAGCCGATCCCCTTCTGGGCCGCGATGTTGTGGTAAAGCCGCGCAAGCCCGTCGAACCAGTGGCAGAGTTCCAGCGGCTGGGGTGAGAGCTCGAGCTTGGCGGCTTCCATCTTCGACACATCGAGCACATTGTCGATCAACGCCAGCAGATCGCGCGCGGCCTGCTGCATGACCGACAAGGTATCGCTGCGGCGTGCATCACTGCCGGCCTCTTCCAGCTGCAGTTCGAGCATCCCGAGAATTGCATTCATCGGCGTGCGGATTTCATGGCTCATCGTCGCCAGGAATGCGGACGTCGCCCGATTGGCCGACTCCGCCTCATCGCGGGCGATCCGCAGGGCGTCTTCGCGCTCGACGAGCTGCTGCTCGGCGGCCACGCGCCGGCGAATCTGCACGCGCATCGAGATGGCCCACGCGAGCAGGAACAACGCCCCGAACGCAGCGACCACCGACGCGAACACGATACGGGGACGCAATCGCTGCCATACCGGCTCGGGATTGGCGACGAGCAGCCACCGGCGCCGGATCGCATCGATCTCACCGGGCGGAATATGGGCAATCGCCTTATCAATGATCGATGCGAGCGCCGTCTGGTCCGCGCGCACACCGACATTGACAGGAAAGGGCGTACCACCGACCGTCCCCGTGATCGCAAGGGTGTCGTTCGGATACTGTCCGATTGCATAATACGCAACCTCGATCGGCATCACGGTCGCGTCGGCGTGGCCATCGCGCACGGCATCGAAGGCGTCGAGAACAGATGCCGCGGGTGTGAGTCCGATCTGTAACTGCGCACGCGACAGTTCACTCCACATGGCGCTGTCGGCCAACAGAGCGACGCGCTTGTTTGCAAGCGCGTCGACGTCGCGCAGCGGAGATGCACTCGCGCGCGTGACGATCACCCACAGCGATGACATATAAGTCACGCTCGTCGTCAGCGACTGCCGGAAATCGGGGGCGTCGACCATGGTCGGCGTCAGCAGCGCGCGTTCGCCGCGCAGATCCTCGGCGACGGCTGATACCGAGCTGCGAAGCATGCCCTCGAACTTGATTCCCGTCTGGCGGCTGATCGCCTCGAGCACATCGATCGAAATGCCCGCCGGTTCACCACGCGCATCGACGAATGCGAACGGCGCGAGATCGTCGAGGGAAGAAAACCGCACGACGGGATGCGTGCTGATCCACTGCTGCTCGACGTTCGTCAGTTCGAGCGGACGGACGAAGCTGAGCGCACCGTCCATGCGAGACCAGCGGCTGCGCACGCCCGTTGCAAACGAAGTCGGCAAGCTTTGCAGAGCGCGGTTGAGCAACGTCACCAACGTCAGCTCACCTGGCCGCACCGCAAAATTGAAGCCTCCCTCTTCGAACGGCGCATAGCCGCTCGGCGCGAGATTGCGCAACTGGAGCTGGTCGATCACATAACTGCTGACCAGCAGGTTGCCGACAAAGGCGTCCGCTTCGCCGAACGACACAGCCTTGAGCGCATCGAATACGCGTGGATAGGCAAGCATTGTCCTGCCCGGATAGGCGGCCGCCACGTCGGCCTCGGGTGTGTCGCCCGCCACATACGCCAGGCGCCCGCCTGCGGCAACCTGAAAAGAGCCGTCCGAATGCCGTTCGATCAGCGCCAGTTGGTTGGCCACATAGGACCGCGTGCGAAGAAACGCATCGCCATCGGCGCGGGTCGACGACGTGGCGATGTCAATCTCGTTGTTTCGCAGGGCCGCAAGCATCGACGCGCGATCGTCGAACGCGTGCCATTCGATCGTTGCGCCGATGGCCGTGCCGACCGCCTCGGCAAAATCGACGCTCATGCCATAGACGCTACGACGCAGCCCCATGATGTCGAGTGGAGGAGACACGTTCGGCGCGATGCCGATGACCAGCCGGCCGCCATGCCGGTCCATCAGCGCCTGCTCTTCGACATCCAGCGGCAGCACAGGCAAGGCCAGTTGCTGACGCCAATCCGACGAGACGGGACCCGCGGAGGGTCCAGCGGCGCCGGGGTCCGTCATCGTCACATGCGCGGCTGCGCGAACCTGGCCTGACACCCCCGTGGGAAGCGAAGCGGAGGCCATATCGCTCGACCACCTCGATTCCGGATTCGCCGGCAGCCTGTCCGCAAGCACGACGGTGCTGGTCAGACCGGCGCAGACGACCCATGTCAGACAGAAGGACTTCGCTGCGAGGTGCCGCATGTCCGCCCCTGCGCTAGTCAATCAGCCGATGCGCCTTCGCGAATTCAACGAGGTCGACGATCGTCGACAAATTGAGTTTGCGCAGCATGCGAGTCTTGTGAGTGCTCACCGTCTTCGGACTCAGGAACAGGGTATCGGCGAGCTGCTTGTTGCTCGCCCCCGCGACCAGACCCTTGAGAATGGTGAGCTCGCGCGGGGACAATTGACCAAGCCGGTCGTTGGCCGCATCGGTGCCCGCATCGGCAAAACAGTTGTAGCCGGCGAGCACGAGACGCGCCGCCGTCACGATATCGCTGATATCACGATCCTTGCCGACGAAACCATGCCCGCCCGCGTCACGCGCGGGCCCGGCATGCATGCGCTCATCTTGCGACGAGAACACGAGAATGCGCGTAATGGATGCCGCGCGCCGCATTTGACGAATCAGTTCGATCCTGTCGATGTCCGGTAGCTTGAGATCGACAACGACCAGCGAGGGCGGCGCGCGCCGCAGAATTGCCAGACCGCGTTCGCCTGTACTCGCCTCCCCGACTATCTCGAATTCACCCGTGTCTTCGAGAATTGTCTTGAGTGCGAGTCGCAGGGACGGATGATCGTCGATGAGCACGATCGTTTGCTTTGCCACAGGCCATCTCCTTCAACGTTTTGTGTGCCGCCGGGAGTGGTCGGCCATTTAGACGCAGCACGATGTTACGAGAAAGCGAATATGTGAGCCAGCCAGTATCACATCGAGCTTGTCCCATCCAGGAATAAGACAAGCGCTCAATCTACATGACACCGTGTGTTTCCGATTGATTCGTGCGTGAAGCAGTCACATATCGCACACTAACCTTCGTTTATCGAGCAACCGATGCGCGCATGGGATATATCGTAATTAGCGGACGGAATTGTCATTCAACTAATTGAGATGACTCATGTGCGTAGTAGAGCAGACTTTTTGTGATGCTTGCGACTTTCCGCCGGTCAAGAAATGTCAAATTCACCGGACTTGTTTCGCGCTCCGAATGAATCGTGTCAAGCCTCGGAGGGAGGGAAGCGGGCGGACGAAGCAAGCGTGGCGACGATCAGCTAGAACGACGAGGCGTGTCAGTGGCGCTGAGGGCGAGAAGTGTTCATCGATCAACCGACGAGCGATCAGCCGGTGTGCGATCACCCGGCGAGCAATCAGTCGAAGAGCATCATCGTGTTGGGGGAAGCATGGCGCGCAGAGGTGCGCGGCGCGGGAGACGACGTCGTGGCGCCGCCCGGGACGAACAAGGTGAGGAACTTCGGGGAATTAAGGTAGCGCCGCACGGCTTCGGCGCTGGTGTTCTGGCCGTGGTCGAACAACCAGTCCTCGACACATTCGAAGAAAGCGATGCCGAACAGCACGCTGCGCGAATCGATCAGCCTTTCGGCGATCTTCTTCATCGCGGGTCCACGGTTGAGCGGCGATTTGCTCATCAGATCCGACGCTTCGCGCGCAACGATGTAGCCGCACGATCGGCGAATCTGGACCTTCTGTTCGTCGATTGCGTCGCGTGGCGTCGCATTCCTGCCGTCGTTTCGGGACTGCGTCATGTCTCCCCCTGACCTGTCTTGCCCAAGCCTGTTTGTTGGCCAACAAGCACGATATCGGCAATCAGCGGGCAAAACTTGAATGCAAGGCACATGACGCAAGCGCCAGGCTTGCCCGCCAGCATGCCGTGGTCAGTCTTTCCGAATCACGGCCCCACGTTGGCCGCTCAAACCACTGGAGATCTCGCCACGCAACAAAGGCCGCATCGAAACCAAGTTCCCTGTATCCCCTCACCTATCTATTGAAAGATGCAGCGCAGCAGGGCAGACCCGTACTTTCAGCGCTGAAAGCGCGGTCTATTGCGTCGGGCCCTTGAGTTCGTCGAGCATGCGCACGCAGTCATGCGCCTGCCCCGCATCCCACAAGGGTAGCGACCAGCTTGAATGGGTCAGATCGCGGGTCTGGAGCTCGACCCCGACCATCGAGGGTTCACGAGTCCGTTCGAACACGGACCACTCGCGCAGTTCGCTCAATGGATACCGCCGCGTCGTGCCCTGGAGCGTAAGCGTGACGCTGCGGTCATGCGCACTGACCAAGATGCTCGACTGGGCGCCCGAAAAGCGGCGTGTCGCGGCTTGATCGATGGTGCGGCCCGTACGCCGTTGCCGGGACCGCCACCATGCGATAGGACCCGCACTGAGTATCGCAAGCGCAAGAAAGTAAATCGCGATCGCCACATCGCTGCCGACGCGATGCGACAGCGCGTTGAAACCCCAGCCCGCGCCCAAGATAAAAATGAGAAAGCCGAGCAGGAGAAAAAAGAGTATGGGCATCGACCGCTCCGTTGAAATTTCAGACAGGCAGTAGATGCTACCAATCTGCTTCCAGGACGAAGCAGGTATGACGGCCAAAACGTTGCTTCCCGATCCAACCCCAGAAAGAACTGAGGGTAGACCAGGAAGCAGCGCCGCCTATCCCGACTTACTTCGGCTCGACGTGACCCCCAAAGCCAAATCGCATCGCCGAAAGCAAGCGCTCACCAAAGGTGTGCTCCTTGCGCGAGCGGAAGCGTGCGTAAAGCGAGGCCGACAGCACATTGGCCGGCACGGCTTCCTCGATGGCCGCTTCGATGGTCCAACGTCCCTCGCCACTGTCGGATACCTCACCCGCATAGTTCTCGAGCGTCGGATGCTGCGCAAGGCCGGCGGCCGACAGGTCGAGCAGCCACGACGACACGACTGAACCTCGGCGCCAGACTTCGGCGATATCGGCCATATCGAGGTTGTAGCGCTGGGCTTGCGGCAACTCCTCGGAGTTCTTTCCCTTGAGGATGTCGAAGCCTTCGGCATAGGCCTGCATCAGCCCGTACTCGATGCCGTTATGGACCATCTTGACGAAATGCCCGGCGCCCGCGGGGCCCGCGTGGATATATCCGCGCTCGGCGCGCGAGTCGCGATTGCCGCGGTTCGGCGTGCGCGGAATATCGCCGAGACCCGGCGCGAGCGTGTCGAACACGGGGTCGAGGTGCTTCACGATGGCATCCGGGCCGCCGATCATCATGCAGTAGCCACGCTGCAGGCCCCAGACGCCGCCCGACGTGCCGACGTCCACATAGTGGAGCTGCTTGGGCTCGATCTCCTTCGCGCGCCGCACATCGTCCTTGTAGTGCGTGTTGCCGCCGTCGATGATGATGTCGCCCGGCGACAGCTTGCCCGCGAACTCCTTCACCGCTTCTTCAGTGACCTGGCCCGCGGGCAGCATGATCCAGACGACGCGCGGCGCCTTGAGCTTCGCGATCACGTCGTCGAAATCCTTCGCGACGCTGGCGCCTTCCTTGCCCACTTCTTCTGCCGGACCGCTGCTGCGATTCCAGACCACGACCTCGTGCTTGCCTCTGATCAAGCGTCGCGCGATATTCGCGCCCATCCGGCCCAGGCCGACGATTCCGATCTGCATGCTCTCATTCTCCGGTTGTGTTACTTCACGAGTTTCTTCGCTTCAGCATAGACAGCCTCCGGCGTAAAGCCGAATTTCTTCTTCAAATCGGACAACGGAGCCGACGCCCCAAAAGTATGCATAACGATGGTCTTCGCGTCTTTGCCGATTCCGACATACCGGTCCCAGCCCACTTCGGACGCTTGCTCGACAGCGAGGCGTGCGCTCACATCGGGAGGCAGCACACTGTCCTTGTAGGCGGCGTCCTGCCGCTCGAACAACTCCCACGACGGCATCGAGACAAGCCGCGCGGCAATGCCTTCCGCCGAAAGCTTTTCATACGCGTCGACGCACAGCGAGACTTCACTGCCGGTCGCCATCAGGATGACCCGCGGCGCCTCGCCATCAGGCGCATCCGCGAGCACATAGGCACCACGCGCCACGCCTTGCGCGCTTGCATAGCGCTTGCGGTCGAGGGTCGGCAGGGCCTGGCGCGTGAGCACGAGGCAAACGGGCTGATCCGTGTTCGAGAGGATCACCCGCCACGACTCGGCGACCTCGTTCGCATCGGCCGGCCGCAACACGATCATGCCGGGTACCGCGCGCAAAGACGCGAGTTGCTCGATCGGCTGGTGCGTCGGGCCGTCTTCACCGACCCCGATCGAATCGTGCGTGAACACGAAGGTGACCGGCAATTCCATGATGGAGGAGAGCCGGATCGGCGGCTTCATATAGTCGCTGAAGATCAGGAAAGTCGAGGCGAACGGCCGCAGCCGGGAGAGCGCGAGGCCGTTCGCGATCGAGCCCATTGCATGCTCGCGAATGCCGAAGTGCAGGTTGCGGCCCGCATAGTTGTCAGGCTGGAAACTGCCCGCGCCGTCGAACTTCAACAGCGTCTTGGTCGAGGGCGCGAGGTCGGCCGCGCCGCCGATCAGCCAGGGGATCCTTGCCGCGAGCTTGTTGAGCACCTGGCCTGACGAATCGCGCGTGGCGATGCCCTTCGGGTCGGTCGGAAACACCGGCAGTTCCGTGTCCCAACCGTCGGGCAGTTTGTGGGAGCGCATTCGCGTGAACTGATCGGCGAGTTCGGGATACCGCTTGCCATACTCGGCAAAGCGCTGTTCCCACGCCTCGCGCGCGGCCTTGCCCCGCGCACCGATGCCCTCGCCAAAGTGCTCGCGCACGCCGTCCGGCACGAGGAACTGCGCATCCTCGGGCCAACCGTAGGCACGCTTGGCCGCCTTGACCTCCTCTTCGCCGAGCGGTTCGCCATGGGCGCTCGAGGTGCCCTGCTTCTTTGGCGAACCGAAACCGATCACGCTGGTAACGATGATCAGGGTCGGCCGATCGCGTGTCTCGTCGAAGGTGTCGAAGGCCCGGGCGAGCGCCTGGGCGTCGTTCGCATCGGCGACCTGTTCGACATGCCAGCCGTAGCCCTTGAAACGCGTCGCGACATCGTCGCTGTAGGCGAGATCGGTATGGCCCTCGATCGTCACCGAGTTGCTGTCATAGACCCAGCAGAGGTTCGACAGCTTCAGGTGACCGGCGATCGAGGCGGCCTCGGCGGAGACCCCTTCCATCATGTCGCCGTCGCCGCACAGGGCGAACACGCGATAGTCGAACACTTCGCAATCCGGCTTGTTGTAGGTCGCGGCGATCCAGCGTCCGGCTATCGCCATGCCGACGCTGTTGCCCAGACCCTGGCCGAGCGGTCCGGTGGTCGTTTCGACACCCGAGGTCCAGCGGTACTCGGGGTGACCCGGGCACTTGCTGTCGAGCTGGCGGAATTTCTTGATGTCGTCGAGCGGCACGGCCAGCTCGTCGAGCGCCCGGTCATCCTCGTCGATCGCCCGCACGCCGGCCAGATGCAACAGCGAATAGAGGAGCATCGACGCATGGCCGACCGACAGTACGAAGCGATCGCGATTGGGCCAGCCCGGCTGCAGTGGATCGTAGTTCAGGTAGCGCTGCCAGAGTTGATAGGCCACCGGAGCCAGACCCATCGGCGTGCCGGGGTGACCCGAATTCGCCTTCTGGACCGCATCCATCGCAAGGGTCCGAATGGTGTTGATGCACAACTGGTCGATGTCGCCGACCTTGGCATTTGCCGCACCGCCACTCGCGGCATCGCGCTCGGCGGCTTGCACGATAGAACCTGCGGCGGGATTCATAAGCCATCGTTTCATATCCAGTGCTCCATCAAGGTTCGTTGAGCTCGCCCGGGACGCGCTCACGTCAGACGCGAGACGCTCGGCCGTTCGTCACTGCGCTTGCTTGTCGATTGGCGTCCAGGCCCGGCCGTCGCGTGAAAGCAAGGTATCGGCCCCTGTGGGACCCGCGCTGCCGGCCGCGTATGACTCGGGTTGCGCCCCCTTCGCGGCGAGGTCGATCACGGGCTGCACGGCCGCCCAGCTCGCCTCGATGGTGTCGGCGCGCTGGAACAATGTGGCGTCGCCAAGCAGGCATTCGTAGATGAGCGACTCATAACCGACGTTCGACTGTTCGCCGAAAAAATCCGCGAAATCGAATGACGACTCGACTTCGCCGATACGGCTGAGCGGACCCGGCACTTTGACGTTGAAGGTGGCCGCCGCACCATGTTTCGGGTCGATCTGGATCGTCAGCACGTTCGAGGCGGGGTCGACCTGCTGGCCGCCCGTGCGCAGGGGTGCGCAGCCCTGGCCCGCGGCCGCGTTCGGGGTACGGCCCTGCGCGGCGCCCCCCTGCCCCGCTGCCTTGTGCCCCGAGGCGGCGGCAAACAGCCCGTATGGCTCGGGTTTGAAGTGGATCGCAATCTCGGTAAAGCGGCCGCCGAGACGCTTGCCCGTGCGCAGGTAAAACGGCACACCTTTCCAGCGCGGTGTATCGATCGCGAGCTTGAGTGCGATGTAGGTTTCGGTCGTGCTGTCCGACGCGACCTTGTCCTCCTCACGATAGCCCTTGACCGCAACGCCGTCGATCTTGCCGGCCGCATACTGGCCGCGCACGATGTCTTCGACCTTGACGGCCTCAGCCGCCTTGACAAACGCGGTCTTCGCATCGCGCACGGCCTGCGCCGAGAGCGACGTCGGCGCTTCGATGCCCGTCATCGAGAGCAGCTGGAACAGGTGGTTCGGCACCATGTCGCGCAGCGCGCCGGTAGTCTCGTAGAAATTGCCGCGCGAGCCGACACCAATTGTCTCCACCGCCGAAATCTGCACGTGATCAACCGATTCGGCACGCCACGCGGCTTCGAAGAAGCGGTTTGCAAAACGCATCGCGAGCAAACTCTGCACGGCGTCCTTGCCCAGAAAGTGGTCGATCCGATAGTACTGACTCTCGTCGGCGACCGCGAGAATCCTCTTGTTCAGTTCGCACGCGCTCGCCAGATCGGAGCCGAACGGCTTCTCGATGATCACGCGGCGAAACACGGCGCCCTGCGAACCCGCTGTGCCCGCGGCCCCCTTCTCCTCGAGCAGCCCCGCATGGCCGAGGCGCTCGATGACGGGGCCGAAGAAACGCGCGCTCACGGCGAGGTAGAACACCGCATTGCCTTGGATCTTCTCGTTGAGCTTGCGGTACGTCTCGTCGCTATCGAAGTCGGCTGTCAGGTATTCGAGCCGGTCGGTGACCCACTTCCATGTCGCGGGATCCACCTTGTCCGCACGGAATTCCGCATGCGGATCGGCCGCGAGTTCGCCGAGCGTATCGCTGAGCATCCTGCGCCAGTCGTCGCTGCTCAGGTCATTGTGATCCACCCCGAGAATCGACGTCCGCTTGTCGAGCAGGCCGGCGTGCACGAGGTTGTAGATCGACGGCATCAACAGCCGCTTGGTCAGATCGCCGCGTGCGCCGAATATGACGATCGTGCAGGGCGGTGCCGGCGTGGCTCCCTCCCGCGAGGCCGGCGCGTTGTTTGAATGGGAAGCCGGCTGTACCTCGGCGACATTCATCCGATACCCTCCTTGTCAATGCACCCGGGCCGCGCGACCGCGTCAGCCCACAAAGACTGCTGGTAGCAATTCATGTGCCGCGTGCGCGGCATTCGCGTGGGCATCGTAGGCGCCGAAGCCGGGGGCGCGGCGAGCCATCGCAGAGTGTATGCCTAAGCGTGCATTTTTTCCGGGCGGCGTGTGCAAACGACCGGCCCGGCCGATCGGGAAGCCGCCGTGGGAGAGTGTTTGCGCGATGCAGGCATCAAGCCGGATTCACATGACAAAGTTGCGCGGCTGCTTGCATATGGCAGGTCCGGTAGGTCGATGGGTATCAGTTCGGCTTCGGCACGTCCGGCGACGCGTTCAGTGATGCGTTCGATATTGCGTTCGATGGCGTGAGCGTCGCACTCGCCACTTCGATGCCGCCGTCCTTCGACCAACCGCCGCCAAGCGAGCGATACAAGGCGATCGCGGCGAGCGCATGCTCGCGTTTGGCCTGGTTCAGCGCATCCTGGTCGCGAAGGTAGGACTGCTGCGCCTCGAGCACATCGAGAAAATCCGCCGCGCCGCCCTTGTAGAGTTCGGTCGACAGGCGCAAAGCCTGCTCCGACGCTGCGCAAGAGGTGCCGAGTTGACTGACCGCATCGGCACTGCTGACGAGATCGCTGCGCGTGTCCTCGACCTCCTTGAGCGCGTTCAACAGCGTCTGTCGCAGATTCAGCTCCGACTCGCGCATCTGGCTTTCGCTGCCCTCGATGCCTGCCCGAATCTCGCCCGCATGGAAAATCGGACTCGTCGCCGTCAAGGCAGCGCTGAACAGATTGTCCGTCACCATCGGCAGGCCAACCCATGAGGCAGCCAGCAAGCCGTCGCTGAGCTGCAGGTTGAACTGCGGATAGCGGCGCGCGCGCGAGACGCCGACCTGCGCGGCGCGCTGCTCGACACCATCATAGGCAACCCGGACATCGGGACGCCGCAGGAGCGCTTCGGAAGGCAGCACCGCCGGCACATCGCTCGCGGGTACCGGCACGGGGGCCGCGTTCGCCAGAGTCAGGTGATCGACGCTCTGCGGGGTACGCCCCGAGTAGACGGCGATCAGACTCAACTGATGCTGGATCGTCGAACCGATACGGGGAATGCGTGCCTGGAGATCGCTCAGCTGATTCTGCGCGCGTGCCACGTCAAGATTGTTCGACAATCCATAGGCACGACGTGCCCGCGTCAGGTGAAGCGCACGCTCGCGAATGCTGATGTTGTCCTGCAAGATCTTTTGCTCGGCCTGCGCCCAGCGCAAATCGATGTACGCGGAAGCGGCGTTGGCCGCGAGCGCGAGCTTGAGCTCATCGAGCGCATCCTGGCTGCGCTCGATCTGGGCTCGCGTGGCTAGCACGGCTAGCCGTTGTCCGCCGAAGACGTCAGGCGTCCAGCTCGCGGTGACCCCGATGCCGGCCTCGCGCACATAGCCGAGCGGCGGCGGGATGTTCTGGCGGTAGTAAGCCGCGAGCGCGTTCAGGTCGAGGTGCGGCAACAGCGCCGCGCGCTGTTCGGCGCTCACCGCTTCGGCCTGCTTCACGCGCTCCACCGCGGCCTTCACATCGAGGTTCTGCTCGAGCACCTCGGTCACGAGCTGATGGAGCGTCGGATCGCCGAACTGTCGCCACCAGGCCTCGGTCTCGAGCCGGCTTGGCGCGACGTCCACGTCCCATCTCGGGGGGGCAAGCGTCGATATCGTGTCGGTCAGCTTCGCATGTTCGGCCGGCTGGACCGCGCACGCGGCGAGCACAAGACTCACCAAGGCAATCGCAAGGCTCTTGGTAAATGGGGACTTCATGGGGAAAATCGTGGCGGTTCTCATCGCTTTATCCCTGTGTGCATACTTCAATGCGCGTCTGGCGGCGGCTTCGCGCCAACATTGAGGGGCTTCGAAAACAAGGCCAGTGCAAAGGCCACGACGAAGCACACCGCGACCGCGGCAAACGTATCGGAAAACGTCAGCACGAGCGCTTCGCGCATCGCCAGTGCATGCAAGGCGCCGAGGCTCGCCTGCGCGCCGTCGAGCAGATCGCCACCGACGCGTGAGAAGTGCGTGGCCTGTCCGTTCAACCACGCCTCGACCAGCGGCCGGCCCGCGGTCACATGCTCGTTGAGGCGCAGGTAGTGAAGGTTGAGCCGGTCATTGAGCATCGTGCTGACGAGGGCGATCCCGATCGCACCACCGAGATTGCGCATCAGGTTGAACAAGCCGCTCGCCGAACGCAGCCGCGATGGCGGCAACGAGCCGAGTGCCATCGTGACGATCGGCGCGATCGAGAACTGCTGGCCGAAGCCGCGCAGGACCTGGGGCAAGACCAACTGCTGCCAGCCCCAGTCATGCGTGAGCGGCACATAGAGCCAGCAGCCGAGTCCGAAGCATGCAAGCCCGAACAGCAACAGCCAGCGCAAGTCGACAAAGCGCGCGAGCGATGAATAGACGGCGAGCCCGACCAGTTGTGCCACCCCGACCGACAGCAGCGCCGCGCCGATCTGCGTCGAGTCGAAGCCGCGCACGCGGCCGAGAAACAAGGGTGTCAGGAACACCGTGCAGAAGATGCCGATCCCGGTGATGAACGACAGTGCGCTGCCGATTCCGAAGTTCCTCATCGTGAGTGCACGCAGGTCGACAATCGGCTCCTTCGCCGTCAGTGCATGCACGAGGAACAGGAAGCAGGCAATCGCCGAGACCCACGTGCACGCGAGGATCGCGCTGTCGCCGAACCAGTTTTTGCGCGGGCCCTCCTCGAGTACATACTCGAGGCAGCCGAGAAACAGCGACATCAGGATGATGCCGGTGTAATCGCCCTTCTTGAGCAGCGGCAGGTCCGCCTTGTCGAAATGGACGAACCTCGGCACGAGAAGCGCCACTGCGAGGCCCGGTGCGAGGTTCAGGTAGAACAGCCAATGCCACGACCATTGAGCGGTGATCCAGCCGCCGATCACCGGCCCGATCGTGGGCGCCAGCGTCGCGAGCGCGCCGATCGTCGTCGATGCAATCACGCGCTGGTGTCCCGGGAACAGCACGAATGCCGTGGTGAACACCGTCGGGATCATCGCCGCGCCGAGCGCACCTTGCAAGGCGCGAAACACGATCATCGAGTTGATGTCCCAGGCCATCCCGCAAAGCATGCTGGTGATCGTGAAACCGAGCGCCGACGCGGTGAACAGCCAACGCGTCGAAAACACGCGCGAGAGCCAGCCCGACATCGGGATCACGAGAATCTCGGCAATCAGGTAGGACGTCTGGACCCACGACAACTCGTCTTGGCTCGCCGAAAGACCGCCCCCGATTTCCTTGAGCGACGACGCGACGATCTGGATATCGAGCGTCGCCATGAAAAAGCCGAGGCACATCAGCGCGAATGCAAAGACCTTGGTTCGCGTGGGCAGATCCATCGGATTGAACGCAGGCGCCGGAGCCACCGGAGCCAACTGAATCGCCGCAGCGGCACCACCTGCTGCGCGCGACTGGGTCATGACCGGTCGTGCTCGTCGCCGAGGCGCACATTCACCGTCGCCGACAATCCCGGGCGCAGTACAGGGTGTTGCGAATCCTGTCCTGCGTCGAGCCGGATGCGCACCGGCACGCGCTGGACGATCTTCGTGAAGTTGCCGGTCGCGTTCTCCGCGGGCAGCACACTGAAGGTCGCGCCGGTCGCGGGTGCGAGACTTTCGACCCTCCCTCTGAGCGGCGCCCCGTCGGCGGCATCGAGAGAGACCTCCGCCGCGTCGCCGACACGCATCCTCCTGAGCTGGTCTTCCTTGAAGTTCGCATCGACCCAGAGACCTTGTGCCGGAATGACCGTCAGCAACGACACACCCGTGTTCGCGAGCATGCCGACGCGAGCGGACCGGTTTCCGACATAGCCGTCGATCGGCGCACGGATCGTCGTGTATTCGACATTGAGCGCCGCCACGCGCAGCTCGGCTTCGGCCTTCGCGACGCCGGCCTGTGCATCGGCGATCTGAGCGTCGAATACGCCGAGTTGCCGCTTCGCGGCCGTCACGCCCGCACTACTCTGGTCAACGGCGGCGCGCGCCTTTTCGAGGTCAGCGTTCGCGCGCTCGACCACTTGGTTAGAGACCGCCTCGTCCTTGACCAACTCACGATAGCGATTCTGGTCCGCCGAACTTCGCGTCAGTTCCGCGCCGGCTGACCTGAGCTCGGCCTGTTGCTCATTGATCGTCGCGAGCTGCAATGCCTGCTTCGCACGAATCTCCTCGACCGCGGCACGCGCGCTCTGCAACTGTGCGGCCGCCTGCGCAAGCCGCGCGTCGTAGTCACGCGCGTCGAGCCGGATCAACACCTGCCCCGCCTTGACGAACTGGTTGTCCCGCACGAGCACGTCAGCCACGAAGCCGTTGACCTTCGGGGCCATCACGGTCACGTCGCCACCGACGTAGGCGTCATCGGTCGACTCGTGAAAACGCGCGATCAGAAACCAATACAAGGCGGCCGCGCCCACCGCGATGATCACGATACCGATTGCAATCAGCATCCACGGTACGCCCGCACGCTTCGATGCGTCGGCCTCCGCAGCGGGAAGAGTGGTCGAAGGCGTATTCATTTGATGTGTATATGCACTATTCAGGTGGCAACGACGGAAGTCGCGATCAATACCAAGCCGGTTCGGAAGCACGAGACCCGTCTCGATATAGCGCTTCCGAGATGGCACGCAGTATAGATGTGCATATGCACTTCGTCAAGTACTCAGGGGAATCGGGCAAACGGCTTCAGCCAGGGCCTGCGCAAACGGAGGATGAACGCCCTTGGGCGCATCGGCTCGGCCACGTTGGCCGCGACGCCGGCATTGCAGCCCGCGCGCCCGCACTCAGGGGGCGGACACAGCGAACAGTTCGGTACGCAATGCCTTGGCCCGGCTCGCGCCATATGATTTTTCGAACTCAGCCTGCGCCTGTCGCCAAAGCACCCGAGCCGTCTGGTAACGCTCGCGGCCCGCGTCTGACAGAGTGAACACATGGGTGCGCGAGCTTTGTTCGGCTGTGCCGGTCACAATCAGCCCATCACGCTGCAAGGGTTTCATCGCGCGCACGAGCGTGGTGCGATCCATCACCATCGCTTCGGCGAGTTCGGCCATCGTCCAGCCCTCTGCGCGACGAGACAGCCTGGCGAGCAGCGTGAACTGCGCGGCGGTCAGCCCGACCGGCAGGAGATGGCGTTCGTAAAGTTGCGTGACGTAACGCGCGGCCTGACGCACCGCGAAGCAGTTGCAATCGTCGTAGGAGAGAGGCTTTTCCATGATGGTTCCGAGCATATATGTGCGTACGCACACTGTCAAGGTCGATGCCGGGAACGTCAGGTCTTGTTCTCAGGTCCTTCGTTGGATCTTGTTCTGATCGTCGACCCGGTGCCAGCCGACCACGCCGGCCGGCACCTTCTCCCAACTCATCAGATCTCTTCGGACCACGTCATGTTGTCGCGTGCCATGAGCGCGGACGAGGCGGCCGGGCCCCATGTGCCGGCCGTATAGGTACGCGGCCGATCGCCGAGCTGCGACCAGCCGTTGAGGATCGGTTCGACCCACGTCCATGCGGCCTCGAGTTCGTCGCGCCGCATGAAGTGCGTGAGCCGCCCGCGGATCACGTCGATCAGCAGACGTTCATAGGCTTCGGGACGCCGCTCCGTGAACGCCTTCTCGAGATCGAGATTCAGGCTCACCGGCAACATCTGCATGCCGCTGCCCGGCTCCTTCGCCATCATCTGCAGCTGAATCGACTCCTCCGGCTGCAACTGGATCACGAGCCGGTTGCTGCGATCGCGCGGACCGTTCGGGATGATCGAAAACGGCAGGTCGGCAAACTCGATCACGATTTCCGACTGACGCTTGAGCAGGCGCTTGCCCGTGCGCAGGAAAAATGGCACGTTCGCCCAGCGCCAGTTGTTGATATGCACTCGCAGCGCGACGAAAGTCTCGGTGTCGCTCCTCGGCGGCACGCCGTCTTCCTCCAGATAGCCGCGGACCGGCTCGCCAGTGATCGCGCCCGCCGCGTACTGACCACGCACCGTATCGCGCGCCAGATCCGCGACGGTCATCTTGCGCAGCGAACGCAGGACCTTGAGCTTCTCGTCGCGCACGGCATCCGGGTCAAGTGAGACCGGCGGCTCCATCGCGACGATGCACAGCAGTTGAAGCAGGTGATTCTGCACCATGTCGCGCAGCGCACCCGTATGGTCATAGAAACCCGCGCGGCTGCCCACGCCGACCGACTCGGCCACCGTGATCTGCACGCTCTTGATATAGGGTGCCTGCCACAGCGGACCGAACAGCGCATTGCCAAAGCGCAGCACCATCAGGTTCTGCACGGTTTCCTTGCCGAGATAGTGGTCGATCCGGAAGATCTGCGGTTCGGTGAAGTACTTGCCGACCGCGTCGTTGATCGCCTGTGCCGACGCAAGATCATGCCCGAGCGGCTTTTCGAGAACCACGCGCGCATGCTCGTCGACCAGCCCCGCATCCGAGAGGCTCTCGCAGATCTGGGTAAAAAGGTCCGGCGAAGTCGCAAGATAGAACACGCGCTGTACGGCACCCGAGGACACCGTCGCAAGCCTTGCGTAATCTTCGGCCGAGGTCACATTGACGCGCACATATTCGAAGATCGACAGGAACGCCTGCCACGCCTCAGGCGTCAGGGACTTCACTTCGACAAAGGGACGCGAGTGCGTTTCAACGAATTCGAGATAGCGCTCGCGTGTCCAGTCCTGGCGACCGATCGCGAGAATGCGCGTCTTCGGCGGCAGCTTGCCGTGAACGTGCGCCATATAGAGGGCAGGCAGGAGCTTTCTTGCGGACAGGTCGCCCCCTCCACCGAAAATGACCAGATCCAGCGGAAGATTGAGCGATTCTGAAGCACTAGTCGTCATGGCAGTCGAACGCATGGCAAAATCCGGCGCCGCGCGGCTCGATGGGTCGCCCCCGAGTCCACGACGACACTGGAAGAAGAGATGAGAGTGACGCCCTGAAATGCGGGCGCATAGGTGAGCCTCGAGATCGATCGCGAGACACGCGGACACTATAACGCAAAGGTGCTGCCCTCATTGGACCACTCGAGCCAGTGTCGCAAAGTCTCGTGGTGTTCGGCAAGCCCAGCGGGTGTGCCCGCAAAAGCGATCTCGCCGCGGCCCATCAGGTAGACGCGCTGCGCGAGGCGCAACGCGATCGACAGCTTCTGCTCGATCAGCAGCACCCCGATGCCCTGCTTCGCGAGCACATCGAGCCAGTCGGCGATCTGCGCAACGACAGCCGGAGCGAGACCTTCGGTCGGCTCGTCGAGAATCAGCAATACCGGCTCGCCCGCCATCGCGCGGGCCATCGCAAGCATCTGCTGCTCGCCGCCCGACAAGACCCCTGCGCGAACGTCGAGACGGCGCGCGAGCAAGGGGAGCGATGCCAGCAGCGGTTCGCACACATGAGCGAATCGCCGCCCCGCGCGCAGGCCGAGCAGCAGATTCTGACGCACGGTCAGCGTCGGGAACAGGTCGCGTGTCTCGGCCACGTAGGCGATGCCATGGCGGGCGAGATCACAGGTCCGCCACTGCGATGTCTCGACCCCGTCGAGTCGCACACTTCCGTGCCGCGCGACCAGACCCATCACGGCCTTCGCCAAGGTCGAACGTCCCGCGCCGTTGCGGCCGAGCAGCGCGACAATCTCCCCTGCGTCGACACGCAAGTCGATTCCGCGCAGCACCTCGGCCTCGCCATACGATGCGCGAAGGCCGGCGATCTCGAGCAGCGGCGTCAAGGTTGCTGTCGTCATGGGGTCATCGTCATCGTCATCGTCATGGCAACGGCCTCCCGGCTTCGTCGCCCGCTTCGGCGAAGGCACCCGCATAGACGCGCCGCACGCCGGCGTCGTTTCGGATGACCGGCGGTTCGCCGCTCGCGATCACGGCACCTTGCGCAAGCACGGAGATATGGTGCGCAAGCTCGAACACCACGCTCATGTCGTGTTCGACGATCAGCAATGTCTTGCCCGCCCCAAGGGTACGGAGCAAAGCGACCGTATGCCGCGCCTCGTCGCGGCTCATGCCCGCGGTCGGTTCATCGAGCAGCACGAGGCTCGGGTCGCCGGCAAACGCGAGACCGAGCTCGAGCAGGCGCCGTTGTGCGTACGGAAGCGAGTCGACCCGGTCATCGCGCCGCGCACCCAGGCCGAGCATGTCGAGCAAGCGATCGGATTCGCCCCCAAGGTCGGCGCGCGCATGAAGGCGCCGCCATGGCGTGTCGCTCGAAAACCGCGTGGCGTGCGCACCGAGCGCGGCGACGCGCAGATTCTCGGCGACGGACATTCCGTCGAACAGGGCCGACAGTTGAAACGCGCGCGACACGCCTCGCCGCCGGATCGCGTGCGGCGGCAAACCGCGGATATCGCGATCGTTGAACAGTACGCGGCCGGACTGAGGACGCCGCCGTCCGCTGATCACGTCGAATACCGTCGATTTGCCCGCACCGTTGGGGCCGATCAATGCATGCGTCTCGCCCCGGCCGATGCGCAGATCGACACCCGCGAGGATTTCGGTCGCACCCGCGCGATAGATCACGTGCTCGAGTTCGAGTATCCAGGTATGCGGCGTCATTGCCTGACTTCCCTGCGCAAGCTCACCATCCAGATCGCCGCGCCGCTTATCCATAGCACGGCCGCCCATTGCCAGGGCTCGCGGGTGGCCGCATCGAAACGGACGTTCCCCCATGTCAGGAGCGAGCCGCTATCGGCGGACACCGTGAGCCGGTAAGTCATCTCGATACTCAGGATCAACGCTGCAAGCAACACGGCGCCCGCGAGTGCCCGCATGAGCGTGATGCGTGCGCGCACGACCCGGATCCCGTCGATCAGGCCAGCGGGCGACAGCGACACGACGCCTATGAACAGCAAGCCGAGGTAGAACGGCCATGCGCGCGTGAGCGTGGCGAGCGCGACCGCGAATCCCGTGTACACCAGCGTGCCCAGCAACGGCCCCCGCCATCCCGATGCACCGCCGAGCACGACCGCCAGCAGCACGGCGCCGGACTGCCCAAGCCCGAACGCATCGCCCGACACATGCTCGTTCGCGATCGCCATCAACGCACCCGCGACGCCCGCAAATGCCGCCGACGCGATCATCATCCGGTAGCGGATGCGCGCCACGTCGAGCCCGACAAATGCCGCGCGCACCGGCTGCTCCCGCACCGCATGCGCGGCGAGACCGAGCGGGGTTCGCACCAGTGCACGCATCGCGACGACGGCGAGCACGGCCCAGACTGCGATCAGACCATAAGCATGACGCTCAGGGCCGAGATCGAACGGCGACCAGCCGAGGGTGCGATCGGTCGATATGCCGCCCTCTCCGCCGAACACCGCGGGCCACGCGGCCGATCCGGTCGCGAGCAGCTCGCCCATGCCGAGCGTGATCATCGCGAAGGCGATGCCACCGCGGCGCGTCGCGAACCAGCCGAGCGTCGCACCACCGAGCGCACCGGCCAGCCCGCCTACCAGGGGCAGCAGCGGTGTCGGCGATGGCCAGTGCTCGCTGCCCGCGAGATTCAAGGCATAGGCGGCCGCGAATGCGCCGATGCCAGCATAGGCCGCATGACCGAAAGACAGCAGGCCCGTTTCGCCGAGCAGCAACTGGAACGACTGCGCAAGCACGATCATCGCCGCGGCCTGGCTTGCGAACGACAACGGCAGGCCTCCCGACCATAGCGGCACACAGGCGGCCAGCGCGCAGACCGACACGGTCGCCGCACGACGCACGCGCGCGTGGCGCCGCCAGTCCCGAAGCACATCAAGCGTCAATTGTCCCCTCCCGCCGGCCGAGCGCCAAGCCAGCCACTCGGCCTGATGAGTAATGTCAGGATCAGCAGCAGGTAAGGAAGTGCCGGTGCAAGGCGCGCAAGCGTCAGGCCGCTTTGCGCGCCCGCGCCCGGCAAGAGCCGGATATCGAGTGCCACGGCGAAGGTTTGCAGCAAGCCGATGCCCAGTGAGGCGAGGAACGCGCCGCCGAGCGAACCGAGACCGCCAACCACGGCAACCACGAACACGATAGGTCCGATGGAGTCCGCCATTCCAGGCTCGACTACGAATGCATGTCCGCCGACCACGCCGGCCACGGCGGCCAGACCCGCACCGAGTGCGAAGACCAGTGTGAACACACGATCGACGTCGTGGCCGAGCGCGGCGACGGCATCGGGATGCGTGCGCGCGGCCTCGATCACGAGACCGGTACGGCTGCGCTTGAGCGCCAGGGTCAGCACGAGCAGCATGCCGACCGAGATCGCCATCATGAACGCGCGATAGCGCGGAAAAGGCACGCCGAATGCATCGAACAACGGCCCGTCGAGCACAGCGGGAAGTGTCGCGGTCTGTGGCGACAGACCCCAGGCAAGCTTGACCATTTCGTCGATCAGATAGGCCAGGCCGAACGTGAAGAGCAACTCGGCGATCTGGCCGTGAACACGCAGGCGCCGTAGCCCGTAACGTTCGACGAAGGCCCCGACGAGTGCCACCGCGAGCGGCGCCAGCACGAGAGAAGACCAGAAGCCGAGCCGGTGCCCGAGCGCGAACGCGAAATAGGCACCGAGCATATAGAAGCTTGCATGAGCGAAGTTCATCACGCCCATGAGGCTGAACACCAGCGTCAGGCCTGCAGAGAGCATGAATAGCAGCAGTCCGAATGCGAGGCCGCTCAGGCCGTTCGTCACCCAGAACGAGAGCGCGTGCAAGAGTGGAACCGTGCTCATCGTGCTCGCTTGCATCCCTGTCGAGGCTCACCTTTACCCTCGACGGGCGAGGCCGCACGCGGAATGGATTGAAAGCTTGGGGCGCATAACGCCGGGGTGCCGCGTTCGGCCACGGAAAACTCCTGTTCGGAAAGGGATAGGGCCCAATGGTATCGCGGCAGGCGGTGGAACCGGACGCCATCCGTGGGTCTGTCACGCGCCGGGGCTAGAATCGCGGACATCATCGGCGCGCGCGGCGAAACCTATCGCCATGTGCACCGGACCACGCTATTCTCAGGCGACTGCCGATCCGCCTCCTCTTCCAGATGACCGAGCTCTCACGCAGCGCCCCGACGCCATCTCACAGCCAGTACCAGTTGATGCGCGAACGTCGCTTCGCGCCGTTCTTCTGGACGCTGTTTCTCGGCGCGCTCAATGACAACATCTTCAAGGTCGGCTTTACCTCATTGCTGACCTTCCAGGCCGCACAGTTCGGCAACGTCGATCCGAAAAACGCGGCCTTCATCATCTCGGCCATTTTCATCCTGCCTTTCGTGCTGTTCTCGGCGACTTCGGGGCAGATCGCCGACAAGTACGACAAGGCCTCGCTGACACGACTGGTCAAGGTATTCGAGATCGGCATCATGCTGCTCGGCACAGCGGGATACGTGCTCCACGACGTCACGATTCTCTATGTCTGCACGTTCCTGATGGGCACGCATTCGACCTTGTTCGGACCCGTCAAGTACGCCTATCTTCCGCAGCATCTGCGCGAGGACGAACTCGTAGGCGGCAACGGCATCGTCGAGTCGGGCACCTCTATCGCGATCCTGCTCGGCACGATCGCAGGCAGCGAAGCAGCGAGAGTCGGCAGTCAGGGCACGCTCGTGTTGTCACTCGGCTGTGTCGGCGTCGCAGTGCTCGGGCGTGTCGGCGCGGGCTTCGTGCCGCGCTCCACCGCCGCCCAACCGGAGCTCGCGATCAACTGGAATCCGCTGACCGAAACCTGGCGAAACCTCGCGCTCGCGCGCGCCGACCGCACGCTGTTCGTCGGTCTGCTGGGCATCTCGTGGCTCTGGTTCGTCGGGGCCACCCTGCTGACCTCGTTCTTCAGTTTTGCCAAGGACAACCTGTTCGCGGATGCCGGTGTCGTCACGCTGCTACTGGCCACCTTCTCGGTCGGCATCGGCATCGGCTCGCTGCTGTGTGAACGACTATCGGGCCGCCGTGTCGAGCTCGGGCTGGTGCCTCTGGGCGCCATCGGCATGTCGGTGTTCGCGGCCGATCTCTACCTGGCTTCGAGACATGCGCCCACGGCCGATCACCTGCTCGGCTTCGTCGCCTTCCTCGGCGATGGAGCGCACTGGCGCGTGCTGATCGACCTGCTGTTGCTGTCCGTGTCGGGCGGGATCTACAGCGTGCCGCTCTATGCATTGATCCAGCACCGCAGCAAGGTGACTCACCGAGCGCGCATGATCGCGGCGAACAACATCCTCAACTCGCTGTTCATGATCGTGTCCTCGCTGATGGCGCTCGCGCTGACGGCGCTTCACTTCACCATTCCCGAACTCTATCTGACTACAGCAGTGCTGAATGTGGTCGTGACTTCCGGACTCTTTATCGCGGTACCGGAATTTCTCACACGATTCAAGGCGTGGATCGGCGGTGCGGCGGATAAAAAAACCGGCAACTCATAACGCAGAAATAGTGACGCAAAATCACCTGATTTTGTTGCCTGGCTAACTATTTCCGTGAGACACGGACTCTCACAAATACACGTCAAAATAAACTGCTCCTTGCATCGCTCGTTGCTTTTTTACTGCCACCGCTTATATTCCTGGCAGCTTGGCACTGCGCTCTTTTCGAGCGCGCGCAGCTATCGAGCGGCGTCGTCGCTTTTGTCGATGTCTAAGGAGCACACGATGACGAAATCCGTCACTTCGCATGCCAGATGGATCGGAAATGCAGTATTGAGTGGTCTTGTCGCGGCAGGCGCAATATGGGCGATGCATGCGATTCCGAGTTCAGATGCGCAGACCCCCACACCTGCGCCACCCGGCGCGCCCGCGGCCGCACCGGTCAGCGCTGCACCCAGGCTCGACGCCCAGCAACTCGACGCGCTGACCGCGCCGATCGCACTCTATCCGGACGCGCTGCTCGCCCAGGTGCTGATGGCAACGACGTTTCCGGACGACCTCGTCGCCGCCGCCGCATGGTCGAGGCAGAACCCAAAGCTCACCGGCGACGATGCCGTTCGCGCGGTTTCGTCGACGGCCTGGGATCCAAGTGTACAGTCGCTGGTTGCATTTCCGCAGGCGCTCGCGACAATGTCACAGAAGCCCGACTGGGTCAGCAACATCGGGCAGGCTTTCCTTGCCCAGCCGAACGACGTGATGGACTCGGTCCAGCGCCTGCGCAATGCGGCATACAAGGCAGGCAACCTGTCGACGTCGTCGCAACAGAAAGTCGTCGTGCAACCCGCCACGACGACGACCAGCACGATCGTGATCGAACCGGCCAACCCGCAGGTCGTCTATGTGCCGACCTATAACCCGACGGTGGTCTACGGACCCTGGCCCTACCCGACCTATCCACCCGTCTATATGCCGCCGCCGCCCGGCTATGTGGTCGGCACGGCACTCGTCAGCGGACTCGCGTTCGGCGCCGGCGTCGCCATTACCCATTCACTGTGGGGCGGGTGTGACTGGGGTCGCAACGACGTCAACGTGAACGTGAACCGCTACAACAACATCAACGTGAATCACAAGATCAACGCAAGCCGCACGACGGCGAACTGGGACCGGTCGACGGCGGCCGTGAACCGGAATCGCAATGTGGCGAATACCAACCGGCTGCAGGGCGGTGCCGCGAACCGCCCTGCAGGGGGTGTCGCCCATGCCGTCGGCGATGCGAAAGCCGACCGCAGCGCATATCGAGGACGCGACAACGCGCAGCGCGACCAGGCCCGTAACACCCTCAGCCAGCGCACGGGTCAGAATTTGAACAGCCCCGCGACCGACCGCGTGCAGAACATCCGTCAGGGAGGCAATGCGAAGGATGGCCTCGCAAATAGTGGCCACGGTGGCGCACAGGGTTCGACCCATCGCGATATCGACAACCGCGCGCAGAACATGAACCGCGACAACGCACTGCGCGATGCAGGTAACGGCAAAGCAAGCCGGCAGAGCGTCGAACGCGGACAGCAAAGCCGTAGTGCGGCGGCGTCACGCGCCCCCCAGACCGCGAGCCTTCGCGGGAGTGGCCCCGGTGGCAATGTCGCAAGGCCGGCAGGTGGCGCACCGGCGGATGGACGCGCGCACGGAGCGGGCGGTGCGCCTGGTGCACACGTGGCGGGGGGTGCGCATGGTGCGGGCGGTGCACACGGGGCGGGGGGTGCGCACGGCAGTGGCTTGGGCGGCGGGGGCGGTCATGATGGAGGAGGCCATGGTGGTGGCGGCGGCCTGCGCCGATGAGGCTTCGACCTAGAACCTAAGGCTTCGGGCTGAGGCTGAGGCTGAGGGTGAGGGTGAGGCTGAGGCTGAGGGCTGAGGCTGAGCAAGCAAGACGCGGCTACCCTGCCGCGTAAAACATGATTCAAATGCAAGGAGTGTCCCATGACCCGGTTTCGGCCATCCTATGTACGATTCCGCGAGCCGCGAAACACCTCGCGCCCAGCGGCGATGCTGACGGCACTCGCCACGATTGCCGCACTCTCCGGGATGGCCGGCAACGTAAGTGCGCAGGCGGTGTATCCCTCACCCGAGCAGGCGGCCGAGGCGTTGCAGCAAGCCATCGCCCTGGACGACGACGACGCCCTCAAAAAAGTGCTGGGTGCGAACTATGTGAATTTCATACCGGTGGGTTCGGTGGGTGAAGACGACATCTATGCCTTCCTCGGCGCCTACGCCAAACATCACGAGGTCGTCAGAAAGGGGGAGGACGTCGCGCATCTTCAAGCGGGCGATTCGGGCTGGACGCTGCCCATTCCAATCGAAAAAACATCGAAAGGCTGGCACTTCGAAGTCAAGCAGGCCCACGACGAAATGGCTGACCGGCGCATCGGCCGCAATGAACTGTCCGCGATCCAGACCGTGCTTGCGATCGGCGATGCGCAGCGCGATTTCGCCGCCGCGCAGGGCTCGACCGTCTATGCACAGCGCTTCGTCAGCCATCGCGGAAAGCGGGACGGCCTCTACTGGCCAGTCGGGAAAGACGAACCCGAGAGCCCGCTAGGCGCGCTCGCCGCCGTGATGGATCCCACCGCTGCGCCAGGCCAGGCCTATCATGGCTATCACTACCGGATCCTGAGCGCACAGGGAACGCATGCGCCGGGCGGTGCGCGCAGCTATATCGATGCCGGCAAAATGAGTGGCGGATATGCCGTGCTTGCGTGGCCAGCCAAATATGGCGACACAGGTGTCATGACGTTTGTCGCCGGCAGCGACGGCAAGGTATATCAACGAGATTTCGGATCGCAATCGGCATCTGCCGCCGCCCGCATCAAGACATTCGATCCGGGTCCTGGCTGGGAAGCGGTTCCCGATACCGCGCTTTCGGCTCAATAGGCGCAATAACAGCTTCGATACGCGCTATTCAGCACCGGTAATGATTGAAAAGGGGGAGGCGCCCCGTTGCGGTATATGGATCACAATGCGAAGTAATACAATCGCTCGAATAGCGCGATACCGCCAAATTAATTCAATCTACGATCGTTCTCGTCAATACAGCATAATCTGTCTTGAGTGATACCGTCGACAGACCATCGGTGTACTGGCATTTTCCATTACGCCAACCCCGCGGAGCGCCACTCCGCATTGTCTATTCGAATATGCACGATTCCTCTACGGCGCCGAACCTGCCCAGTCCGGCCGCGCACGACCGCGTCTATCTTGGCCGCCAGCCCATCGTGGACCGTAACGGTGCGCTGCAGGCCTTCGAACTGCTGTTTCGAAGCGATGCAATCAATCGCGCGTCGGTCGTCGACGACGTGGAAGCGACCGCGCACGTGCTCGCGCGCACCTTTGTCGACGTAGGCATCGTGTCCGCGCTTGGACCTCATCCGGGCTACGTCAATGTAAGCCGCGCTCTGCTCGACGACGACGTCGTCAGCCTGATTCCGTCCGACCGGTTCGTTCTCGAGGTGCTCGAGGGCGTGACGTTCGACACGGCATTGTTTGAACGCTGCGCACAATTGCGGCGCGAGGGTTTCCGTTTTGCTCTCGACGACGTGACGCGCTGGTCCGACGCGATCGAAGCGATTCTGCCGAATATCGATATCGTCAAGATCGATCTGCTCTACTGCGCGCCCGACCACCTCGACGAGCTCGTCAGGAAACTGAGGCCTTACAACAAGATCCTGCTGGCCGAGAAAGTCGAGACGCGTTCGGCTCACGATCGTGCGATGGAACTTGGCTTCGATTTGTTCCAGGGATACTACTTCGCGCGCCCGCAGGTGCTCGTTTCCCGGCGCACCGAAGCACCGCGCCATGCCTTGCTGCGCTTGCTCAAGCTATTGAGCGGCGAAGTCGCGATCGGCGATCTTGAAAACGAATTGAAAGCAAACCCGGCGCTCGTGATGCAGTTGTTGCGCCTCGTCAATTCCACGGCCTTCGGATTGGGGCGGCCAATCGCTTCACTGCGCGAAGCGATCATGGTACTCGGCACGAAGCAGATCTCACGATGGGCCCAGTTGCTCCTGTACGCGGATGGCCGCAATCTGCCGCTCGCGTCGAACCCGCTCGTGGTGCATGCAGGCACGCGCGCGCGCTTCATGGAACTCGGGGCGGGGCTGCTCTGGCCTGCTGACGAACCGCGCCTCGACGCGGCGTTCATGACAGGTGTCTTTTCGCTGATCGATGTCGTGTTCGGCGAACCGATGCCCGAGCTGCTCGACAAGTTGCAGCTGGCGCCGCCTATCGAACAGGCTATCCGTTCGCGCACCGGTGAGCTGGGTCAACTCCTCGCGGCCGCTGAAGCGATCGAACTCGGCGACGCCGGGGCAATCGAGCGCGCCTGCGCGAATTTGCCGGAACTCACGCCCTACCTGGCGTCGCATATCGGGTTGGCCGCGGCCAAGTGGTTCGCCGAGCGCATGGCCGAGTAGACCACGCGCCCGACAAGCTAACCGAAGGTCGCAAGCGCATCCATCGCGAGCGATCCATCCTTCTTCTGCGCCCATAGTCGGGCTTCACCGACCGAACGCCGCTGGCCACAGACCAGAAAAGGCTCATTGTCGAACAGCGGCCCGACAGCACGGAACTCAAGCGTCTGCAACCGTCGCGCGGGCAGATGATCGCGCAGCGAATCGACGAGCAGCGTCGCCACGAGCGGCGCATGCACCATCAACCCGGGGTAACCTTCTTCGGTCGTCGCGTAGGTCCGATCGTAGTGGATCCGGTGTTGGTTGAAAGTCAGCGCCGAGTACTGGAACAGCAACACGGGATCGACCTGCATCTCGTCGGCCCAGTCATGCTCGCCGGGGGCCAGCCGCACGGACGCCGGCAATTCGCCCGGTACAGGGCGGTCGCGGTACACGATGTCGTGATCCTCGACGACCGTCATGCCGCTCTGGTTGCGGTATTCGCGCCGAAGGCGCACGAACAGCAACGGTTCACCCGTACGCCCGGTCTTCTCCGCGATGTCGACTACGCGCGAGGTCCGTTCGACGTTGTCGCCGATCCGGATCGGCAGGTTGAACTTGAGCTTGGCGCCCGCGAACAAGCGCCGTGGCAAATGCACCGGCGGCAGAAAACCGCCGCGGCGCGGATGGCCGTCGGGGTCGAGCTCCGAGCGGCGTGTGACCGCGGGAAAGTAGAGCCAGTGACGCAGCAAAGGCAATGGGTCACCATCCGTGAGCCGCGGTTCCTGACGGTCGAGCGCCGCCGCCAGCACGGCCGGCGGGGTCGGTCCGATCTCATCGAAGCCGCGCTCGCTGCGTCCGACCCATTTGCGCAAATAATCGATATCCATCTACCCCGTCTCCACTTCCCTAACGTCCTTCTTTGCGGTATCCGATCATCTGGGCGAGATTACATATGCACAGCGCCGGCAAGATTACCTGAATGTCTCGTATTGTGACGGCGATCGCCCTGTCGAGGCCAGTCCTTCGAACGGCTTTCCTCAAGATTGACACAACCCATCGTGGAAACGCACAGGGGGAAGCTGTCTAGCGATCGAGCGATAGGGTGAGAACGAACAGGGACCAGCGAGAGCATATGCCGTGCGGACGCAGATCGGCTTGGACGCAAATTGAGGTGAGCTTCAATAGGGAACTTGGGATCCCGGCACCCCGCAAAAACCCTCGAAAACATAGCGGGAACGGGCTTTGAGGTGAAAAAAGGGGGGGGAAATCCTTCACCTTTGGGCAAGGTGAGTCATGTCGAGTCGTCCTGCTCACCGTTGACGGACATAACGGTGAGATCGAACAGGGAACTTGCGGCTTACCTTCAAATTCGCTCACGCATTCGCGGATTGCATGACACAGAAGCCAATGCGCAGTGAGCGGCTACAGCGATGACGCGTTTTAGTTAGGGAAACAACTATAGGAATGAATAAAATCAGCCCAGTGTCGCGCGAATCTCTCGAAGCTGGGCGACCGTTCCTTCGAATGTCTCGGCACCGATCAAGCCCTTGATTCGGCGCGTCGTGGCCGCGCTCGCCGCCGTCAGCGAACGCTCGATCGTCCTGGCAGCGGCAGTCGGATGCACGCACGATTCGCGTCCGTCCGCACCCGATGGATGCCGCTCGACCAAACCCTTGCCGGCAAGACTATCGAGCACGCGCGTCGCCGTTGGACGAGCAATGCCGAGGATCTCGGCAAGCTCCCGGTGCAAGGCGCCCGGCCGCGCAAGAATCGCCCTCAGCATGAACGCCTGGGGCGGCGTCAGGCTGAACGGCTCGAAGGTGCGGGTCCACTCGCGCTCGACGACTCGCGCCAGGGCGGTCGTATTGAAGTAAAGACAATGATCAAACATGCTGCACAGCCTAGTACGTCATCGTTAGCTTTACAACTTTATTTGCCATGAGCGACAAAATTCGTTACCGCAGGCTTTCGGTCGCCGCGATGATGTACGCATTCTCATGCCGCGTGAAACCGACCCTCGGATAATAGTCGACCGCCTTCGGCGCCGACAACAGGATCAGCTTGGCCTTCGGCCCGAGCGCCGCCTGCGTGAGGCGGATCAGTTCACGACCGATGCCCGCGCGCTGCATGCCCGCATCGACGGCGAGATCGGACAGATAACAGCAGTACGCAAAATCGGTGACCGAGCGAGCCACCCCGACGAGACGGTCGCCGTCCCACGCGGTGATCAACAGGTTCGCGTTCGCCAACATCGCGTCGATACAGGCAGGGTCGTCGATCGGGCGGCGTTCACCGAGCGTCGAACGCGAGAGCAGGTCGATAAATTCGTCGCGACCGATCCGGCGGTCGCGAGCGTAAGTAATGGGCATCCGACGTCCTTGCAGTGGGCGCGGCAACCCGCGCGGCGCCGACGAAGACCGGCGGCTTCACGATTGTCGGGCGCACGGGGGTGAATTGCAAACCCCTTTGTCCGGCGGTCAGGACGTGGTGCGGCCAAGGTGAGGAGATACAGGGTACTTGGCCGCGAAACTGGCGCCCATACCCTCGTCCCCCGCCCGCTCGCCCGTCCTTTTGCTCATCAACTGTAACTGGACTGGACGCAGCCGCACATGGCTTGACATCGCGGCTTGCGCCAGGAGCCCGCTCATGACTGGCCGGCACCCGGCGGAGCTCACACGCCGCTATGCGGCCAGTTGCGGGGGTGCGATCGAGCCGAGAATCGACTCGATCGTCAGCCCAAGGCTGAGCAGCGTGCGGTCGCTGCCCGCGGGACCATCGATGCTGAGTCCGACCGGCATGCCCGCCGCCGACAGTGCAACCGGAAGCGAGAGCCCCGGCAAGCCCGCGCAGGAGCCCGGGTCGACATTGCGGGTCAGCGCGTTGAGCGCGGCCTGTGAGCCGCCGGGCTGGGGTGTCCCGTCGATCGACAGCGCGCCCGAATACGACGGATCGATCAGCGGCGCGGTGACCGGCACCGTCGGAAACACGATTGCCTGGACGTTCTGCGCGCTGAAATAGTCGGCATACGCCCGCACCAGATTCGGCCGGCCCACGGTGAGCGCTTTCAGATACTGATCGCGTGTCACGTTCTTGCCGGACTTCAGGAGCGCCTGGACATCGGGGCTCTTCACCTGCGCGAGGACATCCCAGAATGAATGTGGCGCACCTGTCTCCCAGAGATATCCCGGAAAATCCATGTAGAGCTCGAACATTGTCAACGAGGTCGAGGTGCTGCGTGTGAGCGTGCCGATGTCCGGAAGGTCCGCCTCGACGAGCGTGACGCCTCGTGACTTGAGTTTGTCGAGCGCATTCTGGCAAAGCGTGGCCACTTCGTGATCGACCCCGCTCCAGAAGTAGTCGCGGGGAACGCCGAGGCGAATCTGCGTGGCGGGCAACCCCTGCACGGTGGTCTCGTCGCCGCTCAATGCCGAGTCGATCAGCACGATATCCGCCACGCTGCGCGCCATCGTCCCGACCGTATCGCGCGTATGGGATACGGGCGCGACACCCACGGTCGAATAGCGCCGCTCCTTGCCGCCGTTGCCCACGCTCGGGCGCAGCCCGGCGACGCCGCACAGCGCAGCCGGCACGCGCAACGAGCCCGTCGCATCGGTGCCGAGCCCGACCGGCGCCATGCGCGCGGCGAGCGCGGCCGCGGTCCCGCCGGATGCACCGCCCGGAATCCTATTTAGGGCATAGGGATTCTGGACTGCGCCGAACGCCGCGTTGTTGCTCGTCACGCCGAGGCCGAGTTCATGCATATTGGCCTTGCCGATCAGAATCGCGCCCTTTGCGAGCAGAGTCTGCAGGACCGGCGCGCTGACCGTCGGCGTGAAATCGCGCAGGCCAGGTGTGCCCGAACTGGTCGGCACGCCAGCGGTATTGATGTTGTCGTTGATGATGAGCGCCAGACCGGCCAGCGCTCCGAGCGGCTTGTTCGCGCTTCGCGCGGCATCGATACGGCGTGCCAGATCGAGCGCCCCCGTATCGTTGAGGGTGATCAGGGCATTGAGCGATTGTTGCGACTGCGCGCGATCGAGCAGCGCGGCAATATAGCTTTCGGTGCTCAAGTGCCCCTGCTGCATCTGCGCGAGGGCTTCGCTCGCGCTCAGGTCAGCTTGATGGCCTGAGCGCGCGGTTCGGTGTGTCGTGCCGGCCACACTCGGCGCGGTAGCCGACTCCGGCGGCACACAGCCGCTTAGCAGAGTCGAGGTAGACGAGACGACGGCCAGTGCCCCGGTCGTCTTCAACGCGGCGCCGATAAATTCGCGGCGGCCTCGTGGCTGCTTCAATTTCATCAGTGTCTCCGAGAAACCTCGGCCTTCAGGCCGGGCAGGTAAGGAGACGGCTTTGGTGTAGTTTCCGTGCACCAGTTGATAGTCTCAAAAATGTCCATGGCATGGTGTGAACCATGGACACTAGGCGTGCGGACCGATTCCGGTTCCAGCCCGATGTCCGAGCACGAAGTGATTCTTGCCCGGAGGTTTGGATTTTTGGCCGCTGGACTGGCGGTGTCAGCCCATGGAGAAAGCGTAAGTCCCATGTCTCTTCGAGATGATGTTGGGTTGCATTCGTTGAAGTGGGAATCCCCCTTCCCTCAGGTAGGGGGGATGTCAAGAACTCTCCAGACAACAAGCGCTATGGATGCGCATAAACACCGTGTAGAGAGTATCACCCACCCGAGAGGTTCCTTGCTCGTGACCATTTTGGCCGGGGCTCATGGTGGATTGGCCGGGCCTGCCAGGCAAACCTTGCCCGATCGGCCTCCAAGTTCCCTGTTCGGTCTCACCATGAAACGCAAACTCGAGCGCAAGCGCCAAGATCCCCGAATCGTCTCACCTTGATGGCAGGTGAGGATCGAGGAATCTTGCCAACGCGTGCGAGGCGATCGTGTCGAGCGCATCGGAGTCCAGTGGTATGCGCGCGAACCGTCATCCATGCCGAACGAACACGCTGTGCGCTGTGGCCCGGCTATACCGGACGCACGACCTGTCTGGTGGACAGGGAAAACTGAGCCGCCGCTGCGACTCGTGACACCGCGGGTCCCGATGCATGATCGCAGTCGGGGCAGCGCAGTTCAAACACACCGTTATCGTTCGACAGTTCGGGCTCTCCCTCGCCGCAGGCCGGGCAGACACGCACCGGCAGCGCAAAGCCGTCGACCAGCGTGCCCAGCGCAGTCAGCTCATCAGGCTCCAGCCGATTGCTCGACGCCAACGACGCGAGCATCGCACCGATCGCGGCCGGCAAGCCATTCTGCCGATCGGCCAAGGCGAGTTCGCGATGCAGCGCGGCAATTTCATCGGCCTGTCGGCTGGACAGCGCATCGAGCGTATCGATACGCCCCTTGGCGACGCTCAGTTGCTGGATGAAGTCGTACTCGCGTCTTGCCAGGTCGCGGCCGCCCGATTCGTAGGTCGAGGCCATCCCGCGCAGGGTGTCGAGTTCAAGCAACAGGGGTTTGACGCGTCGTTCGGCGTCGGTCATCGCGTCCTTGATCTGCGCGGCATAGGACTCGGCGTTCGCCTGAAGCGTCGCACGCAGCGCGAGCAACTCGGTCTGGGATGTCTGGTATTCGGAGCGCAGTCGGGTTAGTTCGACACGCAGCGCATCATTGTCGCGATCGAGCAAGGCCTGGAGCGAGTGGGAATCGGTGCGGGTCGCGGCAGCGGCATCGTGCTCGAAATCGAGCCGATGTTCGAGCGCCCGCTTCTCTGCGATCGCCGTCGTCAGCGACTCGCGGGCTTCACGCGCGGCCTCGACCGCGAGATCCCGTTCGACCAGGGCCCGCCGCAAGGCGTCCTCTAGTGCATCGCGGGCCTCCTTGAGCGCGCGGCGATCGGCATCGAGTTGCGAGCGGGCGGTGTCGATCGCGCTTCGGTACAGTTCGCCGAGCAGCGCGCCCGCGGCCTGTTCGAGCTCGGCCGGAATGGCCCCCACCCCTGCTCGGGCCACTGCGGTCTGGCGCAGCTTTTCCCAGAAAACATCGATGTCCTTGGGGATGTCGCCAGCGCTCCCGACACCTGTCAATTCGCGCACAGTCACGACGGACGGCCGAACGGCATGATCGAGAAACAAGCGCTGGCATGCGTGCAGCGAAAGCTCCCGCCGACGACCGCCTGCTCGCTTGAGTTCAGCGATCTCGCGGCGAATGGCTTCCTTTGCGTCCGCATTCATACGCGGCCCCTTTGTTTCATTTCAACTGAAACCTATTACGTAATAAAAGATACGTTTTTGGCCAAGCACTCGAAGAATGAAGCTTTCTCACAGGATTCTCGAGAATTGCACACGATCGCTTGATTCTCGTCCCATTCTTCCGTGAAACATTTGCGCTGAAATCGCTGAGCGCCTTATTCGTCGCTGCTTACAGAGATTCCCTCAACTTTTCCCAATGTTTCACGAGTGAAGCGTCTCGCTGCCTTCATGAGGCTCAGCTGTTCGCTTCATAGCCTCTTCCTAGTCCGCTTCACACTGCCGCCTCAGCCCCCTTCTCACAGCTCGCTTTCTGCAAATGCAAGCAGGTCCTTGTCGCTTGCGTCGCCCCACAACCGGCTCGCGAGCCATGCGAAGAAGCCCGTTTGGGCGACCTTCGAATGAAGTCCATTGCGGCGCAGCGCCGCTGCGATCATGCGGGGCGCTTCCGGCTCATACTCGAGCAGCAATGCGTCGCGCTGCTGGGGATCGATTTCGTTGAAATAATCGGTCGCTTCGCGGGAGCGCTTGGCCGCATAGCGTTCCCGCAGAGTCGGGCCGCGTTCGACGGCCGGGATGACATCTTCGGCGGCTGCCGTCGTCGCGAGCGTCTTGCGCGCGACATCGCGCGGCGAAGCGTAGCGGTTGCGCAACGCGGACTTGAAGTAGGCCGCGGGGGAGTCGAGCGGGGGTGCCTTGGTGCTGCGCACGCGCTCCTCGACCAGATCGAGGGTGGCACGCAGCGTCGCGTCGTCATGCGAAACGAAGATCGCGGTCGCTTCTTCCTGCGCAATGCCGAGCTGCATCAGGCGTTCGATCATCGCCGCGTCGATCAGCGGGGGGGCCGGCAAGTCCAGCGCAGGCTGTTCGTTGAGCCGGATGCGAAACTGCAGGTCGACCACCTTGCGACCCAGCTTGTGCTCGAGCAGCTCGACTTCGATATCGGTTACCGCGTTGATCTCGGCAATCGAGGTCTTGAGCACGTCACGCTTGAAATACTTGTATTGGGGCAGCCCTTCTGTGACCGGGTTGCCCGACAGCGCTCCGTACCACCATTCCCAGCGTTCGCGCGAGCTCAGCCGCGACGGATTGGTCGCAAAACGACGGCAGATTTCATAGAGCGCGAGGCTCGCCCCGCTGCGCAACATCGTCTGGTAGTAGATCGACAGCTTGGTGTACGCGCCTGGATTCATCACCAGGTTCGCCACTTCGGGCGGAAAGGCAAACCCGAACCACACACGGCCACCACGCCGCTTGAGGCCCGCCGAGTTGACGATCTTCACGCTCGAGACGAGCCGCTCGCTCGTCCACTGCTTCTCGTCTTCCATGTAGATGCGGATATCCTGCAACTCCTGGACGCTTTTTTTCAGGAGTTCAGTATCCTTGCTGTCGTACGCCGCATCGCGTGCGAGGTCCGTCAGCGGAATCCAGAAATACTTCTGGGCAACAGGGGTGTCGAGGGGCGCGTTCTGGCCCGGCACGCCGAGCTTCTGCGCGTGATAGACCATCAGGTTGAACGTCTTGCGCGAAAGCAGCGACAGACGGCCTTCGGAGACCCGGAGCCCGATGGCTTCATTGGTCTTTCTGAATTCGAGGGCCGATCCGCCAGTGGTCAGCTCGGTCGCCTGCTTCGGTTTCGCCTTAACCATTGCGCAAAGTGAATCGTGAGTTTCACCAATGATGTACCAAAGGTGAAGGGCTTGCAATCACCTTTAAGCCATTGATTTCACGTCAGTCTTGTTTCGAGGCAGAGTTCCCTGAACTCTCTCACCTGAGAATGAAGGCAACCACGCGGGTTTGCGGACGAGGTGAGCCAAAGTACCCTGAAAATTCTCACCATTGCAAAAATTTTTGGCCGAACGCGGGAGGCCACGTTCAGCGCAGGGCAGAAAAGGGGTCCCTGTTGAGCCTCACATATGGGGCTAAAGGTCCCTGTGTCCACCCACCGAAGTCCCCGAGCCGACTCACCACGACCCGCAAACTAACCCGGCGCGGCTCACCGAGTACCCTGTTGAGCCTCACTTCCTTACCTGTCGCGGCTCACCATAGCGCCCGGAAAGCCTTGCTGGTATTGGGTTTGCGGGGTCGTTAACGTTTTTAAGGTTTACAAGTGTTTACTTTTAATTCTCTCAAGCGACCCAGCGAGTTCCCTGAAAAGCCTCACCAACGCTGGCAAGCTCAAGCCCTAGCGCAAACAACCCGTTGAAAACAAAGACGTTTTCCAAGAGTCCGTTCCCTGGAAAGCCTCACCTTTAGCCGTTTGACTGGCCGTTTCGGGCTTCTCAGCGCAGGGAACAGGACGTTGAACGACGATTGCCTCGCTTTGCATCCCTGTCCGAGCTCACCATGGAGGGCGATTTCGTCGCTTTGGTGCCTTCAGATCTCTCCGTTTGGACATTTTTCGTAGGTCATTCGGAAGCAAAGGCGCTGGGAAGCTCCTAAGCAGGCTGAGAGGCACTGAATTCAGGAGAGAGGGTTTTATGTCCCTGCATCGGCTCACCCAACGGCTTTTTTCTCCATGTATTCAAGCGTCCGGCGAGCGGCAGCGGGATCCGTTTTTGCCCGTCTACGTGCGGTGGCCATCTTGATTTCGGTCTCGCTCGAAGGGAAATGACGGTTCGAACGGGTCCGGAGCGCGAGCGAAAAACATCCCCGATTCCTCTCACCTTAGCCCGATTCAGGCTCCCTGCTCAATCTCACCTTTACCTCTTTTGTGGGCGCTTACTGTCGGTGAAAGCTAGTTTGGGCATATATGGTGAGATCTATCAGGGTACTTCTCCCGTGACGCTGGAAAGATCCCCGAGGAAGCTCACCTTTGGGCTGTCTGCCCACGGCACCCGAAGCTGGGGATGTTGTTCGAAGGCTCTGCCCTGCCCTGAGCGGGAGAGTTGGGGAAGGCAACAGAGCAAGCGGGCGCCGAATGATCCTCGACGACGGTCGAAATTGCGGCGGCCGGAATCGTTACCGCCGGCTGCAATGAGTTGCCGGTCATCGTGTATTGCTGGTTGCTGATAGTCCAGGGCCCATAGCCACTCGGCCACACCGCTATCGAGCTATCCAAACATTCGGTCACCCTGCCTCTCGGCTTCCCCGCTACCCACTCCCCCACTCGGCACTCCGCACTCCCCAGTCCCCACTCCCCACTCCCCACTCCCCACTCCCCACTCCCCACTTCCCGGCGTTCCGGCGTTCCGGCATCCCAGTCAGCCCTAAGCCATTCGGTTACCTTGTGGTTCGGCTACCCTCCCCCACGAAGGCGCAAATGGCTCACCGCATACCAACCGGCCTCGGGCATGATCAGTTTCAGCCAACACGAAATCGAACTTTGCAGGTCGAGCCCGGTCCTCGGAGCCGGTTTTTTGGCGTGCCGATAGACTCGTGGTCTCCATCGGAGACCTGCGGTGTAACCAGGAAAGGGAAAGATGCGATACCCGCGATCGTCGTCCGATCAGGTGGATAGGCTGGGAGACCGACTAGGTGAGACTATGCAGGGATCTCGCCACGGTATCGGGCGATGCATTTGTCGCGCATAGCGCGGGCAGATGAGCGTCACCTACCCGGCTTGCGCTCAGAGACGTCCTAGGAAGGATCGACTTCGGACAGCGTGAAGCGTCGTTTGAGTTCTTCAACGAGAGCGTCGCGCTCTTTCGAATCGGGCAGCCGGACCTCGAAGGCGACCTTGCCTGAATCCCATTCCTTGATAAAACCTACCTGGGCGTCACCCGACCGGATCTTGTATTGCCGGCTCACCTCTTTCGGCTTCCGCACGGGTTTCGACTGCCTTTTCTTGCGCAGGCTTTCCAATTCGCGGCTGCTCAGGTCTTCGTCGACGACTCGTTGCATCAGAGACATCACCTCGTCCTCGGTCGCGGACTTGGCAAAGAGGAACATCTCGTAACCGACGGCAACCCCGAACTTCGCGGGGTGCTCGCGCAATCTGTCGAGTGCGGCAGGCGGCAATTTGAGCAGCGCCAAAGTCTTGTTGACGGTGCCCCACGAGAGACCCGTCAACTCAACCAGCGCTTCTTCCGTATCCACCTTCTTTTCGGTCAACAGACGCTGCCAGGCCAGAGCGTTATCGAGAGACGATTGCGCATTGCGCTCGGCATTGAGAAGAAAGCTCAGCCGGTAAAGCTCGAGATCGGTGCTGATCGGCTCAATCAGGCACTCGATTTCATTTTTTCCTGCCGCTTGAATTGCTCGTTTTCGATAGTGACCGTCGATGAGAATGAAATAGCCCGGTCGGTGCCAATCTTCACAAGCAAGCGCTGGTACGCGTTGACCGTGCGTGGCGATCGAGGCGGCCCGTTCTTTAATGACGTCAGGGTTGTAGATCTGTCGGGCGTTAAAGGGATTATCAATCACGCGGTCGAGAGACAACTTCATGAGGGTGCGCCCTTCCGCCTTTGTGGGCACGGGTTCCGGGCTAAACGGAGCCTCACTTTCAGCGCTGAAAGTCGTCGACGCTCCACGACTAACGCCTGCGAATGCGCCTGCGAGGCCGGACGGCGCACGCTCCATTGCGGCCTCCGCAGCGGCGAAACGCTTTTCTACGGAATCAGCTTCAGCGCGCATCGACGCACGAAGGAGGTCACGGCGGTTTTGTGATTTAACTGTCATATCGGGGCTCTAATGATTGACGAGTTCAAGGACTTCGTCGACAAGCGCGTCGACCTCCGAAATAGCGTCTTTCGCACGGGAGACGTGGTGCACGGTGGCTCCCATCAGTTGGCATTCGCGATACGCGGAGCGAGATCCGAGCCATGCTTTGAGTAAAGGAATTTCGTTGTCTTCGGCGAGCACGCCTAAGGTATCGCGCGCAAGTGTTGTGTTTTTTTGCACCATGTTTGGTACAAGGCGAATCTTCAAACCCTCGTTGGTTGCTTGGGCCTGCGCGGCAAGCTGCTTGGCTGCGACGACGGCCCACATATCGGCAGGGGCGGGGACGACAGGAATGAGAGAAAGGTCTGCTACGAGCATCGCACTCGAGGGCGACGGCGAATGGACCGCAGGCGGGCAGTCGATCACGATGAAATCGTAGTTTTCGATCTGACTACGGACCTCGCGATGCATCTTGCCGCCCATCATCGCGAGGTTCGAGAGCGTTGCAGGGAACGGTGTATCGTCGGTCGCCTGAGATGCCCAGCGGGTCGCGGTGCCCTGTTCATCCATATCGATGACGAGAACGCGGCTTCCACGCAGACCCAGTGTTCCGGCCAATTGCATCGAGACTGTCGTTTTTCCGCATCCGCCTTTTTGATTGAACACGGCAATTACCTTTGCAACCATGAGTTCCCCTTGAGCTACTTTCAGCGCTGAAAGTACGTCTATAGCGTGGCTAGTACTGTATGGGTCATCCATGTAAAAGTCAAAGTTATAGATATTTATTCTTGTGTGAGTTGGATATTTTGTGTCGGAGGAGCGATGACAAGGTCGGGGAAACTCATCTTTGGAGACGCCGCATGTGTGGAATGCGCGAAAAAGGGGTTTCACGCGTTCGGATGCCTTCGGACATGCTTACCCCTTGGCTTGTGTCAGAGAGCGGCGTAGCGAGCGTTCTAGGAGTTCGCTTTTTTCGGCGATTCGAAAAATCTTCCGGCGAATAGAACGTCGTTCGAACCCTGGATGCCCCCAACGTGCTTTCTGATGAGGGTCCTTGAATTGCTCAGATCGAGGGTGACTGAGCACGCACCCCGTGGAAGACGCCATCGTATGTCGGCACGAAGAGTCAAACATCAAAAACAGGGAATGCTAAACGTGCAGTGCCGCCCGTTTGTTTCGGTACCTCATGATCGAGGTCCTGCTCCCGCGGAATCAATTCGAAGATTGATGCGCGGCAGAGCGGCAAAGTAATGCGTCATTGGCGCGCACCTCAGCCACTCTGCACGTCCCTAAGTCTCTAAGTCTCTAAGTCTCTAAGTCTCTAAGTCCCGTCGACTGGCACGAGCGCAGCCATCGGACGTCCGCATCCACTTTCAGCGCTGAAAGTAACTCACGTACCAAAGCGTTGGCCGGCACGTGCGTAATTAACCGAAAAATTAGCCGAATCGGGAGATTGATTACCACAGGTATAGTAAACAGACCGCTTTAAATGTTTACTGCCCACGCGCGCGCGCGTATCTTCTTGCCCTTCTCGGTGTATACCCGAACCGAGCCCACACAGAAAGATTCATCAACCCAAGATCGAGGATGACTCCTCAGACGCGCTGAGTCACAACAGCGCACGAGGATCTGAACACAATGCAGCATTTGTTATCGTCCGCAACGGGTCTACTGCACTACCTGACCACAATGCGCCAACTTATCGACGCGGATGCCCGTGAAATCAAGGTGCAAACCGAAAGCTATACGCTCGAGGGAAAGGAAGCGATCGATCGTCTTTCGGTCGATCTGCGAGCAGGTCGTCTTATCCGATTTAAACTATTTGATTCTGTCGTTGGAAATCGTGACATCGAAGTGAATTATCACGGCAACTAAAAGGTCGTCTCCAAAGGCCGCCCTTCCCCACCCTATTGCAAGAATTCCGCGATGCTATCCGGCGCGAGTGCTCTCTCGATGCCCAACACGACACCGCCCATCGCACCCGCCAGTTCTCCGAGCTGTGAATTCTCGATCGACAGGCTCCGGGTCGCGAGTGGCAACGCACGGCTATAAACAACCGCTCGCACACCCGCCAGCAGGTCATCGCTGATACGGGCCATACGTCCACCGAGTACGATCGAAGCGGGATTGTAGAAGTGGACAGCGGTTGCAATCACATCGCCGATCTCCGCCGCAGCGGTCCTGACAAGCCGCACGGTTTCCGGGTCGCCGGCCTGGACCAGGCGAGCCAGATCATCGGCGTTGTGCGCGTCGGTACGCCCTTCCTGCTGAAGCGTGCGGACCAATGCCGATGCGGATGCGACCGCTTCGACGCAGCCGATATTGCCGCAACGGCAAATCACGTTCTCCCGGCCCGCGACACGGATATGGCCGATGTCGCCCGCCGCCCCGTCCGCGCCGCGATGCAAAATGCCTTCGCTCGTGACGACTCCACAGCCGATTCCCGTCGACACCTTGACGAATAACAGCGGCGATTGCGAAGCCGGCCGGCTGCGCGCCTCGCCGAGTGCCATCAGATTGACGTCGTTATCCACGAGTACCGCGGCATCGATGCGCTCCTGAACGAAGCGCGCGACGGCAAACCCATCCCACCCGGGCATGATGGGAGGCCTGATCGGCACGCCCCGTCCGAAATCGACTGGCGCGGGCAAACCGACCACCACTGAACGGACCTTCCGGTCCGTCAACCGATGTTGCCCGAGCAGATTCGCAAATTCGTCGATGATGAGCTTGAGCACGGCTTCCGGTCCATCCACCAGATTGAGACCGAATACATGTTCGGCGAGACGCCGCTGTGCGAGATCGGCGACAACCAGGCGCGCGTGCGTCGCCCCGAGATCCGCGATCAGGACCACTCCAGCTCGCGCATTCAGAGCGAGCCCTGTCGCGGGCCGTCCGCGCGCTCGGGCACCCGTCTCCTGCTCCTTGAGCAGACCGGCATCGAGCAGGGGCTGCACATGTTGTGAGACCGTCGAGCGCGCGAGGCCGGTGATTCGGGCAAGATCGGCGCGGCTCACGCCGGCCGAGGACGCAATCAGACGCGCAATCTTGCTATGTGTCTCGAACGGATCGAGCCGAAACGATGCTTCGGCCGGGCCAAGGCGGGACGGCGGAGAAAGAGCCAGACGATCGGTCATGAATGATCCGTGGAAGACAGCGACTCTGCTTGAGAGCGCAATGGGAATAGCATACCTTTTCAACGGAACTGGCGACAACGCCCATCGGATTGTGCTGATAGCGGCGCTATTTATGTCGTAATTCGAATTAAATATTACAAAATGGCCGATTCCCGGCCGCCTCCTATACTCATCCAGCCACACAAACCAGCAGTGCGAAAGCCGGGCTACACCGGTCCATGACAAAAAAAATCAGCCAAGCCTGCCCAGATAAGGGCCTATCAGGAGACACAAGAATGAACCTCAAAAGACTCACCGCTGTGATGATCGGCTCCGCCACGCTCGCACTGGGCATGGGCGCTGCCATGCCCGCCTCGGCCGACAATGCGGAAATTGCAATCGTCCTGAAGACGCTGTCGAATCCCTACTGGGTTTCGATGAAGAACGGCATTCTCGCGGAAGCGAAAAAACGCGGCGTCACGGTCGACGTGCTCGCAGGCAATAGCGAAGACGATATCCAGGGCCAGCAGCGCCTGACCGAAGACGTCGTGAACAAGAACTACAAGGCCATCGGCCTCGCGCCGATTTCGCCGGTCAGCCTGATTCAGTCGATCGTCAACGCGAACAAGAAGGGCATCTACGTCGTCAACATCGATGAGAAGATCGATACGACACAGCTCAAGGCCGCCGGCGGCTCGGTGGTCGCCTTCATCGCGACGGACAACCTCGCGCTCGGCAAGAAGGCGGGTGGATACATCGTGAGCAAGCTCGGCGCATCCGGCGGCAAGGTCGCGATCATCGAAGGCAAGGCGGGCAATGCGAGCGGCGATGCACGCCGCGACGGTGCGACCCAGGCATTCAAGGGCGCCAGCAATGTGACGCTGGTCGCGAGCCAGCCCGCCGACTGGGACCGTGCAAAGGCCCTCGACGTGACGACCAATATCCTCCAGCGCAATCCCGATCTGAAGGCGATCTACGCGGCCAATGACACGATGGCGCTCGGCGCCGTGCAAGCCGTGAAGAACGCGGACAAGCTCGGCAAGATCCTGGTGGTTGGCACGGACGGTGCGCCCGAAGCCATCGATTCGATCAAGCATCACGAACTGACCGCGACCGCCGCGCAGGACTCTGCTTCGATCGGTGCGAAGTCGGTCGACATCCTGCTCGATGCCTTGAAGAACAAGCCGGCTATCAAGCCGGACAACGCACCGGCGTTTATCGCGATCGATTCGAATCTGGTCACGCAATAACGCATCACGCCCGGATGCCGCACCCGGGCCGATCGAAGCCAATTCAACCGGCCCGGCATGGGGTTTGCGACGCATCGATGCGCAATGTATTCGGACACAGACATGGAAACACTGGTCGCAGTCAAGGACATCGTCAAACGGTTCCCGGGCACGGTCGCGCTGCATAACGTCAGCTTCGACGTGAAGGCGGGCGAGGTCCATGTGCTGCTCGGCGAGAACGGTGCGGGCAAGTCGACGCTCATGAAGATCCTTGGCGGGATCTACGAGCCGAGTTCGGGCACCATCACGCTCGGCGGCACCGAGTACGACAAGCTGACCCCGACGCTGTCCGCCGAGCACGGCGTGCGTGTGATCTATCAGGAACTCAGCGTCATCGACTACCTGAGCGTCGAGGAGAACTTGTTCGTCGGCAAGATTCCGACAGTGCGGCTGCTGGGCGTTCCGGTCGTCGACCGCAAATTCATGAACGCCAAGGCGCGCGAGGTGCTCGCCCGCGTGGGCCTGAGGCGTGACCCGCGCACGCTCGTTGGTGATCTCAGCATCTCGGAGAAGCAACAGGTCGAGATTGCGAAGGCTTTGGCGAGCGATGCACGGCTGATCATCATGGATGAGCCGACCTCGTCGCTGACCGACGAGGAAGTCGGCCACCTGTTCACGGTGATCAGCGAGCTCAAGCGTGCCGGTGTCGGCATCGTCTATATCTCGCACAAGCTCAAGGAAATCCCGATCGTCGGCGACCGCGTGTCGGTCCTCAAGGACGGCAAGTACGTTGGCACCTATGACGCGAAGACGACTTCGACCGAACGGCTCGTCTCCTCCATGGTCGGGCGCGACATCGAACACACCCGCCCCGACAGTACGGCCGTCGAGCGTGCGAAGGTCGTCTTCTCCGTCAGCAAGCTGTCGTCGAAAGACGGTCGTGTGCGCGATGTCTCGTTCGAGCTCCATCGCGGCGAAATCCTCGGCTTTGCGGGGCTGATCGGTTCGGGCCGCAGCGAGTTGATGGAAACCATCTTCGGCGTGCGCGCACGTTCGGCGGGCGAACTCTTCCTCAACGGGCAGGCGATCCACATCACCTCGCCGTACCAGGCCGTCAAGCGCGGCCTGGCGTTCGTCACGGAAGATCGCCGCAATACAGGCTTCTTCCACAATTTTTCGATCGAGGAAAATATTTCGATCGTGCCCTTCCTGCGCGATACGAAGCGCGCGCTGTCGCTCGGGCTGCTCGACCGTGCAAAGGAAAAACGCTTCGGCCGCGAGTACCGTGAGCGGTTGCGGATCCGTTGTTCGTCGACCGCGCAGAACATCACCGAACTCTCGGGTGGCAACCAGCAGAAGGCGATCATTTCGAAGTGGCTTGCCGCGGGCTGCGACCTGATGATCTTCGACGAGCCGACACGCGGCATCGACATCGGTGCGAAGTCGGAGATCTATCAGATCATGCGTGAGCTCGCCAAGGCCGGCAAGGGCATCCTCATGGTGTCGTCTGAACTGCCTGAGCTGCTCGGCGTCTGCGACCGGATCGTCGTCTACAAGGAAGGGCGGATCGCTTCGATCTTCGACAATCGCGACGCGACCGAAGAAAACATCATGCATGTCGCCACATCATGAGCGACGCAAAAGGAAAGACTCCATGACCCAGACGAACTCGCAGAGCCCCGTGCCGACCCCGGAGGCCTCCCGCGTGCGGCCCGATTTCAGCACGATCTGGCAAACCTATGGAACGTTCGGCATCCTGGTGTTGCTGTTCGCGATCTCGAGCGCGGTCTCGCCGCAGTACTTCCTCACGCGCGACAACCTGCTCCAGGTGTTGCTGCAAAGCTCGGTGATGGTGCTGCTCGCCTGTGGCGAATTCTTCACGATCCTGATCGCGGGGATCGATCTTTCGGTCGGCTCGATGCTTGCACTGACCGGCATGGTCACCGCCAAAATGATGATGAGCGGCATGCCGTTCTGGCTTGCGATTCTGCTAGGCGGTGTGCTGTGCGGCATTGTGCTCGGCGCGATCAATGGCATGCTCGTGAACCTCACGCAACTGCATCCCTTCATCATCACGCTTGGTACGGCCGCGATCTACCGCGGCGTCACGCTGATCATCTCGGATGCGAGTTCCGTGTTCGGTTTTGATCGCGCCTTCACCGATACGATCGCGGGCCGTGTCGGCGGCATACCGGTGCCGATCATGATCGCGTTCATCGTCGCGGCGTTTCTGTTCTTCATCACGAAATACACGAAGCTCGGCCGCAATATCTATGCGCTCGGCGGCAACGCGCAGGCTGCGTTCTATTCGGGGATCAGCGTCAAGCTGCACTCGCTCGTCGTGTTTGTGATTTCGGGCGCATGCGCGGGCATCGCGGGGGTGGTGACGACGGCACGCACCGCCGCGGCCGAGCCGAATGCGGGTGTCGGCTTCGAGACCTTTGCGATCGCTTCGGCCATCATCGGCGGCACGAGTTTCTTCGGCGGCCGCGGGCGCGTGACGGGTGTCGTGATCGGTGGCCTCATCATCGGCGTGATCAGCAATATCCTGAACATCATGAATGTGCAGTCGTACTACCAGCAGATCGTGATGGGTGCGCTGATCATCATCGCGGTCACGATCGACAAGCTCTTTACGCGCAAGACGCGCTGAGCGATCCGAACCGCACCCATCATTCGAATTCATTTGCACGCGGCGCCCGCGCTGCGCGAGCCCTGGCATCCGCGACGATGCGAGGGCGACAGGCAGGACACCATTCCGGAGTCTCCATGGCAACACCCGAATCCAAGCCCCGACACATCTTCCTCGCACCCGCACCCCGCGCAGTCGCCGACATCTTCGATGCCGACGATCTGGCACGGCTCAAAGCCCTCGGCACCCTGACGATTCACGAGGACGGCCCGGTCACCGATACGGTGTTCGACAAACACGCCGCGCATGCTGACATCATGATCGGCCAGTTCGATCTGCCCGCCGAGCGGCTTGCGAAAGCGTCGTCCTTGCGCGCGGTCTTCAACGTCGAAGGCAATTTCCTGGCGAACGTCGACTATGCGGAATGCTTTCGCAAGGGCGTACGTGTGCTCAATATCAGCCCGGTGTTCGCTGAGCCGGTTGCCGAGGCCGCGCTCGGCATGGCGATCGATCTCGCACGCGGGATCAGCCGGTCCGACCGCTACTTCCGGGCGGGCACCGAACGCTACGGCCTCGAGGCCAATCGCGAGGCCTTCACGCTCTATCGGCAGGACATCGGCTTTATCGGCATGGGTGATCTCGGCCGCGCGATCCTGCCGCTGCTGCGGCCGTTCGGCGCTCACGTGCGGGCTTACGATCCGTGGTTGCCCGCGATGTGGATCGAATCGACGGGCTGCGAACCGGCATCGCTTGAAACGGTGCTGCGCACGTCCAAGGTCGTCTTCGTGGTGGCCGGCGTGACGTCCGAAAACCAGGGCTTTCTCGGTGCCAAGGAGTTCTCGATGATGCCCGAAGGTGCCGCGCTCGTATTGGTGAGCCGCGCCGGGGTAGTCGACTTCGATGCGATGCTCGATTTCGCGGCCAAGGGGCGAATTCGTGTCGCGACCGATGTGTTCCCCGAAGAGCCCGTATCACCGACGCATCGCGCGCGATCGATCGACCACATGGTCCTGTCTCCGCACGCCGCAGGTGCGCTGGACGGGGCTTTGCGCGAGATTGGCAAGCGCGTGGTCGCCGACGCCGAACTGATCGCACGCGGCTTGCCGTCCGCGATGTGCAAGGTCGCGCAGCCGGAAACGGTCGCGCTGTTTCGCAGCAAGCCCGTGTCGAAAAGCTGAACGAGTTCCCTGTCGAAGCACACCATTGATTCAGAGGAGGGGTCATGCTCGAAGATATCGCCCACTTCGCGGACTGGACGTCCTCACCGAACGAAAACAGGACCGATGTGCAGCGTACGCTTGAATGGACGCATTATTTCGACTGGCCCGCCCTGTGCCTGCGGCAGGGGCCGCTCGAGCTCTTCGTGGTGCCGGCGGTCGGCGGCCGGCTGATGGGCATCCGCCACCACGGCGACGAACTGGCCTTTGTGAATCCCGCGCTGAAAGGCAAGATCGCAAGCGATGACCCCGTTGCATGGGCGGCACTGTGCGGCGAGTGGTCGTTTCCGCTTTGGGGCGGCGGCAAGACATGGATCGCGCCCGAATCACGCTGGCCCGGCGGTGCGCCGCAGCGCGAGCTCGACAGCGGCGCGTACAAGGTCGTGCGGACGTGGAGCGATGAGCGCTCGATGGGAATCGAACTCGAGAGTCCTGTCTGTTCACAAAGCGGTCTGCAGATTCATCGGCGCATCACGCTCGATGCCGATTCATCGACGTGGTCGACCGTTCATGCGCTGACCAACCGCGGATCGATCGCGCGCGAGTGCGGGATCTGGGAAGTGTTGATGCTCAATCGCCCCGCACGCATCGAGATCCCGCTCGAGGACAGTGCAACGGGCTTGCTCGATGTGGTTCACCAGATTGCGGGCAAGGGGCCGATCGACGATATCCGCGAGACGGACATCGTGCGAATCAGCGACGCTCTGTTGAGCGTCGAATGCGAGCGTGCCGTCGAATACAAGTTCGGCGTCGCGCAATCGACCGGCGAGATCCGAGTGATCATGCCGGGCAGGGCGGGTGAGCATCGGTACCGTCGGACTTCGGCAGTCGATACTCGCGCGGTGTACGCGCACGGCACGCCGATCGAAGTATTCAACGCGCCGAGCCTGCCTTACTTCGAGATCGAGACGCATGCGCCGCTTGCGCGGCTCAGAGCAGGCGAACGCGTCGAGTACGAAATCACGGAACGGGTTGAACCCCTCAATCGCTAGCGAGCGCCGCCTTGATGCGCGGCTGCCCGATCGGCAGCGCGAGTGACTGCGCGAGCGCCAGCACGGGTGCGAGCCGGCGCTGCTTTTTTTGCGTATGGTTCTGCGCGATATCGGCGATCCGGTGTTCGAGAAACGGATTGAGAAACCGGTCGCGCACTTCGACAAGATAAGCCCGTGCATCGTCGAGCTTGCCCAGCGCTTCGAACACGGGCAACACCTCCTCATCCCAGAGCGCTTCGAGTTCGGCGCGCAGCGCGGGCTCGCTCATCGCCGCATGGACCGTCATGTCCGCCGCCCGCGCGTCGCGCAGCCAGCGTTCGGCGAGGAAGGTATGCCCGAGATTCAGCAGGAACAGCTTGAGACGCGCGTAATGCTCGAGGTCGTCGGTCAGCACGATCGACGGATGTGTGCAGGGCACGAGCAGGCGAGGCTGCCGTTCGATCGCCCACAGCGCATAGGGCTCGGCGACCGCGCCGGCGGGCCTGAGCGCTTGCGACACGATACGGTCGACCTGCGAATTGCCCCATACGCAGTGCTCGACGACATAGCGTATGAATGCGTCGGGCAGGCCCCAGCCGCCGGCAAGGTCTGCGACGATGCCGCGTAGCACTTCGCCATTCCTCTCGATCAGCTCGCAGGGAAACAGGGTGAGCGGCGCATCAGGCTGGCTTTGCCAACGCGCATGAAGCAGCACCAGCAGCTTTGCCGGGAAACTATGCGGTACGCGCGCAATGTTGACGACGACACGCGCATCGTCGCGCGCATCGAGCTGATAGCCACGGTCGCCGGTATTCGAAAGAATGATCCGCACGGGTCCCGCGACGGCGTCGCGCACGCGCGCCCAATCGCTATGTGCCTGCACCGCCTGGACGATCGCCCGCCCGGTCAGCGTCTCGTCGACGACGACATCGGCCTGCCTGCCACGTATCCGCACCGGATAGCCGTTGCCCCCGGCAAGTGCCGCGATACGCTCGGCACTGTCCGCGCTGTCAGTCGTCTGCACGACGGTGATTGCGCCGAGCGCGTCGCCTCGAGCGAGCGCTTCCGACACGAACAGATCGACGTGAGCCTGCAGGAACCGGCTCGTGCCGAACTGAAGAATGGGCTGGGTCAGCGGCGTCTGCCGGGCCGGCACACCGGCAGCTGAAGCTAGCGCTTTCGATTCGTTTGCGTTCAGCATTCGACAATCGCCTTGACGACGCCCGCGGCCGGATCGAGCAGCTTAGAAAAGCGCGTCGGCACGTCGGCGAGCGCGAGCCGGTGTGTGTTCAATGCCTGATCGGGAATCTGTCCCGCGCGCATGGCCTCGACCACCGTCTCGAAGTCCTCGACCGTTGCATTGCGGCTCGCCAGCAGGGTCGCCTCGCGCTTGTGGAACTCCGGATCGGAGAAGGTAATCGGGTCACGCACGATCGACACCAGCACATACTTGCCGCCATGCGCGATGAATTGAAAACCGCGCTCCATCGCCTTCGAATTGCCGGTGGCATCGAAGACGACATCGAAGAACTCGCCGTCGGTCAGGGCAGACAGCTGCGCGACGTCGTTCTCGCCGATCTGCACGACGGCCGCGGCACCGAGTTGCTCGGTACAGAAGCGCAGCCGGTCGGCGCGTGTATCCAGCGCGGTGACGGTTGCGCCGCGCAGTTTTGAAAAGGTCAACACGGCCATCCCGATCGGCCCGGTGCCGACCACGAGCACGCGCTCGCCGGCCTTCACCTCGCCGCGTCGGACCGCATGCGCGCCGATCGCGAGGAATTCGACCATCGCCGCCTGGTCAAGGGAGATGCCTTCGGCCTTGTGAACGAACTGGGCCGGTATGGACAGGTATTCGGTGAACGCGCCGTCGCGATGCACGCCGAGGACCTGGATGTTCACGCAGCAGTTGGTTTTGCCGTGGCGGCACGCGATGCAGTGGCCACATGACAGGTAGGGCATCACATAGACCGCATCGCCGGCGGCAAGACCGCTGCCCGTGGGCGCCTGCTCGACCAGACCGGACAATTCATGGCCCATCACGCGCGGGTAGGTGAGATACGGCTGATTGCCGGTGAAGATGTGCAAGTCCGTCCCGCACACACCGACGCGCTTCACGCGGAGCAGTACTTCGTTCTCGCCGCGCACGGGGCGGGTCCGTTCAAGTGCGCTCAGGGTTCCAGGTGTTTCACAAATCACCGTCAGCATGACGATCCTTGGTTCGTCGCCGCATGCGGGCGACACATTGAGATTCCCAATGGGGGGTACCCCTGACCGGACGAGCGGCATAGGCCGCAGTCCGATCACGAAAACACCCCCGGGGTCGATCATCCAGTCCGCCGCGTGCTCGCTACTCACGCATCAATGCGAAGAAAGCAAAGAACGCAAAGACAGCGAAGAAAACGCCAAACGCGCCGCGGACCGTCAACCCGTCAATCAATACAATACGTTCTTTGCTTCAGGCTTGTCGATATTGTCCTTCGTCACGAGCACGACACCCGTATCGAGGTTCTTCTTCACCGGCTTCTTCTCGATCAGGCTGACGACGGTCTTCACACCGAGTTCCCCCATCTGATACGAACCCTGCACGGCGGTCGCGTCGAGCGTGCCGTCCTTGATGAAGCCTTGCAGATCCTCATTGCCATCGAAGCCGACCGCGACAACCTTGCCGGCCTTGCCCGACTGCGCAAGCGCACGCCCCATGCCGACGGCGGTCGGCTCATTCGCGCCGAAGATACCCTTGAGGTCGGGGTTCGAGGTCAGCACGTCGGTCGTCTGGTTCAGCGCGATGGCCATCTGCGAGTTCGAGTAGAACGGGCCGACGATCGTCAGCTTCGAATGCGCGGCGAGGTAGTCCTTGAAACCGCCGACCCGGCCGATTTCCGAACCCGCGCCCGCGACATACGACATCACCGCGATCTTGCCGGTCGTGCCGACCTTGGCGATCAGTGCCTGCGCGCAGAGCTCGCCGGCCTTCTTGTTGTCGGTCGACAGGAAGGACTGGTAGTACTGCTTGCCGGAATCGGCGAGCACCGAGTCAATGATCACGACGGGGATGTGGGCTTCCCAGGCTTTCTTGACGGCCGGCACGAGCGCGTCGGGGTCCGACGGGCCGAGCACGATGCCGGCGACCTTGCGGTTCACGGCGTTCTCGACCATGTTGACTTCGTCGGCGATCGCCGATTCGGTCGCCGGGCCCTGGAAGGTCATCGTATAGCCCTTGGCGTCGGCCATGGCGGCGGTCGCGCCTTTCTGCACGTTCTGCCAGTAGTTCGAGCTCGAGGTCTTGACGATCACGGCGATCTCGCCGCCGGCCGCATGGGCGGCACCCGCTGCCAGCACCAGCGATGCGGCCAGGATGCTCAGGGGGAATTTACGCATTGTGTCTCTGCTCCTTCGATGGATTTATGGTCGTGCATGGACTTCTCGGTGCCGCAGGCCGCAAAGCCCGAAGCACCGATGGATTTCACCGGCGGTTGCGCATCTGGTCGATCCAGACAGTGCCCAGGATGACCAGGCCGATGATGATTTGCTGAATGAAGCTCGATACCCCGTTCATGTTCAGCCCGTTGCGCAGGATGCCGATCACGAATGCGCCGATCGCCGTACCCGAGATCGTGCCGACGCCGCCCATCAGCGAGGTGCCGCCGATCACGGCACTGGCGATCGCATCGAGTTCATACATCACGCCTTCGTTCGGCTGGGCGGTCAGCAGGCGCGACATCAGCACGCAGCCCGCGACACCCGCGAGCGCACCCGAGAGCACATAAGTGAACATCGTCACGCGCGTGACGTTGACGCCCGAGAGCCGCGCGGCTTCCGCGTTCGAGCCGACCGCATAGATATGGCGCCCGAGCGTGGTGCGGCTCAGCATGATCGATACGGCGATCGCAATGATCACCATCAACACGACAGGGTAGGGAATTCCCGGAAAGGTCACGTCCGGGAAGCCGTCGGCGCCGATCTTCTCGATCCTGAACAAGGCCCCGTTGCCGAGTACGCCGAACGCCTCGCCGAGCCCCGAAACGGGACGCGCGCCGGTGATCTGCAGGGCGAGGCCGCGCGCGACGAGCATCATGCCGAGCGTCGCGATGAACGGCGGCAGGCGCATGCGTGTCACGCACAGGCCGTTGACCGCCCCGCACAACGCGCCGACCACGATGCCGAGCAGCATGCCCACGGTGACAGGCATGCCGGCCTTGACCGAGAGCGCCGCGATGACGCCCGACAGCGCGAGCACCGAACCGACCGACAAGTCGATCCCGCCGGTGATGATCACGCAGGTCGCGCCGATACCGAGATAGGCGATCGAGGTGACCTGCAGCGCGACGGTCATGCCGTTGTCGACGGTTGCGAAGGCGTCGCTAGTCAGCGAGAAGACGAGCGCGAGAATGATGAGACTGCCGAACGCGGCGAACTTCTGGATCAGGTCCTTGCGCCGTTCGTTGGCGACTGAGGGGGCGGCACGCGCGACGGTATTCATTGCGAGGCTCCCTGGCGGCCGGATGCGTAGTGCATGATTTCTTCCTGACTGGTTTGGCGGGTATCGAGAAGGGTGACGAGCTCGCCCTCGTGGAAGACGGCGACGCGGTCGGTCATGCCGAGGATTTCCGGCAGTTCCGAACTGATCATGACGATCCCGATGCCTTGCGCCGCGAGCTTGTCGAGCAGCTCATAGATCGCGAATTTGGCGCCGACATCGATGCCGCGTGTCGGCTCGTCGAAGAACAGCACGCGCGAATCGCGGAACAGCCACTTGCTGATCACGACCTTCTGCTGGTTGCCGCCCGACAGATTACGGGCGATCTGTTTCACGCTCGGCGTGCGGATGCCGAGCATGTCGACATAGCGCTGGGCCACGGCGGCTTCCTCGGCGAAGCGGATAAAGCCGCCGCGGCTCGATACGGCATCCATATTCGCGAGCGTCACATTGCTCGCGACCGGCATTTTTACGGAGAGGCCGTTGGCCTTGCGGTCTTCGGACAAGTAGGCGATGCCATGTCTGATCGCATCGATCGGCGAGCGGATCGCGAGCGTCTCGTCGCCGAGCTTGACGGTGCCGCTGTCGAGCGAATCGGCACCGAAGATGGCGCGCGCGACTTCCGTGCGGCCCGCGCCCATCAGCCCCGCGAAGCCGAGGATTTCGCCGCGCCGCAGCGTAAAGCTCACGGGGCCGAACACATTCGTGCGCACCAGCGCGTCGGCCGAGAACAGCACCTCTTGCGTCGGCACCGAGGTGCGCTGCGGAAACTTGTCTTCGAGCGAACGGCCGACCATGCGCGAGACGACCTCATCGACGCTCGTTTCGCTGAACCGGTCGGTCGAGATGTAGCGGCCGTCGCGCATCACCGTCACGCGATCGACGATCTCGGCCATTTCGTCGAGCCGGTGCGAGATATAGACGATCGCGACGTCGGCGCGCTTGAGCTCATGAATGATCTTGAACAGCTGGCTCGTTTCCGACTCGGTCAGGGACGAAGTCGGTTCATCCATGATGAGCACTTCCGCGTCGAGCGACAGTGCCTTGGCGATCTCGACCATCTGCTGCTGGGCGACGGACAGCGTGCGCACCAGCGTTCCCGGCTTGATATCGACCCCGAGCCGGTCGAGGCAGCGTTGTGCATCGATGCGCAGGCGTGCGCGATCGACGAAGATCGCGCGGCGCGGTTCGCGCGCGAGAAAGATGTTTTCGGCAACCGACAGATGCGGGACCAGGTTCAGTTCCTGGTGAATGATGGCAATGCCGGCGGCCTGCGCTTCGAGCGACGAGGCGAACCGGCATTCCTTGCCTTTGTAGACGATCGTGCCTTCGTCAGGAAGGTACTGGCCGCTGATGACTTTCATCAGGGTCGACTTGCCCGCGCCGTTTTCGCCGCAGACCGCATGAACCTCGCCGCGTCGCAACTCGAAGCTCACACCGTCCAGCGCGAGCACACCTGGAAAGCGCTTGGTCACATTGCTGAGCCTGAGCACTTCGGCGCGCGCATCAGGCAGATGTGCGTGCAGCCGGCCTGAAGATTCCACCAAGTCTGTCTCCATAATTGGTCAAGCCACCTTTCCAGTCCGGACTTCGAACAAACGGATTCTAGTGGTTCACGAGGCAAGGCAAAAACGGGGTATTCCCTTGGTTGTGCAATAAATGTAAGGATTCGAACTGGCAAGGCGGAGCGTCGCGACTATAATTGGGACAAGAGCGAAATGTAAGAATTGGCCAGGCCACCTAACCGTTAGCTTCGGTTTGGGTTCGGTGCTCGCCTCGCCGGCCGGCCACGCACAAGCGGACAAGACTCAGACGATCGAGGGCGGGTTCGCGCTTTGTGTCCGGGCCGGTGACATTTCCGTCACCGTCACACGAACGCCTGGAGAGGGCATTTGACAAGCACGCAACTCAAGCAGGTCGAGACCAAGCGCCTCTACCAGCATATCGCCGACCAGATCCGCTCACTGATCCAGTCCGGGGGCTTTCCCGCGGGCGGGCGGCTGCCCCCCGAGCGCGACCTTGCGCAGCAACTCGGCGTGTCGCGGCCGTCGTTGCGCGAGGCACTGATCGCGCTCGAGATTGCGGGTGCGGTCGAAATCCGCAAGGGTTCGGGGGTATACGTCTGCCGGATGCCCGAGCGGCCGACCGCCCATGCGTTTGCGGCCATGGGCGAAAGTCCGTCAGAGCTGATGCAGGCACGCGAGGCGCTCGAGGGCTCGGTGATCGTGCTCGCATGCGCCCGTGTGACGCCGGTCTCGCTCGCCCAATTGCGTGCGACGATCGATGCGATGCGCGCGCAGGTCAAGGCGGGGCGCTCACCGCTCGAATACGATCGTGCGTTTCATCTGTGCGTGGCCGAGATGAGTGGCAATTCCGTGCTCGTGCGCATGGTGACCGAGTTGTTCGACGAACGGCACAGTCCGATTTCGTCGCGGCTCAGCGGCCATTCGGAAACGATCCAGACATGGGGGGTTGCGCTCGGCGAGCACGAGACGATCTATCGCGCGCTCGAGGAGCGCGATCCGCTGGCCGCGCAGGCGGCGATCCGCATGCATCTGAAAGCGTCGGAAGAGCGGTGGATCGAGGGGAGTTGAAGCGCGCGCGAAGGTCTACGTTCTTTCATCCTGCGCTGCTATGCTGCCAGGTACGTCCACTACCTGGAGTGCCCTATGCAGACCGAAGATCGCCCTGACTCGCCGGACACTGAACCCGTATCCGCGGCTCGCGCCGAATCCCCGGCCGGTCAGCCGAAAGCCAGCAGTGATGCACGCCGTTCGTTTCTCACGAAGATGATGGCGTCGGGTTTCGCGCTCGCCGTGCAGCCTGTCATGGCCGATGTGATCCATACGAGCAGCGATGGCCTCGACGGCGGTCCGACGAGCATCAGCCTTCCCGGCGATCGGAACGAGGCGCTTCCCGCCTATTACGCGAAGCCGATGCACGCCGTGAAGCCCTTGCCCGTCATCCTGGTCGTGCAGGAGATCTTCGGCGTGCATGAACATATCCAGGACGTGTGCCGGCGGCTCGCGAAACTCGGCTACTTCGCGCTCGCGCCTGAACTGTATTTCCGGCAAGGGGATCCGCGGCTCTATCCGTCGGTGCCCGAACTCGTCGAGAAAGTCGTCAGCAAGGTGCCCGATGCGCAGGTCTTGTCCGACCTCGACGCGACGGCGCAATGGGCGTTCGACAATGGCGGCAACCCCTCACGACTTGGCATCGTCGGTTTTTGCTGGGGCGGCCGGCTCACCTGGCTCTACGCGGCGCACAATCCCCAGCTCAAGGCTGCGACGGTGTGGTATGGACCGCTGGCGGGCCCCGTCAATTCCATGTCGCCGCGCTATCCGGTCGACGTCGTGGGCGAGCTCAAGGCCCCGGTGCTGGGTCTCTATGGCGGGAAAGATCAGAACATCAAGCAGGAGCAGGTCGCACGGCTGCGCGAAGCACTCGAGCAAGCCCACTCGAAGTCGAAGATCATCGTCTACCCCGACGCGGGACACGGCTTCAACGCCGACTATCGGCCGAGCTATAACGAGGCTGCCGCGAAGGACGGCTGGCAGCGTATGCTCGACTGGTTCAAGCAATACGGCGTGCCCGCCTCGTAAACGGCTCTTTCCGCCTGATCGACCGCCGAGACGCGATTGACCACTCGGAGCGTTAGGTTGCATTCGTTGAAGTGGGAATCCCCTTCCTTCAGGGAGGGGAGGATGTCCAGGATAGTGCCCATAAAAAAGAGGGCGCTTCTATCGCTTGGGCTGCTTGGCTGCGTCGTCGCCGACGTCCTTGTCAGGATGGACTGCAATGGGATCGCTTGCCGGGAAAGTTTCCTCGAGCGCTTCGTCGAGCATTTCGTCGGGCGTCTCTTTGGAGGCCGGAGGCGGGGTGCGGGGTGGGTGCTGTTTCGGGGTCGTCGACATCGTGGGTCTCCACTGACAGGACGGAAGCGAGTCACGGATTCCAGTATAGGCAGATGTGCATGGCTGATGGACGGCGCCAGCAAAAGAGGCCTGCTCCATGAATTGTGAGCGGGGCCGGAACAGACAATCCGTCCCTGCTCACGAGTCATGCCTGTATCGGCGGGGTGCGACGGGTTCATCCCGTACGCGCCAGGATGGCGAATGGGCAGCCCGCGCCGGCTGCTGCACGACTACTCGGCCACCACCTTCAGATGGTTCTTGACCGAATCGACACCCTCTACATTTTTCACGACATCGGCCGCGGCGGTCTTGTCTTCCGAACTCGGCACGGTACCCGTCAGCGAGACCACGCCCTTGTGCGTCTTGACGTGGATATGAGTCGACTTGACGTTCTTTGCCCCGAGCAACTCGGCCTTGACCTTGGTGGTGATGGCGCTGTCGTCGACATGCTGACCGATGGTTTCCGAACTCGCAGGGGGCGCCGAAGCGCTGGTCTGGGCGGTGGCGTTCAGGGCGAGTGCAACGCAGGCAATGCTGCCCGCGGTCTTGAGGAGCTGGATCGTCTTCATGGCTGAATTTTCCTTCGTAGTGGATCAATGGCGTAGTGCTTTGCACGCCTACCCATGAGCTACGCAATCCGCGTTCCGGCTCCGCCCAAAATGCCGGATTTCTGACCTATCGCTTTGCGCGACAAGGGATTGACCCCCTTGGAAGGATTGTTTCAGCACGGTGCCGGAATGCCGCAACGACGCTTCAGCGTTTCCGCACGGGTTGCAAAAAGTGCCTGCAACCCGCCGACCGCCTGCCGGCGTCCTCAGGCCTTGGCCGCTGTCTTCGCCATCAGGGCCTCCTCGAGAATATCGAGCGCTTCGTCGAAGACGGCCTGCGGTATGGTGAGAGGAAACAAGAACCGGATCACATTGCCGTGCACGCCGCAGCTCAGCAGCAGCAGGCCGCGTTCGAGCGCGCGCGCCTGAACCTGCTTCGTGAATTCCGGCGAAGGCTCCCCCGTTGCCGCGTCGAAGAATTCCGCCGCAACCATGCTGCCCGGTCCGCGGACCTCGGCGAGCTGCGGCACGACAGCCTTGAGGCCGTTGAGCCGTGTCTTGAGTTTCTGGCCCAGGGTTTCAGCGCGCTCGGCAAGCTTTTCCTCGTCGATCACGGCGAGTACCGCATGCGCGGCGGCGATGGCGAGGGGATTGCCCGCATAGGTGCCGCCGAGGCCACCCGGTTGTGCCGCGTCCATGATTTCCGCGCGGCCGACGACACCCGACAGGGGCATGCCGCCCGCAAGGCTCTTGGCGATCGTCATCAGGTCGGGCACGACGCCGTAGTGCTCCATCGCGAAGAGCTTGCCGGTGCGCGCAAAACCGGTCTGGATTTCATCTGCGATCAGCAGGATGCCGTGCTGATCGCAGATCTTGCGCAGGCCGCGCACGAATTCGAGCGGGGCCTCGTAGAAGCCGCCTTCGCCCTGGACCGGTTCGAAGATGATGGCGGCCACGCGCTGCGGGTCGATCTCGGACTTGAACAGGTGCTGGATCGCCTTGAGTGCGTCATCGGTGCTCACCCCGTGCAGGGCGTTGGGGAACGGCGCATGGAAGATCTCGCCAGGGAAGGGCCCAAAGCCGATCTTGTACGGCGCGACCTTGCCGGTCAGCGCCATGCCCATCATCGTGCGGCCGTGGAAACCGCCGCCGAATGCGATCACGCCCGGACGGCCGCTCGCGGCGCGCGCGATCTTGATCGCGTTTTCGACGGCTTCCGCACCGGTCGTGAAGAACGCAGTCTTCTTCGGATGATTGCCCGGCGTACACCGGTTGATCTTTTCGGCCAGCGACACGTACGACGCGTAAGGCACGATCTGGTAAGCGGTGTGCGTGAAGTGGTCGAGCTGCTCGCGGATCGCGGCCACGACCTTCGGATGCCGGTGCCCCGTGTTGAGCACGGCAATGCCGCTCGCAAAGTCGATGAAGCGGCGCCCTTCGATATCCCACAGTTCCGCGTTTTCGGCGCGCTCGGCGTAGAAGTCACACAGGACGCCCACTCCGCGCGGCGTCGCGGCATTCTTGCGGGCTTGAAGTTCGGCGTTCGACATGGTCGCTCCTGAGAGTTCGGATCGGCTACGGTTAGGAAAACAATCGCGGTGGGGGCCGACTGTGGGTTGAGTGTGCCTTGAGTGTGCCTTGATAGCCGGCCTCGCGGACCATGCCGCAGCGACGGCCCGAATGGCGGCATGTCCGACGAAACGATGGACGGCAGCCGTCAGCCAAAAATATAATCAGAATTGGCTCTTATGATCAGAGCCAGTTCAGGAAATATCCAGGGGCCACTTTTGACGTCAAGCGTACTGTCTGACTGGCTCGCCCAGCGTCTCGCCCGCGACGGCGCCTCGCCGATCTACCGGCAGCTCCATCATCTACTCCAGCAGGCCATCCTGCTGCATACACTCACACCGGGCAGCAAGCTGCCGTCCTCCCGCCTGCTGGCCGACGAACTGGCCATCGCGCGCAATACCGTGACCAACGTCTATGAGCAACTGGCGCTCGAAGGCTATGTCCGGACCCTGCGTGGCAGCGGGACCTACGTGGTGGACAACACGGCCGACGAGATCGTCGGCCGCGACGAGCGGGCCGGGCTGGCGACTGCATCCTCCGCGGCGGCCGAGCACCGTGGCAGCCTGCTATCGGCACGCGGACAGCGCCTGATCTCGACGGCCGGCGCATCGAACCGGCAGTGGGGTGCGTTCATGCCGGGCGTGCCCGACGTGACGACCTTCCCGGCGCGCGTCTGGAGCCGCCTGCAGAACCGATACTGGCGGCGTCCGCAGGCGGAGCTGATGACCTATTCGACCGGCGGCGGCTACGGGCCGTTGCGGCAAACGCTGGCCGACTACCTGCGCACCGCCCGGTCGGTGCGCTGCGCGCCTGAGCAGATCATCATCACGACTGGCATTCATCAGTCGGTCGATCTTGCGGTGCGTTTGCTCGCCGATGTCGGCGATGTTGTCTGGACCGAAGATCCCTGCTACTGGGGCATGCGCAGCGTGCTCCAGTCCTCCGGTCTGCAGATGCGGCCGATCCCCGTCGATGCGGAAGGGCTCAACCCCTCCGCGGCCGACCTCGCCGAGCCGCCGAAGCTGATTCTCGTCACGCCGTCGCACCAGTATCCGCTTGGCATGGTGATGAGCCTCGCGCGACGCCGCATGCTGCTCGAATACGCGCGCCGCACGAAGAGCTGGATCATTGAAGACGACTACGACAGCGAGTTTCGTTATGCGAGCCGGCCGCTCGCCTCGCTGCAGGGGCTCGATACGGCAGGGCAGGTGATCTATGTGGGCAGCTTCGGGAAGATCCTGTATCCGGGTCTGCGCATCGGTTATCTCGTGGTGCCCGAAGCGCTGGCCGGCAAATTCGCGATCGCGCTTGCCGAACTCTATCGGGAAGGCCAGGGTGTGCAGCAGGCGGTGCTGGCCGACTTTATCGAGCAAGGCCACTTCACCTCGCATATCCGCCGCATGCGCAATGCCTACGGGATGCGTCGCCAGCTATTGATGGACGCGATCGCGAACCGGCTCGGCGAGCCGCTGCCGGTGCTTGGCGACGAGGCGGGCCTCCATCTGGTCGCACGTCTTCCCGACACCGCGAACGATCAGCTCATCATGCGCGAGGCGCTTGCCGCTGGCATCGCCACGCGTGCGCTGTCGACTTATTTCAGCGATCCGGCCCAGGCGCCGCGAGGCCTGCTGCTCGGCTATGCCTGCGTCCCCGACCAGGAGATCGGGCCGAGCTTTGGCACGCTCGCGAATGTGATTGAGCGTTACCTCGGCTAGTACGCTTTCTCGCGGGGCGGCGCAGACCAGCCACCGCCCTTCCGCTCGCACTGCCTGCTAGCCGAGCCGGGCATCCATCGTGATCTTTGCGTTCAGCACCTTCGACACGGGGCAGCCCGCCTTTGCCGCAGCGGCGGCTTTTTCGAATGCGGCGGCATCCGCACCCGGTATTTTCGCGGTCACGTCGAGATGGACCGCCGTGATGGCGAAGCCGTCGTCGACCTTGTCGAGCGTGACTTCGGCCTTCGTCTGGATCGTTTCCGCCACCATGCCCGCTTCACCGAGAATCAGCGACAGCGCCATCGTGAAACAGCCCGCATGCGCAGCGCCGAGGAGTTCCTCGGGATTGGTGCCGGGGCCGCTTTCGAAACGCGAAGCAAAACCATAAGGCGCATCTTTCAAGACACCTGTTTGGGTCGAGATGGCGCCCTTGCCGTCCTTGATGCCGCCATGCCATACGACCGATGCAGTCTTTTTCATCCGAACTCTCCGTTGGGTTGAGATCATCGTGCACGTGTGCGCACGGGATGGGTGATGCGGGACCGGCTTGCAAGCGCTCGCGGCGCGTGGCCCGCAGCATTGACTAAGACTACGCGATGCGTGTGACGCCTGCAGACCAAGAATGCAAAACCCCGGAGTTGCTACGCATGTGTCATGCCCGGGTGTATCCCCGCGCGTGTCCCCATGTGTCACGCTTGTCAGTTTCGCGCGTACGGCACGTTCTGTGTCATTCCGTGGGCCATTCCATGGGGCACTTCCACGAGTCACCCCTGAGTCACTCCGTGAGCCACTTCCCTGCGCCACTCCCCATCTCACGCCCACTTGAACGTCAGGCTCGCGCGGCGGCGAGTCGAATCGATCAGTATTGCATTGGGTTCGTCGGTGGTGGCCACCCACTCGCGAGCAGCCTGTTCGTCACGACCGAATGCGATATGGCGCGCGATCAGCCGGTTTTGCCGCAGTGCGGAGTCGACATCGATATACCAGGCCTCGTCGAGCAGCGGCCGGACGTCGGCCCAGTGCCCGGTGTCGAGCAGCAGATAGTTGCCTTCGGTGATCACGAGCTGGGCATCGGGTGGCACCGGGATCGCACCCGCGATGGGTTCCTCGATTTCACGCCGGAACGCCGGCGCGTAGATCGTCTCGTCGGGTCGCTGTCCGCGCAGGCGCCGTAGCAGGGCGACGAAGCCCGCGCTGTCGAAGGTGTCCTCCGCGCCCTTGCGCGAGGCCCGTCCGAGACGCGCGAGTTCGACGTTCGCGAGATGGTAGCCGTCCATCGGCACGACAACGGCGCGGCCGGGCAGCGCCTTGGCGAGCGCTTCCGCCAGCGTCGACTTGCCGGCGCCGGGGGCGCCCACGAGTCCGAGGATCCGGCGGCCGCCGCTCGCCAGCAGGTTTTCAACGCGTTCGAGGTAGGTGTCGGGAATCATGTCGTCTAATAACCGCGATCCGCGATGCCCAGTCCGGCACCCTTGGCCTGGGCCTTGATGAAGCCATGGGCATGGGTTGCGAGATCCATGCCGTCCTGCCAGAGATTGCGCCACACGGCGAGGTCATTCGACAAACCCTGGGCGACGACGGCCGACGAGAAGCTCTCGAAGGTGATCGGCCCGCGATAGTCGATCTGCGCAAGGGCGTGGAAGAAGCTCGTGAAATCGATCGTGCCCGAACCAAGATAGCCGCGATGGCTTTCGCCGATATGGACATAGCCGAGCCGGTCACCGCATTCGAGCACCGGTTTGACGAAGTCGATTTCCTCGATATTCATGTGATAGGTGTCGAGGTGGACGACCATATTGTTTGCACCGACGTCGTCGATCAACTGGAGAGCCTGGCGCGCTGTGTTGATCACATTGCTTTCGTAGCGGTTGACGACCTCGATGCCGATCGTCACGCCGCGTTCGGCTGCAAACGCGGCGAGGCGGCGCAGCGAGCCGACCACATTGCGGCGGCCACCGGGCGTGAGCGGATGGTTGTATTTGCCGAGTGCACTATAGGGCACGCCGCCGAAATACGTGCCGCCGAGCGCCTGGGTCAGCGACACGGCTTGTTCGAGCAAGGCCACGCCGCGCGCGACGCAGGCTGGGTCTTCGCTCGAGACATCCGCGTTGAATGCGAGGCCGCGTGAGCAGCCGACCTGCAATTGCTGTTCTTCGAGTAGCCGGCGCGTCAGCGCGACATCGAGCGTGCTCGGATCATGCAGGGACAGTTCGACGAGATCGAAGCCCGCGGCTTTGCTGTTTTCAATCACCTTGTGCGCCGACGCAGGCGAAAGATCGCCCGCCCAAACCAGCGCATGAATGCCCAACGGATTCATCGATGTCTCCTCTGTCTGTGTTCTGCGCGGCCCGGGGCTCTGGCGCTCCGGTTGAACCGCGGTGGCCCGGTCCGCCGTGGATGGCCTGGCCATGGGCCACTCATGACGCGGCAAGCGGCTAAATCCCGAGACCGATCCAGGTTTTGTGCCGATTTAGTATTGCGTAGTCATCAGGCATAAGTCAATATGTATTCATGCAAATGGGTAGGCCGGGTCGTTACAATCGCGGCATTGTCCGGCCGATACCGATACCGATACCGATACCGATACCGAGGAGGCGGTGCCAGGAGAGATGGTGTTCACGACCGATGCAGACACGAAGCCCGCGCAGGCACAACGCACCGCGCCCAATCCCAACGGCCCGGGTGCGATCCTCGCGCTGATCCGCTCGGGCCGCGCGACCACGCGCACGCAGATCATGCAGACCACGGGCCTCTCGCGCTCGACCGTCGCCTTGAGGCTCGATACCTTGCTGGCGGCCGGCTATATTTCATCGGCGGCGCTCGAGAACTCGACGGGTGGCCGGCCGCCCGGCTCGTTTCAGATCGACCCTGCCGCGGGCGTGATGCTGCTGGCGGCGATCGGTGCGGGTTCGATGCAGCTTGCCGTGACCGATATGCACGGCACCGTGCTCGCGCGCGATCAGGGAGCGATCGACGTGGCCGATGGGCCGGAACGGGTGCTCGGTACGGTCGCTGCGCGTTTCGACGCGCTGCTCGCACAGGCCGCCGCCCAGGGCCGCAATGGCCGCTCGAGCCGGGCGCAGCGCACGCAGCGGGCGTTGCGCGCGAATGTGAAGGGCATCGGCATCGGCGTGCCGGGCCCTGTCGAATTCGCGCAGGGACGTGTCGTGCGGCCTCCGATCATGACCGGCTGGGATGGGTATCGCGTCGCGGATTTCTTCGAGAAGGACTACGCGTGTCCCGTGCTCGTCGACAAGGACGTCAATCTGATGGCGCTCGGCGAACACCGTGCAGGCTGGCCGGATGCCGCGCACATGTTGTTCGTGAAGGTCAGCACGGGCATTGGCGCGGGCATGATCATGGATCAGGTGCTCCAGCGCGGCGCGCATGGCGGCGCGGGTGATCTCGGGCACCTCTATGTCGGCCATCTGGTCGCGGGCGAGCCCTCGCTGTGCCGCTGCGGCAACTACGGCTGCCTCGAGGCGTACGCGGCGGGCTGGGCGATCTGCCAGCGCCTGAGAGCAGCGGGTCACCGCGCCGACACCGTGCGCGATGCGGCGGATCTTGCGCAGCAGGGGGTACGCGAAGCCGTCGAGCAGATGCAGGAGGCGGGCCGTTTGCTCGGCGAGACGATCGCGATGGCCGTGAGCCTGCTCAATCCTTCGCTCGTGGTCCTCGGCGGCGAACTCGGCACGCGCCAGAGCGATATGCTCGCCGTGGTCCGCGAAACGGTGTACCGCCGGTCGCTGCCGCTTGCGACGCGCCATCTGCAGATCGTCAATAGCCGGCTTGGCGCCGATGCGGGCCTGCTCGGCGCGACACATCTCGTGAGCGATGCGCTGTTTGCGCCGCAGGTGGTCGACGAGGCGATCGAGCAGTGGGTGTGAGCGCGCGCGGTCGCGGGGGGACTTCGGGGGGGCTGCTATCCAGCCCGGCGCTCACGAGCCGTCGGAGGAGTCCGGCGGGTAGTGGACGACAGGCTGAACCTGCACTTCGGTATCTGCATCCGACTCGGTTGCAGATGTGAGCGGTATGCGGCTGGGACGGTGATACCTGGGGGATCGATGCTCGCGATCACGCCGGGCGACATCGCAACGGGCGCTGAAGGCTGATCGCCTGGCGCCGATGTCGAGGCCGAGAGGGTGTCGGCAGAGGGCGCGGTGTTCGACGCGTCGCGCGCGTCACCGGAGGGCGCGAAGGAAGCCGCAACGATCGTCGCCGGGCGCGAACGCTTACAATCACGGACATCTTGTCCTGAAAAAGCCCAACATCATGCCGGTCCGTTTGCATTCCATCCTTGCCCTCCTCATGCTCGCCGGCCTCGCCGCCTGCACCTTGCCCGAAATCCCCTCTTTCTCTGCTTCCCGCTTCGAGGCGCCTGAACTCAAGGCGGACCGTGCGCAGCTCCAGGGGCAGGGCTATTCGCAGGCTTATATCGATGGCCATGTCGAAGGCTGTGGCACGGGCTACAAGTCAGCCGGCAACCTCGATTTCTCGTGGACCAATGATGGTCCGACCTTGAGCGGAGCCGACTATCTGGCCGGATGGAATGCGGGCTTTGCGTTATGCAGGGGCAAGTACGAAGACTATGGGGTCAATGCAACGCCGGCGGCGCCGAAGCAATGAGTCTCGCCCACCGACAAACGTGCGAACGCGCGCCCGAACAAACCGGCGAACACCACTATGAACGTGCGCGGTGTGGGCGGTCCGATGCGTGAAGGCATGCTCGGCAACAATATGAAGGGCAGTCTGCTGGGTATCGCGGGCGGGCTGATCATCAGTCTCGATGCACTGCTGATCCGTCTCATGCAGATCGACAACGCATGGATGCTTGCCGCCTTGCGCGGCGGGTTGATGTGGATTGGGCTCTTGGCAGTCTACTGCTGCGTGCCGCGCATGCGGGGCATGCTCGGCAAGCCCTGGCCGACACGCGGCTCGATGTGGTCGATCGTGTGCTACGCGGTGTCCGCGGTAACCTTCGTACAGGCGCTGCTCAACGGGCCGGTCGCGATGGTGCTGGTCATCATTTCATCGACACCGTTCATGACGGCCCTGTTCGCATGGCTGTTGTTCGGCGAACGTGCCCATCCCTCGATGCTGATCGCCGCCGCGTTCGGCATGCTCGGCGTGATCATCGTCGTGCTCGGCGAGCCCCAGGGCACATCGCGGGTGTCCGACTACTACGCGCTGGCGACGGCATTGTCGATGGCGCTTGCGCTCGTCTTCTCGGCACGGGTCGAGGGCGGGACGGTCGGGCTGCCGTCGCTCGGCGGAATCGTGGCATCGCTGTGCATCTGGCTGCTCGCGCCTTCGTCGCTCGCGGGCCTGCATACGCTCGACCTCTGGCACAGCGGCATCTGGCTGTTCGTGGAGGGCGCGGTGGTGATTCCGCTTTCGATGGGCCTGATCTCGCTGAGCACGCGCTTTGTCGCGGCGTCCTCAGCAGGCCTGTTCCTGCTGCTCGAGACCGCGCTGGGACCACTATGGATCTGGGCGGCATTCGGCGAGGCGCCGAGCGCCGCTGCGGCGCTCGGCGGCACGATCATCATCGGCGCCGTGATCGGCCACTTCATCTATGACACGCGACGGCGTTCGAACGCCGCCGCGGGCGCAACTGAAGTGGCCGCGGTGCGCGGCACGCTGGACGCATAGCGAAGGGTTGCGCGGCCGCCGGCCTCGGACCACCACGAGCGTTCGATATGGGCAGACCTTGTTCGCCGTACGCTGCGAAAACGAAGGCTTACCTGGATTTCGCCTCAGTGCGCCTGGTCCAGTGCCGGTGTCTTCGGATACACGTGCGTCGTGATCCGATCGACCCAGGCCATCGCGATCGCGGAGACGAGGAACGACAGATGAATCGTGACCTGCCACATGATCGACGTGCTCGTGCGGTTGTCCGTGTCGATAAAGGTTTTGAGCAGATGGATCGACGAGATGCTGATCAGCGCCATTGACAGCTTGATCTTGAGCACGCCTGCGTTGACATGGTCGAGCCACTCCGGTTCATCGGGGTGCCCTTCGAGGCCGAGCCGCGACACGAAAGTTTCGTAGCCGCCTATGATGACCATGATCAGCAGGTTCGAGATCATGACGACGTCGATCAGGCCGAGCACTGAAAGCATGACGGTCGTTTCGTTGAGCGTGCCGATGGTCGCGACCAGATGCCAGACTTCCTTGAGAAACAGGTAGACGTAAAGTGCCTGTGCCACGATGAGGCCGAGATAGAGCGGAACCTGCAGCCACCGTGACATGAAAATGATCATGGGCAGCGCGCGGCGGGATTGGGCGGGCATGTTCGGTGCGGTGGCTGACATGGGATGAATAGTCGGATCGATTAGCGAGTGGAATGGGATCGGAGCGAGCGCAGACTGGCCATTTTCCGGATTGTTCCGAAATATGGCCTCAGGGCGGCGGTCGGGTGTATTGTAAAGCGTATGAAAGAGAAGGCTCGCTGCGATCCAGCAGGGTTTTGCAGTGCTGTTTTCGGATACTATCCAGGCATTGCGAACCGACCGGCACGTAGGGCGGAACGTCTCCTTGCACTATCTACCACATGGCCCTGCGGCGCGCGTCCAATGCACAGACAAAGTGCACGTCGTTGAGCGATTTATTCAAGTTTCACGGGCGTCCGACCACGGCACTATTATGCTGACCCTATCTGTGTCGAGTCGGCTAACTCGATACAATTGTCGGCATCCCGAGAGTATCCAACGAGGCAAAGTATGAGAGAAGGAAGACCATGGACGAGTTAGTGCGAGAGCGCATTATTTTGTACATCAAGCGTCGCATGAAGGAATATGGCGTGACCGCGGAGCACCTGATGCCACCGCCGGACGAGCAGCAGGCCGAAACCCCCGCGATACCCAAGACCGCCTCGGCGCAGCCGACGTCCGCGCCGACTCCCGGCCACATTCAGTATGCCGATGCTGCAGGCAATTCATGGGACGGCGCCGGACCGATGCCCGAATGGCTGCAGCGTGCGGTTCATGCGGGCCAGTCAGTCGATTTTTTCAAGCGCTAAATGCGGCAAATGAAGAATTCGTTTCAAGACATATTTCAGCTCGTTTCATTGCATTAGCCGGACACCGCGACTGTCACTGACGTTGCGCCACACTCCCGCCGACTTGAATATTTCATTTATGGCATAGCGGTCTCCCACGCTACCATTCGTGCCAGATCAACTTTGGAATCACGAAACATGAAGGTCAGTGTGTGGTTCGCAGCCGTCCTGGCGCTCCTGTCGCTCGCCGCCTGCGGCTCGACGTATCCGCTTTTCACCTCGGATGGCCGCCAGACCACGATGATCGACTGCTCGGGCAGCGACTGGAATCTTTGCGCGGATCGCGCAAAGTCGCTCTGCCCGTCGGGTGCCTACGACACGATCGACCGCCGCGATTCGAGCGAGGGCCGCGGCCTGCTCGTCGCCTGCAGGCCGGGTGCCCCAGCCGCGCAATAGCGGCTCGTCGCAGACGACTATTCGCCCTTCGCACCGCTCGCCGAGTCCCCGGCCGGCGGCGGCGCGTCGCCGGTGCCAGGCCGGTGCTGCACGAACTCCGCCTGGATCCGGACCTGGACGTCGTCGCCGACGGCCGGATACCACTTCGCGAGACCCAGCGAAGAACGATTGAACGTACCGGTCGCCGAGAATCCGGCCGTGGGTTCGCGCGTGAGGGGGTTGGGCGCAGCCCCGTTGAACGTGACATCGAGCGTAACCGGCGTGCTCGCGCCATGAATCGTCAGCGTGCCCGTGAGCTTCGCGGTGGAGGGGCCCGTCGTTTCAAAGCGAGTCGAATCGAAGCGAATAGTCGGATAGTTGGCCGCATCGATCAGCGCGCTGCTCGTCACCAGCTTGTCGAGCGTCTTGTCGTTCGTATCGAGGCTTGCGGCGTCGATCTCGACTTTGACCGAACTCTGCTCGGGCGCTGCTGCGTCGAGTTGCAGCGTCGCTTTCGCGCGATTGAAGCGCATCACGACGCGCGAATACTTCAGGTGATCGACATCGAAGGTGATGCTCCAGTGATTCGGATCGAGCGAATAGACGCCCGCCGGCGCTGCCGAGAGCGTCGAATCGACCGAATGCGTGACCACACGTGCCGCCGTACAAGCGCTTAACAGCGCGACAGCGGCCAGCCATAACCGCGGCGACGCCATCCTCATTCCGAATCCTTGCCTGATCATGCATTCGCCTCGCTGCGTTGCCACGCGCGCCACTGGGTCTGAAGACGGAGGGCCGATTCCAGCTGTTCGAAGCCAAGCCATTCCGCGACAAGTTCGGCGGATTCGCCATTTTCAAACAAATGCGCCGCAAATGAGTTTCGCATGGTTTGCGGGCTCGCGCGCCGGCTTCGCGAATCGGTAATCCCCGCCGCCTCGACCTGTGCGTCGATCGCCCGCAGCACCGTGGCCTTGTGCATCGGCCGGCCGTCGGGGCCGGACGGAAAGGCGAGGCTGCCGGTGCCCGGCGCCGCGCCGCGTTCTCGCAGCCAGGCATCGAAGGCCGTGCGCGCGAACGCAAACGGGCGGGTGCGCCGCGTCAGGCGGGGATCGACGTTCTCAATCTGCAGCCAGCCGTCCGAACGCGCGAGGAAACGCTCGGGCAGTGCTTGCGCTTCGCCGGTCTTGAGCCCCGCGCCGAGAAACGCCGCCAGCAGCGCGCGATCACGCAGTTCGCGCCAGCGCGTGCGGGGGGTGTGCGGCAGCGGTGCCGCAAGGTGGACGACAAGGGCTTCGCGCTCGGCAGGGGCGAGAAAGCCGGTTGGTTCGTTGGCGGGTGCCATCGGCCAGTCCGCCGCGGGATCGGGGTTGAGCGCCGCCCTGCGCGCCGGGTTCGGCAAGCGAGGTTGTTGTTTAGCCAAATGATCGTAAACGCGCTCGATCAGCCGCAGATACCGTGCGCGCTGCTGCTTGCGCGTCGCGAGGCTGTCGAGAAACTGGCCGACGAGCCCGGCATCCGCGCTTCGAAGCGTCCGCCGGCGCAAGTCGAGCCAGTCGACGAAGTGGTTCCACTGCGCCTGATAGACTTGCGCCGACGAATGGCGAAACGACTGCTTGACGAGCCACGCATCGAAGGCGCGGCGCGGGTCGCGTTCCCAGTCGTCGACACGCTGGTCGAACAGATCGACCGGTGGCGGACCCACAGGGTGCGCCGAGGAGGGAAGTGTCATCGCATACCCATTGCGGAAGTCAGTGCTGCGGTGATTCTAAGTTGCGGAAATGTTGGCTACGCGCAATATATATTTTCCAAGCTGCGCGCCCAGGGTGCGGTGCCCCTCATTTTCACGCACCGAATCACCCTACAATAGCGCCTAGTTCAAAGAAATCACGGGGTTGATTCTTATGAGCACGACCGTCAACGGCAACCGGGGTGTCGCGCAGTCGAGTGGGCTGTCGGCCGCAAGCGTGAATGCAGCGGACCGTTCGTTCGACGATTATCAGGCGCGTCACCTGCTGCCGCTCGTGCGGGGGATCAGTCGCGCGGGGCTGCTCGCCTATCTGGCGGCGGTCGTGATCGCACTCGCCGCCGGTGTGCTGACTCCGGCGCTGTTCTGGCGGGTGGTCGTCGCGCTGTTCGTGCTCGGCGCCGTGATGTACGCGCTCGAGCGCGACGTTTCACAGCGGCGCTGGATTCCCTTCGGCTTTGCGTTTCTCGCGTGCTACGAAATCGCGATCGGCGTGTTCGCCTCGGCCAACACGCTTGGTGTCGGCTGGATGCTGCCCGCGTTCGTCATTCTGCCCGTCGCGATGAGCCCGGTCTGGATGTCGCACCGGCATTTCGCGATGGCATCGGCCATCACGGCGCTTGCGCCGTTTCTCGCATTTTCGCTGCTGAATGCGTCGCGCCTCGACCAGTACGAGTTGCTGACCTATATTCTTGCGGCGACGGTCTGCTCGGCCGTCATCCATATCTATTTCTCGCGGCTGATGCATGCGCATTTCAAACTCGAGGGGCAATTGCGCGAACAGGCGCATACCGACGACCTGACCGGCATCTTCGTGCGCCAGCGTTTCCACGAACTCGCCGACCTCGCGGTGCGGCGTGCGCAGCACCGCGCCGAGCCGGTCTCCGCCCTGTTCATCGACGTCGATCGCTTCAAGAGCATCAATGACGAATTCGGCCATTCGATTGGCGACGCGGCGCTCGTGCTGGTGGCCACCACCTTGCAAGACCGCCTGCGGCCGATCGACGTCTTCGGACGGCTCGGTGGCGATGAGTTTGCGGTCGTACTGCCGAACTGCCGTGCCCATACGGCCATGCAGGTGGCTCAGCGTTTGCGGGCCGCGGTCGCCGGGCTCGCTTCGCCGGCGGGGCAATTGACCATCAGCGTGGGGGTCACCGAGATGCGCGAGGCCTCGAACGGCCTCGTGGGCCTGCTCGACGACGCGGACGTCGCCCTGCTCAATGCGAAGGCCGCCGGGCGAAACCGCGTCGAAATGTTCCGCGCCTAGTTCGCGCTCACCATTTTTCCCGCACGACTGAACTCACTCCGACAGCCCGAATCGAAGCGAGCAAGGGCAGGCTGCCCGTTGCGGGAGGAGCGATCATGTCATCGATTATCTATACGAAGGGCCTGTTCAAGGCGGAAGCCGATGTGAGGCTGGTCGACAAGGGCTTGTACCAGGGGTGGGTCAACCTGAGCCGGGACGATGGCGAGGATCCGGACGACACCGTCTACGAAGTCGACGGGACCTCGGCCTCGGAGCTCGAGGCGCTCGAGGAAGCGAAGGCGCTCGCGCACCGGATTCTCGGCGAGATCGAGCTGTAGCGAGGCTCGCCACGCGGCACGGGCTGTCATGCCCGGCTTCAACCGCTGCTTCGGAAATGAGACACTGGCGCACCTGACGCCCGTGCGTCCCTCCCTTTTCCGAAGAAGATCGACCAATCGATGCGCATCCTGCACACGTCCGACTGGCACCTGGGTCAGTATTTCATGGGCAAGTCCCGGCAGGCCGAGCATGAGGCGCTGATCGCCTGGCTCGTCGGGCAGACCCGGCAACACGAGATCGACGCGGTGCTGATCGCCGGCGACATTTTCGATACGGGTGCGCCGCCAAGCTATGCGCGTGAGCTCTACAACCGGCTGATCGTCGCGCTCCACGATGCGGGCGTCGGGCTCACGGTGCTCGCGGGCAATCACGATTCGGTCGCCACGATGCAGGAATCGCGCGGCCTGCTCGCCTACTTCGGCACCGTCGTGATTCCCGCCGTGCAGGACGACCTGTCCACGCAGATCCGCGTGCTGGAGGACCGCGCGGGCAAGCCCGGCGCCATTTTGTGCGCGATTCCCTTCATTCGTGCGCGTGACGTCATGCAGAGCACCGCGGGGCAGAGCGCGCAGGATAAGCAGGGCTCGCTGCAAGACGCGATCCATGCGCACTATCAGAAGCTTTATGCGCTTGCTGCGGAAAGACGCGCGGCACTCGGCGTCGACTTGCCGATCGTCGCGACCGGACACCTGACGACCGTTGGCGCGAGCGCGAGCGAATCGGTGCGCGAGATCTATGTGGGTGCGCTCGAGGCCTTTCCGACCGCGAACTTCCCACCGGCCGACTATATTGCACTCGGCCATATCCACCGACCACAGAAGGTCGGTGGCCTCGAGCACATCCGCTATAGCGGCTCGCCGATTCCGCTGAGCTTCGACGAGGCAAGGCAGCACAAGGAAATGCTGCTCGTCGATCTCGGCCCAGGCGGACTCGAAGCGGTAACGCCGCTTCAGGTGCCATGTTTCCAGACGCTTGCGTCGGTCAGGGGATCCCTGGCGGAACTCGCCGCGCCCATTCGCGCAGCGGCGCAGCAGGCGACAGCCGGCGGGACCGTCTGGCTCGAAGTGGTCGTGTCGGCCGACGACTACCTGAGCGATCTCCAGGCGCGCATCGAAGCGCTAGTCGAAGGCCTGCCCGTCGAAGTGCTGCGGATCCGGCGCGAACGCGCGGTCGCATCGGCAAGCTTGAGCGGCGAAGTGAGGGAGACGCTCGACGAACTGACCCCTGACGACGTCTTCGCGCGCCGGCTCGAAAGCGAAGTGCTCGACGATGCGCTACGCGGCCGGCTGAGCCTGCTGTACCGGGAAGTCGTCTCCGGCATCGGGGCGGACGCGGCATGAAGATATTGACCCTGCGTCTGCGCAACCTCAACTCGCTCAAGGGCGAGTGGAAGATCGACTTCACCCGGCCGCCTTTCAAGGACAACGGCCTGTTCGCGATCACCGGCTCGACGGGCGCGGGAAAGACGACCCTGCTCGATGCGGTCTGCCTTGCGCTCTATCACCGCACGCCGCGCATGGACAGTGTGTCGGCGGGCAGCAATGAGTTGATGACCCGCCATGCCTTCGAATGCCTCGCGGAAGTCGAGTTCGAGGTCAAAGGGCAGGGCTACCGCGCGTTCTGGAGCCAGCGCCGCGCGCGCGACAAGGCCGACGGCAATCTACAGGCTCCGAAGGTCGAACTCGCGCGCCTCGACGGTACGATCGTCACCGAAAAGATCGGTGACAAGCTGCGCCTGACCGAGGACATTACCGGGCTCGACTTCGGCCGTTTCACCAAATCGATGATGCTTGCACAAGGCGGTTTCGCCGCCTTTCTCGAGGCGCGTGCGAACGAACGCGCGGAACTGCTCGAAGAACTGACCGGTACCGACATCTACGGCCAGATCTCGCAACGTGTGTTCGAACGTGCGCGCGAAGAGAAAATCGCGCTCGATGCGCTGCGCGCGCGTGCAGACGGCGTCGAACTGCTCGACGCGACCCAGCGTTCGGCGCTCGATCGGGAAGCGCTCGAGCTTGGCCGGAACGAAACCCTGCTGATGGGCCAGCAAGCCGAATTGCAGAGCCTGTTACGGTGGCGCGAAGAACTCGCGAAGATCGAAGCTCAGCACCGCGACGCACAGGCAGTCGAACAGCAGGCCCAACTGGCGATCCAGCAGACCAGGCCCGATCTCGACCGTCTCGCGGCAAGCGAGCCCGCCGAAAAGCTGAGGGCCATCCATCTCGCGATGTCCGGTGCCGTTCAGGCCCATGCCCAGGCGGCGCAAGCGCTCGCCGGTGCCCGGCTCGAGCGCCGTGCGGCGGCTCGGGGTGTCGCGGAAAATCTCTGGAGGGCGACCGGTCTGCGCAGGCAGATGACCCTCGAGTACGCGCGCTCACTCGCGTCCGTCTCTACCGAGGCGAAGACGCTCGAGGCCGCACTGGCCCTGCACCCGATGCGCGCGAAGCTCGGCGAGGCGCTCGTTGACTGGCGCGCGCAAATCGAAGCGCGCGGGCATCTGCTGGCCGAATCGGTTTCGACCGATACGCGCTTGAGTGCGATCGCAACGCGACTCGCGACCCATCGAGACAGCGCTGAGAAACTGCAACGCGCGCTGCGCGATGCGACTCCCACTGCGGAGGCGCTCCGGCGCGCCGAAGCGGAGCAGCGCGCGAAACTCGTCGGCCTCTTGAAGGGCCGCGACGAGGCTGCGATCCGCACTTCGTGGCAGGTCCTTCAGAATCAACGGGGTGTGTTGCAAGGTCTGTTACAGATTGCGAAAAACCGCGAACAGATCTCCATCCAGCGTGAACAGGCGCAGGCGACACACCGGCAGCGGGAGCAGGTCAAGCTCGAAAAGACCGAAGCCCGCGCGCAGATCGAGCGGCAATGGCGTGCGACGCGAGAGCAGATCGCCGACAAGGAGAAGCTGCTCGCCCAGGAACGCCGCATCCTCGAACTGTCGGCATTCCGCGCCGAGCTCGAGCCAGGTCTGCCCTGCCTGCTGTGCGGATCGACTGAGCATCCGGCGATCACCGCCTATCAGTCGCTCGACGTCTCGGATACGCAGCGCGCGCTCAACGAGAAGCGGGTCGCGCTCGGCGAACTCGAAGACAAGGGCATCAAGCTCAAGACGGAGTTGGCCGCCCTCACGGGTGAGATTCAGGAACTGCTGAAGCGGCTTGCGCAACTCGACAAGGACGACGCTGGCCTCGCGCAGAAGTGGTGCGAAGGGGAGGCGACGCTCGGCATCGCGGTGGCCGATCGTGCCGCATTGAGCGCGCGGATCGAAGAGAACAGCGTCCAACTCACGCATGCGCAGACCACGCTCGAGGCGGTCGAGGCAGCGAAGGCCGAAACCGAACGGGCGGCGGCGGCTTGCCTTGCGGCCGAGAAGTCACTCGTCGATACGAATCATGCATTGCAGCTCGCCGAACGTGAACTGGCGGCATGCCTGACCCAGCAAAACGAAGCCAATGAACTCCGTGCGAAACAGCGCGGCATGCTGGTCGACCGAACGCAGGCGCTCAACGCAGGGGTGCAGGCTGCCGGCCATGCCGAACCGGAGAATTGGAGTGATGCGCAGGCTTGGCTTGCCGCGCGCGTCCTCGAATGGCAGGAGTGGCAACAGACTTCGGATCAGCGGCAGCGGCTCATGCGCCGGATCGACAGTCTGGGCCAGCAGGTCGATCAGGCGAAACTTGAGCAAGACAGATGGCAACAGCGGTGGGATGCGCTGGTCGACGTTCACAGGAAGCTTCAGCGTGAAGCCGCGGAGTCGACGAGTGCCGATGCGGCTGATGCACTCGAATTTCCGGCTGTTCCCGCCTCGGCGAACGCGGCGGCCGACTTCAACGAGGCCGAGATCCGGCTCGAACGCTTCCAGCGCGAGGAAAGCGAACTTGCAGGCGGGGAGGCACGTTTGTCCGCCCGTCTCGAGCAGGACGCCGCGCAGCGCTTGCAGGCCGTCGCGAACTGGACCCGTGCGCTGGATGCGAGCCCCTTCGACGACGAGGCCACGTTCAGCGGGGCCTTGCTCGATCCAGGAGAACGCGACCGTCTCCAGCAGATGCGTACCCGCCTCGATAACGCACTGCTCGGCGCGAAGACATTGCTCGCGACCGCGGCGCAGCGCCTTGCCGAACGTGCCGGAGAAGCGAAGACCGAGCAGACCCATGACGCACTGAGCGCCCGGTTTAACGAGCTGCAGGCCGCCCTGCGTGCGCTTGCGCAACGGCAGGGGGAAGTGCGGGCCCAATTGCAGAACGATGACCGGCAACGCTCGGCGAAGCAGGCACTGTTCGAGCAGATTGCCGTGAAGCTCGACGCCTCTGACGTCTGGCAGCGGCTTAGCAGCCTGATCGGTTCGGCCGACGGGGCGAAGTACCGGAAGTTTGCGCAGGGCCTGACGCTCGATCACCTGATCCATCTTGCGAATCGCCAACTGGTCCGGCTGCATGGGCGCTATCAACTCAATCGCAAGCGCAGCGGCGAACTCGAACTCGAAGTCGTCGATACCTGGCAAGGCGATACCGCACGTGATACGCGCACCTTGTCCGGCGGCGAGAGTTTTCTCGTCAGCCTTGCACTGGCGCTCGCCCTTTCCGATCTCGTCAGCCACAAGACGTCGATCGATTCGCTCTTTCTCGACGAGGGCTTCGGCACGCTCGACGGCGAGACGCTCGAGATCGCACTCGACGCGCTCGATGCGCTGTACGCGAGCGGCAAGATGATCGGCGTGATCAGCCATGTCGAGGCGCTGAAGGAACGCATTCCGGTCCAGATCAAGGTCCGCAAGCGCGCGGGCCTCGGATACTCGGATATCGAGGTGACGGGAGCGTAGGCACAAGGCTGTCTCAAAATGGCGGGCGGCCTCACTTATCGGGCCGCCTTCAACGATTCGTTCTCCCCAGAGCCGATATTGTCCCGCCGTATTGCGCGGGCATGGGGTGCAATCGCTCGGATTGCATGCATTCGGAATGTGGCTACCCGCCAAGGCGCCGTTGCCGAATTGACCCATTTGGCCCTCCCATGAAACTCTGTCCATGCGGCCAGTTCGATTAACCGATGCGGGCCGCGTTTGACTTCGATCGGCTCAGGTCCGCTTTTCAGACCTGCTTCTTAGAGCTGCTTCTTAGACCTGTTCCTCAGGCCTGCCTTTTTCTTGGGAGAGCGTGAAATGAAGAGAGTCCGGCTGGAACCGCCCCTGTCGTACCAGTCGAACGATGCCTATGCCGTGCTGTATCGCGTCATGCGGCCGCCCAAACGGAACGACCGGTAGTCACTGATGCGGCCACGCCCGCAATGGGCGTGGCCGCAGCTGACGTTCAACGATCGGGAGGTAGGTCATGACGCCCTCTATATTCCTGCGGATCACGGATGGAAAATTGATCCTGTGGGACTATCGCCGGCACGCACAATACGAGGTCGGTCTGCAGCACGTGGCGCGTCTCGCCGAGCTGTCCGCAACCGAAGAGCATGCCGGGGCGGCTGCCGCGATCGATGCGGAGATCCGTGCATCGCAGATCCTCGATGAGCCGGAACCGGATGCCTGGGAATGGGATTGCCTCGCGCGCATATTCCACGTCGGCAGCCAGATCGGACATTCGAATGTCGCGACGCCGCGCGGCACCGATGACACTGACGCCACCGATTCGTATCAGGGCTATGTCGATTACTGTGCGTCGATTGTCGACAAAATTCCCGAGATGCATATCGAGCTGCCGGGCGAAGCGATTGCGCTGCCCGAGGTCGACTCGCCCGAGCTCGACGCGCTTGGGCGCATGTCGCTATGGGACGCGCTGGTCGCGCGCCGCACCTGCCGTGATTTCCATGCGCAAGGCATTAGCCTCGCTCGCGTCGCGACCGCGTTGTGGGTCACATTCGGCGCCGTGCATGGCGCCCAACGCATGGATCTGCTCGAATGCGGGCTGATGCCGGTCGGCTACCGGCGGACGTCGCCATCGGGCGGCTCCCTGCATCCGAGCGAACCCTATCTCGTCGCGCTGCGCGTCGACGGTCTCGAATCCGGCATCTACCACTACCGTTCGCGCACGCACGCGTTGACGCGTGTCGCACCGGCGCTCGAGCCCGGACGCCTCGGTGCGATGCTCTGCGCGCAGAGCTTCGCGGAAGATCTTGCCTACGGCGTCTTCGTGGTGTCGAGGTTCGACAAGATGTGGTGGAAATACCCCCACTCGCGCGCCTACCGTGTGGCGCTGCTCGATATCGGCTGCCTGATCCAGACTTTCCAGCTGACCTGCGCCGCGCAGGGCATTCAGTCCTGGCCGACCGGTTACTTCGTCGACCATGAGATCAATCGCTTGCTTGAACTCGACGATGCGAGGCATTCGGTGATGTTCTTTCTCGGCGCGGGCATCGGTTCGGGCAGCGTCGCGCGCGAGGCGCTTACCGCGATCCATGGTTCGACGCGAGGCGGCTGAGATGCGGGTGCTCGCATTCAAACCGGGTCACGATGGCCACATTGCCCACCTCGTCGACGGGGCGCTGGAATTTTCGATCGAAGCTGAAAAGGACTCAGGCCGCAGGTATGCGGCCGCGGAGGTTCCGATGATGCTCGACGTACTCGAGGCCGTGGACATGCTGCCCGATGCCTTTGCGCTGAGTGGCTGGGCGACGGGCTCAAGCCCCCGGGGGCGCGCGATTGGTGCCGGGTATGGCGGGCTCGAGCGCGCGACGGTACGCGAATGTTCAATCCTCGGCATGTCGACGAAGCTGATCTCCTCGTCTCACGAACGTTCGCATATTCTTTGCGCCTATGCGCTTTCACCGTTCCCACAGGGCATGCCTTGTTATGCGCTGGTCTGGGAGGGCCATATCGGCGCGTTCTATGAGATCGACATGGCCCTCCAGGTGACGAAGCTGGCCGACATCATGTGTTCGCCCGGCATCCGGTATGCGTTTGCCTACGCCTTGTGCGACCCGGCATTCGACCTGCCGGCGGGCTCGGTCAGGCTCGGCGATGCGGGCAAGCTGATGGCACTTGCAGCCTACGGCGATGAAGGACCGGCGCACGCGGAGGAAGAGGTCCTGCTTGCACGGCTGCTCGGCGATCCGCTCATGTCGCCCAGGCTTTGCAAGGACGACTTTCGCGGCTTCGCCTGCTGCGACAGCGGGGTCGATTCGGCACTCGCGAAGCGACTCGCGCGTCTCGTCTCGAAAGCCATTTTTTCCTTCTTCGAAGCCAGGATCCGCGCGCTCATCAGGGACAGGCGTCCACTGCTGATCGGCGGAGGTTGCGGCCTGAACGGCGACTGGAACCGCGCCTGGCTCGACTCGGGCCTGTTCGCGGATGTCTTCGTGCCGCCTTGTGCCAACGACTCGGGTTCGGCCATCGGCACCGGTGTCGATGCGCAATTCCTCCTCACAGGGAATGCCAAACTGAAGTGGGATGTCTATGCAGGCGCATCCTTCGACGATGACGATGGTGCGGCGTCCCGCAGCGAACTGGGGAAGTTCCGCAGGCACGTCGGCGGTCTTGGCCAGATTGCCATGCTGCTCGAGGCGGGCGCAATTCTTGGCTGGGTGTCCGGGCGCAGCGAGATTGGCCCGCGAGCGCTCGGCAACCGCTCGATCATTGCGGCGCCGTTCAGCGCTCATATGCTGACGCGCCTGAATGCGCTCAAGCGACGCGAGTCGTTTCGCCCGATCGCCCCCATGTGCCTCGAAGAGGATGCGGGCCTCCACTTCGATCTCCAGCGGGCGAGCCCTCATATGCTTTTCTTCGCACGGGCGAAGACCGACCGATTCGCGGCCGTCACGCACGTCGATGGCTCGTCGAGAATCCAGACCGTGAGCGCCGGCGAGAACGCGCCGCTTCATCGCTTGTTGACGGCTTTCAAGGCGCACACGGGTTTCGGGGTGCTTTGCAATACCTCGCTCAATCTCAGTGGTGCGGGTTTGATCAATCGCACGTCCGATCTCGTTCGCTATGCAACGGATTCGGGCCTCGACGGGTTTGTCATCGACGGCATCTTGTTCGTGAACGGGATCGAACGATTCGGGGTGCGGGCATGACCGAGGACAATGTGACCGGGACGACCACGGTGACCGGCATGCTTCGCGGGCTTCCTGGCTATCGCTACCTGCTCGCGGCGCGCGCGGTCAGTTCGCTGATCGTATGGGTCGACTTCACGCTGATCTTTTCTTCACTCACGTATTTCTGGCACGCGACCCCGGCGACGGTCGGCATCGCCTCCGCACTCTATGGTCTGCCGGGACTGCTGCTCGGACCGTGGTTCGGCCGCTTGGCGGACCGCAAGGAGGCCTTGTCAGTGCTGCTCTTCAGCTATATGGCACGGGGCTCGACTTCCTTGCTGCTGGTCTTCGCGCCGGATGTCCACCTCTTCGTGCTGCTGGTGTTTCTCAAGGGACTGGGCAATCTCGGCGCGATGCCGGCCGAGCAGGTCGTCCTGAGATCGATGCTGAGCCGCGACCAGCTGGTTGCCAACGCGGGCGTCACGACGACCCTCGACCAGTTGACCAAGATCGCCGCGCCCTTGCTCGGTGCGCTGACCGCGGTCTTGTATTCACCCGTTGCGGGATTCAGCCTGTCCGCGGTCCTGTCGGTCGTCGGGCTGGCTTTGCTGATTCGCCTGCGGCGCTATTGTCCATTGCGCACTGGAACACGGTCTGCACAACGACCGGCGAAGCGAAGATCCGCCTTGCGGGGACTGCTTCGCGACGATGCGGACTTTCGCGCGGTGTTCATCGCCTCACTGATTCAGACGGCGGTCCTCGGACTCTACGACCCCCTGCTCGCGCTCTTTCTCAAAGGACTCGGCTTTCCGGTCTCGACGTTCGGAACGCTCGTGAGTTGTACCGCCGCCGGGGCGATCCTGGGCGCCATGCTGTTCCGGCGCCTGTTTTTCAGATTCGCCGCGCGCAGGCTCGCGTTCGCCTCGCTGACCGGCTTCGGCCTGACCGTGCTGATCCCGGGTCTCGCGACGATCCCCGGCCTGCCTTTCGCCTTGTCGGCCGACTTTGCCTTCGCATGGCCAACGATGCTCGGACTCTGGGTCGCGAACGGCTGCTTCTATGGTCTGGCCGCGATGAGTTTCGTCGTCGTGATGCAGACCCGCTGCCCGCGAGACGCCCTCGGATCCGTCAGCGCCACGGCGCGCAGCGCACAGCTCGCCCTGCTCGTGCTGGGCCCGCTCGCGGGCTCGGGCGCCGCGCGATGGATCGGCCTGGAGGCCGTGTTCGCTGCGAGCGGGCTGCTTGCGCTCGCCTGCGGGGGGGCACTCCTGCTCGGCCGCGGCCGGACTATCGCTCGTTGCGCAGGCCGACGCGATACTGGGTGGTCTGCCGATAGATCTGGCCCGGACGGATGATCGCGGGCTCGGGATGCGCGCTGTTGACCTCGTCGGGAAACCCACCCGTTTCGAGACAGAACGCTGCGTGCTTGCCGTAGACCGTGCCGTCCTTGCCGAGCTCGCCCGCAAGAAAATTGCCCGTGTAGAACTGCATGCCGCGTTCGGTCGTCAGCACATCCATCTCGCGGCCGCTGGCGGGGTCGTAGACATTCGCGACAGGGCGCAGGCTGCCGACTTCGCCGGACAGCACATAGCAATGATCGAAACCGCCGGCGCGCGCGAGCTGGGCATGCGGCCAGTCGAGACGGGCACCGATCGGCGCGCTCGTACGAAAGTCGAATGCGTTGCCGGCGACTTCGGCGAGACCGATCGGAATCAGTTCGTCGTCGACTTCGAGGAAATGATCGGCACCGATCGACAGCATATGGCCGCGAATGTCGAGGTCGCGTCCGTTCAGGTTGAAATACGCGTGATTCGTCAGGTTCAACGGGGTCGGCGCATCGCTGACGCCGCGATAGTCGATCGTCAGCGTGCCGTCGTCGTCGAGCGTGTAATGGACTTCGACCTGGACTGCGCCAGGAAAGCCCGCATCGCCTTCAGGCGACTCATAACGCAGGCTCAGGCCGCCGTTGTCGGGTTCGACTTCCCAGAGCGCGCGGTCGAAACCACTGCTGCCGCCGTGCAGCAGGTTGTTGCCTTCATTGCGGTCGAGCGTGTATTCGATGCCGTCGAGCGTAAAGCGCGCACCGCCGATCCGGTTGGCCCAGCGCCCGATGAGCGCACCGATGAAGGCGCGGCTGTTCCAGTAGTCCGTGGGCGTATCGTGCCCCAGCAGGATGTCGTCCAGACGGCCTGAGCGATCCGGCGCGTGCCAGCCGAGCAGGGTGCCGCCGAAGTCGGACACCGTGATCTTCATACCCTGGGCATTGCGCAGGGTGAAGCGTTGTACTTTGTCGCCCGAGGGCAGGGCACCCCAAAGTTCGGAAACAGTCGTATTCGTGCGCATGCTTGGATAGGGGATAAATCAGGCCCGGGATTGGGCGGTTTTGACCAGGGTCGCCAGCGTAGTCGCAGGTGACGCCAACCGGTGGCCGGACGAGGCGACGGGCATCGCGCCTCCAAAGCCCGCCGGCACGGCGGCGCCGGCCGCAACTGTCGCGCCGGAACCGGTCGAGGTCGCCGGCATGGTCGGCGCCGCCGCGAGGGCACCATCGCCCTGCGCGCGCAGTCGTTCCTGGTACTCCTTGGGTGTGCAGTCCAGTTCGCGGCGAAACACTGCGTACATGTACTGCACGGACGTGAAGCCGCAACGGATCGCGACCTCGGCATTCGATACTTCGTTCTTCGCGAGCAGCGCCCGCGCGTGCTCGAGCTTGTGGCGCAGGATCTCCTGATGCACCGTGCGTCCGAGCTCGCGCCGGAAATGCTCTTCGAGCGAAGACCGCGACACACCGACATAGTCGGCGACCTGCTCGGTCTTGATGCCCTGGCATGCGTACTGCCGGATGAAGTGGCGCGCACGCATCACATAGGGACTCGCGAGCGGTTGATGATCCGTCGACTCGAGCACATTGATGCCGACCGGCGGCACCCGAATCACCGTGCCCGGGAAGCGCGCGCCGAGCAGCATCCGGTGCAGCAGATGGGCGGCCGTACGACCCATTTCCTCGGCCCCCTGGATCACGGAGGTGATCGGAATCCGCGTCAGCGTCCGCGTGAGCGGGTCGTTGTCGATACCGACGATCGCCACCTGTTCGGGTACCGGAATATTCGCCTGCATGCACGCCTGGAGCAATTGCCTTGCGCGCGCGTCGGTCACCGCGATCACGCCGACTGGCTTGGGCAGGCCCGCGAGCCACGCTTGCAGCCGTTCGATCGCTTCATGCCAGCTGAGCGCGCTGGTCGGCAGACCGCGATAGACCTCACCCTCGAGCCCGTCGGCCGCGAGCAGCTTGCGAAACGCCTGTTCGCGCTCCTGCGCCCAGCGGTTGGTCGGGCCGTCCGGCAGGCTGTATAGCGCGAAGCGCGGCAGCCCCGCGCCGATCAGGTGATCGTAGGCGAGCTGGACCACCTTCGCATTGTCGGTTGCGATATACGGCACCTTCTCCGGATAGAACGTTGCATCCTCGTACGACGAGCCGATCGCGACGACAGGCAAATCGCAGTCCGACAGCGTCTCCGCGACCGCCGGATCGTCGAAATCGGCGATGATCCCATCGCCGTCCCAATGTTCGATACCGTTCAGGCGGGCCCGGAAATCCTCTTCGAGAAACAAGTCCCATGCGACGCGCGTCGACAAAAGATAATTGCCGATGCCCGTAATGATCTCACGGTCATATATCTTATTTGCGTTGAAGAGTAATGCTATACGGTGTGTCGTTTGCGCTTTCTTCATCGGTATATTTATCGAGAAGCTGCGTTGAGCTGCACGCGCTCATCGATGTCTCCGTCCAGGATTGTCAGGGTTTGCCCGAGGGCGTCCCTGCCAGCTTTGTAATGAAACCTATTGTAGAAGCACAGACAGGATGGCGCGTTGCGAAATGAAGAAACGCCACCTGGGATGGCCGATTTCGTAATTGCCGGATCGGGAATCGACTGTCAGCATAGGTCGCCAATTATCAAGGGGTACTTCGTCTCATGTTTATCGGTATCGATCTCGGCACCTCAGGTGTAAAAGCAGTACTCCTCGACCGTGACGGCCAGGTGCGCGCCAGCGCGACCGCATCCCTGACTGTACAGCGTGCACACCCGCGCTGGTCGGAACAGGCGCCGCAGGCATGGTGGGATGCTTTCGCAAGTGCGCTGGACGGTACGCTCGCGGCGGGCCGCGAAGCGGGCATCGATCCGAAATCCATCGAAGCGATCGGTCTCGCGGGGCAGATGCACGGCGCAACCCTGCTCGATGCGCGCGGCGACGTACTGCGCCCGGCCATTCTCTGGAACGATGGACGCTGCGATATCGAGTGTACCGAACTCGAGGCGGCTGAGCCGAGTTTGCGGGCGGTGACGGGCAATCTGGCCCTGCCGGGCTTTACCGCCCCCAAACTGGCATGGGTTCGCAAGCATGAGCCAGAGGTGTTCGCCCGGATTGCCAAAGTGCTGTTGCCCAAGGATTATCTGCGCTACCGGATGACCGGTCTGTTCGCGAGCGATATGTCCGACTCGGCGGGCACGCTCTGGCTCGACGTCGCGAAGCGCGAGTGGAGTCCCAGGCTGCTGGCCGCCTGCGGGCTCACGGTCGACCATATGCCGGCGTTGTACGAAGGCAATCAGGTGGCCGGCGTGCTGACGCCCGAGATCGCGCGCCGTTTCGGACTCAATGAAATTCCGGTGGCGGCGGGCGGTGGCGACAACGCCGCGGGCGCGATCGGTGTCGGTATTGTCAAGGCGGGCCAGGCGATGCTTTCGCTTGGCACGTCGGGCGTTTATTTCGCGGTGTCCGACGGTTTCGTGTCGAACCCGCTCAAGGCAGTCCACAGCTTTTGTCATGCCTTACCCGACACCTGGCACCTGATGTCGGTGGTTCTCAACGCGGCGGGTTGTGCGGATTTCACGGCGCGCGTGGCGGGCTATCCCGATGTCGCCACGCTGTTTGCCGATGCTGAAGCGAATGCCGCGGGCAGTGGTGCTCCGCCGGTGTGGTTCCTGCCGTACCTGAGCGGCGAGCGCACGCCGCACAACAACACGCGCGCCAAGGGTGTGTTCTTCGGCCTGACGCCGGATACCCAGCGCGCCGATCTCGCGAATGCCACGCTCGAGGGCGTGAGCTTCGCGCTGCAGGACGGTATCGACGTATTGCATGAAGTGCTGAAGCCGACTGAGATTGCCGTGATCGGCGGCGGTTCGCGCAGCGCGTACTGGACGCAGATGCTCGCCGACGTTTCGGGCATGCCGTTGACATTACGCACGGGTGGCGAAGTGGGCCCCGCGCTCGGCGCGGCGCGGCTTGCGCATCTGGCGGTCGAGCCTGCCGCGTCGCTCGAGGCCGTGTGCCCGCAGCCGCCGGTGCTGGCGGTGCGCGAACCGGACCTCAAGCGCCACGCGTACTACCGCGATGAGCGCCGTCCGACCTTCGCGGCGCTGTACAAGGCACTCGAGCCGATTTTTTGAGGGGCGTGGGACCGCAGCAAGTTTATCGAGCGTAGCAGTGCAGTAGCAGGCAGGACCCGCATGGAGGAGAAGCCAGGCAAGAGCCGCAGGCAGGGAGTCAAGTGCAGGGAACATGCAACAAGAGCAAACACGACAAGAGCGGGACGTTGATAGGCGCCGACAGGCGCAAGGAGCCAACGTGATTGAGCGCCGGCAAGGGCGCCGGGCACCGCCACACAGCCAGTACGTACCAACAAGTACAACCATCACCTATCGTCTGGAGTGGAGACAATGAAACTGAACAAATTGCATAGCCTCGTTTGTGGCGCTGTCCTGGCCGGTCTGACGCTTGCGGCGCCCGTCGCTCATGCGAGCAAGGACAAGCCCGAGATCGGCTTCTCGATCGACGATTTGCGTGTCGAACGCTGGGCGCGCGATCGCGACTACTTCATTGCCGCTGCGGAAAAGCTCGGTGCGAAGGTGTCGGTGCAATCGGCCGATGCGAGCGAGGAACGTCAGATCTCGCAGATCGAGAACCTGATCTCGCGCAAGGTCGACGTGATCGTGATCGTGCCGTTCAATTCGAAGGCGCTGGGCAATGTCATCAACGAGGCGCACCAGGCCGGCATCAAGGTCGTCTCCTACGACCGCCTGATCCTCGATTCGGACGTCGACGCGTATATCTCGTTCGACAACGAGAAGGTCGGCGAGATGCAGGCCCAGGGTGTCTACGATGCGCAACCGAAGGGCAACTACTTTCTGCTCGGCGGCGCACCGACCGACAACAACGCGAAGATCCTGCGTGAAGGCCAGTTGAAGATCCTCAAGCCGGCCATCGACAAGGGCGACATCAAGATCGTCGGTCAGCAATGGGTGCCGGAATGGAGCGCTGCAACGGCGCTGCGTATCACGGAAGATGCGCTGACTGCAAACAGCAACAAGATCGACGCGATCGTCGCTTCGAACGACGGCACGGCCGGCGGTGCGATCCAGGCACTCGCCGCGCAGAAACTGGCTGGCACGGTGCCGGTCTCGGGCCAGGATGCCGACCTCGCGGCCGTGAAGCGCGTGATGGCCGGCACCCAGACGATGACGGTCTACAAGCCGCTCAAGCTGATCGCCAGCGAAGCCGCGAAGCTCTCCGTGCAGCTCGCGAAGGGTGAAACGCCGACCTTCACGACCAAGATCGACAATGGCAAGAAGCCGATCGACACGATCCTGCTGACCCCGACGCTGTTGACCAAGGCGAACGCCGATACGGTCGTCAAGGACGGCTTCTATACCCAGGCGCAGGTGTCGGGCAATTGAGGTCGCACGATTGAAGTCCGGGATCTGACGCCCGGACGTTCAAGCGCGTGAGCGCGGCGTGCCCGAGCAATCGGCACGCCGCGTTCTTGTTCGACCTCATGCGATGAAGGAGATGGATCAAGTGAGTACGCCTCTGCTGGAAATGCACGGGATCGCCAAGTCGTTCGGCGGCGTGAAGGCGCTCGATGGGATCGACCTCAAGGTTTCGGCTGGCGAATGTGTCGGCCTGTGCGGGGAAAACGGCGCGGGCAAGTCTACGCTGATGAAGGTGCTGTCGGCGGTCTACCCGTACGGCACCTGGGAAGGCCGGATCCTATGGGAAGGCCAGGAACTCAAGGCCGCGAATGTTCGTGATACCGAACACGCGGGCATCGTGATCATCCATCAGGAATTGATGCTGGTGCCGCAGCTCAGCGTGGCCGAGAACATCTACCTTGGCAACGAAATCACGCTGCCGGGCGGCCGCATGAACTACGGGGCGATGTACCAGGGCGCCGAAGCGCTGCTTGCCGGGCTGAACCTTGCCGGCATCAACGTTGCGCAGCCGGTCATGAACTATGGCGGCGGTCATCAGCAACTGATCGAAATCGCCAAGGCGCTCAACAAGAAAACCAAACTCCTGATTCTCGACGAGCCGTCGTCGTCGCTGACCTCGACCGAGACCGAGACGCTGTTGCGCATCGTGCGTGACCTCAAGAAGAAAGGGGTGGCCTGCGTCTATATCTCGCACAAGCTCGACGAGGTCGAGGCCGTCTGCGACACCGTCAGCGTGATTCGCGATGGCAAGCATGTGGCGACTGCGCCGATGGCCGAGCTCGATCGCGGCAAGATCATCTCGCTGATGGTCGGGCGCGAGATCACGCATCTGTTCCCGAAGGAGCCGCATACGATCGGCGACGTCGTCATGGAGGTCCGGCATGTGACCTGCCAGGACATGACGAACCCCTTGCGTAAGCGCGTCGACGACGTGTCGTTCGAGGTACGCGCGGGCGAGATACTCGGCGTCGCCGGCCTGGTCGGCGCGGGGCGCACCGAGCTCATGCAGGCAGTGTTCGGCGCCTATCCAGGCAATTATGAAGCCGAGGTGCTGCTGCACGGCAAGCCGGTGAAGATCCGCTCGCCGCTCCATGCGCTCGCTGCGGGCATCGCGATGGTGCCTGAAGATCGCAAGCGCCACGGCATCGTGCCGGCGCTCTCGGTCGGCCACAACATCACACTCGCCGTGCTCGACAGGTTTTCGAGCATCGGGCGCATCGATTCGGCGGCCGAGTTCGACACGATCCGTACCGAGATGAAGCGGCTGTCGATCAAGGCGGCCAGCCCCATGCTGTCGATTGCCGACCTTTCGGGCGGCAACCAGCAGAAGGCCGTGCTGACCAAGATGCTGCTGCCCCACCCGAAGGTCGTGATCTTCGACGAACCCACGCGCGGCGTCGATGTCGGCGCGAAGTACGAGATCTACAAGCTCATGTTCGATCTCGCGAAGCGCGGCATGGCCATCGTGATGGTGTCGTCCGAGTTGCCCGAGGTGCTCGGCATCAGCGATCGCGTGCTCGTGATCGGCGAAGGCAAGCTGCGCGGCGACTTCATCAACGAGGGGCTCACGCAGGAGCGCGTGTTGGCGGCAGCGATCGGCAGCGAAGCGGCTTGAAGCTCGGGCTCGATGCGCAAGCCCGAAGCCCAAGCCCAAGCCCGAAGCTCTGGCCCGAAGGATGAGCAGCCCCGCGCTCGATGCAACCGATGACATGTAGGCTCCCCGCGCCAGGCGCGGGAGCCCTAACGAAGGACCGGATCCATGCAAGCACAACGATTCCAACAGTTTTTCTCGCGCTACAAGATCCTCGCGCTGTTGATCGCGATCGCGATCATCTGGGTCTTCTTCGCCTCGCTGACCCACGGCGCCTTCCTGACGCCGCGCAATGTGTCGAACCTGCTGCGGCAGATGTCGATCACGGGGATGCTCGCCTGCGGGATGGTGTTCATCATCATCTCGGGTGAAATCGACTTGTCGGTCGGTTCGCTGCTCGGCTTGCTCGGTGGCGTCGGGGCCATTCTCAACGTGACCCACGGCTGGTCCATCGGCCCGACGATTGCCGTGGTGCTCGTGCTCGGACTGTTGCTCGGCGCGTTCAACGGCTATCTGTCGACCTACCAGCGCATCCCGTCGTTCATCGTCGGGCTGGGCGGGATGCTTGCCTACCGCGGCGTGCTGCTCGGGCTCACGGGTGGATCCACGATCGCGCCGGTGTCCGACTCGTTCGTCGTGATCGGCCAGGGCTATCTACCGCGTCTCGTGGGCGACGGCCTCGCCCTGGTACTGTTCGTGCTGCTCGCCTTCCTCACGATCCGCCAGCGCCGCAGCCGCCAGAAGTATCAGTTGTCAGTCGTGCCGTTCTGGCAGGACATCGCGAAGATCGTCGCCGCGGGGCTGATCCTGCTGGCCTTCATCGCGACGCTCGACAACTACGGCGGCATTCCCGTGCCGGTCTTGCTGCTGCTCGTGCTGCTCGGCGCGTTTTCGTATATGGCGACCCAGACCGTCTTCGGCCGGCGCATTTACGCGGTCGGCTCGAATATGGAGGCGACGCGGCTGTCGGGCGTCAACGTGAACCTCGTGAAGATGACGATCTTCTCGCTGATGGGCCTGATGGCCGCCTTCGCGGGGATGGTCAATACCGCCCGGCTTGCGGCAGGCTCTCCGTCGGCCGGCAGCATGGGCGAACTCGATGCGATCGCCGCCTGCTTTATCGGCGGCACGTCGATGCGCGGCGGTTCGGGCACCGTCTATGGTGCGCTGATCGGTGCGCTCGTCATGGCGAGCCTCGATAACGGCATGTCGATGCTCGATGTGGATGCCTACTGGCAGATGATCGTGAAGGGGACGATTCTCGTGCTCGCCGTTTGGATCGATGTGGTATCCGGGTCGAATCGGCGGTAGGGGTTCACGTCAGACGGTAGATGAACGTGAAGGGGACGATTCTCGTGCTTGCCGTCTGGATCGATGTCGTATCCGGGCTGAATCGGCGGCAGGGGTTCACGTCAGACGGTTCGCTGGTGGTGAGTGGGTGGGCAGTGGCCCGCAGCCTGTTTCCCTGCGCGCATTCGCGTTAGACTTCGTGCAACAGGGTTTGGACACGGCCCGCAGCGCTCGCACCATGGCGCGCGGGTCGATGGTCGTGGCGGTGTGAAACCGGGTGGGTGCGCCGTTTGGCGCACCGAGGGACAGTCGTCGCTCTGGAAATCCGGGAGTCAAGCGCCACAAACCCGCCCCCTATAGCGAAGCGGAGTCGTCCAATATGCACGCAGCCCCCCCGTTGGAAAGTGAATCAGCCGGCTCGGCCAACGACCCACACGCGCCGGTTTCCCATACGCGCGACTTGAGGCGCGTCGATATTCATCCGGATCACTGGTATCCGCTCGCCTGGTCCCACGAGGTCAAGCGCGGCAAGACGCTCGGTGCCTTTTTCGCGGGCGAACCCGTGGTGCTTTTCCGCACGCTTGCGGGGGTCGTTCACGCGCTGGAGGACCGCTGTGCACATCGTCAGGTGCCACTGCATATGGGCGTCGTCGACGGCGATGCGCTGCGCTGTGGATACCATGGCTGGACCTACGATTGTTCGGGCAAATGCATCGATGTGCCCTACCTCGGCAAGGAGCGCTTGCCCAACGGCGTGCGCTCCTATCCGTGCCGTGAGGAACAGGGACTGATCTTCATCTTTCCTGGGGACCCCGCGAAGGCGACCGACGAGGCCTTTCCTTCGCTCGGCTCCGTGGCCGACCCCAAATACAAGACGCGCCGGTTCGGCCGCGAGGTTGCGTGCCACTACAGCTTCATGCACGAAAACCTGATGGACATGAACCATCAGTTTCTGCATCGACGCCAGATGGGTCAGATGCGTGCGCGCTCGCTCGGGCGACGTCGTGGCGACGACTGGGTCGAAGTCGACTACACGTTTGCGCGTGAGGCCGGCAAGCAGCCGATCGGCGAGGCACTCGTGTTCGGCGAGCGGCGCGGCGCGAGCGGAGAGCAGGCGAAGGACGTGATGACGATCCGTACCCAGTATCCCTATCAGAACCTGCGGATCGTCAGCGGCAGTGGCACGCTCGTGATGGAACTTTGGATCTGTTATATCCCGCTGGACAAGGAACAGAGGACCAACCGGACATTCGGATTGCTATCGATCCGCAAGCCGGGCATGCCCGTACTGCTGGATCTTGCATGGCCGCTGCTCGTCTGGTTCACTGAACGTATCTTCAAGGAAGATCGGGCGATCGTCGAACGTGAGCAGGAAGCGCACGATCGTCAGGGCGGCGACTGGAATCATGAGGTCTTTCCTGTCATCAACGAGCTGCGGGCCTTGCTGGTCGAGCGCGGCGCCCCGCCTGTGCGGCTGGTTGACCGAAAGTTTGCGCTATTGCCACATACGGCGATTGCGGAGGCAAGCGCTTGAGCTTGGTGACTTGATCGGGTAGGGTAATTGGTATGGCCCGATCACAACTCTCCACGGATCAGTGAGGAACGTATGCAGATCAACCCGACCGAGTGGTTTCCGCTTGAGCAGCATGAACCGGTGCGCGAAGGCTGGTATGAAGTTCAGCTCGTGAGTGGAGATACTGCGTTTGCGAAATTCGGCGAAGGCAAATGGACGGAAAAGCCGCTGCTCGTCTTCACGCACTGGCGCGGGCTGTCTGCGGATCCGGAGAAGGTGGGCGCGACTGAAACCTTCGATGCCGAAGCGACGGCTGCCGAAGGGGTGCGTGCCGCCTGGAACGCTTTTTTCCCCGGGCTAGGAAGCGATCAGCATAAACCGAACTAGAGTCTCGGAGGGGCTTCTTCGGGAAGCGATTCGACCCAGCTTACCAAGGGCAAGTCCCCCCAGGAGTTCCGGCAACTTTTGAGTTGACGTTATCTGTGCAGATTTTCCCCGTAAGCCAAAGCCGGCTTGCGGGCCGGTTTTGCGAAGCTTCGGCATCGGTGATATTTTATGGCGGCCCCTCGCGGACATTCCCGCACCGTGAGCCATTCACATCGAGTCGAGCCTTGGACCATATCAGATCCCGCATCTGCCACCCCTGCATGGGTCACCCTTGCGTTGGTCATCCCTTCATGCGCAGGACGAGCACCTTTTCCCTTTCCTTTCTTAGCACAGGCGTTTGCGGCCACGGCGGGGTGAGCGCCTGATGCCGCCGTTCGATCGATCTTCCGCCGTCGGCTTCTGTCTCAATCCCTTGAACCGTCTTTCGGAAAGACGCGAGGACGACGCTTTTCTCGACGCCATGCGGCATGCGCCGTCGACACGCTATATGGTGATGGTCGGCGACGTCCCCGTGCTTCGCCAGGTGAGCGATGACGGTGACGGCGGCACCCATGAAGCACTGTTCTCGCACGATGAAGCCGCCGCCCTCGGCGAGCCGGTTCGCGACATCTTTCTCGGCCAGGATCGGAACGGCGCCGCATTGTTCGCCGTCGGGCTTGATACGGCTCGCGCGCAAACGTTGTCAGCCCGTGCCGGACTCGTGCTTGTCGATCTTCGCTCGATCGCGATGCGAGGTCTCGTCACACCGGAGCTGCTCGGCGAGCTCGGCGGGGCGAAGGCCATGCTCGACTGGCACCAGCGTCATCGATTCTGCGCGAACTGCGGCGCGCCAAGCCGGGTCGGTGCCGCCGGGTGGCGTCGCGAATGCGACGCGTGCAACACGCAGCATTTCCCGCGTGTCGATCCCGTGGTCATCATGATGGCGATCGACGGTGATCGTTGCCTGCTCGGCCGGCAGCCGCGATTTCCGCCCGGCATGTATTCGGCGCTGGCCGGCTTTCTCGAACCTGGCGAGACGATCGAGGATGCCGTGCGCCGCGAGATCAAGGAGGAGGCGGGCATCGCGTGCTCACACGTATCGTATTTCGCCTCCCAGCCCTGGCCGTTTCCGTCGTCGCTGATGATCGGCTGCTTCGCGCGTGCGCAGGACACCGAGGTGGTGGTCGACCGGACCGAGCTCGAGGACGCGCGCTGGTTCACGCGTGCCGAGGTGGTCCGGATGCTGGCCGGCACCCATCCCGATGGTTTCAGCGCGCCCAAGCCCTTTGCGATCGCCTACCATTTGCTGAAGGCCTTTGCCGACGACGAACCGCATCTCTTGCCCGATGCCGGCCAAGGTTGAACGCGGTGAATCCAGCGTGAAAGAACGCCGTTGAGCACCGCCTCCTCTATACATGACCCACATCATCTATTGGATAAATGATATGGGTCATGTATTATCCGCTGACCGATCCAGATCGTCAGAGCGAGGGGCGTCATGTTTTCAATACAGGTGTCGACATGGCTCGACCGACGCAAGATTCATTTCGGCTGGGTAGTCGTCTCTGTGGTGTTTCTCACCATGCTCGTCTCGTCGGCGGCGCTGGGCATGCCCGGTGCATTGCTCCAGCCGCTGAGCCGCGAATTCCACTGGAGTACCGAGCAGATTTCATCAGCGCTCGCGGTGCGTTTCGTCCTGTATGGACTGATGGGGCCGTTCTCCGCCATGTTGCTGGATTGGCTCGGCGTCAAGAAGATCGTTTGTTCGGCGCTCGTGCTGATCGGCCTGGGCATGGCGCTCGCCACGGGCATCACCGCACTGTGGCAGCTCGTCGTGCTGTGGGGCATCATGCTCGGCGTGGGCTCGGGCATGACCGCGCTGGTGCTCGCGACCGTGATTTCCAATCGATGGTTCGACAAGCGCAGAGGCCTCGTCGTGGGCATGCTGACCGCGAGTTCGGCGACCGGGCAACTGATGTTCCTGCCGCTCGAAGCCTGGCTGATCGAGCTGTACGGGTGGCGCAGCGCAGTGTTCCCGATTTTCGTCGCCTGCCTCCTGGTCGCCGGTCTTGCCTTCGCATTCCTGCGTGACCGCCCCGAGGATCTCGGCATGTCGGCCTATGGCGCCCCGCGGCCGAGCGGGAATACCGTGCCGGTGGCCAGTCGCCCCCGTTCATTGCTCGAGCCTTTCCGGGTGCTCGCACAGGCCGGTCGGAACGTGAATTTCTGGCTGCTGTTCGGCACGTTCTTCGTTTGCGGGCTGAGTACCAACGGCCTGATCCAGACGCACTTCATTTCGCTGTGCGGCGACTTCGGGCTCGCACCGGTTCCCGCAGCTTCGGTGCTCGCAATGATGGGCGCATTCGACTTCTTCGGCACGATCACATCCGGTTATCTGTCCGACCGCTTTGACAATCGCAAGCTGCTGTTCTGGTACTACGGACTGCGCGGCCTGTCGCTGTTCTGGCTGCCGCACTCGAATTTCACACTATACGGTTTGTCGATCTTCGCCCTGTTCTATGGCCTGGACTGGGTGGCCACCGTGCCGCCGACGGTCAAGCTGACTACCACGACGTTCGGCAAGGAGCACGGCGGCATGGTGTTCGGCTGGGTATTCGCGGGGCATCAGCTCGGTGCCGCAGCCGCGGCATATGGAGCCGGCATGTCGCGCACCTTCCTGTTGACGTATTCGCCGGCGGTCTATGCGGCCGGCGCGGCCTGCCTGATTGCGGCCGCCGTTACCTTTGCGATTCGCCGGCCCGCACGCGCGCCCGTGGCCGCCATCTCATGATTTTCGACCGAGCAGGAAGTTGCCATGCCGCGCGTTTCCCGTGAACAGACCGACAAGAACCGTCTCGCGATCGAGGCTGCCTCCGCACGCCTGTTCAAGCAATACGGCATCAATGGCGTATCCGTATCCGACATCATGGCGGCGGCGGGACTCACGCATGGTGGGTTCTACGGGCATTTCGAATCGAAGGACGAGTTGGCCGCCATCGCCTGCGCCCAGTCGTTCGAACAATCCGTCGCGCGCTGGAAGGCCCTGATCAAGGACGATCTCGACGAAGCCGCACTGGTCGGAGCACTTGCCGATCACTACCTCAACGAACGTCAGCGCGACGAACCGGGCCTCGGGTGTCCGGTAACAGGGCTAGCTACCGATGCGGGCCGCGAACCGGATGACAAGCCTGTGCGCAAGGTCTACGCGCAGGGTCTCAAGTCGCTGATCGACGTATTGATGTCGTTTTCGAGGGCACGTCAGTCAAAGGCGATACGCCAGCGCGCACTGGCCCGCATGTCGATGCTGGTCGGTGCGCTCACGCTCGCGCGTGCGGTGCACGGAGACCCGTTGTCGGACGAGATACTCATGGCGGCGCGCGAATCCCTACGAGCCGCTGCCAAGTAGCGCAGATCTCGCGATTGTGGCTGTTCATGGGCGATCGTATAATTCGCCAATGAACAATCTGCCGACCTCGGCGAAGTGTGGACGAGGTCCGGCATCGCCACCGGGACAGGGGACAGGGCCATATGATCGTTGAGCAGTTTTTCGAGGATTACACGATTGGGTTTGCGCGCAAGACTTTAGGGCGCACGATTACCGAGACGGACATCGTCATTCACGCTGGGCAGACCGGCGACTTCTTTCCGCATCACATGGATGCCGAATGGTGTGCGACGCAGGAGTTCAAGCAGCGCATCGCACATGGCACCCTGATCTTCAGCATCGGCATCGGCATGACCGCGGGATCGATCAACCCGCGCGCGATGTCATCGGGCTATGACCGGCTGCGCTTTATCCGGCCGGTCTTCATCGGCGACACAATTCGCGTCAGTGCGACGATCTCCGAAAAGCGCGACCACCCAAAACGCACGACACACGGCGTGGTACTCGAGAAGATAGAAGTGTTCAACCAACGTGATGAAACCGTCATGGCGTGCGAGCACATCTATATCGTCGAGCGCCGGTCCGGGGTTTAACCCTGCTCGTAGGCGTCCCTCAGGGCCCGGAGGTCAAGCTTGATCATCTTGAGCAGGGCTTCCATGACGCGTTGCTCCTTTGCCGCATAGGGGTCCTGCAGCATGTCCCGCAGCGCGGTGGTTTTAGTCACAATGGTTCGGCAAAATCATCTTCGACACGTTTTGCATACAATGACAGACAGGTGTTTGCGCCGGTGGAGATGGTGATAAACATGCGCCCACTTACACGCCGGCGAAAGCGGACGTGTTCGATGAGGCAAACCAAACATTGGCGACCCAACTAAAGCATCTCACGACATCAGATGTACAAAGACTTACCTGCTTATCGGAGTGCTGAAGAACTGTCGTTCGCGTTCTCACTGCTCATGCTGCAGCCTTTGTCGCGCGCCGAGGCCGCGATTCTCTTCGAGGAGTTGTGGAACGAGGCGAACGCGGCGGCAACCGCCTGCCTCGAAGACGGGGCCGCGTTCTCGTATATCGAGCTATTGAAGGACATGGACCGGCGCTGGCGCCACGTCAGGACCTTGCACTAGGCACTGCGCGATTCGGCGCGGGGCGCGCAGCGCTTCTTGCCTGGCCGAGTGCGAGCAGCAGGATCACGCCGATCATGCCCGAGGCCGCGAGCGCATACATGCCCGCGCTACTGGTACCTGCGGCGTGCTCGGCATAGGTCTTGACGTTCGGTGCGAAGAAGCCGCCCAGGTTGCCGATCGAGTTGATCAAAGCGATGCCGCCTGCTGCGGCGGCACCGCCGAGATAGGCGGTCGGCAGGGCCCAGAACAGCGGCTGGACACTGACAAAGCCGACCGTCGCAAAGCAGAAGGCGATGACCCCGGGAACGGGCGTCGAGCACATTGCCGATATGGCAATGCCGAGCGCGGCAACCAGCAGCATGCCGGCACACCAAAGACGGTGATGTCCGATCCGGTCAGCGAGACGCGTGACAATCAGTGTGCCGACGATCGCGACGAGCCATGGAATCGCGGTAACGAATCCGACCAGCGTACCGACATGGCCACCCATCAGGGCGGCGATGCGCGTGGGCAGATAGAACACGACGCCATACACGGCAATCTGCACGACAAAGTAGATCAGCGTCAGATACAGAACACGCCTGTCGTGCAGCGCTGCCCATACCGAAGCCGGGCCGTGCGTACGCTTGTGTTCGTCTTCGTCTTTCAGTGTCTTGACAAGCGCCTCGCGCTGGGCAGGCTCGAGCCAATGCGCGAGTGCGGGCCGGTCGGTCAGGTAGAAGTACGCGACGATGCCGATCACCGAGGCCGCGAGACCTTCGACGATGAACAGCCATTGCCACGAATGCAGGCCCAGCGGCGCGGTCGCGTCGAGCAGCATGCCCGATAGTGGGCTGCCGACGAGGAAGGCGAGCGGAAAGCCCGTGTAGAACACGCCTATTGACTGCGCGCGTGCGTTGACCGGAAACCAGTTTGAAAGGAACAGGATGATGCCCGGAAAAAACCCCGCCTCGGCGATGCCGAGCACGAAGCGCAGCACATAGAAGCTCGTCGAATCGTGCACGAGCGCCGTGCCGGCGGCGATGATGCCCCATGTGATCATGATGCGGCTCATCCAGATCCGCGCACCGAGCCGGTACATGATCAGGTTGCTCGGGATTTCGAAGATCGCATAGCCGACGAAGAACACGCCGGCTCCGAACGCGAAGGCCACGTCACCGATACCCACATCCGCCTGGAGAACGTTTTTTGCAAAGCCGACGTTCGCGCGATCGAGGAAGGCGAGCAGATACATGAGGAGGAGGAAGGGTAACAACCTCCAGCGTGCCTTGCGGACAGCGAGTCCGAGCGCTGGGCTCGGCAAAGGAAGCGTGCCGCTCATGACGATGTCTCCGGTTTTTTGTCGGCTCGCCAGGACTCGTGTCCCGGGATGCCTTTTATGGCTCCCCCTAGTGTGCAAAATAATGGAGTAAAAGACCACTGAAGATATCGAATCAGGCGATTCGTATTGGCTATCGCCTTGTCGAAAGGCTGCGCATACGGGGGCTGCGCGTACTGGGCTCTTGCGCCGAAGCGAAGGGCGCACGCCTGTCCGGCCGGAGAGGGTAGCGCCTTATGCCGAGAATTCAGCTTGCGCCGTCGACCAGGCTTCCTGCCACCAAGCGTTCATGGTCCCTCCCGACAAGCATGGCCGGATTGAGGGTGATCGTAACTCGGGGGGAACGTGCGAGGGGAAAAACTGCGTGGCCAGGCGGGTGACCGTGGTTTCGCGTGGGTGCCGGGCAAGCCGGCGTGCGGAACAGGGCTGACGTCAGCCCTGAGGCTTGCCGGCACGCGTATCTTGCCGGCAGCGATGGCACACGGCGATCAGTAGTGGTCGTAGTGGCGATGGTCGTAGTGATGATGGTGGTGCGCAGACCATTCATCGTGTCCCCACCAGCGACGACCGTCCCAGTAACGGTTGTCGTGCCATCCGATCACGACCATCGGCGCGGGATACGCGACGACAGCACGCGGTGCGACATACATTGGCGCGGGTGCGACATAAACCGGCGCGGGAATGCCGATGTTCAAACCAACGTTGACACCAGCCGAGGCAGCTTGCGAGGCGGCAAGGACTAGTGCGCCGATCGCTGAAACAATCAGAAATTTCGTTTTCATTACAACCTTCTCCAAGAGACGACGATTGGAGTTTACGAGATGAACCCTACCGTTGTATTACAAAGCCGGTAACAAATCTAACAGGGTCGCGAAAAAACTACGGAAGATTACCTTGCGTTCCCTTCATACGTCCTTCATGTACCGGATGTTATGAAACTCCGGTCGGTACAGATCGAATTCCCGCGATGGCATTTTCGTCAGGTCATGCGGCTTCGATCCGCGTCGATCTGCCTGGCCAGGGACAGCACGGTATTGCGGCGAATGGCGAAGTCCCGGGCACGTACCTTGAGTTCGCCCGCGGCCTGCGTAATGCGTTCGATTATCGCGCTGCATGCTGTCCTGTCGAGGCCGGACTGGTCCGACAGCTTGAGCAGGTCGGCTCGGGACGGTGCAAGGCCTTCGCCGCAGATATCCATCTGATGTTCGCCGCCGGGCCCTTCGCAATACGTCAGGTCGTACGCGGGCGACAGGCGCCAACGACCATCCCTCGCCAGGCGAAACGAGAAGTTTTTCGCATGATCGTCGCGATTGTGGAAAACGACGTTGAACACACATCGCTCATAGGCCTTGACCACCTCACGTTCATCGTGCGTGAGGAAGCGGGTCAATCGCAGGAACGTCGTGTAGTCGACCGATGAGGGGATGCGGAAATTCGCATTCATCGCACCGGCCAGGGTATGCGTGGGTACACGCTGGCCAGCATCGCGATCGAATCTTGCGATCCCGAATGCCGCGAGTCTCGTATCCAGATCGAAGTACTCGGTGTCCGGCATGTCGAGCCCGCATTGCCTCGCCATTGCGCCGTAGAGTGCCTCGACCGCGCACACTTCCTTGTGCTCGTTCGCGGCCTGGAACTTGATGAGCCATGGCACCCCCGCGCCGAACTCGCTCGCCGACATCCGCGCACTGGTGCGGTCATAGTTCAGCAGCACCTTGGGTCGCGCGCCATGTGGCGAGCCGCCGATTGCAGCGAGATGGCGCAGCACCTCGAGGCTGCCGTCGACCGCTGCGCCGCGCGCTTCTTTCGCGAGCGTCAGCAATTGGACATCCTCGTCTTCGAGCGGATCTTCCGCGGACGGCTCGAACACGAGGGCGCCCATCGCGCGCTCGCCGATGAATGCGAGACGTGTGAGCGGAGACAGTCGCGCGGGATGGCGCCCCATCTTGCGGAACAGCCGGTCCATGATGAACATGCCCCATCCGTCCGGCAGCGCGTCAGCCACCAGACCCGGCAAGCGGAATTGATAGTCGGGGAAGCCTGTGTAGGCTTCGGCTCGCAATTTCAGCTTGAGCGGCGAGAGCTCGAGTCCCCGTTGCAGGGCCTCAGGCGTGTACTGGAAAACGAGGTCCGCACCGTTGTCAGCCAGCTGGCCGAGCGTGAAGCGTTCCTGCCACCCGGCGTAGACCACGTCCAGCCGGTTCATGAGCGTGGGCCCGACGCGCGCACACGCTTCACGCTCGCGTCCTCGAGCGCCTTGATCGATATCGGCTTGAAAACGAAGAGTTCGGACAGATCCTCGACGAGACCTAACGCCATGACGATGCGAAGCATGGAATCGAGGGTCGCCTGCCCCTTCTTCTCCAGATTGCGCACGGTCCCTTCGGACACGCCCGCGCGTGCCGCGAGTTCGGTCTGCAGGAGGTTCTGGGCGAGGCGATGCAGGCGCAGGCGAGCACCCAGTTCACGTCCTATTTCGTCTGATGTCGCGAGCGTAAGCGATAACATATTGCTTGTTGAGGCCATTTTTTGCAGATTAACAGCAATATGATATTGCTTGTTACCTCACTGGGTCAAATTCTTGGCAACCGTACCGGCAAAAGTTTATTGTTTAATGAAGATTTTTGCCTTTAAGCAGCAATTTTCTAATGCTTAATTTTAATCTTATCTGCCGGGGGGCGGTGCGGGACCTGCCGAGTTAGGATGTGGACCTTGACGCGATGATCGTGGAGGTGGTCCATGGCGCTTCGATGGTTGCAGGTCGTCTTGACGGCGGGATGGATGAGTCTGGCAGCGACAGCCAGCCATGGAGCCGAGGGTGTACCGGCGCCGGCCGTTTCTCCTCCCGTCTATGTTTCCGATTTCGATCTCGACGTGAGCGACGTCAAGCCCGACAGCGGGCGCGTGCAGCAGGCGCGACGTCTTGCCGGCGGACTTTTGCCGCACGGGCCGTTGCATTCGCAGGAGGATCCTCAGGCGCATGCGCGCGAGATCATCGAGGAGATGTCCGAAGCGCTGACCGCCGATCTGACGAAGGCCGGTGTCGACGTGCATCGGCTCGCACCGGGCGCTTCCGTACCCGCGAACGGGTGGCAAGTTCGCGGCGTGTTCCTCAGCGTCGATGAGGGCAACCGGATGCGGCGCGCGGTAGTGGGCTTCGGGGCAGGGCAGGGAGATCTGCAGGTCGCCGTGGCGATCGATGACCTGTCCAAGGCGGGCCGGACCCCGCTCTACGAAAATGTCGAGAGCGAAACCAAGGATAAGCCCGGCGCTGTCATCAAGCTCAATCCCTACGTCATCGCCGCCAAGTTCGTCCTCTCCGGTCGCGACGAACACGCGATGATCAAGAACGCCGCGCAGCAGATCTCGGATGCCACGGTCCAGCGCATCCGGGGTAACGACGCGGTGCAGAAGTAAGGGTGCATGGCGATGAGGGGGCGCCTGTCGGAGGCCTCCTGGCGTGCCGATCGACCTCGCCGAGCCATGGCAAACACCAGGCACTGCATTCGCAGGGCGTTTCTTACGCGAAAATTAACGGTATATACTGTTTATGCCGTTAACTTCGCAGGGGACGACATTGAACGAACCGAAGCTCAAGGCGCCGACCAGGAAGGTCTTTCACTTCCCGAAGAGTGACGGTGCGAAAATTGTTGCGAACGGAGGCAGTGCGACGTCCGTCACCTCAAAGCCGGTCAAGCGTTCGCGCGCCGCGGTCAGCAAGAAGGCCGCCGCGGTTGCGGTGAGGGGGACATCCGCCACGACGTCAACCGCCTCCAGGCCGGCGCCGAAAAAGGCGCTTGCCCGGAAGGCGGCGCTCAGGAAAGCTGCTACGGGGAACGCCGCTGCCAGATCCGCCGGCAAGCCGGCGAGCAGGAAGTCGAGCCCGAAGAAATCAGCCGTGACGAAAGGCGCCGCTGAAGCGGCGAAGACCGATGCCGCGCCGGCCGAGAAGGCCAAGCGAGAAAAGAAGGAAAAGGTCGTGCGCGACAGCTTCACGATGCCGAAGTCGGACTACGCGAAGATCGCGACGCTCAAACAGAGGTGCCTCGACGCTGGCATTCACGTCAAGAAAAGCGAATTGCTGCGCGCTGGCCTGGCGTTGCTCGAAGGCGCTTCCGAGAAGCGTCTCGCGGCTGCCCTGTCCGACCTCGAAACGGTCAAGACGGGCCGCCCGGCGAAAAACTAGGCCAGTTTGCACACGACCGACGAGATTCGCCTGAGTGCGATGCCCCGTCGGTCGTGTTGTGTATCCGGTTTGGCTTGCACATCGACGTGCCTGGAGCACCACATCTCGTGTTGCTCCAGGCCGCGCTGTGTACCACTCGGGCTCAGGCAGTCTTCAGCGCGGGATAGTCGGTATAACCCTTCGCGCCTTCCGAGTAGAAGGTTTCGGACACCCACTCGTTGAGCGGGGCGTCGATCTTGAGACGCTGCGGCAGGTCCGGGTTCGCGATGAACAGCTTGCCGAACGCGACCGCATCGGCGTCGCCGCTGTCGAGCCGTTGCTGCGCGGTGGCCTTCGTGAATTTCTCGTTCACGATATACGGGCCGCCGAAGAGCTTCTTGAGTTCCGGTCCAAGGCTATCCGAGCCGACGGCTTCACGCGCGCAGATAAACGCGATCTTGCGCTTGGCGAGTTCCCTGGCGACATAGCCGAAGGTCCCGAGCGGATCCGAATCGCCCATCGAATGCGCATCGCGACGCGGTGCGAGGTGCATGCCGACGCGGTTCGCGCCCCACACTTCGATGCATGCGTCGGTGACTTCGAGCAACAGGCGAGCGCGGTTTTCGATCGGACCGCCGTATGCATCGGTACGCTTGTTCGTGCTGTCCTGCAGGAACTGATCGAGCAGATAACCGTTCGCACCATGGATCTCGACGCCGTCGAAGCCGGCGGCCTTCGCATTTTCCGCGCCTTTCTTGTAGGCCGCGACGACGCCCGGCAGTTCGCCGATATCGAGTGCACGCGGCGTGACATAGGGTTTCTCGGGGCGCACGAGGCTGACATGGCCTTGGGGGGCGATGGCAGTCGGTGCAACCGGCAGATCGCCGTCAAGGAAGATCGGATCGGAGATGCGGCCAACATGCCAGAGTTGCATGAAGATCCGGCCACCGGCTTCGTGGACTGCGCGGGTGATGACCTTCCAGCCTTCGACTTGCTCGTCGGACCAGATTCCCGGCGTATCGGCATAGCCGACGCCTTGCGGCATCACCGACGTTGCTTCGCTCAGGATCAGGCCGGCCGATGCGCGTTCAGCGTAGTACTGTGCCATCAGCGTGTTCGGCAGGCGTTGCTTGCCGGCACGTTGACGCGTGAGCGGCGCCATGATGATGCGGTTTTTCAGCGTGAGGTCGCCGATTTGAATCGGGTCGAAAAGGTCTGGCATTTAAAGCGCTCCGTAACAGGCAGTGAGACAGTGGGGATCGGTCGGCAATGTGATGGCCTGTCATGGCCGTGCGGGTCGATCGTTTTCAAGTCGTGCTTCTGGCCTTAGAGGCCGGTATTCATTTGGGCAATAAAGGCCTGGATCACATCTTCATTGCGCCGGAAATAGATCCATTGGCCGACGCGCGTCGAGCTGACGAGTCCGGCTCGCTGCAGCGTCGCGAGATGGGCGGAGACGGTCGACTGGGACAGTCCGCAGCGCGCGTCGATGTGCCCGGCGCATACGCCGTTCGCAAGCGAATGTGCCTGTTCGGGGAAATACCGCGACGGCTCCTTCAGCCAGGCGAGAATGTCTCGTCGGAGAGGATTGGCCAACGCTTTGTGAATCGCGTCGATGTCCATGGGGGGCGGCTGCTTTCCGGGGAGCGGCGCAGGCCGTGCATATCGTCTAAGTCCGAATTATATATCGGAAATATACGATATTTTCGGAGACACTGTTGGTGGTATGGAATAGCGCAGCGTGCCGGCGATCGCGGCGCCAAGCAGGCGCGATCGCCGGCCCGGCATCACGCGAAAATTCGCTTTGTCGCGGCACCGCGCAGATGCGCAATCGCGATGCAGACCAGCCCGCCGACATAGCTGATGTGTTCCGACACGATCTCCTTTTCCTGGAATGCCGCAAGTCCGGTCATTCGCCAGAACGGGTGGGCGAGCGGGATGGTCATCAACGTGAAAACCGCGAGCACGCCCGCGCCGATTACGAGCCCCCGGCCCGAGATGACCAGCGCGGACCCGCCGAGCAGGACAATGATCGAGGCGATCGTGAACGGCACGGCCGGCTGCAGGCCGAAGTGGTTCATCTCCGCAATGCCGCTATTGAAGTCCAGCAGCTTCGCGAAGCCGTTCGCCCAGAACATGAACGTCAACACAATTCGTCCGGCAAGCATCAGCCATCCAGACTTTCCCAACGTCGTTTCGTCTGCTCGCATGGTCAGCAAGCCCCCGATCCGCCGCGAGGAAGTGGTGCCCTCCATTTTTGCCATCTCGGTTTTACATAGTTCACGTTCGTGTTCATCTCGTTTAAGCAAAATAAGGAGCCTTGTGCAATCCAATCCCGTTTGCCGTCACGGGTGAGATGCAAGTGTCTGTGTTGAACCATCCAAGGACGAGTGCGGCGTATTCGTCTCGCCGGTCTGACTTCCCGGTGAGGGTGACATGACGTCAGCGAGCCCACCTCCAGTTGCGAGAAAGAGGCCGACCGTCTGAACATAGCGCGTCGTTCGGGCCT
>NZ_CADIKM010000015.1 GCF_902859895.1 Pararobbsia alpina
AGAAACAGTCTGTCGACGCAGACATTCGGTTACACGGATCTGGAGAATCACGCGAGCGATTCGGGTGACACGATCGGCTTGAGTGCAAGCGGTGGCTTCGGACAGAGTACGCTGGGTGGAGTGAACCTCGATACACCGGTGATGCAGGGGGGAAGTAGCACGCCTGGACCGTTGAACTCGCAAGGCTTGGGGCCGAGTGGCTTCTCGACGGCGGGGACGAGTTCGGAGGCGTCGGGGACGACCCATGCGGTGGTCAGTTCCGGCACGATCACGGTTCGTGGCGATGCAGGAACGGGGCAGGACAGCACGGCCGGCCTGAGTCGCGACACCTTGAGCCGCGACACCCTGAGTCGCGATACCACGAGCGCGAATGGTTCGGTGCAGAACACATTCGATGCGCAAAAGGTGCAGAACGATCTGGCGGTCCAGCGGGGCGTCGGTCAGGTCGGGATGCAGGTGGTGGGCGATGTGGCAGGCGCGCTGGAAAGCCGTGCGAGTGCGGCCCAAGCCACGGCGGCGCTGGCGTACGAGAACGCGAAGGCAACGGGCGATCACGCCGGGATGGCCCACGCTCAGGCGGACTACGACGCGGCGACGCAGCAGGTCACGCTGTGGGGGAACGACGGAGCAGCGCGGATTGCCTCGCATGCGGCGGTGGCGGGACTGGGTGCGGCGTTGGGGGGAGGCCATGTTGCGGGGGCACTCGGTGGCACGGTTGCCGGCGATGTGGTGGGCAATGCGGTCAGTGGTGCGATGAGCCGTGCGAGCGGTGCGGCGGGCGACACGCTGGGCGGGACGCTGATAGCGAATGCGGCGTCGGGGCTGGCGGGTGCGGTGGCCGGCGGAGCGCTGGGTGGAGTATCAGGCGCGACGAGTGGGGCCGGCGGGGCGTTGAATGCTGATCTGTACAATCGGCAGTTACATTCAGATGAAAAAACGGCGATCCGTGAGAAAGCGAACGGTGATGCGGCAGAAGAGAAGCGCCTGACGGCGGCCGCATGTTACGTTGTGCAGTGCTGGGCGGAGTTCTCGCCGAACAGTCCGGAATGGCTAGCGAACTATGTGAGTCCAGAGGACGCGAAGGATCTGGGACCGGAGTTGCAGTGGGTGAACAGCCAGAAGGTGCAGAGCGGGCTGTTTGTCTACACGTTGCCTCAGCAGGCGAAGGATCTTGGGTTCAGTCAGCTGGATCAGTTCCGACGTGGCGTGGAGCAGTTCGGGCAGGACGTGAAGAACCTGCCGCGGGATGTCGCGAACGCGCGTGTTGGGATGCCGGGCGACGTGCAGCAGGGCGATGCGAGTCCGCAGACCGATATAACAGGCGGTGGGAGCGACAGGACGCCGCCGACCGCGACCGCGGTGGTAACGCCAAGCGCTATACCGTGTGGGCCTGGCGTGCTGTGTCCAATGGTGAGTGTGTCGCCGATGGTGACGCCGGGTGCGCCGATGCGGTCGAGCGGGAACGGTGGGAACGATGATTCGGGCTATCAAGCTTCGAATTCGAAACCATCGTCGGATAACCAGCAAGCCGCATAGAGTTCCGCAGGGTTTGACACGTCAAACCTCGAAAGCAAACTTCATGAATACTTGCTCGACCCTGCACACCCGAAAAATCAGACGAAGGCGAACTGGTTCGACCAGGCTCTGGGTTTCAATCAGAGCAACTGGCAGAACCTAGCGTCGCAACTTTATTTTGACCCTGCCACTGCGGTGGCAACCAAGAGTACTCAATACGGGCAAACTTATGAGCAAGTCATCCCCATTGCGGGGGTCAACGGAAAGACGATCAACACGACGTTTGTGTTCCTGCAGGACAACACGGGCACGGTTCGACTTGTGACAGGGATTCCTGCAAAAAAATGACGGCAATGAAAGAAAACGACACGTTTGAATTGACAAGACCAGTCGACGCGACAGTGATTGGAGAGCATGAGTCTGTCGTGCTAGCTCCGGGAACCGTCGTCACTGTCGTTCTCGTGTTCGGAGATCCCGATAAGCCGGTCGCATATGAAGTGGAGGCGTTTTTGTCCGAGAGCGGAAAGTATGCACTTGCCACCATCGAAGCTTGCTATAGGTGAAAGGGCGGCGGAGCCATGATGAGTCGCTATGTTCGAGAGCGTGGGTACAAAGGAGGCGGTCGTGATCCGCTGTTGACGATCGGAAAGACCTATGTCGTTCTTGGTACCCTTTCCCGTCCTGCTCCGTATACAGCGCAGGTACGCCCCTCTGTGATGCCGGCGACGAACGTCATCTAAAAGCGCTTGGAGAAACCCACCTGACGATGTCCGTCAGCCACGGGATTCTCGAGTCAGGTGGCAAGACCTGGCCAAGGTCCGAACAAGGTAAGGCTCGCGAATCAGATCAAGGAATCCGCGAAAAGGCGGACGGTGATGCGGCAGAAGAGAAGTGCTCGCCGCAGTGGCAAGCAATGCGATCACACCGTAGCGCAAGCACCGCCGAGACAAGTCGACATGCTAGTAAGCGACGTGACCTTCGGCATCGTCGACATTGAAATTTTCGAACACCCGCCGAACATCACTCGGCCTTGCTTGAACTCACCAATGCCATTCTCCGCCGCGCTGAGTCGGGACATTCGGGCAGGTTAGCAACCTCATACGCCCCTCTGCGATGCCTGCGACGAGCGTCATCCAAAAGCGCTCGAAGGAAGCCACCTGAGCATGCCCGTCAGCCACCGATTCTCGAATCAGCTGGCAAGCTCACCCGGCCAAGGTCCGAACAATTGCTGCAGCCGCCACCCACCCCCCCCCCCCCCCCCCCCCCCCGCCCCCCTAAATTATCGCCGCGCCGTGCCGATAACCATTTACTATCGGAGAGGTGTCAGCATGGAAATGAAAATTGGGTCGCGACTTACCGCCACGTTCGGGGCGATACTCGCATTGTTGTTGGTAATTTGTGTCACGGTCAGCGCGCAGATGTCGCATATGAATGCGAACATGCGAGATATCGTCAACGACCGCATGGCAAAGGTAAGCGTCGCGAATCAGATCAAGGAGGGCACGTACCACGTAGCGCTGCTCTTATACCGCGCGCTGGACGAACCGACCCCCGAAGCGCAACAGTCCGACCTTGCGAAACTCAAGGCCCAAACGACAGCAAACACGGCGCTCTACTCTGACCTGCAAAGCCGGCTAGACACAGACAGCGACCGGGCCGCTTACGATCACATGCTGCAGGTACGAACGCCCTACGCGGAGGCGCTTCAGCCGGTTAATGCGCAATTGGCCGCTCACGACAGCAATGGGGCACGCGCGACCTTGTTGAAGGTGATGCCCCTCCAAGTCGCGACCATCACCGCGATCGACGATTTTGCCACTGCCCAAGCACGCGCGATGGATGAGGCCGTGCAGGAAGGCGCCCATTCCTACGAGATGGCGCGTGCAGTGCTGTGGGGATTAGCGTCGTTGGCCCTGATCATTGCAGCGTTCTTGGGGGTGATCGTGACGCGCTCAATCGTCCGTCCTCTGCAGCGCGTAGTCGATGGCGCCGAGGCTTTGGCGCGCGGGGATCTGTCGGTCAAAATCGCTGTGCTTCGCCAAGACGAAGTGGGCGCCGTGGCCGCGTCTCTGAGCCAGGCGATTGCCAACCTGGCGGCGATCGTGGGCGGGGTCAAGGACGCCAGCGAATCGATATCGAGTGCGACGCAACAGCTCGCGGCGGGCAACACCAATCTGTCGCAACGCACGGAAGAACAGGCCGCCTCGCTGGAAGAGACCGCCTCGAGCATGGAGGAACTGACCACCACCGTGCGTCAGAACGCGGATAACGCGCAACAGGCGACCACGCTGGCCACCACGGCCTCGGGCATCGCGCAGCGGGGCGGGGAAGTGGTCGGGCATGTGGTCGACACCATGCGCGGGATCTCCGACAGCTCGGCGAAGGTGGGCGAGATCATCACGGTGATCGAAGGCATCGCGTTTCAGACCAACATCCTGGCGCTGAACGCGGCGGTCGAGGCGGCACGCGCTGGCGAGCAGGGACGCGGCTTTGCCGTGGTGGCGGGCGAGGTGCGCACGCTCGCTCAACGCAGCGCGGCAGCGGCCAAAGAGATCAAGGACCTCATCGGCGAATCGGTGAGCCGGGTGGACGCCGGCTCGAAGCTTGTCGAGGAAGCGGGCAGCACGATCAGCGAAGTCGTCCAGTCCGTCAAGCGGGTTGCCGACATCGTGGGCGAAATCTCGTCGGCCTCGGAAGAACAGCGCACCGGCATCGAGCAGGTCAATCAGGCCGTCGTCCAAATGGACCAGGTGACCCAGCAAAACGCCGCGCTGGTCGAAGAAGCGTCGGCCGCGGCGCAGTCGATGGCCGACCAGGCTCAGTCACTGCGTGAGGCCGTCGCGGTCTTCAAGGTCGATGCGACGGTCGGCAACCCCGGCTCGACGCGCGCGGCGGTTACAGCATCCCGTAGCGTCATGCCGCGCCGCACGCCGGACAGGACGCCGATCCAGACAATCGCTGCGCGCCCCGCGCCAGCGAAGTCCTCGCAATCTCAATCGCATGCTGCAGTGAGCGAAGCGCCCCCTGTCGCAGCCGAAGCTGACTGGAAAACGTTCTAACACCGATGCAAACGGCCATGAACGGCCCATCACCATGACCCGCGCACGCAAAGCGCGAGTACCTCGCCGGTTTTCGACCTGAAATCGGCCGTTCGACATGCCTGCCGTGTAAGGGCAGGCGGTCGGCCAGTCGACCGCCGCCCGGCTATCGCGCACACTTTTCAACGCCCATTCCGGGCAATAGCGAATTGCATGCTGCGCTGCGTAGCGGATACCCTTCCGGTACCAGGTGCGAAGTCGCGCCACGGCAATCAGCAAATCGCATGTAAAAAAGCGGCTTACCAGTCGAGCGGGCTCAGAACTCCGCGGTTCCGATCGCCCGATCGTTATCCGTTGTACATGGAGGAGCAACCATGCCTGAGCAGAACCCGAATCCTAACGAGACGGTGTCCGGCGTACTGGAAAAACTCGATACTGCATTGCAGCGAGGCGATGCGAAGACCGCCGCAGAGCTATTCGAGCCCGATGGCTTCTGGCGCGACCTGGTCACGTTCACGTGGAATATCAAGACGATGGAGGGCCGGCAGCAGATCGCCGACATGCTGTCCGCACAGCTTGCCGCGATCAAGCCGTCCTCATGGCGCATCGCCGAAGGCGAGCAGGCCAGCGAAGCGGACGGTCTCGCCCAAAGCTGGATTACCTTCGAAACCGCCACCGCGCGCGGCAACGGCTTCATCCGCATCCGGAACGGCCAGATCTGGACATTGCTCACCGCCATGAGCGAACTCAAGTCCCATGAAGAACCAAAAGGCTTTCAGCGGCCGATGGGTGCCTTGCATGGCGCGCATCCGGATCGCAAAACCTGGAAGGAGCAACGCGAGGCCGAGCTCACCGAACTCGGACGTTCGCGACAGCCGTATTGCGTGATCGTCGGTGGCGGGCAGGGCGGTATCGCACTGGGTGCGCGGCTCCGGCAACTCGGGGTGCCGGCCATCATCGTCGATCGCCACGCCCGGCCCGGCGACAACTGGCGCAATCGCTATAAATCGCTGTGCCTGCACGATCCGGTCTGGTACGACCATCTGCCGTATCTACCTTTCCCCGACAATTGGCCCGTCTTTTCGCCGAAGGACAAGATCGGCGACTGGCTCGAGATGTACACGAAAGTGATGGAGCTGAACTACTGGGGCTCGACGACATGCAAATCGGCGACCTATGACGAAGGCACCTCCGAGTGGACGGTCGTGGTCGAGCACGACGGCGAGCAGATCGTGCTGCGGCCCAAGCAACTGGTGTTGGCGACCGGCATGTCGGGCAAGCCGAACACGCCCTCGTTCAAGGGCATGGACGTCTTCGAGGGCGAGCAGCATCACTCGTCGCAGCATCCCGGCCCGGACGGCTATGCGGGCAAGAAAGTCGTGGTGATCGGCGCGAACAATTCGGCGCACGACATCTGCGCGGCGCTGTGGGAGGCGGGTGTCGATGTCACGATGGTGCAGCGTTCGTCGACTCATATCGTCAAGTCCGATTCCCTGATGGAGCATGCGCTCGGCGCTCTTTATTCCGAACGCGCGGTGGCGTCCGGCATGACGACATGGAAGGCCGACATGACCTTTGCATCGGTGCCGTACAAGATCCTTCATGAATTCCAGATTCCGGTCTACGAGAAAATCAGGCAGCTGGACGCCAATCTCTATGACCGCCTGGAGAAACGCGGCTTCATGCTCGATTTCGGCGACGATGGCTCCGGGCTGTTCATGAAGTATCTGCGGCGCGGCTCGGGCTACTACATCGACGTCGGCGCATCGGAACTGGTGGCGGACGGCAAGATCAAGCTGAAGAGCGGCGTCGACGTCAAGGAGCTGAAGGCGCACTCCGTCGTGCTGAGCGACGGCACCGAACTCGAAGCGGATGTGGTCGTCTATGCGACCGGCTACGGTTCGATGAACGGCTGGGCTGCGGATCTGATCTCACGGAAGGTCGCGGACAAGGTCGGCAAGGTCTGGGGTCTGGGTTCGAATACGAGGAAGGACCCGGGACCGTGGGAGGGCGAGGAACGCAATATGTGGAAGCCGACGCAGCAAACCGCGTTGTGGTTCCACGGCGGCAACCTGCACCAGTCGCGACATTATTCGCAGTACCTGTCGCTGCAACTGAAAGCGCGCTATGAAGGCCTGCCCACACCGGTGTTCGGGCTGCAGGAAGTGCATCATCTGTCGTAAGCGCGATGCATTGCGCCGACGGACCTGGGAAGCGGGCGAGCAGTTAATGGTGCTCGGGCCAGACAATATCGCCATCGACTGCATAGAGCTCGCAACCCGGGCGCCCCTGGCTGCATGAAGCCAGGGCCTCGGTGATCGGGTCCGTGCCTGAGGCCGCCGCATAGCCGCCGTCCTGCGCGACGGCGAACGCACGCGGCCGGCGCAGCGCGAGGAACTGCTTGTAGGCCATGCGGCCGCGCTCATTCATGTAAGGCACTCTGGCTGCATCCGCGAGCGCCGCGAAGCGCGTCGGCTGGGGTTCCGCCGGCTGCCTGGGCCAGACGACGTCGCTGTCGATCGCATAGAGCTGGCAATACGTGGCCTGCTTCCAGCATTGGTCCATCGCGGCGACCGCGGAGTCGAAGCCCCCCGATGCGACGGCTGCTCCCCCCAGTCCGATCGCGATCGCGCGCGGTAGCGGCGCGGCAAGGAAGGCCCGATAGAGCGCCAGTTGCGCCTGATCCAGGTACGGGACGCTCGTCAGGTCGTTGACATCCGCGAAATGCGTGACGGGCGGAGGAGGGCTCGGCAAGTATTCCGGATGCACCTCGTCGTTGGGCATGCCGATCTTCGCCAGAAACTGGTCGAGCTTCGGCACCCAGCTTCGCAGCCCTTCGCCCGACGCAAAGATGGCATGGGCATCGTTCAGGAATGTACCGAAGGCCACCAGTTCGGCGGGGCCGCCTGCGGCCGTGTAGTGCTGGAACATGCCACGCCACGTCGGCGTCGCGAAGATCTGGTCGTTGTCACCGAAGAACCAGATCGACCGGATCTTCGTGTGGGCACCCAATTGAGCCGCACTGCTGATCAGGGTCGCATCGGGTGTCTTGCAATCGGACTCCTTCATCGCGCCCGCAAAACTGATCAGGCCTTTGATGTCGCTGACATCGAGCGTGCCGAGCACGAGTGTGTTCCAGCCGCCGATGCTTTTCCCCGCCACGACGATCCTTGAGGGGTCGATACCCGGCACGTGCTTCAGATAGTCGATGGTTGCGCGGATGTCGCGCGCCGCGTCGAGGCCCGTCGCGATGATGTCGCAACCGTGAGGCGTCCATTGCCCATCCGATCCTGCATAGCCGCGCAACATCGGCATCGCGACGGCATAGCCGCGTGATAGAAAATAGTAGGCGGCGAAGTTGTCACTGATGCGCGGCGCTCTCGGCGGGTCAAAATACGAGCCGTGATTGATGACGGCAAGCGGGTAGGGGCCTGCGCCCGACGGCATGTATAGGGTGACGACGAGCCTGACTAGCGGCGCAGTGCTGACGGGAACCCTGAGCACTTCTTCGTTGAGCGGCGCGTCCGGAGCAATCAAGGGTCGAGCGAAGACCGAACCTGCTCGAGCGAGCGTGAACAGCAACACATGCAGCAGCAGGAAGTATCGGACGAAATTTGAATGGCGCATGCAAGCGGCCCAGTTCCTGAGGGAGCTCCGAAGCGCTCGGCGACATGCTCGTATTCTGCGGCGGATTGATCAAGGCATACCGTTGTTGCGGCCGGTGATGCCCTCTCTAGTGACTATCGGCACGCCGGTATGAAACTTTAGATCGGGCGGAGAGCAGGGAGGGCTCATCACCGCGAAGTGCACCCGGGGAAGCGCTACGGGACAACCCTGAAGCGTGCACTGCGGCGCGCCGCAGTGCACGCTTCGGACCGGATCGCTCGTCGATTGCGTGGCGCGACTGTTTAGGGAACACAAAGATTTTATGAAAACCGCAGCTTACAACCGATAGAATTCGAGGAATCAGATCTTTCATAAACTATTCCGGGACACCAGGCCGGTAGGTGTCAGGGTGATGTCGGTGAATCGATAGAAATAAGAAATGTCCCTGAAAGAAAGTGTCCGGCTGGATTCTGGGAACCGAAAAAAAGATGAGGCAGGAAGGGGCGTTCGCCCGACACAGCGATGTCGGGCGCCCGGGGGGGGTGTCCGGGTTGCGCCTCGAAGAATTCTATGAGACCGATTCTTCGCCATATTCCCGATGCAATGGAGGGACGCCGCACGGCAGCGCTTTTGCTGCCGTTCGCATTTGTAGTCATCATTCTGATATTTCTGACCGCGCTCAGTTTGGGCGTCCAGTCCAATCTGCGCGCCTATATCGGCGGCGAAAGCTCATGGGCGAAGGCCGAAAAGGACGCAGTCCTGGCACTGAACGCGTATGCCTCGAGCGGTTCGGAGCAGGACTTCCGGCGGTTTCTCGACAAGCTGAGCGTGCCGCTCGGCGTCCGGATCGCCCGGCTCGAAATGAACAAGGCCACGCCAGACCACGAAATAGTCAAACGCGGTCTCATGGCGGGAGGCGCCGCCGAACAGGACATCGGCGGCATCCGGCGGCTCTACGGCGCATCGAAGTACCTGCCGTTGATGCGGCGTGGCATTGAGTACTGGGAGCAGAGCGACGGCTATATCCTGCAATTGCGCGACATCGGCGACCAGTTGCGCAGCCTGGTTCTGACCGGGCAACGGGACAGCCCTGCGACCCGATCGCTGCTGGTGCGCGTGAGGGCGATCGACGAAGCGCTTGGGCCCATCGAGGATGGATTTTCGCGTTCGTTTGTTCACGCATTCCGTCGAACGACCGTCGCGTTGATCAGTATGCTGGTGTTTTCCGCCTTGATGCTGCTTGCGGCTTGCGCCATGTTCGTGCACCGCTCCCTTGCGCGCGGCAACCAGCTGCAGGCCAAGCTGATCAAGAGCGAAGAGCGCTTGAGCCTCGGCTTTCGAGGCAGCAACGCGGGATTGTGGGATTGGGACATCGTTCAGGACCGCATCTACTATTCGGACTGGATCAGTGAGCTGCTGGGCTACGAGAGAAACGCGCTGACAAGGGCTTCGGATGCCATTGCCGAGTTCGTTCATCCCGAAGATGTTGAACAAGTCCGCAATGCATTGCGCGGGCACCTCAAGGAAAACCATGTCTTCGACGTCGAATTTCGCGTGAAGGCTTTTGGCGGAAGTCTCATATGGTGCAAGACGCGAGGGCAGGCCATACGTGACAAGCGGGGCTATGCGACCCGCATGGTGGGATCGCTCCTCGACATCACGGACCGCAAGCATGCGGAAGCGGACGCCCATGTCGAGCATGAGCTTGCCCAGGTCACCCTCGCATCGATTGCCGAGGCCGTGATCCGGACCGATGACGCGGGTCGGATCACCTATTGCAATCGCGTGGCCGAACGCATGTTCCGACGCGTCAGCGCCGATATGCTGATGCTTCCGTTCAGTGAGATTTGCAGGACGTTCAACCAGGACGGCGATGCGCCCGCGCCGGATGCGCTCGAGCGTGTGTTGCGCTCCGAGAGGTCCGCCGAGACGACCACCGATATCTACCTGCGCGGGCCGGCGAACGAGAAGATCTGGGTGGAGCGGTCCGTTGCGGCCATGCATGACGCCCAGGCTCGCGTGATCGGAAGCGTCATCGTGCTGCGCGATGTGACGGAGAAACGCAAGCACGCGGCGCAGCTTTCCTATAAGGCGACGCATGACGAGCTGACCGGCATATTGAATCGCGGTGAGTTCGAGCGGCGGCTGAGCACGCTGCTCGACCAGAGCGCGTCCGCGTATTCCGAACATGCTGTCCTATTCCTTGACCTCGATCAGTTCAAGATCGTCAATGACACGTGCGGGCATGCCGCGGGCGACGACCTGCTGCGTTCGATCAGCGCGACGTTGATGCGAGGCCTGCGTAGTGCGGACATATTGGGTCGGCTCGGCGGCGATGAATTCGGCATCGTGCTGACCCACTGCGCCAGTACACAGGCGCTTCGCATTGCGGAAGAGATACGCCGGACTATCGCTGAACTCGGCTTCGTCTGGGCCAACCGGACATTTTTCACCGGCGTGAGCGTGGGGCTCTTCACGCCGCCGCCGGGCATGCGCAGCTTGAAGGACGTGATGAAGGCCGCGGACATCGCCTGCTATATCGCGAAGGAAAGCGGCAAGAACCAGGTGCAGGTCTTCAGCCGTGACGATGAGGCGCTTTGCGCGCGGCACAACGAAATGGAGTGGGTGGAGCGGCTCAAGTCCGCGATACGCCGCGACCAGTTTTGCCTTTATACACAGAAGGTCGTCGCACTCGGGGAAGCAAGACCGGCCTCGGACAAGCACGTCGAAATCCTGTTGCGCATGCTGGACGATGACGGACAGCTCATCGAGCCGGTGGCTTTCATACCCTCGGCGGAACGCTTCGGCCTGATGCCGGAGATCGACCGGTGGGTGATCAAAAACGCTTTCAGCGCGCTTGCCGAAGTCATGGCGGCGGACCCCGGCTCGATCCATACGTGGGCGATCAATCTGTCCGGCGCATCGATTGGAGATGACCGGTTTCTTGCGTACATCATCGAGCAGCAACAGATGTTCGGCGTACCGTTGAGTTCAGTCGTGTTCGAAATCACCGAAACGGCGGCGATCACGAATTTCACCAAGGCGGCTGCCCTCATCAGTCGTCTTCATGAACTGGATTGCCGCTTCGCGCTCGATGACTTCGGTGCGGGCATGTCTTCGTTCACGTATCTCAAGCATCTGAGCGTCGATTTCCTGAAGATAGACGGCAGCTTCGTCAAGGAAATTCTCGACAATCCGAGTGACAAGGCCATCGTGGAATCGATCAATCAGATTGGCCACGCGCTGGGTAAGATGACGATTGCCGAGTTTGCTGAAAGCGACGAAATCGTCGCGTGCCTCAAGAGCCTGGGTGTGGACTATGCGCAAGGCTATGCGATCGGGCATCCGGAGCCCCTGCTTGGCGCGAGAGCGGCCCAGCAGCGCCACGGTGTGACCCGGAGCATCGCGCCGGCACCCCTAGCGACGTGGGTACGCTAGGGTGAGAAGTGCGCGCACGACTTGCTGAACCACATCACCCCAATCGCCTGCTCGTTGCTGCCTGAACAAGCTTGCTGTCGGATACCACGGGCTGTCGGTTCGTTCCCGTTGCCAACGCCAGTCCGGGTTCGCGGGCAGAAGGACCCATACGGGCCTTCCCAATGCGCCGGCGAGATGCGCTACGGCCGTGTCGGCGCTGATGACAAGGTCGAGGTGGGTCATCAGCGCGGCCGTGTCGCTGAAGTCCGCGAGTTCATCGCCGACATAATGTACATGCGGCAGGCGCGAGTACGCCAGCTCACCTGCGTCACGCATTCCTTTCTGGATGATGAACCACTCGGCGTCATTGCACAGCGAGACAAACTGATCCGCCGGCAGTGATCGTTCCCGGTCGTTCTTGTGAGCCGCATTGCCCGAAAACGTCACCCCGATGCGAAGCTTGCGCCGGCGTGGTCCGAGCCGCTGCGCCCAGGTGGCGACGCTGTGCGGATCGGCTTTGAGATAGGCGGGCGCAAAGGGTATCGTGTCCGCCTGCGTGCCGAACACGAATGGCAGACTCATCAATGGCGTGGCGAAATCACATGGCGCAATGGGCTCGCCCGTTGCGACCACCATGGCGATGCCGCGGAGGCTTTGGGCAAGCAAGGTCTTCAATGCGGGCGGGACTTCGAGCACGACCGCCGCGCCGAGCGCCGCAACCATGATGGCGTAGCGGCAGAATTGCAGCGTGTCGCCCAATCCTTGTTCGTGCCATAGCACCACGCGCTTGTTGCGCAGATCCGCGTCACCGAGCCAGAAAGGGAGGTGCGTATGCCGCCTGGGTTCGAACGAAGGCATCGCCCAGCGCGACTCGTACATTTGCCAGCCGGACGGAAAATGGCCTAGCAGCAGTGCCAGCAGACTTGCATTCCATCGAGTCGCCGCGGAGTCGGGCGCGATCGCGAGCGCGTGCTGGAAGCTGGCATGAGCGTCGTCATGCCGACACAAGGCCGCCAATACATTTCCACGGTTGACCCAGGCCGACGCCAGGCCGGGTGCAATTGCAATCGCCTGGTCGAGCGTCGGCAGGGCTTCCTGATAGCGACGCAGATTGGCCAGCGCATTGGCGCGGTTGTTCAGCGCCGGGGCATGCTGTGGGTCGCGCGCGAGAATGCGATCGACGCAGGCGATCGATTCCTCGTCGTTACCGACGTTCCTCAGCGCGGTGCTGAGATTCAGCAAGGTGTCGACGTTGTCGGGCTCGATCTCGATCGCGCGGTGAAGACATGCAAGCGCTTCGTCATATCGCTTGAGTTCCCGCAATGCGGCGCTTCGGTTGTTCAATGCGCCGACGTGACCAGGATCAGCCGAAAGCGCAGCATCGAAGCTGGCCAGGGATTCATTGATGCGGCCCAATGCCGAGAGGGTGTTGCCACGGTCGATCCATGCGTCGACATAGCCGGGTGCGGCGACGATGGCACGATCGAAGCTTGCGATCGCTTCATCGCCCCGTCCCAGCTCTTTGAGCGCGCGCCCGAGGTTCGCATGGGCGGGAGGCTGGTCCGGATCGAGTTCGATCGACAGGCCCAGTAGTTCGACGGCGCGGTCGGCCTGTCCGCGCGCGAGGACACAGATGCCCAGAAGTTGCAGGATGTCGGGGTTGCGGGGTTCTCGCTCGAGAAGTTTTTCATAGAGCGCTGCCGCGCCCTCGAACTGCCCTTTCATATGCAGGCCGATCGCTTCCTGCAGGATGGCACGGCTGGGCGCCGGGTCCGCCGCAAAGGGTGTATGCATACAAATGTATAGTCTTGTCGCATGTGGTGTCTGTCGTGTCGAGCCGGGCAAGCCGCGCAGGCTCATTGCATTGGACAGCCCATATCGTATCCAGCTGATCCGTACTGCATTCAGTCGACACTACCCATTCGAACTTTCATCGACACCGTATCGGACGATTGACCGCGATGCCAGCTTAAACACAGCATTCTTTTTTACCAATTCTCACGCCAGAATTGGAGAGCGGACGAATGAAGAGCCACCACTACTCAATCACCGTCGAATGGACGGGCAACGATGGCGCCGGGACGCGTAGCTATTCCGCGTATCGGCGCGATCACCGTGTTGAAGCAAGGGGCAAGCCACCCATTCCAGCCTCCAGCGATCCGGCTTTTCGCGGCGACGGCGCGCGCTACAATCCGGAAGAACTGCTGGTCGCCAGTCTTTCGTCGTGCCATATGCTTTGGTACCTGCATCTTTGTTCGGTGAACGGCATCAGCGTGATTGCCTATCGCGACGTGGCCGCCGGTGTGATGCGCGAAGCGGACGATGGTGGCGGAGCCTTCCAAAGCGTCGTGCTGAAGCCGATTGTCACGATCGCCTCAGGCAATGACCGGCAAAAAGCTATCGATCTGCATACAGATGCGCATCACATGTGTTTCATTGCGCAATCGGTCAGGTTCCCGGTGTCGACCGTCGCCGAAATCATCGTTTCCTCGTCATAAATGTGACGGAGCCTGACACGCGCGATCGTTGCGCGCCGGGTCGCATGGATTCATTGTCCCGGCCGCGCAGCCTTCGCGTACCGAAACATGCAGTAAATCTGCTTGCAAGCAGTGAAACCGATCTTTACAACCATTCACGCTTTTAAATCCTCGACCTCGGTACATTACGTTCCAGCAGCGCCGGATAGCCATGACGCGCATGAAAGATACTTGAAAGGCGACCGGCGTATTTCGCAATCTTTCTAGAGGCCAATAATGAAAAGCTGGATCAACACATCGCGTTCGGTCGTTGCCACGGTACTTGCGAGTACCGCCTTGCTGGGTGCCGGTACCTCGCTCGCACATGCGGATACGCTCGTGTACCGCGACGCGCCGCAGGGTGCGGCCTATGCGTCGCCGGACATGATGCCTGTGGACCTCAGGATCAATATTGGCTGGCATGGCGACCGCTACTATGACGGCCATCGTTACTGGGCGCATGATGACTGGATGCATCATCACCCGCACGCTCATGATCCGCGTCACGACCACGACCACGGGCCGGACCATCGGTAACAGAGTCGGGAAGGCGCAAGCCTTCAGACAGCATGGAGGCGCCTGTTTGACGGCGTATCCATGCACGCTTGAGCGCCCCCCAGATCATATGCAAAACCCGTGGTTTTCTGTCGGTTTTTGCATATGATCTGGGGGCTCCTTGTTGGGTGCAACGTGCCTTTACCACAAGGAGAGGTACCGGCTACCGCCTAAAAACTGCTATACGAACTGCACCATCCATGCAGCGCGACCTGCTTGCTTCCGAACAGGACGCAACCGCCCGACGGTTCGCCTGTCTTGCCTTGATAGAGTGAGCAGTTGCTGCATTCCTGACCCGCGGCGTAGTTGGCGAACCGAGTCTTGTCGACGGTCGTGGCGTCCTGCTTGTACCCCAGTTTTTGCGCTGCGGGATCGGCTTCGCTCAACATCGAACCGTCAGCCAGGCTGATGCGCGACAAGGCAAGCGACGAGCCTACGCCCAGGCTGAAAACGAGAAAGTTGCGACGCGATGGCTGCATGGTCGGACTTCATCCATTCAATATCGTTGAGAAAGCGCGCACCGGAAAGCTGCCGCCCAATGTGTCATCTTGTCCGGTCACGTTCGCAGTATCGCAGGCCCGCAAGGAAAAAGCTTGAGAGGTGGTTTAGTGACTTTCCTGCAGTCATTCCCCTTGCAGAAGCGAAAAGGTAGGTGTCTTCAAAGAACAGAGCACGATCCTAAAAAATAGAATGGATATGTGTCGTTCTCTCGTACATTGATCTCGGCATCACTGAAGACAAAAAAGTGCTCAGACACACGCAACCCGGAGACCAATCTATACTCGCCTTATAAATTCGACGGAGAATCCACAATGAAAGGCAAGACCATAGTGGTGATCGGAGGCCTGTCCGGCATCGGACGCGCTGTCGCGGAGCGAGCCGCCCGCGAAGGTGCGCGCGTGATCGCGGCAGGGCGCCGCGCGGCCCCCGCGGACTGGTCGCCGCAGATCGAGATCGCGAAGCTCGATGTGCGCGACGAAGGGGCGGTGGAGAAGCTCTTTACCAGCTTGGGCGCGATCGATCATCTGGTGACGACCGCCGGCCCCGTGATCGGCGCGACACCGCTGGCCGGCCTCGACCTCGATGCGCTCAAGCAGGCCTTCGATATCAAGCTCTTCGGCCAGATACGCGCGGTCAAACATGCGGCCCGCGTGATCGCCAAAGACGGCTCGATCGTGCTGACCTCCGGCCTGCTTTCGCGCAAGGCCACGCCGGGCACCCTCGTGAAGGCAACCATGAACGCCGCCATCGAGAGCATGACGCGCACACTCGCCAAGGAACTCGCTCCCGTACGTGTCAACGCCGTATGCCCGGGCATGATCGAGACCGAGATGTGGGGGCCGATGTCGGATGAGGAGCGCAAGGCGATGGCCGCCAAGGTGGGCACGGGCATTCCAGTCGGCCGCGTGGGGCAGAGCGACGAGGTGGCGGACGCCTACATGCTGCTGATGCGCAATGGCTTCATGAACGGCACGACCGTTGATGTCGACGGCGGCGGCTTGCTCTAGGCCCACCATGCAGCTCGACCACGTCACGATCGTCGCGCCCGACTGCGAGGGCATGCGGCGGTTTTTTGTCGATATTGCCGGCATGACCGAAGGGCCGCGGCCACCGTTCGGCATCAGCGGGTACTGGCTCTATCTCGACGGGCGGGCGGTCATCCACCTGATTGGCTCGGGAGCAAGGTCCGAGTCGTCGACAAATGGCCGGCTCGCCACGCGCATCGATCATCTGGCCTTGCGCGTGCAGACCGGTGAAGAATGGCAGGCATTGCTCGACCGGCTGCATGCGAACCGGATTCCTTATCAAACTGCCGATGTGCCGATCTCGCGAGAGCGTCAGTTGTTCGTTCAACTTGGAACGAGCGTGGTCGTCGAGTTCGTCACGGCGATGTCGCGCGACTGAGGGCGAGCACGTCGGCTCCGTGCGAATTTCGTGTGCGGAGCGGCGGGATAGTCACGAGTTCGGCTGGGCGTTCTAAGGCGCGTCCCGCAACTCCTGCAGCAAATAACCGAAGCCGCGCACGGTCACGATCTCGACACGGCAATGATCGATCTTCTTGCGCACACGGTGGATGTACACCTCGATCGCCGTGTCGCCGATATCGCGACCCGAACGCGTGAGATGGTCCTGGAGCTGCGCCTTGCTGATCACGCGCCCATGGCGCACGAGCAGCATCTCGAGCACCGCGAACTCGCGCGGTGACAGCTCGATCGGCTTGCCGTCCTGGAAGATGCGCTGGTCGACCCCCGACAGCCGCATGCCGCCGAGCATGATTTCGGGCCGCATGGGTTCGCCGCTCGGACCTTTTCGGCGTAGCACGGCATTGATGCGCGCTTCGAGTTCGGCGGGCTCGAAAGGCTTGATGATGTAGTCATCCGCCCCGCTGTTCAACCCCTGCACGCGGTCGTGCAGTTCGTCGCGCGCGGTCAGGATGATGACTGGGGTGACCTGGTTGTTCTTGCGAAAGCGCCGCAGCAAGGTCATGCCGTCGATACCCGGCAAGCCGAGGTCGAGAATCACGAGGTCATGTTTGTTGTGCGTCAACGCCTGTTCGGCGAAGACGCCGTCGTGAACCAGGTCGACCGTCATGCCGGACTGCTCGAGGCCACTCTGGATGCCACGGGCAATCGGCCGGTCGTCTTCGATCAAAAGGATTCGCATGAATTCGCTCGGCGCGATGAAGGGAAATAGTGTTCGCGACCAGGGTGATGCTTCTGACGATGGCGCGGCCTCGGCTGCCGGTGCAAGTTACAGACGGCTTACGATTCGAATTCTAGCCGCTAAACACGGAGGTGCATTCAGCAATTTTGAGATATTTGGCAATGTGAAATGGATCAGAAAGCGGGATTTTTTTACCGATTTGTAATCTTCGGGGTCCAACGCGATGACATACTACGGGCTGATGAGCTCATCGCTGCGCGTGTGAGCGCGGTCAAGTTTTGACGAATTGTTTGCGCCGACGTGTCGGAAAGGCCTGAACGAGCAGGGTCGTCATTGCTCCCCAGCGGCTTGCCTGCTGGCGGTTTCGCGCGAAGCGTACGGGCGCGTCTACTCTTCCGACGAATGTGCTGTGGCTTTAAGCGAGCCGCAACCTTCTTTTCGGCCCCGCCTTCCCTCCAATTCGGGAGCGTTCCCCTTTGCCTGTGCTTACCGTCGCGCTCATGGTCGGGCTGTTGCGTGCCATATCAACACTCCCTTACCGGGTGGTCGCGCGCTTTGGCAGTTTCCTCGGCGCGGCGTTGTTCATGTTTCCCAGCCGCCGCAAGCATATCGTCCTTGTCAATCTGCGCCTCTGCTTTCCGGGGAAGACCCAGCAGGAATACAACGACCTTGCGCGCCATCATTTCCGCCATGTCGTGCGCAGCTATCTCGAGCGCGGTATCCAATGGTTCGGCAGCGAGAAATCGATCCAGCGGCTCGTCGAGCTCGAGAGCGATATCGACCTCGATGACAAGGACGCCCCGCCGACCATTTTCATGGGATTTCACTTCGTGGGGATCGAGGTCGGCTGCATGCTGTACTCGACCCGGCTGCCGGTTGCTGCCCTTTATACGCGCATGTCCAATGCGGGCCTGTGCGATGTCGCAAAGCGACAAAGGGGCCGGTTCGGCGCGGAGATGATCGAGCGATCGACTAGCGCCCGCAAGATCGTCGGCCTGCTGCGTTCGGGCAAGGCCGTCATGCTCGCGGCGGACATGGACTACGGTGTCGAGAATTCGGTGTTCGTACCGTTCTTCGGCGTGGACGCGTGTACGCTGACCTCGATTTCGCGTCTCGCCAGACTGAGCAGGGCGCGTGTCGTGCCCTTCGTGACCGAGGTGTTGCCGGATTTTCGCGGCTACAAGCTAAAGATCTTCGAACCGCTCGCGGCGTTTCCGTCCGGAAGCGACGAAACCGATGCGCGTGCCATGAACGCTTTCCTTGAAGCGCAGATCATGCGGTTTCCGGAACAGTACTACTGGGTTCACCGGCGCTTCAAGCACCGCCCGGAGGGCATGCCGGGCGTGTATTGAACGAGCCGGTGTCGGGCTGGCTCACCGGCGCCACCGGCGCAGGTTCATGCCAGATCGTGCAATGCCTTCGTCGACGCGGGCCCGACCTGGAAATCCGAGAATCGTACGCGCAGCCCCGCGCGTTCCGGTGTGCAACACATCGGGCCGACCTGATAGCGCGCGGCCTGCGGAAACGGGCAGAGTCGTGCGAGCGGCCAGACCTTGCCATCGCTCGATGCCTGAAGCCGCAGCACGCCCTCGCTGAGCGTCACGCGAATCCTGAAGTCGGAGGCGTCGCGGCCGTAACGGCCGGTCGCCCAGTCGGACTGGCCCACCGTCAGGACGCTGCCGAGCAGCGGCTCGCCATCCGATATTTCGATCCCCGCCTTGATCCACTGAGTCTCGTCGATCCGCACCATGATGCCGGCCTGGTCGTAGAGCGCCTCGTAGTGCGCGCGCACGCGAAGCTCGGCGGTGAAGTCCCCTGTCACCTCGCGGCCGAAGAAGTGCCCGCTGTCGCGCGTAAAACCGTAGTGAGTCTCGCGCCAGAAGTCAGTCCTGGCATTCGTGACGACGTCGAGCGTATCGCCATCGAGCCGCCAGTCATCCGGTTCGTTCAGCCAGCTGCAGGTTGTGAACATGGAAGGTCGAGACTCCATAGTGATGGATGAAAATGCCGGGGTGCAGACTTCGGCTATCGAGGCTTCACAAAGCGCAAGGTCATGCGATCGGACTCGCCGATTGCGAGCATGCGCGCACGTTCGGTGGCTGCGCCCTCGAGCGTCGGGGGCAGCGACCAGACGCCGTCCGGATAGTCCTTCGTATCAAGCGGATTGCGGTTGGCTTCGCTTTGTCCCGCGAGCTCGAAGCCGGCGGCCCGCGCGTGTTCGATCACATAGGCCTCGGGGACGTAGCCGGTCTTGATGACTTGCTCGATTGTGATGCCGGGGTTCGCGCGATGCTCTTCGACGCCGAGGATGCCGCCCGGCTTCAACTCGGTATAGAACGCCCGCAGATTCGCGTCGAACTGCCCGTCCTTGATCCAGTTGTGGATATTGCGGAAGGTCAACACCATGTCCGCGCTATCGGGGGGTAAGCCGATGATCTGTCCGGCGTGCAGGCTGCCGACCGAAACGCGATCGAATACAGCGGGGTCGCGTGCCAGCCTCTGGCCGAACCGTTTGCGCTCCTGTTCGAAATCCTCCGCGAGTTCGGGGTGGTCGCTTTCATAGAGCACTTCATAAAGCTTGCCGTTCTCGCGCAGATACGGTGCGAGAATTTCGGTGTACCAGCCCCCGCCGGGCGCGATCTCCACGATCGTCTGGTCGGGCTTGACCCCGAAGAACACCAGGGTTTCCTCGGGGTGCCGGTAGACGTCCCGCGCACGGAATGCTTCGGTTCTCTGCGGGCCGTTGATCGCCGCATCGAGCGGGTCCGCCGCGGCGGGGGCGTCGGCGAACGCGGCAGGCGGCGCGATGGCCGCGCCAAGGGTTGCCGCCGTCAATACGGCGGCGCGCAACAGCGAGCGGGAAAAGGTCATGGGGCTTAGAGCAAGCGTGTTCATCGGAATGACCGGGAAATTTGGCAAAAACCAATTTTGCCCAAGTTTGGCCTATCGCGTGCGCCGCATGACAAAAGCGTGAAGTCGCTGAGTCTTGTGGGTTTTTTGTGCTTGGCGATCGCGCGGTGATCCTGAAAGCGATGAAAATTCGGTTCGGATTCGCTTGTCCGTGCTGGGGCGGCTCGACTAGTCAAGCATGCCAGCCACCGCGGTGCGCGTCCCCGATTGTTTGCCGGCGCTTCAGCCGCGCCGCAGGCGGAACAGATAGGCATCGAAGAGCCGTTGCATGGTTTCGAGCGAAGTCTCACGCGGCACGCCCCAGCCCGGCATCTGGCCATCGATCTGCATGCGGGCAAGACCATAGACGAAGGCGCGCGCTGCCAGAAGCGTGTCTTCGACCGATACACAGTAGAGGTCGCCCTCCGCGGCTGCGGCGGCAATCAGGCGTTTGAGGCCCGCGCGAATGTGTTGCTGGCTCGCGGCAAGCCCCGAGCTTTCGAAGTCGAGCAATGCGGGGGTCGACATCACCTGGAAATGGACGGGATTGTCGAAGGCCCAACGCAGGAAGGCATGGCCCGTCGCACGGCACTGATTCATCGCCGATGAATGCGAGGCGTCGAGAATTGCCGCCTGCAGGGCCGTGACGAGGCTCTCCATGGCCTCTTCGGCAATGGCCGTCAGCAATTCACCCTTGCTCGCAAAGAAATTGAACGGTTCGCAGGGTGAGACACCTGCGCGTTTGGCCGCTTCGCGCACGGATACCGCCCCGATGCCACTTTCCTCGATCAATGAAACAGCGGCCCGCAGCAAGGCGGGGCGAAGTAAAGCATCTTGCGTGCGTTCGGCTACTGACACAGCAGGGGCTCCTGTCTGTTTGCAATAAACGGGTTCTACGCGATCGGTGAATAAGGGTGAAACACCGGATTAAAATCAGCGGCAAGCGCGCAGCTTACGGAATAACGGAGATGACTTCAATATCTGGTTCATATTATTTTTTTATGCGTGGCGCACATGTAAGAATTAAAATGACCGAATGCTAAAGGTTCAAGTGCGATTGAATTCACAAAAATTCTTCTTTTGAAAGAGGGCGTCGCCTGTCAGTGGTTCGGTCGAGTAACCGATTTCTGGCTGAGGCGAGGCTTACTTCGGGCCGACGGCGGGAAGTATCGCCCAATTGCATTGCAAGTCCAAATCCGCAAGTACAACGTACACAGTATGGACAAACATGTGTAGGTAAACACATCTATTTCTAGAGCGTGAGCCGTCAAGGCAGGAGGCGGCACGACGTGGCTTTGATTGAAACAATCATTTATTCTTGAATTAAATGAGGCAAATGCCCGATGAACGAGAGTTGCGTCGCTGCGCAGAGCGTAGTTCATCAAAATTTCGATTTGCGTTTCTCCCGAACTACGCTGCAGAAGCTGAGTACAGCGATGTTTTAAGGAATGTGCACCCGGGAGCCGAAGCGAACAGGATTACAGCAGTTTCGGCAAACCTCAGTATCGTGGATGCCTTTTCAAACGAGGAGTCATTCATGTCGCAGGTCGCCGTCGTATCGATCAATACCGCCAAGCCCGGTCAGGAAGCCAAACTCGAGGCCGCGTTGCAAGCGCTGGTCGAACCGAGTCGCCGGGATGCCGGCTGCATTACCTATGACCTGCACCGCGATATCAAGGACCCGCGCACCTTCGTCTTTATCGAGCTGTGGGAAAGCGCTGAACTGCTTCAGGTCCATAGCCAGGCCGCCCATGTCGCTGTTTTTCGCGGGCAGGCACCGGAGCTGCTGGAGAACAGCATCCTGCGCGTCCTCGACAAGCTCCCTGGCTAGGTCCCAAGCAGCACGGGCCGCGTGCCGAGCGCGCCTCACTCGTCCGTGCTGTTCAACCGCAATGCGGGTGTGATCTGTCGCGGGTCGGTCCGTAGTTCGATCAGGGCCGCGACGCCTGCCTGTTGCGCGCGTTCGAACGCCGCAGGAAACGCTTCGGTGCGTTCGACGCGTTCTCCATAGGCCCCGAACGATTTCGCGAAGGCGACGAAGTCGGGGTTGCGCAGTCCGGTCGCCGATATGCGGCCGGGATATTCGCGTTCCTGATGCATCCGGATCGTGCCGAGCATGCCGTTGTTCACCACGATCACAATGACAGCCGCGCCGTATTGCATCGCTGTCGCGAGTTCCTGCGGATACATCATGAAGCATCCGTCGCCCGCGAAACAGACGACCGTGCGCCGCGGGTACCTGAGCTTGGCGGCGATGGCAGCGGGAAAGCCGTAGCCCATCGCGCCGCTGGTTGGCGCGAGCTGGGTCGCGGGATGGCGGTAACGGTAGAAGCGGTGGACCCATACCGTGTAGTTGCCGGCGCCATTGGCAATGATGGCATCGGGCGGCAGGGTCTCGCGCAGATAGAGCACGACCTGGGCAAGATCGACGCAGGCTGCATCTTCGGCGCGGGTGAGGGGTGTCGAGTGTTCGAGATAGGCTTGGCGTACGTCGGCACGCCACGTTTTCCAGGCGGCCGATGCAACGGGTGCGAGTTGCGCGAGCGCACGAGCCGTCGAGGCGACCCCCGCATTGATCGGTAACCCGGCCTGGTACACACGGCCGAGTTCCTGCGGATCCGGATGGATATGCACCAGCGTCTGTACGGGAACCGGGCTGCGGACCAGTTCGTAGCCGCCCGACGGTACCTCGCCGAGGCGGCTACCGAGCACAATCAGCAGGTCGGCGGACTTGACGGTCTGGGCAAGCGCGGGCGAGATCCCAATGCCGATCTGGCCGGCATAGTGTTCGTCGTCGTTGTCGAACAGATCCTGGCGGCGGAACGAGGCGGCGACAGGCAGGTCGTTCAGCCGTACGAAGTCTGCGAGCGAGGCGCGCGCCTGGGCGTCCCAGCCCGTGCCTCCAACGATCAGGAGAGGGCGCTGCGCGCGGGCGAGCAGTGCTCGCAGCGACTGCAGGCTCGCTTCGCCGGGCGAACCGCTCACAGGCTGGGCCGTGCCCGCATCCGCCACCTTGCCGCTCGCGAACAGCACATCTTCCGGCAGCGCCACGACAATCGGCCCGGGCCGTCCCGATGTCGCGACCGCGAAGGCGCGCGCGACGATCTCCGGAATCCGCGAAAACGTTTCGATCTCGGTGACCCATTTTGCAAGGGTACCGAACACCTGCCGATAGTCCAGTTCCTGGAATGCCTCGCGTCCCATGAACTTCGTCTCGACCTGGCCGACGAACAGGATCATGGGAGTCGAGTCCTGCCTTGCGGTGTGCACGCCGATGCTCGCGTGGGTTGCACCCGGACCGCGCGTGACGAAGCAGATGCCCGGGCGGCCGGTCAGCTTGCCGTAGGCATCGGCCATATTCGCCGCCGCACCTTCATGGCGTGTGACGATGGTCTGGATGCCGGGGGCGTCATACAGGGCATCGAGCACCGGCAGGTAACTTTCGCCGGGCACGCAGTAGACCGTATCGACACCGTTGTGCGACAGGGCATCGACGAGCACACGTCCGCCGTGGCGAGTTTGCATCTGGCTGTCGTCGGTCATGAATGCTTTCCTCGTCGTCATGCGCCGTGCTTGCGCGAGCGCACCAGATTACAGCGAAATCGCGCGCTTCGCGATACAGTTCGCTAACTTGAAATCCAATGGGAATGTCATGTCCGTTCTTTCTTTTCCGGGCTTCTCGAGTCCGTGGCCAACTGTCGCAGGGCGTATTGAAAAGTGGGCTTCGGCGTGTGTGCCGGAACGCCGATCGATCCACATGGCGGTCATGCTGCCCGCGCTGTGCATCGCACTTGCGGCATCGTTCAGCGCGCCCACCGCGATGGCTGGCGAGAATCCGGGTTCTGCTGTCGCTGCGAGTGCCGTTGCCGGACCAACGGATGGCCCAGTTGGCGGACCCGCCGATGGACCCGCTTATGGTCCCGAACTTGAAGGCTTTTCGTATCCTTTCCCCGTTTCGCAATACCGTTTCGACTCGCAGGGCGAGTCGCTGCATATGGCCTACCTCGACGTGCCGCCGACCGCGACGTCCAATGGCCGTACCGCGGTCCTCCTGCACGGCAAGAACTTTTGCGCGGCAACCTGGGAGGGCACGATCCGCACGCTCACGGCGGCCGGCTATCGCGTGATCGCGCCCGATCAGATCGGCTTTTGCAAATCGAGCAAGCCGGCGCACTATCAGTACAGCTTTCAGCAGCTCGCACGCAACACACATGCGCTGCTCGATTCGCTCGGCATCGCGCAGGCGACGATCATCGGACACTCGACAGGCGGCATGCTCGGCGTGCGCTACGCCTTGATGTATCCGCAGCAGACACGTCAACTCGTGCTGGTCGATCCGATCGGTCTCGAGGACTGGAAGGCCAAGGGCGTTCCGTCGCTCAGTGTCGACCAGTGGTATCAGCGCGAGCTGAAGACGAGCGCCGACGGCATCCGGCGCTACGAACGGGCGACGTACTACGCGGGTGAATGGCGCGTCGCCTACGAGCCATGGGTGCAGATGCTCGCGGGCATGTACCGCGGGCCCGGCAAGCAGATCGTCGCGTGGAACTCCGCATTGCTGTACGACATGATTTACACCCAGCCGGTGGTCTATGAACTGGGCCTCCTGAAAATGCCGACCTTGCTGATGATCGGCGATAAGGACACCACTGCGATCGGCAAGGACGCCGCCCCTCCCGAAGTGCAGGCTGTCATCGGACACTATCCTGAACTCGGCAGGCGGGCTGCGGCGGCGATTCCGAATGCCGCCCTCGTTGAGTTCGCGGATCTCGGTCACGCCCCCCAGATGCAGGATCCGCCCGCGTTCTACAAGGCCTTGCTCGAGGGGCTGAAATAGGGATCGTTTTGCAGGAAGATGTCGATTTTTATGGGTGCCGACAAAAATCGACTTCAATGACCATTTTGCTATCAAGAATGCGCTCCGACCTGCCGTTATTATGTGGGCGGAGTCTGTTCACGCCCTGCCCAAGCGGCGGGTAAACGGCATCCGGTCTATTTGGAAAGAGTTGGTAACGCATCGGAGCTCACCTTATATGCAATCGGTTCAACAGGCCACCGAGTCCCTGATTGTTGAGCCAGTGATCGCCGCAGCGCGCATGGAACGCAAGTTGGCACAGTCGGCGCTGGCCTACCTCGGCCGGCAACCGATTCTCGAACACGGCGGTGCCTTGCACGGCTACGAACTGCTGTTTCGTGCGAGCGGCGAAAATCGTGCGGTCATCAAAAGCGATCTGGAGGCGACGGCCTACGTCTTGGCGCGGACCTTTGGCGAATTCGGCCTTGCCGACGCGATCGGGCCGCATCTGGGTTACCTGAATTTCTCGCGTGAGCTGCTGTTCAGCGATGTGGTTCACCTGATTCCGCGCAAACGCTTCGTTCTCGAGATCCTTGAAGACACGGCATTCGACGCGGATTTGATCCGGCGTTGCGCCGAGCTGCGCAAGGCCGGTTTCCGGCTCGCCATGGACGACGTGGCAGGGTGGACGCCCGAACTCGTCGACGCCATCCGGCATGTCGATCTCGTCAAGGTCGATTTCCTCGCATGCGACCGGACTCGCCTGCCGAAACTCGCCGGCCTCCTCAAGCGCGAGCGTAAGACGATGCTGGCCGAAAAAGTCGAGACCCGGGCCGATTTCGATCTGGCGAAACTGCTGGGTTTCGATCTCTTCCAGGGCTACTTCTTCGCGCGGCCGCAGGTCCTGAGGACGCGCTGCACCGGACCGGCGCAACGCTGTGTGCTCAATATGCTGATCGCGCTGTCGCGCGAGGCCGATATTCCCGAGATCGAGCAGGCGCTCAAGCGGAGCCCGCAATTGATGATGCGCGTGCTGCGCTTCGCGAACTCGACCGCGTATGGCGCGTCGCGGCGGATCGCTTCGATCCGCGAGGCGATTCTCGCCGTCGGCACGCTCAAGATTGCGCGCTGGGTTCAGTTGCTCGTCTATGCGGACGGCAGTTCGCTGGCGCCCGAGGCGGACCCGCTGTTCCAGCTCGTCGGCACGCGCGCCAGATTGATGGAGCTTCTGGCCGGCGAGTTCGGTGCGGCTGCCGACGTCAATGCGAGTGTCGATGCCGCCTTCATGGCCGGCGTGTTGTCGTTCGCCCACGTGATTCTCGATATGCCGACGCCGAAGCTGTGCAGCGAACTCGGTCTTGCGCAGCCCCTGCGAGACGCGCTGGTGGATCGCCAAGGCAGGCTTGGCGATATGCTCAAGGTCACCGAGGCGGTCGAGCGTGGCGATGCCGATGCGATCGCGGCAGGGTGCGAGGCGCTCGGGCGCCTGACGCCCGCCCGGGTCTCCACGCTGAGCATGCGTGCGACGGCCTGGACGGACATGATCTAGGCCTGTACACCGCTAGTGCGTGGCGTCCGCCCGGACGCTACCGTGACATGCCTCGCCGCCGGCCGCCTGGGATGTGCCGGCCTGTTCACCCGCTCTATTGCTGTCTGCATAGCGGTCGTGATGGCGGACCCAGTCGGTCAGGTTGTGCCCCGGCCCTTGCTCGTTGCGGCCGTTCGGCGTGATGTCGAGACAGGCATAGGCGGCGAGGACCTCTTCGAAGCCGCGGCCATAAGTCGAGTAGGTATGGAATACCTGCCCCTCGTCGTCCTTGTAGAACACGCTGTTGCCTGGCAGTTCGTCGATCATGAATGGCTGACGCTGGTAGTTGTAGAAGACTCCGTCTTGCGCATCGTCGGGGCCGAACGACACATTGAAGTCGTAGTTGAAGTCGCTGCCGAACGACGAGACCCAGTTCAACTGCCAGCCCATGCGTCGCCTGAACGCTTCGATCTTGGCGTACGGCGCACGCGATACCGCGACAAAGCTGACATCGTGGTGCTCGAGGTGAACCCGTATGCCCTCTACATGATCGACCTGGAATGAACAGCCGACACAGCCTTCTTCCCAGTCGGGACCGAACATGAAGTGCTGGACGATCAGCTGGCTGCGACCCGCGAAGAGATCCGCGAGCGATTGCCTGCCCCTTGGGCCTTCAAAGACATAAGGCTTGTCAACACGAATCCACGGCAGTGCGCGGCGTTCGCGCGCGAGCTCGTCGCGCATCCGGGTATAGGCTTTCTCACGCTCGAGCAGCGCCTTGCGCGCGTCGAGCCATTGGTCCTGCGATACGACTGCGTGATCGGTTTGCATCGTCGTTGACTCCCGTGAAAAAAGGATTCAGAGCGAATCGAGATACCGTGCGATTTTTTCGAAGGCGCCGGTCCATCCCTTTTCGTGAGCGTCGCGGGCTTCGATATCGAAGAACTGTTCTTGCCGGAAGTGCAGTTCGGTTCCCTGAGAAAGCGCAACGAGCTCGACGATCACGAGCGACTCGCGCTCCGGCGTGCTTTTCCACGCCCAGGTGAAGACGAGCTTGCGCGGCGCGTCGACTTCGCGGTACACGCCGCTGACTTCGTGCTGCTCGCCATTGGACCGGAAGACGATGCGGTAGCGGCCGCCGACGCGTACATCGGTTTCCGCGACGAGGACCGGGTCGGGCTCATTGGGCCCGAACCAGCGCTTCAGCGCTTCGGGGTCGACCCACGCTTGCCAGACTTTGTCGGGCGCGGCGTTGAAGACGCGTTTGAAGTAGAGCTTGGGGCGCTCGTCGATGTCGGTGCTGTCCATGGTTGAACCTCCTCCTGGTGATAGAGATAGCGGCCCAGTGCGTCGAGACGACCGGTCCAGAACTTCTCGTACTTCGCGAGCCAGTCCGACGCATCGCGCATCGGACCGGCACGCAATTCACAGTGCACGACCCGGCCCTCCTTGAGGCGGTCGATCAGGCCTGCCTGCTCGAGCACGCGCAGGTGTTTCATGAAGCCGGGCAGCGACATCGCGTGGGACTGCGCCATCTCGGTCACCGATTGGCTGCCCGTGCCGAGCTGTTCGAGCACGGCGCGGCGCGTGGGGTCGGAGAGGGCGGCGAAGACCGCGTCGAGCGCCTGATCTGAATGATTAACCATAAGGTTTAGTATTGGGCGACGACGTGGCGGTTGTCAAGGGCAGGAAAGCGAAAAACTTTGAGAGCGTGGCGGACGGGGTGTCAGCCACGCTTGTGTGCTACAGCACCGGGCGCCACTCGGCCAGCCGTTTCACCATGCCGCTGGTGATGTACCGAGCGGCGCGGCCGCGATGTCCCAGTGCATCGGCGCGCCGTCCACGAACGCGGGTGGCTTGACGCGTTGCGCGGGTCCCCAGAAGGTCGACTCGATCGTGTCGGCGAGGTCGTCGGCCGTTTCGACTGCGAGCGCACCCGTGTCGTCGGGCGATCCACCGGCGCCGTCCACGAGCAGCCGGGCTGTGCGCGCAAGCGACATGCGTGCGCCGTATCCCTCGCCCGTCGTGAAGCGGTGCAGCAGCCCGCGAATCGCTGCCGCGGCCATCATGTACCCCGTTGCATGATCGAGGGCCTGCACGGGGAGCGGTGTTGGCTTGTCGCGAGCCGCGGCGCGCATTCCCGCATCGGCGATGCCCGTGCTCATCTGGACGAGGCTGTCGAAGCCCCGGCGGGTCGTCCACGGGCCCGACCATCCATACGCATCCAGCGAAATATCGACCAGGCCGGGATTGAGTTCGCGGCGTCGGTCCTCGCCGAGCCCCAGCGACGTGAGCGCGTCGGACCGATAGCCGTGAACCAGCACATCGGCGTCGCTGAGCAGTTGTTCGAAGCGCTCGCGATCGGCCGCGTTCTTCAGATCGAGCCGCGCGCATCGTTTGCCGAGGACGACCTCGGGAACCACGGCCGGCTCATCCCAGGTCGGTGGATCGATACGCAATACTTCAGCACCGAACCCGGCCAGGAAGCGGGTCGCGGTCGGCCCCGCGAGCACCCGCGTGAGATCCAGCACGCGCAGGCCGCGCAAGGGCCGCTCGGACGCGACACGCCATCGGGGCGCCGCCGCCGCAAACGGTGCTGCGATATGGAACAGGGGCTCGGCCGCCACCGCGCGACCCTGGGGATGGACGGCCCATTCGTCGATGGTGCGCATCGCGGCCGCGCAGCCACCGTTTCCGACCACCGCGGTTTCAAGCGCGGTCGCGTTCCACCTCGCCACGGCCTGGGCCACTTGGGCACGGTCGACCGGCACATCGAGTACGGCAAGGGCCGCATCGCGATGGTGGGGGGCATTCGTGTGGAGGCGGATCCAGCCGTCGGCCGTCCGGTAGTCGCCCGCCACGGCATCCCAGAGCGGCGCAGGCTGCCAGCCCTGTGGCCGCAACGATGTCGCAAACCAGAATGAGGCGAGCCGGCGATCGATCTTGACGCGCGGCGACGTGCCGTTCGCGGCACGAACCAACTCTGCGAGCGCCAGACAGGCCGAGCCGATCGATGCAGCCGCGAGGTCCGTGGCCGCGAAAGCCGAAGGCAGGTTGCCGGACGCCGTGAATGCGGCACGGTGCAGCGCCTGCGCATCGCCGCCCAGCGCGCCCCAGATTTCATGCAGGAAGCGCGCCGCGGTGCCGGATTGCGTGGACGGCGAGGAAGCAAGGGAAGCAGTGAAAGGTTCTGACATGGCGGCTCCGACGATCAGCCCGGCAGCTTGGCGGCGAGCACGTCGATCTTTTCGATCGTCGGCGGGCTGGCGAACAGGTCGCCGGCCTTCGCCATCAGCGCGGCGGCAACCTTGCCCGACAGGTGGGCCTGGCGCCCCGCCTCGTCAGGGAACGCATCGAAGATGCCGAACGTCGTCGGTCCGATACGGATGCCGAACCATGCCGTCGTGCCGGGTTCGCCAAGCACGAGCGGAAGACCGCTGATGAGGAAGTCTTCGACCTCCTGCTCCTTGCCGGGTTTGGCTTCCATCCGAACGAACAATGCAACTTTGACCATGATGTTTCTCCTGGGCGCCGCAAGGCGATCATTGCAACAGATGCGATTAGAGCAAGATACGCTCCCGTGTGCAGGGCGAGCCTCTGTCAATTGACCGGGACAACAGGAGTTTTTATAATGCAATCGTTTGCATAAAGAGGTTCCAGACAATGAACGTCACTCGCTTTTCCGAAGCCCCCGCCTATTACCCCGCCAATCATTTCCAGATGGGCTGCGTGCGCCTGCAAGGCCATGAAGCCGGGCCTGCCGATACGCTCTGGCTCGGCGTGTCGACGCTCGAGCCTGGCGGCCACACGACATCGGATGCATCGGCCGTCGAAAAGCACTACGTCGTACTCGAGGGCGAGGTGACGGTCGTGACTGACGACGGCGAGACGGTGCTGCGCAAGCACGATTCCTGTCGACTCGCGCCCGGTGAAGCGCGGGCCTTGAAGAATGCCTCGGCGGCCATCGCCGTCATCTTGCTGGCGATGCCCTATCCATCTAAAGCACCTAAAGCAGGCGAGGCTCAGGCAGCCGTATCCACGCGGTAGACGCGCCTTGAAGTAGACCAAATTCCGCCCGGGTGAGGGCGGCACATGACAAAAGCAAGGGAACGGCAGGGCCGTGAAGCGCTTGCCGTTCGTCGAGGTGGCCGAGCGGCCTTCAAAGCCAACCCTCCAGCCACCTCAATCCACCTCAACCCACCTCAACCACGTCAAGCAAGCTCAGGCGAGCTCAAGCCTTTGCGCGCCAGTCCGCCGTACGTTGCGGGCTGGCCGCATTGAGCCCATTGCGCACGCCGGCGGCATCGAAGTCGCTGGTGTAGACGGGTGATCCGGGTTGCTGCTTCCAGGATTCGTCGAGGGGACCTGCATCGACACCATCGAAACCGAGATCGTTGACGAGCCCGATCACGATGGCCTTTGCTGCCGCGTTGTCACCCGCGACCGGCAGCGCGATGCGGCCTGCCTTGCCGGAGGGTACACCCTTGTCGCGCAGGTTGGCGGCATAGATGTTGTTGAACGCCTTGATGACGGGTCGTTTGATCTGTTGTTCCACCCAGCGGCTCTCGGGCAAGCCTTGTTCGATCTCGGCGATGCGTCCGTCGCGCTGTTGCGGATAGTAGTTGCACGTATCGATGAAGGTGACCGTGTCGGGCACGCCGGCGAACAGGTCAGACGGGAGGTCGCGCACGTTCTTGAGCGGAATCGTCACGACGATCACGTCGGCCCCACGCACGATGTCCTTTGGATTGCCGGCTTGAGCGCCCGTCTGCCGGACGATTTCCCCCAGCGTCTCGGCACCGCGCGAATTGGCGATGCGTACTTCATGGCCACGTTCGACGAGTCGCAATGCGAGTACCGCACCGATATTGCCGGCGCCTATGATGCTGATGTTCATGGATTCTCCTTGGTGGTGGGGGACGACGTTTTGCAGTCAAGGCCGCCAAGCGTGGGCGACCGAGGCGCCTACGATAGCGTAACGCCGCCTATCGTGCTCGCCGTCGCTGAGGGGAGCTGCGTCATCTCTTGCAGGCATCGCGGTACGGCAGGCGGTACAGCACGTCCGGGCAGCCTTCTTCATTGTTCTTTCCGTCGCCGTATTCAATCGCCTCGAAGCCGTGCCGTTCGTAGAAAGCGCGTGCACGTGTGTTTTGTACGAAGGTGTAGAGTTGAACGACGGTAAGTGCGCGATCGATGACGTCGGCAAGCAAGCGGGAGCCGATGCCGAGACCGAAGGATGAGGGAGATACATAGAGCTGGTCGAGCCATACGACGCCATAGGCACGCGACATTGCGCTCATGCCGGCAATGCGGTCGCCATCGAGCGCGACGGTGACTTCACCGGAAGGCACCAGGAATTCGGCGATCCACTGGCGAACCTCCTCGTCCGAATGCATCAGAGGGGCGTAGGCCGCGATCGTCTGGCGAGAGCGCAGATAGACATCGCTGATTGCGCCCACGTCTTCGAGAGTCGCACGTCTCAAGTGTAGGGGGTCGGTCACGTTGAACCTGCCAACTAGATGAACCTGCCAACAAGACAAATAGCGCTGCCGCCACAGCGAGCGGCTACTCGACGATCATAGCTTTAACCTCAAAAGGCGACGTAACGAGTCCGATCAGTCATGGTCCCAACGGGTCGGGTATCGCAATCGTGAAAGCGCGAACGAGCAAGGCCACGGCCCCGGGGCCTCAGGCCGATTCGGAACGAATCTCGATGTCTTCGAACCGTTTCCACTTGTAGATCGCGGCAGACACGAGCCAGCTGACGAGGAACACCGCGATGATCACATAGCCGATCAAGCCGAAGTTGTCGTTCAGGCTGCCGATCCCTTCCCAGAATGCACCACCCAGATGGAATCGGTCCGCGACCAGGCCGAGCCCCTCGATACTGGCGACAATGAGGGCCACGACGACCGAGATCGTCGTAATCGTGATGTTGTAGTAGAGCTTGCGGATCGGTTTGACGAATGCCCATCCATAGGCGCCGAGCATCAGGATGCTGTCGGTCGTATCGATCAGCGTCATGCCGGCCGTGAACAATACCGGGAACACGAGAATCGACCAGATCGGCATGCCTTGTGCGGCACTGGCTGCCGAGATGCCGAGCAGGCCGACCTCCGTCGCGGTATCGAAGCCGAGCCCGAAAAGAAAGCCCAGAAAATACATATGCCAGCTCTTCGTGATCAGGCCGAACAGCGGCCGGAACAGGCGGGAGAGAAAGCCGCGGTTGGCGAGGAGCATGTCGAAGTCTTCATCGACATAGGGCTCGCCCCGCTGTACGCGGCGAAAGGCGCGAACGACCGAGCGAAGAATCAGCAGATTCATCCAGGCAATCGCAAACAGGAAGACCGTCGACACCAGTGTGCCGATCACGCCTCCGACTTCCTTGAAGCCGTCCATGCGGTGCTGCAAGGCCATGGCTGTCGCGGCGATGCCTACCGAGGCGAGCACCACGATCGTCGAATGACCGAGCGAAAACATCAGGCCGACGGTGATCGGCCGCTTGCCGGCCTGCATGAGCTTGCGCGTGACGTTGTCGATCGCCGCGATATGGTCCGCGTCGACGGCATGGCGCAGGCCGAACGAGTAGGCGAGCAGGCTCGTGCCCATCAAAAGGGGGTAATGGTGAAAAGCGACGAATGCCCAGGTCCAGGCAGCAATATTGAAAGCAACCAGCAGCGCATACAAAGCTGAAATCTTCTGTCGCAACTGACCCCGCTCGTCGCCGAACAGGGCCTTTACAAATCTCGTCATGGGTTTCTCCGCGATCGGAATACCACGACCGCTGCGAATAAGGGGGCCACGCGATTGGCGTGCTCCGGACGAATGATACATTCTGAAAGCAGTCAGTCCGCGAGTTCATAGGACGTACTGCGTCCACCTCCCGCGGACTTGCGCAGGACGCCGAGTGCGACGAGTTCGCCGATGTCACGCAGGGCGCTGTCCGGAGAGCACTTGGCGATTGCCGCCCACTTGCTGCTTGTGAGCTTGCCGTCGAAGCCGTCGAATAGACGATTGAGCATCTTGATCTGGCGCGCGTTCATCGGTGTGTTTGCCCAGCGCTGCCAGAAGCGCGTCTTCCCCAACACGGCGCTGAGGTTGTGCTCGGCATGGTCGACGGCGTGATGGAGGGCTTCGAGAAACCAAGCGAGCCATGCGGTCACGTCGAGCGTGCCATTCTGGGTGCGTTCGAGAATGTCGTAGTAGGCCTTGCGCTCGCGCTGGATTTGCGCGGAAAGACTATAAAAACGCTGGGGACTGCCGTCCGCGCGTGCCAGCAGCAAGTCTCCGATCGCCCGCGCGATGCGGCCATTGCCGTCGTCGAACGGGTGCAGCGTAACGAACCACAAATGAGCGAGCCCCGCCTTGAGTACCGGTGGCTCCCCGGAATCGCCGTTGAGCCATTCGAGAAAACGACGAGTCTCCAGGCCGAGCCTGTCGGCGGGCGGTGCCTCGAAGTGGACCCTGCGCCGGCCGATGGGCCCGGAAACGACTTGCATCGCGCCGCTCGCATCGTCACGCCATTGGCCGACTCTCACTCGCGACATGCCGCTGAAGCCGGTGGGAAACAGGGCCGCATGCCACCCGAATAATCGCTCTTCATCGACAGGTTCGTCACAGCGTGTCGAGGCGTCGAGTACCATTTCGACCACGCCCTCGACATGCCGGTCGACGGGAGCGAGCGCCCCGATATCTATACCGAGGCGGCGGGCAATCGATGATCGGACGGACTGTGCGTCGAGCCGTTCACCTTCTATCTCGCTGGTCTTGAGTACGTCTTCGGTGAGCGAGGTCAGACTGGCCTGATCGCGCAGCCCCATGCCGACGTCGGCCAACCGGCCGAGCAGGATGCCCTGCGCACGCGACACTTCAGCGAGCGGCCCGGCAAGGCTCGACAGGTCGTAGCGCATCGCAGGCCATTCAGGCGCCTGCCAGATATAGAGCCAATCTCCGCGTTTCATGCGGAGATTATGAGGCTCAATCTCCGCATAGACAGGTTATTCTCCGCAGAATATGCGGAGAATAAAGGGGGTATTCGCCGCAGGCCATCGGGGCTGGCGGTTGAGCACGTTGAAAGGGGCCGCGCATATTGAACCGCGCCGCACGCGGTTTCCGGTAAATCGGATAGAGTAGTGCCGTTCACACCCGCATCAGGACTGCCTTGAATCCCCAGATACTCGGCGCGGCCATCGTGGTTGTTTACCTCGTCACGTGGCGTGCCATCGCGCCCCGGCACAAACTCGCGCTGACCGCGATTCGCCTCGTGTTGTTCGTGGGTTTCTCGTGGCTGTTGTTCACGCATGGCATGTCGCCCATCGAGGGCCCCGCATGGCCAGGGCAGCCGGTCGTCCAGATCGTCTCGCAGGTGCTGGAAATTTTGTGGTGGCTGATGGGGGCGCGGCTCGGGGTCATGCTGCTCGACGTCGTGTTCATGCGGCGGAGCTGGCATCAGGAGCGGCTGTTCCAGGACCTGCTCGGCGCCGTGGTGTTTCTCGCCGCAATGGTGGCATCGATCGCCTATGTCTTGCACTGGCCCGTGCGTGGACTGATCGCTACCTCCGGCGCGCTGGCGATCATCATCGGGCTGGCCGTGCAGAGCACGCTGAGCGACGTATTCTCGGGACTCGTGATCAATACGACGCAGCCCTATCAGCCGGGTGACTGGATCAATGTCGACGGGGTGGAAGGCACCGTCGTCGAAATGAACTGGCGCGCGACGCATATCCTGAATGCGAAGGGCAATACCGTCGTGGTGCCGAACAACGTCGCGGCAAAGACGAAGATCACGAATGTGAGCCGGCCGGCCACGCTCAACGGCGTGACGATCACCCTTGAAGTCACGCCTGAAGCGCGGCCGGCTGTCGTTGTCGCGGCGCTCGAGCGCGCGGTCTACGGTTGCCGGATCGTGCTGCGCGATCCGGCGCCGGCAGTCGTTGTCAGCCGCGCCGGCACCCAATCCATTTCATATGAAATCACCTGTTTCGTCGACCAGGGTTCGAAGAAGGTCGAGGCGACCAACGCCTTGTTCGACCTCGCCTACCGCCATCTTGCCGCCGCGCAGATTGACCTGCGCCCGCTCGGCGTACCTGCTCCGCCGCCCGATGAACAGTCCGATCATCGCGTGAGGCTGCTCTCGAGAGTCGAGATGTTCGAAGTGCTCAATCGCGACGATATCCGCCAACTCGCGAGCCGCATGTCGCGGCACGAATACGAAGTCTCGCAGACCGTTGTAAAAGCCGACCAGATCAGCAAATGCCTGCTGATCATCGCCTCAGGCGTGCTGTCGGTCACTGTCAACCGCAAGAGCCCCGGCCAGCCGAACGAAATTGTCGAAATCGCGCGGCTGGGGCCCGGTGAGGCTTTCGGTGAATCAGGCGTCTTGTCCGGCGTGCCAATGACCGTGGATATCATCGCCATGACGCGCGTGATCCTGTATCGCCTTGACAAGGAGGAACTCACCCCTTTACTCAAGAAACGCCCCGAACTCGGTCAGACGATGTGCCGTATGCTCGCGCGACGCCAGGACTACAGCCGGACGTTCATTCACGAAGAGGCGCCGGCCGTCCAGACCGAAACGGGCCTGTTCCAATGGCTGAGAGAAGGCATGCGCCGGCTGCATGAGCTGACGAGCTAGGCAGCGGCAGGCTCAGGCCTCGGTCGATCGCGTTTCACGCGACATCAACCCGGGCGCATCGGCAAATCGTCGTTGATATGAACCCAGGGCAATTTTCTGGTGGTCCAACATTGATTTTCCGGCGGGACGGATTCCGGCTTGTCGAGGCTGCATGTCGAGATGTCGATCTCGTCCGGATAGTCCTTGTTCCAATAGGTCAAGGGCGTACCGCAGTCGGGGCAGAAACTGCGCTGGACTTTCTCGCTCGATGCGAAGTATCTGGGCTCGCCGGTGACGAACCGCAACTGCGACGGCTTGACGCTGAACCATGCGACGACGGGTGCACCCGATACGCGTCGACAATCGACACAGTGACAAATGTTGGGGTTGAATGGCACACCGTCCGTCTCGTATCGCACACTGCCGCAATAACAGCCGCCTGTGAGCATGGCTTCCTCCCTATCGAAAGTCGAATAACTCGTCGCTTGTCGAGCATACATATTGAACTCTTCAAGAAACAAGGAGAATGAAAGCTTGAGTGTGACGTGAACAGGCCGGGTCCTGGCCTCGAGTCTTCGCTCCCGGCAAGCGGCGGCGCGAACAGGCACATTCGAACAAGTCAATTCTATGTTCCAAATTTAAGAACATAAGTCCCGAAATAAGATGTCTTGCGCGACTTTTGACAGTGATAAATTCCCGTGAATTAACGTTTACGGGAAGAACTTGCCATGCTGTCGAAGAAGCTGGGCCGCCTTACCGCTGTCGTGCCCCTGAAGTTCGGGCGCGCGCTTGCCGCGCTCGCCATCGCAACGGGGTTGATGACAGCCGGATCGGCACAGGCTCAGACGCGTCCGCTCAGGAAAGTCACGATCGCCGTGGGCAGCCAGGTCGTGAACGCTTCCTATCCATGGCTCACGCTTCCCATCGCGCTCGGCTACTGGCGTGACGCAGGCTATGACGTGCAGGTCATCGGTGTCTCGGGCTCGACCCAAGGCATGCAACAAGTTGCCGCAGGCGATATCGAGTTCGCGGAGGCGAATTCGACAGGACTCATCCAGGCGAATACCGAAAGCCATGTGGCGCTGCGTGGAATCATGGGCAACGGGGTGGTTGACTGGGGTCTCGCCGTCAAGGACGGCGGCCCGATTCGATCGATCAAGGACCTCAAGGGCAAGCGCATCGGCATCGTCAGTTTCGCGACAGGTGGCATGGCGCTGCTCAAGAGCATGTTGCGCAGCAACGGCATGACCGACGCCGACGTGCAGATCATCGCGGTCGGCGGTGGCGGTCCCGCACTCGATGCGTTGAACAACGATCGCGTGCAGGCGTTGATGTTCTGGCAGTCGGCATTGACGGGCTTCGAGAATGTCGGTGCGAAGCTGCGTGTGTTCCACGATCCGCGTTGGAGCAGCATGCCCGATTTCACGCTGGTGACGCTGCAGAAAACCATCGACAAGGACCCTGCGATGGTCGAGGCCATCGTGAGAGGTGCGGCCGAGGCGACGCTCTTCGCATGGACCAACCCCGATTGCGCCCGCAAGATCCATTGGGCCCATTTCCCGAGCACAAAGCCGACCGGCGCGGCCCCTGACACCGTTGCCCGCTGGGACCTGAATCTCCTCGATGCCCAGCTCGACACGCTGCATGCGGCGTATCAGATGAACGGCGGCAAGCTGATCGGCGCGATGGATGTCAACGCCTACTCGCGGTTCCAGGACTTCATGTTCGACGAAAAGCAGATCACGACGAAAGTCCCGCCAGCACAGTTGCTGATCGACAAGCCGGGCTTCATCGAGGCGGTCAATCATTTCGATCACCAGGCGGTGATCAACGACGCGAAGACCTGCAAGGGTTCCTGAACGGCGTATTGAAGTGCCCGTGGGCAGCCGGTGCATGACGCCGGCTGCGGCCTTGGTTCCGTCACCTGGTATTCACATGATTTCCGCGACCGCCCTGCGCTATTTTGCTGAAGTGACGCGATGCGGTTCCTATCGCGCCGCAGCGGAAAAGCTCTGCATTGCACCGTCCGCCATCAGCCGCCATGTCCTGCTGCTCGAACAGGAGATCGGCGCGCCGCTGCTCGAGCGCGGCCGCGGCCGCAGTGCGCTTCGTTTGACGGCGGCCGGCGAGATCCTCATGCAGTACACGATTACCGTCGACAGCGAGATGGAGCGGGTCCGCTCGGACATCGAGGCGCTCAAGGGCGAGCGCAAGGGGCATCTCCGTCTGGGCGTGCCGGAGTCCTTCGCGCGCGACTTCATCCCCGAGTTTCTCGCGCGATTCAACCAGCGTTTTCCGGGTATTACCTATTACGTCGAAGTGGCGGGGTCGACACGGCTCGTCGAAATGGTCGGCAACGGCGAACTGGACCTGTCCCTGACGTTCAATCCGCCGGCCGCCTCCGATGTCCGGCATCTCTATACGCGCGAGGTCCCGACGTGTGCGCTGGTCCATATCGACCACCCGCTCGCGGAGCGCAAATCGCTGCGGGTCTCGGATCTTGCCGAATACGGAATCGCAATGCCGGAGGGCGCGATCAGCGCCAAGCGTCTCTACGAAGACATGTTTGCCAAAGCCCGGATCCGTCCGCGCAAGGTCCTGTCGAGCAACTCCTATGAGTTGCTGCGCAGCGTGTCAAAAGCGGGGATGTCGATTGCGATCGTGTGCGAGCATCCCGCCCTGGGTGGGCAGCGAGGGGGGTTTCATCGACAAATTCCGATCGTCGATCGCAACGTGACGCATGAGACCTTCACGGTCTGCGTACGCGAGGGCCGCAGTCTGCCGATCATCGGGCTGACCTTCATCGACCATCTACTCAAAGAGTTCGAAGCCATGGAGTCCGCATGAATGCGCGCGCGCCTGCACCGTCGGTGTCCGCCACGACCGACGTGGCATTCGATATCGCCGGGCTCAACAAGGTCTTTCGCAGCAAGGACGGCAATGACACGATCGCGCTGCATGACGTCGATTTCTCGGTGCGGCGCGGCGAATTCGTCACGGTCGTGGGGCCGAGCGGATGCGGCAAAAGCACGCTGTTGCGCATTCTCGCCGGCATCGGGCGACCCAGCAGCGGCGCCGTGTCGATCGGTGGCCGCGTCGTAATCGGGCCGGACCGCGATATCGGTATTGTCTTCCAGTCGCCGGTCTTGATGCCCTGGCGGTCGATTCTCCAGAACGTGCTGGTGCCCGCCGAAGTGCAGGGCCGCGATATGGCCGCGGCGCGCAAGACGGCGATGGACTATCTCGAACTGGTGGGCCTGAAAGGCTTCGAGACCAAATATCCGCGTGAATTGTCGGGCGGCATGCAGCAGCGTGTCGGGATCGTGCGGGCGCTCGTCAACCATCCGGCGCTGCTGCTGATGGACGAACCGTTCGGCGCGCTCGATGCGATGACGCGCGAGACCATGAATGTCGAGTTGCTGAAGATCAAGGAGCGCAGCGGCACGACTGTCATGCTCGTGACGCACAGCATTCCGGAAGCGGTTTTCCTGGGCGACCGGGTCGTCGTGATGTCGCCGCGTCCAGGCCGTGTCACGCAGATCGTCGAGGTGGATCTGCCCAAGCCGCGGCCGATCAGCATCATCAACACCGACATGTTCGGTGCCTATGTGTCGGGCATTCGCGCGCACTTGAATGCCGTCGGGGGGCTGGACTGAAATGAATACTTCGCGTCCGAACAAGACGAACCGTCGTGTCGAGCGCCTGACGGTCGGCGCATTCTTTGTATTCGTGATCGTCGCGTGGCAGGTAGGGATCTCGGCGTTCGATGTGTCGCCGTTGCTCTTCCCGACGCCGGTCGGCGTTGCGAAGGCTTTGTGGAGCGGTGTCCGTACCGGTGAATTCGCGGTGCATTTCGGCGTCACGCTCTATGAGATCCTCGCGGGCTTCGGGATCGGTGCCATCGCGGGCTTTGTCCTCGGTGCATTGATCGGGCAGGTGTATTGGGCCGAGGTCATGCTCTATCCGTACGTCGTTGCTTTCCAGACCATGCCCAAGGTTGCCATCGCGCCGCTGTTCGTGGTCTGGTTCGGCTTCGGTGTCGCGTCGAAGATCGTGATTACGGCGACCATCGTCTTTTTTCCGGTGCTGGCCAATACCATCGTCGGTCTTCGCTCGGCACCCGCCGACCTTGTCGACCTGATGACGGCAATGACAGCGTCGCGCTGGCAGGTCTTCCGGATGGTGCGCATCCCGCATGCCTTGACCTATATCTTCGCGGGCCTCGATATCGGCATCGTGCTCGCGGTCATCGGGGCGATCGTGGGCGAGTTCGTCGGCGCACAGGCGGGCCTCGGATACCTGATCCTGCAGCGCAATTTTTCAATGGATACGCCCGGCGTGTTCGCGATCCTGATCGTGCTGTCGCTGATCGGCATCGGCTTGCATGCACTTGTCGCCGCAATCGGCCGGCGCGTCATCTTCTGGGCCGAGACGACGGTCGATCCGACCGGCGCCTGATGATCCTTCCACCGTTTAGGGGACTTCCATGATTCCTGCTCCACGCCAGGCTTCGTTCTCAGAGATGCCGGTGCTCGACCTGTCCGGCTGGCTTGCCGGCGGCCCGGCCGACCCGCTCGTCAAGGATCTTCATGCCGCCTGTACCGGCACGGGGTTTTTCTATGTCACGGGGCACGGCGTGCCCGTGTCGGCCGTCGAGGGGGTGTTCGATGCGACCCGCCGCTATTTCGCCGAGCCCGAGGCGCTCCGACTCGACGATAAGATAGACGACCGTTTCCGGCGTGGCTTCATGCCCTACGGGATCAACCAGCATCCGGGCTATGAGCCCGACCTCAAGGAAAGCTACGAATTCGCGCTGGACTTGCCGCTCGACGACCCTGAAGTCATCGCCCGGCGCCCCCTGCATGGACCGAATCGCTGGCCCGCCTGGGCGCCGTGGCTCGAGCAGGCGAGCATGCGCTATTTCGAGCACACGACGCAACTCGGCAAAAACCTGTTGCGGCTGTTCGCACTCGCGCTTGAACAGGATGAGTCGTTTTTCCTGCAGTGGTGCAACAAGCCGATGGTCCAGTCGCGCCTTTTCCACTATCCGCCGCAAGTGGTGGACACCGATCGCGCACTTGGGGTCGCGCCGCACACGGACTACGGCATGCTGACGATCCTTGCCCAGGATCCGATCGGTGGACTCGAACTCAGGAAGCGCGACGGCGAATGGGTCAGCGCACCCTATATCGAGAACACCTTCGTCGTGAACCTCGGCGACATGTTCAAGGTATGGACCAACGACCTGTTTGTCTCGAACTTTCATCGGGTCGTGAATCGAACGGGCAAGGAACGCTACTCGATTCCGACGTTCTTCAATCTCGACTACGACGCGCCAGTCGCCTGTCTTCCAAGCTGCCAGGCGGACGACAATCCTCCGCGCTACGAGCCGGTCAAGGCGGGTGACTATCTCGTGCGGCGTTTTGGAGAGGTGCAGAAATTCAAGGTGATGTGAGCGAGGACGGGCCGCCCGCCGCAGGTGTTCGGCGGTGGGCGATGGGCGATGGGCGATGGGGTGGGCGACGGGCGACTCTCGTTCAGTTCGCCCGATAGCTAGCGGTCACGGCGTCGAGTTGCCGAAGATGGCTGTCGCGTTGTGCCGCGGGCATGAATGCAGCCGTGAGGCTGTTGTGCGCGAGGCGGTGAAGATGGTTGACGTCGAGTTCCAGCGCGTCCGCGCAGGCGATCAGGTTCTCGTTGAGGTAGCCGCCGAAGAATGCCGGATCGTCCGAGTTCACCGTGACATGCAGGCCCGCCTCGAGCATGGCGCGTAGCGGATGCGATTCGAGTGACGCGACGACATTGAGCTTGAGGTTCGATAACGGGCATACGGTGAACGGAATCTTGCTTGCCGCGAGTTCCCTGACGAGCTCGGGATCGTTCATCGCGGCGTTGCCGTGATCGATCCTGTGCACTTTCAGAATGTGCACCGTGTCGCGCACGTATTCCGCAGGTCCTTCTTCGCCGGCGTGAGCGGTCGTTCGATAGCCGAGCTCCTTACAGCGAGCGAAGAACCGCGCGAACTTGGCCGGTGGGTTGCCCCGTTCGGCACCGCCGAGGCCGAATCCCGCAATACGGTCTCGCCAGGGATGCAGCCGCTCGAGCAGGGCGATCGCATCGTCCTCGGGACGGTGCCGCTGAATTCCGATCAGGAGGCCGCCCGAGATCTGATCGGTCCGGGCCGCATCGTCGATCGCCGAGAGCACGCCGTCGAGAATCGTATCGAGTGCGATGCCGCGCGTCAGGTGACTCTGCAGCGACAGGAATACCTCGGCGTGGACGATGCCGTCCCGGTGAGCCCGCTGGTAGTACGCGCGCGTGAGGTCGTGAAAATCCTCGCGTGTGATCAGCAGCTTGCAGCCTTGATAGAACAGATCGAGAAAGGACTGAAGATCGGTGAAGCGATAGGCTTCCTTGATCTGAGCTTCGGATTGCCACGGCAAGCTCACGCCGTTGCGGTCCGCAAGTTCGAGCATCAGGGCGGGCTCGATCGCGCCTTCCAGGTGCATATGCAGTTCGGCCTTGGGTATGGACTGGATAAACGCGTTGAGGCTCATCGTTGACCTTGTGGATGCGGTGCGTAGCGAATTCTTGAATATACGTGAGCCGCTAGTGGCGCTAGATATCGAATTTAGACCTCCCGGCACTCAAAATGTGATCGTTCATCTGCGGGATGTCTAATGTTCTTTTTTTTCGAATAGATTCGAATAATTTGGGCGTTTAAGGTGGGTTTTTCGGCGTGCTGGCGTGGGGGCTGTGCCCTGGCAGATGGCGCAGCGCATGCAGTCCGTCATAGCGAACGTGGCGCGTGCCCGGCGGCGCAACGACTGGACAGGCGACCTTGACCGGCTTGCTCCTCTGGTATCGTAGGGAATCGTCATTATCGATCCAGCTAGGCATGACCTTTGCGTGGGTCATGAAGTGGGTCGACAGACGCTACCAAAGGAATCACATGAATTCACGGACCGGTGTCGATTCGGCTCCACAGCAACTGTCCGCCAACAGGAACTATCCGGTCGCCGGTGCCTGGTATAGGCGCCTCGACCTGGACAACGGCGTGACCCGGATCTGGGAGCCCTATGTACATCCTCTGGAGCAAGCCAATTTCTGGCATATCCGGGGGAGTGAACGCGATCTGCTGATCGACAGCGGAATGGGTATCGTGCCCCTGCGCGAGAGTTTTCCTGACTTGTTCGATAAGCGGGAGGTCATTGCTGTGGCCACCCATACGCATATCGATCACATCGGCGCGATCCACGAATTCGATCATCGCTGGGTCCATCCTGCGGAAGCCAGCCAGATGGAGCATCCGTCCGGTATCGTCACACTGGTTTGCGCGGACATTCCGCCCATGCTGTGCCAGTTGTTCGTCGAGGCGGGTTATCCACCGTTCGACGAATTGCTGATCGACGCTTTTCCGCATGCGGGTTACAACCCCCTTGACTATCGTCTGCGCGGCGTGGCGCCAACCCGCCTGGTGACCGAGGACGACATCGTCGATCTGGGCGATCGGCGCTTCGAGATCATCCACACACCCGGCCATTCGCCGGGCAGCATCTGTCTCTGGGAAGAGGCGACCGGGGCGCTCTATTCGGGCGACCTTATCTACGACGGTCCACTTGTCTACGAAGGGCCGGGCATGGATCTGGACATCTATGCCGATTCGTTGCGCCGGCTCAAAACGCTGCCGATCCAAGTCGTCCATGCCGGCCACGATCCGAGCTTCGGTTGGGCGCGGCTGGTGGAAATCATCGATTCGTATCTGAAGCGCTGGAACATGTAGTCGACGAGTTTTCATTGCCGACCGGCGTTTCCGCATGCATACCTGTGTGCATCGTGGTCGACGATTGTTGGTCATATAGTTGCATATGGAACTATGTTGGACTATGCTTCGCTCGTGCTTGGCAGAGCACGTAGAGAGAGACCGACTGGAAGAGTCGATCGATAGCGCCGAATGGGGCGACCGTTGAGTCAACAGCACTTCTGGCTTTCAGGGGGTTTTTTCCTGTTTGTAGTTGCATTGCTAATTAAGGAGTTGAACATGCCCATTCTCAATGTGAAGGTCGGCGCGAAGAGGTCGAGCGAGCTGACCACGAAGATATCGGCAATCCTGCTGGACCTCACCACACGGATTCTGGGCAAGGATCCGCACTTGACTGCAATCGCCATCGAGTATGTCGATCCCGAGGACTGGATCGTCGGAGGAAAGTCGTTGTCAGAGCAGGGCAAGAGCAGCATCTACTTCGATATCAAGATCACGGACGAAACCAATACCAAAGCCGAGAAAGCCCAATACATCTCCGAGGCCTTTGCGGCGTTCGAACGGCTTCTAGGCAACCTGCATGAGGAGAGCTACATCTACGTCCAGGATGTCAGGGCCGCCGCATATGGTTATGGTGGCAAGACGCAGGAGCGCCGGTATCAGCATGCGTAGTCGGTCATGCTGGTATAAGAGGGACTGCACGACCGGTTTTCGAGCCGAGTCGAAGACCCTAGCCGCATGCCGTCGCTCGCAAGCGCATCGCCGTCGGCCAGTGATCTGCTAACCGTTACCTTTCATTGGCATGAGTAAAGCAACCCCTCCCTCGAAACGACGCGCCGATGCCCTTTTGCAGCAAGCACTGGCCTTGCATCAGAACGGCGCGTTCGAGCTGGCCGAAGAGCTATACCGCGAGATTCTCGTGCTGCGGCCCCAGCATTTCGATGCGATCCAGCTACTCGGTACGCTCGCTTTGCAGGGGGGGCGACTCGACGAAGGCGTCGAGCTTCTGGAGCGTGCCGTCTCGCTCGAGCCCAGACAAGCGGTCATCCATTCGAACCTCGCTTTCGCATTCAACGCCCTTCGGCGCTTTGAAGAGGGTCTGGCGAGTGCGGAACGTGCGCTCGCACTCAAGCCGGACCTGGTCGATGCCGCGAACAACCGCGGCAACGCGCTTGCGGGTCTCGATCAACCTGTCGACGCGCTGGCGAGTTTCGAGCATGCGATCGCACTGAAGCACGATAGTCCTGAGGCATGGAACAACCGTGCCTGCGTTCTGCGTGATCTGGGACAGCCGTCCGAGGCGGTGGCAAGCTGCGACCAGGCGATCGCGATGCGGCGAGACTATGCGGACGCGTGGAGCAATCGGGCCAACGCTTTGAGCGACCTGAACCGGCCCGGTGAAGCGCAGGCCAGCTACCGCCGCGCACTCGACATCCGTGCGGACTTTGCCGAAGCATGGAGCAATCTCGGCCTCACGCTGGTCGATCTCGGCGAGCACGCGAACGCCTTGCAGTGCTACGAACGCGCGCTGGCGATCAGGCCCGATTACGTCGAGGGCCACTGGAACCGCGCGCTTTGCCGGCTGGAAATGGGGCAGTTAGACCAGGGCTGGCGCGAATATGAATGGCGCTGGGAGCGCGCGAGCCTCAAGGCAAGCAAGCGCGTGTTCGATGTGCCCCTATGGCTTGGCAGCACGCCGGTTGCCGGCAAGACCATCCTGCTCCATGCCGAGCAGGGGCTGGGCGACACCTTGCAGTTTTGCCGGTACGCGGCGCTGGTTGCGCAACTCGGCGCGACCGTGCTGCTCGAAGTTCCTGCAGCACTGATGCGGCTCTTGACGGGGCTCGAAGGCGTATCGCAGCTGATCGAACAGGGGCGGGCGCTTCCCCCATTCGATCTGCATTGCCCGTTGTTGAGTTTGCCGCTGGCGTTCGGCACAGACCTCGACACGATTCCAGCTGCCATACCGTATCTCTTCGCCGACGAGACACAAGCCACGGAGTGGGGCCACCGGATGCAGGCCGAGGCCGCAGGCAAGCTGAAAGTCGGACTCGTATGGGCAGGCGGCAACCGATCGCACGTTCCTGAACTTCGCAAGAACGACTTGCGGCGTTCGATTGCCCTGCAACAGTTCGGCCCGATTCTCGACGTCCCGAACGTGCAGTTCTACAGCCTGCAAAAGGGATCGGCCGCGCAGCGGCACGCCGACGCACGGCATATCGATGCACACGCCATCGTCGACCACACCGGCGAGCTCGACGATTTTGCCGACACGGCGGCGTTGCTCGCGAACTTCGACCTCGTCATCTCGGTCGACACGTCGACGGCACACCTTGCAGGTGCGATGGGGCGGCCTGTCTGGATTCTCAACCGTTTCGACACCTGCTGGCGCTGGCTGCTCGAGCGTGACGACAGCCCGTGGTATCCGAGCGCTAGATTGTTTCGCCAGCCTTCGCTCGGCGACTGGGACAGCGTGATCGATCGCGTGCGCATGGCCTTGCAGGAATTTGCGATGGCACGGTGAGGGAAGGGAGGATGTCAGCTCACCTTTTCTGTGCTGTAAAGTTTGCCAAGAGCAATGCTGGAGATAGAGATGCACGCCGAATCCGGGAGCCCGACGCTTTCCCCTCCCTCCGTCACGCTGCGCGATTTATTCAGTGGTTTCCTGAGCCTCGGCCTGACTTCCTTCGGCGGTGCGTTGCCACTCGCGCGGCGAGCGTTCGTCGAGAAGCGCAAATGGCTGACGCCCGAGGAGTTCACGGAACTGCTGGGCCTGTGCCAGTTCCTGCCCGGCGGTAATGTGATCAATATGTCGGTAGCGATCGGCATGCGGTTCCGCGGGTTGGCGGGGGCCTTCACGGCGTTGCTCGGCTTTGTGGGAGGGCCGGCTCTCATCGTGATCGGCCTTGGCGTGCTGTACGAGCGCACGCAGGACTTGCCGACGGTGCATCATCTGTTCGCGGGTCTCTCGGCGGCGGCGGCCGGGCTGCTGATTTCGACCGCCATCAAGGTTGCACTGCCCTTGCGTGGTAAACCTGCCGCCATCGCGATTGCCGTGCTCGGTTTTATCGCCATCGCTCTATTGCGCCTGCCCCTGGTCCCGACGATGCTGGTTCTCACGCCATTGAGCATCTTCATTGCGTCGAGGACGGCGCGATGACCGACACGCTAGTTTCACTGGCACTCATCTTCAGCCAGCTTTCCCTGCTTGCTTTCGGCGGAGGCGCGACGACCTTGCCCGAGATGCAGAGGCAGGTCGTCGAAGTGCACCACTGGATGTCAGCGGTCGAGTTCAGTTCGCTGTTCGCGCTGGCGCAGGCGGCGCCCGGGCCAAACCTCATGATCGTCACGCTGATCGGCTGGCATGTCGCGGGCTGGCCCGGCGCGCTCGTGACGACGATCGCGAAGATGGGTCCTTCATCGATCGTGACGCTTCTCGGCCTCCATCTGTGGGAGCGTTTCAAGGACCGTCCGTGGCGCCGCTATGTCCAGGCAGGTCTCGTGCCCGTGACGACCGGCATTGTTGCGGCGAGCGCGATGCTGATCGCAAAGGCGTCCGATACCGGCTGGGTACTCTGGGCGATCACGGGTGCCTGCGCCGCGCTTGGGGTGAAGACGCGCGTGCACCCGTTGTGGCTCTTGCTTGCAGGAAGCCTGATTGGGCTCACCGGCTTTGGACAGACGTAGACGTGCGCCATGGCGGCTTCCCAGCCGCCCGACCTCAGAGTCTCGCAGCGGATTCACGATGCGGATATCCCGAAAGCCTCTCGAAATATTACTCAAGGCGTAAGGTACTTTGCCGTTAACGAGATCAGTAGCGAGCTTTGCGAACGGTCACTCTACGCAATTTCCAGACGCGGTCGCCAGAAGCAGCTCACGAAGCAGGGAACCGAAGCCACGACCCGACGCGGAATGACCGTCGCGGGGGATTTCGCATCGGTTTCCTCGCCATAAAAACTGTCTCCGACGGAAGCGATATGTCCAGCATCGTCAGCACACTTCAGCATTCCCCGAATCTCACGCCATTCGCGAATTCTTCGAGCCCGAATTCTTCGAGCCCGAATTCTTCGAGCACTTTCGATGACGTCAGCGAAGTCGAACTCCAGCAGATCACCACGGCAAGCGGATCGGCCTCGGTATCGCTCGGCGCCAACCTGTCGGGCGTGTCGACCGCGACCGGCACTGGCCAACTCGCCGTCGCGTTTGCGAGCGCGATCCAGTCAGCGACGACCGTCGATCCGACGACTGGCCAACGCGAACTCACGAACGGCGCGGGCGACAAGCTGACTAGCGCGATTACCGCCTTGCTGGTCCAGAACGGCTTCAGCACCGCGCAGGCCGGCGCCGCCGCGGCGAATCTCAAGACTGAACTCGCGAACGGCGATCCGCTCACGCTCTCGATGAGCTACGACAACATCTCCCAGTCCTCGTTGTCGGCCAGCGGCTCCTACGGTTCGAACGCGACCTGGTCGGCGCAGAGCGTCACGCAGACGGAGCGTGCGGGATCGCTGAACATCAGCATCGACGCAAGCGGTACGCTGAATGTTTCGCTCAAGGAGCAGACGACCTCGACTGCGCAATATGAGGGCGAGGTCAAGGGTACGGGTACGCTGAATGCGCCCGTCGTGACCATTGCACTGCTGCCGGGCCAAGGCAACGTTCCAGGCTCGACCGCGCTGACAGCAGGGGACCTCGGCTCCGGAAGCTCGAGTTCGGGCACCCCGTCGTTCGTGGGATTCGGCACAGCGGCTCAGGCCGCCGCCTCACAGTTCGCACAGGACACCCCGGATGTGTTCAAGAACGGCTTCGGACAAGCGTCGGCCGCTTCACCGGTAACTGAATCAGAGGCCGATACGCTCCAACAAGCGAGCCTGACCAGTGTCTTGCTCGTGAACACGACCGTTACGACACCGTCCTCGGGCGGCGCGAATGGCAGCGACGGCGAGGGCAATGGCCAGGGAAGTCCGGACGGATCGCAATCCTCCACGGGCGGCCAGAATGCTGGCGCATCGTCGAACAACGGTGTGACGAGCGGTACCGGCAGTTCGAGCGCATCCGAGGCCGCAACGCTTGGCGCGGCGCTCAAGAGCATGGACGATACGGTCTCGCAGATGTTGACGGACTTGTCGAAGACGTCGCTCGTCGCGAGCAAGGATCTGCCGAAACTGCTCGAAGATCTGCTCAAGCTCGCCAATCAGGCACAGCAAGGTGCAGGAGTGAACGGCGGCACGCAAGGCGCGGAAAATGGCGCACAAGGGCAGAGTGACGCAGGTAGTCCGGGAAATACGGCGAGCGGCTACACCGGCGATGCGGCAGGTTCGAAAGTTTCGTCCGGCGACGCTCACGGATCGAAGCCATCCGGCAGTGATTCCGGCACGCCTTCCAGCCAGGCCAGCGGTAACACCCTGTCCGAGATCGAAATCGGGTTCACGCAGACACTCTCGATCCAGATAGTCGATCAGAACGGCTATGGCTCGACGATGTATGCACGTCCTGATGGAAGCCTGGGCAGTATCGTACGCAAGCCGACGCATGTGACTGCTTGAGGGCTGGCAAGTGCTTGCCGGAAAAACGGTGTCAAGGCGCTGAAACGATCAAGGCGAATGCCGCAATCGCGTTCCCTGGTCGTTTGTTACACAGAAAAGCAGCATAAAAAAAGGGCAATCAACCGACACGGTTGATTGCCCAAACACATGAACAACTCTTTGATCAGGCGAGCTGCTGAATTCCGGCCAGACGCCAGATTTGCTCGCTGCGCGTGTCCTTGAGGAAGTTCCAGACTTCCTCGAACGGCTGCGCGGCCTCATGTTCCGCCTCACGGATCAGGCCGTGGAACCGGATGCTTGCAAGCTGCTCGTTGCCTCGTTCCTCGACACCCAGCAATTCCGCATCGAGCTGCACCACATCGGTCCTGTTCGTCTGGCCGCCGCGTGTCTCGAGATCCATCTTCACTTCCGCGAACATCTCAGGCGTCGTGAATTCGAAGATGTCGCCCTGATCGCCCTTGTCCCAGGCCGCCTGCAAACGGATGAACGATACCTTGGCCTCGCGGGCGAACGCGTCACGGTCAAATCCGGCGGGAATGCTGCCGAGCTTTGGCGCATTGATACTCGCGAGTGACGCCGCCGCGGCACTTGCTCCCGGTGCCGCATAAGCTGGCGCGGACTGTTGAGCCGCATATTGGGACGGCCGCGAGAAATCGCCGTCGCGCGGCGCGGAGCCGTTCTGCGGATAGGCGAGTTGCGGATGACGCTTGCGCTGGATGAAGCGGAACAAGGCGACAGCCGCGATCACGACCAGCGCGATCAGCACGAAATTCGACAGCAACTCGGCGAGCCCTGCGCCAAGCCCGAAATGGGAGAGCAGTGCGGCGATGCCGAGGCCTGCCGCGAGACCGGCTAGCGGCCCCAGCCAGCGGTTGCGCGGCTGGGCCGCCGCGGCGGCGGCCGGCGGCGTTTGCTGAGCCGGCTGCGCTTGTTGGGCACGCTGCGGCTGGTTGGTGGAAGACGGCGACTGGCTGGGCGCCATTTGCGACTGGCGGCCGATACTCCGGCTGCTGCCTATCCGCTTGGCTTCCGCATCAATCGGCGTCAGCGCACCCATCGCAAGCACGCCGACGAGACCCACGACCGCGAGCCGTCTTCCAAACAGGCCGGTGCGGCGGGAGGGCTTAACAGCGAATGAAGGCATCGCGAATCCTTTTGACTGAGGGGGGACCTGCGCAGTCAGCATACCTGACTGGCCCTTACCTTACAATGTGTAAGGTGTGTTTGTTTGACGGATATAGGCGCTGCTTGTTCCGCAAACTTCTGATCCACCCCTGGATTTTATCGATTCTTGTCGGCGCGAAGCCTTTACGCTCCCATAAAACCCTATGCTTTCAAGGGCATCGACGCCCCGCGTGTTTTCGATGCGGACGCATCGAGATACCGGAACACGAGCGCCGAAGCGAGCGTGATGGCGCCGACGCTGGCGAACGTCAGGCGGAAGCCGGTCCCCGCGCCGCCGCCGAAGGCATGCGCAAAAACGCCCACGAGGCTACCGGCAATGGTGACGCCCAGGCTCATGGCGAGCATCTGGATCATCGAGAACAGGCTGTTGCCGCTGCTCGCCTGAATCGGCGTCAGGCCCTTGAGGGTCACGCTGTTCATGGCAGCGTACTGCATCGAGTTGGTCGCACCGAATACGGCGAGCTGGATCAAGGCGATACTCAGTGGCCAGCCTGGTGAGATTGCCGCGCACGACGCGATTGCACCGCCGACCAGCAGCGTATTGACGAGCAGGAACTGTCCGTACCCATAGCGATGGATCAGGGGCGCGACCCAGCGTTTGGCGATCGTGCCGACGATCGCGATCGGCAGCATGACCAGCCCGGAGTGCAGGGGCGAGAAGCCGAGTTGAACCTGCAGCAGCAGCGGTAACAGGAACGGCAACGCACTGCTGCCGATGCGCGCCAGCAGGTTGCCGATCAAGCCGACGCTGAAATTGCGTTCGCGGAACAGGGCTAGGTCGAACAAGGGCAGCGGCCGCCGTTTCGCATGTGCGATGTAGAGACCGGCGCTCAGTGCGCTCAGCGCGAACAGCGCACCACTGATCGCCCCGCGATGCGTGTCGACCGGGCAATCGAGCGCGAGCGTGAAGCTCGCCATGCAGACTGACAATAACGTGAACCCTGCCGTATCGAAAGGCGGCGCCGCGACGGTGGCGCCGCGTGGCAGATAGCGGCGCACGGCCAGCATGCCGACCACGCCGATCGGCAGGTTGATCAGGAAGATCCAGTGCCAGCTCACAGCTTGCACAAGCCAGCCACCGAGCACCGGCCCCAGCAGCGGACCGATCTGTCCGGCAACCGAGGTGAACGCGAGCGCCGCGATATATTCCTCGCTCGATACGCTGCGCAGAATCGCGAGCCTGCCGATCGGCAGCAACATCGAGCCGCCGATGCCCTGGAGCACGCGCGCGATCACCAGCGCATTGAGCGAATGCGCGAGCGCGCACAACAAGGAGCCGATCACGAAGATCACGATCGCCGTGAAATAGACGCGCAGCGTACCGAAGCGGTCGGCGAGCCAGCCCGACGCGGGTGTGAGCATTGCCATGACGAGCGCATAGGCAACGACGACGGGGCGCATCTCGAGCGCACCGACATGCAGGCTCTGCGCCATGCTCGGCAACGCCGTGTTGACGATCGTCGTGTCGAGCGACTGCATGAAAAAACCTGCCGCGACGATCCATAGCAGGGCTTTATGTGCGTTGTTCTGAGTCATTTCGAGTGCTGCCGGGTCGACACGCCGAGTTTATCTCACCCGGGCACACGTCGTCCGGGTAAGCGGCCGGACAGGAAGCACAGCCGCCGGCGGGCTTGTCGATCCCTTGAGAAAGGCATCGGCAAGCCGGCCGGCGGACCGGGAACTACGGCGAATTGTAAACCTTGAGACGGGATCAAGGTCCGCGCGGCTCAGGACGCGCGATTTCAACGGTTGACGTTCAGGCCATATTCAGGCCAGGCCCCGCGTCATCCCGAGGCCAGACTCAGGCCGCAACGGCAACCTTCGCCGTCACCGGGGCATCATCGTCCACCGAGCTGCGGATCAAGTGATCGAATGCGCTCAACGAGGCCTTCGCACCTTCACCGACTGCGATCACGATCTGCTTGAAAGGCACGGTCGTCACATCACCCGCGGCGAACACGCCGGGCACCGAAGTCTGTCCGCGCGCATCGATTTCGATCTCGCCATGCCGTGACAGTTGCACCGTGCCCTTGAGCCATTCCGTGTTCGGCACGAGGCCGATCTGCACGAACACGCCTTCGAGCTCGACATGCTTCGACTCGCCGCTCGTGCGGTCCGTGTAAGAGATGCCGTTGACCTTCTTGCCGTCGCCGGTGATCTCCGTGGTCTGAGCCTGCGTGATCACGGTGACGTTCGGCAGGCTGTGCAGCTTGCGTTGCAGGACGGCATCGGCGCGCAGCTCGGCACCGAATTCGAGCAGCGTGACATGGCTGACAATGCCGGCGAGATCGATCGCGGCCTCGACGCCCGAGTTGCCGCCGCCGATCACCGACACGCGCTTGCCCTTGAACAGCGGGCCGTCGCAGTGCGGGCAATAGGCCACACCGTGGTTGCGATACTCGCGTTCACCCGGCACGTTGATTTCGCGCCAGCGAGCGCCGGTCGCAAGCACGATGGTCTTGCTCTTGAGCACCGCGCCGTTCGCCAGTCTGACTGCGATGAGCTTCTCACCCGGGATGAGTGCTTCGGCACGCTGCACGTCCATCACGTCGACTTCATAAGTCTTCACATGCTCTTCGAGCGCGTTAGCGAACTCCGGTCCTTCGGTTTCCTTGACCGAGACGAAGTTCTCGATCGCCAGTGTGTCGAGTACCTGGCCGCCGAACCGTTCAGCGACGACGCCGGTGCGGATACCCTTGCGTGCGGCATAGATCGCGGCAGCCGCGCCCGCGGGGCCGCCGCCGACGATCAACACGTCGAACGGGTCCTTCGCGGCGAGCTTCTCCGCGCTGCGCGCGCCAGCATTGCTGTCGAGCTTGGCGATGATTTCCTTGATACCTGTGCGGCCTTGGCCGAACACTTCACCGTTCATATAGATCGTCGGCACGGCCATGATCTGGCGTTGCTCGACTTCTTCCTGGAACAGCGCGCCGTCGATCGTGACCTGGCGGATGCGCGGATTGATCAGCGCCATCACATTGAGCGCCTGCACGACATCCGGGCAATTCTGGCAAGACAGCGAGATGTAGGTCTCGAATTCGAAGTCGCCGTCGAGATTGCGAATCTGCTCGATCACGTCATCTTCGAGCTTGACCGGATGGCCGCCGACTTGCAGCAGGGCCAACACGAGAGAAGTGAATTCATGGCCCATCGGGATACCGGCAAAACGGATGCCGATATCGGAACCGGGGCGGTTCAGCGAGAAAGAGGGCTTGCGGTGACTGTCGTCGCGTCGCTCGATCAGCGTGATGCGATCCGACAATGTCGTGATTTCCTGAAGCAATGCACCCATCTCGCGCGATTTGTCGCTATCGTCGATGGAGGCAGTGATCTCGATCGGTTGGGTGACTTTTTCTAAATAGCTCTTCAACTGGGTCTTGAGATTTGCATCCAGCATGTCAATATCCGATCCGTAGCGATACAGCGTATAAGAGAGTGGGGTCCGGGCAGCGCCCGCTGCGCCCGGACTTTGCGGCAATGGAACCGGCTTGTGCGAGAGGCCTCGCCAAGCCGGTTTTTCCCGGCGTTTAGACTTAGATCTTGCCGACGAGGTGCAGCGAGGGAGCCAGCGTTTCAGCGCCCGGCGTCCACTTGGCAGGGCAGACTTCATTCGGATGCGCTGCGACGTATTGCGCGGCTTGCACCTTGCGCAGCAGTTCCTTGGCGTCGCGGCCGATGCCGTTGTCGTGCACTTCGCACAGCTTGATCTGGCCTTCCGGGTTGATCACGAACGTGCCGCGCAGGGCCATGCCTTCTTCTTCGATCAGAACGTCGAAGTTGCGAGCCAGGACGGCGGTCGGGTCGCCGACCAGCGGGTACTTGATCTTGCTGATCGTGTCCGACGTGTCGTGCCAGGCCTTGTGTGCGAAGTGGCTGTCGGTCGACACGCCGTAGACTTCAACGCCGAGCTTCTGGAATTCAGCGTAGTTGTCCGCCAAGTCACCCAGTTCGGTCGGGCAGACAAACGTGAAGTCGGCCGGATAGAACACCACGACTGACCACTTGCCCTTCAAATCCGCTTCGCTGACCGGCACGAATTCGCCATTCTTGTAAGCGGTTGCCTTGAACGGTTTGACTTGGGTATTGATGATAGGCATCTAGAGTTCCTTGCTGGGTTAGAAGTTTTTTGCAACTACACCAGTATCCTTAGCCCGCTATGATTTGTGAAATCACTTAAATCAATGCGGACGATTAGGATAGGCTATGGTGGCTCTGAGGCTTGCTGGACGGGGCTTCGGCGGATTCGGACGGCAGCTGTGGACGGCAGATTTTCTTGCGTTGCAGCAAAGTGCTCCGGTCGACCACTCGTACCCGACGTTCCCCGAGGGGCGGGCGTCGCTAGGGGGCGAGCGGAGGGTCCACCGAGGGGTGCCTCATAGCCAGGCAAATGCCGCGGAGCGAGGGTATTCTCGGGTATAACGGCCACTAAAGGAACCCCCGGTTCCCGGGGCTTCCCGAATCCCACATTCCGGAACACTTGGGTCTCAGGTCTTGGCACCTCGATGCGCAACCGGCGCGAATTCACATCGCCGCGCCGACGGACAAAACAAAGGGTCACAGGCCCGCACAACCGGAGACATGCATGGAAAAGCTCTATCTCGACGATCTGGAAACCGGCGCGCAATACACATCGTCTGAGCTCGAAGTCACGGAAGCCGATATCAAGCGCTTCGCGGGCGAGTTCGACCCGCAGCCCTTTCATCTCGATGACGCCGAGGCGCGAAAGTCGCTTTTCGGCGGGCTCGCCGCGAGCGGATGGCATACGGCGGCACTCACGATGCGTCTGATGACTGCCGGCGGCATACCGCTTGCCGACGGCATCGTGGGTCTCGGTGGCGAAATTTCATGGCCGCGGCCGACTCGACCGGGGGACAGGCTGCATGTCGTGAGCACGGTTGGCGAGATCCGGCCTTCGAAATCGAAGCCGGGTCAGGGTGTGGTCACGATGACGTCCGAGACGTTCAACCAGGCGGGGGATATGGTCCAGCGCCTGGTGGCGAAGCTGGTGGTTTTCACACGGGCGCAGTCGGCGGCGGAGGTGGCCCGGCGAACCGGACTACGCCCGTGACCTCACTCGTCAAAGCGCCCGAGGAAGTCGAGTCAAGTAGGCAGGGGTGTTGCTGCCCGGCGAGCGATACGCAAGCACGTGTACCAGAACGATGTCCGGCTGAATGACAGTTTTCCATGGCCGAGGGAAATCGAGCAGGCACTCGTCACCGTGGGCCGCCTGATGCCGGCAGAGTCATGGAGCAAGTGACCTGGCGCAGGATTTCGCTATAGCATCTCGAGCGGGCGTTTACGTTTCGGTGTGGCGAAGGCGCGCTCGAGCGCTTCAAAATCGACGGCGTCGAGCTCGATGTCCAGGCTCGCGCGGTTTTCCTCGAGATGCGCGATCGAGCCGGTCTTCGGGATTGCAATGACGCCAGGATTGCGCATCACCCATGCGAGTGCGATCTGGGCCGGTGTCGCGCAATGCCGGCGCGCAACGTCCATGACGGATGCCTGCAGCAACAGGCGGCCCTGTTCGATCGGCGAGTACGCCATGACCGGCACCCCGTGCTCGATTGACCACGGCAGAAGATCATATTCGATGCCGCGGCGGCTAAGGTTATAAAGGACCTGATTGGTCTGCACCCGATCGCCGCCTGCCAGCTCGCGAAGTTCTTCCATATCGTCGGTGTCGAAGTTGCTGACGCCCCATTGCCGGATCTTGCCGTCGCGGATCAATGTCTCGAAGGCTTCGATCGTCTCGGCGAGCGCGTACCGCCCACGCCAATGCAGCAGGTAGAGGTCGAGCTGTTCGACGCCGAGGCGGCGCAGGCTCGCTTCACACGCGGCGATCGTGCCGCGGCGCGATGCGTTCGAAGGCAATACCTTGCTGACGAGAAAGACGTTGTCGCGGCGCCCCGCGATGGCTTTGCCCACCACCTTTTCGGAGCCACCGTCGGCATACATCTCGGCGGTGTCGATCAGGGTCATGCCGAGTTCGATGCCCCGCTGCAGCGCCCGGACTTCGGCGGCCGCGCTTCCCGCTGATTCACCCATGTTCCATGTGCCCTGTCCAAGTGCCGGGACCGGGAGGCCGCAGGGAAGAGTGACCTTTTTGATATCACGCATAGTCGGTTCTAGAGGGCTCATTCAACGCCGAGAAAAGTGGATCAATGTGTCAAAAAGAAGTCTTGATGAAAGACGCCGCAAGACAGGTATTCGTCGATTCAGATCCATACTTTGATGGAATCAGTCACGCGGGGCGAGCACTTCTTTGTCGCCGCGGTTTCCTGCTGATTTGACTATCGAAGCAAAGAGCACTCTATTGCCGTGCTTTCATAAACCATTCTTTTGCACTTCATTGTTATTTCATTTTGCCGTCAGTATGATTGCCGCATGACGGCCGTATTGATTGGCATGAACCTGTATCGGCCGCGTCACGATTGGAATGCGTTCGGATCCCTGCTGGCGCGAAGCGGCGGCTCAGCGGTATGCAGTCACGATCATTCTATACATGCGATATGAACGATACAGACTTGCAGTACGAAATCGTCGGCGATGAAGACGGATTTCGCGCTTTGCAGCATGAATGGGATGATCTTTGGGCACGCGCGCACGGCCGGTATGATCAGGCCTTCCGCGTCTGCTGGCTAGCGTGGCGGCATGTCGCCAAACCTCGCGGCAGAAAGCTCCGATGCATTGTCGGCCGCGAGAAGGGGCGAATGGTCATGGTCTGGCCGCTTGTCACCCACAAGCGGTATTTGTGGACGTACATGGTTCCGCTGAGCCCTGAAGCGGGTGACTATACGAGCGTTCTGATGGAAGGCGGTCCATCCGCGCCGACCCTCGTGGCGGGTGCGTGGCACGCGGTATGTCATCGGTGCAAAGCGGATTTCGTCCACTTGCCCTACATGAACGAAGGGATCGAGTTGTACCAGCTCGCCTCGTGCGAGCCTCACGTGGTGCACGCAAGCCGGCACGATTCGTGGCTGGCGAAGCTTCGCGAGGAAACCGACTGGGATGCCTATTGCAACTCGCTCGGCACGATGTACCGGAAGAAACCGGGAGCGCGCGAGCGTCGGCTGGCCAAGGAAGGGCAGGTCGCGGTGCGCGTGATCGACCCGTCCGACGCACTCGAGATCGCATCGATCGTCGACTGGATGCTCGAATGGAAGCGTGCTTGGGGCGATCGGGTCGACAAACGAGGCGAGTGGGTGGATTCGCCTCTTTTCAGGAATTTTCTCGTCGACCTGCTCGGAACGGCACAAGGTCAGGCAATGGCTCGCCTGGTCGTGGTCAGCCTCGATGGGAAGCCGATCGCGGCATTGGTCGTCAGCCTTGGTAATCCTTGTGCCACCGCGATCATCGCCGGTTTCGATGCCGAGTACGGCAAGTTCGGCCTCGGTTCGATTGTGGTGGAGCATGGTGTCAAATGGGCATTTGAGCAGGGCTTCGATCTCGATTTTGGCGTGGGCTCCGAGCACTTCAAGCCGTATTGGAGCCGAGGCAATGTCTCGACTGCGTGGACCTTGCAGATCGTCAATACCCGTTGGGGGCTGCTCGCGGTTCATGGCAAACGGACCGCCCGCGAACTGATGAAATGGGTCTCGCCTCTACGTCGCCTTGCAAGCATGCAAGGCCGTGTCTCCCGTCGGTATTGAAGGGGCACGCGGCCGGGCATTAGACTGTCTCCCGTGCGAGAAAGGAGACAAGGACCATGCGAAAGACCCTCAATGCATCGCGGTTGCAGGCGGAGGTCAGCCGGCGCCTTCACCGCCGTCATGAGGTGGTGGAAGACGGCGTGAAGATCGGCGTGCCACGTCCGCAGTTGCAGGAACCCGACAAAGCGGGCTGCAACTGGGACATGAAGCATTTCGGCAACGCTGCCGGATTCGAACGCGAGATTGCGGCGGTGCTGAGCGAAGTGCGGGCGCAATACAATCTTTCCACCGAAACGAAAGACGAGAGCAATCCGTTCGATTGATTCACGTGCGATCAGCGCCTGAGTGTTGCCGCCCCCGTGTCGACTCACCGCACGGTAATGACGCCAGTCATCCGGGGATGAACGGAGCAGAAGTAGGCATAGGTTCCCGCTTTCGAAAACGTCCAGGAAAAATGTTCGCCTGAATCGATCGGTGGTGATTTGAATTCACGAGGTGCCGCATCGTTCACGATGGTATGAGGCATGTCGTCCTCGTTCTGCCAGACGACGGTCGTGCCCACCGGGATCGACAAGCGGGGCGGATTGAAAGAGAAGTTGCCGATGACCACCGTGGCCGTGGAGGGCGGGCCGTCCGCCCGCGCGGCTGGGGCCATCGACACGGCTGCACAGCAGATGAGCGCCGCACAGGCGCTCCATGGGCCATGCGTATTCATGCTTTCGCTCCGCTTGTCAAAGAGGGCTCCCGCGCGCTGAGCCGGGTGTCGACGATCGCCAGTTCGGCCCGCCCCGGAACATAATTCACGGCACGAACGCCGAGGAGTGTGCGCAGCGTGTCGGCTGGCACTTTCATGGGTCCCGGACCGGGTGCGGTACCCGGAGCCGGCTGCGGAAACGCTGTCGACATCGCGGTGTAGAAGCTGATTTCACCTTCGACTTTCTGCGCGATCTGATGCACATGGCCATTGAGCACGGTAACCGAGCCGAAGCGCTTCATCAGGGCCAGTGCGCGGGCACTGTCATCGGTGCCCCAGCCCCATGCGGGATACAGCGACCACAAGGGAATGTGCGCGAAAACGATGAGTGGCGTGCTGCTCGTGCGTGCCGAAAGATCCTTTTCGAGCCACGCCAGTTGCGCATCGCCGAGAAAGCCCAGGCCGCCGCCTCTCAGATCGAGCACATTGGTCAGGCCAATGAAATGAACACCTCTCTGGTCGAAGCTGTACCATTTTGGATCTCCCTGCTTGGCAAAGCGCTCGAAATAGGAATCGCCGTTGTCGATGAGCACGTCATGCTCGCCAGGGACATAGTGCACATCGAGCCGGGTGCTGTTGATGATCTGCGTGGCGGTATCGAACTCGCCGGGCTTCGAAAGATGGCTGATATCGCCGGTATGAATGATGAATGCGGGATGCACCGGCATTGAATGGATCTTGTCGACGGCCTCCCGCAAGGTACTTGCCGGATCGAGATTCGGGTCCTTGCTGAAGCCGATATGACTGTCGCTGATCTGCACGAAACTGAATGCCTGCCGATCGAGCTCGGCTGCCTGTGCGGACGCGCCTATCAGCCTCGACCCGGGCACACCACCGTTCAGCGTCCATAACATGCCGGCGCCCGCCCATGCCATGCAGCTCAGTGCGGTGCGTCGCCGAGCCCGGTGTCCGTCGAGCGTTTCAGGTGGCGGGGTGGGCGAAACGTTCGGGTCGCTTGCGTCTTTTGCGATCATGATCGGCTCCTGTGAGGGTGGGCAACACTTGCCCACGCCCATCAAACCCGGAGTACAACGAATTTATTCCAGAAGAATTTCTTTGCAAATTTCGTTCGAAAGGGAATAAATCCGCAATCCGGTCAGTAATATGATTGGTGAGCCCGGGCCTGATGTCCGGAGGGCATGTGCTCATGCGCGGCGGCGCCGATCCGCTTCGAGCCTGTGCAGGGAGAGTCGCAATGGGGAAGGCCCCGTCCGACCGATTCGAAAAGGTCATGCTGCCGCATATGGACGCGGCGTATAACCTTGCCCGCTGGTTGAGCGGAAGCGCCGCCGATGCCGACGATGTCGTGCAGGAAGCCTATCTGCGCGCGTTCCGTTTTTTCGAGGGCTATCGGGGCGACAATCCGCGAGCATGGTTGTTGACCATTGTTCGCAATACCTGGTTCACGCAATGGCGCAGACATCGACAGGGTGTGGATACCGTTCCGTACGACGACTCGCATGAGCGCGACGATCAATTTCTCGGCTGGATCGATGGCAGTGGCGAAGACCCGGAGACGATCGTCGTCCGTCACGAGGACACCGAACTCGTGCATCGCGCGCTTGCCGCGCTTTCCGTCGAACATCGTGAGGTGCTGGTGCTGCGCGAACTGGAAGACATGAGCTACCGGGATGTCGCGGCAGTGGCGGGCATACCGGTTGGCACGGTCATGTCGCGCCTTTCACGTGCGCGTCGCTTGCTGTGTGCGGCAGTGCGTGCCGCCCAGGCGGAGTCGGAACAACCCGGCGTGCGGCTCGTGAAGACGCCGCCCGTCGACCCGGAGGAGTCACGGCATGAAAACTAGACCCGATTCATCGCTCGGCGAGAAGCTGCGCGACGGCTCGCTTTATGAACGAGCACCCGCGCACCTGCGCGCGCAGGTACTCGCCAACCTGAGGGAAGCCGCGCAGCCGAAACGCTCGTTCAAATGGGCGGAGTCCAGTTGGATCGGTCTGCCGTTCCTCGGTGGCGGGATGACTGGAATCGCTGCATGCGCGCTGGTATTCATGGCGTTCACCTGGACTCAGCTCCCGTCCCGTTTTGACCCCGTCGGGGAGGAGATTGTGGCAAGCCATGTGCGTGCCCTCATGTCGTCGCGAGCGATCGATGTGGTGTCGACCGATCAGCACACGGTCAAACCCTGGTTCAATGGCCGCATCAACTATGCGCCGCCGGTGGTCGACCTCGAGGCCCAGGGCTTCCCGCTTGTCGGCGGCCGGCTCGACTACGTGGATCACCGGCCCGTTGCCGTGCTGGTCTATCGATATCTGAAGCACCCGATCGACCTGTACGTGTTCCCCGATAACGGCGGCAAGACCGGATCGCCGGTGACGCCTTTGAAAAGCCACTCGGAAGACGGTTATTCGCTGGTCGAGTGGCGTCACGGCGGCATGGTGTTCTGGGCCATCAGCGATGCGTCCCCCGTCTATGTCAGACACTTCGCCGACGCTTTGACATCGGCTTCGCCCTGAAACCTTCGGTCAATCCCGCTCCTTTGCGTCGAGACGGTTTAGCCCCGGCGCTTCGACAAGGAGATCGCATACGCGGTCATGCATCGTCGACGAACGGATGTTCACGCAAGCAAACATCCGTCGTCCTTTCGAGTTGGATCAGGTGCGCACGCCGCGATCCTTGGGAAGCGTGTCGTAGCTCAGCTTCGGATACCAGTCCGTGCCACGACCGCCGGGCGTCATGTCGAGTACCGTCCATAGCGGCATCAAGTCGGGGGCCCCACGAGGATCCTGCCCAGGGTCCGCCGTTCGAGGGCCCATTTCATCGCCCCAGAAGTGACGCACGATGCCGCCCGAGCGGGTGAACACATTGAACGTCGCGTCGTCCCCCGTATCGGGATCTTCACCGGCGTAGTCCTGATTGAAGCTGTTGTTCCCCGACGAATAGAGGCGAAGGTTATGCCAGCCGCGTTCCTTCTTGAATGCGACCAGACGGTCGATCGGCGATCGCGCGATCACGGCAAAGGCCACGCGTTGCAGGATGTCGGGCATCTCGCCGTTGAGCGAACTCAGCATCGAGGTGCACATTGGACATGGCCGTTCTCGTTTGGGACCGTACATCCAGTTGTAGGTGACCAAGGTGTCGTGTTCGCCGAACATTTGAGACAACGTCACCGTGCCTTGCTCGCTCTCGAATGAATAGTCCTTCGGCGGCTCGCCACCGGGGGGAAGGGCACGGCGCAGGGCGGCGACACGTTCGATATGGCGCCGCAATTCGATTTCTTCCGCCAGCAGGGCGTTGCGTGCCTGCCGGAATTGCGTGCTCTCACCCGGGAACCGTCGCGGCGATTGGGCAAGCGTTGCGGCGGGCTTCAATATCTGTGTGAATTCAGCTACGTCCGTCATGAACGATCTCCTTGGATCAAAAGGATCGGGGCGCCGGCGACCGGGGATTGAACGGCATATTTGCCGCCTGGTCCCCCAGCCTGGGTCCGCAGCCTGGGTCCCCATATCCACGACGAACGGCGCTTTCACGAATCGACAGTGAGCGCGATATATTTCGACTTCTCCGAAACGCGTGACGCTTCCGGCCGTTGCTGAGCGCGGCTGTCAATTCACTATGCACTATGGAGGAAGTCGCGTTTCGGCGCCGCAGCAATGCGGTTTGCCAGTCAAACTGCTGGCTATTTGCCCCAGCAGTCGTCTTTTTTCCTCAGGTAGGAAGTTTGTCGAGAAAAGCGTGTATCGCCCTATTGAATTGCGCCGGCCTTTGCAGCGGGGCGAAGTGGCTGACGCCAGGCAGAAGAATCAATTCGGCGCCGGGGATGCTCCGGGCAAGGTATTCCGCATGTTCCGGCTTGATGAATTCATCGAACTCACTCTGCACGATCGCAACGGGTGCGCGGATCTCGGCCAAGTCGCGGGCGGAATAGTTGGGTTGGGTTTTCATCATCTCGCTGACTGCACCGACAAACGCATCGAAATCATCCGGCGTGGCGGACAGTTCGGCATAGTCTTGGGCGTGTCGGTTGAAGCAACGGTCGATCACCGGGGTGGCGACGAATGCCTTCGTGCCGGTGGGGTCCATATTGCAGCCGAAGTAAAAAACCCCTGCGATGCGCTTCGGGCTTTTCATGCCGAGGATCAAAGCCGTGCAGGCCCCGTCGCTCCAGCCGACGATGGCGGCGCGTTCAAGCTGCAATGCGTCCATGACGGCCAGAACGTCGGACGCCATCAGCTCGTACATGTAGGGTTTCGAGTCGCGTGTGCTGCGACCATGACCGCGGCTGTCGATGAGTACGACGCGGTGGCCGGAGCCGACCAGCTCCGGCACCTGATAACCCCAGTTACCGCTATGGCCCAGTCCGCCGTGGAGCAGGATCACGGGGGCGCCGGAGCCGTAAGCCGTGTACCAGATCCGAGCCCCGTCGTGCTCCACATAGCCCTGATCATGGGCGGCCGGCAGGGGCGTGGCGCCATGTGCCGCAAAGCTTTCAAGCTCGTCGTCGTAGGGTTCCATATCGGTCCGGTGCCATGCATGCCTCTGTTCGGTGCTATGCGTCGTCCAGCAACCGCACAAGCGACTCACCCATGCTGCGTAGAATCAGAAAGGACGAACAGGCCCCGGCATCGAGCACGCCGATTGAACGATCGCCCAGTCGGCTTGCGCGACCGATGCGGGCTCGCAGCTCGCGAGTCGAATTCATGCCTGCTTCCGCGGCCGCAATCATTGCGTGGAGGCAGTCACGAAAGGACTGTCCGGCCGCTGACGCTGCCTGATACGCATTGCTGGCCGGAACCAGGGTATCGATGAGCGTCTTGTCGCCTATCTTAGCATCACCGATTTCCTGAACGGACTCGATCCCGGAAACGAGCGCGCGATGGAACATGTCCTTGTCGAGCAAGGCGTGTCCGGCAAATACATCGCTCATGCTCAGGAAGAACGTGCCATAGAGCGGGCCCATCGATCCGCCGATACCTTCCATCAAGGCCGCGGACAAATCACTCAGGGCAACCGGCAGCGAGGGCAGGGCACCTCGCTTCGCGAGTCGTTCGCCGCACTGCGTGAATCCCTTGCTCATATTGATGCCGTGGTCGCCATCGCCGATCGCACCGTCGACTTCGCTCAGGTATTGCCGATTGGCGTTGATGACTGTGATCAGATCGAGGACGACCCCGCCTGCCTTGTCAAGTTCGATGGCTTCGCTCACGATGCGCCTCCCACGGTGATGCCGATGCTGTGGCACGGATGGGCGAGGCAGGCGCTGAGCTCGGCGTCGAGCTTGGTCAGCGTCACGGTCACCCCCATCATTTCCAGCGACGTATAGAGATTGCCCACGCGTGAAAACTGGATCTCGATGCCGGCTTCGCGCAGGATATCCGCGACCTCGGCATACAGGATGTACTGCTCCATCAGCGGGGTCGCACCCAGGCCGGACAACAGCAGCGATACCTTGTCGCCGCGTGCGAAGGGCAGGTCCGGCAGCAGCTTGTCGAGCATCAGCTTCGCCATGTCGCGCGCGGGTACCGTGGACTGAACCTCGATACCGGGCTCGCCATGATGGCCGATACCGACTTCCATCTCGCCGTCCTTGATCGTGAAATTGGACTTGCCGACAGCGGGAATCGTGCAGGCGGACAGGCCGATGCCGATCGAGCGCGTCACGTCGATCGCATGCTGTGCGGCCTCGATCACCTCGTCGAGCGATCCACCTTGCGCGGCGCGAGCGCCGGCGACCTTCCACATCACGATTTCACCGGCCACGCCACGGCGTTTCTCGATCTCGTCCAGCGGTGCCGATGCGGCATCGTCGTTGGCGACGACGGTGCGAACGCGAATGCCTTCGCGCTCGGCCATCTTGATCGCCATCTTCACGTTCATGTTGTCGCCGGCATAGTTCCCGTAAAGACAGGCGACACCGGCACCGCCGTCGGCAGCCCTGAACGCGTCGAGGAAGGATTTCGCGGTCGGAGACGAGAAGATCTCGCCGACGGCTACGGCATCCACGACGTTCTGCCCCACATATCCGATGAAGGCGGGCTCATGGCCCGATCCCCCGCCGGTGACGATGCCCACACGACCCTTCTGGGCCGCGCCCACGTGATGGACGACGCGTGGGTTGTCCGCGGATACCCGCAGTTCGGGATGAGCGACAAGGATGCCGCGCAACATATCTTCGACAACGAGATCAGGGTTATTGATGACGCGATTCATGCCAGTCCTTTACATCTTCGATTGTTGTCATTGAGCGGTATAGCCGCCGTCGATCACGATGTTCTCGCCGTTCACCATCGCCGCCGCGTCGCTGGCGAGATAGAGAATCAATGTGCCGATTTCATCGGGTCGGGCGAATCGCCCGACCGGTATCCTGGCCTTCATGGCCTCTCCGACCGCGCCGGCCCAGGCCTTTCTGCCGAGCTCAGTCTCGACGACCGTGGGCGAAACCGCGTTCACGGTAATGCCATGCTTCGCCCATTCGAGCGCGAGGACCTTGGTCATGCCGACGATCGCGGCCTTGCTTGCGCAATAGGCGACATGACGTTCCAGTGCAATCACACTCGCCTGGGATGCCAGGTTGACGATGCGCCCGTACCCGCGCCGGATCATCTCCTTGCCTACTGCCTGGGCAAGCAGGAAGGGTGCCTTGAGATTGAGCGCCATGGTCTTGTCCCATGCGGCCTCGGACAACGATTCGGCGTTCTCGAGCAGCGCAAGGCCGGCATTGTTGACGAGGATGTCGATCCGGCCATGAGTGTCGACCACACGACGCACTGCCGTATCGATGGCCCCGGCGGCAACGAGGTCCGTCACGATCGGCAAGTGACGCCCGGCACCACCGGGAAGCGTCGCGGCCGCTTCGACGACCTTCGGATCGATATCGAGCAGCGCGATGCGCGCACCCGCCGCCGCCAGACTTTCCGCGGTGGCCAGGCCGATGCCGCTTGCCGCACCCGTCACGATCGCTACGCGATCGGTAAGATCAAAACGATATCCTGCTTCAAGCGACATGACCTGGCTCCTTGCCTTCTTGTCTATTCTCTTGCTTGCCCGCTTTGTCGCCTATTGCGCGACTTCGTGGACCTTCTTCAGGATGGCATCGGCATTGGCCTGGGTGACCTGGGTCCAGGGCACCGTATAGTTCTTGGCCGTACCGCCGTTCCACGGCATCTTGTCGCCGTATTCCGCCCAGATGTCCGAGCGCGGCTTGTACGACGCACCCAGCGTCACGCGCAATGCCACATCGAGCGCGCCCTGCGATTGCGCCTTCGCGTCCTGGAAGAAGGTCGTCATCTCGCCGCGCTTGGCGGCCTGGATGCCATCGGCAACGCCGTCGACGCCAGCCACCGGAATCTTCTTCGGATCGAGGCCCTTCGACTTCATCGCCTGGATCGCACCGAGCGCTTCCTCATCGTTCTCGGCGATGATGCCGTTGATCTGGCCGGGGTGCGAGGTCAGCAAGTCTTCGACGAGTGCCAGCGCTTCGGCGCGCGACCAGTTGGCGGTCTTGTTTTGCAGGACCTTGACGTCCTTGTGCTGGGCCAGCACTTCGTCGATGCCCTTGGAGCGATCGATCTGCGCGGATTGCCCGATCGGCCCTTCGATGATCACGACGTTGCCCTTGCCGCCGATCGCCTTGACGATCGCTTCGGCTTCCATGCGGCCGGCCACCACGTCGTCGTTGCCCACATACGACGTGAGCTTGTCGCCCGACACATGCGTGTTCGATCCGATCACCGGGATATGCGCGGCCATGGCCTTCGCCACATCGGCGGCGCCCGCATTCTTGTCGATCGGCGCAAAGATGATCGCGTCGTATTTCTGCGTGATCATGGTGTCGAACTGATTGCTCTGCGTGAGCGCGTCGTAGTTGCCGTCGAACACGACGAGATCGACCGTGCCGTCCTTGACAGCGGGATCCTGCTTGAGTGCATTGGTCCACATCTGCATGAACTCGGCTTTCAGGCCATACGGCATGACGCCGATGCGGATGGGTTTCGCTTGCACGGCGGTGGCGGCCATACCGGCCAATGCACACACCAAAACAGCTTTCTTCAGTGATGCCATCACTGTCTCCTCAGGTTTTCTAAATGTGTCTGTTGCGGATACGGCTAGGACTTCTTGCGGGATGCATCGAGAAGGACGGCACCGACGATGATGACGCCCTTCACGACTTGCTGGTAATACGAGGACACGCCGAGCAGATTCAATCCGTTGTTGATCACGCCGATCAGCAGGGCGCCGACCACGGTGCCGCCGAGCGAGCCAGAGCCGCCCGACAGGCTGGTGCCTCCGATCACGACGGCGGCGATGGCGTCGAGTTCATAGGACAGGCCGGCCTGCGGCAGTGCCGATGTCGTGCGCGCCGCCAGGATGATGCCGGCCAGGCCAGCGAGGATGCCGCCGATCACGTACACGGAAAAGATGATCTTGCCGGTCGAGATGCCGCTCGTCTTCGCGCTTTTCACATTGCCGCCCACGGCATAGACATAGCGGCCATAGGTCGTGTAGCGCAAGATGAACCAGAACAGCAGGACCACCAGTGCGAAGATGATCACGGGCACCGGGATGCCGGCGAGCGTACCCGTGCCCGTGCTCAGGAAGTCGTCGGGCAGATCGGCGATCGGCATGCCGCCGCTGTAGATGAAGGTCAGCCCTCGCGCGACGCTCAGCATGCCGAGCGTGGCGACAAACGAAGGTACGGCGAAGCGTGCCACGAGAACGCCGTTCACCGCGCCGACCAGGCCCCCGACCACCAGGCCGGACAAGAGGCCCAGTGCCACACCGTGCGGATGGGCGCCGGTGATCACGCTCGCACTGACCATGCCGGCAAGCGCCAGCGTCGAGCCGACCGACAGATCGATACCCGAGGTCAGGACCACATAGGTCATGCCGACCGCGAGAATGCCGTTGATCGAGGTCTGGCGCAGGATGTCGGCGATATTGCCCCAGGTCAGGAAATACTGGTTCGAGAAAGTCAGTACGATGCACAGCAGGATCAGTACGGCAACGATGCCGTATCGTCGGTAGAGTTGCTGCATATGTGCAGCGCGGCCCTGGCGCACGACGTTGACGGGCGAAGTTTGAGTATTCATGAGGCGAGATGCAAAAGGTCTTCCTGGCTGGCAAGATGGCCGTCGATCACTGAGACCAACTGCCCCGATTTGAAAATGGCGATGCGGTCGCTGACGTCGAGAATCTCCTGGGTTTCGGATGACACGACGATCGCCGCCCCGCCTTGCGACACAAAGTCGCCGAGAAGCTTGTAGATCTCGCGCTTGGCGCCCTCGTCGATACCGCGCGTCGGCTCATCGCATAACAGGCAGGTGGGATCGGTCGACAGACAACGGGCCAAGACGACCTTCTGCTGGTTGCCCCCGCTCATCGAGGACACCGCGAGCGACAGGGAACTGGTCTTGATGCGCATGCGTTCGACCATCGACTGCGCCAGTGCCTTGACTTTGCGGAAGTTGATCAGGGAAAAGCGCGAGAGCGACGGATAGGCGGAAAGCGAGATGTTGTCTCGCACGGACGAGGACAGCACAAGCCCCGTTTCCTTGCGGTCCTCGGTGACGAGCGCGATACCGGCCTGGATCGCCTTGCGCGGTTTTCCAACGGCGAGTTTGCGCCCCTTGAACCTGATTTCGCCGCGCTCGGGACTCGTGAGGCCATAGAGGCAGTTCAGGTATTCGCTCCGCCCCGATCCCATGAGCCCGTAGATGCCGAGCACTTCACCCGCGTGAACGCTCAGCGAGATGTCGTTGAATTCCGTCGTTCTTGAAAGCGCCGTCGATTCCAGGACCGGCTCGCCCGTCGTACGGCGAATCTTTTCAGTCGTGTTGAGCTTGCGTCCGACGATCGTGCTGACCAGATGCGCGCGATCGATATCGGCCATGCGGCCGCTCTCGACGAATCGGCCATCGCGGAACACGGAGTAGTCGTCCGCGATCCGGAATATCTCGGAAAGACGATGGGTGACATAGATAATGCCCGCGCCCCGCGCAGTCAGATTGCGGATCGCGCCGAACAGGACTTCCGTCTCGGACTCGCCGATTGCCGAAGTCGGCTCGTCCATGATCATCACGTCGCAATCGCGGCTGAACGCCTTGGCAATCTCGACGAGTTGAATCTGCGCGAGGCTGAGCGAGTCCACCTGCGCGCGGGCGTCGACTGGAAAGCCAAGGTGGTCGAGCAGATCCTGGGCTTGCCGCGCAAGCGCGTTGAACTTGACCAAGGCGCCGGCTCGCCGCGGCTCGCGCCCGAGGTAGAGGTTCTCCGCAACGGTCATCGCGCGAATCGGCGACAACTCCTGCGTGATGATCGCTATTCGATTTGCCAGGGCTTCGGCGGGCGAATTGAAATTGACTTCGCGTCCATTGAGCAGAATGCGTCCGGCATCGCGCTGGATGATGCCCATCACGATACTCAGGAACGTCGACTTGCCCGCTCCATTACCGCCGCAAAGCGCGTGGACGCTGCCGCGGCGCAGGCTCAAACGGCCATCTTCGAGCGCCGGAACGCCATCGAACGACTTTTGAAGGCCATGCGCTTCCAGAAGAAAGTCGCTCATCGTGTCTCCACCATTTGTGCATTGATGAACATTTGATCAACGCTGTGAATCCTAGGTTGGCCGTACTGGCCTGTCAATAATGAGATTAGAAGGGTTAACCCGATAATAGTTAACCCCATATCGATCAAAAAAACTGCTCAATTGGTGATCGAGAAAATCAAATATAAGCGATGTGGATTGATGGCGCCTTGACAGCATTTCCCGTGTCATTGAGAATTTGATCATCAATGCTCATTTGATCAGCGTAGACTGCAATTTAAAAGAATCAGGAGATGCGAGATGAATTTGGCGATCGGATGTGACGAGGCTGCCTTTGAACTGAAGGAGCTAATCAAGCGGCACTTGATCGAGAAAGGCTTGGACGTGACCGATTTCGGGACGTACGATACGCAGCCTGTCCAATACCCGAACATCGCGTTCGCGGTCGCCGAAAGTATCGTGCGGGGTGAATCGGAGCGCGCGGTCCTGCTGTGTGGCACCGGAATTGGCATGGCGATTTCCGCCAACAAGGTATCCGGCATTCGTGCCGCTCAGTGTCACGACACGTATTCCGCCGAACGCGCGATGAGGAGCAATAACGCGCAGATCATCACGCTCGGTTCGCGGGTCGTCGGCTCCGAACTGGCCAAGGCGATCGTCGACACATGGCTGGGTGCTCGATTTGACGGTGGCCGCTCCGCCGCCAAAGTCGACCGGATCACCGAATATGAAGAAAGCCTGAAGCAGCCGTTGGCTGCTGGCGACAAGAGACCATGAACTGAGGGGGCTGTTCGATAGAAGAGTGGGGCGATTCGAGCAGCGTTGCAAAGGGAGCGATATGACCACTGACGAATTGACTCGCCTGGCCACGCTTTATTATGTTGATGGCCTGACCCAGGAAGACCTGTCCAAGCAGTTTTCGCTGTCGAGAGCGAAGATCGGCCGCTTGCTCAAGCGCGCGCAGGAAGAGGGTATCGTCGAAATTCGCGTCAAGCATCATCCGAGCGATACACGCGGTCTCGAGCGCGAGTTGATCACACGCTTCGGGATCGACCGCGCCATCCTGTCCATCACTCACAAGGATCAGGACAAGCAGCGCGAGATGCTGGCGGGTCTGGTCGCGAGCCATCTGGATCGTGTCCTCGCCAACGACATGATCATCGCGGTCGGCATGGGCCGCAATATCAATGCTATTTCCCAACACTCGATATCGTCGATTCAACGCGCCTCGACGTTCGTCTGCGCGACCGGCGGGTTTTATCGCGGCGGCGAGAGCATGAATGCGGATCATATTTGTCGGCGGCTTGCTGCGCGTCTCGGCGGTGAGAGCGAGACCTTGTATGCACCCGCGCTGGTGAATGCTCCCGACGTGCGGCAAGCCCTGCTCGAGAACGATGCGGTCAAGCAGACCCTCGGCAAGGCCAGAAGAGCGCATGTCGCGTTGATCGGTGTCGGCGATATCAATGAAGACAGCAATATGGTGCGCACGGGCTGGTTCTCGCCTGAGGAGATTGCCGAACTTCGCCGTGGAGGCGCCGTTGGCGACCTGATGGGCTACTGCTTCATCGACCTGAACGGCAAGCCCGCGGTCACGTCGGTCAGGGACCGGGTGATCGGCCTGAGCATGGAAGACCTGAAGCACATTCCGAACGTCATCGCGGTGGCGAGCGAAAGCACGAAAACCACAGCGGTCCTGGGTGCCTTGCGAACCGGTGTGATCAACACCCTGGCGACGACGGAGGCCATTGCGCAGGCAGTTGTCGCGCTCGAACAAGCGACCCGCACACAATCGTCGCCGTCTCTGCCGAAAGACGACGAGACGGCGAGCTGGCCTTTCCTGTGATGCCATGAGTCGTTCGTCTGATTGAAGGCCACCAGGGTCTGCAAATTGGCGCCCAGGCATGACTGTCGCGAATTCACCCACACGGCACAGTGCGACAGTGCGCCTCACCGCGTATTGAACGAAAGTGAAAGGGTCCATGCGGTAAGCTTCGTTTTTTTGCTTTCAGCGCACTATGTCCGACGATTTTGAAGTTCACGGCCCTCACGACCACGCTGTCGAGCATGCGGGCGCACATGACTCCGACCCGAGCGCCGCGCGAATGGCGGTAATGACCGCGATCCTCGCCTCCATCGGCGCGATGACGTCTTACCAGAGCGGCACAAACGAGAATCTCGCGCTGTACTACAAGAACGAAGCCGCGATTCACAAGACCGAAGCGGCCAATCAGTGGGCCTACTATCAGGCAAAAGGCGAAAAACAGAATCTCGCCGAATTGGGCGCCGCGCTCAGCACATCGTCTTCTGACTCGCACGCCCACTTTGTGTCGGAGGCCGCCCGATACAAATCCGAGAAGGAGCCGATCCGGGTACACGCCGAGGCCATTGAGAAAGAAGTCGACAAGGACAACGCGACGAGCGAAGCGCTGTTTCATCAACATCACCGATGGGCGCAGGCGACCACATTGATCCAAATTTCCATCGCACTGACGGCGATCACGTTGTTGACCCGTAAGCGTTGGCTCAGGCGCGTCTCGATCGGCATGGGCGCGCTGGGCGTGGCCCTCTGCGCGGCGGCGTTTCTAGGGGTCTGATCTGCACGTGAGGACGTCGGCCGGATCTCGCTGGATGCTCGCGATTGCACCAGCATCATGATGGAGCCTGTCACCTCCGGATGCCTGAAGTCGATCCCGCGTAGAATTGCCCGAGACCGGGCAAATAGTTTGAGATTTCAGATTTCGTGAACGCGCGTCCCCATGCCGCCTTGACGGCACTCCTCGCAGCGGCGTTGTTCGGGGTGACAACGCCGCTCGCAAAAACGCTGCTAGGCTCACTGTCGCCTTTCATGGTCGCGGGCCTCTTCTACTTGGGCAGCGGCCTCGGGCTAGCCATCGGAATCCTCATTCGGCGGCTTCGTCGCAAGGCGGCCGAGCGGCAAAACGAAAGTCGAATTCAGCTCGCCGAACTGCCGTGGCCGGCAGGCGCCATTGCGGCGGGAGGCATTGCGGGACCCGCGCTGCTGATGCTGGGGCTCGCCACGACACCCGCTGCAATGAGTGCCTTGCTGCTGAACCTTGAAGGCGTATTTACAGCGCTGATTGCCTGGGTGGTTTTCCGCGAGAACGTGGACTCCCGGATCCTCCTCGGCATGGCCGCTATCGTGGCCGGCGGGGTGGCGCTGTCCTGGCAACCCGGTGCGGCGGGATTGTCGACGGGCGCACTGCTTGTCGTCGCTGCCTGCATCGCCTGGGCCATCGATAACAACCTGACGCGCAAAGTATCGACGAACGACGCGATGGTGATTGCGTGCTTGAAGGGACTGGTAGCCGGTTCCGTTAATCTGAGCATTGCGCTTTTGCTGGGGGCGCATGTTCCGGGCGCCGGCAGGACAGCCGCCGCCATGCTGACCGGCTTCGCAGGCTATGGCGTCAGTCTCGTGCTCTTTGTCGTGGCGCTTCGCAATCTGGGTACCGCCCGCACCGGAGCGTATTTCTCGATTGCGCCGCTCTTCGGTGTTGCGTTGTCGCTCGTCCTCTGGCCGGAAATGCCACCGTTGCTCTTCTGGGTCGCGGCTGCGTTCATGGCCATAGGGATTTGGCTTCATGTTCGCGAGCGGCACGAACACGCGCATACGCATGAACTGCTGCTCCACAACCATCGTCACCGACACGACGAGCACCACCAGCACGCCCACGACTTTGAATGGGATGGTGAAGAACCCCATGTGCATCCTCATCGGCACGCGCCGATGACCCACACTCATGCTCACTATCCGGACATTCATCATCGCCACATTCATTGAGACGAATGCGGCCCGGGACGGTACGGGGATCTTGAATAGGGGGGCTCCCGCGGCCGTCCGGCCTTAAACCGTGCCGAATCCCTACCCCCGACCTATACTTCAAAGCCACCCGCCCAATGCGACGCGAGGGTGTTCGACTCAATCCGCGCGACGTGTCGGCGGTGATCGGTGCGGGCCCCTCCCGACCCGCGTTAAGGAGGTCATGATGACGCGCAAATACATCGATTGCCGCGAATACCCGAGTGAGATGAACTGCACGGTCGCGCTCTCCGCGGATTCCGACAGTGAATTGCTGGAAGCTGCCGTGCAGCATGCGGTCTCGGTTCACAAGCATGAAGATTCGCCCGAACTCCGTTCACAACTGAAGCAATACTTCCACGAAGGCACGCCCCCCGTCGAAGTGTCGCACCACGCATAAAGCGTGCACGGCCGTTCGACGCGCAATCCCATCGCGTGGCGCTCGCTTGCCGGAAAGCAGGCGAGCACCTCGCTCGAGAAGTGCTGGGCGTGATTGCTGTGAAGAGCCTGTTGTCGGTCCATGACGAGGGGCACTGAATTGCTGGCCGATGCCTGAAAAAATCATTCCGCCCTGTCGCCGGAAACGCAATTGACGGTTCAGTCGAACTTATTCAAGGTGGCGCATACGTTTCGCCCCTTTAAAGAAAGGATTGACGAATGGAAGCCCTGGTTCTGGAAGAAGCCCATCGCATCACGCTACGCGATATCGCACTGCCGCAAGTCGTCGGTCCGCGCGACGTGAAGATTCGGATCCACACGGTCGGCATCTGCGGCAGCGATGTCCATTACTTTCAGCATGGCAGCATCGGCCCGTTCGTCGTCAATGAGCCGATGGTGCTCGGACACGAGGCGTCCGGCACGGTCGTCGAGGTCGGGGCCGAAGTCTCGAACCTGAAGCCGGGCGACCGGGTCTGCATGGAACCCGGCGTGCCCGACGCCGATTCGCGCGCGACGCGCGAAGGCATGTACAACCTCGACCCGGCCGTGCGCTTCTGGGCGACGCCGCCCATTCACGGCTGCCTGACGCCGTTCGTGGTCCACCCCGCGGCCTTTACGTTCAAGCTGCCCGACACGGTGAGTTTTGCCGAAGGCGCGATCGTCGAGCCGCTCTCGATCGGCCTGCAGGCGGCCAAGAAGGCGGCGATCAAGCCGGGCGACGTCGCGGTCGTGATCGGTGCCGGCACGATCGGCATGATGACGACGCTCGCAGCGCTCGCGGGCGGTTGCAGTCGTGTGATCGTCTGCGATCTCGTGCCCGAGAAATTGGCGTTGATCGGCGATACGCCGGGCGTGACGACGGTCGACGTGCGTTCGCACAAGGCCCTCGACGTGGTGGCTGAACTCACCGGAGGGTGGGGCGCCAACATCGTGTTCGAGGCGACCGGCAGCACCAAGGCCTTCGAGAACATTACCGACTTGCTGTGCCCGGGCGGTTGCCTCGTGCTGGTCGGCATGCCGCCGAAGAAGGTCGAGATGGACATCGTCGCGATCCAGTGCAAGGAAATCCGAATCGAATCGGTGTTCCGCTATGCCAACATCTTCCCGCGCGCGATTCAGCTGATTGCCTCGGGGCGCATCGACGTCAAGCCTTTCATCTCGCGTTCGTTCTCGTTCAAGGACGGGGTGAATGCATTTGACGAAGCGTCGCGCGGCCTCGCCTCGGACGTCAAAGTCCAGATCGTGCTTGAGGAAACGGCCTGAATCCCGACTCAACGGATTCCGGTCGGTACGCGAGAGTGGAAAAATGCCGGAAAACGACATGCAGGAGCGCTAGGCATTCGATGCGGGCCCGTGCGCCCCCTACAATAGCGTCCGTCGTCACTTTCCACCTTTTCGCATCGGTATGTTTGGCCGTTTTCCCCAGCTCGACGGTATTCAGGAGCGCCGCGCGGCGTCGGCCGCGCGGCGCTTTTTTCGCCTTGCACGTTTTCACCGCTTTGTCACGCTGATTGGCTCGGGCGTCGCGCTCATCATGCTGAGCCTATGCATGATGGCGCTTTACGAAGGCCGGCAGGAGGCGTTGCAGGGTGCGCGGAAGACCTCGCAAAACCTCTTGCTCATCCTCCAGAAGGACATCTCACGCAACGTCGAGTTGTATGATCTATCGCTGCAGGCGGCGCTCGAAGGCTCGCAGCGCAGCGATGTCATGGCCTTGCCGTCCTCGCTGCAGCGAGCGGTCCTGTTCGACCGCTCGGTGCAGGCCCGATACGTGGGGGCCTTGCTGGTGCTCGACGCCCAGGGCAAGGTGTTGATCGATTCGGCAAACCCGGTGCCTCGCAAAGGCAATTTCTCGGACCGTGAGTACTTCACCATCCATCGCGAGAATCCGAACGTCGGCCTCTATCTGAGCGGCCCGTTTCGCTCGCGCCTGACTCATGATCATTGGATCGTGGTGCTTTCCCGTCGCGTGTCCCTGCCCAACGGCGCATTCGGCGGAGTCGCGCTCGTCGCCATCGGCATCGACTATTTCCATGATTTGCTCGCGGGGCTCGACGTGGGGGCGCACGGTGTGTTGCTGCTGGTTTGTGAAGACGGCTCGGTCATCAGCCGCCAGCCCGACCACTCGAACGTCGTAGGGCGCAGCATGATTGGCTCGGTGAACTTCAAGCGCTTCCAGAGCGCGGCATCCGGCACATTCACCGGGCAGGACCCTACTGAGGGCGTGCGGCGTCTGTACAGCTATGCCCGGATCCCCGGTGTGCCGGTGATCGCGGTCGTCGCACCGGCCGAAGACGATATCCTTGAGAACTGGCGGCGGCGCTCGATCATCATCGGCGGCCTCATGGTGGTCTTCAGCGCGGTGTTTGTCTGCGTGTCCTCGTTGCTTGCGCATGAGTTGCGCGAGCGCGCACGCAACCAGCAAAAACTGATCGAGCAGGCCACGCAAGACAGACTCACCGGCGTGTCGAATCGGCATGCGCTCGATGCGACACTCGCGCGCGAATGGCGCCGTGCAAAACGCGACGGGCGCACGCTCGGCATCCTGTTCATCGATGTCGACGCCTTCAAGTCCTATAACGATCACTATGGTCATGCGGCCGGCGACAAGGCCCTCGCGGTCGTCGCGCAGTCGATCACCGACTGCCTGCGCCGCCCGTCGGACAGCATCGGGCGATATGGCGGCGAGGAATTTGTCGTGGCCCTGCCCGATACGCATGCGCACGGCGCCCTGGAGGTCGCCGAACTGATCCGCGACGGCGTCGTGCGACGGGGCCTCGCTCACGCCTATCATTCGCATGGTTCGGTGACCGTGAGCATCGGTGTCGCTTTGTCGGATGCGCCCGATGTACAAAGCCTGGCCGAACTGATTGCCAAGGCGGACAGGGCGCTTTACCGCGCGAAGGCGGAAGGGCGCAATGCGGTACGCGCCGCCGCATAAGAAAGCCGGCCGCATCGACAGGATCGATGGGCGGCCGGCAAGTGCAGAAGGCCAGGGAGAGCTGGGAAACATCGCAGCAATGCCCCCGGCGGGCAAGCGCCCTAGTGAGAACGCTTTTGCTTAGTGGATTTTTTAGTGGCCTCCTTGTTCGGGGCAGGCTGCTTGATTTTCGTCACACCGCCGATGGACGGCGGATCGCTGGCTGGAAAGGTATCCTCGATAGCCTTGTCGACGTTCTTTTCAGCCTTGCTACTGCTCGGGTGTTGCTCAGTGTGCCGAGTACGCATGGTGGCCTCCTAAAAGTAAGCATTCGGGGCGATGCGCCCTGTCCTTCGACCAGCAATCCGCGGGCCCGGCTAGGGTTTGCGTGTCGCTTTCTGTTCTGGCGTTCCTTTGCGCTGCGTTCCCTTTTGCGCGGGCGTGGCGGTGTTCACATTCGCGTCGTTCTGTGTTTGCTGCTGGTACGCATCGCCGCCGCGGCGATCGGTATCGGTCAGGCCGCGCGCAAGGTCCTGGTGAGCCTGTCGGCCCACGCGCCGGGTGCCCTGTTCGTGCTGCGACTCGGCATCCTGGTCCGTCTCGTGTGGCAAGGGCGCGACGTCCTCATGATCGCGGCGGCCACGCGGCGCGGCATGCTTGCCCGCGGGATCCTTCGGGAGGGCGTTGGCGGGTTTCTGTTGAGCGACTTTCATGGCGAGTCTCCTGGTTTCGGTGGAGTCCGGCGCTGCTGCGTCCGTCGCAAGCAGGGTGGGGGTGCCTGCAGCGTGCTGCTAGCGTCCCTTGTCGAGGTCGAGGCGCTTTTTCATCGCGGCAGTCAGGCGTTGCCGCGACTTTGGATAGGCGGCCCAAGGGTCGGCCTCGAGGCTATCGAGGCGTTCGTGGACGTTGGTAATGTTCCATTGGTCGCCTGCTGTCGTCTGAGGGAGTTCGTCCCAGGCGATTGGCACCGATACGCCCAGCCCCGGCCGCGCGCGCGCGGAGAAGGCCGCAACCGTCGTTGAACCGCGGTTATTGCGCAGATAGTCGATGAAGATCTTCTTCCTGCGGTTCTGTGCCCCCATCTTTGCCGAAAAATGATCCGGAAGCGTCGCGGCCATATGCTGGGCGACACCCTGTGTGAACGCCTTGACCTCATCCCAACCGGCCTGTTTCGCAAGCGGTACCACCACATGCAGCCCTTTGCCGCCGCTTGTCTTGCAGAATGCGCTCAGGCCGAGTTCTTCGAGCAGCGTACGCGTCAGCTGCGCGGCTTCGATCATGCGGTCCCAGCCGAGCACGGGGTCGGGGTCGAGGTCGAAGACCATCCGGTCGGGCTTCTCGATTGCCGACGCCAGGGCATTCCATGTATGCATTTCGACGGTGCCCATCTGGGCCGCGCCGACCACCGCCTTGACCGTGTCGAGCGTCATCAGCGCCGAATGGCCGGGATCGAGTCCCGGATGTTGCGTGACGCCGGGAATGGCGAGGCGCTGGCTATGCTTCTGGAAGAACAGCTCCCCACCGATGTCGTCGGGCGCACGGACTAGCGCGAGCGGGCGGTCCTTGAGCTCGATCAGCATCCGCTGCGCGACTGATTCGTAGTAGCGCGCGAGGTCGATCTTGCGTGCCTGACTCTGCTTGTCGATGACCCGGTCGGGATGGGTGATCCTCACGCCCGCGATCGTGTTGTCGCTCGTGTTTGAACGGGACTTTATGGCGGATTTGGGCGCGGACTCCGTTGTGGATGTCAGCGTGGACCGCGTCACGGGCGCTTTCTCGGTCGACTTCGACACGGTCTTCGACGGGGCGGATGCCGATGGCGTTTTCGCGCGAGCCGGGGCAGCTTCATGTGCGGATGAGTTTTGCACGGTCGCTCCTTTGACGGGTGCTTCCCTGACAATCTGTTTCGCGGGCTTGTCGTTGCGCAGGCTCACGAAAGACGCCTGACGGACGATGCGTTCATCGGTCCACTCGGCAAAATTGCATTCGGCCACAAGCTTGGGCTCGACCCAGTGAACCGGGGTGCGACTGCGCTCGGAGGGGGCCTTTGCAAAAGGCATCGTGTCGCTCACATGGCGCTCGAGCTGCTGGTGGACTGCGCGCAGGGTGCTTGCAGTGAAGCCGCTGCCTACGCGGCCCGCATACTGAAGCTTGCCATGCGAATCGTGAACGCCCAGCAGCAGCGCGCCGAATTGTGTGCGGCTGCCCGACGGTTCGGTATAGCCGCCGATCACGAACTCCTGCCGGCGCCGGCATTTGAGCTTGATCCATGAAGACGAGCGGCGCGATGCATAGCCGCTGTCGAGCCGTTTGCCGATGATGCCTTCGAGCGACATCGCACAGGCGCTCCTGAGCAATTCGTCGGCGCTGAAAGGGAAGTCTTCGGAGAAGCGCAGGTGCAGGGGTTCGGTGTCCTCGAGCAGGGCGCGCAGGATCGCGCGGCGTTGCACGAGCGGCACGTCGCGCAGGTCATAGCCGTTCAGGAAGGGGACATCGAACAGGTAGATCACGATGTCCTGCGGTCGCGCAATATCGAAGGCGTTCTGCAGCGCCTGGAAATCGGGCAGGCCGTCATCGTCGAGCACGACTGCCTCTCCGTCGAGCCAGCCACTCTCGATGCCGAGCTCGGTAAAGGCTGTGGCGAGGCGGCCGAATTTTTCGGTCCAGTCGTTGCCGGCACGCGTGAAGATGCGCGCATGCGGCTCGCCTTGACGGGTTTCGATGCGAACGAGAACGCGATAGCCGTCGAACTTGATCTCGTATGACCAGTCGTCGCCCGAGGAGGGCGCTGTGTCGACGAGCGTTGCGAGTTGAGGCTTGAAGGTGGAGGGGAGGGTGGCCTTCACCGCACCCTTGATCGCGGGATGGCTGGCGAGCTCTCGCAGCGATCCGGTGCTGCGTGTCGAGACGATGTCGGGCCGGCTGTTCTTGCCGCGCGTCGAGGGCAGCGTGGCATGGCTGCGGGTCAGCACACGCTCGCTGCGAGCGGAGGCCGTCTCTCTATCCTGGTGAGCGGTTTTGGCGGCCTTTTTAGCGGTCTTCGTTGCAGCGGCTTTTTGACGAGCAGGCTTGGGAGCCGCATCGAGCACGCTGCCCGGGCGCTTTTCGAGCACGTTGAATTCCGCCTCGTTGCGGGCCTCCTCATCGCGCTCCTTGATCAGCAGCCACTGCTCCTTGTCGCCGCTTCCCCTCATATGGCTGCGCACGAGCGTCCAGCCACCGTGCAGTTTCTCGCCGTCGAGCCTGAACTTGAGTTTGCCGGCCTGGTAGGCGGCCAGCGCGTTTTCTTCGGTGGCGAGTCGCCAACTGCCGCGGTCCCATACGATGACCGAACCCGCGCCATAGTTGCCGGGGGGAATTTCGCCCTCGAACGAACCATATTCGATCGGATGATCTTCGACATGAACCGCAAGCCGCTTGACTAATGGATCGAGACTCGGTCCTTTGGGGATCGCCCAAGACTTGAGCGTGCCGTCGAGTTCGAGCCGGAAATCGTAGTGCAGGCGCCGCGCGTGGTGCTCCTGAATCACGAATGACAGGCTCGGTGCGCTCGCCGTGCCGCGAGTGCGCGCGGCACGCTTGCGCGCCGCCTCGCCCGCGGGTTCCGGTGTCTCGTTGAAGCGCCGCTTCTGGTTGTAGGTTTCGAGTTTGCCAGCCATCGTTTCGACATCCTCCTGCGCCTGGGCGGGGTCGTCGTCCGCCTACCCCGCAGCGCGCCGGCGTTTCGGCGTCTTGCGGGCGGGGGCGTCGCGCTCATCGTCATCGGGCGTCCGGCTGCTCTTGCCCTTGCGTTGTCCAAGGCTGCGCTTGAGCAGGTCGGACAGGTCGAGAATATCGGCCGAGCGTGGTTTTTCCTCGGCGGCTTCGGTTTCGTCGATTTCTTCGGTCTTGCCCGCGCGAATCTTCTTGTCGACGAGCGCAAGGATGTCGTCGTGGAAGGTGTCGTGATAGCTCGACGGATCGAAGGTCTCGCTCATGTCGTCGATGAGCTTTTTCGCCATATCGAGTTCACGTGGCGTAATGCCGGCGGCCTTGCTGCCTTCGGCGGGAAGTTTCAGTTCTTCGGTCGAACGGACCTCGTCGGCGCGGCGCAGCGTGTTGAGCACCAGTACGGGACCCGCCGGGATCAAGGCAGCCAGATGCTGCTTGTTGTGCATGACGACATTCGCGATGCCGATCTTGCCGGAGGCCTTCATGGCTTCGCGCAACAGCGCGTAAACTTTTTCGCCCTTGCGATCGGGCACGAGGTAGTAGGGCGTATCGAGAAAGAAGAACGAGACTTCGGGAGCGTCGACGAAAGCGACAATATCCACCGTCTGCGTCGACTCGGGATTCGCCGAGCGGATTTCCGCATCGCTGAGGATGATGTATTTGCCCTTTTCGTACTCGAAGCCACGCACGATGTTCTCGCGTGGGACTTCTTTGCCCGTGCGCTTGTTGATCTGCTTGTAGCCGATCGGATCGATCGTGCGTTTGTCGAGCAGGTTGAAGCCGATACGTTCGCTCTGTGTGGCCGGGTAGAGTTGTACCGGCACGTGTACGAGACCGAAGCTGATCGCGCCTTTCCAGATCATATGTGCCATTGCGCGCCCCACGAAGTTGAACTCGTAGCGATGCAACAAACATGCCACCTGGCTGGCGCGGCGCGGGTTTCTCCACTCCCGCAAGCTCTGCAAATGGATCGCTTGACTCGGGTCACGCGGTGTGTGGCAAGGCGCGAGTTTCCGGCTTGGCTATCTTGCGTGCATTGGAGGCGGAGAAGGGCCGGGATGCGTGCCGGCCCTCTCCTACGCGCAGTCGAGCGCTATGTAAGTCTTGCCTTGTGTGGGAAAAACGGGTCTCCCCGGCTCACACCGTCTTCAACATCCCGCCGTCGACGAAATAGGTCGCGCCGACGCTGTAGCTCGCTCTTTCCGAGCAGAGGAATACGATGAAGTCCGCGATTTCCTGCGGGCTCGCGAATCGTTTGATCGGCGCATGTTCGTGGGCTACGCCTGCCAGATGCGCCTCCCAGTCGCCGCCGGAGGATTGCGTCAATTGCCGGGCGGTCTTGATCCAGTCGGGTGTCAGCACCAGCCCGGGATTGATCGTGTTGACCCGGATGTTGTCGCCGATCACTTCGTTGGCGAGATTCTTCGAGAACATCATCAGCGCGGCCTTGGTCACGTTGTAGATTGGCTCGTAGCCCAGCGGCTGGAGCGCACAGATCGACGCGTTGTGCAGGATCGCACCGCCGCCGCGCCGCTTCATCGCAGGCACGAGGCCGCGCGCGAGACGCACCGCGGCCATCACATGAAGGTCCCAGTAGGATTGCCATTTTTCGTCGGGCGCATCCATGATCGTCTCGTTGCTGCCGGTGCCCGCATTGTTGAACAGGATGTCGGCGCCGCCGAAGGTCTGTTCCGCCGCAGCGACCAGCTGGTCGACGCCGGCGGCCGTCGCGACGTCGCAGGCGACCGGCAAGGCCTGCACGCCGTATTGGGCGGCGATGCGCTGGGCGGCCTGCGTGAGGCGCTCAGCCTGGCGTGCGGCCAACACGAGGTGCACGCCCTCGGCCGCGAAACTCTCCGCGACCGCGAGGCCGATACCGACGCTTGCACCAGTCAGTACCGCGACCTTGCCTGTGAGTTTGAGGTCCATCTCGATCGTCTCCGTGATTGTGATGTTGTTGTGGAAGCGGGTCAGATCTTAGCGCCTCTACGCGGTCATGCGGAGTTCGAAGTGCCAGGCGACCAGGTGCGGGTCGTCGTCGGCACCAATCAGGCGACGGCTCGAGACGCCCATGCCGGCCCCCATTGCGAGCGTGGAGAGCACGAAGAATGCCGCGTGCGGTGTGAGGCCGGTCATCGCGATCCGGTGTTCGAAGACGTCGCCGTTGTGAGGTCCGGGGGCGCCGCTGCCGAGATTTTCAGGCGTGAAGCCGCCGGGGGCTGGTGCTCGAGCATCCTGCTGTAGGAGCGGCAGGATCGAGCGATACCAGAATGTGCCCGCATCGCCTTCGAGTGGTAATGCGAATTCGCCGTTGCGCCGGGCCTGTGCTGCGACGGCACATGCCAGGGCGATCGCAGGATCGAAGATCAAGAGCGCACGCGAGGCGGGTGCCGCGGGGGATTCGCCGATCGCCGGCTCACCTGGACTCAGCGCCTTGCCCCTGTCTTGCACCCCGTCAAACACGTCGCCAGCCGGCCATGTCACCGGCAAGGCAGAGGGCGCCATGGCCGTCCGCCACGCGGACCATGCCGCCTGAGGCAAAGCGATTCCGCCGCCGATCACCGATCCCGTCGCAATCAGAAACTGCCGTCTCCCGATCATTGTCTCAGCCCCTGCCGACCCTCAATCCTTGAACCGCGCGCCCCCGATCCCCTGCTTGCCCGGCGATAGGATGCCCTGCGGATCGAGTGCGCCTTTGATCCTCTCGCTCAGGCGCATCAGTGCATGATCGTTGAAATCGTATTGTGAGGCCGCAAGATCCATAAAGGCGAGGTGAGTCCGGTATTGGCCGTAGCCCGCGGCACCCAATTGTTCGATCAGCGCCTCGATGAGCGCACGCGCGGCCTGGGTCTGCGTCGCGTCGTCCTTGTCGAAGATGGCGGCGAAGATGTGATGCATATGACGCGGCCCCACCGTAAATCCCCCGTAGTAGTCGAAACCGTACTCGGCGGCCCGCGCCCGGACCCGTTGATACTGTGCGAGCGCATCGCGTCCGGTCGGCGGACAGATCGGCGACAGGTCGACGTGCGCGCCGTTGCCGCCGCGCCAGTTGAGCAACTGGAATGCCGCCATGCTCGGAATGCCGACCTGGCTGCCATCGCCGCCGCCCTTCGGCATCGAGCTCGCGTTCATATAGCCATCGGCGTCGAGCCGCGCATCGGGAATCCGCGCGAACGCGCGCTCGATCACGCGAAAGCGGGCTGCCACGAGTTCTTCCGGCCCATACAGGCCGAAGCGCAGATTCCACCGCCCGATACCGAGCGCACTTGCCATTGCATCAATGGCGGCATCCGGCATCGCGCCCGCGCCGTCGTACCACTGTCGCCGCGTCGAGACACCCGCGGCCCAACGGATCGCGTGCTCGACCACGGCCTGACTCTGGATCGTGTCGTCGAGTCGCAGCGGGCGCAGCGTATCGATGATCACGGCAAGATCGCTGTCATGGCGGAATTTGAAATGGCAGAGCCGATACCCCGCGGGCCGCGGCATCAGCCAGATGCCGAGCTTCGTGACGATGCCGAAATTCGACTGCATGAACATGTCGTCGTACGAAGGGCCGAAGCCGGCCTTGAAGACTTGCCATGAATTGCTGTTGCGCATGGCGCCCATGCCGGTGCGCACGATGTCGCCATTGGCGAGCACGACCTCCATGCCGCATTGCATCGCAGCGTGATCGCCATAGGGTGTCGCGCCGAAGCCGCGTTCGAGGGTGTTGCCGACCACGCTGCCCCATCCGGACGCAGGCGGATCGAGCCAGAGCGACGAGTGCCGGGCAAGCAGATACTGGTAGAGATCGAAGTAGCTGACGCCGGGCTCAACCACGGCATAGGCGAGCGTCTCGTCGACCTCGAGAACCCGGTTCATGCGCTTGAGGTCGAGTACGACCGAACCGGCGATGCGAGGCGAAGCCCCGCCATAGGCGAAGTTGCGCCCGGTCGAGACGGTCCACAGCGGAATGCGGTAGCGATTCGCGGTGACGAGCACCGCGCGGATCTCGTCGACGCTCGCCGGCATGAGCGCAGCGGATGCTGAATACTGCCGCGCGTCGCCCGGCGCAAACGGGTCGAGGTAGACGGCGAGGCCGTCGGTCGAGGTGATGACGGCCGCGTCGCCGATAGCGATGCGGAACGCATCGAGTGCCGCGTCGAACGCGGCTTGCGTGACGTGCGGCGGACGCAGCGCGCTACGCATCGATACGGACAAGGCGATCAGTAGCCGCCTGAGCCACCACCCGAGCTACCGCTCGAGCCGGAGCCCGAAGTGCCTGACATGCCACTGCCCTGGCAGCCCGCCAGTGCCGCGCTTATCACTATCATCGCAATCGAAACAACACGAACAATACGGACAGCTTTCATTAGCTTCTCCTCCAGTGGAACGAGCATGCATGCAGCGGCCCATGCCGTGCATGGGTTGGACTGCGTGTACTCGATGAACGTGCCGTGTGTGCGGTTTATTCCACATCAGAAAGCGGGGAGTACTCGTTCATCATACCTCCCGCTACGCCGTATTCACGTGAACCCGTAAGTGAAGACGCCGGAACGCGTTCGGCGTCATCCCTTTGCTTCGTTTGAACAGTCGACGGAAGTGCCCGCTGTCCTCGAACCCCGCGTCATGGGCGACCTGTGCGATCGTGAGCTTTCCCTCGGCCAGCAGGATTGCCGCATGGAGCATGCGCCGCTCGTGGACCGCATCGGTCAGCGTGCGGCCATAGACAGTCCGGAACACCCGCCCGAGATAATCCGCATTGCAGCCCAGTTGCGCGGCGATCGTCGAGGCGCCGATGGCCTCGTGAAAATGCGTGCGGATCCAGCGATCGGCACTGGCCGCGAGCCGTTGGGGCGCACCATCGAGGGTCGCCGTCGCGACGCGCGAACGCGTGAGCTCCCAGAGCATCAGCAGGATCGTCAGGCTATCGGGCAGCGGCTGCACGCCGTAGATCTCCTGGTCGTTCAGCAGGCGCTGAAACAAGCCGGTCAGATGATCGCGCCGTTCGATGCGCGCATACCGGGGCACTTCGAGCAACTCGGCCGATTTCGCACGACGCATCGCGGGCAGGGTGAAATGCACCCAGTAGAACTGCAGATCGAGTGCGTACGGAGACGTGCCCCCATGCAGCCGCCCGGGCCACAGCAGCAATGTCTCGCCTGCACTGACCTCGAATTGCTGACCCTCCTCGTGCAGATTGAGATAGCCCTGGCGCACGTAGATTAGCTCGTAGGACTGAATCACGCGCGAAGGGTGAACCCCCGTGCCGCGCGAGACGAACAAGCCCCCATTGCTGGCCTCGAGACCCAGCGTAGACGTCAAGCGAAGTGTCGAATCGTCCATTTCAAAAAAAGTCGGAATCGGCCTGTTTTGCTGCGGTTTCTTCATCTTGTGAGCGCAGCGGGAGCATGTCAACCTTTGCATACCTTGCGTTGGCAGGAAACAGCCAGAATTTGCTGCGACGCGCAATGGTAGAAATAAGCACGTTCACCGGGAAAGCGCCTCTGTATGCACAGGGGGTTTTCCCGAACGACGAACGACGCACACTCCCAGGCAGCAGGCTGGCGAAGGCCAGCAGGACGCATCGACAACGAGGAGGGGACACTGATGGTTCGCCATAAGCGATGGCTTTCTCTATGGGCAGCGGCAGCGCTTTTGACCGCTTCGCCGGCGCACGCCGACGACGGCATTTCGTTCTGGGCACGCGCGGCGGATTCGGGCTTTATTACGCCGGTCGTCAAGGCGTGGAACGACACGCATCCGACCAAGGTCAATTTGACCGTGATACCGAATGACGATTTCGTGACGAAGTTCGGCACCGCATCGGCGGGCGGCGCAGGCCCCGATGTTCTCGCGATCGACCTGATTTACGTGCCGGCGTTCTCGCAGGCCGGGCAGCTCGCCGACATCACGGAAGACGCGAAGAAACTGCCGTTCAACCAGAGCCTGAGCCCCTCGCATGTGCGGCTCGCGATGTACGAGGGCAAGCAATACGCGCTGCCGTTCAGTGCGGAAAGCTCGATGCTGTTGTACAACAAGACCTTGTTCAAGCGCGCGGGTCTCAACCCTGACCAGCCGCCCAAGACCTGGGCCGAACTCGAGGCGGCCGCGAAGAAGATCACCGCGCTCGGCGGCGGCGTCAAGGGCTTCTACTTCTCGGGCGCCTGCGGCGGCTGCAACATCTTCACATTGACGCCTTATGTCTGGGCCTCGGGCGGCGACGTGCTGTCGGCGGATGGCAAGACAGCGACGCTCGACAATCCCGCACTCAAGGGCACGCTTGCCATGTATCGCCGCATGTGGGAAGCGGGCGACATGCCGTCGAGCGCGAAGACGGACAGCGGCGCGAATTTCATCAACGCCTTCCTGTCGGGCAAGGTCGGTATGGTCGGATCCGGCGCGTTTTCGATCGGCGTGCTGAAGAAGAGCCATCCTGAGATCGACTTCGGTCTTGCCTACCTGCCAGGCCAGAGCGGTGGGTGGTCGAGCTTCGCAGGAGGCGACTCGATCGCGATTCCGGTTCACTCGGCCCATCGCAAGGAAGCCATGGAGTTTATCCAGTGGTGCCTCAGCGAGCAGGTGCAGATCGAACAGTTTGCGAAGAACGGCAGCATCCCGGTGCGCCTGGACCTTGCGACCAACGCCTACAGCAAGCTCGATACGCGCTATGAACTCGCCGCGGACGCGATGAGCAAGGGCAAGACACCGTACAGCGCGAAATTCAACCAGCTCATCAACGATCCGAACGGCCCCTGGGCCGCGATGATCCAGGAAGCCGTGTTCGGCAAAGGTGTGGATGTCGCGATTGCGGCCGCGCAGGTGCGCTTCACGCAGATTCTGAACACGCAATAGGGAGCGCGATCATCATGGGCGTCCTGTTCGGATCGCAGAGCACCACGCCAGCCTTGCGCCGACGCGTGCCTAAGCCCGGCTCGCCGGGCGGTCGCGACCGCAATCGCGCAGGTTACTGGTTCGTGTTGCCGTGCGTCGTTTTCACCGTGGTGTTTTTTCTCGTGCCGCTGGTGATGACGCTCGGCATGTCGCTGTACAACTGGCCATTGATGGGCGTGGCGCGCTTCGCCGGCTTCAGGAACTACCTCGACTTGCTGCAGGACGCCTCGTTCTGGGCGGCTCTGTGGTTCACGACGGAATACACCCTGTTCGTGACGCCCGCGATCTTCGTGGTCGCGTTCGTGCTCGCGATGCTGGTCAATCGCGCGCGGCGCTTCGTCGGTCTGTTCCGCACGGCGTTCTTCCTGCCCGTGGTAATTGGCCTCACGACAGCGAGCCTGCTCTGGGTCTGGATGTACAACGACCAGGTCGGCATCTTCAGCGCGATGCTGATGCAGCTTGGGATCATCGACGAACCGGTGCAATGGTTCGGCGATACGAACTCGGCGTTGTGGTCGCTGATCGTGATGATCCTGTGGAAGGCATCGGGTTTCACGATGGTGATCCTGCTCGTCGGCATGCAGGCGATTCCGCAGGACCTTTACGACGCGGCGCGCATCGACGGCGCACGCTGGTGGGCGCAGCAGCGCTACATCACGGTGCCGCTGATGCGGCGTACCTTCGCGCTCGCCCTGATCATGGCGGTCATCGGTTCCTACCTCGCGTTCGAGCAGTTCTATGTGATGACGCGCGGCGGGCCGATGAATACCACGATCACGGTGGTCCATTGGATCTATCGCGCTTCGTTCACGTACTTCAAGTTGGGCTACGGTGCGGCGATGTCGGTGGTGTTGCTGATCGTGCTGCTGTTGTTGAGCGTGATCCAGATGATCCTTCTGCGAGACGACCATGAGTGATGCGCTGCGTTCCGCCGATCGCGATTTGGGCACGGCTTCGACGTCGCCGGCGACGGCTTCCGGTTCCGGGGACCTGCCCGTCATGCAGGATCGTGGCCGCACAGCGCGAATCAAGGCGAGGGCGGCTGTCGCGCTCTACTATCTGGTCTGCGGCGTACTGACGGTCTTGTTCCTGTTTCCGATCGCGTGGTCGGCGTTCACGTCGTTCTATTCGCCCGCCGATGCGAGCGCTTCGCCGCCGAAATGGATTCCGTCGCATCTGTCGTTCGAGAACTACTTCAATCTCGCGAGCTACGGCGAAGGGATTTGGCGCTACCTCGGCAACAGCGCCTCGGTCGCGGCGATGACCGTATCGATGACACTCGTGCTCTGTACGCTCGGCGGTTACGGTTTCTCGCGCTTTCGTTTTCGCGGACGCAATGTGATCTTCATCGTGATTCTCGCGACGCTGATGATCCCGTTCCAGTCGATCCTGAACCCCTTGTTCGTGCTGCTGCGTTGGCTGCACCTGCAAGGCACGCTATTCGGCCTGGCACTCGTCTATACGACATTCCAGTTGCCGTTCGCGGTGTTCATGATGCGCAACTCGTTTGACTCCGTACCACGCGAGATCGAGGAGGCGTCGCTGATCGACGGCTGCAGCTCGCTGCAATCCCTGCGCATCGTGATGCTGCCGCTCGTCTTGCCGGGGCTCGTGACCGCGGGGCTGTTCGCGTTCTTTGGTTCCTGGAACGAACTGCTTGCCGCGCTGATCCTGCTTGGCGATGCGAGGAACTACACGATGCCCGTGATGCTGCTCAATGCACAGAGCGGGCAACTGGGCGCGATCGACTGGGGGCTGATGCAGGCGGGCATCACGCTGTCGATCCTGCCGTGCGCGGTGCTTTTCCTGTTGCTTCAGCGCTACTACATCAACGGCCTGATCGCGGGCGCGGTCAAGGCATAACACTTGCAACTCACACCATGAACGACACGATAACCTTGCGTCAGCCCGTGGTCGTCGATTTCGCATCGACGGCATATGCCCGGATCAAGCCCGTCGCGGTAACGGCCGTCGAACTGCGTGGCGATTTCTGGGGGCACCGCTTCGCGACGAATCTCGAGCAGACCTTGCCGAGCCAATGGGACCTGCTCGAAAGCACGGGCCGGCTCAACAACTTCCGGCGCGTGTTCGGCGAATACGACGGACCGTTCGAGGGTCTGTTCTTCAACGACTCGGATCTTTATAAATGGCTCGAGGCCGCTTCGTGGCTGGTCGCCCGCGGCCCGAACGCGCTGCTCGAGCAGCGCATCGAGGAAGGCATTACGTTGATCGAGCGCGCGCAAGGCGCGGATGGCTACATCGACAGCTACTTCTGCCTCGAGCGTGAGGGCGAACGCTGGACCAATCTGCGCGACCTCCACGAAATGTATGTCGGCGGCCACTTGATCCAGGCCGCGGTCGCGAACCATCGCAGCACGGGCCAGACGCGGCTGCTCAATATCGCAACCCGCTTTGCCGACATGCTGTGCAGCCGTTTCGGGCCGGCCGCCGAAGGCAAGATCGAGGCGGTCGACGGCCACGAGGAAATCGAAATGGCCTTGATCGAACTGGCTCGCGAGACCGGCCAGACCCGCTATCTCGAACTCGCGCGATTCTTCATCCGGGCACGCGGCCATGGGCTGCTCAAGGGCGGCCGGTTCGGCGACGCGTACTACCAGGACGACGTGCCGTTCGACCAGATGGAAAATCTCGCCGGCCACGCGGTGCGCGCGCTGTATATGGCCTGCGGGATCACTGACCTCTATCTCGAGACCGGCGATGCGAAACTTTTGCCGAGGCTCGAAACGCTCTGGGAGCGGCTGACCGCGCAGCGGATGTATATCACCGGCGGTGTCGGTTCGCGTCACGACGGCGAGGCGATCGGCGCGGACTACGAGCTGCCGAATGGGCAGGCCTATACCGAGACGTGCGCGGCGATTGCCAGCATGATGTGGTGCCACCGGCTGCTCGCGGCGACCGGCAATGCGCGATATGCCGACCTGTTCGAATGGACACTGTATAACGGCATGCTGCCGGGCTGGTCGCTCGACGGGCGTGAGTACTACTACGTGAATCCGCTCGAGGACGATGGCGGTCACCGCCGTCAGCCGTGGTACCACTGCGCGTGCTGTCCGCCGAATGTGGCGCGCACGCTCGCCTCCCTGCCGGGTTATGTGTACGGGACCGACGCGGATGCGATCTATGTTCACCTCTACGTCGAAAGCGATGCACAGGTGCCGCTCGGCGAACGCACAGTCGGTCTGCGCCAGCGCACGCGGTATCCGTGGGATGGCGCGATCGAAATCACGGTCGACGGCGAGGGCGAGTTCTCGTTGAAGCTGCGGATCCCGGGCTGGGTCGACGGCTCGGCCAACCTGACGACGCCGGCCCGCGAAGCAGGCGGCCATGCCGCGGAGCCAGGTAAGACTGGCTTGCCTGTGCTGACGCTCAACGGTGTACCGCTCGAAGCGAAGCCGGATTCGCAGGGCTATGTCGAAATTCGTCGCGCGTGGCAGCATGGCGATCGGATCCGGCTCGATCTGCCGATGACCGTGCGGGTCTGGCAAAGTCATCCGAAGGTTGCCGAAAACCGTGGGCGTGTCGCGCTGAGCCGGGGTCCGTTGTTGTATTGCGTCGAACGTGCGGACATGCCGGGTGTGGATCTCGATGAGCTGTATGTCGATCCGACACAGATCGAGGCCAGCTGGAAGGCCGAACAGTTGGGCGGTGTGGTCGTGCTGAAGGCGGCGGCGCATCGCCGGTCGATCGGCTCCAGTTGGAGCGGGGCACTGTATCGACCGATGGCTCAGGACGGATCGAACGGATCGCCGGATCCAGCGACGATAGTCGCGATTCCGTACTTCGCATGGCATAACCGCGAGAGCGGGCCGATGAAGGTATGGCTCAACTATCGGGGCGAGTAGGCTAGAAGGACACACGCCGCGCAATGCGGCGTGTGCATCGAATGCGCTCGCTCGGAACGCATCGTTCATTCGGTCGATCGATCGGTCATCCATCTTGCGTGCTGCTTGCGACGTTTGATCGCAAGCCCTCCGCACGCGCGCTCTTTCAGCGCTGAAAGTGAATATCTGAAAGATGAAATTCAACTTCAATAGGAAATTCCATTCCGCTGCGCCTGTCCTGCCTGTGATTTACTGCACCGCTATACTAAGCCCCCGGCAAATCGGCGTACGGGCTGTAGTGCGCCCACGTCGTGCGCGCGAGGTCTCACGGTCGCAACCGGCCGGTGACGGACGACCGCGTAGGCCAACGCCCCAACCATTCAATTGGGGTGACCGAAAGATGTTTACCTGGTGGGAAAGCAAAGACACATGGTGTTCGCATTTGGAAAATCGACGGGGCCCGACGCCGAGACGGGGGCATTCCACCTGAAACCGGGGTCGATCGGCTTCGGCGTCCTGCTCGGCGCGATCTCGGCACTCCCACCGCTTTCGATCGACCTGAACCTGCCCGCCTTGCCGCAGCTTGCGCGAGCGCTCGCGGTGGCGCCGCAGTCGGCAGCCGCGACCTTGAGTGCCTTTCTGTTTGGGTTTGCGGTGGCGCAACTCATCTACGGTCCCGCTTCGGATCGCTACGGGCGCCGCCCCTTGTTGCTGATCGGGCTCGTTCTCTATGTCGCCGGTGGGTTGGCATGCGCGTTCGCATCGTCGCTGCCGACGCTTCTCGTTTGGCGCGCCTTGCAGGGCGCCGGCGCGGGAGCCGGCATGGTCCTTTCGCGCGCGATCGTGCGCGACTCGTTCCCGGACCCTGCATCGGCGCGCGTTCAGTTTGCCTACGTGAATGCGGTGAGCCAGGTCGCACCTGTGATCGCGCCACCGCTGGGTGCCTTGATGCTCATGGCCGGCCTCTCCTGGCGCGCGATCTTTTTGTGTCTCGCCGGGGCGGGAGCCGTGCTGATTTGCGTTATCTGGATGTCGCTCAGGGAGAGTTTGACACTGGACCCGAATGCAAGCGGGCAACGACGCGGCGTCGCGCACGACTACCTGCGCTTCGTGCGTTCGCGGGTATCGATAGCGAACACCCTGCTGACAGGATGCACCTTCGGAGGCCTGTTCACTTTTGTCTCGGGTTCGTCGCTCGTCTTCGTGAACACGCTGCATCTGAGTGCGCTGAACTATGCGGGAATCTTCGCGCTGATCAGCGCGTGCATCATCGCGGGATCGTGGGCGACCGCGACCCTTTCGCGCGGGCGCTCCGCCGAAGGCTTGCTGAAGGCGCATCTCGTGACGGCCTGCCTCGGTTCGGTGGCGATTCTGATCGTGCAATATCTGTCGGGCACGGGTGGCATGATCGTGCCGCTTACCCTGGGGTTCTCGATCGTCGCGTATTGCGCGGGTGCGACGCTACCCATCTCGATCCAGCAAGCGCTGCAGTCACTGCCTGAGATAGCCGGGACAGGCGCGGCGCTGCTGGGCTGCGTCCAGATGTTGGGCGGCTCGTTGGCAGCCGCGTTGGTCGGGCCGCTTTTCCATAGCCTGGGCCCGGTCGGGATTCCATGGGAGATGTTGGCGTTTTGCGTGGGCGCGGTCATTCTCAACGGACGTGCGCGCGCCGTGCAAGCCTGAGTTTGCACGAGTCCGGGCACACCCGTTGCTGTCCTCAGGAATACGAACCTAACCATGGAGGTTTGTCATGCCTGAGAAGAAAACACTGGAACGTGCTCACGCCGCAAAGCGTCAGGGCAAGTCTGGCAGCACCCAGGCTGGTGCTTTCGTCAAGGAACAGGTGGACCACATCCGTGAAGGCAAGCACGGCGCGAAGTCCACCAAGCAGGCCATCGCGATCGGCCTGTCGGAAGCCCGGCGCGCCGGGGTCAAGCTGAAGCCGCCGAAGAAGGGCAGCGTCTCCGAAGCCACGCGTCGCAAGGCCAAGTCCGATAGCGATGCCGGCCAGGGGAAGACGCCCACGGCCGGTAACGCCGAATCGCATGCGAAGCGTTCGGCCGCCGCGACAAAGGCACTCAAGCGGGAGAGTGGGGCAGCCGCCTCACCCAAGGCGCTCTCCAAGCAGGCTCACGAGTCGGCAAGCCGACGTTCCGCCGCCGAGCGGTCGGCCGCGGCCAAGAAGGGAGCCGCCACCAGAGCGGCAGCCGCCCGGTCGCAGGCAGCAAAAAAAAAGGCGGCAGCTACGCGCGCGTCGCGCGCACACCATTGATGAAGGATTGGCCGCCACGGAGATCCAGGCGGCCTATTTCTTCAGCCGCTCGAGCAGGGCCTTCGCCGCATGGGGCGCGCGGATCTTGGCGCCGTTGATAAAGAAGATGAACACATCGCGCTGCTTGGCCACGGGATCCTTGTCGCCGACACGAGGCAGGTCATCGGGCGATTTTCCGTTGGCCCACGCCGTCGCGCGTTCCACCCATGCATCCAGCTCCTTCGGCGCATAGCCGCTCTTGAACTGCTCGCTGCTCGACATCAGCCGCGCATAGACAAAATCCCCGGTCAGGTCGGCGAAGGACGGGTACTGATCCGAGTCCGCAAAGACGGTCGCGGCACCGTACCGCCGCGAAAGCTCGACGTACTCGGCCGTCATGAAGCTCGGATGGCGCACTTCGAGAACGTGGCGCAAGGCATGACCGTCGACTTTCTTCGGCAACATGGCGAGAAACGCGCCGAAGTCGTCCGGCTCGAAACGCTTGGTGGACGCAAATTGCCAGAGGATCGGGCCGAGCTTCGGACCGAGTTCGGTGATGCCGCTGTTCACGAAGCGCTCGATCGATTCCCCCGCTTCCGCCAGCACGCGCCGATTTGTCGCATAGCGGCTGGCCTTGAGCGAAAACACGAAACCGTCTGGCGTGTCGTCGCGCCATTTGGCGAATGTCGCGGGCTTCTGCGAACCGTAGTAAGTGCCGTTGATCTCGATCGCCGTGACCTCACGGCTCGCGTAGTGAAGCTCCTTGCTTTGCGCCAGATCGTCGGGATAAAAGCTGCCGCGCCAGGGTTCGAAAGTCCAGCCACCCATACCGACGCGAATCTGTTGTGGTGCCATCTGCGGATTCTCCCAAGCCGGGGGGGGCCTCGAACTGTCGGGGCCCGGATCGTCACGTGATGGTTGCGGCATGCTCGCGACGGTCCGATCCAGGGGCCGTCGCGTCGTAATCCGTCGTCCTGGCCGTATGGCATCGGACGAACCTTATGTATCCGCCGCGATAACCTTTTGCGTCTATTCGCCGATCTTGACCCGCAACTCCCGTGCTGATTCAAGCAGGCCGATATAACCGGCGCGCGCGTGCTCGGGGAGGTCGGGGTCGCCGACGAAGGTGCCAAGCGTCTCAACGATGCTGTAAAGGATGCCGCGTGCCGCGCTCGCCGCGATATTGCCGGACGACCAGAGTGTGTCCACATGGCCGATGGCTGCATCGAAGTGCTCAGGTCCGGGGCGTTCGGCCACCAGGGGATCGACGGCGGGATTCTCCATGGCGGGCCGCGTGTCGGTGTCCGATAGCGTGTCCCGGTCTTGTTGGTCAGGCATCATGGCTTGCGTCCTCGGTTGGGGCGATTCGGTCAATGCGCTTTCAGTGTATATCGCTGTGGGATGTTGCAGTGCAGCGGCGTGTCGGCGTTCTGCTGCTCCTCCTCGCACGCAGACCTCCCCCATTAGCTCCGCCCCTCAACCTCCATGCGCCAATGCGCCAATGCGCCAATGCGCCAATGCGCCAATGCGCCAATGCGCCAATGCGCCAATGCGCCAATGCGCCAATGCGCCAATGAAGCCGACCTTTCGACGACCGATCCGTTCCCTAAAAAAATTGACGTCCTCCGTTTGACATGCGAAGGTGTCGGCTTGCTCGGGGAGCCGGTGGGGCCGGCTGAGAGCGTGCCTGTGCGGTCGGTTCGACGCGCCAGTACTCGACCCGCTGAACCTGATCTGGATCGCACCAGCGTAGGGAAGCGCATCGATGTAGTCGTATCGACCCGGTTTCCGGCGGCGTTCCCGATCAGTCATGATCCATTCAGAGCCGCCCATGTCCGCCTCACCGCTTTCCAATTCCACCACGCGCGTGGTCAACGAATCGCTGCACCCCGTGCCGCCCGAGCTGCGCAAGCTCGGCTTCTCCGACTACCTCGCCCTGTGGGGCAGCCTTGGCGTCGGCCTGCTTGTCATGCAGGCAGGCGCCCTGCTGATTCCCGCATTGAGCGGCGCAGCCGCCGCGGCAGCCGTCGCCGTCGGCACGATCGGCGGCACGCTTCTGCTTGCCTGGGTCGGCTATCTCGGTTCGGTTTCCGGTGTGTCGAGCGCCGGCCTGATCTGGAGTGCGCTCGGCCGGCGCTTCGCTGTCCTGCCGATCGCGCTCAACGTGCTGCAATTGCTCGGATGGTCGGTGTTCGAAATCGTCGTGCTGCGCGACGGGCTGGGTGCGATCGCCAGGCAGCAGTTCCATGCGATTCCCCCGCCATGGCTCACGGTGCTTGCCGGCGCGGTGCTCGCCGGACTGTTGTCACTGAGCATGGTCGGCGTGGTGCGGCGCCTTATCCGGCGTATCGGCCTATGGTTGATGCTGGCCTCGCTCGTCTGGCTGACAGTGCGTTTCGCTCGCGAAGCGAGCCCTGTGTTGCTCGAGCAACCGGGCAAGGGCGGCCTTGCGTTTGCCGCCGCCGTGGACCTCGTGATCGCCATGCCGATTTCATGGCTGCCGCTGGTCGCCGACTACACGCGCTACGGCCGCTCGCCGCGCGCCGCATTCGGCGGCACGCTCGTCGGCTATGGTCTCGCGAACGCATGGTGCTTCCTGCTGGGTATCCTGATCGCCGCGCTGCATCCGGGGGCGGAACTCATGCCGACGATTCTGCAGGCGAGCTTTGGTGCGCTCGCACTGGCCTTGATCCTGATCGACGAAACCGATAACGGCTATAGCGATCTGTATTCCGCAGCCGTTTCGACGCACAGCCTGGTGCCCAAGTGGTCGGTGCGCGTCTGGGGGCCGGTGTTGGCGCTGATTGCCACGGTGCTCGCTTTGCTGCTGCCGATCCAGAATTACCAGGATTTCCTTTATCTGCTCGGATCGATATTCGTGCCCTTGTTCGGTGTCGTGATCGCACACCATGGCGCGCGGCCGCGTACGCCCGACAGCACGCAGGTCGCACTGAGCTGGGTCGGCGCCGTTGCCTGGATCGCAGGCATCGCTGTCTACCAGTACGTCACACGCTTCGAACCGCAGTGGGGGGCTTCGCTCCCCGCGCTCGCGGCGAGCTATGTGTTGTATCGCGTCTTCGCACGCTGGTCGCCGACCCCCGCCGGGCTCGCGGATTCGAATGGGATCGGCGGATAGCGCAAGCCTACTGCGCGAATACCGGCAGCAACGACTCGGCCAGGCCGATCGCGCAGCGGCTCTCACGCGATTCGATGCGCTTTCCGTTCCAGCGATCGACCCGGTAGACCGCGCCAAAGTCGAACGAAGGCGGCTCGAGTCCCGCACCGAAAATCGTTTCACCACCGCGCCGCACGCTGTCCGCGAGCCATGAGGTCAGCTTCAGGTGATAGGGATTGCGCTCGACTTCCTTGCGGTGGCAGACGAGTGCGCGCAACAAGGTGCTCACGTCGCCAACCGAAAGCTCGACGAGCAGGTTCGGCGACGCCATGGTTCCCCAGAACTCGCTCTGCACGAGCCACGTCGGTTTGCCATAGGCCTGCAAGGCATCGAACGTCAGTGTATGTGTGCCGATATGCGTGGCCGAGCCATCGGCGCCATGCGGGCAGAGCACGAGCGCGGGCCGGAACTGTTCGAATACCTGCGCAAGCCGTGCGACATCGCGCCCCCAGCTGTCCGGCTCGGACGTGCGGCGTGCGAGATGCAAGGGCAGTTGCCCCGCGAAATCCGGATCGACTGTCGCAAAGCCGAGTTCGCCGCATGCGTGGGTCAATTCGATCCATCGTTCTTCGCGCCGTGCCACATTGCTGCCGAGCGTCGCCGCGACATTCACCACTTCATAGCCGGCCTCGCGGTGAAGCCTCAAGGGCAGGCCACCCACGATGCATTCGTCGTCAGGATGGGGCGAGACGATCAGCGCGACAGGCTTGCCGGCATCGATCTCTCGTATGGGGCAAGGGCCCTCGAACGCCTGAGGGATCGGAAGGGGCGCATGCAGGAGTTCCTGGAACGCTTCGACATAGGCATCGAAGCTGGCTTGGGGGGTGTCTTGTTTGCGATCGCCTGAATGCATGGTGCAGGTGTTCCGGATTGCTTATGTCCGAGATTGTAGCGGGCTGGCGGAAAGGCGCGCGGCAATCGCTGATCCGGCGACGCTCGGATGGCGCATACTGCAATGAATTCGGCAGTATTCGCCAGCACGATTCGAGCAGGCCGCGCAGGCCCGTGCGGGATCGAAATTTGCTGCCTTGACAGACGATGCAGTTCGTCCCGGTGTGTGATGACCGGGGCTGATCCGATCTCCACCGGGCCGCTCATTCCCAGGGGATATCAACCTTCAATTTCTTTGAAGAAAGGAGACAGTCATGTCAGGGAAACACGCGAACAAGGATGCGGGCAAAGTCCGCGCTTCTGTCCATACGGCAGAACACGGCGCTGGCTACCTGTGGGCAATCACATTGCTCGACATGAAAGAAAACGACGTGCGGCGTGTCCTGTTATCGGACGACAGCTTTGCGACGCCGGCCGCTGCGCGCGATGCGGGTGAGGCGGCGCTGAAAGGGATGTCGCACGATCATTGAGCGCGCGAGGCGTGCCAGGCACCTTGGCCTTCACGCCGAACGCAATAGCGCCGCTGCAATCCGGCCACCGACGGACAGCCCAGGTGGCCTGGAGAGGGTCTTCGAAGGGTCTTTGAAGCCCGGCATATTCATGCGAGGGGCTGGAGCGGTGTAAGGCCGTTCGCTGCCCGGCCCGTCGCAAGCCTGCCGCGCGCATCGCGTCGCCGGTCCAGCCGCCTGAACGGCAACGCAATGCGGCAAGCAACGACTCGTCCATTCGCAGACGAGCTATTTCTAGTTCGCCTTGGGCGTCGCCCCCGCTGCAACCAGTACGGGCATCGCCTTAGTGCTGGCGAGTTCCGCATCCGACCAACCACCGCCGAGCGCGCGCACGAGCTGCACATTGGCGCTGAGTTGATTCGTCTGGATATCGAGCAAGGCACGCTGTGCATCGAGCGCGACCGTCTGCGCCTGCACGACGTCGAGATAACCGATCGCACCCTCCTTGTATTGGTTCAGCGCGAGGTCGACCGAGTGTTGGGCAGCGTCGGCAGCGTCACGCTGATCCTTGAGCGCGGTGCCGAGGTCGGTCAGCATTGAGAGATTGTCCTCGACCTGCTGGAACGCCATCAGCACGACGCTGCGATAACGCGCGCCAGCCTCGTCGGTCGCGGCTTTCGCGGCATTCAGCTGGGCCCGGCGCAAGCCGCCGTCAAACACGTATTGCACGAGCTGCGGGCCGATTGCCCAGTACAGGTTTGGCGCGCTGAGCAGGCTCGCATACATGGAGCTCTGGAAGCCGGCCTGAGCGCTTAAAGTAAGCTGCGGGAAATACGCGGCACGCGCTACACCGATCCTCGAATTGGCCTCGGCGACCCGCCGCTCCGCGGCAGCGACATCAGGGCGCCGCTGGAGTAGGGCAGAGGGCACACCGATAGGAATCGTCGGCAATGGGATCGAGGCGGTCTGCTGCGGCATCGTGAATTCGCTTGCCGACTGGCCGACGAGCACGGCGATCGCATGCTCGACGAGCGCACGCTGGGCGATGTTCTGCGACAACATCGACTTCGCTGATGACAATTGCGCCTGCGCCCGCGAGACATCGAGCCCCGCGACGATTCCGCCGCCGTGGAGCGTCACGGTCAGTTCGAGTGCCTTGGCGAAGGCGACCACCGTTTGCTGGAGCAGTTCGGTCTGCTGGTCGAATCCGCGCAGCCGCACATAGCTGTCCGCCAACTGGATTTGCAGGCTCAGTTGGACAGAGGCAAGGTCGGCCCTCGATGCCTGGGCCTCGTCCCTCGCCGCGGCGACGCTGTCGCGTACCTGGCCCCAGAGGTCGACTTCATAGTCGACCTCGCCACCGACCGTGGCGGAGTTGTACTCGTTCGGACCGCCGACACGCAGGGGCCGGTTGTCCGACTGCCGGTTGCGCTGCGGCAAGCCCGCCACGCTAACCGTCGGATAGAGTGCCGATTCGCTCTCCGAAAGGAATGCCCGAGACTGCTCATAGTGCGCGAGCGAGGCGCGCAAGTCGGAGTTGTTCGCGAGCAGGCGCTGTTCGAGGTCGTCGAGCTGAGGATCGCTGTAGATCTTCCACCAGCCGTCGCGGCTCAACTGATCGGCGGGCTGTGCGCTGGTCCACGGCCCGATGGTCCGGTAGCTGTCGGCGACCGGCGTCGGCGGCACGTGATAGTCGGGTGCGAGCGAGCAAGCCGCGAGCCCGACGGTGCCGGCCAACAGCGCCGGGAGTCCGTACTTAACCATGTGCGGCCGCCTTCTTGTCGGTCGTCGCAACCTGCACGGCATCGCCGTCGAGCAGGCCGTCAGGTGGGGTATCGATCACGCGGTCGTCTGGCGTGAGACCCGAGCCGATCTCGACGGCGTCGCCGAGGTCGCGGTTGATCGTGACGGGCTTGAACTGCACACGGTTGTTCGCGCCGAGCGTCGCGACGACGAGGCCGCGGCTGTCGAACACGAGCGCGCTCGCAGGGATGCGTACCATATTGGCCTGGACGGGCAGCGAGAACTGGATGTTCGCGAAGCCACCGGGCAGGAGCTCACCGCTCGAGTTGTCGACGAGGAGCTGGACCAGGGTCGTGCCGGACTGGGCATTGACCGAGCCGGACGATGCGATCACGTGGGCGGAGAAGGTCTGGCCGGGATGCTCGGGCACGGTCAGGCTCGCGGTTGCGCCAGCATGCACTTCAGGCGCGTAGTTCTGCGGCACCTGCACATAGACACGCAACTGCTTGACTTCGGAGACGGCGAACAATTCCTGTCCGATTCCACCGCTGCCCGCATTGATCAGCTGGCCGATATCGGTATCACGAGCCGTGACCACACCGTCAAATGGCGCGACGATTCGGGCAAAGCCCTTGGTCGCGACGAGGCGATCGACATTGGCTTGGGCGGCCTGGACGAGCGCGTCCTTCGCCGTGAAGTCGGCGGTGCGCATGTCGACATCCTGACGCGATACCGAGTCGGAGCTGAGCATGGCCTGCCAGCGGTGCGCGGTCGTGCCGGCGAGCGCTGAGTTGGCCTTGGCGCTGCTGAGGTCGGCCCGTGCCTGCAGGATCTGCTGGTCGAGTTCGGGTGTCTCGATTTCGGCAAGCACTTGCCCGGCCTTGACCGGCGTGCCGATGTCGGCCGTCCACGTCTTGAGGTAGCCGTTCACGCGCGCAAAAATCGGCGCACTCGTATAGGCCTCGAGTCGTGCGGGCAGGTTCAGCATCGGCCCGGTGGAGTCGCGGCTGGGCACGACGAGATTGACGGTCGGCACGGCCTGGGTGTCGGTCCAGGTCTCGAGATGGCGCGCATCGGAGGAGCGCGTCTCGATGCCTGCGGCCACCACGAGGACGACGGCGACGACGGCGATCACGCCGACGACTTTAATACGGCGCCGCGGGATGACGACGGGGGAAGTGGTTTCAGACGACATGAGCAGGACCTCGGGAAGCGGATGCCGGGGTAGACGCGCGCCCAGGGCGCGAGTGAACGATGCAGAAAATCACGGGGACGAGCAGGAGCGACGCCGCAGTGGAAAAGATCAGACCGCCGATCACGGCTCGGCCGAGCGGCGCGTTCTGCTCGCCGCCTTCGCCGAGCGCGAGGGCCATCGGCGCCATGCCGATGATCATCGACAGGGCCGTCATCAAGACGGGCCGGAAGCGTGTGAAACCGGCCTCGAGCGCGGCCTGAAGCGCGTTGCCGTGTTCGGCGAGGCGCTCGCGGCAGAAGCTCACGACCAGGATCGAGTTCGCCGTGGCAACCCCCATACACATGATCGCACCGGTGAGCGCGGGCACCGACAGGGTCGTATGCGTCGCGAACAGCATCCAGACGATGCCGGCGAGCGCAGCCGGCAGCGCCGAGACGATCACGAACGGGTCGGCCCACGACTGGAAGTTGACGACGATCAGCAGATAGATCAACACGACCGCGCCGAGCAGGCCGAACAACATGCCGGCAAACGCGCTGTTCATGGTCTGGACCTGGCCGAGCAGGGCGACGGTCGAACCCTTGGGCAGCGTGTTCGCGTGGTTCTTCACGATCTGCTGGATCGCGCTCGCGACCGTGCCGAGATCGCGATCCTGCGTCGTGGCGAAGATCTCGACCATCGGCTGGATGTTGTACTGGCTGACCACCGCATTGCTACCCGTACGCTTGAAGGTCGCCAGGCCCCCGAGGATCTGCGCGCCCGAGGTCGGGCTCGACGAGATCGGCAGGTTGCGCAGCTCGGCAAGCGAATCGAGGCTGTATTGCGGCGTCTGCATCACGATCGGATACGAGATGCCGTTCTGGTTGTTGAGCCAGTAAGTCGGCGCGACCTGGCTCGAACCGGCGAGATTCACGACCATGCTGTTGGTCACATCGCGCTCACTGATACCGAGCAGCTGGGCACGCGTGCGGTCGACATTGACCTCGAAGGTCGGATTGGCCTGGGACTGCTGGATGCGTGCATCGGCGACACCGGGCACGCGGCGGATTTCACGCAGCAGCTGGTCGGCGTAGACGAAGTTGGCCGGCAGGTTGTTGCCGCGGATCTGCAGGTCGACCGGGGCAGGTGAGCCGAAGTTCAAGATCTGGCTGATGATGTCCGCGGGCGGGAACGAGAACGTGACGCCCGGAAACTCGCGCGGCAGTTTCTCGCGCATCTCGCGGACATACTCGGCGGTCGGCCGGTGGCCCTCCTTGAGCGCGATCTGGATATCGCCGTCCTGCGTGCCGATCGTGCCGGTATTGTTATAGGCCAGGTTGATACCGCTGACCGGCATCCCGACGTTATCGACCATGGTGCCGAGTTCTGTCGGCGGGATGATCTGGCGAACCACGTTCTGGACGTCCGCGAAGATCTGGGCGCTCTTCTCGATACGCGTCCCGACCGGCGCGCGCACGTGCATCAGGATCTGGCCTGAATCGACTGCGGGGAAAAAGTTGCGGCCGAGAAACGGTACGAGCGTGAACGACAGGACGATAAAGGCGTAGAACACGCTGACGAACGGACGCCGGTTGGCCAGCGCGAGCGTGAGCAGGGCGTGATAGCCGCCGCGGATCTTTTCGAAGCGCGCTTCAAAGCCGCGCTGGAAAATCACGAGCGGATTGCGGCTCGGCGCCACGTGGGCGCCCTCTTCATGATGGGCGTGCTTCTTGAGCAGGTAGTTCGCCATCGTCGGCACGAGCGTACGCGACAGGATGAACGACGAGATCATCGCGAAGATCACGGCCTCGGCCATCGGCACGAACAGGAAGCGCGCGACGCCCTGGAGGAAGAACATCGGCACGAACACGATACAGATACAGAGCAGCGACACGAATGCCGGCGTCACGATCTGCGCGGCGCCGTCGAGAATCGAGGTCTCGACCTCCTTGCCCTGCTCGAGGTGCCAGTTGATGTTCTCGATGGTCACCGTCGCATCGTCGACGAGAATCCCGACCGCGAGCGCGAGGCCGCCGAGCGTCATGATGTTGAGCGTTTCACCGAGCGCCGAGAGCGTCGCGATCGACCCCAGGATCGCCAGCGGGATCGAAGTCGCGATGATGATCGTCGAGCGCCAGCTACCGAGGAACAGCAGGATCATCAGGCTCGTCAGCGCGGCGGCGATGATCCCTTCGCGGGCGACGCCGGTGATCGCGGCCCGCACGAACAGCGACTGGTCGCCGATCGGGGCGACGACCAGGGAGTCGGGCATCGAGGATTTCGCATTGAGCACTTGCTGCTTGATGCCCGCGATGATGCCGAGCGTCGAAACCGAGCCGTTCTTGAGCACCGACATGAGCACCGAGCGGTGGCCGTCGACGTGAACGATATTGGTCTGCGGCGGGCTGCCGTCGCGTACGTTGGCGACGTCGCGGATATAGACCGTCGTGCCGTTGACGGCCTTGATCGGCATGTCGCCGAGCGCCTTGATGTCGAACGGCGCGTTGTTGAGCTGCAGGGTGTACTCAAAGTCCCCCATTTTTTGCGTACCGACCGGTGTGAGCAGGTTCTGCATCGCGAGCGCGTTCGCGACGTCCTGCGCAGAGAGGCCGTGCGCCTGGAGCGCGGCCGGGTCGACGTCGATCTGGATCTGGCGCGTCTTGCCGCCGAACGGGTAGGGGATCGCCGCGCCCGCGACCGTCACGAGGAAGGGCCGCAGGGAATTGAGCCCGATGTCGGCGAGGTTCTGCTCGGAGAGCCCCTTGCCGGACAAGGCGAGCTGGATGATCGGCACCGTCGACGCGTTGTAGTTCAGGATCAGCGGTGGCGTAGTGCCCGGCGGCAACTGCCGGAGCTGCGTCTGCGCGATCGCTGTGACCTGTGCGTTCGCCGTGCTGATGTTGACGCCCGGCTGGAAGAAGATCTTGATGATCCCGAAGCCGTTGACGGATTCGGCTTCCATATGTTCGATGTCGTTGACGGTGGTCGTCAGCGTGCGTTCGAATGGCGAGGTGATGCGGCCGACCATCTGGTCAGGCGGCAGCCCCGTGTATTGCCAGACCACGCTGATCACCGGGATCCGGATATCCGGAAAGATGTCAGTCGGGGTCCGCATGGCGGACAACGGCCCGACGATCAAAATGACGATCGCCAGGACGACAAAGGTGTATGGCCGTTTGAGGGCAATACTAACTAGGCCGAGCATGAATATTCCGGGAGCGGGGTGGTTAAACGGCTAAACAACTTACAGACGGCTTGCGACGGCAAGCTACAGAAGCGGTTCGTCATGGCGGTACTGCCCAATCCATCGTGTGGTCTGCGCAGCGTCGCGAGAAAACCGGAATGTACACAAATGGAATTGAATTTGCAGAACCTTTGGACAGGGGTAAGGCCACGGGATGCTAACCCGAGCTCACTTTTTGTGCGATGTCGTTGAGGGTAAACCAGTCTTTTGCGAAATAAAACAATGGCTGAGGCACGCCGGCACGGCGGGGGCGGGCTCGGCGGGATGAACGGGGATGCAGGAGAGGAATTTTTGTTACCGAATATTGATCTGAGTTATATGGCAATTGCGTCAGCAATTTCATGGCAATTGCGTCAGGATTGGCATGTGAATACGGAATGGCCCGGATATGAGAAAAGAAGCGGGAAAAACCCAAGGTTATTATTTGATGCCAGGCCGTCGGGCCGTCGTTTGCCAGAGAGGTTTGGTGGCCTCGACCTGGTCCGGTCCCGTTCGATCGTTTTCAGGAGACTTTCAAATTTCCAGACGAAACGCCGTGCAGAATCTTGACGAGATCGATCTGAAGATCATCACCCACCTCCAGGACGATGCGCGCACGAGCACGGCGCGTCTCGCCAAGGAGATCGGCGTCGCACGTACCACGGTCATCTCCCGGATCGCGCGGCTCGAGCGCGACGGCGTCATCGCGGGCTACAGCCTGCGGCTGAGCCGCGAGGTCATCGACGGACTCGTGCAGGCGTTCGTCGGCATCACCGTCGAGGCGCGCAGTGGGCCTGACGTGATTCGCAAGCTGTCGAAGATCGTCGAAATTCAGACCCTCTGCTCGGTGAGCGGCGAGTTCGACTATATGTTGATGCTCCAAGCGCCGTCGCCTGCGCGGCTCGACCGGCTGCTCGACGAGATCGGCTCGATCGAGGGCGTCGCGCGCACGCGCACCTCAGTAGTCCTGTCGAGGAAGATCGAGCGGGGCACGCAACTGTTTTGAGCGGACTCAGTCGCGGCATCGGTGACGGCATGAGAGCGGGGGGCAGGCGCCGTCTCGTCAAACTGACGTTATTCCGGTCATATCGTCACGGATGATCCGTTGTGCTCGACAATTCATCCATTTCGATTGACTGCATGGCCATATAAAATTTCTGTAAACGAGGTCGATCGCCGACTCGGGTTCTACAGGAGCAGGGCCATGAAAATCATCCTTCTGGGAGCGGGTCATATCGGAGGGGCCATTGCGACCTTGCTCCATGACAGCGGCGACTACCAGGTCACGGTTGCCGATCGTGAGGCCGCGGCGCTGGCCAAGGTGGCCGAAGCCGGTGTGGCGACCGAGGTGATCGATCTGTCGGATCTCACTCTGCTGACGAGGCTCGTAAGCCGCTTCGAGGTCGTCGTCAACGCGCTGCCGTATCAGATGGCGATCAAGGCTGCGACCGCCGCGCGCGCGGCCGGTGCGCACTATTTCGACCTCACCGAAGACGTCTACGCGACCCGGGCGATTCGTGCGCTTGCCGAAGGGGCAGGCACCGTCTTCATGCCCCAGTGCGGCCTCGCGCCCGGCTTTGTCGGCATCGCCGCTCATGAACTCGTCAAGCGTTTCGACAGCGTTCGCGATGTCAAGATGCGGGTGGGCGCACTGCCGGAGTTTCCGACCAACGCGCTCAAATACAATCTGACCTGGAGCGTCGACGGTCTCGTCAACGAATATTGCCACCCTTGCGATGCGATTCGCGCAGGCAAGTTGGAGCGCGTTCTGCCACTCGAAGGGCTCGAACATTTCATGCTCGACGGTACCGAATACGAGGCGTTCAACACCTCGGGCGGTCTCGGCACGCTATGCGAGACGCTCGCGGGCCAGGTCGAGTCGCTCGACTACAAGTCCGTGCGCTATCCGGGGCACCGCAAGCTGATGAAATTCCTGCTCGAGGACCTCCGTCTCAGCGAAGACCAGCAGACGCTCAAGAACCTGATGCGCGCGGCCGTGCCCTCGACCATGCAGGACGTCGTGCTGATCTTCATCACGGTCAGCGGCGAGCGCGACGGTCAGTTCTCCCAGGAAACCTTCAGTCGCAAGATCTTCGCGCAGGAGACGCGACGCGGGCGCATGAGCGCGATCCAGATCACCACCGCGGCAGGCATTTGCGCGGCGGTCGACTTGCTGCGTACTGGGCGCTTGCCGAAGGCCGGTTTTGTCGGACAGGAATCGATCGCGCTCGGCGACTTTCTCGCCAATCGCTTCGGGCGTGCGTATCACCCGCAGATGCGCATCGAGGTAGGTTCGGAAATTCTGGCGGCGGCTTGAAGCGGCCTCCGAACTGGCGGTGTCAGTCCAATGGAAAAAGCGTAAGTCCCATGTCTCTTGGAGATGATGTTGGGGTGCATTCGTTGAAGTGGGAATCCCCTTCCTTCAGGTAGGGGGAGGACGTCAAGCATGGGACGATGACTATGGCAACGGAAATGGATTCGGAAATCGTCAATGAGCCCGTCGGCGGGAAATCGGGCACCCGGCGCGCGTTGGGTTTCGATCTTGAGGCGGGGGTCGAAGGAGGCATGCGCTCGATTTCGCCCATCGACGGATGCGTGCTCGGACACGTACACCGCAATATGCCGGCCGACGCCGCCGGCATTGCCGCGCGTGCGGTCATGGCGTTCGATGCCTGGCGCCGCGTGCCCGCTCCGCAGCGCGGCGAACTCGTACGCCTGCTCGGCAATGAACTGCGCGCCGCGAAGACCGAACTGGGTCGACTGGTCTCGCTCGAGGCCGGCAAGATCGAGCAGGAAGGGCTCGGCGAAGTACAAGAGATGATCGATATCTGCGACTTCGCGGTGGGCTTGTCGCGCCAGCTCTACGGCTTGACGATCGCCTCGGAGCGGCCCGATCACAAGATGCTCGAGACCTGGCATCCGCTCGGCCCATGCCTTGTCATTACCGCGTTCAATTTTCCAGTGGCTGTCTGGGCCTGGAATGCTGCCCTGGCGCTGGTCTGCGGCAACAGCGTCGTATGGAAGCCGTCGGAGAAGACGCCGCTCACCGCGCTCGCGGTCAAGCAGCTCTTCGACAAGGCCTGTCAGGCGTTCGGCGCCGTGCCCGGGGATCTGGTTCAGGTTGCCAACGGGGAGCGCGAGTTCGGTGAGACGCTGGTGGCCGATGCGCGCTTTGCGCTCGTCAGTGCAACGGGCAGCACGCGCATGGGGCGCCAAGTCGCCGCGGCGGTCGCGCCGCGTTTCGCCCGGACCATTCTTGAGCTTGGCGGCAATAACGCCACGATCGTTTGCAAGACCGCCGACCTCGAACTTGCGCGGCGTGCGGTCGTATTTGCGGCCGCCGGCACGGCCGGCCAGCGATGCACTTCCTTGCGGCGGCTCTTCGTGCACGAGTCGGTCCACGACGAACTCGTCGCGAGCCTGAAAGCGGCCTATCGCCAGATACGCGTTGGCGACCCGCTCGATGGGCAAACGCTCGTGGGGCCGCTGATCGACCGTGCGGCTTTCGAACGCATGCAACACGCGCTTGCTTGCGCGCGCGAACAGGGCGGCAAGGTGACCGGCGGCGAGCGGACCGCGCCCGAGATGGGCGAGCATGCGTATTACGTGCGGCCCGCGCTGGTCGAGATGCCATCGCAGACGGCGATCGTCCGCGAGGAAACTTTTGCACCGATCCTCTATGTGATGAAGTTCGCGAGCCTCGACGAGGCAATCGCATTGAACAATGCGGTGTCGTATGGCTTGTCGTCGAGCATCCTGACCCACGACCTGCGCGAATCCGAACGCTTCGTATCGGCGCTCGGCAGTGACTGCGGGATCGCCAACGTCAATATGGGGCCGAGCGGCGCCGAGATCGGCGGCGCGTTCGGCGGCGAGAAAGACACTGGCGGCGGACGTGAATCAGGCTCCGACGCGTGGAAAGGCTATATGCGCCGGATGACGACGGCGATCAACTACGGCGAGTCGCTGCCCCTCGCGCAAGGGGTACGCTTCGACGTCTGAGTTTTCGTTTTCGAAGTGCCCTATCCAGGGCACTACCCCTGGACTCGTCACATCGTCTGCGTATTCCTCTCAGACCACCGCCTCATTCGACCCAGGCCTCACTCCCGGCCTGTCTGGGTCGAACGCCTCGTTCCGTTTCACCTATCCCGACGCTCCCGGGTTTACACCCTGCTCGCTCGAACCATTTGTATGATACTTTACGAATGAAATTGAATTTCACAAGCAAATTCACGGATGACTTTCACAAGTCGTCGCTTCACAAATCAAATTAGGCCTCGCGATGCGCCGGGCGGCCAGATGCCATCAGGCATGGCTGCCAGCGTACTCGGGGAGTTCGGACGGAGGGGGAGCCCTTACGATGGATGCTGCGCTGGACCATTTACAACAACGCTGGCCGCTACCTGCGAAGCCCAGGCCGATTGCGATCATCGGCGCCGGCGCGATCGTCCGCGATGCTCACTTGCCCGCCTACCGCAAGGCAGGCCTCGAAGTGGCCGCGATCCACGACCGTGACCTCGGCAAGGCGCGCGATCTTGCGGCCCAGTATGGGATCGCGCGAGTCTGCGAATCGATCGCGGAGCTTGCGGCCATCCCGGGCGTTGTCTTCGACCTTGCCCTGGTTCCCGAAGCGGCGCTGATGGCGCTCGAACAGTTGCCCGAAGGCGCGACCGTCCTGATCCAGAAGCCGCTTGGCCGTACACTCGCCGAGACGCGGCAGATCGTCGAACTCTGTCATCGCCGTCAACTCATCGCCGCCGTCAACTTCCAGTTGCGCTTCACACCGATGATGCTCGCGGTACGCGACGCGCTCGCGCGCGGACTGCTCGGCGAACTGCTCGATGTCGAAGTCCGTCTCGCCTGTCGGACGTCGTGGCATCTCTGGCCATTCATGTCGGATCTCGAACAGGTCGAGGTGCCGATGCATTCGATCCACTACCTCGACCTCATCCGTAGCCTCCTCGGTGAACCGCGCTCGGTCATGTCGCGTTCGGTCCCGCATCCGGCTCACCCGACACTGCGGGATGCGCGCACCAGCACGATTCTCGATTTCGAGGCGCCGGTCCGTTGCTGCTTATCGCTGAACCACACCTATCAGTTCGGTCCTGAAGGCGAGGCCGCAACGTTGCGCATCGAAGGTACGCGCGGGGCCGTGGAAGTCAAACTCGGCCTGCTGCTCAACTATCCCAATGGCGAGCCGGAAACCCTGCGGCTCGCGACGCTCGGCCTGTCCGAGGGGCTCGGAGCCGCTGCGTTCAATTGGACCGATATTCCGCTCGAAGGTCGGTGGTTTCCGGATGGGTTCATCGGCACGATGTCCAATCTCCAGCGCTTCGCCGCCGGCGAAGATCCTGTCCTCCACACCGCCGTCGACGATGCGCTCCATACGATGGAACTCGTCGACGCCTGCGCGCGTTCGAGCGCGCAGGGCGGTATCCGTCCTTCTCGAAGCGAGCTTCAAGCATGATCACATTGCGCGGCATCACCTGGAACCATACCCGGGGCTTCCTGCCGAAGGTCGCGACCGGACAGCGGTTCCAGGAACTGAACCCCGGTGTCGAGATTCAGTGGCAGACGCGTTCGCTGCAGGCATTCGCCGATTTTTCGATCGAACAGCTCGCGTCGAAATTCGACCTGCTGGTGATCGACCATCCGTCGATCGGCGAAGCCGCGGCGCATGGCCTGTTCGTGCCGCTCGATACGGCCTTGCCGCAGGATTTTCTTCAGGACCAGGCTGCGCAGAGCGTCGGCTCTTCGCACCCGAGCTATGAGTACGATGGTCATCATTGGGCGCTCGCGATCGATGCGGCGACGCCGGTCGCGACCTCGCGCAGGGACTTGCTAGACCGTGCAGGCGTGGCCGTGCCCCAGACCTGGGACGAGTTGATGACGCTCGCGCGGGCGGGTCATGTCGCCGTGCCGGCGATCCCGATCGACAGCCTGATGAATCTCTTCATGCTGTGGGTCAACGAAGGGGAGATACCGTGCGCGGGTCCGGAGCGCTTCGGCAGCGACGAAGTCGGCGAACGCGCGCTGAATGCGCTGCGCGAGCTCGTGACGGCCTGCGACCCGGCCTGTCTGAAGCGCAATCCGATCCAGACCTATGAAGCCATGACGCGCTCGGACACGCTGTTCTATTGTCCGTTCGCCTATGGCTATTCAAACTATTCGCGCCCGGGCTATGCGGCCAGCCTACTCGAAGCCGGCCCGCTCGTCACGCGCAAGGGCAGCCGCCTGCGTTCGACGCTCGGCGGCGCGGGGCTGGCCGTATCGGCGGCTTCGCCGCACCGCGAGGCCGCGCTCCAGTACGCACGTTTCGTCGCGAGCGGCGCCGTGCAGGGGGGCATCTATGTGCAGGGCGGCGGCCAGCCTGGCTACCGCGCGGCCTGGCTCGACGCTGAAGCGAACCGTCTCTCGAACAACTATTTCACGCGGACCCTTTCGACGCTCGACGAAGCCTGGCAGCGCCCGCGCTACCCTGGCTATATCGAATTCCAGAACGACGCCGGTCTCGTCGTGCACACCTGGCTGCGCGGTGAGGCCGGGTTGCGCGAGACGCTCGACGGATTGAACCGCCTGCATCGCCAGTATTGGAAATGAGGCATCCCGCGCAAACCGGCAATGAGTCACCAATAAGTTATCGACGAGTCTTAAATGAGTGCCACTGATTCCCGTCCGCTTGCCGGACTGCTCGTGCTCGACATGAGCCAGTTTCTGTCGGGGCCGTCCGCCGCGCTGCGGCTCGCCGATCTCGGCGCCGACGTCATCAAGATCGAACGTCCGCAGCAGGGCGACCTGTGTCGCCAGCTCTACATTTCGAACCTCGAGCTCGACGGCGACAGCACCCTGTTCCATACGATCAACCGTAACAAGCGCAGTTACGCGGCGGATCTCAAGAACCCCGAGGACCTCGCACGCGTGCGCAAGCTGATCGAGCGTGCCGACGTGCTGATCCAGAATTTCCGCCCGGGAGTGATGGAAGGCATCGGCCTCGACTATGAGAAAGTCCGCAAGATCAATCCGCGGCTCGTCTACGGCGTGGTGACCGGCTATGGTACCCAGGGCCCCTGGGTCAAGCTGCCGGGGCAGGACCTGCTGGTGCAAAGCCGCTCGGGCCTCGTCTGGCTCAACGGCGATGCGTCGCAGGGGCCGGTGCCGTTCGGCCTCGCGGTGGCGGACATGCTGGCGGGCGCGCATCTGGTCCAGGGTCTGCTCGCCTGCCTCGTGCGGCGCGGCATCACGGGCGAGGGCGGCCTCGTCGAAGTGAGCCTGCTCGAATCGACGCTCGACTTCCAGTTCGAAGTCTTGACGACCCATCTGAACGACGGCCGGCGCAGCCCGTCGCGCAGCACGATCAACAATGCACATGCCTATCTCGGTGCGCCCTACGGGATCTACAAGAGTGCCGACGGGTATCTCGCGCTGGCGATGGGTTCGGTGACGCGGCTCGGGCAGTTGCTCGAATGCGATGCGCTCGCCGTCTTCGCCGACCCGCGCAGCTGGTTCGAACAGCGCGACGAAATCAAGCAGGTGCTCGTGGAGCACATCGCGACGCGTCCGACGACCGAATGGCTCGCGAAGCTCGAAGCCGCCGACTACTGGTGTGCGCCGGTGATGGATTGGAACGAACTGCTCGAACACGACGGTTTCAAGGTGCTCGACTTCTTGCAGGATGTGGTGCGCGACAACGGCGCGTCGATGGTGACCACGCGCTGCCCGATCCGTCTCGACGGTCTGGCGCTCAAGGCGAGCCGGGGCTCGCCAACCGTCGGCGAGCACAATGTCGCGATCGATGCTGAGTTCGACCTGCGGATGGGGGTGGTGAAGGGCTCCGTGATATGAGGGCGCGCGGTCCAATAAAGGAAGTCCTGCAATGAAAAATCCGAATGCCGATCCCGCACTGCATGGGCAGATCCCCGTCTGGAACGCGGAGAACTGGTTCTACGAAGACATCGTGCCGGGCCACCGCATCCGCTCCCTGCGCCGCACCTTGTCGGAGGGCGAGAGCATGCAGTTCAATGCACTCGTGCTCGATATGCATCCGTACGTCGCCGACGAAATGTTCGCACGCGAGGAGGGCATCTTCGGGCGCCGTCTGATCGCGGGTGCGTTCGTGTTCAGCGCGGGGCTCGGCCTGGTCGCGACGAACTGCGTGAACGCGTTCTCCTACGGCTACGACAAGCTGCGCTTCATCAAGCCGGTGTTCATCGGCGACACGATCTACACGATCAAGACGGATCTTGAGAAGCAGCCCAAGTATCCCGACATGGGACTCTATCGCGCGTCTTACGAGGTGTTCAAAAATGATGGCGAACTCGTGCTCTACTGCGAACATTTGCAGACAGTAAAGTATCGCGACGCGGTCGCGGCGCACGGCAACTCGCTGTGAACGACGGCACCGGCGCGCATGCCGGTGTCCGTGCTTGTACGGATACCCGTGACCGGGCCGATGCCCTTATCGTCTGCGTTCCGACGTCAACCCCGACTCCGTGCAGGCTCATTGCTTGCCGCAAGGACCGTTATCCAGTATGAAGATCCTCGACACGCATCTGCATTTGCTCTATCCCGAGTCGCTGAACTACCCGTGGACCCAAGGGGCACCCGAGTTAGCCGTCGCCGCGCATATCGAGGACTTCGCGGTGCTCGCGAAGCCCGCGAACATCGTCGAGGCACTGATGATGGAAGTCGATGTCGATGCTTCGCAGATCGAGGCTGAAATCGATTTGATCGGCGAGATCGTTGCGCGCGCGGACAACAATGTGATCGGCATGATCGCCGGATGCAGGCCCGAGCATTCGACCGCGGAGTTTGCCGCCTTTGTCGATCGGCTTGCCTCGCGGCCGCATGTCAAGGGTCTGCGTCGGATCCTGCATCAGGCACCTGACAGCCTTTCGCAAAACGACATATTTTCCGAAAACCTCAACTTGCTGGCCGCGCGTGGCTACACCTTCGATTTGTGCGTGCTGGCGACACAGTTGATGAATGTGGGCCTGCCGCTGGCGCAGCGCTGCCCCGATCTCACGTTCGTGCTCGATCACTGCGGGGTGCCCGATATCAAGGGTGGGGCGCTCGCTCCCTGGCGCGATTCGATGCGGGCGATCGCCGAGCTGCCGAACGTGAACTGCAAGGTGTCAGGTATCGTCGCGTATGCGGCGCAAGGCTGGCAGGTCGACGACCTAAGGCCGTACTTCGAGCATGTGGTCGAATGCTTCGGCTGGGATCGCCTCGTCTGGGGTAGTGACTGGCCGGTGTGCCGGCTCGGCGGGGACTTGGGCGCCTGGGTCGCTGCGACGTCGAAGCTGCTCGAGGGATGTGATGCAAGTCAGCAGTCAGCGATGCTGTACGACAACGCGCGGCGGATCTACCGGCTCGACTGAGCTGACGTAAATCCTGCGGGGCGCTGGGTCTGGAGTCTGGTTTTCGGCGTCCGCTTTCCGGCATGATCGCCGCGCACTTGTTCAACATGTGCTTTTGGGGGGCGCATCTCTCCGTGCTGTCTTCGCAACGACCGCTTTTCAGCGTGCGCCGCTCAGCTTCCGTTCGATGTCGTGTATTGCACGGGGCTGAACCCGCCGATCGCCTCGGTGATCGTAGCCGCATGCAGGGCCACCTGCTCGCAGACCTCGGCGAGCGTGATGCCGGTCTTGTGTGCCGCGAGGAACGGCACGGCCAGTGCGGCGCAGGCTTCGCCGACCGGGTCGAAGACGGGAAAGCAGATGTCGGTGACACCGTCGAGCGTCTCGTCCGAGACGGTCTCGAAGGCTTCATGCCGGCAGTGCAAGAGCCGCTGCATGAGCTTGCTGTGGGCGAGCGTACCCGGCTGTGGCGCACCCGCTTCACGCAGCCATTGCTCCTGGACCTCGGCCCGCTGGAAGGCGAGCAGCACGCGCCCCGACGAGGTTTCGATGAGGGGAAAGCGCACGCCCTGGCGCACCGAGAGTCCGACCGGAATCGGGCTCTCGACTTGCGCGATCACGAGCAGCGCGCCGTCGCTATAGACGCCAAGATGACATGACTGCTGGATCGACAAGGCCATCTGCCGCATCTGCGGAATCGCGACGTCGAGCAGCCGCCGCGCGGGCGGATGATGGTTGGCCAGGTGAAAAAGCTTGAGCGAGAGCGTGTAGGTTTCCTCCGGCCGCCTGCGCGAGATCCAGCCACGCCGCTCGAGACAGTTGAGCATCCGAAAGATTTCGTTGGTCGAGCGATCGAGTTCGGCGGCGATGGCCGACTGCGTGAGTCCTTCGCTTTGCGTCGCGAGCAGCTCGAGAATGTCGAGCCCTTTCTCCAGCGCGGGCACGCTGTATTTCGGCCGTTCTTCGTCGGAATCGGCGGCTTGCAAAGGTGGGGTGGCGGATGACTTGCTCATCCGCAAAATTTATATGAGAAAACCTATTTTGTACATGAATTTCGGGGAAGCTGGGCTTCCCCTAGTTCAGGAGTGGGTCCGACCGATGCATCCGGACCGTGTTGACGGATGAGACCGTTCGACCCGGAGCCGACCCTCGTATTGGCAAGAAGCGGACATTGAACGTCCGGGGTGAAGCGTCGACCCAGACCGTGCGGTCGACACGTCTTTTCACACGAGGGGAATGTAGATGTCGGTCTGCCATTGGTCCTGCGGGGTTTCCGGAGAGACGCTCAGGTAGTGAAAAAACAAGGGGTGGTCCCCTAGTTCCTCTCCGCTTGCAGGAAGCCAGTCGCGATAGATCGGATAGATCGTCTCGCCGATGTGGTCGGTCGCTCCCGCATGCCGAACCACTGCGCATCGAGCGCTTGGAATGACGAGCTCGCGAACACCGTAGACATTTGGCGCGACAGGTTCGTCAATCTCTCCGCAGATGTCGAAGCGGAATTCATCCGCCGGTGTCGTATCCGGGTTGCTGCGCGGAATACCGAAAGTCCTGCTCGATGGCAGCGGAGATTGGCCACTTTGCGTGCGCCAGGCAATGAACTGGCGCACGCTCTCGTTGACGAGTCCGGTCGGCCCACAGTGTTCAAGAGCGGCGACACGGGTTTCAGAAAAATCAACAATTCTCACTTGCATGGTCAGTTTCCTTGAAAAGTAGGGGACGACGAAGCTTGCGCTCCAGATCTGCCATTTCGGGTGCTGCCGGAAAGAACTCGGTGCCATGCCGAACGATCGCTTAAACGCTCGACTGAAGGCTTCTGGGCTGTCGAATCCCGCGTCGAGCGCGGCATCGAGGACAGAGCAGGACTCGCACGAGGCTAGGCGGCGAGCAGCCCCACGCAAGCGCATCAGTTGCACGTAGCGTGCAACCGGGACTCCCACATAGGCGGCAAACTGCCGATGAAAATGGAACTTCGAGAAGTTCGCAATGCGGCTCAGCGCGCCCACCGACAGGTCGCCCTCGAGATTCGCATCGATATAAGCGAGTACGGCGTCGAAGCGCTTCGTGTAAGCGGTTGTGGCGTCGGAGTGAATTTGCATGGTCTAGATGTGATTTACGATATGTTCGCCCATAGTGGGAACATTGCGCCTAGCCGCTCTTGCTCGATTTTCCAAGGGCCCCTCCGATTAGGCATAAGCGCTCAAAACCCGCAAAGCTGCGGCTGGCACAACACGTCACTTCTGAGTCGTCGATTGCTTCATTCAACGAGACGCGCACCGCAGTTGATTCAATCTTCCAACGCGTGCGATGCCTGCGATCCGACAGTACCCTACCGAACCCGCATGTCACATGTAGACGGCATCGGATGGCATCGCGCGACGAGACCAGTGAAATGCCCATACACCAAGGAGGCGACATGAGTATCCAGTCACAGTCTCGTACCGGCGCAGCGTTACCGCGCGACTCGCCATTCGTCGAACCGTCGTTTCAGGCATCCGCATTGCGTCGCGCTCCGCATTTTTCTCGCAGTCGAAAGCGCATCACGCGGCAGCGCTCACTGACTGCGATCAGCGTGGCGTGGATTGGGACCCTCGTGCTCGCGTCCGCGAGTTGCCTCGCCGACACCCGGGTCGGCGCAGCGTTGCCGCCGGCACCGGACGTCCTGTACGGCGATCTGTTCGTCGCCGTCCAGACCGCGCAGATCTTCAGTGACCAGAAAGCCTTCGTAGACTCGACGCCAAACGACACTCCCGCCGCGATCGTGCAACGGTACGAAGCGCAGAAAAACCAGCCTGGCTTTTCGCTGCAGACATTCGTCAACCAGTATTTCACGCCTCCACCTGACCAGAGCATCACGCCGCCGCCCAACCAGAGCCTGCGCGAGCACATCGACTGGCTATGGTCCGGTCTTGCTCGCACGACAACGACCGCCCCCGACTTTAGCTCGCTGATCCCGTTGCCCAATCCCTACGTCGTGCCGGGGGGGCGTTTTCGCGAGGGCTACTACTGGGACACCTATTTCACGATGCTTGGCCTGCAGGAGTCGGGACGCGAAGATCTCGTCGACAACATGCTCGACAACTTTGCGTACATGATCGACACCTTCGGCCATATCCCGAACGGCAATCGCACGTACTACTTGAGCCGGTCACAACCGCCGTTCTACTCATACATGGTGGAACTCGCTGCGCAAAAGGAAGGCAACAAGGTCTATCAAAAGTATCTGCCTGAACTACGCAAGGAGTACGCGTACTGGATGCTGGGTGCGACCGGCACCGCGCGTGGCAGTGCGACGCGCCACGTTGTCGTGCTGCGCGACGGCACTTTGCTTAACCGTTACTGGGACGATCTGGATACTCCGCGCGATGAGTCGTATATCGAAGACGTCCAGACCGCGACGCAGGCCAGTGGGCGTCCGGCAAACGAGGTCTACCGCGACCTGCGCGCGACCGCTGAAAGCGGGTGGGATTTCAGCTCGCGCTGGTTTGGCGACAACCAGAACCTGCGGACCGTGCGGACCACGTCGATCATTCCAGTCGATCTGAACAGCCTGCTGTTCCATCTCGAGACGACGATCGCGCGCGGCTGCAGCATCGCCCGCGATTTCGGCTGCGTCGCGCAGTTCAAAGGCTACGCGACGCGGCGCGCGGAAGGCATTAACCGCTATCTGTGGAACAACAAAGGCTACTACGGCGACTACGACTGGCAGCTCGGCAAGGCTCGCGACAATCAGACGCCCGCGATGCTCTATCCATTGATGGCAGGCGTCGCCCGGCCTGACCGCGCACGGAAAACCGCGCAGACCGTGCAGAACGTGCTGCTCAAGGAGGGCGGCCTTACGACATCGACCTACGACACCACGCAGCAATGGGATGCACCGAATGGTTGGGCGCCATTGCACTGGATCGCGATTCAGGGGCTCAAGCGCTATGGGCGCGCTGATCTTGCAAAGCCTATCGGCACGCGCTTTCTCTCGGACGTCGAGAACGTCTACAAGACACAGCAGAAGCTCGTCGAGAAGTATGTCGTCGAAGGGGCGGGAGAAGGTGGTGGAGGTGGCGGCGAATACCCATTGCAGGACGGCTTCGGCTGGACCAATGGCGTAACGTTGATGCTGCTCGATATGTACGGCAACGGCCGGTAAATGCGCTTCGTGATCGGACTCGGTTCGATGTAAATGGGCCGGGTTCGGCCCGTTACTGCCAGTCGTCTCCGCTGGACTCCAGCGGCTGCTTGCGAGGTGAAACTGTCATTACAAAATTACGGCGCGATGCGACGGAACCAATCTCTCATCACTTGCCGCACGCGAGCAACCTCTTCGTCTGGTATCGACGACATATGACAAATAGCGTTTCGAAGATGCCCAGCCATCCGCGCCTCCTGAATAAGAGCCTTATCGCGAATTAAATCTTCAAAATCACTCTTCCAACAGTGATCGATTACTCGAAGGACCTGAGGATAAGTCATAAGTGACGATTTATCTCGGGAGCCAAGAGCCATCCAGCTCTTCGCTTCTTCCGTTTCTTCTAATTTGACAATCTCATCTTGGACGTCTTTGGGAACCTTGGCCCACCAATCCGCCTGCCCATCATTGGACAGAACTTCCACAGCAAAATCTCGGAGATAGTTTTCAAAAACAAAGAAAAGCTTATATACCTCCGCAGCGTCGATCGCCTCGCGAACCATTTCTGGCATAGTCACGGCCAAATCATGTGATTCTGAGACCCGTAGCGGTTCTGGTGGGACAAGTCCAGGGAGTTTCTGCATTCCACGGGACGCGGTTTGTCCGAGCATAAGGAAAAGTGCGAGGCGCTGGTCGTTCATGATTCAAATGACTTCCGAAGAGCGTTGAAGATGTTAAGGTAAGTCTCTTCGACGGCGTTGGCGGGCAAATGAATCTGAATGTTGTAATGAAATTCCGGCCGTAAACGCGGACTGTTCGCGCGTTCTGCTGCGGCCCCTTGGGGTTCACCACTCCCGTCTCTCGAAGGCGGAGCGCTCGCTTCCGGAGACACGGGTGTACCGCCGCTAAAATCAGCAAGCTTAACAAGCGAAGAGTATGTACCTTGAATCTTTGATGTAACGCCGGTATCGGAGCCAGCCACTTGGGAAATCAGGCCCTTCAATTCTGAATTTGGTAATTCATGGGCACTCTCGTTGGCGGCATATAACGGTTCATAGGCTCTTCGAATGGCAGTCGCGATTGCTTTCGGAGCTCTGCTTGCGTTCTTCAACTGATCATAGTCGACAGTCGGTCGACCTGCACTATCTAAAAAACCAAGAGTTTTAAGCAGAGCAATAAGTTGTCTGTCGCCAGCGCTCTTAAGCCCAACCGTATCTGATAAATATCGTGTCGTAAACGAATCAGGTTTTTTTGCCGCGAGGATGCGTTGAAAAAGCTCAGCAACATTTTTATAGCTTGAAAGATAAGGAAGCTCAGCGGCCATTGCGTATCCCTCGGTTATTAGTTTCTAATCAGGTCTCGTAGCGAAAGTATAGCCGGACTGAGCTTGGGAATCCAACACGGCAACAACTGTTGGTTTCGACCTGCCAGCGCGAATCATCGTGCGGCTGCATCACGGACACGACGAGGCTAATTCGACCGTTGCCGTCGCAGCAGAACTGCACGTGGATACAAACGGTCACGAAACGATGACAAACGACCGCGGTTGAGCGACGGTGGCAGCCCGGAGCGTGACAAGACGCGCGGTTCCTATCTCTAAAATGCAGAGGGGCGTTCTGTATTGGCCGTCTCTAAATCTTTGGAACCAGTAACTGAGGCCCAAGTCGATATCATCAGCAAGAACCACAGCCGGTACACCCACCATCCCTTCGATCTTGACGGCCCTCACAAGGGCATCGCTGACAACCATCATGTGATTGCCTTGACGTCTTTCCCAGTATTTCCCGTATGCGATGCCGCCACGAAGCATCAGATTTTCTGTGAGAGCGATGAACCAGAGAACCTGTACCGCGCTAAGAAGCGGCCAAAGTTCATCGGCGGTAAGAAGAATCGCATCCGAATACATTGTCATGCGTACGTTCCCAAAGAACGCAGGCTCTAGGCGCTCGCCAAACTGACGATAAATCTTCAGAGTTTCGTCGAAATCAGTCGAAATTTGTTCGAAAATCCGAGTATGTCGCAGAAGGCGACGTACTTCATGGAAATATCCTCGACCGCATCAACCGCCGCATTCGACTGCGGTACCGTTTCATGATGTTCTTCCACATAACCCCCGGCCTAGACGGAAATCGGTACAGACACCTGACGCCTATTAGAGCATACGGTCATGTCCTGGCGCGCACCTATGCGCTGGAACCACACCAGCGATCCTGCAGACGGCGAGCCCCTTGCGCTCTCAACTCAGCGCGAGCACGTTCTTTGAGTGCGGCCAGAAGTGGTCAGTCAACGTCGTCGGTTCGCATAGCTTCTGCGATAGGGATCCCATTAGCAGCCATGTAGGCGAACAGCGGCCTGAGTCTTTCCATCATGTGCTCAGCGAATTCTCTTGCCTGCGCGGGAGGAATAACTTCGCCATAGGCGATTCCAAGTCTCGACGCAGCGTATTCAGCCGACCCGGCGAATGCCTTTCTGTATTGACGTCGCAAACTACGACGATAGACGATCCCGAATGAACTGTTGACGACGGCCGCGTACTGCGCAACGGTATATGCCTCGTTCGCCTTGATTCGCTCGATTTCTTCGCCAGAGAAGCAGAGGTCAGCACTAATGTCGATCTCTTGGCCGTTGGCGGGATTAAAAGCATAAGTCGAGGAGAAGGCCTCGCCATCGTATTGATCGCTCAGCGGCACGACGATCCGGGCCAGCCCGAAATACTCTACGTATCCTATTAGGTAACCACTACTCGAATCGCCACGCACACTGACAACGTGAGGCGTGAAACTCGTGGGACGCTCGCGTACCAGATCACGCTCATAGAAAAGTCCGTAGGGTGCCTCGCGATTTTCGTCGAGCAGATAGGGAAGCGCCAGATTGCACGCTGATGGACTGACTCCGGCATCAAAGACCAATGCAACCACGGTTTTCACCATCGACCGGCCGCCCAATGGACCGGCGAACGCGGTGCCGAACGTAAGCGGCGAGTCGAGATATTCGGCCCTCGCTTGCAGCGTGGACAACACCGCTTCGACATCGATCTCCGGGTGTTTCGCGGCAAGGTTTCTGATTATCTCTTCAGCTTCTTCCGCTGTGCGCACCGTAGCGTTGATGAGAAATCCCTTGCCCCCCGGGTTGGCGACCTTTTCGAATGTGATCCGTCGAGGCATCAAAGCTGCCGTCTGGCAAAAGCATCAACTGCTTGCCGGACCCAGTTTGCACCGGGATCGCCGGGACGTTGCCACGATCGCGCGCTATCCCGTGCATCAATGCGATATGTTGGAACTGTCGCCAGAGTTCGGCATCCCATCCGTCACCGGTTCGGCTATTGCAGTCCTTACAGATGAAGCCCCGGACCTTCCGGTGACCGCCGATCGAATTCGGTACGATGTGTTCGCCCGAGTTCCCTACGATGGAGAAGGGTTGGTTGCACAAGGCACAGTTGCATGTAGTGGTCATTTCGTCTGCGATTATCCCGGCTAAGAGGTCAACTGCGACCCGCGGACGGTATCACGGACGAACTTAATCGGTGGCCACAGACTCCACCGTCGATTTGTCCAACGACTCGACGAGCCTGACTGTTGCATGAACGTCTGTTACCTGAGCGGAGCCGACAGTCAAACGTCCTTCGGCTGAGCAGCGCGAGTGACCGAAACTGGCCGGACGCGGACTCACGCTGCCACCAAGAAAAAGACACGCAGGCGATGGCCATCGGGGTCGATGGCAGTCTCGCCCTGTTTTGCGCGAAATTGATGAGGGTCGCCGGAAAGAGTGCTCTGGTGCTTCTCGATGAGCCGGAGACGTCGCCCTACCGGCCGTGCGGCTTGCGCCGAGTGAGGTGCGTGACGAACTGGATCTGATCGCTACGGTAATGCAATTTATCATAGTCGACCGGAGGGCCCTGCCCGCTGTACGACGACCAAATTTTGTTGTGTCATCGCGAATTGCTATTTTCATCGTGCAGGTGTAACGAAAACGTTAGCTTAAGTTCATCTCTGATAGTGGGGTAATCCGTCGGTCTGCGCACGCGTTTCTGGCGCACCAAATAAATAAAAATGTCCTGAGTGCCAAAAAAAACTAAAGTTTTCCGTCATAACGCCGTCAATCCATCGGAGCGCGACACTCCGGAGGGCCGGGTGCCGATGTGAAGCGAGCATTTCTTCTGGTAGCACGCTGCTTGTTTTCGCGGTTGTGCCAGCTTGATGCAAATGATACTTGCCGGCAAAAAGAGGTAACCGAGGGTATGACCAGAATGAAAACTATGACCACAGTGGCCTGTGCGACCATTGCCACGGGGTTGCTATTCTCCGCAGCGAGCGCATCCGCACAGGAATCAGCAAACGATGAACTGAATGCCTGCGTAAAAAAAGAGCAGATTGTCACGACGGCAAAGGGTGCTGGCATCGGCGCGCTGACCGGCTTGACGGCCATGCTGGCTACGCACAAGAAAGACGATGCGGTGAAGGGAGCGCTGATTGGCGCTGCGGTAGGCGGCGTTGCGGGCTTCGCCACTGCCTACTAGACAGCTATCGACACCTGCTTCAAAGAAAATCCAGCATGGATGCCTGAATCGGATATTCAGCGCACCAAGGACTACGACAAGGTCAAACACGACATCAAGTACAAGCCGAGTCAGGGCATTGTCACGCGTGCCGAAGCTGTCAGTGTGGTAGCCCCCGTCAAGGCCGGTAGCCAGGCCGAGGTCGACAGCTCGTTCATCGTGATGACGCCGGATGGAGCGGAAACGCCCGTCACTGTGGAGCGCAAGCTCTACGTCGTGGCCGACGATCAGAAGGAGACGCAGGTGACGTTTCCTGGACACACCTCAGAACAGCACACCGTCGAACCTGGCGAGCAAAAGGACACCGTGCACGTTCCGATCCCGCAGGATGCCAAGCCCGGCAGCAAGTACCGCGTCGCATTCAGCGTAACAGCCGGCGACAATCCGCCGTCCGTGGCGTCCCAGACGTTTAGCGTCGAGTAAAGGTCCGGTTGACCGGCGGCATGCCACCGGTCAACGGCTTCTTCCCGAATTTGCGCGGATTGATGCTGGCTGCTGGTGTGGATGCACGTCTTCACCAGGGTGCCCAGCACGCTTCTATATAAGTGATGAAATCGTCCTTCGTACGCGTTGCAACCGTAGTCGGCACACTGCTGCTTACCGGTTGTGCGGCCAGCAGTCTGCCTGGGTATCAGAACGCCTACCACGCCTATAACGTTCCCCAATCTCTGTTTGAGCGCATCCAAACCAAGTTTCACGAACACGGGCTCGATCAGGCGAGTATTACGCGCGACAGCACAGGTCGCGTCCAGTTGACGGGAACCTACCGCAACGAAGACGAGGTCGATGACGCCTTCACGATCGTCCTGTCTATCGTTGGACTCAAGTCTACGTCACCGTTCTATCCCGAACACATTCTGCAGAAGCGCTGGGACGTCGCGGCCGGGAAGGCGCTGGATTTCTATGCGCAAGCGCAGCGTCGGAGCTCGGCGGTGCCGGTCAAGCGCGCCCTCGTGGTCGGCATCAACCATTTTGCAGATCCGTACCACTTGCCCGACATTCAGGGCGCTGACGATGCGGTGGTCGTGCAAGGGTATCTGCTGCGGGCCGGCTACAACGTGACGGCGCTGTTGAACGAGCACGCCACGCAGGCCAACATCGAGGCAGCCATTGCGAAACTCGACCACGAGATCGGGCCGAACGACGACGTGTTCATCTACATCTCGAGTCACGGCAATGCACCAGTGCCGTCACCGGCCGGAGACGATCAACGCAAGATGTCGATCATGGCCTACGATTCGGGCGATCAGAGCACGGTCAGCTCGAACGATCGCACCGAGATCCTGCTGCACTATCAACGGCACGCCGTGCCGGACACGCTAGTGCAGAACCTCGCTCGCAAGCCAAGCCACACGACGCGGGTGGTAATCGATACCTGCTATAGCGGCGACATGCTCGACGATATTGTCGACGACAGCACGACCTACATTTTGCAAACGAATGGCGGCCAGAGCGAGCATGCGGGAATCTCGCTCGCGTCCTGGACAGGACCGGAATATACGTCCAAGGGCATCCATTTCACCGACGACAGCGCGAATGGTGCTCAGGCCTCGGACGCAACACACGCGCGAGCCGCGATCGATCGCAGCCGCAGCGGCTACAACATCATCACGGCAACGAGTGTCAATGAAGAGTCGCTCGGACCGAAGTCAGGCTCCTTCGCCAGTCCGCTCTCACCTGACCGAACATTGAAAGGCTCATATTTTACGCAGTCGCTGTTCGAGTACCTCGGCTACTACAAGGGACAACTGGGACCGGCCTTCCGCGACGCACAAGGACATCGAGCGCAAGGGCGATGAGGTGGTGCTCGATTTTCCGTATGGCTTGGGGCTTTCGTTCTATTTCGACGGGCCCGACCGGATGTACGTAAAGGTGCCATTTGGCGGCCGTGTCTATTACCGCAGGGTCGCCGACGCCGCTCCCGCACAACGACAGGCCGCGGCTGCCTCCGAGGCCGTTGCGCCGGTGCGTGTTGCGCAGACGGTCGTGCCAGCGGCAGCGCCGACTGTCATCCAGAGCGCGGATTACCGGACTCTGATGCAGCAGGCGCAGGCAGCGATGCGCGACGGGGCGGCCGATCAGGCAGAGACATTGTTGGCGCAAGCCGAGCAATACCCGCCGGCGCACCCGGAGGTCGATTACGATTACGCCGTGCTGGCCGCTCGCAGCGCCCAACCGGAACTCGCCATCGAACACTTGAACGATGCTTTCAAGCGAGGCTTCAGGCAGTTCGATCTGCTCGATTCGACGCGAGACTTCGACGTGCTGAAATCGGATGTGCGGTACCAGGCGTTAGTTGCGCGATACCGGTGAACGGAGAGCGCTTTCCCCTCAGCATCTAAAACAAAACCTGTTAAGACAGGAGATAAAATGAACGACACGGCCCGCGACATGATGATGTACGACGCACAAGGTATTGCTGGAGCATTTGCAGCGTTCACGGGTCATGCGTCGCTCAAGTCACTACACGGGGAAGACGGATGAGCGTGGTCGAATCGGTGACACTGTATCGATAAGCGAACTCCCTGCCACAGTCGAGGACCGCGCGATACTGTGCCACTGGGAGGGCGATCTGCCGCTCGGCAGCGCAAACAGCCAGATCGCGACTCTCGTCGAACGTCAGACGCGCTTCGTGATGCTGGTGAAGATCGCTAGCAAAGATACAGAGCCTGTCACTGAGTACATCGACCACGCGTTGCGATCGGATCGAGCCGGCTACGTCGATCGCCAGGCATTCCCGCGTGTACTCATCGACCACCGTCAAACACTTCAGTTGTTGACCGTTGGCACAACCGTCAAACACAAAGTCATAGCTCCAAACGGTGTTCCTCGCCATCGGTACAGGCACGCGCGGACGATGACTGGCCACACGACGCCGGCGCCTCTTCTTCGGCACCTGGAGGCCTGCCTGGGCCCACAACCGCGCGCAACGCTCTTTGCCCACACGCATGCCTTCGCGCCCGAGCATGATCCGAATTCGCCCGGCACCAAAGCGCGGATAGATCCCCGACAGTGTGCGCATGATTGCAATCACCGGCGCATCCTTCACCAGCATTCTCGACTCGTAACGCAAGCTCGATCGGCTCACCTGAAGCAGCGCACACGCCCGTCGTTGGCTGACTTCAAGCGCGCGTTCTCGGCTTCAAGCGCCTTCAGACGCCTAACGTCGTCGCTCACCATCTCCCCGAAACGCTTGCGCCAGGCATAGATCGACGCTTCACTCACGCCGGTGCGCTTGGCCACCTCGCCAATCGCGTCCCGGTCCGCCTCTCGCAAGGTCCGCACGATTTGCTCGTCGCTATATCGGCTCTTCTTCATGACGCCCTCCGACCCCGGATGCGCCATTGTCTCCAGTTCGCTTTGGTCCGCAAATCCCGGGTCAGGTCACCGTCGCCAGGCGGCTCAATGAGCGTCCAAGGAAAACACTAATCTTCGATACACCAGCTGAGCGATTTCATCACGTTGTTGCATCGTCCGGTTGAATCCGCGACCCTCAAGGGACACTCAATCTTGCCGAAAGCGGCCATACACAGTAATGCTGCGGTTCGACTCTGACCCGGTCAGGCCAGAACGCTCAGTGCATGCTCCAGATCCGC
>NZ_CADIKM010000016.1 GCF_902859895.1 Pararobbsia alpina
AAATACTGTCAGAAGGTGCTAATTCGCGGCGCTTAACACAAACTCAAAATTGTTCGGAATCGTCTGATTGCGCAGGCATGAGGACGATGGGTGCGGCATATCAGCGCACACCATCGATGCGTGGTGAGTGCCTTCGAGAATTGTTCGGAATCGTCTCATTGCGTAGGCGTGAAGACGATGGGTGCGACATATCAGCGGACTCCATCGATTCGCAAGGAGCACCCTCGGGCTGCAATGGACGGTTTGGTTCGATGGTTCAGATAGATGTTCGACCAGGTTGACGAAGGGATGCCCGCCTCGGGGCCACCCGCTGCACGCTCGCCAACTGGAGCCAGTGTCCGAGACTCAAGCGCTAAGCGAAGGGCCGATCCGTCGAAGCCTTGTTGGCATGCGCGCGCGCCTCGCGATCTGCCATGAGGTGGTCAAACCGAGGCAGCGCTCGACATAGAGCCACGTTGACCCTGCGCTGCTCCGCCTTGATGGGCGGGTCATGCCTGGTGCTCCCCTGGTCGCCGTAGGGGGCCATATCTCCTGCTGCTGGGAAAGCATCAGACTTGTTGTCGTCGCCACCATGACCGCATGGACCACCATCACACCCGCACGGGCCGCCAACCACCCTCGTTCAGGGCATTTCGCGTTTGGCCAAACCCAGATAGGTTTCAATCACGCGCGGATTACTCTCAAGTGCATCGGCCACGCCTTCAAGCACGATGTCCCCCGTCTCGAGCACATACCCAAAGTCTGCAATCTGAAGTGCGGCACGCGCGTTCTGTTCGATCAGCAAGGTCGCGACCCCGGTCTTACGCAGCTCGCTCACGATGCGAAGAATCTCGCGCGTGATCAACGGCGCAAGCCCCAAGCTAGGCTCATCGAGCATCAGCAAGTCGGGCTTGCCCATCAACGCCCGGCCAATCGCAAGCATTTGGCGCTCCCCACCCGAAAGCGTGCCCGCAAGCTGTCGCCGTCTCTCCTTGAGTCTCGGAAACAGCGAAAACACGGTCTCGAGTTGATCGAGATAGTCCCGCGTGCCCGCTTTCCTGCGGCGCCACGCGCCAAGCTGCAGATTGTCCTCGATGGTCATCGACGCAAACAGCGCACGCGTCTCCGGCACAAGACACATGCCACGCGCGACCCGGTCCTCGATCTCGACCCCGTTCAAGTCCTCATCGAGATAGCTGACCCGCCCGCTCGCATGACCCTGGACCGGCAACGCTCCCATCAACGCATTGAGCAAGGTCGACTTGCCCGCGCCGTTCGGACCGATCACGGTCACGATCTGCCCTGCACGCACGCTCAGGTGAACATCACGCAAGGCATCGACCTTGCCATACCGGACCGAAAGTCCGGCGACCTCGAGCACGATACGCGGTGTGTCGCTCGTCATCATTCAACTCCGCCGAGATAGGCGTCGAGCACGGCCGGGTTGGCCTGGATCTCCGCGGGCTTGCCTTCGGCGATCTTGGTCCCGAACTCCATCACGACCAGGTGATCGGTCAAATTCATCACAAAATCCATATCGTGCTCGACAAGCAGAATGCTCGTGCCTTCGCTCCTGAGTTTCCTGAGCAAGACGGCAAGCGCCTGTTTCTCCTGGTAGCGCAGGCCCGCGGCAGGCTCGTCGAGCAGCAGCAAGGTCGGGTCGACACAGAGCGCCCGCGCGATTTCAAGGATTCGCTGCTGACCCAGTGCGAGGCTGCCTGCTTCGTCATGCAGATGCTTTTCCAATCCCACGCGCTCGATCTGCCGCGCCGCCTCGGCCAGCAGGCGGGTCTCGTCGGCACCATTGAGCCGCACGATGCTGCGCCATACGCCACTATGCCCGCGCAAATGCGTACCAATCGCGACGTTCTCGAGCACGCTCATGCCCGGCAGCAGCTTCACATGCTGGAAGGTGCGGCCGATTCCGCGCCGGACGATCGCGCGCGCGGGGCGCCCGTCGATACGCTCCCCATGAAACATGACCGTGCCACTGCTCGGTTGAAGAACCCCCGAGACAAGATTGAACGTAGTCGACTTGCCTGCCCCGTTCGGTCCGATCAACCCGACGATCTCGCCGGCCTTGACCGTGAAGCTGACTTCATTGACAGCGACGAGGCCGCCAAAGGTCTTGCTGATCCTGTCGACCACCAGCAGCGGCTCAGCCGCCGTCGGCCTGCTTCGTTGCGGCAAGGCCGGTACATCACGTACAGGATCGGCGCGCCGGCGTTCGGGAAACCATCGCGCAAGAAACGGCCACACACCGTCGCGTGCGAACTGGAGCAGCACGATCATCAGCACGCCGAATACGATCACCTCGAAATCGCCGCTACTGCCGAGCAGTTTCGGCAGGAATGATTGCAGCCAGTCCTGAAGCACCGTAAGGATCGCGGCACCGAGCACCGCGCCCCAGACATGCGCGACGCCCCCGACGACGGCCATGAACAGGAATTCGATCCCGTAGTTGAGGCCGAACGGCGTGGGATTCACCGCACGCTGCAAATGCGCGTACAGAAAGCCCGAAATCGACGCGAGTATCGCCGCGTAGGTGAAGATCACGACCTTCATCCAGGCGGTGTTGATCCCCATCGCCTCGGCCATCGTCCCGCCCCCGCGCAAGGCGCGAATCGCGCGGCCGGGCCGGCTGTCGAGCAGGTTCTGCACGGAGATCACCGCGCCGACCACCACGACCCCTATCAGGTAGTAGATGCGCCGGCCGCTGTCGAGCTGCCAGCCGAACAGGTCGAGCGCGGGAATGCCATTGATGCCGTCGTACTTGCCGAGCACATCGAGATTGCCGAACAGGAAGAACAGCGAAAGACCCCATGCAATCGTGCCGAGCGGCAGGAAATGGCCCGACAGCCGCATCGTGATCGCGCCGATCAGCATCGCCGCGACGGTCGTCACGAGCAGACCCGCGAGCAACCCGAGCCAAGGAGACAGACCATAGCCGGTGCTCAGCAAGGCGGTCGCATAGGCACCCAGTCCCACAAAGGCCGCCTGCCCGAAGCTCGTCATGCCGCCGATGCCGGTCAGCAATACGAGGCCGATGGCGACGATCGAATACAGGCCGATGTAATTGAGCAGGGTCACCCAGTATTCCGGCGTACGCACGGGCGCCGGCAAGACCGGCAATGCGAACACGACAAGGATGAACACCCAGAACAGCTTGTTGCGCAGCATCGTGGCCATGCTCATTCCTCGCCTTCGTCGCTATGCGGCGTGGTCAGGCTGCGCCAGAGCAACACGGGGATGATCAGGGCGAACACGATGACTTCCTTGTACGCACTCGCCCAGAACGACGAATACGATTCGAGCAGTCCGACGAGCAGCGCGCCCGCCGCCGCTGCCGGGTAACTGACGAGGCCACCGATGATGGCGCCGACAAAGCCCTTGAGCCCGATCAGGAAACCCGCATCGTAGTAGATCGTCGTCAGCGGCGCGACGAGAATGCCGCTCAGCGCACCGAGCGCGGCCGCCAGCGTAAATGCGAGGCTGCCCGCGCGTGTCGTGCCGATCCCGACCAGGCGCGCACCGAGCCGGTTGATCGACGTCGCACGCAGGGCCTTGCCCATCAAGGTCCGGCCGAAGAACAGATACAGCGCGACGATCAGGATCGCAGCCGTGCCGATCACCGCAAGGCTTTGCCCGGAGACCGACAGGCTGCCGAGCGAAAATGTCGCGTCGGAAAAACTGTCGGTCCGCGACCCCTCGGCGCCGAACATCAGCAGGCCGAGTCCGACGAGTGCGAAGTGCACCGCGACCGATACGATCAGCAGCAACAGGGTGCTCGCTTCCGCGACCTTCTGGAACGCGAGCCGATAGATGAAGGGGCCAAGTGGCACGACGACCAGCAGCGTCAGCGCGACCTGCACGGCCATCGGCAAGGCCGCGCGCGCGCTCAGCGCATGCGTGATCGCAAACACGGCGAGCGGAAACAACAGGTAGCGGCCGGCGGCCATGGGTAACAGCCGCACGGCCAGGCGGCGTCGCCCGGCATGCCGCAATACGTCGACGGTCTCGAGCACGAAACACGCGGCGCCGAGCACGAGCAGCAAGGTACAGGTCAGCGGAAATTTGTGGGTCTGGATGCTCGCGAGCGTCAGCGCCCCATAGGACACGAACTCACCCTGCGGAATCAGGATCACGCGCGTGACCGAAAAAACCAGCACGAGCGCCAGTGCGAGCAGCGCATAGATGGCGCCGCTCGTGATGCCATCCTGCGCAAGAATCGCGGCAATCGATAAGTCCATAGGTCCTCGAAAATGATGGCCGACGAAGGTGCCGCTCCTTCGTCAGCAACGTCGACTGAAGTGCCTCGACGATATGCCAGTTATCGTCGTGCCATGTCAATATCATTCTCGAATCCGGTCCGTCAACCCGGATCCCCGGGAGCACGAACGCGACGCGCTCCGCCGCGTGTTGGTCCGGGCCGACGGAAACCCGCGAGTGAGACGATCGTGACGTTTGTGTCAGATTCCCACCGGGGGCATTACGAGGTTCCAATCCACTATGTGAACATTCGAGCCTTGCCGCCAAGCCCCGTGTCATGGCCCTCCGCACATACGCGCAACGATCCATATAAGGAACAACCCTGTATCGGGAGCAGCTGACTTATCCACAAATTCTGTTGGTAAGTCTGTGGATATCTTGTGGTGATGCCTTCGCAGACGGCATGGATGCAAGCAGAATGTTGGGATGCCTCTAGAGAGAGCGAGACCCGCTTAAGAGCGTCGGTTCGCGCATCGAGGAGAGCCGGAGCCATCCCGGTCTCAATATGACTCGGAGCGCCAGGCACACGAAATGCCCCTCCCTTGTCGAGCCCGCATTGACATCCTTCCTGCCCTAAACGAGACGGGGTCGGGTTCAGGCCGGTGGGTTCCGGGCATCGAACACTCTGATCAGTCCGCTGCGCAGGACCACCGGCTCGCCTCCACTGCCTTCGAGCGTGCGCCGGCAGATCAAGTGGATCCGCCGGACATGACCGTCGAACGCGCTCAGCATGTCGGCTTCCAACGGCGATGGCGCGCCGAAGTGATCTTCGAGCGCCTCTGCCGAAATCGAGCAAAGTACCGTGGCACCGTCGACCGTCGCGACGAAATCGACCATCAACTCCGCGCCGTTCCATTCGCGCTTGCCTGCCGGGAATTCGATACGCATGGCTTTGCTCTCGTTTCGTCAGTGATGCGCGTGCACGTTGACCAAGGCTTCGAGCAAGGTCCGATTGAATGCCGGCAGATCGTCGGGCTTGCGGCTCGAGATCAGGTTGCCGTCATGCACCACTTCCTTGTCGACCCACTTGCCGCCCGCGTTGCGAATGTCGTCCTGCAGCGACGGCCAGCTCGTCACGGTGCGACCCTTCACGATGCCTGTCGACACGAGCAGCCAGGCGCCGTGGCAAATGACGGCGATGGGTCGATGCTTGTCGTTGACCGTCCTCACAAACGCGCGGGCCTTCTCGACCATGCGCAGCGCATCGCCGTTCGCGACGCCGCCCGGCAGCACCACACCGTCGTAGTCTTCCGCGCGGGCTTCGTCGAAGCTCTTGTCGGCCTTGACCGTATCGCCCTTCTCGAAGTGCTTGAACCCCTGCACGGTGCCTGCCTTCGGCGCGATCACGTGCACCGTCGCGCCCGCTTTCTCGAGCGCTTTTTTCGGCTCGAACAACTCGGCCTGCTCAAAGCCATCGGTCGTAAGGATTGCCACTTTGATTCCGCTTAGATTTCCACTCATCAGACTGTCCTCCATGACGAATTGTCGCGGTTGTCGCGGCGCCGGTCGTTGCGGATCAGCGAACGATCGTCGACCCGGCGAACGGATGCCGCATAGGAAAACATGCAAGGTATGTGCCCGAGAGATCAAAACGGGGAAGTGGGCGAGCAGGATTCCTCAGCGGAGAGGGGACGTCTGCTCACCTTTTTACGCAAACGATTGAAAACAGGTGTTTCTCACAATTTATGTCATTTCGACATACTGGCAGCCGTGGATCCTGAGTGAGGATGCCAGGGCGCAAAACGCGTCCGGATATAATTGAACGCTTCACGCTGAGCGAGCCACCCATGCTGACACTCCCCACTTTTGACGACGTCGCGGCCGCCGCGCAACGACTCGAGGGCCATGCCCATCGCACGCCGGTCATGCGTTCACGCACGGTCGACGCGGAAATCGGCGCGGAGGTTTTCTTCAAATGCGAAAACTTCCAGCGCATGGGTGCATTCAAGTTTCGCGGCGCGTTCAATGCCTTGTCGAAGTTCGATGAATCGCAGCGGCGCGCCGGCGTGGTCGCCTTCTCATCGGGCAACCATGCACAGGCGATTGCGTTGTCGGCCTCGCTGCTCGGCATGCCCGCAACCATCGTCATGCCGCACGATGCGCCGGCCTCGAAGGTTGCGGCAACGCGAGGCTACGGCGGCAAGATCGTGATGTACGACCGCTACACCGAAGACCGCGAGCAGATCGGCCGCAAGCTTGCCGAAGACGAAGGCCTGACCTTGATCCCGCCGTACGACCATCCGGACGTGATCGCCGGCCAGGGGACGGCGGCCAAGGAGCTATTCGAGGAAACGGGGCCGCTCGACGCCCTGTTCGTCTGCCTCGGTGGCGGTGGCTTGCTTTCGGGGTCGGCCCTGTCGACGCGAGCGCTTGCGCCTGCCTGCAAACTCTATGGCGTCGAGCCCGAAGCCGGCAATGACGGCCAACAGTCGTTCCGCACGGGCGCGATCGTGCATATCGACACGCCCAAGACCATCGCCGACGGCGCACAGACGCAGCACCTCGGCGCCTATACCTTCGAGATCATCCGGCGCGACGTCGACGATGTGCTCACGGCAAGCGATGCGCAACTCGTCGATGCCATGCGCTTCTTCGCTTCCCGGATGAAGCTGATGGTCGAACCGACGGGCTGCCTGAGTTTCGCTGCGGCACGCGAGATGAAGGCGTCGCTGCTCGGCAAGCGCGTTGGAATCATCGTCAGCGGCGGGAACATCGATCTGGACCGGTTCTGCGCGCTGACGACTAGCCTCTAGATCGTGATCGAGTTCGCGGCCTGCTCGATATTAGGAAATTTGCAAGGACAAGCATGCGACGGGCGCCGTCCCCCTGGCGCGCAGGCCGTCGCCTCAGTGCGCGACGTAGACGAGATCGACTCGCCGGTTTTTCGACCAGGCCGCCTCGTCGTGTCCGTCGACGAGCGGTTTTTCCTTGCCGAAGCTCACGGCCTCGAGTTGGCTATCGGGCACGCCGAGCGTTTCGAGCGTGCGCATCACAGCTTCTGACCGCTTCTGGCCGAGCGCCAGATTGTATTCGGTGGTGCCGCGTTCATCCGTGTTGCCCTGGATCAGCAAATGTCGCTTCGGGTCACTGAGCAGGTATTTTGCGTGAGCCGTCAGCGTGGAGCGGTCGTCCGTGTTCACGGCATAGCTGTCGAGATCGAAATAGAAGCTGCGCCTGGACAAGGGGCTCGCCGGATCGTGGAGCGCATCCGTCTGAACGCCTGGCGCGCTGACCGCCACGCCCGGTGCCGCGGCGCCAGGTAGCGATGCATCCTGGCTCGCGCTTGCCGAACTCGCGGGAGCCGTCTTCTCGTCGAGTGAGACTTTCGAATGGCAAGCCGTGAGTGCGAGCGTGCAGACCGCGATAGCCAGCACGGAGAATCGCGACTTCTTCATGTATCAAACTCCTGTCCATCAGCAAGATCGTGGCGGCAACGATACCCGGGGCATGCCCTGGCCGCAGCCCATCAGGTCGTACACCGCGCGATGTCGAACCGCAGTTCCGGTTCGGGAATGTCGTCAGACGCATTCGCCGACTTCTGAACCTTGACGATCGAACCATTGCCTGAGGGCGTCAGGGTAATCAGCCAGTCGACGGCGTTCGAGCGCGGCCCGATCGCGATCTCCGTCGCGCTGCCCACGCTCGTCTCATGCACCGAGAAGACCCGCTCGTGCAGGCAGGCCGTGATGTCGTCCGGCTGGCGCGCCGATTGGACGTAGATCAACGGCGCGGACGCCCGGACCTCGGGACCGCTCATACCGGGGCCATTCGCGCTCGAGCAGGCGGCCAGCGCCACGACGGCGGGCAGTAACACATTCTTCATGGGTAGACCACATGGTCGGGCGCGGCCGTTGCCCGCGCGGAACGGGGATTTTCCTATGAGGCGCCGCGTAATGCTAGCCCATTGACAAAACGACGCATTACGCGACGGCCTGTGGCCGTCCGAATGCTCGCCAAACCTCGCCTGGCCCTCTAAGATGTATCGAACGACGCGGAGACCCGATCGATGAATACATCTGCCGGTGAAGAACAGCAGGTAAGAATCGAAGCGCTGAGCGCCATTACCCTCGCGGTCCGCGACATGCGCACGTCGGTGCGCTTCTATGAAGCATTGGGCTTCGAGGTCAGGCACGGCGGGGCCAGCGAGGACTTCACGAGCCTCGAATGCGGCCCATCATTCCTGAACCTGATCGCGCAAACCCACGAGCGCATCGAGGGATGGGGCCGCTTCATCGTGCATGTATCGGACGTCGATCAGATCTACAAAAAGGCCCTGGACGCGGGCCTGACGCCCAGCCATGCGCCAAGCGACGCGCCGTGGGGCGAGCGCTATTTCCATATTAGCGATCCGGACGGCCACGAATTGAGCGTTGCCAGGCCGCTCGGATAGGTTTCCGGACGACACGGGACGGGGAGGCGGGCTTCGAGCCGTGCCTTGCACTCCACCCTGGCTCAATCATTGCGACCGACGTAGTCGACGTAAGCGACGCAACCGCCGAGCGACCGATGCTGCCCACTCAACGAACCGATTCTCAACTCATCGAGGCCAACCGCGCGTTCTACGACGCGCTATGGCTGGGCGCAAGTCTTGTGGAGGCCCAGCATTTCAATACCTGGCCGCTCGTGCGCCCGCTGGCCGAGCGTTTCGCAACGCGGCTCGAGGTCGCGCCGGGCTTGCGGCCGCGGCTGCCGATCGAGCATACGCAGTTCGTCGATCTCAGCGCGCCGGCCGTCAGGAACCTGTGCGAGCACGGCGCGAACGCAAGGGTCGGCCAGATCAGCGCGCTACCGTTTGCCGATGGGTCGTTTGAACTCGTATGTGCGCTCGATATCGTCGAGCACGTCGATGACGACGAACGCGCACTAGCCGAGCTGGTGCGTGTCACGCATGAAGGCGGAACGCTCCTCCTATCGGTTCCGCTGCACCCTTCGAAATGGACGTCGTTCGACGATCTGGTCGGCCATCGACGCCGCTACGAACCCGAGCATCTGCGCGATACGCTCACACAGCACGGACTGATGATCGAGCGCAGCGCCGCATACGGCATGCAGCCGGAATCGTCGCGCCTGCTGGATTTTGGCGTCTGGGGGCTGACCCACCATCCCCGCTTCGCCGCCTGGCTGTACAACCGGGTGCTGATGCCGATCGGCATGCGTTTCCAGAAGCCGCTGGTGTTCTCCGAAGGGCTGCCCGATATGGCCGGGATCGATGAGATTCTGCTTGTCTGCGTGAAGAACGTCCGGCTGGCCGGGACTGCGTAGCCCGCAAGCGCTCAATGCTGAGACCATCCTCGTCAGTGTCGAGGGTAGCCCGGCCTGGTTCTCGCGGCGCAGGCGTGCACCAAGGCCCGTGCCAAGTCCCATACCGAGGCCCGCGCCGAGTCCTGTCTCGAGGCCTAGAATCAAGGAGTGGCTGCGCTCGCCTTCGAATTCGAAAGCAAGCAACGGAGTGCGGTCGTCCGGTCGCGTCGATACATTGGACCCATCGGACCACTGTTAAGAGGACTCCATCATGAAAACCACTACAGCAGACAAGGCATCCCGTGCCGCCGAGACAGAGTGCGATCCGCGCTGGGCGGACGTCGTCGCGCACAATCTCGCAGCCGATGGCCATTTCTTCTACTCAGTTGCGAGCACAGGCGTCTATTGCCGGCCCTCGTGCTCGGCACGGCTGCCGCGCCCCGAGAATGTCACCTTCCACACGAACCGCGAAGCTGCCGAAGCCGCGGGTTTCCGACCGTGCAAGCGCTGCAAGCCCGACGGCCCGCCCCGCGCCGAACACCATGCGGCAATCGTGACCGAAGCGTGTCGAATCATCGAAGAATCGGACACCCTGCCCGACCTTGAAACGCTTGCCGAGCGTATCGGCATGAGCCGTTTCCACTTTCATCGCGTGTTCCGGCAGGCCACAGGACTCACCCCGCGGGCCTATGCGGCAGCGCATCGCGCGAAGCGCGTACGAAGCGAACTCGATCGCAGCGAGACTGTGACCCAGGCGATCTTCGATGCGGGCTATAACTCAAATGGCCGTTTCTATGCTAAATCGAATGCTGTCCTCGGGATGACTCCACGCGACTATCGCAACGGTGGCGCCGGTGCGGAGATCCGTTTTGCGATCGGCGAATGTTCGCTCGGCTCGATCCTGGTTGCACAGAGCGAACGCGGAATCTGCGCAATTCTGCTCGGCGACGATCCCGATGTGCTGGCGCGCGACCTGCAGGACCGCTTTCCGCGTGCGAACCTGATCGGCGGCGATCCGGCGTTCGAGCAATTGGTCGCACGCGTGGTCGGTTTTGTCGAAGCGCCAGCCATCGGACTCGACCTGCCGCTCGACGTACGCGGCACGGCTTTCCAGCAACGGGTGTGGGAAGCCTTACGCGAGATTCCGGCGGGCGAGACGGCAAGCTACAGCGCGGTGGCTACCCGAATCGGCGCGCCCCGTTCGGTCCGCGCGGTCGCGCAGGCATGCGGCGCGAACGCCCTTGCTGTCGCGATTCCGTGCCATCGCGTCGTTCGGAGCGACGGTAGCGTGTCGGGCTATCGCTGGGGGGTGGAACGTAAGCGGGCGCTGCTCGATCGTGAAGCGGGCAAGGGGCTGGACGCGGCGGGCGGCGGCGATACAGCGGCCGGGCAGCGTGACGCACTGTCGCAGGACGAGGCGGAGGTTGGCGCATGAATACGCTGGCGAAGGAGCGAGCCGCCGTTCATGACCTCGACTGGCCGGCCTTGAGCACCGAACTCGATGCGCAAGGCTGTGCGACGATCCCTGGCCTGCTGTCGCGCGATGAGTGTGAAGAGATCGCCGGACTGTATCCGTTCGATGAACAGTTTCGCAGCCGTGTCGTCATGGGACGGCACGGCTTCGGGCGCGGAGAGTACAAATACTTCAGCTATCCGCTTCCCGAGCCCGTTGCCACATTGCGCGCAGGGTTCTACCCCCATCTGGCACCGATCGCGAATCGCTGGAACCAGGCCATGGGCATCGATGTTCGTTATCCGGCGCGGCTCGAAACGTTTCTCGCGCGGTGCCACGACGCGGGCCAGTTGCGGCCGACGCCCCTGCTTCTGCAGTATGCGGCTGGCGACTATAACTGCCTGCATCAGGATTTGTACGGCGAGCATGTCTTTCCATTGCAGGTCACGATCCTGCTCTCCGAGCCGGGACGCGATTTCACGGGTGGCGAGTTTGTGCTGACCGAGCAGCGGCCGCGCATGCAGTCCCGCCCCGAGGTCGTGCCGCTCGCGCAGGGCGACGCGGTGGTCTTCGCGGTTTACCACCGGCCCGTGCAGGGTGCGCGGGGCGTCTATCGCGTCAATCTGCGTCACGGGGTGAGCCGGTTACGCTCGGGGCATCGTCACACACTCGGTGTGATCTTCCATGATGCGAGTTGAGCGAGGTGACGCTGCCTGATTCCGATGCGCGGCAGTAGACCGCGTATCCGCCCGGCTTTGGCGAGGTGAGACGAGCCTGCCTGGTAGACCCTCAGGCCTGCCAGACCCCGTAGCCTGCTTCGCGCAGGCCGATTGCGAGTTCGACCTCCATTTCCTGCGCCCCCGCATAGGGCATGGGGTTGTACATCTCATAGAGTTCGGGCATGAGACGCACGCCGTAGTCAAACACAAAGCGATTCGACTGGATGCCGGCCTTGTGCTTGTCGAAGCGCAGATCCGGCTCGAGACCGGTCATCCCGACATACACGCAGGGCTTGGCCAACATGTAGTCAGGATTCGCCTTGCGAAAACGCGGCTCGTCCCAAACGCGCGCCGACAGCTCGACTACGTAGACACTGTAGTGATGGCGGCGGGATTGGCGGGGCGGCATAAGGTCTGGGACTTCGGATCGCGATGTAAATGAAATGGAAGTGTACCGTCCGCCTATTCCCAGCGGATTCAACCGGTGGATGCAACAAACTGCTTGAATCGTTCGGCGGGCGTCCATGCGCTCGCGATCGCGATGCAGCAAGGCAGCGGCCTTCCCGCGGGCGGCTACCACGGCTATCATTACCGGATGACTTTCCATGCGCATCATTTTCCGGTGGGGCTGCCGGCACCGAAAGCAGTTGGCACGCTTCGACGTGACACTCGACCGAGCGGAAACGTGCACACACAGGCGATGCTTCAGGTGCCCCATCCTCGGGAGAGGCGCATTGAACAGGATCTCAAGCTGGCTGGTCGAGGCGGTGACTCGGGTAACGCTGCTATCGATGGTTGTCGTTTTCGTTCCGGGAGCACGGGCCACACTTGCGGACTCAGGCTGGCGGTGTGGCACGTCTGCCCCTGAACGACTTGAATGCAGCACGTACCCGCGCTCCACCACCAATCAATCACCCAGTCTTGATCCTCGCAGCGGTGACCAGGCGCTTCCGGTCGCTTACGACGCAACAAGTGCTGTCGCCTTGCCATCCGCCGCAGATCGGCCGTTGCAGGTGGCGGTCTCCGCAATGGCGCCGTTCGTCTTGCCACATTCCGATCCGCCGGCCGGCTTCAGCATTGACCTGTGGAACGAAGTGGCCCGTCGAATGCACGTCGAATTCGCGTGGCGTTCGGTTCCGACGCAGTCGGATTTGCTGCGTGCCGTGCAGGAAGGCGACGCGGACGTGGCGATAGCTGCCATCACCATGACACCGGAACGCGAGCAGATCGTGGATTTCTCGCTTCCCTATTTTGATTCCGGCTTGCAGATCATGGTGCGTGCCCGGGACGAAGGCGCGTTTTTCGCCACATTCCGTTCCATTCCCTGGCGGGCCATCGGTCAGCTTCTTGGCGTAGCCGCCATCCTGGTTTTTCTTCTAGCCAATTTACTGTGGCTCGTCGAGCGCAAGCAAGAGCGTAATTTTCAGAAGCCTTACCTGCGTGCATTAGGCGAAGGGCTCTGGGCGACTATCCTGATCATCGCCACGGGGGAGCACGGCGAACGTGATGCCGCCAACATGAGGAAGCGTTTTTTGGTTCCCGCGATGTGGCTGATCGGCGTCGTGCTGATCGCCCAATTCACGGCGACCGTGACATCGTCGCAAACCGTGACGCAACTTCAGACCAACATTCACGGACCGGGCGATCTGCCAGGGAAGACGATCGGCACCGCGGCAGGGTCGATCGCCGCCGATTATCTGACCCAGCGTGGATTGCCGTTCGTCGATGTGAAAACCGCCGACGATGGAATCCGCATGCTTACTCAAGGCGATGTGCAGGCGATCGTCTATGATGCGCCTACCCTGCAATACTGGGCCGCGAAGCGGGGCAATGGCATATTGCTGGTCGTCGGCCCCTTGTTCCGGCTCGAGAAATATGGCATCGCTTTGGCGCAGGGCAGTCCGTTGCGCAAGCCTATCAACGAAGCACTGCTGTCCATGTACGCCGACGGCACCTACGAAAAGATCTATGGAAACTGGTTCATGCAGGGGAAGTAGATTGAATGCATCGGTTTGAAAGTGACCACCTCGGACGGAAGACCTCGAGCGAAAGCCGAGGCAGATGGATGGCGACGAACACGGGCATAGGGACTTTAGAAGAAGCGATGACGGTTGCAGGACGACGGAAAGCCCTTCGGTTCGGATAGGGCCTCGGCGTTTGATGACGTCGACGACAATGGACCACGAATCCGGCCGTCTGCAGGCCGTCGACAAGCCAGTTAACTCGGTTTGGCAAACTCACTTTAAGCCATCGCTCGTCAGGGCGGCAGTGAGGAGGCCCGCTAGATGATCTTCAATCGTGCCCGCCAGTCTCAGACGAGCCCCGTCCGTTTTACTTCGTCAGTGATGAAGTCGATCAGCACGCTTACCCGTTTGGAAAGATGTTTGCGCGAGGCATACACCAGTTGAATGGAGGGACCTGGTGCATCCCATCCCTCCAGAACCTGAGCCAGCCGCCCCTGATTGAGCGCTTCCTGAGCGTGAAACACCGGCAATTGCGCGATACCGATTCCGTTAATCGTCGCATCCGTCGTTGCCTCGCCGTTATTGAATGCCGCCACTGCATGGGCGGCATCAATAACGATCTCATTGTCACCGTCGAGGTATAGCATCGTTTTGGCACGCCCCGACGGCTGGACAAAAGAAATTAGCCGATGAGACAGCAGGTCCTGAGGGCGCTGTGGTCTGCCATAAAGATCAAGGCAACGCGGACATGCGAATGTCCCTAGACTGACGCGTCCGAGGGGGCGGGCGACCAGGTCCGAATCCGGCAATTCACCGATGCGTATGGCAAGATCAATGCCTTCGGCAACAAGGTCAGCGTACAGATCGCTCATTCGCACTTCAACGGTTAACTTGGGATGACGCTCCAAAAATCTCGCAAGATGCGGCATGAACAATACGCGGCCATACGCCACCGGCATTTCGATCCTGATGGAGCCCGTCAATTCGGCATCGACGGGAGAAAGCGAACTTTGCATCTCCTCTAGCTCAGCAACCCACTTGCTCGCTCGCTCATAGAAGATGCTTCCGTCATCCGTCAGACTGACACTGCGGGTCGTGCGATTAAGGAGTCGCACACCCAATCTGCCTTCCAGCAAGCGAATCGCCTTGGATACCCCCGAGTTTGTCAGTCCAAGGGATTCGGCCGCGCGCGCGAAGCTCAATGATTCGGCAACCCGGACAAATTCTTCGACACCGGATACTTTCTGGGTTAAACGCACGCCACACCTCGATTAATGACTCACAGTTCGCAGTCTGCGTCCAAATTCTACCTTTATAGTTATTTCCGCGTTCAATAAAATGGTCCTTATCGCCCACCTATCCGTGTTTTGATTTAAGGACCATCAGATGAAAGCTGTCATTGCTACTACGCAAGGATCTCCCGACGTATTTAAGCTGGTCGATCTGCCCAAGCCCGTGCCCTGCGCGGGGCAGGTATTGATCAAAGTCGCGGCGTCCGCTGTCAATCCCATCGATACCAAGGTGCGGAAAGCCAAATTGCCGATGACCCCGGCCGAGTTTCCTGCAGTACTTCAGACTGACTTCGCCGGAGTGGTAGAGGCTGTAAGCCCTGATGTCACGCAATTTAGCGTGGGGAACGAAGTCTACGGGTTTGCCGGTGGTTTCAAGGGTCCAAATGGCGACGTTTCTGGCGCATTGGCGGAGTACATCGTGGCGGATGCGGCGCTGATTGCGCTCAAGCCACGCACGCTGGATTTCAGACAGGCCGCCGCTCTACCTTTGGTAGCCACGACCGCCTGGCTCGCCTTGCACGACAAGGTCAAGTTGGACGCGAAGACGAAGGTGCTGATCCTCGGCGGCACTGGCGGCGTGGGGCATGTCGCGGTTCAATTGGCGAAGGCAGCCGGTGCTCAGGTCTTTGCAGTAGTGAGAAGCGACAAAAGCGCCGCGCTGGCCAAAGAGCTGGGCGCCACTGTATGCATTAACCTGGCTCAGACCGACGCAAAAGAGGTTGTTGACAAGTACACCGACGGCAAGGGCTTCGATGTCATCTTCGACACCGTAGGGGGTCCATTGCTGGACGCAGCTTTTCAGATGATCCGTCCTGCAGGCGACGTGATCACCGTGGTGGGCGCAGCGACGCACAATCTCGCTCCCTTGTATCTGCGAGGCGCCAATCTGCATACAGTACTGGTGCTCATCCCGATTATGTTCGGGCAGGACCGCGAAGCGCAGGGATTGAACCTCGATGCGATCAGGCGTCTCGTGGATGATGGTCAAATCAAGCCGTTACTGGATCCGCAGCGTTTCAGTCTGGGGCAAGTGGCCGATGCGCATCGCAAGCTGGAAGCAGGACAGGCGGCTGGCAAGCTGGTCATCGACGTGAGCGAGATTGAAGCGTAGTGTCGATTTCGCATTCCTCTGCAGCCCGAAACGAAGGGTAGTCTCCACTTGCCCTTTCGTGGCGGTGCCCACTGATATGCAGAGATCGTGCTGCGATAGCGGCAGGAATGTGGCGTCCGATTTCCGGTTAGCGAACATTCGGACCCTCTCCTTCGCGGCGCGAAGCGCAATTCGTCCGCTTTCCCGCACGCCGGAGGTCCGTTTTGGGTCGCGTGCTGTCAATCGCTGTCAGGCAGTGAGCGGCCATGAAGAGACAATCGATGGAGCATCCCGCGTGACGGAAGAACCGCGCAGAACGGACACTCAAACCAGTGTGGACATGGCTCCGCCGAACAGCATTTGGCCCCGCAAAAAAGATGGATCAATTAATGAGGTCGCACCTGCCGAACCGGCGTAGCAATTCGATGTTCACACGAACCAGATCTCGGAATGGAAGTGACAACGCTCAGACACTTGAAGACGTAGGAATGCCGCGCGGGAACGCGAGGTTTTTTTCCTCAACGTTCACCGAGGCGACGATGGACTGCCGATGCGAAAAATGATCAAGAAGCAAGTCGCGGACATCGTCATCAAGATTTGAAAGCAGTGCAGGCGTGCGATGCGTGAGACGTCCTGAATGGAAAGCGCTTTAGTCGGCCTCTTTGCCTGTCAGCGGTGTAACCGGTTCAGACAATGTGCTGGTAGGTATCGTCAATGTCCATTGGTTCGCGGCGCACGGGTTTCGCGATATCCGCTAACGGTTGGATCAAGTGAGGTGCTGGTGCCGGAACATACGCATTTTGGAGCGCTGGAACCTATACCCTCCTTGCAGGCAGCGGTTTCGCCGGGCGGACAACTTACGTTACATATTTGGTCAAGGCCCTCGTTCGTCGCAGCGCACTCCGACTGTGCTGAAACGGACAGCGAAAGGGTCCCCGAACACATCAGGGCCATCAAGACAAGCGCATGCTTAGAGGCGGTTTGCTGCATTTCGCCCTCGTTGGGTTACAAACTGGCAACCATTAGTTTCTTGATCGACAAGGCTCCGAATTTGCGTGAGCAGAAGGGGCTCCGCTGCATCCTGCTCTTTACAAGAATAGTGCACTGTCCCCTCCCTCGCCAAATGGACGTCGCAGGCTAGGAACCAAGCGTTCCTGCCGGTTTCTGTAACGCGGTTAGCTTTCTAGATGGACCGACGCGTCGTGAAGCAACTCCTCTAAGTAACACTATGCGAAACCGCCGGCAATCGGGTTGCAAGGAGCCTGTTGCGATGCACAGCGACCGTCCGCCAATGGCGGAAAAGCCGCCGGTACAAACGATCGCTCGACCGACTACTCCGGGTCGACTACTGTCCGACGCGACAGGATAAAAACCAGCCCGACAGAATCATCTGAAAGAGGTGTCCCAAACCGGACGCTGAAACCTGCTTTTCAGGAGTGGCCCTGACGCTCAACCCTAGTGTCCGATTGCGCCCGACAGTTGCACGGGTCACCTATCAGGTCAGTGACTTGTAGAGTTCCTCTGGCTCTAATCGTTGACAATCGCGGTCGCTGGTCGATGATAAATGCCGGCCTTGCCAGCGACGCGAACAGCAAACGACAACAGCTTCTTCCTACGCCTTTCGCTACGCCCTGGAACAAGAACGTCAGAAAGAGGCCGCAATCGCGGCGAGTAGGCCTGCCAGCGTATAGCTCGCGAACTTCGCACGCAGAATCGGCATGCCGGACAGGAAGGCCGCGGATTCGGACGAGCCGGTGGCGTACGCCGCGCGCCCGACCGGCGAACGTTTAAAAGGAATCCAGACGATCACAACAGCCGCGAGCAGAATCAGTAGACTCGTCGGCACGACGCCGGCGACCTTGCCGGTCAGTGCGTCGGCGAGGTCCTCATTGATCGATCCGCCGGGAACCGGGCGCAGCAGCAGCGCCAGTCCGTAGTACACGGCGCCCGTCGCGATCGTCGTCGTGGGGGCAAATGAACATCGACCATCTGCATGATTTTGAATTTCTCCAGCGCCGTGCGAGGTGTCAGACCTAGAACCGTGCGCTTCAGTTCGTTTTTGAGCCAGAGCACGCAAGACACCCACCACGCATCCCACTGCCATGCGTTGACGGTGGCAACCCTTGTGGAGCCGCTGACCGCGGTTCTGCTCGTCGCCCTGTTCTTTGGCGAACAGTTGGAGCCACGGCAATGGCTCGGTGGTGCGCTGCTGTTAGCCGGCATTGGAGGCTTAGGCCGGCGGCTTGCAAACGGTCGACGGCGTAGCGGACTGTTGGTGCTTCGGGCCGCCACCGGCCATGAAGCGACAATCGGCGTGTTGCCGAAATTTGGCCGACACTGAACAGTTCTGTTTTTACGTCGAGTCCGTACTTCACTTATCCGGGTAAACCGGATTGAACTGCCCAGTCTATGGCGGCTCGCGCATGTAACGCAGTGGTATCGAATACAGGCAGTGCCGAATCTTCCGGACGGATCAGTAGTGTAATCTCGGTGCATCCCAAGATGACAGCTTGGGCGCCTCGTTCGGCAAGTTCCTTGATGATTTCCTGGTAAATTTTCCGTGATTCCGGGTTGATCATCCCATGGCACAGTTCATCGTAGATAATCCGGTGGACGTCGGTACGGCCATGATCGTCAGGCACGACAACATCGAGACCGTGCTTGCTGTGCAACCGTCCGATGTAAAAATCCTGTTCCATTGTATAGCGTGTGCCGAGCAGGCCCACGCGCTCGATACCGGCAGCTCGCAATGCTCCACCCGTCGGATCGGCGATATGCAGAAACGGAATCGCGATTGCGGTTTCGATGGATGCATGCACGCGGTGCATGGTGTTCGTCGCGAGGATAACGATATTGGCTCCGCCGCGTTCCAACTGCTGGGCGGCATCGGCCATATGCTTGCCGAGCGACTTCCAGTCTCCAGACCGCTGGAGCGCTTCTATAACATCGAAATCAACAGTTACCATCAGGCTGCGCGCATTGTGATGGCCGCCAAGACGAGCTTTCGCGTACTGATTCAATAGTCGATAGTACTCAGCAGAAGACTCCCAGCTCATTCCGCCAATCACGCCGATGGTTTTCATGCCATTTGAGGTAGTGAAAAAGATTGGGTCAGTATAGCGACCAGTTTCTTGCAGGCCCGGCACACTTTTCTCGAAGTGCGCCGGTAAGGTTTTTACCGCGTTTTCCGTAGTCCACTGGCAGCAAGCTGCCAGTGCCGCCAGTATCAATGAAAGCGGAACGGACTATCTATATCGGGTTGCGGTCATTCAATTCGCAATCGCGAAGTGTTGCTCGTCGGCCTTGCTAACGTTGGTCGACCGCGAAATTACCGGCCGCTGAGCTGACGAAGAACGGGCCGACTTTGTGAACGGCCGGTCTATCGCCTTTGATCGCAGAATATGGCCTGTAGGTGTCGCCCGATCTAGCGGCGCCCGCGCGGTTCGGACCGATCATCGCTCCCGATACGCAGCGTTGCCAAAGTCCATTAGAATGGCGACAGGCACTACATTGAAGGCTTCGTCCGCGATCAAGCGGAGCTACTGCTGGCGCTGGGAGAGGGCTCTCAGTGATGGAACTCTCGGCTTACGCGCTCTCTCTTTTGCGGGAGGGCCCATTGACGCTGTATCGAGGCATCGGCGACGGGCTAGCGTCGATTCTCTTGGTCGTGCCCTCCGGCGAATACCCTTCGCCCGGCTCACTACAGCGCCTTGAACATGAATACGCATTGCGGACCGACCTCGACAGTGACTGGGCGGCGCGACCGGTCGAGCTTGTCCGCCGCGAGGTTCGGCCCGTGCTTGTGTTGGCGGACCCCGGTGGCGAGCCGCTCGAGCGGCTACTCGGCCGGCCGCGGATGGTTACGGACTTTTTGCGCATCGCCGTCGCGCTTTCGGCGGCTGTCGGTCGGCTGCACGCCCGGGGACTGATCCATAAGGACCTCAAGCCGGCCAACATCCTGGTCGACACGGCCAGCGGCGGCGTCTGGTTAACCGGATTCGGCATCGCCTCGCGGCTGCCCCGCGAGCACCAGGCGCCGGCGCCACCCGAGGTAATCGCGGGCACGCTTGCCTACATGGCGCCGGAACAGACCGGGCGGATGAACCGCTCGGTCGACTCCCGCAGCGATCTTTATGCGCTCGGCGTCACGTTCTACGAAATGCTGACGGGGACACTGCCTTTCACGGCCGCCGATCCGATGGAGTGGGTGCACTGCCACCTCGCCCGGCAACCGGTGCCGCCCGCCGAGCGTGTCGCCGAGATCCCGGGACCCGTCTCGGCGATTGTGATGAAGCTGCTCGCCAAGACCGCCGAGAACCGCTACCAGACCGCTGCCGGCCTCACGATCGATCTGCAGCGGTGTCTGGCGGAATGCCAGGCGACTGGCAGCATTGCGCCATTCCAGCTTGGTCAGCGGGACGCTTCGGACCGTCTGCTGATCCCGGAGCGGCTATATGGGCGCGAGCGCGAGATCGACTGCCTGCTGGCGGCCTTCGACCGTGTGGTGACTCACGGCAGGCCCGAACTGGTCGTAGTTTCTGGGTATTCCGGGATCGGTAAATCGTCGGTAGTGAACGAACTGCATAAGGCGCTGGTCCCGCCGCGTGGCCTGTTCGCATCCGGCAAGTTCGATCAGTACAAGCGCGACATCCCATATGCAACCCTCGCCCAAGCCTTCCGGAACCTTGTCCGTCCACTTCTAGGCCAGAGCGAGGCGGAGCTTGGCCAATGGCGGGATGCCCTGAGCGAGGCATTGGGCCCGAACGGCCAGCTCATCCTGACGCTCGTTCCCGAGCTGGTTCTCGTGATTGGAAAACAGCCACCCATCGCGGACCTGCCGCCGCAGGAGGCACAGAACCGCTTCCAGATCGTGTTTAGGCGCTTCCTCGGCGTATTTGCCCGCAAGGAGCACCCGCTCGTGTTGTTTCTTGACGATTTGCAGTGGCTGGATACAGCGACACTCGACCTCTTCGAGCACTTGGCGACGCACTCTGAGGTGCAGCACCTGATGCTTGTCGGGGCCTACCGTGACAACGAGGTCGGCCCGGCGCACCCGCTGCTGCGGACGCTGGCCGCGATCCGTAGTGCCGGAACTCGGGTCCAGCAAATCGTGCTGGCGCCCCTCTGCCTCGACGATGTCGAGCGGCTCATCGCTGATGCACTGCATTGCGAACAGGAACCTGTGCGACCCCTTGCGCAACTTGTGCAGGAGAAGACTGGCGGCAATCCGTTCTTCGCCATCCAGTTCCTGACGGCGCTGGCCGAAGAGGGGCTGATCGCGATCGATCTCGTCGTGCCAGCGTGGCAATGGGACATCGATCGCATCCGCGCGAGGAGCCACACTGACAACGTCGCGGATCTCATGGCCGGGAAGCTGAACCGCCTGCCTGATGAGACGCAGGAAGCATTACAACAGCTCGCCTGTTTGGGGAACGCCGCGGAGATCGCCACCTTGACCATGGTTCTCGGGGAACCCGAGCAGGCGATCCACGCAGCACTCTGGGAGGCCGTGCGTGCGGGATTCATCATTCGCCTCGAGAGCTCCTACACCTTCCTCCACGACAGAATCCAGCAGGCGGCATATACACTAATCCCTGAGGAACATCGTGCCGAAGTCCACCTGCGCCTCGGTCGTGTGTTGCTGGGGGGCATGACCGCGGACCAGCTCACCGAACATCTTTTCGATGTTGCAAACCAGCTCAATCGGGGCTCCGTTGGGCTGGCCGACCGGGACGAAAAAGCACAGGTGGCGATGATTGATTTGCGCGCCGGGCGAAAAGCCAAGGGGTCAGCGGCCTATGCGTCGGCGTGCGCGTATTTTTTGGCCGGCATGGCGCTGTTGGGCGAAAAGGACTGGGCCAGCCGCTACGAGTTGACGTTCAGCCTAACGCTCGAATGCGCGGAGTGTGAGTTTCTGACCGGTGAATTGCACGAAGCGGAGCTCCTGATTGCGGAGCTACTGCAACGCGGAACGTCGAAGGTCGATCTGGCAGCCGTCTATCACCTGAAGGTCCTGCTCCACATCGTAAAGTCGGAGGACCAGCAAGCAGTAGACGATACGCTCACCTGCTTGAAGCTATTCGGTATCGACATCCCGGCACACCCGACCCGGGAGCAGCTTCAGGCCGAATACGAGACGGTCTGGCGCAACGTGAAAGGGCATTCGATCGAGGACCTGATTGAACTTCCTCTGATGAAGGACCGGGAACTGGAGGCGGCGATGCGTCTATTGTCCGCTCTTTCGGACCCTGCCTACGTTACGGATCGCAATCTGTTTTGCTTGCAACAGTGCCGCATGGTGAACCTCAGCATGCAGCACGGCGCAACTGGCGCTTTTGCGCATGCCTGTGCATACCTTGGATTTATCCTCGGACCGGCCTTTCATCGCTATGCTGAGGGATTTCGTTTCGCCAAGCTCGGATGCGACCTGATCGAGAGACACGGCTTCCCCGGCTATCGAGCCAAGGTTCAGGACGCGACGGGAATCGCTGCCTTCTGGACGGGGCCGATGGCAACCGCGATCGAATACATCCAAGCGTCCGTTCGCGCCGCGATCGAAACTGGTGACCTGACCTACGGCTGCTACGGCATAAGCCATATCGTCTCACTCTTCCTGATACGAAACGATACGCTCGATGCGGTGTGGCGCGAGTCGGAGATTGCTCTCGACTTCGTGCGGAAGGCCAAGTTCCGCGACATTGCTGACATCATTGTAAGCCAGCAACGCTTCATCGCAACCATGCAGGGCCGTACCGCAAATTTCTCCACTTTCACTGACGCGCAATTCGACGAAGCGTCGTTCGAGGCCCTGCTGACCGAGGACCGGCAGCCCACCATGATCTGCTGGTACTGGATCGCGAAAGGGAAAGCGCGGTTCCTGTCGGGGCATTACGCCGCGGCTCTCGCGGCAGCTGACAAGGCGAAAAGCCTGCTTTGGTCCTCGACCGCCCATTTCCCTTTGCTCGATTACTATTACTACACCGCGCTGACAATTGCGGCGCTCTATGAAGGGACTTCTGCCGGCGACCGGCCGCGGTGGGGCGAACTCCTGGAGCTGCGCGACCAACTCCGCGAGTGGGCCGACAACTACCCTCCGACATTCGCCGACAAGCATGCGCTGGTCGCAGCAGAGATCGCGCGCCTTGAGGGCCGCGACCTTGATGCAATGAGCCTCTATCAACAGGCCATTCGCTTGGCCCACGACCACGGTTTCGTCCAAAACGAGGGCCTGGCCCATGAGGTGGCCGCGCGGTTCTACATGGCCCGCGGCTATGAGACCTTTGCCAACGCGTATCTGCGGAACGCCAAGTACTGTTACCTCCGCTGGGGGGCGGAGGGCAAGGCCAGGCAGCTCGAGCAGCTTCATCCGCATCTGGGCGCTGAAGAAAGAGATCGCTCGTGGGCGACCATTGGCACACCGGTCCAGCACCTCGATGTCGCCAGCGTCGTCAAATCCTTTCAGGCAGTGTCCAGCGAGATCGTCTTACCCAGGTTGATCGAACGGCTGATGACCATCGTGCTCCAGCACGCTGGCGCGGATCGCGGCTTACTGATACTGTCGGCAGAGAATGACTATTCGGTTCAGGCTGAGGCCCGGAGCATCGGCGATCAGACCGAAGTCGTGCTGTACGGAAAGTCAATCGTCGGGACCACTTGTCCCGAATCCCTTCTCCGCTATGTTATTCGCACTCGTGAAAGCATCATCGTCGATGATGCCTCCAAGCCCCATCTCTTCTCCGACGACGCTTATCTACGCAGTCAACACACCAAGTCGATCCTTTGCCTACCGTTGATCAAGCAAGGGCAACTGATCGGACTACTCTATCTCGAGAACACATTGACTTCGCACGCGTTCACCGCAGAGCGAATTGCGATTCTGGAGCTGCTGGCGGCACAAGCCGCGATTTCGCTGGAGAACGCCCGACTCTACGCCCAACTGCACGTGAGCGAAGATCGCTGGCGCAATTTGTTTGAAAGCGTCCCGGTCGGTGTGGTTTTGACTGGCTCGCATGAACGCTACGTCGCAGCAAACCATGCCTTTCAGAGAATGACCGGCTATTCTGAGGCGGAGTTGCGCAACCTCTCGCCCGTCGACATCAGCCACGAGGATGACCGCACCGCCACGGAGGTGATCAATGCAGCGCGCGACGCGGACGATCCATACCCGCAACATGTCGAGAAGCGATACCGGCGCAAGGACGGCGGCGTGATCTGGGTGGATGCCAGCGCCTTCGTGATCCCGGTTGTAGGGGGCGATCCGCTGTTTGCGGGGGTCGTGGTCGACATCACCGATCGGAAGCATGCCGAGGAAGAATTGCGGCGAAGCGAGACCTCACTCGCCGAAGCACAGCAGATCAGCCACACTGGCAGTTGGCGCTGGACGGTCGGTACCGGCGAGGTCTTCTGGTCGGCTGAACACTTTCGCATCTTTGCCCTCAATCCCGCGACAGCGCAGCCGTCCTACGCGACATTCATGGATCGCGTTCATCCCAAAGATCGGCCCGCATTCGAGCAAGTCCTCGAACGGGCCGTGCGCGAAAGAAGTCGGTTCCAACATGAGTATCAAATAGTCCTGCCCGACGGATCAGTCAAGCACTTGCAAAGCGTGGGGCAGCTCGACACGGAGGCCCGCGATCTTGAATTCGTCGGCACGGTCATGGACGTCACCGAACGCAGGCGCGCCGAGGAGGCGCTGAGAAACGCCCAAGCCGAACTCGTCCGCGTGACGCGGCTGACGACGATGGGCGAACTTGTGGCCTCAATTGCCCATGAGATCAACCAGCCGCTCAGCGCCGTCGTCACCAACGGGGGGGCAGCCCTGCGTTGGCTGAACCGGGACCACCCGGATATTCCTGAGGCGTGCGGCGCGGTCGAGCGGATCGTGGAGGAAGGCACGCGCGCGGGGGACGTGATCCGTGGTCTCCGGGCGCTTACCAAGAAATCGGGGCCGCAGCTGGCGAAGCTCGACATCAACGATGCAATCCAGGAAGTGCTGGCACTCACACGCAGCGAACTGCATCGGCACGGCGTTGTGCTTTGCACCGATCTCTCTGCTGATGGTCCGGTTTTCGGCGACCGAGTTCAGTTGCAGCAGGTGCTGCTGAACCTGACCATGAACGCCATTGAAGCCATGAGCTCGGTTACGGATCGCCCGAAGAAGCTGGCCATAACCTCGCAAGTCGTTGATCAGGGCGAGCTGTGCGTGGCGGTCGAGGATACCGGCCCGGGGCTGGACCCGGCGATCGCGCAACGCATTTTCGATCCCTTCTTCACAACGAAGCCCGACGGCATGGGCATGGGGCTCTCGATCTGCCGATCGATCATTGAGTCCCATGGCGGGCGCTTCTGGGCGTCGCCCGGCGCGCCATGCGGAACTGTCTTCCAATTCACTGTGCCCGGAGTAACGTCAGCTTGAGTTAGAATGGCCGTCAAACGGCGACGATGTGCCCTCAGCTGAGCAAACACCGTGCGTGTGCGGCGGAAGAAATTAGGGGGCCGAAATGCCGCCGCTGCGGCAATTAGCGCATGACGGGTGTTTCAAAGCGACCAAAGCCGGCAGAGACGATTGCCGTGCCGCAGCCGTGCCTGGAAACTATCCATGCATCCTCGCCTAGGAAATCGGCTATCAAAAGTTGACCGCGCGCCTGCCGGCCGCGGCATGAGGGGGACGGACTGCCGAGCGGGGAATGCGACGGGAGGTCGTGATCTGGCTGCTATGACTTCGCCGGGAAAAAAGAGCGTGTGCGAAGGGGCGGCAGTCATCCCCGAGCCGCCGTGGTGGCGGTCCTGGCTCGTATTCGAAGAGCGCGGTATCACCGCCGCATTTCTGCTGTTCTTCATCGTCGGAGCAACGAGCAGCCCCTACTTTCTGACGATCGACAACCTGACCGGCATCCTGCAGAGCCTGACGTTCTTAGGCTTCCTCGCAATCGGCGTGGGCCTGACGCTGATGGCAGGAGAGATCGACATATCAGTGGGGTCCGTGTTCGGCTTGGCCGCCGTCGTCACCGCGCTGTTGCTGCATCACGACGCCCCACTTTGGCTCGCAATCGCCTGCGGACTTGGGACGGGGCTCGGCTGCGGCCTTGTCAACGGGACGGTCGCACAGATGATCCGCGTTCCGGGCGTAGTCGTGACGTTGGCAACGCTGGGCGTGTACCGCGCGCTCGCGCTTGTCCTCGCTGGCGGCTCGCCCGTCAGGGTCGTGTCGCCACTGCCAGGTTTCTTCGACACCTTTGGCCAGGGGACGGTGTGCGGCGTGTCCGTCATAACGCTAGTGTTCCTGGCAATGGCGCTGCTTGCGGAACTCGTGGTGCGGCGCACGGCCTTCGGGTTTCGCCTGCTCGCCGTCGGCAGTAATCCACTCGCGGCCCATCTCGTCGGCTTCCGGGTCGGTCGCACGCGGCTGGTGCTGCTGACCTTCTCGGGTTTCATGGCGGCGCTCTCCGGCGTGTGCTCGCTCGCCTATCTGCACACTGCCGGTCCGACGGCAGGGACTGGCTATGAGCTTTCGGTGCTCGCGGCCGTGATCATCGGCGGCGTGCGTCTCACCGGCGGCCGTGGCTCGATCCTCGGTATTTTGCTCGGCCTGGCCGTAATTGGTGTCTTCCAGAACCTAATCGTCCTCTGGGGTATACCGCCGAGCTGGACGCAGGGCGTCTCCGGTATGGTGCTGATCGCCTCGATGGCACTAACGTGGCTTTCGCGCCGTGCCTCATCCAACCGTCTGGGCGGTTCATAACGACGGCCGCCACATCAAAGGGAGAAACGTCAATGCCATCATTCGATCGTCGGGGCTTTCTGCAAGGCGCCGCGGCGGGCGCGGCGGCGGGCATCCTGGGAGTGGGCGCGGCGCGTGCGGATGAAACGCGACCTTGGGCCGCCTGGGTGCGGTCCTACATGAACAGGCCGGTCAAGCTCGCAATGACCTGCTCCAACACGACCGCTCCTTATTACACGCCCACCAGGGCGGGTGTGCAGGATGCCGGGGCGCAGCTCGGCGTCGAAGTGCTGTGGACCGGCGTGCCCGACACCAACACCGTCGCTCAGATCGCTCAGTTCCGCCAGCTCGTGGCGACGGGTTACCAGGGGATCGCAGTGATCCCGCTGGAGGCGGATGCCTGGATCGCGCCGATCAAGCACGCGATTGACCGCGGTGTCGTGGTTGTCTGTACCAATAGCGACTCGCCCCGCAGTGGCCGCGAACTGTTCTTCGGTCAGGATCTGGTCGGAGCGGCGGAGGCGCAGGGGCGCATGTTGGCGAAGCTGGCCGGTGGCCGCGGCGCGGTGGCGATGACCAACTGCGCGCCCGGCATGCTCGCATTGGATCGGCGCATCGAAGGCGCAAAGAGGGGCGTCACGGCGGGCGGTCTCGAGATTGTCGGCGTCTTCAACACCGATCCAAGCGACATGGGGAGCGATCGATCTACCATTCGCGACATCGCCCGCAGTCATCCCAACCTGACCGCCATGATGCCGCTGTGCGGACAGGATACTGCGGCAGCTGGGTTAGTCAAACAAGAAATTAAGGCGCAGTGGCCGATTGTCGGCACTGACCTGATCTATCAAACGCTGGAAATGATTCGCGACGGTGTGATCGACGGCACGGTGGGCCAGCAGCCGTACATGCAGGGCTATCTGCCCATTATGTATCTCTATCAGCGTGTCGCGCTGAACGGGCGGAAGCTCGACCTGCCGGGCGGCAACTATTTCATGGAGAATGAGATCGTTACGAAGAAAAACGTCGGCTACTACCTTGAGCGGGAGAAGCGGTTCGCCGGATGACTCTGGACGCCATCGCCGCGCACGCGGTGAGCAAGCACTATGGCGGAGTGCAAGTACTCCGCGCCGTCTCGCTGCGCCTTCGCGCGGGTGAGGTTATGGCGCTGGTCGGCGCCAATGGCGCGGGTAAATCGACGCTGATAGGCATCCTTTCAGGTGCGGTGGCGCCCGACGAAGGTCGAGTCGAAGTGCTCGGGCGCATCCTGCCCGGCGGCGACGTGACGGCCGCGCTGCGCGTCGGCGTCTCGGTCGTCCACCAGGACCTCATGCTGTTTCCCGACCTCAGCGTGCTTGAGAACGTGACCGCAGCGGCGCTTCCCTTGCATTGGAGTGGCTTGCTCAGCAAGCGACGCCAGCGCGCTGCCGCCGCAGCGACGCTTGCACGCCTCGACTTCGTCGTTCCGCTCGATGCGCGGGTCGCCGAGTTGTCGCTTGCGCAGTGCCAGCTCGTCGAGATTGGCCGGGCACTGCTCTCGGGCGGGCGCGTGCTGATCCTTGATGAGCCGACTTCAGCGCTATCAATGCGGGAATCGGAGGCGCTGCTGTCGGTCATCCGGGCGCTCGCAGCCGAGGGCACAGCCGTGCTGTTCGTCTCGCACCGTTTGGATGAGGCCATGCGCATCGCCGACCGGCTTACTGTTCTGCGCGACGGGCAGGTAGCCGGCATCTGGCAGCGCGGGACGATTGACGTTTCAGGTATCGCGCGGGCGATGGTAGGCGACGTTTCGGTTCATCATGCGCCGGCAATGCGCGAGTCTCGTCGGCTGGTGCTGCAGGCGCGGGAGCTTCGCGGTCCTGGGTTGGGACCGCTTTCCCTAACTGTGCATGCCGGCGATATTGTCGGATTTGTCGGCCTTGAAGGGGCCGGCATCGACACGCTACTGAGGGGGCTTGGCGGGGCTGTGCCCCTTGAGGGCGCAATCGAGGTGAGCGGGCAGCCGGTTCGGTTAAGCTGTCCGGCCGACGCCTTGCAGGCCGGATTGGTCTACATGCCGCCAGACCGCAAGTTGGAGGGACTCTGGTTGGACCGCTCGCCGGTATGGAACATTGCTACGGCGCCGCTCCGCCGTTGCGCAGCTTGGCGCTGGCCCGGTTCGGGGTGGCTCGGCCGCCTCGCGCGCGACCGCATGGCACAGGTCAGTGTGAGCCTGAACGTAGCCGACGCGCCTGTCGGGCATCTGTCCGGCGGAAACCAGCAGCGCGTCCTGTTTGCCCGCTCGCTGGAGCAGTCGCCCGCCGTCCTGCTACTCAGTGATCCGACGCGCGGCGTGGATGTGCGGGCCAAAAACGAAATTCATAAGCTGATCGAAGCCCTGGCGGCGGACGGGATCGCCGTCTGCCTCAACTGTTCTGGCATTGACGAGGTGCTCGCCGTTGCACAGCGAATCGTTTGCATGCGGGCGGGCCGCATCGTTGCCGACGGACCGCGCGAAACGTTCGATGAGGCGCGGGCTCTTGCAATGGTTTCGTCTAGCGACTAGGAGGGCATCGACGTTGCTGCGGTCCATCCAGGTAACAACAGCTCCGGGAACGTTATTTCAAAAGAGCAATATTGGTAGTGTCGGCGCGAATGAGGACGATGTCCGCTTGCGGTAGGTTTAAGCACACCTGTCTCCATTGGGAATGGTGTACTTCGCGCATCGGTTGAATCCGCAGTCGACTCCGGTCCCAGGCTTCGCTCATGAGCGGCCATTCGTTGAGCGTCGGACCCGATAGGGTGCGGACGACTGCGATGGACTTCTGGCCATCAGCACGCGGGGCGGGTTGGTGGTGGCTGGCATCCGCTTTGCTGGCAAGGACTATCCGCCCACATCGCTTGCAATGTTGCATGGCTGCCTCGCGGCATCGGCCGTGACGCCGCTGATCTACGCCGCAGCAACGGTCGGCCTACCGAGCTTAACGATGTACGCCATGGTGCTGTTTGTGTTTGCCGCCGGTGGCGGTGTTCTGATGAACCTGGGCTACCATGGGAAGAAGCGGTCGCTGCCCAGCGCGCTGGTGGTCGTGCCCACGGAGGTCGACATGAGCGGTGAGACACCGAATGAAAGCGGTCCTGATCTGGCGCAGGGCGTGCCCATCGAATCGCTCGGCGAAGCTGGCCTATTGTCAGGTCACGTCGGTAATGAGGCGGTGCTGATTGCACGGCTCGGTGATGAATTCTTCGCTATTGACGCTGCCTGTACTCACTACCACGGCCCGCTCGCCGAAGGGTTGATCGTCGGGGACACGGTACGGTGCCCATGGCATCACGCCTGCTTCAGCCTGCGCACGGGGGAAGCGGTACGGGCTCCGGCCCTGAGCCCTGTCGCGTGCTGGTCCACGGAGGTTCGGAGCGACAAGGTTGTCGTACTGCACAAAAAAACTCCACCCGCCGGTTCCGTGTCCGCGCCGGCCGGAGCGCCACAGAAGATCGTCATCGTCGGCGCTGGAGCAGCAGGTTTCGCCGCTGCTGAGCGTCTGCGGCGCCTCGGCTACGTTGGCAGTCTCACGATGCTGAGCGACGACGAGGCGCCGCCCGTGGACCGGCCAAATCTCTCCAAAGACTATTTGGCCGGCAGCGCGCCTGAGGAGTGGGTGCCGCTTCGCGACGACGCTTTCTACGCAGATCAACGCATTGATCTGCGGCTGAAGGCCGGCGTCGCACGCCTTCACCTCGCCGCGCAGGAAGTGGAACTCGCGGATGGGAGCAAGGTGCCCTACGACCGTTTACTGCTAGCCACGGGAGCCGAAGCGGTTCGCTTGCCGATCCCCGGGATGGATTTGCCGCATGTGCATACCCTTCGCTCGCTGGCCGACTGCCGCGCCATCATCGCTCGCGCGGCGCGCGCGCGGCGCGTGGTCGTGATGGGGGCAAGCTTCATCGGACTGGAAGTGGCGGCGTCATTGCGCGCGCGTGGACTTGAAGTACACGTCGTGGCGCCAGAGCGGCGTCCGATGGAACGTGTGCTGGGGCCACAGATGGGTGAATTCTTGCAGCGGTTGCACGAGGAACACGGCGTCGTCTTCCATCTCGGGAACACCGCCAGCGCGATCGACACGCAGCAGGTATCCCTTAAAGCAGGCGGCAACGTGGAGGCCGATTTGGTGGTGGTCGGCGTCGGCGTGCGGCCACGACTGGCACTGGCCGAGCAAGCCGGCCTCGCGATCGACCGCGGCGTGATGGTCGATGCCTGCTTGCAGACAAGCGCGCCTGGCGTCTTCGCTGCCGGCGACATCGCTCGCTGGCCCGATCCGCACAGCGGCGCGGCCGTTCGCGTGGAGCATTGGGTTGTCGCTCAACGCCAGGGACAAACGGCGGCGATGAACTTGATTGGCGGACATGAGAAGTTTGACGCCGTGCCATTCTTCTGGAGCCAGCACTACGATGTCCCGATCAACTATGTCGGGCACGCGGACAGCTGGGATGAGATCTCGGTTGACGGCAATATCGCAGGACGCGACTGTGCGCTGCGCTACAAGCGAGACGGACGAGTCCTCGCCGTGGCCACTATCTATCGCGATGCAGAAAGTCTGCGGGCAGAAGTCGAGATGGAACGGGACTCACCTTGACGCCAGAACGAAGCCTGCCCTGCGTGAACGAGCAGTCATTTGACTAGAAGTGGCTCATTCAATGTTGCAGCGTGCCTTGCTTGCGGCGATCGCCGTTGGCGTCGTTCCGAGCATACGCCTGCAGGTACGGCTCAAGTATCGCAAACTGATATGAGACGTTCGTGGGTCACGAGCCGACGCTCGCCGAGCGCCCGTACTCAGCCCCTGCTTCGAAGATATCGCGCAGCCACTGCGCGAATACCCTGACCCGCGATGAAAGCTGACGGTTCTGCGGATACAGCACCGACACGGGCATCGGTGACGGCGGAAAGTCGCTGAGCACAACTTTCAGTGTCCCGGCCGACAATTCACCGGCCACCCGGTATCGGGGCACCTGGACCATGCCGAGGCCGGCCACTGCGGCGCCCGTGTACAGATCCGCCCCGGTGACCGACACGATCGATGGTAACTGCATCTCGATCACTTCGCCGTTGATCGTGAATTCCATTGGCAACGCCCGCCCTGAGCCACTCAAGATGTAATTGACCACGCGATGGCCTTCAAGCGCTTGCGGCGTTGCCGGTTCGCCGAATTGCGCGAGATAGGCGGGACTGGCCACGGTGACCTGCGGCATCGAAGCGACGCGCCGGCCGACCATCAACGAGTCCTGCAACGTGCCGGCCCGCAGCACGCAGTCGATCCCCTCGCGCACCAGGTCGACCAGGCGGTCATCCTCGCCGATATGAAGCTCGATGCCGGGATACTGCGCGACGAAATCCGGCAATGCGGGCACGACAAAGTGCTTCGCCAGCGTCCCCTGCACATTGACGCGCAAAAGCCCCTTTGGCGCGACGTTGTGAAACGAACCCTCCGCTTCTTCCATATCGGCCACGAGGCGCACACAGCGCCGATAGAACGCCTCGCCGTCGTGGGTCAGGCGTACCGTGCGCGTGGTGCGCTCCAGCAATCGCGCGCCGAGCCGCTCCTCCATCCGCTTCATCAGATTGGTGACCGTGGCACGGGGAATCTGCAGATCGTCTGCCGCACGGGTAAAGCTGCCGCGCTCAGCGATCCGGATAAACACCTGCATTTCCTGGAAGCGGTCCATCTCCGCTCGCCCCCTATTGTTGAAGTAAATGGAACGATGATAGCAGTTTGCTACTAATTATCTTTCTCGACGGATGGTCGAATATTCGTTTCACCCACTCACCACCTGAATCACCAACAAGGAGCAAACCATGACCACCCCTCAAAACAACCAGGTTGCCATCGTGACGGGCGCATCGCGCGGAATCGGCGCCGAGGTTGCGCGGCGTCTCGCCCGCGACGGATTCGCCGTTGCCATCAACTACGCGTCGAGTTCGAAGGAAGCCGAGGCGCTGGTCGCCGAACTTTCTGCCCAAGGCGCGAACGCAATTGCAGTCAAGGCCAACGTCGCGGACGCCGGCGAAGTCCGCGCGATGTTCGAGACCACTGAACAGCAGCTCGGCAAGATCGACGTGCTGGTAAATAACGCCGGCGTGCTGAAGACGGTCCCGCTTGCCGATACGTCGGATGCACTCTACGACCAGACCTTCGAGATCAATGTACGCGGCACTTTCAACACGCTGCGTGAAGCTGCCGCGCGGATGAACGAAGGCGGCCGCATCGTGAACTTCTCGAGCACGACGCTCGCGCTCAACATGCCGGGCTATGCGGTCTACAACGCAACCAAGGCCGCTGTCGAGGCATTCACCCACGTCTTCGCGAAGGAACTGCGCGGCCGCCACATCACAGTGAACGCAGTTGCGCCGGGCCCGATCGCAACGTCGCTGTTTCTTGACGGCAAGACGGAAGAGCAGATCAAGACCTTCGCGAACATGCCGCCGCTGCAGCGCCTGGGCCAACCGGAAGATATCGCCGCGCTGGTCTCGTTCCTCGCCAGCGCTGATGCCGGTTGGGTCAATGGCCAGATCCTGCGTGCGAATGGCGGCGTGGCCTGAAGCTGAAGGCTTTCTTCAAAGCCTGCAGACGTCGCCGTCCCGATTTAGCGCGTGGATCATCCGCTTGTATGTCAAGTCTCGGCACGCTCCGTTCTAAGCGGATGTGTACACCCGGATTCGCGGCAGCCGTCGCGACGCACGCTTGTGCAGTGAGCGCGGGTGCAACCACTGCCCCGGTATAGCGAATGGCATGGGCGAGCAGCGACAGCGGCAAGACCGGCATCTGATCGGCGACCGAGTAAACTAGTCATCAAGTCGTTCCGGATTACGAAATGATGATTCTGGCCAACACCCATCCGATCTCACGTTTTAGGCAAAATCGAAAATACCGAGCGTACAGGTGTCAGGCAAGTCCGCCGGCGGAAAAAAGGGGGAGGCAATGACCATCGCGAACTGTCAGATCCTTCACCGGATCTGCGCGACAGCGGGCTCGGACCTCTACCGTGGCCGCCGCTTGACGGACGGAATGCCGGTGCTGCTGAAGCTGCCTGCGGAAAACGCCGACGCAGCCCAATACGCCCGTCTGAGACGCGAATACTTGCTGTTGCGATCGATAAATAGCGAAGGCGTGGGCAAACCCCTTGAGCTAATCAACGAGGGCGGCGGCATGGCGCTGGTCCTGGAAGACTTCGCGGGCGAGGCGCTCGAAGCCGTGCTGGGCCGTGAACCGCGCATGGACGTCGCGCTTTGCCTGCGCATCGGCCACCATCTGGCCGATGCATGGGTGGCTATCGATGCCGCGCGGTTCATCCATCGCGATATCCGCCCCGCCAATATTCTCGTCGAACCGCAGACTGGCCGAGCGCTGCTGGTGGACTTGCGCTTTGCGACGGCCGAAGAGCCCGACTCCCTCTCGCCGGAGGAAGCCGCCGTACCCGCTGGCGATTGGGCTTACGTGTCGCCCGAGCAAACGGGCCGCATGAATCGCGCGGTGGATTACCGGACCGATGGCTATTCGATGGGCGTTTCGTTCTATCGGATGCTAACCGGCGAGCTGCCATTTGAGGCCAACGATCCGCTGGAATGGACGCATTGCCATATCGCCCGCATGCCGGTGCCGCCGAGCGAGTTCGCGCCCGAGGTACCGCAGCAGGTGTCGGATATCGTGATGAAGTTGTTGGCCAAGCTGCCGGAAGACCGCTACCAAAGCGCGCACGGGCTGCTGACCGATATCGATCGGTGTCTGGCGCAGTGGCAAGCGTCGGGCCGGATCGAGCCGTTCCCGCTCGGCAAGGACGATATCCCGGAGCGCTTCCAGGTGCCGCGCAAACTGTACGGGCGCGGCGCTGAAATCGAGCGGCTGCTCGACGCCTTCGAGCGCATGGCGGCAAGCGGACAAGCGGCTCTGGCGACCGTCTCGGGGTACTCGGGCATCGGCAAGACGTCGCTGGTCGACGCATTGCGCAAGCCGATTGTCGCGGCGCATGGCTATTTCATTGCCGGCAAGTTCGATCAGTACCAGCGTGATATTCCGTATGCCACGATCACGCAAGCGTTTCACGAACTGGTGCGGCAACTGCTGGCCGAAACCGAGGCGCGCATCGCCGGCTGGCGGCAACAGATCCAGGCGGCGGTCGGGGTCAACGGCCAGCTCATTGTCGAAGTGCTACCTCAGATCGAGTTGATCATCGGCGCACAATCGCCCGTCCCGGCGCTGCCGCCGATCGAGGCGCAAAACCGCTTTCGCATGGTGTTCCGGCAATTCGTGACGGCGTTCACGCGCGAAGCACGTCCGTTGGTCCTCTTCCTGGACGACCTGCAGTGGATCGATACGGCCAGCCTGGCGCTGATCGAGCACCTGCTCACGCACCCGGACACGCGCCATGTGCAGCTGATCGGCGCCTATCGCGACAACGAAGTGAACGCGGCGCATCCGCTCCTAACCAGCCTCGAGACCATTCGCCGCAGTGGCACCCCGGTCATCGATATCTTGCTCACGCCGCTGTCGATCGTGCATCTAAACCAGTTGGTGGCCGACGCGCTCCATGCGCCACCCGCATCCTGCGAGCCGCTCACGCGGCTGGTCTACGAACGCACCGAGGGCAATCCACTGTTCTTTATCCAGTTCCTGGATGCGCTGCACAACGAGGGATTACTTCGGCAGGACCTGCAACATCGCGCTTGGCACTGGGACCTGGATCAGATCAAGGCTAAGGATTTCGCCGATAACGTCGTCGAGCTGATGGTGGGAAAGTTGCGTCGACTACCGGTGCCAGCGCAGGAAACGCTGCAGTTGGCGGCTTGCCTGGGCAACACATTCGACTTGCGCCAGCTCGCACTGGTCGCCAAGCATTCGGAGGTTCCAGTACGACTGCGCCTGGGCGAGGGCGAAGTCGAGCAAGGCCTCGCGTCGGCGGTACGCGAAAGCTTGCTCGTGCGCACTGGCGGCAGCGGCAAGTTTTTGCACGATCGGATCCAACAGGCGGCGTATTCGCTGATTCCTGAAGCCTCCCGTGCCGGCGTTCACCTGCGCATCGGCCGCGCGCTGTTGGCGAGTATGACGGCGGACGAACTTGCCGAGCATGTGTTTGATGTTGCGAACCAGTTCAATAGGGGTGCTCGACTGCTCATTGAGCGTAACGAGAAAGTGAAGGTGGCGGCGCTCGATCTGCGTGCAGGACGTCGGGCAAAAGCCTCGGCGGCCTATGCGTCGGCCTGTGTGTATCTGGCGGCGGGCATGGACTTGCTCGATGGCAGCGACTGGGGCGGCCAGTACGAACTCATATTCAGCCTGTGGCTCGAACGCGCGGAGTGCGAGTTTCTGACGGGTCGCTTCGACCAGGCCGAGCAATTGATCGAGGAGCTATTGCAGCGCTGCGCATCGAAACTTGACCGAGCGGCCGTCTATCACCTGGAAGTCCAGTTGCATATCGTGAAGTCGGAGAACCCGCAGGCTGTCGACAGCGCGCTTGCTTGCCTGCGCCTGTTCGGCATCGACCTCCCGGCACACCCGACCCAGGAACAGGTCCAGGCGGAGTATGAGACGGTCTGGCGCAACCTGGCCGGGCGCCCGATCGAGAGTCTCATCGACCTACCGCTGATGACCCATCCGGAGCTGCAGGCCGCCATGCGTCTGCTGTCTGCCCTCTTCGACGCTGCCTACTTTACCGACTTCAATTTGCTTTGCCTTCAACTGTGCCGCATGGTGAACATCAGCTTGCGGCACGGCACGAGTGGCGGGTCCGCGCATGCGTGTGGCTTTCTCGGTTTCATCCTCGGCCCGGTGTTTCACCGGTACCAAGAGGGGTACCGTTTCAGCAAGCTCGGGTGCGATCTGGTCGAGAAGCATGGTTTCCTTGCTTATCGGGCCAAGGTTTACATTGCGATGGGACGCGTTGCCGTCTGGACGCAGCCGATCGCGAACGCGATTGATTTCACTCGGGTGGGTTTTCGCACGGCGATCGAGACGGGGGATCTGACCTTTGCTTGCTACGGCATGCTCCATCTCGGCACCGACCTTCTGCTGCGGAACGATCCGCTAGACGCGGTGTGGCGCGAGTCGGAGAGGCGCCTGGATTTCGTGCGCAAGGCTCGGTTTCGCGACATGGCGGATCTTATCGTGAGTCAGCAACGCCTCATCGCGACCCTGCAAGGCCGGACCACGACCTTTTCCACTTTCAGCGACGCGCAGTTCGACGAAGCGGAGTTTGAGGCGCAACTGACGGACGACCGGGTAAGCGCGCTGGTCTGCGGGTACTGGATCATCAAACTACAGGCGCGGTTCCTGGCGGGTGACTACGTAGCCGCCCTCGGTGCCTCGCAACAGGCAAAACCGCGGCTGTGGGCCTTGGTCGGCCAGTTCCAGGTGGTCGACTACTTTTACTTCGCCGCGCTGACGGTGGCCGCGCTCTATGAGAATGCGTCCACCGACGAGAGAGCGGGGTGGCCCGAGCTCCTGACAGCGCACCAGGCGCAGCTGCGCGAGTGGGCCGAAAACTATCCACCGACGTTCGCCGACAAGCACGCGCTGGTGTCGGCCGAGATCGCCCGTGTTGAAGGGCGAGTCACCGATGCCATGCGTCTCTACGACGAGGCGATTGAAGCGGCCCGCGAGCACGGCTTCGTCCAGAACGAAGGCATCGCGCACGAGCTTGCGGCGGAATTTTATGCTGCGCGCGGGGCGACGACCTCCGCACGTGCCCATCTTGACGAAGCGCGCAGCTGCTTTGCACGGTGGGGCGCCCACGGCAAGGTCAGGCAACTCGACGTGCGCATGCCGCCCTCGCGCGAAACATCGGGCTCACCTGACGCCACGTTGACCGGCGACGGCGCGCAACTGGATCTGCTGTCGGTCACCAAAGCCTCACAGGCCATCTCGGGCCATATCGTGCTGGAGGATTTGGTTGACACGCTGATGCACATCCTGCTCGAAAACGCCGGTGCGCAGACCGGCCAGTTGATGCTTATGCGCAACGAGGGCCTGGTCCTCGCGGCCGAAGCAAGCGTCGAGCAGCAGACGATTCACGTGCGGTGGCACCTGAATCAGGCACCCACCGAACCCGCGCGGCCGGCTTCCATCATCAATTACACACGGCGCTGCCAGGAGCGGGTGCTGCTGGATGATGCGACGCAGTCCAACCCCTTTTCGGCAGACGACTACCTGGTCCGCCGGCAACCGAAGTCGGTGTTGTGTTTGCCGCTTGTGCGGCGTTCCGCCTTAATCGGCCTGTTGTATCTGGAGAACAATCTTGTCACGCATGCGTTCACGCCGGAGCGCGTGACGGTGCTGGAACTGCTGGCCTCGCAGGCCGCGATCACGCTTGAGAACGCGATCCTGTACCGCGATCTCGCAGAGCGCGAAGCGAGGATCCGGCGCCTCGTCGATGCCAACATTGTCGGCATCTTCATCTGGGACCTGACAGGTCAAATCCTCGAGACCAATGACGCATTTCTCCGTATCGTGGGATACGACCGCGAGGACCTGGTGTCAGGGCGCGTGCGTTGGAAGGATTTGACGCCGCCCGAGTGGCTTGACCTCGACATACAACAACGAGTCCCGGAGCTCAAGATGACGGGGGCGTTACAGCCCTTCGAGAAGGAGTTTACCAGGAAGGACGGCAGCCGCGCGTCGGTCCTGATCGGAGTGGCGATGTTCGAAGTAGGTGCGAACCAAGGTGTCGCTTTCGTGCTTGATTTAACCGAGCGCAAGCGGGCGGAAGCCGAAGCGCTCGAGAGCGAGCGGCGCTACCGCGAAGTGCAGATGGAGCTCGCGCACTCGAACCGGGCGGCGACGATGGGGCAGCTCACGGCCTCGATCGCCCATGAGGTCCAGCAGCCGATCGCCGCGACATCAGTGGATGCTTCGGCTGCCATACGGTGGCTGCGCACCACCCCGCCGAACCTGGAGGAGGTCAGGCAGTCGCTCGATCGCATTGTCACGAATGCAATGCGAGCCGGCGGCATTGTCAGCGGGATTCGCGATCTGATCAAAAAAGCGCCTCCACGCAAGGACAGGGTGGACATCAACGAAGCGGTCCGCGAGGTGATCGAACTGACGCAGGGCGAAGCGGCGAAAAGCGACGTCTCCGTGCTGACTGTACTCGCCGAGGGTTTGCCACTCGTCCTGGGTGATCGCGTGCAGCTGCAACAGGTGATGCTCAACTTGATCGTCAATGCCGTGGAAGCGATGAGCGCAATGAGCACGGGCTTCCGCGAGTTGTTGATCAGCACGTCCGCGGATTCATCGGATGGCGTGTCTATCACCGTGCGCGACTCTGGACCGGGACTGCCCCCGAAGGAGGTCAAGCGCGTGTTCGATCCGTTCTATACAACGAAGGCACATGGCCTGGGCATGGGCCTGTCGATCTGCCTTTCAATCGTCGAGGCGCACGGAGGACGACTGTGGGCGAGCGCAAACGTGCCTCGTGGCGCCGTCTTTCAACTCGTTCTTCCGAGGGGGGAAGTCGAACACGCCCCATCCAGTGAGACCGAGGGGCTGCCTGTGGCCTGAGAAAGTAACTGCCTGTCGCCGGTCGCCTCGAACGAGATACTGGCTGGGACCGCATGGTCTACCTTGATAAGCACGCGGTGCTGATCGGTCCTCGAAAAGTTCATTTGTTCGTCGAGTACTCCGGAATTAAGCAATGCCATATTGAGATAGCGGGCGATGCCGCGGATGTCTGCCTGGCGTGGATCGGCCATGAAGTGCCGGCCGCGACACCGGCCATGTGTCCGGAGATGGGAAGGATTCAGGACAGATAGCGTTCAACGTGGAAAGGCACATGCGATTGGCATCGCCTTTGAGTCCAGATTGTGCTTTCCTTTGGTGGTAGCCTACTCAACGACCCCAAGCGTTTCATCCGTCAGCGACAGTATCCCCAGAGGAGACAGTGATGAATGCCCCGACCGATTCCCCCCGCAAGGTCGACCCGCGTGCCGGGAAGCTGATTCCCTCGTCCGGACTCGTCGACATTCCCAAGCTCATCACGGCCTACTACGCCGAGCGACCCGATCCCTCGGTCGCCGCGCAGCGGGTTGCGTTCGGTACGTCCGGCCACCGCGGTTCGTCGTTTGAACGCACGTTCAACGAAGCGCATATCTTCGCGGTCAGCCAGGCGGTCTGCGACTATCGCGTCCATCAGAGAATCGAGGGCCCGCTGTTCATCGGCATCGACTCCCACGCGCTGTCCTACCCGGCCTATGTCACGGCTCTCGAAGTGCTCGCGGCCAACGGCATCGAAACGATGATCGCCAAGGACGACGAGTACACGCCGACACCCGCGATCTCCCACGCGATCCTCACCTACAATCGCGGCCGTTCGTCGGGTCTAGCCGACGGTATCGTGATCACGCCCTCGCACAATCCGCCGGATAGCGGCGGCTTCAAGTACAACGCGATCAACGGCGGCCCTGCCGATACCGATGTGACGAAGTGGATCGAGCAGCGCGCCAATGCCCTGCTCGAAGGCGGACTCAAGGACGTGAAACGGATGCCTTTCGAAAAGGCGGTCCGCGCGGCGACCACGCATCGGCATGACTTCATCGACGCCTACGTCGCCGATCTCGTCAATGTGCTCGACCTCGACCTGCTGCGCGATTCGAAAATCCGCATGGGCGTGAATCCGCTCGGTGGAGCCGGTGTCCACTACTGGCAGCCGATCGCCGATCGCTACAAGCTCGATCTCACGATCACCAACGACGAGGTCGATCCGACTTTCCGTTTCATGACGGCTGACTGGGACGGCAAGATCCGCATGGACCCGTCTTCACCCTATGCGATGCAGGGACTCGTCGAGCTCAAGGACCGCTTCGATATCGCGTTCGCCTGCGACACCGATCACGACCGCCACGGCATCGTCGCGCCGAGCGCGGGGCTGCTGCCGCCGAATCACTACCTTGCTGTCGCGATCTATTATCTCTATCAACATCGCCCTGAATGGCGCAAGGATGCGGCGGTCGGCAAGACGCTCGTCAGCAGCAGCATGATCGACCGCGTGACGGCCAAGCTCGGCCGGCAGTTGTACGAGGTGCCGGTCGGCTTCAAATGGTTCGCGCCGGGACTGCTCGACGGTTCACTCGGCTTCGGCGGCGAAGAAAGCGCCGGAGCATCGTTCCTGCGCCGTGACGGCACGGTGTGGTCGACGGACAAGGACGGCATCACCGCCGCTTTGCTGTCGGCCGAAATCACCGCAAAGCTCGGGCGTGATCCGGCCGAGGTCTATCAGGAACTCACTCGGGAATTCGGCTCGCCCGCCGCGGACAGGATCGACGCACCGGCCACGCCGGCACAGAAGAAGAAGCTCGGCGCGCTGTCTCCCGAACAGGTCCGTTCCTCCAACCTGGCCGGCGAGAAGATCCAGGCCGTGCTGACGACCGCGCCCGCCAACAATGCGTCGCTCGGCGGTCTCAAGGTCGTCACGGACCACGCGTGGTTCGCGGCGCGTCCATCGGGTACCGAAGATATCTACAAGATCTATGCGGAGAGCTTCAACGGCCCTGAACATCTGCAACGCGTCATCGCCGAAGCGCAAACGCTGGTGGACGCGGCGCTGGCGGGCTGATCGGTGGTTGGTAGACGGGGGCGGTCCGATTAGACCCTCTTCGTGGATTCTCCGAAGACCGCCCGACAGGTGCGCGAAAAGACGCCGCTCACGACCGATAGCGATCGAACGGCCCTTTCCGGGCGAAACTGAAGCCCGGGGTGAAATCGCGCATCACGGCTTCGAGCAATTGCGCGACGCTGTGGATGTCGCGCAGGTCGCAGACTTCGATCGGCGTATGGGTATAGCGCGCCGGGTAGCCGATGTCGATCGCAGGCACGCCGTCGCCGGTCAATTGCACGTACGACGAATCGGTCAGGCAGCCGCAGTGCGCGCTGCGCTGCAGCGGCATGCCGGCTTTCGCAGCGCTTTCCACAACGTGCTTGAGCAGCACCGGATGAGGCAAGGTGCCGTTCAAGGTGCCGCGCCCATGAAAGCTGTACATCCCGAGCGACGGCCCCATGCCGAGGGCGAGTTCGCCGCGCGTACTCAGGTCGGGCGTATCGCTCGCGACCATGATGTCGATCGAGATCGCGCAATCCGGTTTCACGCGGTTCGCCGCCACCATGGCACCGCGCAAATTGAATTCCTCCTGCACCGAGAACACGGCAACCAGCGTGGCGTCGGCGGGATCGGCCTGCAAGGCCTTGACCAGCGCCATCAGCGATACGCAGCCGCCGCGGTCGTCGAGCGCGGTGCCCGTCACGCGGTGCTTCTGCAAGCGTGAAAGCGTCGGCCGGTAGGTCACGGGTGCGCCGATCTGGATTTTCAGTGCCTTGACCTCTTCCGCGCTATCGACACCGATATCGATGAACAACTTCTCGTAAGGCACCACCTCGTACTTCTCGTCGGGCGATACGGCATGGTGTGCCTTGGTCGCGATCACGCCGAGAATCTCCTCACCGACCTCGTTGATCACGACCACCTGCAAGCCGGGCAACACACGCTCGGGCACGCCGCCCAGGCGTTCGACGCGCAGGTAGCCGTCCTCCTCGACGCGGCGCACGACCAGGCCCATCTGGTCTTATGCGCGAAAATCATCGCACGCGGTGCATCCTGCCGGCGCCCCGGCACCGTGACGATCAGGTTGCCAAAGGTATCGGTCAGCATCGAGGTGCCGTCAGCCACGAGCTCCTCGGCGATCGCCTCACGCACGCGGTCCTCATAGCCGGAAAGACCGGAGATCAGGCAGAGTTTCTTGAGCCAGTCAAACAGGCCGTCATAGTTCGGTGCGACGTCGGAAAGTGTCATCGTGATAGGTACGCAATAGGTCCGTGGGAGGCTCGATCGTCAAAACACGACGTTCTTCGAATTGGCGATCTCATGCAGCATCGGCAGGATCGCGGTGCAGTCCTGGTCTTCGCGACCCCAAGCGCGAGCGAGCCCGAATACACTGCGGGCGGCGGCGCCGAGGCCAAGTGGCAGACCCAGCTCGCTGCCGAGTTCGAGCGCGAGGGTGATGTCCTTGAGGCACATGCCGAGCCGGAAATCGGGGGTAAGGTCGCCGGCCAGCACCTTGCGCTGGTAGATGGTCGTCAACTGCCCGTTGCTCGCGCCGTTACCTTCGGCGCCCATGATATCGGCGGCCGTGCGCCGGTCGATGCCCGCACGTTCAGCGAGCATCAGCCCTTCCGCGGTCAACAGCAGGTTGATCATCGACATGTAGTTGTTCGCGAGCTTCATGCGAATGCCACTGCCGAGCGGACCGACATGGTGGATCGTATCGGCAAGCGCATTCAATGCGGGTGTGACGGCCTCGACATCCTCGCTGGCCCCACCGACCACCGCGAGCAGCGTGCCGGTTTCCGCTTCCGGGGGCGTCCGGTTCACCGGCGCATCGACCATGCGGATGCCCCGGGCAGCGAGGTCCTTGGCGATCGCAAGCATCTGCGAGGGGCTGCCGGTGCTCATCTCCATCACGACCGCACCGTGCTGCAGGGTGTCGCATGCGCCCTGCTCGCCGAACAGGGCATCGCGAGTGTGCGCGGAAGTCGGCAGCATCGTGATGACAAGATCGACGTGCGCAGCCGCGTCGGCAGGCGAAGAGGCCACGCGGCAATCAAGCGAGGCGAAGGCGCCGCGTGCCGATGCCGCTACGTCGAATACGGCGAGCCGATGCCCCTTGCGGATCAGGCTGCGTGCCATGCCGCCGCCCATTGCGCCGAGCCCGATGAAGGCAATATTCACGAAAATATCCTCATTGAAGTGAAGCGGTCCGGTCCGGCGAATCGCGCACGCGGTTCGTCTAACCCCGCCGCTGCCGCATGCGATCGAGAAAAACCGCCGCCAGAATGACGAGTCCCTTGACCACGTATTGCCAGAAAGACGACACGCCAAGAATCGTGAGCCCGTTGCTCATCACGCCGATGATCAACGCACCGATGACCGTGCCGAGCACCGAGCCGACGCCGCCAGTCAGGCGCGTACCGCCGAGCACCACCGCGGCGATCGCATCGAGTTCATACCCGACGCCGAGATTGCCATTCGCACTCAGCAGGCGGGCCGCGGTCATCGCCCCGGCGAGCCCCGAGAACATGCCGCACGCCGCATAGCTGAAGACCAGGACGAGCGAGACGTTGATGCCCGTCAGGCGTGCCGCCTGCGCGTTGCCGCCGACAGCATAGATATGTCCGCCCAGCACGGTGCGCCGCAAGATGAACCAGCTCGCCACCGCGACGATCGCCGCGATCACGACGAGCCAGGGTATGTCGAAACCGGTCTGCCGGTCGAAAAGCGTTTGCATGACGCCGTTGCCGATCCACCCGAACGTGATGTCCGTGTTCAGCACATTCGAACCGTTGACCACGAGGTAGGCGAGCCCACGGATAGTCGTCATCGTCGCAAGTGTCGTGATGAACGGGCTGAAGTCGAGAAAGGCGATGACCGCGCCGTTGAGCAGGCCCATCAGCAGGCCGCTGCCGAGAAATGCGGCGAGCGCGAGCGAGGGCGGCAGCGTGTTGAGAAGTGACCCGGTGACCGCGCCCGGTGTCGCGACGATCATCCCGACCACCGCCGAGAAGGCCAGCATCGCGCCGACCGACAAGTCGATGCCACCGGTCAGGATCACGAACGTCATGCCGATCGCGAGCACCATATTGATCGACACCTGCTGAAGGATGTTGATCGTATTGGACTGTGAGATGAAGTTCGACGCGACACCAGGGTCATGGAGATACATCGCGCCGTAAAAGCCGATATACAGCACCACGAGGACCGGCAGCATGCCGAGTGAAGCCAGCAGCGCAACCTTCTGCGTGCTGTTGGGCGGCACCACGCCGCCCGTTGCGGCGACGTTCGTCGAGTTCGATGTCATGTCTGCTCTGCTAGGAAGCATCGGGTCGGAAGGACATTCGGCCGGTCTGCGCATCGATATGCTCAGGGACCACGAGCCGGTCTGCTTGCGGCAATTCGAGCGCGGCGGCCATCACGCGCTCCTGCGAGATCTCCGTGCGGCTCAGTTCCGCGGCGATCCGGCCTTCGCGCATGACAAGCACGCGATCCGCGATGCCGATGACCTCGGGAAGGTCCGACGAGATGCAGACGATCGCGACGCCACTCGCCGCGAGTTCGCGCATCAGATTGTAGATTTCCATTTTGGCGCCGATGTCGATGCCGCGTGTCGGCTCGTCGAGAATCAGCACCACCGGCTTGATCGCCAGCCACCGTGCGAGCAAGGCCTTCTGCTGGTTGCCGCCCGACAGGCCCGCGATCGGCATGCCGAGGCTCGCAGCCTTGACGTTCAGGCGTACCTTGAGCTCGGCGGCCACCCGGGCCATCGCCGCGCGGTTCACCATGCCGAAGCGCGCGAAGCGCTTTACGACATTCATCGTCATGTTCGCGCCGACGCTCATATCGAGCAACAGCCCCTGCCCCTTGCGGTCTTCAGGGACATAGGCAATGCCTGCGCGGATCGCGTCGCGCGGCCTGCGGATGCTGGCCTCGGCGCCATTGACCCTGATCGTGCCGCTGCGCCGCACGTCAGCACCGAAGACCAGCCGGGCGAGCTCCGTGCGGCCAGCTCCGATCAGCCCGGCGAGCGCGACGATCTCACCCTTGTAGGCCTTGAACGACACGTCATGAACCTGCTCGCTTGCGATGCGCTCGACTTCCAGTACACAATCGCCCGCCTTGAATCGTTCCTCACGTGGGAACAGTTCGGCGAGCGGGCGGCCGACCATCATCTGGACGATCCGGCCGCGCTCGATATCGGCCTTCTGGATTTCGCCGATTCGCTGGCCATCGCGCAGCACGGTGACGCGATCGGCAAGCAGGTCGACTTCGTCCATCCGGTGACTGATATAGATGATCGCGATGCCCTCCTCGCGCAGGCTCCGGATGATGCCGAACAATCGCTCCGTTTCGCGCTCCGACAGTGCCGCGGTCGGCTCGTCCATGATCAGTACGCGGCTGCGATGAATCAGCGCGCGGGCGATCTCGACCTGCTGCTGCTCCGCGATCGATAGCAACGCGGCCGGTGTTTCAGGAGCGAACGATGCGCCAAGCCGGTCGAGGATCTGCCGGGTCCGCGCATGGAGCGCCTGCTTGTCGAGCAGGCCGAACCGCGACCTCGGCTCGCTGCCCATGAACACGTTCTGCGCGACGCTGAGATTCGCCGCAATGCTCAGTTCCTGATAGATCAGGTTGATGCCGTGTGCTCGCGCGGACGCGGGGCCGTCAATCGCAATGGTCTGGCCGTCCATGCTGATACTGCCCGCGTCCGGCGTGATCACGCCCGCGAGCACCTTCATCAAGGTGCTCTTGCCCGCACCGTTCTCGCCCATGAGCGCATGGATCTCGTGCGCATGGACCTGCAGGCTCACGCCGGCCAACGCACTCGTCGCGCCGAAACGCTTGCTGACGTCTTGCATTTCCAGCACCGGCCGCGCGCGATCGTGCGGCATGTGAGAGGGCGTCGTCTGAGCTGGCATGAAGGGCGTACTCGGGTGCTTACAGGGGTTTCCAGCCGACGTAGGTCGACGCGTTCTCCTTCGTGATCACCGGCGTCGGCATGAGCACCAGGGTCTGCGCGGGCGCCTTGCCGTTCATGATGCCGAAGCCGACTTCGACCGCGTTCCTACCCATCTCGTTGGGGTCTTGCGCGGACGACGCGACAAAGATCGAATGCGGCTTCTTGATCTCGCTCACGGCTTCGGGCGAACCGTCGACCGACGTGAGGATAATGCCCGTGCGCCGCGCCTGCTTGACAGCCAGCAGCGAGCCGATCGCGCACTGGTCGTTGATGTTGTAGATCGCATCGACTTTCGGGAACCGGGTCAGCAGATCCTGCGTCACCTGCAGCGCACCCTCGCGCGTACCCTTCGCATCCTGGTCATCCGACAGGATCTTGATGTCCGGATGTTTCGCGAGTGCTTCCTTGCAGCCATTGATGCGGTCGAACACGGTCGTGACGGGCGGGCCCGAGACGAGGATCACGTTGCCCTTGTTGCCGATCTCCTTGGCAAGGTATTCGCACGAGTTGCGGCCCGCCGCGACGCTATCCGCCATGATCGTGTACTGCACGCCCTCGGACGCGTCATCCAGCGCGACCACCGTGATGCCTGCCGCGCGCGCCTTGGCGAGCACCGGCGTAAGTGCCTTGGGATCGGCCGGGTCGAGTACGATCATGTCGACCTTGCTCGCGATGAAATTCTCGATCTGGCTGACCTGCTTGCTGACGTCCCAGTTATGGGCGAGCACCGTGACCTTGACGTCTGGACCGCCGAGCTTGCGCGCCTCATCGGTCGCACCCTTGGCGAGCGAGGAAAAGAAGGGATTGCCGAGCACACCGACCGTCATGCCGACTGAGGTCAGCTTCTTCTCGGCGTGCGCCGAAGGCAGCAGAAACATCCCGCACGCCGCGATCGCCACGGCCATCCATTGTTTGAACATCGGTGACATCGGGGAACCTCTCCATGAAATAGACAGCGTGATAGAGTGGCTCCATTTAACAGTCACAAAACTGCATTGTCAATCATCTTCGATCCAAGTAAAACAGTATAAATCATGTCAAACACCCAAATAAGTGCTGCCGGCGACCGAGGAAAACGTACCGAACCCGCGGCCCTGCTGGCCGTCGCACTCGAGGCGGCCGGGCAGGCCCGCGACGTGATCCAGCAAGGGCGCCAGCAGCGCCAACATTTGACGATCGTTCACAAGAAGCCCAATGACCTGGTCTCGGAGATCGACCGCGGCGCCGAGGAAGCCATCATCAGGACGCTGCTCGCGCACTTCCCCGATCACAGCGTGATTGCAGAAGAAGGGCACGACCGCACGGGTAGCGGCCCGATAACCTGGATCATCGATCCGCTCGACGGCACGACCAACTTCCTGCACGGCCTGCCGCACTACGCCGTGTCGATCGCCGCCGCGCAAAAGCGCCCGCAGGACGGCCAACTCGAACTCGTCGCGGGCGTCGTCATGGATGCGGCCAAGGACGCGACCTTCACGGCCACCCGAGGCGGCGGCGCATTTCTCAATGGCACGCCGATCCGGGTTTCCGAGCGCTCCACGATCGACCAGGCGCTGGTCGCCACCGGCCTGCCCTGGCCCGACTCGCCTCACGCCGAGGCGTTCTTCGCCGCGCTGCGCGCGATCTGGCGCGACTGCCGCAATATCCGTCGGCCCGGTGCCGCCTCGCTCGACCTCGCCTATGTCGCGGCAGGCATCCTCGATGGCTATTGGGAAACCTCGCTCAAACTCTGGGATGTCGCAGCAGGTGCGCTGCTCGTGCGTGAAGCGGGTGGCCGCATATCCGATCTCGCCGGCGGCGACACCTGGCTGACGACCGGACATATATTGGCGGCCAATCCGGGTGTCCATCAGGCCATGCTCGATCGCATCGTCGTCGCAAGCAATGGCCACGCTTTTTTGTGATCTATTGTGATTGATAATGTTGACATGTGATTGTTTGCATGAAAAAATCCCACTCACTGAGGTAGCCAACATGACAACGGAATCCGTGCAGGAGGGCCCCGGAGTATTTCCGGAGGAGCGCCGCGAGCGCTTGATGCGACTGGTCAATCAGCATCGGCGCCTCGCGACCGACGAACTCGCCCATATGCTCGGCGCGTCGCTCGCGACGGTGCGACGCGACACACGCGCGCTGGAACGCGAAGGAAAAATCAGGCGCACGCATGGCGGTGTGATGTCGGTCGGTACGGCCGTCGAGGACGCTCCCGATGAAGAGCCGTTGTTCTCAGAGAAGCGTCGCGCGAATCTCGAGGAGAAGAAGCGCATCGCCGCGGTCGCGGCCGAACTGGTGCCAGATTATTCGACGGTGATCATCGACTCCGGCACCACGGCGCTCGCGCTCGCGCAGCGGCTCGCCGGCCGGCCGCTGATGCTCATCACGATGGACCTCAAGGTTGCCGAGGCCGCTGCGCGCGGCCCGACCGAGGTCTGGCTGCTCGGCGGCCGGGTGCGCAATGGCCTCTTCAGCCTCGTTGGCGCATGGGCCGACGGCATGCTGCGCGGCATCCATGCGGATATCTTTTTCCTCTCGGCCGACGCGATCGATGCCGAGGCCGTGACGAACTCGACGGTCGACGAAGCAGAACTCAAGAAGGTCGCGCTGGCCCGCGCAAAGAAGCGCGTGGCCATCGCGGACCACACGAAATTCAACCATCGCAAGCTGGTGTCGGTATGCACGCTGGATGCGATCGATGTCCTCGTGACGGATGAACCCGCGCGCGCGCTTGTCGCGCCGTATGAAAGCCGCTTTGCGCAAATCTTGTACGCATAGCGATTCTGAATGCTGTGCCCACGGAGCTATCCAAATGACGAACTTCCGACGTGTGTTCGGCGATACCAAGCCGGTCATCGCCATGGTCCACCTCTTGCCGCTACCCGGCACGCCGCTCTATGACGAAGAGGGTGGCGTCGCGCGCATCGTGGACGAAGCACGCAAGGACCTCGACGCACTGCAGGCCGCTGGCGTCGATGCCGTCATGTTCGGCAATGAAAACGATCGCCCGTACGAACTGAACGTCGACATGGCCTCGACCTCGACGATGGCGTTTGTGATCGGCCAACTGCGCCCGCGCATCACCGTCCCGTTCGGTGTCAACGTGCTCTGGGACCCGATGAGTTCGATCGCGCTCGCCGCCGCGACCGGCGCCTCGTTTATCCGCGAAATCTGCACGGGCTTCTATGCGTCCGACATGGGCCCTTGGGTCGGCCGTTCCGCGGAGCCGATGCGCTATCGCAACCGTCTCGGCCGCAAGGATGTCGCGATGCTCTACAACCTGTCGGCCGAGTTCGCGCATTCGCTCGACGCCCGCCCGTTGCCGGATCGCGCACGTTCGGCGGTGTTCTCGAGCATTCCTGATGCGGTGCTCGTGTCCGGTGCGATCACCGGCGAAGCCGCGCCGATGGCACAACTCGAAGGCGTCAAGGCGGTCCTGCCGACGACTCCCGTGCTCGCGAACACCGGCGTGCGGCATGAAACGGTCGGCGACGTCTTCCGTGTCGCCGACGGCTGCATCGTCGGTTCGTCACTCAAGGTCGACGGCAACACGTGGAATCCGGTCGACCCCGCACGCGCCAAGGAATTCATGCGGCTCGCGCATATCGCGCGCGCCTGAGGCCGCGCCGAGCCATGGACTATCTGCTTGGCATCGATATCGGCACGTTCGAGTCGAAGGGGACGATCATCGACGCGAACGGCGCGGTCATCGCACGTGCGTCGACACCCCATCGCATGCGCGTGCCGCAGCCCGGCTGGGCCGAACACGACCCGCTGACTGACTGGTGGGGCGACTTCTGCCTGCTGTCGAAGCAGCTTGTCGAGCAAGCCGCGCAGGCGGGGATCGACGCAAGCCGGATTCGCGCGGTCGGGTGCAGCGCGATTGCGCCGTGCATGCTGCCGCTCGACCGTGATGGCACCCCCTTGCGTCATGCCGTGCTCTATGGCGTCGATACGCGTGCGAGCCGGGAGATCGACGAACTCAACACGCTATATGGACGCGAACGCCTGCTGCTCCACTGCGGCAATGCGCTCACGTCGCAGTCGGTCGGCCCGAAGATTCTCTGGCTCAAGCGCAACGAGCCTGAACACTATGCGCAGGCCGCGAAGATCGTCTCTTCGACGACCTACCTCGTCTATCGGCTGACGGGCGAGACGGTGCTCGACCACTACACGGCGGCATCGTTCACCCCGCTCTACGACATTCGAACGCAGCAATGGTCAAGCACGCTGGCCGATGAAGTCGACGGCGGCATCATCGACATCGACAAGCTGCCCACGCTCGCGTGGACGACCGATATCGCGGGCCGCGTGACGAAGCAAGCCGCGCTGCAGACCGGGCTTGCCGAAGGCACGCCGGTTATCGCCGGCACGGCGGATGCGGCCGCCGAAGCCGTGAGCGTCGGCGTGCTGGCCGCCGGCGAGATGATGATGATGTACGGCTCGACGATCTTCATCATTCAGGTGACGGACCGTGCCGTGCAGGATCCGCGTCTCTGGTATGCCCCCTGGTTGTTCCCCGGGCTCCATACGAGTTCGTCGGGCCTTGCGACGAGCGGCACGCTGACCGTCTGGTTCCGCGAACAGTTCGCGCGCGATCTGCCGGCCGACGAGGCCTTCGGCATGCTCGCACAGGAAGCCGCGCAATCGCCACCCGGTGCAAAAGGCCTGATCATGCTGCCCTACCTGTCGGGCGAGCGCACGCCGATCCACGATCCGCATGCACGCGGCTGCGTGCTCGGCCTGAATCTCACGCACACGCGCGGCGACCTCTACCGTGCGGCGCTCGAAGGCATCGCCAACAGCGTACGGCATGTGCTCGAAACCTATGCCGAGGCGCACGCCTCGCCGCGACGCGTGGTCGCCGTCGGCGGGGGCACGAAGAACCCGCTCTGGCTCCAGGCAGTCAGCGATTGCGCCAACTTCGAGCAAGACGTGCCGTCGCTGACCTTCGGCGCCTCGTTCGGCAGCGCCTTGCTGGCGGGCATCGGCGCGGGCGTGCTGACGGCGGACACCATCCACCGCGCCAACCCGATCGCCGCACAGGTCAGCCCCGACCCTTCGACACGGGCCGTCTACGACAAGCAGCACCGGATCTTCCGCGAGCTCTACCTCAATACGAAAGACCTCATGCATCTGCTCGGCTGACGAAGGCGCGTCTCCAGTCCCGCCGTGACGCGGTTCCCCTGCCTCGCCAGCCTTGGCGGCAGGGGCGGGAATCGGCACCGTTGGGGTGTCCTGTGCTATCGTACCGGCGCGTTTGGTGCTCGCGCGTGCGTTCTGGCACGCGCAGTTAAACGGGAAACAGGGCGTGTCCGCGGACGCCAACCTGTGCTGCCCCCGCAACGGTAAGCGATCCGGTCGAGGTTTTCGGCCTGCCTCATTCAACAGCCACTGCATCCGCGGGAAGGCGAATGAGGCCTGATCGCCAGCCCGGATACCGGCCAACGCGAGTGGCGAATCCTGCGGGAGTGCTGGAATCTCCAGCCCCCGTGGCCGCCGACCGCCGAATCCGCGGGGACGGATGCCGGTGCCCGAGCCCGGACGGCGACGCGTGTGTCATGCGTCGCGCACCCGGGCCATTGACGCGCAGCAAGCCCGATGACCATTGACATGCCCCGCCCCGCGACCCGCGAAATCGTGCTGCTTTCGCACGCGGATACCGATCTCGCGACGTTGCAGCTCGCAGCCCACGCGATCGGCGATCCGGATATCGCTCTACGCGGCGTGTCTCTGCACACCGTTTCCCGCACCGACACGATGAGTGCCTGGCTGGACAGCGATCTCGGTTCGAGCTGGATCGTCATCGTGCGTGTGCTGGGCCGCGCCAATGAAGTCCCCGGGCTCGCCACGCTTGCCTTGCGCGCACGCGAAAAAGGGTGCGCCTTCGTGGCGCTCAGCGGGACCGGCGAGACCGACCCCGAACTCGACCGGCTCTCGAACGTACCCGCGGATATCCTGCGCGATGCGAACGCCTATTGGCAGGCCGGCGGTGTCGACAATGCCGCGCAAAGCCTGCGTTACCTGTCGGACCGGCTCTGGTTGACGGCGCTCGGCTACGAAGCGCCGCGTGCGCTGCCCCAGCATGGGGTCTATCGCCGGGGCGCGACGCCCGAAGCCGCACTTGCCGCATTCAGGTCCGGTCGCCGCACGGGCACCGCGGCGATCGGCCTGCTCTTCTATCGGGCGCACTGGACCAGCGGTAACCTCCATTTCATCGATGCGCTCGTCGACGCGCTCGAACAGCGAGGCGCCGACGTTCTGCCGGTTTTCACGCACTCGCTGCGCGAAACCGATGCGGAGGACTTCCCGCTCGCGCTGGGTCTGTTCGAACAGGCCGGCGGGATCGACCTGCTGATCAACACGACCTCGTTCGCGATCGGTGACACGACCGTCGACGGGCCGGCACGCGCGGATCATGGCAATGCCAATGTGTTCGAACGGCTCGGCGTGCCCGTGCTGCAGGCCATCACGAGCGGCATGACCCGGGAACAATGGTTACAGTCGCCGCGCGGGCTGAACCCGCTCGATACCGCGATGAATGTCGCCTTGCCGGAGTTCGACGGGCGGATCATCGGTGTGCCGCTGTCGTTCAAGGCGCCGGCTCGAAGCGTCGCGCCGGCGGCCGCGGCCTCCGCGGCTCGCCATGAAGCAATCTATGAAGCCGTGCCGGACCGCGTGGAGCGGATCGCCGGGCTCGCGTTACGTCTCGCGGCCTTGCGCACGCGCTCGCCGGCCGACAAGCGCATCGCGTTCGTCTTCACCAATTCGAGTGGCAAGGCCGCCCAGATCGGCAATGCGGTCGGCCTCGACGCGCCCGCGTCCCTGATGGCTATCCTGCGTGCGATGCAGCTGCGCGGCTATCGGATCGATGGCCTGCCCGAGAGCAGCGATGCGCTGATGCAGCAATTGATCGATCGCGGCAGTTATGACGAAGACTTCCTGACGGCCGAACAGATGCGAACGGCCGCGGCGCGCGTGCCACTCGCGGACTACGCACGCTGGCTCGATGCCTTGCCGGGCAACCTGCGCCAGCGCATGCTGGACCAGTGGGGTCCGGCACCCGGCGAAGCCTATGCGGATACGAATGGGGACCTGATGATCTCGGGTCTCACGTTCGGCAATGCGTTTGTGGGACTGCAACCGCCGCGCGGATATGGGATGGACCCCGACGCGATCTATCACCAGCCGGACCTTGCGCCGACTCACCACTACCATGCGTTCTATCGGTGGCTGCGCGATACATGGCGCGCCGATGCGATCGTCCACGTGGGCAAGCACGGTACGCTCGAATGGCTGCCGGGCAAGGGTGTCGGCTTGTCGGAAGACTGCTATCCCGATGCGTTCCTGGCGGACATGCCGCTGTTCTACCCGTTCATCGTCAACGATCCCGGTGAAGGATCGCAAGCCAAGCGGCGCGGGCACGCGGTCGTGGTCGACCACCTGATGCCACCGATGACGACGGCCGATACCTATGGGCCGCTCGCGGAACTCGTGCAACTGGTCGACGAGTACTACCAGGTCGAGGCGCTCGACCCGGTCAAGCTGCCGCTCTTGCAGCAGCAGATATGGGATCTGATCCGGAAGGCGAAACTCGACACTGACCTCGATCTCCTGCATGCGCACCATCATCATCATGAGGATGAGGATGGGCATGATCATGGTCATGCCCACGACCACGACCACGACCACGACCACGACCACGACCACGACCACGATGATCATGTTCACGGTCACGGAGCGCACCGTCAAGCTCATGCCCACACACATGATCATGCTCACGGACACGACCACAAAGGCGAGGTGAACCGCTCTTCCCCTGCGATGTCGCATGAGCATGAGCATGAGCATGAGCATGAGCATGAGCATGAGCATGAGCATGGGCATGTCGACTCACACGCGCCACCGGGTGACGCTACGGACATCCCTGCGGCCCTCACCGGCATGGCAGGCAGCGACTTCGCGCACCTGATCGAAGATCTTGATGGCTACCTGTGCGAGCTCGGCGCCGCACAGATTCGCGACGGCTTGCACACGCTGGGCGCGATCCCCTCAGGAGAGATCATGATCGACCTGCTGGCCGCACTCACGCGCATTCCGAATCTCGATTCGCCGAGTCTCCCCGAATCGGTCGCCAGCCTGTTCGAACTCGACTGGAACACCCTGCAAAATGACAAGGGTGCGCGCCTCAACGCGGATCAGGTACTCGCCACCGTTTCCGATCGCCCACTCCACACGCATGCCGACGCGATCGATGCGATTCTCGCGCTGTCACGCGCACTGCTCGTCGACTTCGACGCACATGAGTTTGCCGCTACCGCAATCGACTCCAGCGTATCGTCCGTTCTAAAACGCCACGCGACGCCAGCATTGCGGACCGTGCTCGAATTCATCGGCGCTGCGCTCGTGCCGAACCTGCACAAGACCCGCGACGAGATCGACCACCTGCTCGACGGCCTCGACGGCCGCTACGTGCCCGCCGGCCCGAGCGGTGCCCCGACCCGCGGCATGGCGCACGTGCTACCGACCGGCCGCAATTTCTATTCGGTCGACCCACGCGCGATTCCGTCAATGGCAGCCTCGAACATCGGCGAGGGCCTCGCCGACGAAGTGTTGCGCCGGCATCTCGACGAAAGCGGCCGCTACCCCGAATCGATCGGCATCAGTGTTTGGGGCACCAGCGCGATGCGAACGCATGGCGACGATATCGCCGAAGTGCTCGCCCTGCTCGGCGTCAAACCTGTCTGGCAAGCCGAAAGCCGGCGCGTGACGGGTTTTTCCGCCATCCCGGCCGCCCAGCTCGGACGCCCGCGCATCGACGTGACATTGCGCATCAGCGGTTTCTTCCGGGATGCGTTTCCGCATCTGATCGCCCTGGTCGACGACGCGATCCAGCACGTCGCGCATCTCGACGAACCGCCCGAAGTGAACTTCGTGCGCAAGCACTATCTCGCCGAGGTCCAGGCCGGCCTGCTCGCGAAGCATCCGCTCGAAGCCGCCGAACGCCAGGCCCTGTACCGGATCTTCGGAGCGAAGCCCGGCAGCTACGGCGCGGGAATCCTGCCGCTGATCCAGGAGCAGAACTGGCAGACGCGCGACGATTTTGCGCGCGCCTATATCGAATGGGGCGGCTATGCCTACACGCGCGGCGAATACGGCACGAGCGCCCACGATGCATTCCGCACCCGGCTTGCCGGTGTCGAGATCGCGCTGCACAACCAGGACAATCGCGAACACGATATCTTCGATAGCGACGATTACCTGCAGTTTCACGGCGGCATGATCGCCGCAGTCCAGGGACTGACCGGGCATCGCCCGCGCCACTATTTCGGCGACACGCAAGACCCGGCCAATCCGCGCGTGCGCGATCTCAAACAGGAAGCGCTGCGCGTGTTCCGCGCGCGGGTGGTCAATCCGAAGTGGCTTGCAAGCATCCAGAAGCACGGCTACAAGGGCGGACTCGAACTCAATGCGACAGTCGACTACCTGTTCGGGTACGACGCAACGGCCGGCATTCTCGACGACTGGATGTACGAAGACGTCGCGCAAGCCTATGCGCTCGATCCAGGCATCCAGCAATTCCTGTCGCAGAGCAATCCCTGGGCCTTGCAGGCCATCACCGAGCGCCTGCTCGAGGCCGCGCAGCGCGGCATGTGGGAGGAGCCCGATGCGCGCACACTAAGCGCGCTGACGCAGCTCCATCTCGACAGCGATGCGCAGCTCGAAGGGCGCGGTGAATGAAGACGGATAGTGAAGATCGACGGCGAAGCGCGCAAGTGAAGAGGGTCAATGAGGATGTCAAACGAGCGCGGCAACTGAAGATGGCAACCGAGACCACAATGGAGGGAATCATGCAACGGACCTCGCAGCAGGGTCGGCCGAGTTTATGAATTCCATCTTTCCATTCACGGCTATCGTCGGACAGGACACGCTCAAGCGAGCGCTGCTGCTGTGCGCGGTCAACCCGTCGCTGAGCGGCGTACTGATACGCGGCGACAAAGGCACCGCGAAAAGCACCGCTGCGCGCGGCCTGCGCGAACTGCTCGTGCCGATCGAACGCGTGCCGGGCTGTCCTTACAACTGCGCGCCCGGCGCCGCGCTCGGCCAATGCGAAGCATGCAGCCGGATCGACGCGGTCGAGCCCGATACGACCGTACTCGCGCCGGTGCCCTTCGTCAATCTGCCGCTCGGCGCAACCGAAGACCGCGTGCTCGGCAGCCTCGACCTCGAGCGCGTGCTCAAGGACGGCAAGCGCGCCTTCCAGCCCGGATTGCTCGCGGCCGCGCATCGCGGCATGCTCTATATCGACGAGGTCAACCTGCTGCCGGACCATCTGGTCGACTCGCTGCTCGACGTGGCGGCGATGGGCCAGCATACGATCGAGCGTGAAGGCCTGTCCATCAGCCATCCGGCGCAGATCACGCTGATCGGCACGATGAACGCCGAAGAAGGCGATCTGCGGCCGCAACTGCTCGACCGCTTTGCGATGATGGTCGAAGTGGCGGCACCCGATGTGCCCGCGGTGCGAAGCGAGGTCGTCCGCCGCCGGCTCGCATTCGATGCGGACAGGCCGGGTTTTGTCGCGCGTTGGGCAGGCGAGACGGCAATCCTGCGGCAGCGTGTGAGCGACGCGCGTGCGCGGCTGCTGGATGTCGAACTGCCCGATTCCCTGCTCGATTTCGTCAGCACGCTGTGCTGCGAATTCGGCGCGACCAGCTTGCGTGCCGATATCACCTTGAACAAGGTCGCGTTGACACATGCGGCTCTCGAAGGCCGCCTGGTCGTCGATGTCGACGATATCGCCGCCGCGGCCGAACTCGTGTTGCCACACCGGCGCCGGCGCAAACCGTTCGAACAGCCGGGCCTCGATCGCGAGCGTCTCGAGGAAGCACTCGATCGGATGCGCGACGCCGCTCGGGCACCCACGGGACAAGCCAAGGATTCAAGCTCCGGGACCGACGAGCAGGACGACCTGGCTCAGGGCGCGGGCCAGCACGACGAGAAGGATCCATCGGAGCCGCGAGCGGAAGGACACGCGGATGAACCTGTCGATACCGAAGCCGATGCCCATGCATCAGCGAACGCTGAACTAGAGGACGGTACCGATCAAACGAAGGACGCCGAAGATTCGTCAGACGTACAGGCGGATACGCGTTCCACCTCGACACAGGGCGAACCCTCACCCGCCGCTACGACCGTCTTTGCCACGGGCGCGGCGACCGAGGCGCCCACGCTGCGCATCGCCAGCCGCGACGAAGGGGGTGCCGAAGGACGCCGCAGCATCGCCACGGCCGCGGCACGCGGTGCCTACACGCATGCAGTCGCCGCCGTGCGGCCGAAGCACCTCGCCGTGGATGCGACATTGCGTCATGCGATCCTTCGCGAGCCGGGGCGGCTCCAGGTCACGCGGGACGATCTCCATGACAAGGTCCTCATCGGCAAGCAGGCCCACCTGATCTTGCTGATCGTCGACGCCTCAGGCTCGATGGCGGCCCGCCGCCGGATGGAAGCCGTCAAGGGCTGCGTGCTCGGCTTGCTCGAGGACGCCTATCGGCGCCGTGACGAGATCGGTGTGATCGCGTTTCGCGGCGAGCGCGCCGAACTCGTCCTGCCGCCGACGCGCAATGTCGAACTCGCGCAGCGTGCGCTCCAGGATTTGCCCACCGGCGGCCGGACGCCGCTCGCACAGGCGCTTGAACTGGGTGCGCAATTGCTGATCGGCCGGTCCGCGGGGCGCGGCGCATCGGGCACCACGCTCAAACCGCTGCTCGTGCTGCTCAGCGATGGACGGGCAAACGTGCCGCTTCACAGCGAACGGCCTACCATGTCGTTCAACGACGGTCGGACCAACGTGCCGTCCAGCGACCGACCCGCAAGCGCGTCGTCTGACCCCGAACGCGCGAACCTGCCGCTCGACGACCATGAAATGCGTGGCGACGGCTGGCAGGATACCCTGTTGCTGGCTGACCAGATTGCCCAGGCGCATATCAGTGCGCTCGTGCTCGATACCGAGCAGGGCGTGATCCGGCATGCCCGCGCCAGGGCCGTCGCGCAAGCGCTGCATGCCGAATACCGGCGGCTCGACGAATGGTCGGCCGAAACCCTTGCGATTACGATCCGGGAGCGCCTTGCATGAAGACTTCGCAACGCACCACCCCGCTACCAGATTAGGACTTGCCATGATCATCTGCACCGGCGTCGGCCCGGGCCACCTCGATTTCGTCACGCGCGGCGCGGCGGAGCATATTGCAAACGCCGATGTCGTCGCGGGTTTCGACGCGGTGGTCGACGTCGTGCGCCCCTTGATCCCCGCGACTACGCAAATCGTGACGATGGGCTACCGCGACCAGGTCGCCCAGCTCGACGTCGTCGCACAGCTTCATCACGCGGGCAAGCGCTGCGTCGTCGTCTTCATGGGCGATATCCATTTCAGCGGCTTCCAGTTTCTCGAACGTGTCGAACGCGCATGCGGACATCCCGTCGAAGCGCTGCCAGGCATCTCGTCGGCTCAAGTGATGGCCTCGCGCGGCAAGGTCTGTTTCGACGAAACGACCTTTGTCACCTTTCATCGGCGCGGCGATCTCGAACCCTTCAAGCGCCATCTGGTTCATGTGCTCGCCGATGCGCGCAATGCGATCGTGATCCCGCGCCCCTGGGATTTCATGCCGAAGGACATCGCGGCCTGGCTGCTCGGGCAAGGCGTGTCGGCTGATCACCCGGTCGAGGTCTGGGAAAATCTGACGCGTGGCGATGCGGAATGGCGCGGCACGCTCGCCGAATGCACGCGTGAGTTCACGGACATGAGCATCATGCTGATCCGCACGCGCACACCGATGGCGAGCCAGATCGAGCCGGCGCCGGTATCCGCTGCTGCTCAAAGCACGACTCAGACCACGACCCCGATCACACCCGCGGCCGCAACCTCGGTCACGACCCCGGCCCCCAGCCAGGCCACCGCCGCATCATGAGCCGCACCGATTCCGCCACGTCAACCGACGCCCGCGCTGCCCTGCCTTCGGCGCAGGCCGCACACGGCGACTATGCGATCGTGCTGGCCGGTCACGGCAGCCGCGACCCGGACGGCGTGCGGGAATTCGAGGCGCTGGTCGAACTGGTCCGCCGCCGCGCGCCTTCGCGCATCGTGCGGCACGGCTACCTCGAATTCGCCTCGCCGACGATCGATGTCGCGGTAGCGCAGGCGATCGAGGCGGGTGCCCGGCACGTCGTCATGGTGCCGGGCGTCCTGCTTGCCGCGACGCATGCGAAGAACGACATGCCGAGCGAACTGCTGGCCTTGCAGCAGCGCTTCAGCGGAACGAAATTTTCATTCGGCGCCGCACTCGATCTGCATCCGCAGTTGCTGCAGCTGTGCGCGCAGCGCGTAGTCGAAGCCGAAGGCGCGGAGCATGCGCGCACCGGTGAGACCGTGCCGCGCAACGAAGCCTGCCTCGTCGTGGTCGGCCGCGGCACATCGGACCCCGATGCAAATTCGGAGATCTCGAAGCTCGCGCGCATGCTCGAGGAGGGGCTGGGTTTCGGGACCTCGCTGACTTGCTACGCCGGCACCGCCAGGCCCAAGGTCGCAGACGGCTTGCGCACAGCCGTGCGGCTCGGCTACCGGCGCATCGTCGTACTGCCCTACTTCCTGTTCGACGGCATTCTGGTCAAGCGGATCCGCGCGGCCACGGCTGAGTTGCGGGCCCGCCATCCGGAGTTCGATATTCTCGATGCGTCGTACCTCGGACCGCATCCGTATGTCGCTGACGTGTTCGTCGAACGCGCGGCGGAAGGCGCGCAAGGTCGTGCCACGATGAACTGCGCATTGTGCCAATACCGCGTACAGATCATCGGCTTCGAACAACAGGTCGGCCTGCCGCAGCGCGCTCATCATATGAAAGTGAGAGGACTGGCGGACCGCAGTACCGATGCGGATGCAGGAGCGGAGGCAGGAAGCAACGTGGAAGCCGGTGCGAAGATCGATCTCAGTGGCAATGCCGGCGGTGGCGGCTCGGCGAGTGCGAGTGCACGGAATGGTGTCGGCCTCGCCGCTGAGACATTCAAGCCCTACGTCCCCCACCCGATCGAAGCCGAAAGCATGCGGATCATCGACCAGGGACGTGACTGGTCAGCCTTCACGGGTAACGAAGCGCGTGTGCTCAAGCGCCTCGTCCATACCAGCGGCGACTTCGATATCGTCGACGACATCTTCATCTCGCCCGGCGCCGCCGATCTCGGCTTGCGCGCTTTACTGCGCTGCCGGCGCGTGGTCACCGATGTGACGATGGTCCAGGCGGGGCTCAAGCAGGCGGTGCTTGCACAACTCGAAGTCGAGACCTGGTGCGGCGTTCACGACGACGCAACCCACGTGCTCGCGCAGACGCATGGGCTCACCCGATCGGCGGCCGGCATCCGCCGCGCATGGGAGCGGTTCGGCAACGACGTCGTCGTTGCGATCGGCGACGCGCCGACGGCGGTCATGGAAACCGTGCGCCTCATCGAGCAGCACGGCTGGCGCCCGCAGCTCGTGATCGGCCTGCCGGTCGGCTTCGTCGGCACGCGTGAATGCAAGACTGCTCTGCGCGAGACGATGCAGGTGCCGCGCATCACCAACACGGGCACACGCGGAGGCTCGCCGTGGGCCGCGACGGTTGTCAATGCCCTGATGATCGGCGCGATCGATGCGCTCGCGGATTCGACCGCGCAGTCCTCGAGTGCGACTTCTCCCTCGTCAACCCGGCGAGATCTCCCATGAGTGCGCGACGTCCCTACGATCTCGCCACGCTCGCGCCCAACGGGCTGCGACGCGGCTACACGACGGGGACCTGCGCGACCGCGGCGGTCAAGGCGGCGCTCGGCCTGCTCCTGCACGGCTCGCGCGAACGTTCGGTCAATGTGAGCCTGCCCGATCCCGACTACTTCCTGAACGTACCGATCCACGCGGTCGACTGGTCGGCACCAGGCATCGCCCATGCGGAAGTCATCAAGGACGGCGGGGACGATCCCGACAATACGCATGGTGCGACGCTGTTCTCGGATGTGTCGATCAACGACTGTCACACGCTGCGCTTTTTCGCGGGCCAGGGCGTCGGGACCGCGACCAAACCCGGCTTGCGCATCGCGGTCGGCGAGCCCGCGATCAATCCCGTGCCGCGGCAGATGATCCGTCGCGCGGTCGACGAAGTCCTCGAAGGCGGAGGCGACCCCGGCTTCGATGTCTCGATCGGTTGCGTCGGCGGCGAGGTGATCGCGCGCAAGACGTTCAATCCGCGCCTCGGCATTGTTGGTGGCATCTCGATCCTCGGGACGAGCGGCATCGTTGAACCGATGTCCCTGTCGTCATGGATCGCGTCGATCGAGGTCTACGTTCGGGTCGCGCTCGGCGACGATCCGCCATCGATCGCCTTTACGCCCGGCAAGATCGGCCGCGACCATGCGCGCGACGTGCTCGGTCTTTCCGACGCACGTATTGTTCAAATCGCAAACTTCATGGGCCCCTCGCTCGATTTTGCCCAGCAGGCGCTCGAGGAAACCGGCGCTCATCTCGAGACCCTGTGGGTGCTCGGTCACCCGGGCAAGATCGCAAAGGTGCTCGACGGCTTCTGGGATACACATTCAAGCAACAGCACGATGGCGATGTCGGCCGTGGCACGCATCAGCGCCGAATGCGGCGCGCCGGCCTCGCGCGTCGCGCAGATCGAACAGGCGAACACGGTGGAGAATGTCGTGCAGATATTGGAAGGCGATCCCTTGCAGGCCATCTTGTGGCGCGAGATCGAACAGCGGGCCGCGGCCCTGATGCACACACGGGTGCCGCGTGCGCGGCGGGTCGAAGTCCGGCTCTTCGACATGCAGGGCACGGCACTGGGAGCAGGTGCATGACGATACCCGGACAGTTCTTCGGCATCGGCGTCGGCCCTGGCGACAGCGGCCTGATCCCCGTCGCGGCGGTCGCGGCACTGCGCTCGGCTGACCTGATCTATGTCCCCCGTGCAACGAGTGCGAGCGAGTCGGTCGCGAAGCAATGCCTCGGCGATCTCGATCTGCCTCACGCGCGGTTTCGCGAGATCGGATTCCTGATGGACCCCGATCGCTCGGTACTGGCGCAACACTATGCGGAACTCGCGGGCACGATCGCCTCGGAATTGCGCGCCGGACGCACGGTTGCCTACCTGACGATCGGCGATACGCTGACGTACTCGACCTACGGCTATCTGCTCGCCGCCCTGCGCGATCTCGAACCGGACCTGCGTCACCGGACGTTTCCCGGCGTGACGAGTTTCGCGGCCACGGCCGCGGCCTTGTCATGGCCGCTCGGCGAAGGCAAGGAGCGCATCCTGATCCTCCCCTGCCCCGACGATATCGACGCGCTCAGGCACGACATCGAGTCGCATGACGTCGTCGTGCTCATGAAAATCGGCAAGCGCCTGCCGCAGGTCATCGACCTGCTTGCCGAACTCGGCCTGCTCGCCCACTGCGCATTCGGCCATCGCGTCGGCCTGCCGGACCAGCAGCTCTACCCCGACCTGGGTGCCGCGCGGCCGGCCGCCGCGACGGGTTATCTGTCGACCCTGCTGATTCGCCGGCACGCGCGCGAACAACGGCATCAAAAGCCCGAGACCTCTCAATGAAAGTCTATTTCATCGGTGCCGGCCCCGGCGCCGCCGACCTGATCACCGTGCGCGCCGCGCGCATTCTGAATGCAGCACCCATGGTGCTCTATGCAGGCTCGCTGGTTCCAGTCGATGTACTCGAGCATTGCCGCGCCGATGCCGAGATCTTCGATACGGCCAAGCTCAATCTCGAACAGCAGGTCTCCTGCTACGAACGCGCGCTCGAACAGGACATCGATGTCGCACGCCTGCATTCGGGTGACCCCTCGATCTATGGCGCCACGGCCGAACAGATGCGCCGCCTCGAACAGCTCGGCATCGACTATGAAATCGTACCGGGCGTTTCGTCGTTCAGCGCCGCGGCCGCCACGCTCGGCGCCGAACTCACACGGCCCGAGGTCTCGCAGTCGATCGTGCTCACGCGCGTATCGGGACGCGCCTCAGCCGTGCCGGAATTGGAGTCGATCGAACAATGGGCACGGCATCGCGCCAGCATGTGCATCTTCCTTTCGGGCCCGCATCTGAAGAAGATCGTTGCCGACCTGCTGCTCCACTATCCGCCTGAAACCCCGGTCGCGCTCGTGCATCGCGCGAGCTGGAAAGACGAACGCTCGCATCGGAGCACGCTCGGCAAGCTGGTTTCCGAGGTCAAGGTCAAGGAGTGGCAGCTCACGACCCTCCTGCTCGTCGGCGATGCGCTCGCGAAAGCCGAAGGTGTCGAGTCGAGTCTCTATGCGGCGACGTTCACGCATCGCTTCCGCCGCGCAAGCGTGCGCAAGAGGCGGGCCGCATGACAGACGACACGCGCGAGACGACGGGCATCTGGCTGGTGCGCGAGCACGCGCTGCCGCTCGGTGAACGGCTGCGCGCGGGACTGGATGGCCGGCTCTTCACGCCATGGAACGAAGGCGATGCGACTGTCAGCCAGCGGGAGCACTTCCGCAATGTATTCGGCTCGCTCAGGCAGTGGGTGCTCGTGATGGCCTCGGGAATCGCCGTGCGCATACTCGACGGACTGCCCCAGAGCAAGCACAGCGACCCGGCTGTGGTCCTGCTCGACGAATCGGCGCGGTTTGCTGTTTCGCTGCTGGCGGGACACGAAGGCGGCGCCAACGCGCTTGCCTATCGTGTCGCCCGGCTGACCGGCGCGGTGCCCGTCGTCACGACCGCGACCGAAGCGCTCAAGACGCTCGTAATCGGCATCGGCTGCCGGCGCGGCGCAAGCGTCGAGCAGATCGACGCGGCCGTGCATCACGCGATGCGCGGTCGCAACATCGATGCGGTGCGCGAGGTCGCGACGGTCGACCTCAAGGCCGATGAACCGGGCATTCTCGCTTTTTGCGAACGATATGGACTGCCTTTGCGCGTGTTCTCGCACGCGCAGCTCGCCGCACGGCCGTGGACAACGCGGCCTTCGGCCTGGGTTCGCGAGAATATCGGCCTGGACGGCGTCTGCGAACCCTGCGCACTGCTTGCGTCGGTACGCGGCGGACTCGTCGTCGACAAGACAACGCTGGACGGCGTCGCGATTGCGATTGCCGACGACTCACCTGAATGGATCAAGCTCGAATGAAAGGCGGTTTTCTGAATCTCGTCTCCGTCGGCCCTGGCTACCGCGAACTGATCGCGCCCCAGGCCGCCGATGCCCTGCGCGAGAGCGATGTGATTGTCGGCTACGACCTCTATCTGCAATGGATCGCTCCATGGATCGAAGGCAAGCGGATTCACACCTTGCCGCTGACGCAGGAACGCGAACGCGCGCGGCTTGCAATCGAACATGCGCGGGAAGGCCAGCGTGTCGCGCTCGTCTCGAGCGGCGATATCGGTGTCTACGCGATGGCCGCGCTCGCTTTCGAGCTGATGGACGAGAACGACACGTTCGGGCTGCGCGTCACGCCGGGCATCACCGCCGCGAATGCCTGCGCATCACTGCTCGGCTCGCCGCTCTCGCACGATTTCGCGACGCTGAGCCTGTCGGACCTGCTTTGCCCATGGCAATGGATCGAACATCGCGCGAGCCATATCGCACAGGCCGATCTTGCCGTCGTGCTCTATAACGTGCAGAGCCGGCAGCGGCCCGACGGCGTGCACAAGATCCTGCGGCTGATGCTCGAGCACAAGCGTCCGGATACGTGGTGCGGCGTGGTGCGCAATGCATACCGGCCCGATCAGCAGGTCGATATCGTCGAGCTCGGCGCGCTGCCCGAGCGACAATTCGACATGCTGACGACCATCGTGATCGGCAACCGCTTCACGCAACGCAAGCGTCAATGGATCTATACACCGCGGGGGTATGGCGACTGGGATCAATCGAGAACGCTTGCGCCACCCGAACCCGTGCCTGATGCGAATCTCCGGACCCTGGGCGAGGAGGACACCGTTTCGGGTGCCGACCTGCCTCTCGATGCGATCTGGGTCTTCTCCGGTACACGCGACGGCAACGAACTCGCGCGGCTGCTGGTCGCCTCGGGCCAGCGCGTTATCGTCTCGGTCGCGAGCCAGTATGGCGAGGACCTCGTCGTGCGCGATGTCCCCGGCGCCGCGGTGATCACCGGTCGACTCGGCATCGAGCGCCGCCGCGAACTGCTGCGCGCGTGCCGCGCCCGATCGGTCGTCGATGCGACGCACCCGCATGCGAGTGAGATGACCCGGCAGCTGACGCGTCTCGCGAACGAGCTCGGCATCGACTATATCCGCTATGAGCGGCCCGATAGCACGTGCGACGCACCCGTGCAGCAGTGCGACGACGTGCAGTCCGCCGCGCATCTCGCGGTCGAACTCGGCAGCCGGATTTTTCTCGCGACAGGCGTGACTCAGCTCGACAGTTTTCTCCGGCATCCGGGCGCCGCGCATCGCGACTGGTACTTGCGCCTGACGCCGGACCCAGCACAGTTGCAACGGGCGCTCGCCGCCGGCATCCAGCGCGACCACGTGATCGCGATGCAGGGGCCGTTCTCCCAGGCATTCAACGAAGCGCTCTGGCGCGATCTCGAGATCGACTGCGTGGTCAGCAAGGAGTCCGGTGAAGCCGGCGGGTATTCCGCGAAGGCTTCGGCCGCGCGTGCGCTCGGCATTCCGTTCATTGCGATCCGTCGCCCCGCGCTTGATCATCCGAATGTGGTCCGCGATTTCGCCGCGGTCCTGTCCCATCTCAAGGGCACCCCCGCACCATGATCCGCGCACCCCTTCCCGTTACCGTCGTCACCGGCTTTCTCGGCGCGGGCAAGACGACGCTGCTCTCGAACCTGCTTCATGAAACGAAGGGGCGGCGTCTCGCGATCGTCGTCAACGAGTTCGGCGAGGTATCGATCGACGGCGCGCTGCTGCGCGATCATCAGCGCGGCACCGAGGTCCAGGTACAGGATGTCGCCAATGGCCTGCTCGCCTATGGCGACGATGCGCTGTTCATGCCCCTGATGGCGCAACTTCATGCGCGCCGAGATCTCATCGACCATGTGGTGATCGAGACCTCGGGACTCGCCGTGCCGACCGCGGTCATGGAGCGTCTGCAAAGCGACGCTCTGCTCGCCGAGCGCTTCGTGCTCGATGCGACGCTTGCCGTCGTCGATACGCCGCTGTTGCTCACAGGGCAGTTCGATCCCGTCGGCGTCGAGAACGCCGAGTCTCATGCGAGCACGACGCTTTCCGCAACCGCCGCCACCGCCGCCTCGGTGGCCGAGCTCTTCCGATTGCAGATCAATCATGCGGACGTCGTGGTGCTCAACAAGATCGACGATCTCGACAAGCGTGCGCTGATCGAGGCCGAAACCCGGATTCGCCGGCTCGCGCCGAACGTTCGCTTTATCGAACTCGCCCATCGTGCACGGCTCGATACGCGGCTCGCGCTGGGACTTCGCCTGCATCAGCCCGGCGAGGGGCGGCACAGCCATGCGCGCGGTGCCACGAGTAGCCAGGTCTATACCCAGGTCGCCTCGCTGCAGGCTTCGCCCGTGCTGAGCCGCAGGCTCGACGGGCACAGCCATTCCGGGCTCGCGCCGCATACGCACGGGCTCTTGAGCCACAAGCATTTTCACGAGCACGATCCGGGCTGGCAATCGTTCGTGCTGCATTCGCATGCGCCGCAGACCGAGGCGACGCTGCTCGCCGCGCTCGCGAAAACCGCGCAGGCCGAGCCTGTCATGCGAATCAAGGGGTTCGTGCACACGGCCGGCGATGGACGGCCGGTGCTGATCCAGGGGGTGCGCAGCCGGATCGGCGCGATTCGATCGGCTGCGGTGGTCCATGAGCATGATGATGCGCAGGCGCATGATCATGCGCATCGCGGTGATGGCGCGCACTCGCATGAACATGAACATGAGCACGGTCATGGTCACGACCATAGGCATGATGACAGCCACAGTCATAGTCAGGACCATGGGCATGAGCACAGCCACAGTCATAGTCACGACCATGGGCACGAGCACGGCCATAGTCATAGTCACGACCATAGGCATGAGCACAGCCACAGTCATAGTCACGACCATGGACATGAGCACAGCCATGACCATGACCATGACGCCGACGATGATCAGCACCGACTCGCCCATACAGATGTTTCCTCCAGCGCGGGCGCGGTGGCACACGCCGAGTCACAACTCGTGTTCATCGGCTACCACGCGTCGCGCAAGCGGGTCGCGGAGCTGGTCTCGGAGTTGACCGGCACGCTATGGCATTAGACCCGCGCTAGGCCTGCACCAGCCCCACACCAGACCCTGCACCACTGCACGAATCACAGCACCACGAACCAGGCAACCACGATGAAGACCGACCCGGAATCGCATCAACGCATGACCCAACGCCGCAAGGAAGGCTTCGAAAAGAAGCTCGCCGCTGCCGACCAGGAGAAGGGGCTGCTGATCGTCAACACGGGCAGCGGCAAGGGCAAGACGACCGCCGCGTTCGGCATGGCCGTGCGCGTGCTCGGCCATGGCATGAAACTCGGGGTCGTGCAGTTCATCAAGGGTGCGCTGCACACGGCCGAGCGCGATTTCCTCGGCAGCGCGGCTCACTGCGACTTCGTGACGATGGGCGACGGCTATACCTGGAACACGCAGGACCGCGACGCCGATATGGCGACCGCACGCAAGGGCTGGGAATCGGCCGCGCGGATGATCCTCAGTGGCGACTACCAGATGGTCGTGCTCGACGAACTCAATATCGTGCTCAAGTACGAGTACCTGTCGATCGACGAGGTCCTCGATGTATTCAGCCGGCGACCCGCGATGCTGCACGTCGTCGTGACGGGCCGCCATGCCCCCGACAAGCTGATCGAGGCAGCCGATCTCGTCACGGAGATGCGCCTCGTCAAGCACCCGTACCGCGAGCAGCACGTCAAGGCTCAGCGCGGTGTCGAGTTCTAGACGATGACGGCCTGCCCAGCACTGTTCATCAGTGCACCCGCTTCCGGCCAGGGCAAGACGACGCTCACCGCCGGGCTCGCGCGCCTGCACCGGCGATTGGGGCGCCGCGTGCGCGTGTTCAAGACCGGTCCGGACTTCCTGGACCCGATGATTCTCGGCCGCGCGGCCGGTACGCCGGTCTACTCGCTCGACCTCTGGATGGTCGGCGAAGCCGCCTGCCGTCAATTGCTCGAGGAGGCCGCGCAAACGGCCGATGTGATTCTCGTCGAAGGGGTGATGGGTCTGTTCGACGGCACGCCGAGCAGCGCCGATCTCGCAGCCGCGTTCGGCATTCCCGTCGCCGCCGTGATCTCCGCGCAATCGCTCGCGCAGACCTTCGGAGCGATCGCGTTCGGACTCGCGCGATTCAGGCCCGACCTGCCATTTCATGGCGTACTCGCCAATCGCACCGGCTCGCCGCGCCATGCGGACATGGTTCGCGAAAGCCTGCCATCCGATATTCGCTGGCTCGGACATGTGCCGGCGGATCGGCATATCGAATTGCCCGACCGGCACCTCGGTCTCGTGCAGGCCAATGAGATCGACGACCTCGAAGTGCGCCTCGAACGCGCCGCGGATGCGCTTGCCGGCACCCAGCTTGCCGACCTGCCGCCTCCTGTCGAGTTCGGTCATCCGGCCGCCGCGCCGCGTGCGGCACGCGTGCCGCACCTCGCCGGCCTGCGCATCGCCGTCGCGCGAGACGATGCATTCTCGTTCATCTACCCCGCGAATCTCGATCTCCTCGCGGCACTCGGCGCGCAGATCGAGTACTTCTCGCCGCTCGACGACGAGCCGGTACCCGCGCACGCGGACGCACTCTACCTGCCTGGCGGTTATCCGGAGCTCCATGCGCCGTTGCTTGCGCGCAATCATCGCAGTGCCGCATCGATCCGCGCGCATGCCAATGCGGGCCGGCGCATCGTCGCCGAATGCGGTGGCATGCTCTATCTGCTCGATTCGCTCACCGACAAGGTAGGGAGGACAACGCCCATGCTCGGACTCATGCCGGGCGATGCAACACTCGCGGCGCGCTTCGTCTCGCTCGGCATGCAACAGCAACACGGCCGTCTCGGCACCCTGACGGGACACACCTTTCACTACTCCCGGCTCGTGACACCGCTCGAGCCCGTGGGCCATGCGATGCATCCAGTCACGCATCTGCGCGGCGAAGCCATCTTCCATCACGGGTCGATCGTCGCGAGTTATATGCATGCCTACTGGCCGTCCAATCCCGCATTCGCGGCCTCGTTGTTCAAGGATGCTCCGGGCGAACTGCGAGCCACGGCCACCGGCACGGCGGCATAGCGGTAACCTGGTTCAGCGATCCCACCTTCCCTGCTTTCTCACGATGATCACCGCACTCGACTCTTCGATCGCCCTCGCGAAAACACTTGAACCCGTCGGCTCGCCCTGTACGGATGTCTGCAAGCTCGATGCACAGACGGGCTATTGCAATGGCTGCATGAGGACGCGCGAGGAGATCAAGGCATGGAAGACCCTGCCCGACGGAGAAAAACTGCGCGTGTTCGAACTATTGCTCGACCGGCAATCACGACGCTCATGAAGCGGGTAAAGGCCAGGCCTCGATGAGCCGCGCATTCGCAATAGGGCTGGGCATACACGTCACCCCTCATGTCAGGCCGAGCCCATCTATGCCAGTTCATCGTTCGTTGACGCATGCCATTTTTCGGCCCTGAACCGGCTCGGCGCCATGCCGGCCGTTCGCGTGAAGAACCGGCTGAACGCACTGATCGATCCGAAGTGCACGCGATCCGCGATCTCACTAATTGGCAGACTCGTATGCAGGAGCAAGGCACGCGCTTCTCCCATACGCGCCTGGATCAGCAAGTCCTGGAACGGGACGTCTTCAGCACGAAGCCGCCGCAACAACGTCCAGCGCGAGATCTCGAGTTCATCGCAAAGGCGCTGTTGCAAGCTTGCCGTGGACTGATCGTTTGAACCATCGTGCAGCCAGTCGCGCAGATGCTGTGCAACAGTTTTCGCAAACGATCCGCTGTCGCGAATCTGTTCGCGCAGGCACGTTGCGGCACGCTGCTGAATTCCGGCGAGCACGCCATTGAAACGCTCGAACCGCTCATCGAGTCTGTTCGAGAAAAGTACCAACTGGTTGTGCGACTGATAATACGTGACTCGCGTACGAAACGTTTCGTTCCATGACGCATGCCTGTCCAGCGGCGCGCCGGTTATCCGTAACTCGCCGATATGGGAAGACGGATCGTAGAAACGCGCAATGCCCGCCAATGTCGCGAAGTTTCCGAGCGCGCAACTCGTCGCACGATCCACGCCTTCGAGCACGTAGTCGAACGCCATGCGATCGCTCGTTTCCTGCACCAACACCCAATCGACGTTGCCGATCAAATCCCGATATTTGACGTAGTGCCACAACGCCTCGCGCAACGTGCCGCTATTGCACACCACACCCGCCAGTTCCGGAAACGGCCATAGTCGCACCGCGACGTCAGGACGCAAGGCCTCATCGGTCAGAGGCCAGTTCTCAGTCAGTTTCAGCAAGCGCACATGCTTGTCGCCACTGACCCTCCCCCGCGGGGCATCGATGATCCTTTCATCGATGCTGATCGCCCTGCTCAACGCATGTCGGTCGTAACCCTGTCGCTCCGCGAGAAGCCATCGATACAGCGTGGCCGATACGGTCTTCTGCCCAAGTACCATCATTCTTCCCCGCCGGTCATCGTCACGTCTTCCATGCTCGATGCAGAGCGATCAATCCGCGCATTCACTTAGCCCAGGCGATCAAGTCGTGCTCCCTGAGATCAAATGACTGCATCGCTTCTTCATTAGAGTTCTCTAATTAGTACAGCAAAGTCTCTACTAAAAGTAGGCTGCTTAAGCTATTTCACAATTCACCGCCTCTACTCGCCTGGCGGAAACCTCCTGGAGCGGAATCGGGCGCACTCACTGGCTGTGCGTCGTTGATGTCTATTGAAGATTGGGCAATGGATTTTCCGGCAGCTTAAAAGCCCAATTATTGGTACGGTCACGTCTTAAATGAGGATAGGATGACTAACATTTTTATCAATTCGGGGTTGTGTTTGTATTCGAAGCGCACATTGGTCGCCACTGCGTGCTGTGCCACGGTACTGATTGCCGCATGTGGTGGCGGTAGTGACTCCAGTCCCGCGTCGGGCGATGTCGCGACTTCGGTACGCGGCTCAACCAATAGTGGGATCCCGCCGGACAGGATCTCGCCGGACAATCTCGAGAACGCTGCGGCTCAACGCGCCGCGGCTCTCGTTTCGCAACTCACGATCTCGGAGAAGATTCAGCTCGTTCACGGCACTGGCATCCCGGTTCTCGGCCTGGGTACGGTTCCGCCGGGCACACCGCTCGGTACCGGCTATATTCCCGGCATCCCGCGACTGGGCATTCCGGCAATTGCCGCCACGGATGCCTCCTCAGGCGTGAACACGCCGAGCGGCCGTTCGACGCCTCTGCCCGCTCCCATTGCATTGGCCGCGAGTTGGGACCCGCAACTCGCAACGGAATACGGCGCACACATCGCCACCGAACTGCGCGCACTCGGATTCGCGGAGGGCCTCGGTAATGGCATCAATCTCGCACGCGAGCCGCGCAACGGCCGCACATTCGAATACCTGGGAGAAGACCCCGTGCTCGCCGGCACACTGAGTGCCGCGCGCACCTTGGGTACGCAGTCGAAAAAAGTGATCGAGACTGTCAAACACTATGCACTGAATAACCAGGAAACAAATCGCTCTGTCAGCAACTCCGTAGTCGATGAACGCACGCTGCGCGAAACGGAGCTGCTCGCATTCGAGATCGCAATCAAGGAAGGCAAGCCCGGCAACGTCATGTGTTCGCACAACAAGGTCAACGGAATATACGCCTGCGAAAACCCCACGCTTCTCAACGACATCCTGAAGAAGGAGTGGGGCTTCAAGGGGATCGTGCAGTCAGACTGGGGCGCGACACACAGCACCGAAGCCGCCGCGCTCGCAGGGCTCGACGAAGAACAGCCCGGCGCTCCCGCCGGTGTTTCATCGGTTGCTGCCCTGCTCGGCATGAGCTATTTCGGCGACAAGCTCACGGATGCTGTCGTGTCGGGCAGTGTGCCAATGGCGCGACTCGACGATATGGTCTCGCGAAAGCTGGCCGTGATGGCGAAGGTGGGCCTGCTCGATTCCCCACCGCCGTCGCAAGGGGCAATCGACGAAGCCGCCGGCTCCGCGATGGCACTGAAAGTCGCGCAGCAGACAGCCGTCCTGCTGAAAAACGATGCGCCGGCCAATAGTACGCAAGCCGTGCTGCCGCTGTCGGCTGCCGGCCTTTCGTCCATCGTCGTCATCGGCGGCCATGCGGATGCGGGTGTGCTCTCGGGCGGCGGAGCAGGCGGTGTGCGGCCTTATGACGGCAACGCGGTCGACGATTGCGTCTCTATAGTCCCGTTCGGTTGTGCGACCTGGTACAAATCGTCACCGCTCTTCGCGATCGTAGCGAAGGCTCCAAACGCGACGGTGTCTTACCTCGACGGCAGGAACCTCACCGCAGCGGCCAAGGCCGCCGCCAATGCCGATGTCACCATCGTATTCGCCACGCAAGCGCAGAGCGAGACCCGTGACCTTGCCAGCCTGAGCCTGCCCGACTTCCGTGCCGATCCGGGCAATCAGCGCTACGATCAGAATGAGTTGATCGGCGTCGTCGCCCTAAAATCAAAGCGCACCGTGGTCGTGCTCGAAAACGGCAGCCCAGTTCTGATGCCATGGATCGCCAATGTGCATGCCGTCCTCGAAACCTGGTATCCGGGCATACAAGGGGGACAAGCCATCGCAGATCTGCTGTTCGGCGACGTCAATCCGTCCGGCAAGCTTCCGATCTCGTTTCCCATGCGCGATGCCGATCTGCCCCAGCCGGAGATTTCGAAAGTCGATTTCAACGTCAAGTACAGCGAAGGCCTGCTGATGGGTTACCGGTGGTATGACGCGAAACTGATCGAGCCACTGTTTCCGTTCGGGCACGGGCTGTCCTATACGACATTCTCGTACTCAGCCATGCAATCGAACGCTTCGCCCGAAGGCGACGTGACCGTGAGCTTCAGCGTGACGAACACGGGGCGCCGCGCCGGGGCCGAGGTGGCACAGGTGTATGCGAAATTGCCGGCGGGGCTTGGCGAGCCGCCCAAGCGGCTGGTCGGCTGGAAGAAGGTCATGCTTGGCGCAGGTGAAACACAGCAGGTCAGCATCACCATTCCTTCACAGCGTCTCGCGACCTGGGACACTGAGCACCATGCATGGAAAGTCAATGCCGGTAGTTACACACTGCTGGCGGCAGGCTCCTCGAGCGAGGTCGGCGCACTTGCCAGCAACGTGTCGTTGAATGCCCGCTGAACGCTGAACGCTGACCCACGCATTTGCCAGTTCTCCGGCCCCGCTCGAATCGGAGCGACAAGGGTTCAATATCCGGGACGCGGGAACTGGCAAACGCATCGCACTCGCACAGGCCGTCCCTCCCCCCACGCACAGCCTCGCCTCGCCTCCAGGACAGCCGTCATATGTGTCCACGCCACGAGCAGATCGCCGACAAAGCTGACAAACTGAAAGCATAAGTCACCCCGGATCGCACGCGGCCGCATCGCCGCATGTTCGGTATCGCTCAGTCGCGCACATTTTTATGCTTGTTTCGTGCGCAAGCAAACGATCTGTTTCGCTTCAAACGGCTACGCTCACCCAGTAACTGCGCGATCACTCCAGAAAGAAAGGGGATGGTGATCCGCGTACGTCTCTATATCCCCGGCTTCCTTGAATCAAGCAGAAGGACACCACCGTGCCGCACGTTTCAGGCGCACGTTGCCTACGCGCGTCTATTAACCCCCGTTTATCCAGACGTGGCAGTCAGGCACTTATTTCTGGCTTAGGCTGTTGGTGTTTCACCCCTGAAACGTGGTACTAACCGGACTGAAAAGATGAACCTAAAAAATCATCCTGCATGCCGTCCTTTTACCGAAGCCGGCAATCTGTCGCAAATCTCCGCGTATTATGAAGAAGGCCGCAACATCATGTGGATGATGATGCGTGCGCACCCCAGGCCTTGCTTTAGCCAGGAACTGGTGACCGACATCATTACCCTCGCGCGCTGCGCGCGGGAGTCCGGCCTGCCCTTCGATTTCTGGGTCACGGGCTCGCTCGTGCCGACGCTGTTCAACGTCGGCGGCGATCTGAGCTTTTTTGCCGAAACGATCCGCGCGGGCCATCGAGGACCCCTGATGGCGTATGCGCGCTCGTGCATCGATGGTCTTTACGAAATCTACACGGGCTTCGGCACGGGGGCGATCTCGGTTGCGATGGTCGAAGGCTCGGCGCTTGGCGGCGGCTTCGAAGCGGCACTCGCCCATCACTATGTGCTCGCGCAAAAGGACGCGCGCATGGGCTTTCCCGAAATGGCTTTCAACCTGTTTCCGGGAATGGGCGGTTATTCGCTCGTCGCGCGCAAGGCCACTCGGAAACTCGCCGAGGATTTAATCAGCAGCGGCGAATCGCATTTGGCCGAATGGCATGCCGAAAAGGGTTTGGTAGACGGCTTGTTTGAACCGGGCGAGGCTTTTCTCGCGACCCGGACTTTTGTCGACAGCATGAAACCCAAGCTCAATGGCATACGAGCCATGTTGCGCGCGCGGCAGCGCGTCAATCCAGTTACCCGGGCCGAACTCATGGATATCACCGAGGACTGGGTCCATTCCACATTTACGATCGAAGAAAAAGATCTGGCATTCATGGAGCGGCTGGTCATGCTCCAAAACAGGCGCACCGCCAAACTACGCCATGTCGGTTGATACCATGCAAGCCGATCGTAGATTGTCTGGTAGAGGGTTGGTTCTTTGCCCGCCGGGAACAGGCCGTTTCACCGGCCTGGGCAGCTAGAGGTATTTGGCAGCATGCAGAAGCTCAGGCGATGAGTCTGAGCTTCTCTTTCTCCGCCATCCATGCTTCGAATGCGTCAGCGGTCATCGGTTTCGCATAATGGAACCCCTGCACATGGTCGATGCCGATCTTCCTGAGAAACTCTTCCTCAGCCGCGGTCTCCACCCCTTCGGCGATCACCGCGAAGTTGAGCGCTTGTGCGACGGCGACCATCGAGCGCACCAGCGCCTGGGATTTCGCATTCGTATTGATGCCCCGCACGAAGCTGCGATCGAGCTTGATCATGTCGAGCGGGATCCGTGCGATCTGCGACAGCGAGGAATAACCCGTGCCGAAATCGTCGAGGTGGACCTGTGCGCCCATCGTGCGGAACTGTGTGATCAATCCGCGCGCCATGTCCTCGTCTTCGATCAGGCAGCTTTCCGTGAGTTCGAGGTCAAGCAGGCAGGGATGGAGACCCGCTGTCTCGAGTGCGCCGGCAAGGTCATGGACAATCGCGGTGTCGGCCAACTGGCGCGCCGATACGTTGATCGCGACGCGGATGTCCAGACCGTGTTCGCTCCAGCGGCGCGCCTGTGCGGCGGCGGTCTGCATGACCCAGCGGCCGAGCGGGCCGATCATGCCCGACTCCTCCGCATAAGGAATGAAATCGAGCGGCGATACGAGCCCGCGTTCCGGTGAATTCCAGCGCAGCAACGCTTCGACACCGAGTACCGCACCCGATGCAAGGCAGAGTTTGGGCTGGTAGTGGAGGGTCAGCTGATTGTCCTCGAGGGCACGCGGCAAGTTGGTATCGAGCCACATGTACTCGGCGACCTTCTTGTTCATGTCGGGCGAGAACACGCGATAGGTACGTTTGCCCTGGTCCTTCGCCACATACATCGCCGTATCGGCGGAACGGATCAGTCCTTCGAGCGTATCGCCATGATTGGGGCTCAGCGCGATCCCGATCGAGCAACCCGTATAGACCTCGATCAGACCGAGGTTGAACGGAATGCGCAGGCGATCGAGGATACGCTGCGCGCAGGCCTCGAGATCCGGCATGCAGGCGCCCTGGACCAGCACGATGAATTCGTCGCCACCGAGCCGTGCCACGATATCCTGATCGCCAAGGCAAGCCTTGATGGCAGCGGAGACATCCTTGATGAGACGGTCGCCGATCACATGGCCGTAGTGGTCGTTGACGCGCTTGAAGTTGTCGAGATCGAGGAACAGGATGCCGACCGGGGGCGACCCCTCGACGGCCAGGGCTCGGCGGATCTGGTCATGGATCGCATTGCGGTTCGGCAGGCCCGTCAGCGCGTCGGTATTCGCAAGCTCCGAAAGGCGCTGCTGCGCACGCCGTTCTTCGGTAATGTCCGTGCCTGAACAGATCAGAAACTTCTCGTCGACCCCACTGCCGCTCTGGACAAATTTATTGCGAAACAGATAAAGCCGCGGACCCGCAATCGTATTGATAAGCCGTTCGACCTCGTAGGCCTCGCCGCTTCGGAAGAAGCCGCTGATATTCTGGCTCGAAGCCTGACCTTGCTCAGGCGACATGAACATGGCGTAAGCATTTTTGCCCACCACGTCTTCTTCACGCACGCCGGTCACTTCTTCGCATAGCCGGTTGAAGCGCTGGATATTGCCGTGCTGATCGAGAATCACGACAAGTGAATTCACTTCGGAAACCACTTGTTCCGCGAACGACAGACCATGCACCAGATCGCGCGCGACCGAGACCGTGTCGTTATAGGCGGAAGCCGTCCCCGCCCATTCCGTGAAATTGATCTTCTTACCGACGAGGTGCAGCTGGAGCGGATTCCCGAATAGACTGATATCGAGCACGATGTGCGAGGTGACACCGGTCATACTCCGCACCCGTGCGGCCTGCTCGGCGTTTAACGCAACCGAAACGGTCGCCGGCCCGCTGACGGCGGCCAGTTGCAGTGCATTGCTGTCGCTCGACAGCCGCCAGCACGGGCTAGCCGTGCCGAAATGAGCGTACAACACCGGATAATCGAGTTCACCACTCATGGGACCCCTCCGAACCAATCTAAGGGCACGGATTGTCACGGTATGTAGATGCAGGCGCGTTGCGATACCCCATGCTTGAGTCGAGACGACTCGACGGCAAAGGGAACTGAGCATTCCGTAAAAATTTCCCGCAGCGTAGCACGTTATTTTTATGAGTGTAAGCCGATGAGAAGGGGCAATTCCCGTCTGCTCATCGGATCGAGCCGGAGTGACTCGCCGCGGCCCCGAGCGGGCACGGAAACCCCTATGGAGCAAGGGTTACCCGGTTCCACAGATGGGTGATCCGCACTCGCGGCAGAAATGACGAGTACCGTGATCGGAAGAATAACAGGGCGGGACGAAGGCAGATTCTGGCCTTCATCCCACCCTGTCGTCGAGCAGCACGACACCCGCGTGTCACGGCACCGGGTTCGCCCAAACTCGACCTCGAGCACCGTCAGGCACCATCAGGCCAATTACTTCGCCTTATATGCAAGGCGGTACTTGTGCAACAGCGGCTCGGTATAACCGTTGGGCTGGGCACGTCCCTCGAACACGAGCGCGCAGGCCGCCTTGAAAGCGACCGACGTATCGAAGTGTCCGGCCATCGGCCGATAATGAGGATCACCCGCATTCTGCTTGTCGACCACCGCGGCCATCCGCTCGAACGTTTCCCGCACGGCCTGCTCCGTCACGATGCCATGACGCAGCCAGTTGGCGATGTGCTGGCTCGAGATCCGCAGCGTCGCACGGTCTTCCATCAAGCCGACGTCGTGGATGTCGGGCACCTTCGAGCAGCCGACACCCTGGTCGATCCAGCGCACGACATAACCCAGAATGCCTTGCGTGTTGTTCTCGACTTCCTGACGGATCTCGTCGGGTCCCCAGCTCGGCGACTCGACAACCGGCACGCTCAGCAGATCGTTGAGCAAACCGTCACGTGCAGCCGCCAGATCGACCTTCTCGAGCTCGCGCTGGATCGCTTCGACATCGACCTGGTGATAGTGCAAGGCATGCAGCGTCGCCGCGGTGGGCGACGGCACCCACGCCGTATTCGCACCGGCCTTCGGATGCGCGATCTTCTGTTCGAGCATGGCAGCCATCAGGTCGGGCATCGCCCACATCCCCTTGCCGATCTGCGCGCGCCCGCGCAAGGCCGCGTTCAGGCCGACCAGCACATTGTGGCGTTCATAGGCCGTGATCCATGCCGCGGTCTTCATGTCGCCCTTGCGCAGCATCGGACCCGCTTCCATCGCCGTGTGCATTTCATCGCCCGTGCGGTCGAGGAAACCCGTGTTGATGAACGCCACCCGCGCGGCGGCCGCACCGATGCAGGCACCGAGGTTCACGCTCGTGCGGCGTTCCTCGTCCATGATCCCCATCTTGAGCGTGTTGGCCGGCAGGTTCAGCAAGGTCTCGACCCGCCCGAACAGCTCGTCGGCAAATGCGACTTCGGCCGGTCCGTGCATCTTCGGCTTGACGATATAGAACGAGCCGGTCCGCGAATTCTTCTTGTGCTTCAGGTCCTGCATCGAAGCGAGGCTCGTGACGACCGCGTCGAGGATCCCTTCAGGAATCTCGTTGCCGTCGCGATCGAGCACCGCCGGGTTCGTCATCAGGTGGCCGACGTTGCGGATGAACATCAGCGAGCGGCCGTGCAGCACGAGTGCCGAACCGTCGGGCGACGTGTATTCGCGGTCCGGGTTCAGGCGACGCGTGAACGTCTTGCCGTTTTTCGTGACTTCCTCGGTGAGCTTGCCATTCATCAGGCCCAGCCAGTTCCGATAGACCTGGACCTTGTCTTCGGCATCGACTGCTGCGACCGAGTCTTCGCAATCCATGATGGTCGAGACCGCCGATTCGACGATGATGTCGTTGACCCCTGCCGCATCGGTCTTGCCGATCGGCGCGGTACGGTCGATCGTCACTTCAAAATGCAAGCCGTTGTTCTTGAGCAGGATCGCCGACGGGGCGGCCGCATCGCCGCGATAACCGGCAAACTGGGCCGGATTGGCCAGCGCGCGCGGGCCCTGGGCCGTGCCGACTTCGAGCTTGCCGTTCTTGACCGCATAGCCCGTCGCATCCACGTGCGAAGCGCCGGCGAGCGCAGCGGCCTGATCGAGAAATGCGCGGCCGCGCGCGACCACACGCTGACCGCGGACCGGATTGAATGCACCGGCGCGCTGTGCGCCCTCAGTCTCGGCAATCGCGTCGGTACCATACAGCGCATCGTAGAGACTGCCCCAACGTGCGTTCGCCGCATTCAGCGCATAACGCGGATTCGAAACGGGTACGACCAATTGTGGGCCGGCCTGGGTCGAGATCTCGAGATCCACGTTCGCCGTGCTGGCCTTGATCTGTGCACGCTGCGGTAGCAGATAACCGATCCCTTCAAGAAACTGACGGTAGGCTGCCATATCGCGGATCGGGCCCGGATGGGCGCCATGCCACGTGTCGAGTTCTTGCTGGAGGCGGTCGCGCTCGGCGAGCAGCGCGCGGTTCTTCGGTGCAAGATCGTGGACCAGCGCGTCGAAGCCCTGCCAGAATGCAGCGCGATCGATGCCCGTGCCGGGCAGCGCTTCGTCTTCGATAAAGCGACTCAGGATTGCGGCAACTTGCAGGCCGTTGTGCTGGATGCGTTCACTCATGACTTTCCCTCTTTCCTTCCTGGTGGATTCCTAATCTTTCAAGCCTGGACGCTTGCCAGGCCGGCGCGCGCAATCTGCGCGTCTTCCGGTGCCTTGACGCCCGACACGCCGATGGCGCCGATCACCTGCCCGTCTACGACCAGCGGGACACCGCCCTCGAGCGTACCGCTCAGGATCGGTACCGACAGGAATGCCGTGCGGCCGCCGTTGATCATATCTTCGTAAGCTTTCGATTCGCGCCGGCCGAGTGCGGCCGTACGCGCCTTCTCGATCGCGATATACGCACTGATCGGCGCGCAGTTGTCGAGACGCTCGAGCGCGAGCGGATGGCCGCCATCATCGACGATCGCAATCGAAACGGGCCATTGGTGCTTCTGCGCTTCCGCACGCGCAGCCGCGAGAATCTGGGTGACATCGCTGAGAGTCAATACTGCTTTGGTATTCATGACGCGGGTCCGTTTCGAGTGTTGGATAAAAGTCGAAGCCGTGAAAAGCCGAAGCCGTGGCAAGAGCATCAAAGTATAGATTTGATGACGGCCGTCGACCTGTTTCGCACCCAGATAGTACTCATCTTTCTTCCTGGCCGCGCACATGGCCCTGCCGCAGTCTCCACCCCAATGGCTTTTCCTCGAGGAAAAGCGAGAGCGACATTGAGAAGTGAGGTGTACTGACGCTGAAGTCAGTATGAGATGCAGCACCTGCGATCGAATCGATGCGGGATGCTCGGATGAGCAAAGAAGTGATGGCGGGGCAAAGCATTCACGCTGCCGATGGTTCTTGCCGGATTCAATGCCGTTTTGCGTGCCGGGATGACTGTCGCGCGTGCCGGGCGCACGGGATGGAGGCGCGCTCGCACAAGAGCAGTCAGGCAACGAACCACCCCTGGGCCGGAAGTCAGACCGGCCGATGCCGGATGGCAGGCAACCGTGGCCCCGACGTCTGCCATTTAGCGGCCCAAATCGAGACCCAAATCGAGACCCGATTCGGGACCCAAGCAGGGCCCGAATTCACGCGTCGCTTTGGCGGGCGCAGTCGCCTGGCAAAACAGCGATTAAATCTTATTTAATAAGGAACGAATCGCGGTTTTCAGCGTTCTTGATCCAAGCCGGTGGCTTGCCGCGACCCGACCAGGTCACGCCCGTTTGGGGATCGCGGTATTTTGCGGCCACCGGACCACTCTTGCTCGGACCGCGCTTCGCCTTGCTGCCCGTAATGTCCTCGATGCTGATCTCATAATCGACCATTTTCTGACGGATGTCGGCAATCACGTCGCCGCGTTCGACTTCGCGAAGCTGCGTCAGCTGTGCGTCGAGCGCAGCCTTCTGCGCGAGGAGTTCTTTATATGTAGCCATGGTAAATCCTGAAAAGTGCTGGTTAACCCTTTAACAATAACACGGATGCGAATAAATTCGCCAGAGAAGCGTAACCATTATTTACAAGCCAGATGGAGCCTCCCCAATTGGAAGGCCATCGACAGGACGCTGATAGGTCCCATTTCGGCGGTAATGATCCGCTCGGGTGCTCTCATAACCGGTCAACCCCGCTCTGTCCGTCGTCGTCCCCGCACTGCCGCGGAACAGATCTTGAATGTCGGGACAAGGATGTGGCCGATCGGGGTGCTCAGCACCTGCCCCGTGGCCGGTTCGTTTCCGGACCACACACCGCCGCCGTTGCCATGGCGCGCCTGACCATTGAACGTGGATCGGTCGAAAGCGAAGCATTTGAGCCCACTCAACTGGCCGATGGCCACGCACGATAATGGCCCGACGGATCAACAATCCCGACAAGCGAGCATTTCCCCGCCCCGCATACGGCGCAATGCCCGCCAGAACGCAGCCGGATTCGGCGCTATCTCAAACAGATTTTTCCCAGCCACTGTCGTTTACTCCCAGCCGAGCCTCGGAAGAAAGCCACCGGTCTATTACATCAAATCGAAACTGAAGGGCAAATCCTCGTGGCAGCCGTTGTTTTATGTGTCACTGATCGATACCGATTATTGCCCAATGAGCTTTCGGCTGACTATAGTGTCGTTGTCATTTTCGAACCTGCCCGTTGACTACGAAGGCCCTGGACCAGGCCTTCGGATTTGAGTGCGCCTACGGATCGAGCGGCTATTGAGCCGCTCGTCTCAATGCGCCATTTTGCTCGCCCTTACAGCAACGATCGCTGCCCTTCCGTTCCGGATGGAGCGCCATTTAAGTACAGGAGACAGAATGAAACAGCTGAAATTCGTCGGTGCTTTGAGTTGCGCCGGGTTGGCGCTTGCATGTCAGCATGCAAGCGCACAAAGTTCGGTGACCTTGTATGGCGTGGCGGACGTAAGCGTCCGATATCTGACAAATACAAATGCGGCCAACGACAATCGTTTGTTCATGACGAATGGCGCCATTACCAACAGTCGTTTTGGCATGCGCGGCACTGAAGATCTCGGCGGCGGCTATAGCGCGATCTTCGATCTCGAAAGTGGCATCAACCTGCAGGACGGCACCGGTGCCAGCCGCCTGTTCAATCGCAACGCTTATGTCGGATTGAGCGGCCCGTATGGCACGGTGACACTCGGGCGCCAGAAGACGCCGTTGTTCGATACCTTGGGCGATACCTATGACCCGCTCACGGTCGGCAATTACTTCGAGAATGCATGGCTGCCGGTCGCACTCGGCGCCGGCCTCTATGCCGACAATGCCGTCAAATATGTCGGTTCGTTCGCGGGCTTGAGCATCGACGCGATGTATTCATTCGGCACCGACAGCACGGCGACCGGCCCCGGAGGTTTTTCCGGGCAGATCCCCGGCCATATGGGCGCGGGCAGCTTGTATGGCGTGACGCTGTCCTACACCATCGGTCAGTTGAGTTTCGGCGGCGGCGCACAGCAGAACAGCGACAATTCGAACCACAAGCAGACTGTCTTCAACGCGAACGCGGTGTACACGTTCAGCGAGGTGAACCTCTATCTCGGCTACCTGCATTCAGAGGACGACACCGGCTTCGTCGACAGCACGCTGGCCCAGCAGCCTATCGCGGTAAGCATCGACGACCTGAAGAACACCGGACGTATCGACGATGGTCCCTACACCGGCGTGACCTGGCAAGCGACGCCGGCGCTGCGGCTGACCGGCGCGTTCTACTACGATCACATGAAGAACGCTTCGATTGGCGGCGGCGTGCTCGGCAGCGGCAACCGCTACACGGGGGTCGCGCTTGCCGAGTACTCGCTTTCCAAGCGCACTGAGGTGTATGGAACGGTCGACTTCAACAAGGTGACGGGTGCGGGAACGGTCGAACTGCCGGGACGCAGCAACCAGACGGGTATCGCGATCGGGCTCCGCAATATATTCTGATCGGCCGAAGAAGCGCTCCCCGGTCCATTGGAGCGGGGAGCGATCGACTCAAACCGCCGGGGCGAGAACGAAACGTCCCGAGCCTGCTTGCATGGGTAGCCGCGGGCTCGCGGTCGTCCCGGCGATGTGTGCCGAAGTTCGAGCCCTACACCTCGCCCCCTTTCAAGCCCCTGGACTCGCCGTCCTCCTCTCAGCCCTTTATCGCTCCCGCAGTCAGCCCGGAGACGATGCGCTTCTGAAACACCAGCACCAGCACGACGATCGGCACGGTCACGATGACCGAGGCGGCCATGATGTTGCCCCATGGCAATTCGTGGGCGCTGCCGCCGGTGATCAGCGCGATCGCCACCGGCACGGTGCGCTGCTCGTTGGTCAAGGTGAACGTCAGAGCGAACAGAAATTCATTCCATGCCGCGATAAACGCCAATAAGCCGGTCGTCACGAGCACCGGCAGCATCAGCGGCATGAATACGCGCGTCAGGATGGTCCAGGTATCGGCCCCGTCCATGAGCGCGGCTTCTTCAAGTTCCTTGGGCAAGTCGCGCATGAACGTCGTCAACACCCACACCGTGAACGGCAGCGTGAAGATCATGTACGACAACGACAGGCCCGCCAGGTTGTTGTACAGACCGAGCAAGCGGATCAGCTCGAACATCCCCGACAACACGGCGACCTGCGGGAACATGGAGACGGCAAGCACGGTAATGAGCAGGGTGCGGCGTCCCCGGAACCGGACACGCCCCAGCGAGTAGGCCGCCGTCACGCCGAGCAGCGTGGACAGCGCGACCACCGAAAACGACACCAGCAGTGAGTTCAGGATATTGTTGGCGAAAGGCTGCTCCCTGAACACGGAGACGTAGTTGTGCCAATCCCAGAACACCGGGAAGTAGTCGACATGGAACAGTTGCGAGGCCGGCTTGAGCGACGAGACGATGGCGTAGTAAAACGGAAACACCGCGTAGAGCACGATCACCGCGACCAGCAGATAGAACGCACAGACACTGAAGGCTTTTTTCATCGTGATCGGTCTCCTAGTCTTCGTTGTCGAAGCGCATGCGACTCGCCACGATAGCTGCGACGGTGCACAAGGCGATGACCATGAACAACGCGGTCGACGCGGCCGAGCCATAGCCAATTTCCTGGAAATCCACGAGCTGCTGGCGCGCGTAGACCGACATCGACATCGTGTCCGGGCTGTTCGAGGTCAGCACGTAGATCAGGTCGAACACGCGCAAGGCATCGAGTGCACGGAAGATCACGGCGACCATGACCGCCGGGCGCAGCAGCGGCAAGGTCACCCGGAAGAACACCTTGACGGGATGAACGCCGTCGAGCTTCGCCGCTTCATAACAGTCGGTCGGCAGCATCTGCAGTCCGGCGAGAATAAGCAGGGCCATGAACGGCGTGGTCTTCCAGACATCCACCGTCACCACGGCCAGCAGCGCGAGCTGAGGGTCCGCCGTCCACGCAATCGGATGGGACAGGATGCCGAGTCCCTGGAGCGCGTGATTCACGATCCCGAACTGGTCGTTGAGCATCCATCCCCACATCTTCGCCGATACGATGGTGGGAACGGCCCACGGGATGAGCACCGCGGTCCGCACGAGCCCGCGGCCCCGGAAAGGGGTGTTCAGCACCAGAGCGATGATTATGCCGAACACGGTTTCGAGCGTGACGGAAACGACAGCGAACAGTACCGTGTTCCAGACCGCGCGCCACCAGCCCGGATCCGCGAGCAAGCCGGTCCACTGGCCGTTGTCGTAGCTCAGGTAGTTGGCCACACCGATGAAGTCGGCATGGCGAAGGTCCGCAAGGTTGGCGTTGGTGAAGCCGAACCAGATCGTGCGCAACAAGGGCCAGCCCGCGACGAGCGCCAGCACGAGCAGCATCGGTGCGAGGAACAGCCACGCGGATCGTACCCGCTCGCGCGTGAGGGAGGCATGCCGCGCAGCCCGGCTGCCCCGCTTGCGCGAGAGATCGAACGCCGCGTCATGCCCCCTGGCGAACTTTGGCCCTACCACTTGCCTCCCCGGCTCAAGCCGCGCAACTTGGCGTCCAGATTCTTCACGCTGACCGCGGCATCGGTGCTGCCGGAGAGTACGGCATACACAGCCCCCGAGAACTCGGTGCTGACCTGGTTGTAGCGGGTTTTGGTTGCCGCGGAAGGACGGGCGACGGCATTGACCAGATTGTCGTACAGGGAATCGGCAAACGGACCGATCGCATCGCGCACATCCTGTTCCTTATACAGTGCCTCGATGGTCGATGCGTACCCGCCTTCGATGGCACGGCGTTTCTGCTCCGCAGGGCTCGTCAGGTACATGACGAGGCTCGCGGCCGCGTCGGCGTTCTTCGAGTACTTCGACACCGCGAGCTGCCATCCGCCCAATACGGCGGCATGACGTCCGCCCTCGCCGCCCTTGGGCAGCACCGCGATGGCGACCTTGCCCTTGACGGGGCTGTCGTTGCTGTTGGCCAGCGACCATGCATAGGGCCAGTTGCGCATGAAGACGGCGTCACCCGACTGAAATACGCCTCGAGCCTCCTCCTCGGAATAGTTCAGGACGCCTTCGGGGCTGATGGTGCCGACCCATCCACGCGCCATCTTCAGGGCGGTGACCGTGCCGGGATTGTCGATCGTGACCTTGCCCGAGGCATCGACGATCGAGCCGCCGTTGTGGCTCTGCACCCATTCGAGCGCATCGCATGTCAGGCCTTCATAGTTGCGGCCCTGCCAGACGAAGCCCCACATCTTGGCATGACCCGCGGCACGCTCGGCGTCCTGGATCTTCTTCGCGGCCGCGGTCAGTGCCTCCCAGGTATCGGGCACCTTGACGCCGTATTTTTCGAGCAGGTCCTTGCGGTAGAACATCACGCCCGCATCGGCGAACCAGGGCATTGCGACCAGCCGGCCGCCGATGGTGGCATTCTTGACATACACGGGAAAATCCCCGGCCGTCTTGTTCCCCGCATACTTGCTCAGGTCGATCAGATCCTGCGCGAGGATGCCCGGCCACACCACGTCGATCTGCAAGACGTCGATGTCCGACGAGCCGGCGCTCAACAGTTGCTGGTACAGCGCAAGCTGGCCCGTCGAGGGCATCGACACCACCTTGACCTGATTGCCGGTCTGCTTCGCCCAGGCCTCGGCGCCCTGCGTGCACATCGCGAGATCGTGGCCGGTCGCGCTGCAGGAAATGGTGACGGTCGCCGCGAAGCCGGCACCGGCGTGTAGCAGCGTGCCCAGAAGAACGCCCAACCCAAGGGTGGCGATTTTGCGCAAGGTCATTGTGCCTCCAGTCTCGTGGGCTCAGCGCTTGCGCCGCACCCTTTGTTTAATTTGAAGTCAAACTCCGCTTGTCATCCAACACTTTCCCGGTTCGCCAACACTCGCGCAAAGAACGCGCCATACGCAGGCAGATCGATCCGGCCCGGCCGCCTCTCCGAAGTGAAGCCATGACCCTTCAGCGGTTCAAGTTCGAACGGCTCGTCGAGTGGAATCGACAAGGCTTGCGACGCCAGATTGAATACGCACAGCAGACGTTGCTGCTCATGCTCGCGGATGAATGCGAGGCTGTGCTCCGGCGCATCGATGAAACGAATCGTGCCCTTGCTCAACGCGCGATGCTCACGGCGCCAGGCCAGGAACTTCCGGTAGGCGTTCAGCACCGAGCCGGGATCAGCATCCTGCACATCGACCGCGTTGGGAAGATGTTCGGCCGGAATGGGTAGCCACGGCCGAACGCTCGAGAATCCTGCGTGTTCGGCGCGCGCTTTCCACGGCATGGGCGTGCGGCAGCCGTCGCGCCCCTTGAGCTCGGGCCAGAAGTTGATGCCATAGGGATCCTGCAGGAGCTCGAAGGGAATATCCGCTTCCGTGAGTGCAAGCTCCTCCCCCTGGTAGATGCAGACGCTGCCCCGCAAGCTCAGCAGCAGCGCCATCAAGACCTTCGCCAGGGCGGCCGGGCTATCGGTACCGCCCCATCGGGTCATCACGCGCGTGACGTCGTGATTGCCGATCGACCAGCAGGGCCAGCCGCCGCCGATACGTGCCTCGAGCGCTTCCACGATCTCGCGGATATAGGCGGCGCTGAAATCGTTGCTCAACAGGCTGAAAGTGTAGGCCTTGTGCAACCGGTCGGTCCCCTGCGTGTACTCGGCCATGGTGCCGAACGGATCGTCGTCTGCGATTTCCCCCACCGTGGTGGTCGCGGGATAGCGGTCGAGCAGCTTTCTCAACTCGTTCAGAAACGCAATGTTCTCGGGCTGGCTCTTGTCGTGGATATGCTGCTGGAAGGCATAGGGGTTCGACAGCGGTACCGCGTCGAGGCCCTGCTTCTGAATCGGCTTGGGCGGGTTGTCCCGCAGCAGCAGATCATGGAAATAGAAATTCACGGTGTCCAGTCGCAAACCGTCGACACCGCGATCGAGCCAGAACTGCACTTCCTCGAGGATCTGCCGCCGGACATCCGGGTTGTGGAAGTTCAGGTCGGGCTGGCTTCTCAGGAAGTTGTGCAGGTAGTACTGCCGCCGCCGGCTGTCCCATTGCCAGGCCGAACCGCCGAAGATCGACAGCCAGTTGTTCGGCGGCGAGCCGTCGGCCTTCGCGTCGGCCCATACATACCAGTGCGCCTTCGCATTGTCGCGGTCCGCGCGGCTCGCGCGGAACCACGGATGCTCATCGGAGGTATGACTGAGCACCTTGTCGATCAGAACCTTCAGTCCGAGTTCATGGGCACGGCTGACGAGATCATCGAAGTCCGCCAGCGTGCCGAAGATCGGATCGACGTCGCGGTAGTCGGAGACGTCATAGCCGAAGTCCTTCATCGGCGAACGGAAAAACGGCGAAAGCCATACCGCGTCGACACCCAGACTTGCGACGTATTCGAGTTTGCTCGTGATGCCCGCAAGGTCGCCCGTGCCGTCGGCATTACTGTCCAGAAAACTGCGCGGATAGATCTGATAGATCACGCCGCCGCGCCACCATTCGGCGGGTTTCAGGCTCGCATGCTCGAGGGTCGCTGCGGCACGGTCATTCATTCCCGATCCTCTTGGTCGTTTGGCATTCTTGGTTAGATCCAAAGCGATTGCAATTTCTCTCAAAGCGCTTTGGAATTCAATCTAGCACCGGCCGCGAACAACACAAGGGATTTGTCGCTGCCTCAGGGTAAATGGGTAAGCAACCGGCCGAGGATGCGATCGGAGGTCCCGAAGCCTGCGGATCATGCAGTTTCAGCGGTCGTCGAAGCACGAGTGAGGAATCAAATCAACAACAGGACGGCTCTCGTCCAAAGCGCTTTGACCACATCGAGGTTGCGGGTAGTATTCGAGTGCAATTAACGCGGCAGACAACCGAGGCCGTCAATCCGTGGCATCCGCATGACGTTTACTTTTCCTCGTTCGTCACGGGGGGTCGATGAACCTAAAAGATCTTGCCCAAAACCTGGGGATGTCCCAGACCACGGTCAGCCGCGCGCTCAACGGTTATCCGGAAGTCAGCGCGCAGACCCGCGAGCGTGTCATTGCCGCCGCGGCCGCGGCCGGCTATCGCCCCAATCCCGTGGCTCGGCGCCTGGCGACTGGGCGTGCCGACGCGATCGGCATCATCTATCCCCTGATGGCGGCCGATCTCGGCGATCCGTATTTCCTTGAAGTGGTCGGCGGCATGACCGAAGCGCTCGGCAAGGCCGATATGGATCTGATGATCGCTTCGGCTTCACAGGGCGATGAGGTTCGCACTTATGAGCGCATGATCGAGGGACGCCGCATCGACGGGATGGTCGTCGCACGCACGAAGCTCGAAGATCCCCGCCTGCAGTATCTGATGAAGAAGCGCATTCCATTCGTTGCGTATGGCCGTAGCAACCTGCCCGGCCCCTATGCGTGGTTCGATCTCGATACCGAGGCTGGCGTGCGGATCGCGGTAGACCGGTTGGTCAGCCTTGGGCATCGACGTATCGCATTGCTCAGCGGGCCACCTGAGCTCTTTTTCGTGCAACAGGGACGCAAGGGATATCTCGGTGCCATGGCAGATGCCGGCTTGGCGGCCGACCCGCAATACAGGGTCGACGGCGAGCTCAACAGCGTGGGAGGCCATACGAGAATGATGCGTCTGCTCGCGTGCAGTCCGCGGCCGACAGCCGTCGTGGTCGACAATCAGATCTGCGGCGTGGGGGCGATACGCGCCCTTCTCGATATGGGCATCGCGATCGGCAGCGAGATGTCGATCATCATCAACGACGGCAGGCCGCCCGATCCGCTGATGGGCTACAACGTGACGGCCACGGAGTCGGCCAAGCCGCACGCAATCGGCATCAAGATCAGCGAACTGATGCTCGCCTTGCTTAACGGCGAGTCTCTGGAAAACCTGCAGGTTCTTTGGAAGCCCGTGCTTAAAGTCGGCAATTCCGATGGGCCTTGCATCGGGTGAAGTGTCCCGGCGTGTGCGCCGCCACGACCCACGCCGAGCGGCCCGTGGAACCGCTCAGGCAGGTTCGGCGACCAGCATGGCCGCCTTGGCGCGGCTCAATGCCTGGTTTTCCGTGCGGATGGACTGAAGCATCCGCTCATTGGCCTTGAACACCGCATAGGCTGGCGCCTGCCGCAGTTGTTCATCGTGCAGCGTCAGAAGTTTGCAGAAGGCGGCGTAGGCCGTGCCGTCGAACGCCCAGACGCCCGTATTCGAGCCGTGCTGGTGCGCACGCACCAGATGGTCCTGGGCGGTGACGATGAGCGCTTCATTGCCGTCGCCGTAGCCGTCTTCGGCCATGAAGCAGGACACGAAGAGGATTTCGGCCATCGTGCCCATGAACACAGCCTCGCCGCGTCCGCGGTACAAGGCCTCGAGCTTCAGGTGGTGTTCCATCGAAAGATGATTGAACAGGCCCAGCGGCAACGGCAGCAGCATGGCCTTGTTGCGAACCGGCGACACGAGGGCGCCGCGTTTCGATTTCGATTGACTGGATGTTGATCGCACGGTGGCAGTGTCATTTCCTGAGAGCTCTAACCGGTTATCGGCAGTCCTGCGGCGTGCTTTAGGCCGAATTTCGGATTCGGACGCGAGCGTGCCGAATCCGCATGATCTGACCTGTATGGCGCACGGCACCGGGGTTTGCCCGATTTCGCGACCCTTATTAACAAAATTTTCATTCTTATGTGCTTAGTAGCGTAAAGACAAACAAACCACAATGTGGTGTCTTGAATCAAATCGGCAGGAAATGCAATGAATCAACTTCAGGCAATGCGGGTCTTCCTGAAGGTCGTCGAACTCAAAAACTTCGGGCTTGCTGGCGAGCAGATGGGTATTTCGCGGCCTGCGGTAACGCGCAGCATTGCGATGCTCGAAGAACACTTCAACGTCCGGCTGCTGCATCGAAGCACGCACAACGTCTCCGTCACGGGAGCAGGCGAGGCCTATGTCGAAGGCGTGCGCGCCGTGCTCGACAAACTCGACGAGGTCGAGGCCGAGGTCAACCGCTCGGTGCGCGAGCCCAAGGGCACCCTGCGCATCGCGGCGCCGACCTCGTTCTCCATGACCGAACTGGCCCCCTTGCTCGCGCACTACCGGCGCCGCTATCCGGAGGTGCGGCTTGAAGTGGACCTCGTGGACACGCAGGTCGATATCGTCGAAGGCCGCTACGACGCGTGCTTCGTCGCCGATCACAAGACGGCCTCGGCGACGATGGTGAGCCGCACACTGGCGCCGATCAAGCCGGTGCTGGTCGCCTCGCCCGGCTACCTCCAACACGCGGGGGCACCGGCCGATCCCGCCAGCCTCCGGGGCCACAGTCTGCTCGCCCATGTCGACACGGGCCGTCAGCCACTCGAGTTGCGTACCCCGTCGGGTATCGAACGCATCGAGGTCGAGCCCGCGCTCGCCGCGTCAAGTAGTGTGCTCGTGCGCGAAGCGGCACTCGCCCATATGGGCATCGCGGTGATCCCCGAAAGCCTTGTAAGCGACGATATCGCGCAGGGCCGCCTGACTGTCGTGTTGCCGGAGTGCGAAGTCGAAGGGCCTCAGCGGCAAATGGCGATTCTCTATTCTGGACGCCGTCATCTGTCGGCCAAGGTCCGCAGCTTCATCGAATTCGCCGTGGAGTATTTCCGTGAGCGCCGCGAGGGCGCGGATCGCGGAGATCGTGCGGATCGGACGGATCAAGCGGATCGGGCTGACGTCTGCTATGGCAAGGAAACTGCCGACACGGAAACGGCGTAGCCTAAAACACGAGCGTGGGCTTGACGCGGCAACCGAGTAAAATTGGACTTTATCGCGGCCAGGCTCGCCAACCAGGAGGCAAACAGGCGATCATGGGAAAAGTCCTGACGATCGAAGACGATGAAGTCACTGCACAGGAAATCGTCTCGACACTGAGGCAGCACAATTTTGACGTCGAGTGGGTCGACAATGGCCACGACGGGATGACACGCGCCGTCAGCGGCGAGTACGACGCCATCACGCTCGACCGGATGTTGCCGGGTCTCGACGGCCTGAGCATCGTGAAAACCATGCGCAGCGCCGGCATCGAAACCCCTGTCCTGATGTTGAGTGCGTTGTCGGATGTCGACGAACGCGTGCGGGGCTTGCGCGCGGGCGGCGACGACTATCTGACCAAGCCCTTCTCGCCTGACGAAATGATTGCGCGGCTCGAAGTGCTGCTGCGCCGCGGCGCGCGCGCTGCCGAACCGCGCCAGACGCTGCTCAGGGTCGGCCCGCTCGAACTCGATCTCGTGACCCGCACGGCGACGCGCGACGGCCAGACGCTTTCGCTGCTGCCCACCGAGTTCAAGGTCCTCGAATTCATGATGAAGAATCCCGGCCAGACGCTCACACGGACGATGATTTTCGAAGCGGTCTGGGGTTATCACTTCGATCCGGGCACCAATCTGATCGATGTCCACGTCGGCCGGCTGCGGCGCAAGATCGACCCCGTCGGTGCGGAACCCCAACTCCAGACTGTGCGCGGCTCAGGCTATATCCTTGGCTGACATGAGCCGCTGGCGGACCTCGACCTTCCGGCTCCTGGCCCTGTATTCGGCCATTTTCTCGCTGTCGGGCGCCGCGCTGGTCGCGTTCATCTACTGGCAGTCGGCCGGCTATATGTCCGAGCAGGCCGACGCGATGCTGAGTGCCGAGGCCAGCTACTTCCTGACCATCCCGCCGGACACGGTGCCGCAAGAGATCGTGCAGCGGCTCTACCACACGCATGTTCACATCAACTACGTCGCGCTGTTCGCGCCCGACGGCAAGCTGATCGCGGGCGATATCGACGCTCGTCCGTACACCTTGCCGGTCGACGGGCGGATGTACACCATCAACCAACTGACCACGACCTTCGGCGTGGCCATTCCGCTCGCGCGCGCGACCGCGTCCGCCATGCCGTCGGGCAATGTTCTGATGGTCGCGCGCGACCTGGGTGAAGTCAGGGAGCTGCGTTCGTCGATTCTCGACGCGCTCGTCTACGGCGGATGCTTCGCCTTGCTCACCGCTTTCGGGGGCAGCATCATCGTCGGCATCCGGCAAAGCGATCGCATTCGTCGCCTTCAGATCGTCGCGCGCCAGATTGCCTCCGGCGATCTCCAGCGGCGGCTGCCGTCCTCGGGCCGCGATGAGATCGACCTCCTCGCCCAGATCGTCAACCATATGCTCGATGAAATCGAAAGGCTGATGGGCGAGATCAAATCGAGTTGCGACAATATTGCCCACGACCTCAGGTCTCCACTCAGCCGGGCGCGCACGATGCTCACGCGTGCGAGCCAGCTCAATCCCGGCCCGGCCGCCGAGCCGCTCGACCGCGCGCTGCGCGAAATCGACATTGCCCTCAACCGCTTCCGGGCGATGCTCCGCATCTCGGAGATCGAGACGATGCACCGGCGCAGCGGTTTCAGCACATTCGACCTGCGCTCGCTGGTCGAGGAGATCGCCGACCTCTATGGACCGCTCGCCGAGGACAAGGGACTGCGGTTCTTGTCGCTGGTCAGCGAGGTCCCGGCGATTCAAGCGGATCGGGCCTTGCTGTTCGAGGCGCTCGGCAACCTCATCGACAATGCGATCAAGTTCACGCCGACGGGTGGCGTGGTGCAGATCAACCTGCGCCGCGACGTGCAAGGACCGCGCATCGACGTCATCGACAGCGGACCGGGCATTCCGGTCGACGAGCGCAAAGCCGTCACGCAGCGTTTCTACCGGAGTGAACGGACTGCCCAATTGCCCGGGTCGGGACTCGGCCTGAGTGTCGTCGCCGCGATCCTGCGGCTGCACAACTACACGATGCAGATCGGCGATGCGTCGGCCGTGCCATCGGAAAGCGGCACGCAAATCACCGTACGCTGCTGGTCGCAACCGCACGCGTAGCGTGAGTCGTGGCGGCCCCGGCTGGAGCGGGCGACACAAGCCCGGGCGTGGCCGGATTCGTCCATATGTCGACCTGGGACGCATCGATCGAGAACCGCACCGTGCTGCCGATCGCGGCATGCGCATTCGCCTCCCCCTGCGCTTCGACATGGGCTTGGACGCTGTCGAGCATGAGCTCCCCTACACGCAGTACGACACGCACCCGGTTCGGCATTTCAAAGCGGTCTTCGATGGTCGCTTCGGCCATGCCGTGTGAAGTCACACGAATCGCACGGGCCGGGATCCTGACGAGACAGCGCGTGTCCGCCGCCAGGCGTGTGTTGCACGGTTCGATCTCCAGACCGGCATGGCCCTGAGTCGCGATCATGACGCTGCCACGCTCCGTCATGTGTGCTTCGAACACATTCTCGACACCGAGCAAGCCGGCGATTTCGACCGAGGCAGGCCGCCGGAAGAGTTCGCTTGCGGGACCGTGCTGAAGCAGGCGTCCCGCATCCATCACGACGATCTCGTCGGACAGCTCGGCGGCATCCTGGGGATCGTGCGTCACAATGATCGTCGTGCCGTCGAACTCGTGCTGAAGGGTACGCAACGCCCGTCGCAGGCGCGTACGCAAGGGCGTGTCGAGTGCCGCAAACGGCTCGTCGAGCAGCAACAGGCGGCTCGGCCGGGCGAGCGCGCGTGCGAGCGCAACGCGCTGCTGCTGACCGAGCGACAACTGCGAAGGCAAGCGCTCGAGCAAGGGCATCAGACCGAATCGCTGCGCCCAATACGCCGCGCGCGCCGGCATGGCATCCGGTGCGAACAGCAGCTGCTCGGCGACCCGCAGGTGGGGAAACAGCGCATAGTTCTGCGGGACATAGCCGATCTGGCGCACTTCAGGCAAATGCGAGTCGATGCGCGCACCGTCGATCGCGACGATACTATCGTGTCCCTCTGCGAGTCCTGCAAGCAGGCGCAGACTCAACGATTTTCCCGATCCGGAAGGGCCAAGAACGGCAATACGCCGTGCGCGCGTGCTCAGCTTGAGGTCGAGTTCGAACGCGCGATAGCGATGCCGAAGCTGGAAATCGAGGTCCACCTCGGGCATCACGGTCCGTGGCAGAGACTGCCGATCGGCCATCTGTGCTTCGGTATGCGCAAGAATGCGGCGGGCTGCATGGCCGTCGCTTGCAACGCGCCCATGCCGATATCGCAAAACCGCCACCGCCGCGATGATCAGGAGCGCCGACAACAAGGTCGGCAGCAAGATCGGCAGCATGGCCGACAGGCCCTCGCTGCTGAAGCTCACGAACGTGTAGACCGGCAAGGTGTACGGGTGATATGCCACCATCACGGTCGCGCCGAACTCACCGATCGCACGTAACCACGCGAGTAACAGACCCGCGAGAATCGTCGGCCATGCGAGCGGCAGCGAGACCTTGAAGAAACGAGCCGATGCGCGATAGCCGAGCGTCGCGGCGACATGTTCGAGATCGCGGTCGACCGACAGGAACGCGGAACGAGCGGCGACGATCAGGAACGGCGCCGCCACGAAGGTCTCGGCAAGCACGACACCCGAGAACGAGTCGGTCAGCGGCAGGCCCGCCGCGCTCGCCAAGCGGCCGAGTACCGTATAGGGCCCGACAAGGAACAGCAGCAGCACGCCCGCGACCAGTGGCGGCAAGGCGAGCGGGAGTTGCACGACGAAGCCGAGCACCCGGCTGGCAGGGCTTGCATGCCGGGCCAGGTAATAGCCGAGCGGAATACCACCCAGGCCGATCAGCACGGTAGCCAGCGTCGCACTCGCGAACGACACCTCGGTTGCCTGCCACAGCGTGCGTTGCCCGAGCGCGCTCCAGTCAGCCTGGGCGAGTTGGGGCACGACCGTCAGAAGCGGCGCGACCAGATAGAGCGCGAGCAACGCGCCCAACCATCGCAGCGGCCGCGGCAAAGTCATCAAGGGCCGACAGGCCGCGCAAGCACAGTTTGCAAATCGGCCGGGATGGTGGCGACATCACCGCTCAGTTGCGGCGTCTTGACATCGATACCCGAGTCGCGAAGCAACTGGCGTCCGGCATCGCTGAGCAGGAAGGCCACGAAACGGCGGCCGCCGGCTTCATTCGGCGCGCCGTTGAGCACCGTGATCGTGTAGTTCGCCTTGATGTTGTCGAAATCCGCGGGCAGGCGCACGGCCGGAATCCTCATATCAGTCGTTTCCGTCGAGTAGAAGAAGCCTGCGTCGAGTTGACCAGATTGCAGCCGGCCGACCATCGTTTCTTCAGGCATCACTTGCGCGGAGTTCTCGGGGTCGCCGACCATACGTGCCGACAGGCCCGGGTCTTTATACAGGCGCTCTGCTTTATCGAGCAATTGGATCGTGAAAGCGCCCTTCGGATCGAGCTTGGGGTCGCTGCGTCCGATCCGGATGCCCGGCTGGGTCAGCGCCTTGTCCCAGCGCTGCGTGAGGAGCGCCTGGGCGAAGCGGCTGTGCGGATCGTAGCCGATCAGCAACGGCGACTCGGCGAAGGCCGCATACCAGCTGACCCAGTTGCCGTTGGCCGCCCCCATGAGACTCGCATTGACCGTGGGGCTCGCGCTGACGAATACGTCGGCCCGCCGCAGCTTGCCGCGAATTTCGCTCGCCAACTGGTTCGCGCCGCCCGCATAGCCCTGGAACGTGAGGCCGGTCGCCTTCTCGAAGGCCGGTCCGACGCGCTGCTCCATCATATGGACGAGCGAGCCCGCATACATCACATTGACCGTATCGGCATGTGCGGCGACCGCACCCAGCAATGCAATGCCCGCGCCGACGATCGAGATGAGCGAGCGCAGCATTTTCAGCATGTTTGTTCCTTTGTATCAAACCCCGCCACACGGCTTTCGGGAGTGCGACGTATCCTACGATATATAGCCGTTGGCGGCAACCGACCTCCGGCTCCGCCCCTCCATTCGACGAGGGAAATACGAAACGTAAATGAAAGAAAATGCCCCTCGCGAACCGGCCGATCCGCGAGGGGCATCTTGACTGCTAGTCGTCTTGACGTTGCTGCTATGTACTGCTCGCGAATCGATGGCCGTCCAGTGGAGGACGGCCGGTATTCGCGTTTGCCATGGCCGGGTCGCCTTGAACCAGCGCGATCCCGGCGCACCGCCCGTCTGGTTTAGAAGCGGGTACGCAGGCCCACCGTGGCAGCGACCTGGGTGTCGGTCGACGACGGCGTCAGCGTGTTGATTGCGGCATTCGCGAACGCGCCAGAACCACCGTTGACATGCTGGTACACGCCTTCGACATACACATCGGTACGCTTGCTCAGCGAGTAATCCGCTTCGAGCGTGCCTTGCTGCCACTTCGGGCTGCTACTATTCGCCGTGCCGGTCTCGTGACCGTCCGTGAACGTATAGGCACCGTTCAGGCTCAACGCCGGCGTCAACGCATAACGACCGTTGAGTTCGAAGTTGTCCAGACGCAGGTTCGTACCGCCGGCGACGGCTTGGCTCTCGCCGTCGAGGGTCACGTTGGAGATATCTTCGAGCTGCGTGTGGGTCCAGACGAAGCCGACGGTTGCCGGGCCGAACGCGTAGTTCAAACCAGCACCGAACTCACGATGCGTGCTCGCCGTGATGGCGGAATTGGTGGTCCCTTGGGCGACCGCGCCGGTCGTATTGCCGCCAGGCGCATTGTTGAGTTCCATATAGCCTGCGGCGAAATTCAGCGGGCCATTCTTGTACGAAGCGCCCAAGCTGTATGCGCGGTTGTTGCCGAAGCCGCCCGCTTGGTTGCTGAAACCATACAGGCCGCCGAATTGCAGACCGTTGTAGTCGAGGCTCGTGTACTTGACCGCGTTGTTGATCGAGAACGTGCTGCCCAGATTGTCGTTGTCGAACGGGTGAGCCGCGAGGTTGTTGCCGCCGTCCAAGCCGTCCACGCCGGTCATGGCGAGCGGCGAAAGGTAGTCGACCATCGAGTCGAACTGGCGACCCAGGGTGATCGTACCGTACTGATCGCTCGAGAGACCGACATACGCCTGACGACCGAACAGCGAGTTGTTGTAGAAGGTCGCGCCGTTATTCACGTTGATCGCGCTTTCCAAACGGAAGACCGCATGCAGGCCGCCGCCGAGGTCTTCATTGCCGCGCAGGCCGAACACGCTGTCCGTGAGCGCGCCGCTGCTTTGCTGCCAGTTCTGATGGCCGCCTTCGTTGTTCGCGAACACCAGGCCTGCATCGAGCGTGCCGTACAACGTCACGCTGCTTTGAGCGTGAGCCGCAGTCATCGCAAATGTACCGCTGACAGCAGCAGCAATTAGAAGTGTCTTTTTCATGCCTTTTAACTCCAGTACAGTTCGGGGTAGTGCGGAACAACAGGGGAGTGCCACGGGTATCACTCGTCGCACAAAGGTTGCCGACGGTGCGGGCCGTTGATCCAGGCTGGAGTTTAGAGATACGCATCGCGCGCACTATGCGCACATTTTGAAAGAGCGAATTTCAAAATCAGGAATCGACATTGCCTGATCGACATCGAGGCGTGCAACGCGCCCTTACATGAAGACCTGTTCATCTTCGAACCTCTAAAAAAGGTTCCCGCGAAGCGCGACACACCCCTTTTGCAACCCTGCGTAATACGCGCAAACCCCTATAAACAAGCGGATTTTGGCGACTTCACACAGTCGGCGCCATTTAGCGGGAACAAATGCGAATGAGGCTTGTCACCTTGCCGGCATGTTGCTGAGTACGTGCGCTCAGATTGGGGTTATTGTCCGGTTGCACGGCGAACGAGTGTTGCCTCACAACAACTCACAACACCTTACAAGAGAATTCATGCACCACGCGCCGTGCACTCGCGACTAAGAAATAGCGCAATGACAGTTACACATCGAGCACCGAAGCCCGGAAATATTTCGACGTATATGTAAAACTGTGTAACGAGGGAAGCTGCGAAGAGACTACTGGGAACAGGCGAATAAGACGTGGCTACAGAGAAATGGCCACAGAGAGAAGGCTACTCAGCGCTACAGTAAATCGCAGTAAGGAAGGGACCGGCGTGCTTGCTCTCGGCGGGGCTGCCGGCATCGCTCACGGCCTTCGCGACCGCGACGGTGCCACCTCTGACAACGACACCATAGAGCGATCCCTTCATGGGTTCGCCGCTTCCCCTCGTGAACGTGGGGTCGTCCCGCTCATAACCGATCACGGCGTAGACCTTGAAGCCAAACGCAGTCAGGGCCGCATCACGTGCAGGCCAGAACACATTGATCGCATTGTCTTCGACATGCAGGGGATGGTCGGGGATCAACTGTCGCGTTTGCAGCGACGTGATATAGCCATGCGCGTGTTCACCGCACGAGAGTGCATCGTCGAGTGCCAGCGCATGCGCGATCGACGGCAGAGCAGACGACAGCACGAGCGTGAGCGCGGCGGCTACATTGACTGGAACTGTCCTTGTCATCTGCTTGCACTATTCCATAACGAGTGCCTGGTCGGCGATCGCCGCCGAAAGGATCATTGCGTTCGCATTGATCGGCGCAGGCCGGGTCGGGATCGGACGATAGACGGAATCGCCGCGTTCGATATGCATGCCGCTGGCCGCGCACGTGCCCGCATGCTTCGCAATGCCCGCCCGCCAGATCTGGTCGTTATAGTGACACAGTGTCGACTCGCGCCACGAGATCGTGACAGTCCGCTCGCTCGGCCTGTCGAGTACTTTAACAAAACGCGTGGGCGGCGGGAGCGCGGACTCGACGCGCGCCATCGCGGCCCGCACGATGCGATCGGTCGACGCGCTGAGTTCGGCCCGCGCCACGCTGGCCGGTACGCTACGCTCAGCCGTGCGCACCGTCATGCGCTCGCTCATTTCACGTGCACGTGCGCCCAGGGCTACCGTCGCCTTGGTGTCGGCATCCATGTCGATGGTCGCGCCGATCGCAGGCCCGCTCGCAGCCGCAGAGGTGATCAGGCACAAGCGTGCAAGGATGTGCGACCATGGGTCGCGCTGACCGGTTCTCTTCTTCATGTCGCAGCTTCCTATCTGGTTTAGGCGCAGGAATCAATCGGTATCATTGCCGAGTAAGTGCATTATCTCCGCGAATGGACTTCGCAATGGCGCCCGTCCGCGCAACACACTATTACCGCTGATAAAACAAACCGGGCAAACCTGCCTCCCGCCCCGCGCCCGCTCCGGAGTCGGCGTAAGCCGCATCGAAGCTAGCGGGGATTCGTGCCACCTCAAGCAAGTTTGTTCGCACGTCGCTACAATCGACGTGATCATCGTGAAGCGAGCCGAAGCGCGGGTCCGGAATCGACCGCCTCCCTGCACTTCGAGGAGGCGTTCGAGCGCGCCCGGCACACACGACACGTGACCGTCCTGCCAGCATCACTCCTGTTCGACCCTCGACAGACCTGCATACTTTCAAGGAGCTTTCATGGAATATCGTCATCTGGGTGCGTCCGGCTTCAAAGTGCCGGCCCTCAGTTTCGGCACCGGCACATTCGGCGGCAAAGGTGAATTCTTCAACGCCTGGGGCGCGACGGACGTCGCCGAGGCGCGCCGCCTGATCGACATCTGCCTCGACGCGGGCGTCAACATGTTCGACAGCGCCGACATCTACTCGGGCGGTTCGTCCGAAGCCGTGCTTGGCGAAGCGATCAAGGGCAAGCGCGACAAGGTCCTGATTTCGACCAAGGCGACCTTTCGTTTCGGCGACGACCCGAACAGCGTCGGTTCATCGCGCTTTCACCTGATTCGCAGTGTCGAGGAGCAGCTCAAGCGCCTCGGCACCGACTACATCGACTTGTTCCAGCTGCACGGCTTCGATGCGAAGACCCCGGTGACGGAAGTCCTCTCGACGCTCGACGACCTCGTGCGCGCGGGCAAGATCCGCTACATCGGCGTATCGAACTTCTCGGGCTGGCACCTGATGAAGTCGCTCGACGTGTCGGATCGTTACGGCTATCCGCGCTATGTCGCGAACCAGACCTACTACTCGCTGATCGGCCGCGACTACGAGTGGGAACTGATGCCGCTCGGCATCGACCAGGGTGTCGGCGCGGTGGTCTGGAGCCCGCTCGGCTGGGGCCGACTGACCGGCAAGATCCGCCGCGGCGAACCGCTGCATGCGGGCAGCCGTCTGCACAAGACCGCCGACATGGGACCACCGGTCGCCGATGAGCATGTCTATCGCGTGGTCGATGCGCTCGACAAGGTGGCCGAGGAAACCGGCAAGACCGTCGCGCAGATCGCACTCAACTGGCTGCTCCAGCGCCCGACGGTCGCGACCGTGTTGATCGGCGCGCGCGATGAGGAACAACTGCGCCAGAACCTTGGCGCGGTCGGCTGGAACCTCACGGCCGAGCAGATCGCCACGCTCGACGAAGCGAGCCGGGTGCGGCCGGTTTATCCGTACTGGCATCAACAAGGCTTCGACGAACGCAACCCGTTCCCGGTCAAGGTCTGACGAAACCCCGGATGCAACGTCCGGGGCGCAATGTTCCGGGCGGCTTCGCGCCGCCCGGAATGCACGCCGAATATTGATCACTTGTCCGCTGGGCATCTCCGATATAGGGTCTGTGCCTATCCAGCCTTTTTATCGAGACCCCCATGTCCACGCTCGAGGCACTCCATTCGATCCTTCACGATCGCGACGCGCCGGAGATCATCCGCAATCACATCACCGACGTAGTGCAGTATGCGTTGCGCAATCGTGGCGGCTTTTTCACGGACAAGGAACTCAGGTGGTTCGCCGAATGGGACGACACACGTATTCCAATCGCGGCCAACAAACTGTTGAACGCTGCCGCGGCGAAGGAATAGGCGCCACTGCACCGTTGCCCCGCTTCATTCGACTTGAATCCGTACTGTTCTGAGCTGACCTGCTGACACACCGTGCGCCAGCAGACTATGCATCTCCGGGTCTTCAGCGCGCCACGACCTTCGGCGCGATCGACGCTGCGGGATCGACCTGCACGATCGGCGAGCCTTCCCAGCCGCCGCCGAGCGCGCGGATCAGGTCCACCCGCGACACCATCTGCGCGCCGACGAGCTGTACGGATGCACGCCGCGCCTGAAGCACCGTGCGCAGCGCATCGATCACGTTGAGGTAGGTCACCGTACCCTCGGTGTACTGCGTCTGCGACAACTGCGCCGCACGCGACGAAGCCGCGACGGCCTGGTCCTGCTGCTTGACCTGATCTTCGAGAAGACGCAGGTTCGACAGATTGTCCTCGACCTCCTGGAACGCCACGAGCACCTGCTGCCGATAGTTCGCGACATCCTCTTCATACTGCGCGCGCGCATTGGCAAGGTTTCCGCTGCGAGCGCCGCCGTCGAAAATCGGTATGGTCAGCGCGGTGCCTGCAAGCGGCCCGAGCAGGAACACGCGGCTCGACCAGTTGAACAGTTCACCGAGCGTGCTCGATTCAAAGCCCCCTGCCCCCGTCAAACTCAGCGACGGGAAATACGCGGCGCGCGCAATGCCGATCCGCGAATTGGCCGCAGCCATGGCACGTTCGGCCGCGGCGATATCGGGCCGGCGTTCGAGCAGCGACGACGGCAGGCCGGCCGGCACGGTCACGTCGACCGCCTCGAGCGGGTTCGCGGCCATCGAGAATTGAGCGGGTGTCCTGCCGAGCAGCACGGCCAGGCTGTGCTCCGAAGCCGCGCGCAGACGTGCGACACCGAGTGCATCCGCGCGTGCCGTCGCCAGTTCGGACTTCGACTGCGCGAGATCGAGTTCACTGACGTCGCCGTCGTCGAAGCGATGCTGGACGAGCTTGAGCGACTGTTCGCGCAGGGCCACCGTTTGCGTGAACACATCGGCTTCCGCATCGAGTTCACGCAGCGTGTAATAGTTCTCGGCGACATCCGCCTGAAGCGCAAGCAGCACGGAGCGGAAAAGCGCCTCGCTCTGCTCCACATCCGCCTTCGAAGCGGCGGCGTTTGCCGCGACACGGCCGAACAGGTCAACCTCATACGACACCGATGCCTGTGCACGCCACAGCGTCAATGGTGCGGTCGATTGATCCTGCGTCAGGCCCAGCGAAGCCGACGAGACTTTCTCGCGGGTCGGTCCGAATCCCCCGTCGAGCGTCGGGAAAAAGCCGGAGCGCGCAGCCTGCAGCAGACCGCGTGCTTCCTTGACGCGGGCCGCGGCCGCCGCGATGTTCTGGTTCGCGGCCATCGCCTGCGCCTCGAGGTCGTTGAGTGTCGCATCGTCGAACACGGCCCACCATTCGCCGCGCGCAAGCTGTTCGGACGGCACCGCGGTCTTCCAGGTACCCGCGTCCTGCGGGCTCAGCGGCGCTTCCTTGAAGGCGCTCGGCAAGCCGAGATCGGGTTTCGCATAGTCCGGCGTCAACGAGCAGCCGGCGCTCGCCAGCAATGCCGAAAGCAGCAGCACACCACCCGCCCATCGTTTCATCTGTATGTCGTTCATCATCTTTTTCCTTGCGCGTCGTGCGGCGGCCAGCGGTCAGCTCCGCGCGCCGCACGATGCATCAGCCTTGCGATTCGTATCGCGCTTTTTCGTTTTGATGTTTCCAGCGCGCTTCAGCGCGCACCGTCGAACGAGGCATCGACGCCACGCATATGCGGGTTGTGTCCATGCTTGTCGACCAGTTGTTCGCCGCCAGCGAGCTTGCGCAGCAACACGTAGAACACCGGTGTCAGCATCAGGCCGAACAGCGTCACACCCAGCATCCCAAAGAACACCGCGATACCCATCGCATGGCGCATTTCCGAACCCGCACCCGACGACAGCACGAGCGGCACCACACCCATGATGAAAGCGATCGACGTCATCAGGATCGGGCGCAGCCGCAGACGGCTCGCTTCGATGGCCGCTTCGACGATGGTGCGGCCCTGCATTTCAAGCTCACGTGCGAACTCGACGATCAGGATCGCGTTCTTCGCCGACAGCCCCACGAGTACCATCAAGCCGATCTGCGTGAAGATGTTGTTGTCGCCGTCGGTCAGCCACACACCCGTGAGCGCACACAGCAGGCTCATCGGTACGATCATGATCACGGCAAGCGGCAGCGTCAGGCTTTCATACAGCGCGGCAAGAACCAGGAACACGAGCAGCACGCTGATAGGGAACACCCAGAACGCCGCATTGCCGGTGATCACCTGCTGGTAGGTCAAGTCCGTCCATTCGAACTTGATGCCGCGCGGCAGCGTTTCAGCCGCGATCTTCTCGGCGGCAGCCTGCGCCTGGCCCGACGAAAAGCCCGGCGCCGGGCCGCCGTTGATGTCAGCCGCGGTATAGCCGTTGTAGCGCACCACCATTTCCGGACCGAACGTCGGCGTGACCTTCACGAGCGACGACAGCGGCACCATCTCGCCATCGCGGTTGCGCGTCTTCAGGATGCCGATGTCTTCCGCATGTGACCGGAAGGGTGCATCCGCCTGTACCCGCACCTGATACACACGGCCGAAGCGGTTGAAGTCGTTCACATACAGCGAGCCGAGATAGATCTGCATCGTGTCGAACACATCGGTCACGGGCACGCCGAGCTGCTTGGCCTTCACGCGGTCGAGGTCGACATTGAGCTGGGGTACGTCGATCTGGTAGTTCGAGAAGGTCGGACTCAGTTCAGGCGTCTGCGAGGCCTTCTTCACGAATGCCCGCGTAGCCGCGTCGAGAGCCCGATAACCGAGTGCGCCACGGTCTTCCAACTGCATCTTGAAACCGCCGAGCGTACCGAGGCCCAGCACCGGCGGTGGCGGAAACACCGCGATGAACGCGCCCTTCATGGCCGAGTACTTCTGGTTCAGCGCACCTGCGATCGCACCGGCAGACAGCGCCTTGCCCTTGCGTTGGTCGAATGGCTTGAGCGTCACGAACACGATCCCCGCGCTCGACGAATTCGTAAAACCATTGACCGACAGGCCCGGGAACTCGACCGCGCTTTCGACGCCCGGTTGCTTCAATGCGATTTCGCTCATCTCGCGGATCACATCTTCCGTACGGTCGAGCGATGCGCCATTGGGCAGTTGCGCGAAACTGACGAGGTACTCCTTGTCCTGCGCGGGCACGAAGCCACCCGGCACGATCTTGCTCATGAGCACTGCGCCGCCGAGCAGCAAGGCATAGACGCCCATCATCAGCGCCTTGCGGTTGATCACACGGGTCACGCCCTTGCTGTAGTTCTCCGAACCACGGTGGAACACCTTGTTGAACACACGGAAGAAGCCACCGAAAATGCGGTCCATGCCGCGCGTGAGCCAGTCCTTCGGTTCGTCATGAGCCTTGAGCAATAGCGCGGCAAGCGCGGGCGACAGGGTCAGCGAATTGAACGCGGAGATCACCGTCGAGATCGCGATGGTCATCGCGAACTGCTTGTAGAACTCACCCGTCAGCCCCGACATGAACGCGAGTGGCACGAACACGGCGACGAGCGTCAGCGCGATCGCGATAATCGGTCCGCTGACCTCTCGCATCGCCTGATGGGTCGCCTCACGCGCACTCAGTCCCGAGGCGATGTTTCGCTCGACGTTCTCGACCACCACGATCGCATCGTCGACGACGATCCCGATCGCCAGCACCATCCCGAACAAGGACAAGGCGTTGATCGAGAAACCGAACGCGAGCAGCAGCGAGAACGTACCGATGATCGACACCGGCACCGCGAGCAGCGGGATGATCGAAGCGCGCCATGTCTGCAGGAAGATGATCACGACGATCACGACGAGCGCGATCGCTTCGAGCAGGGTATGGATCACAGCGTGAATGCTCGAGCGCACGAACTGCGTCGGGTCGTAGACGATCTTGTATTCGACACCCGGCGGCATGTCCTTCTGCAGCTCGGCCATTGTCTTGCGGACTTCGTCGGAGATCTGCAGCGAGTTGGCTCCCGGCTGCTGGTTGATCGCCATCGCGACGGCCTGCTTGTTGTCGAGCAGCGCACGCAAGCCATATTCGGATGCGGCGAGTTCGACGCGCGCGACGTCGCGCAGATGCGTGACGGCACCATCCGAGCTCGCCTTGAGCACGATATCGCCAAATTCCTCGGGAGTCTGCAGGCGGCCTTGTGTATTGACCGACAGTTGCAGCGGTACATTGGACGGCATCGGCGACTGGCCGATCACGCCCGCCGCGACCTGCACGTTCTGCTCACGAATCGAATTGACCACATCGGTCGCGCTCAGCCCGCGTTGCGCGACTTTTTGCGGATCGAGCCAGATGCGCATCGCATAGTCGCCCGAACCCCAGAGCTGGACCTGCCCGACGCCCTGGATCCGTTCAAGCCGGTCCTTGACGTTGATCAACGCGTAGTTGCGCAGATAGGTCATGTCATAGCGGTCGTTCGGCGAAATCAGGTGGACCACCATCGTCAACGTCGGCGATGCCTTGACGGTCGTCACGCCGAGCCGCTGGACGTCGTCCGGCAGCCGCGGCAGCGCCTGCGACACGCGGTTCTGCACGAGCTGCTGGGCTTTGTCCGGATCGGTGCCGAGCTTGAAGGTCACCGTCGTCGTCATATTGCCGTCGGAGTTCGCCTGGGACTGCATGTAAAGCATGTCCTCGACACCGTTGATCTGCTCTTCGAGCGGCGATGCAACGGTTTCAGCGATCACCTTCGGGTTCGCGCCCGGGTACTGCGCATTGACGATGACCGATGGCGGCACGACTTCGGGATACTCGGAAATCGGCAGCTTGAACAGGGAAATGATGCCGCCCAGCAACAGCAGCACCGATAACACGCCGGCAAAAATCGGCCGGTCGATAAAGAATTTGGATAGGTTCACAGCATTGCCCGCCTGTATGAGCTGGTATTGCTAAGTTGGGTTCCTGCCTGAATGACGGCGACACTGCCCCCGGCGCCACCTTCGTGACACCTCGGGACCGTCTCAAAGAGCGTCGCCTGTTCGTGGTGCGGGTTCGCGGCGCCGATGCGCGCCGCGAACCCGCACGACTATTCAAATAGGCTCAGGAACCTCGTGCGGCGGGTTGCGCACCCGCCATCTGCACTGCATTGGGTCGGATGGGATCGCCGGGGCGCACACGCTGCAGACCGTTGACGACGATGCGTTCGCCGGGCTTGAGGCCCGAGGCGATCACGCGAAGCCCTTCGTGCAGCGTACCCAGCTGCACCTCTCGGTATTGAGCGTGATCTTGGGCGTCGACGACCATGACGTACTTCTTGTCCTGGTCCGTGCCGATCGCGCGATCGTCGACCAGCACCGCCGGATGCGGTGTGCCGCCGCCGACTTCGACGCGGGCGAACAGGCCCGGCAGCAGTGCGCCGTCCTTGTTGTCGAAGCGCGCGCGAACGCGAATCGTGCCCGAGGTCGTGTCGAGCTGGTTGTCGACCGAGTCGATCACGCCATCGCGCGAATAGCCGTCTTCATTGGCCAGGCCGAGATGCACCGGCACGGAATCCTTGCCGTCATGGGCGAGGTACTGAAGATAGGTTTGCTCGTCGACGTTAAACGATGCATAGATCGGCGAGACCGACACGAGCGTAGTCATCACTGCGGAGTTCGCGCCCGCCGTGACGATATTGCCGACCGTCATTTCCGCACGCGACACGCGGCCCGCGACCGGTGCGACGACACGCGTATAGCTGAGGTTCAGTTGCGCCGTTTCGAGCGCGGCCTGGGCTGCCTTGAGATTTGCGAGCGCCGAGCGCGCGTTGTTGTCCTTTTCATCGAAGTCGCGTTTGGCGATCGCGTTGTCGCCGATCAAACGCTGCGCACGCGCGAAATCGGTCGATGCATAGTTGTTCTGCGCCTGCGCGGCGGCGAGTTGCGCGGCCGCCCGGTCGACTTCAGCCTGATAAGGGCGTGGATCGATCGTGAACAACGGGTCGCCCTTTTTGACGAGCGCACCGTCCTTGAAGTAGACCGACACGATCGTGCCCGAGACGAGCGGCCGGATGTCGACCTTGTCGATCGCTTCGAGGCGGCCCGAATAGCCCTGCCAATCCGTGATCGTGCGTGCGACAACCGGCGCGACATCGACTTCCGCGGCAGGCATCGGCTGGGCGGCTTGTGCCGTGGATGTGCGATCCAGATGAAGAGCGGTGAAGGCGCCGACACCGACGACGGCAAGTGTCGCAGCGGCCGTAATCAAGAGTTGCTTGCCTTTGAATAACATGGTCTGAAGCTCCGTGGCGAGTGTGCCGGGTTATCGTTGGTTATTGTTGAAATTGCGCAACGGGCGCCGCCGGCGTGATCCCCAGGCGTTGCCTGAAAAAGGCGCAGACTTCCTCGAGCACCGCCGGCAGTGACGGCAGCTTCGAGTGCGAGACGCTGCGGTGGCGGCGGACCTGGGTCGGCACGCCTGCCGCGATCAGGTTGCTCGCATAGCGTTCTGCCTCGATATGCAGAAGGTCGTGTTCGGCGCTCGCGATCAATGCGGCCGGCAAGCCGCCAAGGCGGGTCGATTCGAGCGGCGCCGCATAGGGATGCAGCCTTTGCGAGGCCTCGGGCAAGTAGGCGCGATAGCAGCGCGCGCAGTCCGACACATCGGTATCGGCCTCGCGCAGCTTGGTTTCGTCGGCGATGCGCGTCATGCTCGGATCGATCAGCGGCGCGAGCAGGGCCTGTGCGTGGATCGGGACTTCACCGCGGTCACGCGCGATCAATGTCAGGCTGGCTGCGATGTTCGCCCCGGCATCGTGACCCGCCACGCCAATGCGCTGCGGCGCGCCACCGTAGGAGCGGGCACTGGCATAGGCCCAGCGTGCCGCGCGGTGGGCATCTTCAGGCGCGGCGGGGAACGGAAACGCGGGTGCCAGTGAATAACCGACCGAGACCACCAGGGCGGGCGTGTCGAGCGCAAGCCGCGAGGCGGTCACGTTCGCCTCGTCGAGCGAGCCGCGAACGAAACCGCCGCCGTGGAAATACAGCACCACGGGCAGGCCCTTGCGGTGTGGCACAGGACGGTACACGCGCAATGTGATCACTTGCGCGTAGCCTGCGATCCGGACGTCTTCGACTTTGAGCTGGCGATCCATGGTGGCTGAATCCATCGAGGGGTTGCGTAAACGCGATCCTCATGTTGCGATGCGTCGCATTCTGCATTCAGCGGGAAAAATGATAAATGCCCCTACTCCGGCAACACAATTCGCTTGCCGCGAACAATCATTGGGCTAAGCTTTGTGCGGGACGCCGTTATTCCTGTGCGTCACAAGCATCCTGGAGTAAAAGATATGGACCGTCTGCAAGCGATGCAGGTTTTTACGCGTGTCGTTGACAGCAATAGCTTCTCGCGCGCCGCGGATGCGCTCGACATGCCGCGCGCCTCTGTCTCGACGACGATTCAGAATCTCGAGGCGTTTCTGGGGGTCAGATTGCTGCAGCGCACGACGCGCCGCCTCAACCTCACTCCCGACGGCGCTGCGTACTACGAGCGATGTGTGCGGATTCTCGCGGACCTCGACGAAACCGAGGCCCTGTTCCACGAAGGCAGCAAGAAACCGCGCGGACGCCTGCGCGTCGATATGCCGCCGAGCATCGGACGGCTGATGCTGATTCCCGCGCTGGGCGAGTTTCGCGAGCGGTATCCGGACATCGAGCTCGTGATCGGCATGGGTGACAAGCCGGTCGACCTGATCCAGGAAGGGGTCGACTGCGTGCTCCGCGTCGGCACGCTGCAGGATTCCAGCCTGGTTGCGCGCCGCATCGGCGTGTTCCAGGGTGTGACGTGCGCAAGCGCCGCCTATCTCGAGCGTCATGGCGAACCGCAAACGCTCGATGATCTGCAGAACCATACCGCCGTCAATTACTTTTCGAGCCGCACAGGCCGGGTGCTCGACATGGACTTCATGGTCAACGGCCAGGCTTGTGAGATCAAGATTCCGAGCACGATCGCCGTCAATGATGCGGAGGCTTACCTGTCATGCGGCGTCGACGGCTATGGCCTGATCCAGCCCCCGCGTTTCATGGCGCTGCCTTACCTGCGCTCGGGCCAGCTCAAGGAAGTGCTACCACAGTGGAAACCGCAGCCGATGCCGATTTCCGCTGTCTATCCGCATAGCCGACATCTGTCGTCGAAGGTGCGTGTGTTCGTCGAATGGGTCGCGGAGATGTTCGAACGCTGCCCCCTGCTGCAAGGTCAGGACGAAACTGCCCTGCACTGCCTGCCGACCACGGCGCCTGCCGGTTCGATCCGCTCGAAGCTGGCCGTGCCGGTCGTCATCGATGCGTCGGAAATGGTGATCTGAAGGACGGCTTCGCGTTCAGCGCGCGCCTCAGGCTCCGGTTCGCGCCTCGACCTGCCCCTGCACGCGGCGCCGTGCGAGTGCGGGCGCACCGTTGCGCACAGCCCACCGGATCGGCAGCACGGAGAGCCGCGTCGCCGTGTGCAGGCCGGCACGTGCCGCCCTGTTCAACGGCTTCCGACCGAACAGCTCAAGTGCCCATACCGGCAACAAGTCGACCGCGGCTCGCTTGACCATCCAGGTGACCACACGCGACGAAGCCCCAGGCGCCGGGGCGTCCATCACGATGTCGTAGACCTCGAGCGTGCGCGCGTCACAATGTAGCGCCGCGCGCCGTTCTTCCAGATAGCGTTCGATCGCCCGCTGCGAACGCGGCACATGACGCGCGCCGAGGCGTTCGGCGATCAGCGCATATTCATCGAAGTACTGATCCTGCCGGGCCCTCGGGAAATGCGGATTCTTGTAGCGCAGGTGTGCCTGCAGGAAGCTGTGGACCTCAGCGACGTGCACCCACGTCAGCAAGTCCGGATCGCTTGCCGAGTACGGCCGCCCATCTGTGCTCACCCCCGTTACAGAAAGATGAATCTGCCGCACGCGCGCGATCAGGCGTTCGGCATCGACTGTGCTGCCGTAAGTCGTGCCCGCGATGAACTGCGCCGTCCTGCGCAGGCGCCCCAGCATGTCTTCCCGGAAATTCGAGTGGCCGAGCACACCCGCGAGCGCCAGTGGATCGAGCATCTGTAGCAGCAGGGCACTCATCCCGCCGATCAACATCGCGCTGAAGTCGCCATGCACCTCCCAGCATGCGGACCCCGGTCCGAACAATCCCGGATCGCCCGGCGGGTTCAGGAAATCGAGCTTGAGCGGAGCGCGGGCGGGCATCGAAATGCCGAGCACCTGCCCTTCAATCTGCTTACGGACGTATTCCTTGACCATGACCTCGAGTGCCCAAACGGTGTGAAGCAGTGTGCCTTCGCCGACGCTTTTCTTTTTAGTGAATGCCTAAATAACATTGTCGCATTGCGGTGGTGTCATGTGCGCAATGGACACTTCCGAGAGGCGTTCGCGCGACAACCTTCGCATCATCGACCAAAAGAATTCCGGCCTCCTTTCCCAAAGTCTGCGTTTAGTGGCTAAACAATGCAGAGCGCCCTCATCAAGATCGATTTGAGCCCGAAGTCGGCATCTGTTCCACCTTTTAAAATGTAATCTGACCCTTCAAGATGCAGTCACTTTTGCTTGAAGCGAAAGCGCGGACGACGACGGGGGAGCACGACCGTCCGCCCGCAGCCAAGGTCCGAAAGTCCAAAAAAACGAATAACCGGCATCCCGTCCTCACCACGTCGGCGGCCGGGCAAGGACACACATGAACACCCTGCGCATCGACCGGATCAAGTCAGATCTCGAACCGCACTGGCACGCCTTGGCACGCGCCCTTCTGTTTACCGGCGCCATCGCTCTCCTTTGTTTTGTCGGCATGCGGCTGACCCCGCCGCACGAGCGCTTCGCGGTGATCTGGCCGGCCAACGGCGTCGTGCTCGGCATGCTGCTGACCATCCAGCCGCGAAGATGGGCACACGTGATCGGCCTGTCCCTGCTCGGCAATCTGCTCGCCAGCGTGGCTGTCGGCGACTCGGCGCTCTCCGCCTGGCTGCTCGCCCTGTGCAATACGCTCGAAACCGTGGTGGCCGTGCTCAGCTGCCGCTCGGCCGATGTAAGCAAACGCCAGTTCGGCGAACCCCTCTGGATCTTGCGCTTCGCACTCTGCGCGATCGTCGTCGCACCGGCCACCGCCTCGCTGGTCGCCGCGTGCGTGCTGTACTTCAATACGGGAACAGCGCCGCTCACGACTTTCCTGCGCTGGTTTCCAGCCGACGCGCTCGGCATCGCGATGTTCGCCCCGCTCACGATGGTGCTGCGCGGCGCCAGCGACCTCGGCACGCTACGCTCGCGCCGGCTGCTCAAGCCGGTGCTGTCCGTGGCCTTCCTGATGGTGACGACCGTCGCCGTGTTTGCCCAGCAGCATGCACCCCTGCTTTATATGATCTATCTTGCGCTCGGCGTGGCGATTTTCAACGCCCGATTCTCGGGTGCCGTGATCGGGCTCGCCGCGAGCATGGTCATCGCGATCATCTTCACCGTGCATGGCTCGGGACAATTCATGGGCATGGACGAGGTGACACAACGGATCCAGCAGCTCCAGGTGTTCTTCGCTGCCGCGCTCGCCTTCACATTTCCGCTGTCGTCCCTGCAACTGCAGCGACAGCGGCTCGCCGACAAGCTCAAGGCCAGCGAACAACGCTTTCGCACGCTCGCCGAACATTCGTCCGACGTGATCATGCGCATGGATTCATCGATGCGGCTCACCTATGTGTCGCCTTCCGTGCGGGAACTGTTCGGCTATCAAGCCTCCGCGCTGCTCGAGATGCCGAAGTGGGCGCTCGTCGCGCCCGGCGATCTCGCCCGGGTGCGCGCCGCGTTCGAACGCGTGCGTCTGGGCCTCGAACGCGAGACCTTCAACTATCGGGCGCTCAGGCAGGATGGCGAGGAAGTCTGGGTCGAGATGAGCCTGCGGGCCGTACAGTCCGGCACCCTGGGAGAGGTGAGCGGCCTGATCGAGTTCATCGGTTCGACCCGCGACATCTCCGAGCGCAAGGCCGTCGAGCAAGCGCTTGAAGAAAGCAATGCGCGCCTGAGCGAACTTGCGCATCGTGATGGTCTGACCGAACTCTACAACCGGCGATTCTTCGACGAGTCGCTCGATCGCGAATACCGCCGTGCGCGCCGCGAGAACGCGCTCGAGATCTCACTGCTGATGCTCGACGTCGATCATTTCAAGCAATACAACGATCTCCACGGTCATCAGGCGGGCGACCAATGCCTGAAGGTCGTCGCCAAGGCGATCGGCCGTGCGTGCAAGCGTCCGCCCGATACCCCCGCGCGTTACGGCGGCGAAGAGTTTGCGGTGATCCTGCCGAACACCACACTCGAAGGTGCCGTCATACTGGCCGAGCGCCTGCGTTCACAGATCAGCATACTGCTGCTCCAGGAGCCCGGCGAGCCCGAACGACGCGTAACCGTGAGCATCGGCGTGGCCTCGATCTCGCCGTACTACGAAACGCGTGAGTCCCTCGTACGTAAAGCCGATGAAGCGCTCTATCGCGCCAAGGCCTTCGGACGCAACCGCGTATGGCCGGCCCTCGAGGATTTCCGACCACGCAAGGAAGCGGCATCAGCCGCCGGCGAAACCGGTGGCACCGTCGCTCTCGATGTCCGGACTACACCCGCGACCACCGACGTTCTGATCTCGCCCGAGTCGTGCTGCAGCGACATCACTCGTCCTGCAGCAGCCTGACCTTCACCCGCTTGCCCTTGACCTTGCCCGACGAGAGCTTGCTCAACGCTTCGCGCGCGATGCCGCGTTCAACCGCGACGTAGGTCGACATCTCGGTCACATTGATCTTGCCGATCCGCGCGCCATCGAGTCCCGCTTCGCCCGTCATCGCACCCAGCACGTCGCCAGGCCGGATCTTCTCCTTGCGACCGCCGAGGATCTGCAGCGTGACCATCGGCGGCGTCAACGGCTCCCTGCTCGCCGACGTCAGTTCGGCAAGCGGTTGCCAGGTGACTTCGCGTCCTTGCTCGTGCTCGATATTGCCCACGCGCCCCATCTCGTTCATGCTCGCCAGGCTCAGGGCCCAGCCCTCCTCGTCCGCCCGGCCCGTGCGGCCGATCCGGTGGACGTGCACTTCGGGGTCTGGCGTCACGTCGACATTGATCACCGCTTCGAGCTGTGCGATGTCGAGCCCGCGTGCCGCCACGTCTGTTGCGACGAGAACCGAGCAACTCCGGTTCGCGAACTGGATCAGCACCTGGTCGCGTTCGCGTTGTTCGAGTTCGCCATGCAGGGCAAGCGCCTCGAAGCCTTGCGCTCGCAGTACGTCGACAAGGTCGCGGCACTGCTGCTTTGTGTTGCAGAATGCGAGCGTGCTAACCGGGCGGTAGTGATTGAGCAGCAGGCCGACCGCATGCAGCCGCTCGTCGTCACGGACTTCATAGAAGCGCTGGTGGATCTTCGTATCGGCATGCGTCTCGGCGAGCTTGACCTCGCGCGGGTTGCGCAGGAACTGCTGGCTCAGCTTGCCGATGCCTTCCGGGTAGGTCGCCGAGAACAGGAGTGTCAGGCGCTCTCTCGGGCATTGCCGGGCGACGGTGGCGATATCGTCGAAGAAACCCATGTCGAGCATGCGGTCCGCCTCGTCGAGCACCAGCGTGTTGAGCGCGGCGAGCTCGAGCGTGCCGCGTTCGAGGTGATCCATCAGCCGGCCCGGCGTGCCGACCACGACGTGCGCGCCATGTTCGAGACTGTTGATCTGCGGACGCATCGGCGTGCCGCCACACAGCGAGAGCACCTTGATGTTCTCTTCCGCGCGTGCAAGACGGCGGATTTCCTGCGTGACCTGGTCGGCCAGTTCGCGGGTCGGGCAAAGTACCATCCCTTGCACCGCGAAATTCCGCGGATTCAGGCGGTTGAGCAGGGCAAGCGCAAACGCGGCCGTCTTGCCACTGCCGGTCTTGGCCTGCGCGAGCAAATCCTGGCCGGCGAGCGCGAACGGCAGCGTGGCCGCCTGGATCGGCGTCATGCTCAGATAACCGAGCTGTTCAAGGTTGGCGAGCACCGCGGGTGAGAGCGGCAGGGTGCTGAATTGCGCTCCGGCGGCCGGCTTGCCGCTGGTTTCGGTCGCGCGCGGCGCGCCCGCCCTGTTATTGAGCGGAATGTTGGAGTTCGTATCGGTCATTGCTCAGGCGCGCGGCTGCTGGTAAGCGACCGTGCCGTCCTCCGCCGTGACGCGTTCGACATAGTTTCGCGAGCCGCATAGCGGGCAGCGGAACAAATAGCCCTGCCCCTCGTTGCGGACCTCGACTTCGGACGGATGCCACTGCGCGCCGCAGGGCTGGTTTCTGCAAATAAACATCGAGTTCTCCGGGGAATGAGCGCCATTTTACTGCGCCGCGCCGCCAAGCGGATTTCTCGTGCCGGAGTGGGGTCCGGACCAGGCTGAAAACCGTGGTTGGCGCTTCCGATTTATCATGGCTACCGACATGTGTTTGTAAAACGGTAACACTGGCATTTTCATGGATCAGACTCGCGTTTTATCAATATTCCTCAGCGTTGCACGTACCAGCAGTTTTACGCAGGCCGCGTTGGCCGTCGGGCTGACGCCGCCGGCCGTGAGCCGCGCCATTGCCCAGCTCGAGCATCATCTCGGGGTACGGCTGTTGAACCGCAGCACACGAAAGGTGAGCCTCACCGACGAGGGCAGCCGACTTTACGAACTCGCGGATGCAGGGCTGCGCCTGCTCGACGAGGCGATGGACCAGACCCAGTACAGCAAGCAGGAAGTGGCGGGACTGATACGGATCGCCGCCTCACACTCGTTTGGCAATCGTCAGCTAATTCCGCTGATCCGGCAGTTTCAGAAGCTTTATCCGGATATTCATTTCGATCTGTTGTTCGAGGACCAATTCACCGATCTGGTTACCGCGAAGATCGACGTCGGTTTCCGATCGGGCAACGAACCCGGCGCTAACCTGATCGCACGCTCGCTGGGTCCGATCGGTCTGTCGATCTGCGCTTCGCCGGACTATTTGAGGGAACACGGCACGCCGACGAGCCTTGCGGAGTTGCTGACCCACCGCTGCACGGGGTTTCGCCATCCGAATACCGGGCGGGTCGTTCCCTGGGAATTGCAGATCGACGGTGAATTCATTTATCAGGATGTGCCCGCCGTGGTGAGCCTCAACCAGGTCGAGGCAGAAGTGCGGGCCGTGCGCGCGGGCCTCGGCATCGGGCAGTTGCCCGACTATATGATCGCCGAGGATCTCGCCGCGGGCGGGCTTGTGCGAATTTTGCCGGCCTTTGCGACGAGCCGGCTGGGAATCTATATGTACTACCCTCAACGCAAGCAGTTGCCGACCCGCGTGCGGCATTTCATCGATTTCGTCATGGAGCGCGTCAGGGACGGGAGGCTGCGTTAGTGTCGACGCAAAGGGACGACTGATGGTCGTTGGCCGATGGCGTTGAATCCGGGTCGTGGCCCCTGATCCACGGTGCTGTATGACTGATCAGCATTTCTTTAGAGTGTCTTTCGCCGGGACTCATTGAAGCGAGTCGCCGGGCTGCGATAATTTGCGACTTGCTGCGCAATCCCCAATGGACGTCGTTCCGGGCCCAGTGCGACCACACGCTCGATGCCCGGCCCCACGCCCTTTTCCAACTAGAACAGGAGCTGCAGGATGCAATTCACCAAGTTAGGCCGTACCGGCATGGACGTATCGCGGATCTGCCTCGGCTGCATGAGCTACGGCGTGCCCGGACGCGGTCCGCACCCGTGGGTGCTCGACAACGACGAAGCACGGCCTTTCATCCAGAAAGCACTCGAACTCGGCATCAACTTCTTCGACACCGCCAACGTGTACTCCGACGGCACGAGCGAAGAGATCGTCGGCCGCGCCCTGCGCGACTTCGCCAAGCGTGACGAAATCGTGATCGCCACCAAGGTCCATGGCCGAATGCATAAGGGCCCCAATGGTGCGGGACTTTCGCGCAAGGCGATCATGTCCGAGATCGATGCGAGCCTGCGCCGTCTCGGCACCGAGTACGTCGACCTTTACCAGATCCACCGCTGGGACTATGAGACGCCCATCGAGGAAACGATGGAAGCACTGCATGACGTGGTGAAGGCCGGCAAGGCCCGCTATATCGGCGCTTCGTCGATGTATGCATGGCAACTCTCGAAGGCCCTGCACGTCGCCGAACGCCATAACTGGACGCGCTTCGTCACGATGCAGAACTACGTGAACCTGCTGTATCGTGAGGAAGAACGCGAGATGCTGCCGCTATGCCAGGAAGAAGGTATCGGCGTCATTCCATGGAGCCCGCTTGCGCGCGGACGCCTGACGCGAGACTGGGATGCAACGAGTGCGCGTTCGGAAACTGACGATTTCGGCCGTGGGCTCTATGTGAAGAGTGCGGATGCCGATCGGCAGGTCGTCGAACGGGTCGCGGAAGTCGCGAAGGCACGCGGCGTTCCACGTGCGCAAGTTGCGCTCGCCTGGGTGCTGCAGAAATCGGCGATCACCGCGCCGATCATTGGGGCAACCAAGACGCATCATCTCGATGATGCGGTCGCAGCCGTGTCGCTCAAGCTGACCGCGGATGAGGTCGCGAAGCTCGAGGAACTGTATGTGCCGCACGCGGTCGCCGGCTTCAAGTAATCGGCTCGTTTGCGGATTCGCTGCCTCCTGCCGGGTCGGCTGGAGGCAGTGCCGCCACAGGCGAGCGTGGCGCGGCGATCCGCCCTGAAAGTATTTCGTAATACGCTTGACATTTGGCACACTGAGAATCGGATGCTCGGTGCCTTGTGTGCAGTTCCCGGCCACGCCCGACGACCCCGTTCGAAAGGAGCAGCGTGATGAGCGAACTAGACCTTCAAAACGATGACGACGCGCAGGCAGCGCGGCAGCGCCGTCTTCAGGAAGACCTGATCGACAGCTACGACGAAGAACTCGAGATGGAGATCGACGACCGGGTTCTCGACGGCAACATGACGCTCGATGCCGAGGCGCGCGAAAGCCGCAAGCTCTATTTCAGGGAGCTGTTTCGCCTTCAGGGCGAACTGGTCAAATTGCAGGACTGGGTGGTGCATACGGGTCATCGGCTCGTCGTGATCTTCGAGGGTCGCGACGCTGCCGGCAAGGGTGGCGCGATCAAGCGCATCACCCAGCGCCTGAACCCGCGTGTGTGCCGCGTCGCTGCCCTGCCCGCACCGAATAATCGCGAACGGACCCAGTGGTACTTCCAGCGCTATGCCGCCCACCTTCCCGCAGGCGGTGAAATCGTGCTGTTTGACCGTAGCTGGTACAACCGTGCGGGCGTCGAACGCGTGATGGATTTTTGTACCGACGCTGAATATGAGGAATTCTTCCGCTCGGTTCCCGAGTTTGAAAAGATGCTCGTACGCAGCGGTATCCAGATCGTCAAATACTGGTTCTCCATCACGGATGACGAACAGGAGGTTCGCTTCCAGGCGCGCATCCAGGATCCGCTCAAGCAGTGGAAGCTGAGCCCGATGGACCTTGAGAGTCGCCGCCGGTGGGAGCGGTATACGCAGGCGAAGGAAGTGATGCTGCAGCGCTCGCATATCCCGGAAGCACCGTGGTGGGTAATCCAGGCAGTGGACAAGAAGCGCGCGCGGTTGAACTGCATCCGCCATCTGCTTGATCTGGTGCCCTATCACGAGGTCGAGCGTTCGCCTATCTTGCTACCGGATCGTGAGCATCACGACGATTACCTGCGCCATCCGGTGCCGGAATCGATGATTGTGCCGGAGTATTACTAGGTCTCATGATCGGGTGCGGCCTCTAGCGCGAAAGGCTGCTGGCTCCGAAGACGCTTTTCAGATGCCTGGAAATTACCGAACGTTCGCGCCTAAACAGTTTCGTGACCACGTGGATGTGCCTTTGTAGCGTGCCATCCTGCGCGGTCGTAAAGTCGAATGCCTGAGATATCACGTCCGGACGTTCAGCCGCGAGTTTGGCGATCAACGTCTTGTAGTTCTGCGTGAGTTCTTACTGGGTCAGTTCTACGTGACCATCAACAGCAGTCTAAGCGCTGACCTCCTCGTCTGTATCTTGGGGCCATTCGAAAGCTCGATCCATGTTGGCCGCTACTGCCCAAGGTCTTCGCATGCTCGATCAGCCGTTTGAACCACGCGAGTTTGTAGTCGAATTTCGGACCAGGCTGCGGGTTGCCATTCGGCAGATAGATGCAGCCAAGGAGAACGCCAGAGACGGCTGCTTCAAATCGGATTTGGAGTCCACGGCGCAATCAACATGCCCACCGGCGTTTCGGTCATTCTGTCCGCCTTCCAGAGCAATCAAGCAAATGCATGGAGTGGGCATGGGAACAATAGTTGCTCTTTTCTTCATGCGGTTAAACTTGGAGAGAACCATGAAGACGAACAGCAAAATTACCTACGCACTCGGCTCAGGACTATTGGCTGGCGTGCTTGCCATCGCTCCGCTAGCGGCATCCGCGCAGACCACGGGCGGTACGCACAACAACCCGGGCGCGGCCAACGCATCAGGCACCATGTCTTCGGATAGTGGAGACACCGGAGCGACGCAACAGAAGAAGTTGTCGCCGGCGATGGGCAATAAAACGGCCAATCCCAATGATCCGAACACCGGCAATATCGGGAACGCTGGGGGTAGCGGCAAAGGCGGTGCTAACTCCGGCGGCGGCACCGGGGGGACCGGTGGCGGCGCGGGTGGGGCCGGTGGCGGTGGGGGCGGAAAGTAAGGCTCGAAAGCGCGCCATCGTCACTTCCACGTGTGACGCACCGTAGATCCACGCGCAACTGGAAGAGGAACTTTTTTGTCCCGCGTTGTCTGTCGCTCAGACAGACAACGAGACGCTCGCCTAGAGCGGCCCCGAGCACGACGAGATGCGTGCGATCATCGACAAGCTGTCGCGCGATGAGACCCGAGAATGCCGCGTATGACGAGCTATTTCTGCAACCGTTGCGCGAAGTTATGCATGACATCGCCGACGAGGAAACGGTGCTGTGATCCGACGCCACGTGCCTGACGTGGCGGGATTAAAGAGGGATGGTCATGACCGGTCGCGCTCCGGCGCTGCCATGGCCTTGACGCCTATCCGTCGATTCGCTTAAGGATGAGATATGTCAACCAACGACTATGTGCTTGGACATTCCGCAAAGGAGATTGAACGCCTGAAATTTCAGGCTGCATTGTTGCGCCCCTACACTCATCGCATGTTGATCGCGGCGGGTCTCTGCCAGGGGATGCGCGTGCTCGACATCGGATGTGGTACCGGAGCTGTCAGTCTGCTAGCTTCAGAACTGACGGGTCCGCGAGGACAAGTCATCGCGATTGACCGGAGCGAAAGTGCGATCGAAGCTGCAGTCGACTCCGCCCGAAGCGAGGGCGTATCGAACGTCCACTTCAAGGTTAGCGCGCTTAACGACTTTGCGGACGACGAACGGTTTGACATGGTCGTGGGTCGCTACGTCCTGGTCCATCAGCCCGATGCGGTGGAATTCCTGAAGAAGGCCGCGCTGTTTGTGCGTCCGGGTGGCAGCATGGCCTTTCACGAGATCGATCTGACCGGTTTCATCCCATCGTCGCCGACGATCGAGTTATGGGACGCCGCGTTCCATGAACTGTTGATTCGATTCCAGAAGGCGTGTCCCGAAGCCGCTGTGACTCGAAACATGGTTCACGCCTTCGTTTCCGCGGGCTTTCCCGTCCCGGACATGTTTTGCGAGGTCACCATAGGTGGCGCGAACATACCGTTTCAGGAATGGATGATCAGGACGCTGCAAAGCTTGTCTGATGGCGCTGAGCGAACGCGCCTCGCGGACGGTAGAGTAATTGAGTTTGAGGCGGCGATACTCGATCTCGCGCGAGCGATTGAGGAGAGGCATGCGCAGGTCCAAGGTCCATACCAGGTCTGCGCATGGGCTCATTTGCCTGACCGACAGGACGTCCGCGCGCCAATTCTCTAAGCCGCCGTCTTGCCAGCACGCAGTCGGTGCGCGCTACAGCAACCCTCTCCGCGACACTGGCGACGCGTTCGTCGGCCCGCCGCCGCGATGGCACATCGATCGCGCAAAGTATTCATCGAGCCGGAACAGATTCCGCATTTTTTCTCCGGGGCGCGTT
>NZ_CADIKM010000017.1 GCF_902859895.1 Pararobbsia alpina
GAAGCTGCAGCCAATGCGGCTATGACGCGCGTGAGAATCTTTCCAGCCCCCACCTTTCGGTCGGTTCCATGCTCGGTATTGCGCTTGGACGTGTCAACCACATCTGGCGCTCGTTCGGCGGTAGTCAAGAGTACGTTCCTTCAGACAGACATCACTATGGAGACCGGCCAAACTTTGGCGGACGCACTCGAAATCTGGAAGAGGGTCAGAAGGAAACGCATCCTTTACAAAAATGGATGACTGACGCGCAAAACGAGGGGATGAGTCTCAAACGTCTCATTGCTTAGGTGGGTCGGGGAGCTGCTCGAAAGGGAACTCGGTGTGCGGCTGGTAGAGCGACAGTCGCGATCGGTGTTGCGTCGCGAATGACTAAACACCGATCGCACGTCCAGCTCGAGGCGCCTTGCGTAGCCAAGTGCTGCTCCTTTCGTAGCTGGATGAAGTCAAAACCCGGTGCGAGATGTTTTAGCTTAATGATGGGGTACCGATTTGCGCGGCATTGCTTGACTCATTAGGGTCGCGGCAATATTCTCTACACCGCAGAAAAGTCCCCCCAAGCAGCGTTTCGGCACGTCGTCCAACAAGGTCCTGTGTCCGAGTGCGTTCGCGTAACGATGGCGCACCACAGCGTCGACACCCGGGACCCCGCGCTGCCGCGGAAAATAACAATGAGCTCGTCACCATGCGTATCCACGCCACCCAATATGCTTTGATTCTCGTCTGCTCGTGCATGGCTGTCGGCAATGCATGTGCCGCCGCCGATTCTGCCGGCGTCGTCAAGACGCTGAAGGGGGCGGTGCACATCGAGCGAGCTGGAGGCACTTCGAGCGTGGCCATCGGCACTGAAGTCTATAGCAGCGATCGCATTGTGACCGGCCCGGAATCCTCCATTGGCATCACGCTGCGTGACAATACCCTGCTTTCCGAGGGTGCCAATTCCGTCCTCGAGCTCAACAAATTCGCGTTCAATACGACAACCTATGATGGGGCGCTCGATGCCACCATCAAACGCGGTTCCTTGGCGGTGATTGACGGAAAGCTGGCGAAAGCCAATCCGGATGCCGTGCGTTACAACACGCCGACCACCACGCTGGGCGTGCGCGGCACTGAATTCATCATTGAAGTCGGTGGTAACGGGGAGAGTGCACGTTGAAGTCTGTGATCCGAAGACATCGGCCGGTATTGGCCGCGGCATTCGCCATGCTGGGTTTCTTGTCGGGGTGTAGCACGGCCCCGGACAAAATTATTCTATTGCCAGATCCGGAAGGAACAGTCGGTGCGGTGATTGTCCACAGCGGCACCCAGGAGCAACTGATAAACCAGCCTTACGCCGGGTTAGACGTTGCCAAGGGCGGCGCCATGGAAAAAACGATGGATAGCCAAGCCAGTGTGCAGGCACGCTATGGTCAGCTATTGGCGGCACGGCCTCCGCGCCCCATGACATTTACCATCAACTTTCTGTTTGACTCCGCCACCGAATTGGCCCCCCAGTCATCGGCCACGGTTGACAAGCTAAAAGCCGTCCTGGCTACCTGGCCTGCACCGCACCTCGTGGTAGTGGGTCACACCGATCGGGCCGGCTCTCAAGAACTCAATGACAAGCTGTCGATGCGGCGGGCGCAGACTGTCGCGGCGTTCTTGACCAAGGAAGGGATTCCCGCACAACAAATAGAGATCGCTGGCCGCGGCAAGCGTGAGCCACTTGTCTCCACACCGGATGGCGTCGCCAATCCCATGAACCGGCGCGTGGTCATCACCATTCAATGACGCGGGCAGTCCGCGACCGCGCCAAACTTCGACATTGAATGGCTTTTGCCTTCATGAAACGCTTCTGCGTACGATTGCTTGCCATTGCCAGAAAGCTCCTGCGCGCGCACAAGGGGCGTCCAGTGGCACTCGTGGTCTTGTTCTGCCTGAGCCTGCTCAACCTATGCAGCGAGTGGCCGAACGACATCGCACGTCCGGCTTTCGTGGACACGCTTGATGAGGTGTTGCCGAACTCCTTCGGAACGGCCCGGCAACTCTTGTTTGACCACTATCAACGTCTCTTTCCACGGACTCCGACAGCACAGCCCGTGACCATTGTCGAGATTGATGAGAAGACGCTGGCGGCCATCGGTCAATGGCCGTGGCCGCGCAATCGGCTCGCGGGCCTGATCGATGCCATTGCGGCACAGAAACCGCTGGCTATCGGTCTGGACATCTACATGCCGGAGCCGGATCAAACGTCTCCCGACAAAGTGGCCGACAATCTGCCGACAGGGGCGGCAGCCCTGGCCGCCGGCCTGCGAGCCCTTCCCAGTCACGAGGCCATTCTCGCCAAATCGTTGCGGGCCGCACCGACCATACTGGGTGCCGCGGCCTTCGATCATGCTGCCTTCACCACGAGCACCGATCTGCGAAGCGCGCCGATCCTCGTGCATGGCGCCGACCCCCTGCGCAGCGTGCAACGGTTCAACTATGTGCTGGCCAGCCTGCCGCAATTGCAGGCGGCGGCGCACGGGCAGGCGATGCTGAACGTGGCGCTGGAACAAGGCGTGGTGCGGCATATTCCGCTCCTCATGGGTTTGGGCGGGAAACTGGTCCCCAGCCTGCCAATAGAAATGCTCCGTGTTGCCACGGGTTCATCGGCGGTCGACGTTTTTGCCGACCCATCCGGTGTGCAGGCAGTGGGTGTCGCGGATGTGCAGGTGCCCACTCAACCCGACGGTGACATCTGGTTGCATTTCGCGTCCATTCAGTCGACGCAGGACCGCTATGTGTCCGCGCGGGACATCCTGCAGGGGAAAGTCGATCCGGGCCGCATCCGGAACAAGTTGGTGCTGGTCGGCCTGACCGGCTCGGGCCTGACTGACATGCGCACGACCGCGCTGGGGGAACTGGTGCCGGGTATCGAAATCCAGGCCCAGGTCATCGAGACGATTTTCGAGGGACGTTTCCTGCGTCGCCCCACCTGGCTGAAATGGGCAGAGTGCGCCTTCATCATGGCGTTCGGGCTGTTGATCATCTGGTATGTGCCACGCACCGATTCGCGACTTGCAGTGTTCATGAGGCACGTGCCCAAGGCTTCCGCCGTTTTGGGCATCCTCCTGAATTTGCTGATTCTTTCAAGCGGCATTTTTCTTTTCAAGCATCTCGGGTTGCTGGTAGATGCAGCCTCGATTTTCATTGTTTTGTCTGCAGTCATGGGCTGCTTCTTTTCAACCGCGTTACTGGACGAGGACGCGCGAGTGGAAGCCGCGCACGCGAAGGTGCGTGAAGACGACAATGGCCGCACCGGCAAGGCCTCCGGGCCGGAGGTCGCCTGAGGGCGAAAAGGATGGCCGCGGCGCGAAGCGCGGACAACACCGCATGGGGACGAATCAGGGCGGTAGCGCGCTCTAACATACGGTAATACCAAATAACAGTATGTAGCGCGGTGCGGATCGGAACGGGTTTTCGTAACCCAGTTGAAAGAGAAAATGCGAGAAGGTGGCACGCGGCTTATCGCGGTTATACACCCGTATAACCGGTTGATGCTAACGCGGTATTGGTATATCCAACCATAGAGTAGATTCACCCCATGGCAAAAGTTATTCTTCTTACATGCAGAAAGCGCTCGCCGCGTTTACCCACGGTGAGAGCACGAGTCAGCAGCGATTGATCAGAATGGAATCAAACGCGTCTGGATCAGCGATGAAGGGCGCAGGCCCTTTGATAGGGAATGCCATAGGAGATTGCCATGTCCGTTGAGATCATTGTCCGCGAAACGAAGACCGGCCTCGAAATCGTCAGTGGCCGACGCCGGCTCGATGCGCTGCTCGCCTTGCGCGACGAAGTCGTGGTGATGAGCCTGGGCATCGGCGAGGTCGTCATTGCGCGTCTGCCGGACGGGCGTCTGCAGCTATCGGCGAATCCAGAGCACGTCAAGCTGTTCCGCCAGCCGGAAGCAGCGCCGGGCAACAAGAGTTTCGCCTGAGCGATTGGACGCCCGCAGAGTATCGGACATCGCATCTTCGTATCGTTGATTTAACTAACTATTAAAATCCGTCAAGCCGGGTTCAATCACTCGGCAATCAACCTGGCGCCGCTCGAGCGCCTCTCGAGGCCACTCCAGCGTCACGTGCGTCTTCGTCACAGTCCGTGCCCCGGTGAACAACCGGCCGGAACCCAGTCATCAGCCCACCACGCATGAACATCAGCGCCAGATGCCTTGGCAAACGTACCGTTTCAATCTAGTGGATTACCAAGCGGGCAGCGAATTACGGTTCCTGTGCTTCCTGGGGGCGTAGAATATTCGCATACCAGCGCTATGCGATCACGTTCCGCGCTTCGCGAGGTGCCCAGATGGCTACTGGACCGACCCACCGAGTGACGGCTGAAACCGCCACAACCGACGATTCCATCATTTACGTCGTCGATGACGACCAGGCAATTCGACTTGCCCTCGGCACACTGATGCGCTCCGTGGGCTTGCGCGTCGAAGTGTTCGAGTCTCCTGATGAGTTTCTCCGATTTCCTCACTATGCCGGGCCGAGCTGCCTGATCCTCGACGTGCGACTCCGTGGGAAAAGCGGCATGGCTTTTCATCAGGAAATCTTGAGTAGCGGGATGCGTATTCCCGTCGTATTCATGACGGGTCATGGAGACATCGAGATGGGTGTGAAGGCGATGAAGGCCGGAGCACAGGACTTCTTTGCCAAGCCCTTCAAGGACCAGGACATGCTCGACGCAGTGGCTCAGGCACTGGCGCGAGACCGTGAGCGAATCGCGGCAGAAGCCGCCTTGGCCGGTCTGCGTGCGGCATATGACTCCCTGTCACCTCGGGAAAAAGAGGTCATGGCCTTTGTGCTGTCGGGCTTGCTGAACAAGCAGATTGCCGATGAGATGAACTTGAGCGAAATCACGGTCAAGGTTCACCGGGGACAGGTCATGCGCAAGATGGAGGCACGCTCCATGCCCGACCTTGTTCGCAAGGCCGAATCCCTCGGTATCGCGCCCACTCCGCGCCACGGCGGTCATCATTAGTGAGCGCCACGTGCACGCGCCCTGTCACGGCGCGTGAGTGTTCACTACGCATTTCCAAGAGCGACCGAGAGCCAATGAGCCATGACAGCGGGCTCGTAGGGCTTCTGCAGCAACACGAGTGCGCCATTATTCATCGCTTTTGCCTGGAGTGACGAGGACGGAAATGCGCTGATAAAGATGGTCGCCGGGGCATGGCCCTGAGCACGCAGGCACTCATGCATCTCGATACCTGACATCCCGGGCATGCGCACGTCGGAAATCAGACAGGTGGTATCAGCGACCTGTCCGGACGAAAGAAATTCTTCTGCCGACTCATACATGCGCACCTGCCAGCCAAGCGACCGGATGAGGCTGCCTAGCGCAAGACGGACGGCCCGATCATCGTCGACAATCGTAACAACTGGCGTATTTTGCAAAATGCGGCCCTCGACCTCTCTTTTCACAGGATAACGTGCGATCGGTGCCGCTCGCCTCCTTTTAGTCTGGAGAGTAGCCTGTAACCGTGCCCAGCGACATGATACGAATGTATATAAAAGCCGGACCACGTCCGCGCCGGTCGCCTTGTGAATCCTGGTTAGTACAAGCTCCTGGCGGGCGGGAGGCCAAAGCCGCGTGACTCAAGTAAAAGTGCTCGCGAAATTTCCGAGACGGTCCACTCTCGACTTTTCCGTCTATTTTGTTCTTCATCTTCAGATAATGGTCGGCGGATTTTATTTCGCGCAGTTCGACCCCGCTCGTTAAGGCCCTTTCAATACGGTTATACGCGTGTATAAGCCAGTTACCCTAACGCGGCATTGGTATATCCAACGGTAGAGTAGATATACAGCGCGGCAAAACCTACTCTTCTCTCATCAGGATAGCGCTCGCCGTCATGACAGCGCAAAGCTCGCGGTTCGGCTCGACGACAGCATCGCCTTTTGGACTGCCCGCCCGACCGGTTCTCTTTTATAGCGTCTTCAAGGAGTCATCGTGCCATCTGTTCTGCGTACCTGGATTCATATCGGAAGCAACGCGTACGTGGAGTACACGTTCGTGCCGTGGCTTGGTAGAAACATCTATCGCCGCACCGTCGATCTCTCCGCCGTATGCATCCAGTAGCCGCAAGGGAAGGGTAGTCGAACTCTACCCTTTGTTCGCTTACCGCTTCACTCTTTGCTAGTGAGAGGAATGTGATGTTGAAGGCTGAATCCAATACGACTTCGGACATCCTGTCAGAAAATGGCTCTTACCCTACCTCTGTTGTCCCCGCGCTGCCCTCCGGCCATCATTCGTCGCCGCATCCGGCGGGCCGGTCCGTCCAGTCAAAGTCCGCTTACGGCACTTCGTCGCCAAAGGGTCCGGACCCTTGGGCAACGACGCTCGCAGCCATCCGACAGTTCTCTTCCCCGCCACACCCGGTGCGGAATTCTCAGGACCTGCCTGGCCGCTCCACCACTGCTGGCGTGCCGCTACGTCCGCGGGGGACGGACGGCAGCGACGCGCGCACGTTTACTGTGACGGTCTTGGAGGAACTGCCCAATTCTCTTTTTGCGGTCCGCTGGGTCGATCCGACGCTTTGCAACTACGAAGAGCAGATCTGGTCGCCATGTTGCGCTGTTGCGCCGGGGCGTTGCGCGCTATCGGGACAGCAGATCAAGCTGGGCGACTCGGTCTACCGCCCCCGCACCCGCGGACGGATCGTGCCCCTTAACAGAGACGCAATGATTATGGCCAGCGAAATGGTCAAGGTTCGCACAATCGTCTAACTCGAACGCGTGCGGGAGTTCGTCAACGCCGGTTCGAATTCACTAGCGAAGCATTGCCTGAGTGTTGGCCAACTCAGGACGTGTTCCAAGGTCTGGCCTCTGGAGGTGCAACATGAAACTGGAAACTGTCACGTTTGGGAAACTGCGCCGTCTCGCTCCTGTCCTCGATGACATTCTCAGCGCAGGCGAAGTTGAGCACGCAGGCCAGGCCGTGGGCCTTGCTTCGCTTGCCCAGTTATGCTCACAGCTGTTCGACGCCTACTACTGCCAATATCCGGGAGAGATCGCGCAAGTGCGACTCGAGGCCCTCGAGTCGCGGTAAGCCGTAGGATTCCTTATTCGTCTTGCGACCCGTGACGCGGGATGCGACCGAAGAAGGGATGCTTGGGATCGTTGAACCCCGGCGTCGAAGGGTGGCCGGTGGTGACGAGCGAGTCGACGAAAGCTTCGTCTTCAGCGCTCAGGCGATAGCTCAAAGCCGGCAGATAGTCGTCCCATTGCGCCTCGGTGCGTGGACCGGCGATAGTCGAGCTGATGTAGCGGCTATTCAATACCCAGGCAATGGCGAATTGCCCCGCGCTCAAACCGCGCGCCTCAGCATGCTCACGTACGAGGCGAGCCATTTCAAGCGACTCGGACCGCCATTCGGCCTGCTGCAGACGCCGGTCACCGCGGCCGGCACGTGTGTCGGCAGCAGGGGTGGCGCCCGGCTCATATTTGCCCGTCAGCACGCCGCGCGCAAGCGGGCTGTACGAGATCACGCCCAGCCCATAGCGATGCGCGGCAGTTAGCTGTTCCGCCTCGGCCTGACGATTCGCAATGTTGTAGAGCGGTTCACTGGCCACCGGGCCAGCGAGACCCAGGGCCTGGGCGGTATGGCTGAATTCGGCGATCTTCCACGCGCGGTGGTTCGACAGGCCGTAGTAGCGCACTTTGCCGGCCTGGATCAGATCATTCAACGCACGCACCGTCTCGTCGACCGGTGTGTCGTGATCTTCGGCGTGAAGGTAGAGCAGGTCGATATAGTCGGTATTCAGGCGCTTCAGGCTGGCTTCGACGGCTCGCATGATGTGTTTGCGCCCCGCGCCGCGCGCATTGACATCGCCGTCGTCGAGCGAGCTGACCAATTTGGTGGCCAACAACCAGCGATCGCGCTGCGCAGCAATGCAACGCCCGACCACGCGCTCCGATTCACCACCAGCGTAGACGTCGGCGGTATCGATCGAGTTGACGCCTTGTTCAAGGGCCTTGTCGACGATGCGTGTCGCGGTTGCTTCGTCGGTAGGGCCGCCGAACATCATTGTGCCCAGGGTCAGCGTTGAAATCTTGATGCCGCTGCGACCGAGTTGCCGATATTCCATGTCTGATCTATTTCCGTAGTTGAGAGGATGCCAACCCATTCTAGAAACCTCGCATGACAGGTCAGTGAAGATCCAGACGTCTAGATGAGTAGAGTTTCAACATGACACTCACGCTGGATCGACGAGCCATGCAAGGCTTTGTGTCCGTCACGGTGAGAAGCGCACTCTCGTGTGCTCCGCCGTGTTACCTGTCGTATTTCTCGGCGAACTCGACCGCGGTGAGCGCACGAAAATCGACCAACGCGGCGTCGATCTGCTCGGCACTCCAGTCCCACCATGCGATGCGCTGCAGGCGTTCCGATGTGTGCTCGTCGACTCGGAAGCGCAGCACCCGCGCCGGTACCCCGACGACGATGCTGAAAGGCGGAACGTCTTTGGTCACGACGGCTCCCGAGCCGATGGCTGCACCGGTACCGATGCTCACGCCGGGCATGATGATGGCATTGTGGCCGATCCACACATCGTGACCGATCTCGACCCGGTCTTGTGCACGCCACTTGAAGATGTCGGCGTCGTCGGCGAGGGAGAGCCCGTACGAGCGTGAGCGATAGGTAAAGTGGTGGTGCGTCGCTCGCCATGAAGGGTGGTTGGGCGGGTTGATGCGCACGCCGGTGGCGATATTCGCGAACTTGCCAATGACCGCGTGGGCGATCTGATTGTCACCCATCGCATAGCCGTAGTCGCCGATCACCGATTCGGCGACATGGCTGCGCGGGCCGAGATAGGTGTAGCGGCCGAAGTCGCTGGCGCGAACCACCGCGGTTGGATCGATCTCGGGGTTTTCCGACAAGACGCGGCCCTGCGCCCACGGGTCGCCGCCGGCGCCATGGTCAATAAGCATAAGGTTTCTCGTATTTCGATGATGAGGGAGATGGCGCGGGCCTGAGCGGCGCGCCATCCCTGGAGTTGACACGTCAGGTAAGGGCATACGGCGGCCAGGCCGTCCGCCCCGCGCTCACATGACCAGGCTGCGCAGGTAAGCGGAAATGCGTTCGGCGCAAGCAACCAGGACGAATGTGGCGATCAGCAGGAAGGACACCGTCTGATACTGGAACAAGTTCATCGAGGTCAGCAGCTGGAACCCGATACCGCCCGCACCGACGAAACCGAGCACCAGCGAGGAGCGCAGATTTTCGTCAAAGCGGAACAGTCCGATGCCGAGCAGCGAAGGCAAGACGCCCGGCACGACTGCCTGGCTCAACACCTGCATGCGGCCGGCTCCGGTCAGCGTCAACGCTTCGACAGGGCCCATGTCCATGTCTTCGATCACTTCGGCAAACAGCCGCCCAAGCATGCCGACCGAATGAACCGCGAGCGCAAGCGCCCCCGGAAAGGGTCCCAGCCCGACCGCGGTAACGAACACCAGTGCCCAAACCAGATCGGGCACCGCTCGCGTGACGCCGATCACCGCACGCGCGATGTAGTAAAGGGGCATCGCCGGCGTCACGTTTGCGGCGGCCAGGATCGCCAGCGGGAAGGCCAGAAGCACCCCGAACACGGTGCCGAAAATCGCGAGGTCGATCGTCTCGAGAATGGGCCGTAGATTCGGGACGAACTCATCGAATGCCGGCGGCATGGCGCGCGAAAAAATGTTGGCCATGCCATGGGCGCCGGTGATCAGATCCTGCGGACGCGCCTGGACGACTATCCATGCCTGCACGAACAGGGCGAGCAGGACGACTACGGCGCACACCGACCAGAAATTGCGTGCGCGCGACGAGCCGACCGGCGCGTGCATTGGGATAGCCTTACTCATGATGCCTCGCCCACATAAAGACTCGCGATCTGCTCAGCGGAGACTTCTGAAGCCGGCTGGTCGAATTCCAGCTGGCCGCGGCGTAGCCCGACCAGCCTGTCGGCATAGCGCATGGCCAGTTGAGGCTGGTGCAGCACGCAGACCACCGCGAGACCGTCCTCGGTCGCAAGGCGGCGCAACAGGCGCATGACCTCGTCTGCGGCTTCAGGATCCAGACTGGCGAGCGGCTCGTCGGCGAGCAATACGTGCGGACGTTGCGCCAGCGCACGGGCAACCGCCACCCGCTGTGCCTGTCCGCCCGAGAGGGTGCCGGCGCGCTGGCCAGCCAGATGGAGCAAGCCCACTTCGTTCAGACAGGCCTGCGCCGGTTCGATTTCATTGCGTGGGACGCGCCCAAGCGCCGTTGCCAGCGTCCGGTGCCGGCCCAGCGTGCCGCAGCAGACGTTCGCGAGCACGCTGCGCCGCTTGACGAGATTGGCGTTCTGGGAAATCAGCGCGAGCGGCAGACGTGCCTGCCGCAGGCCTTCGCCCGAGAGTGCGACCAAATCGCGTCCTGCAACCTCGACCGAGCCGGCGGTCGGCCGGTTCAGACCGACCACGCACTTCATGAAGGTCGATTTGCCGCTGCCGTTGCTGCCTAGTACAACGACCACCTCACCGGCATGGACCGACAAGTCAAGGTTGCGCAGCGCGGTGTGACCGTTCCCGTAGCGCATCGTCAGATTGCGGACGGCTAATTTGACACCGGGCGCGAGCGCAGCGCGTCGTGTTATGCCGGGTAGGGGGGACCCCGGAGCTGCAACCGGGCGGGCTTGGTCGAGCGGCATGCTGCCCGAAGCGCTGGACAAAGTATTCACAGTTTTGACAAGTCGATGTGGAGGGTAGAGACCAGGTCGCGAATCTGGTTGTAAGCGGCGTCAGATTGCGGAACTGTCTTGAGCTCCGGGTTCTGGTTGGACGCCATGAACTTCTGATCGGCTTCCGGCAATTCGTGCAGATCGAGCGAACTCAGCACGCCTGCCAAACGAGCCTTGAAATCCGCCGGCAGATCGCCGCGGACCGCCAGCGGATCGAGCGGAATCGGCTCCGATTGCCACAGTGTTACGTATGCCGAAGGATCGTACTCACCATGTAGCTTGGCGCTGGCAATTTCTTCACTGTTCAATTCACCCGAGTCGACCTTGTGGTTGCGCAGCGCCTCGAACGATGCCGTGTGGCTGCCCGCATAGATCGCCTTGACGCCCTTGTCCGGGTCGATGCCGTTTTTGCGCAGACCGAAGGCGGGAAACAGGTGACCGGAGGTGGACGCCGGGTCTGCATACGCGAACGAACGGCCGTTGACATCGGCCAGCGTCTTGATGCCCGAGCCGGGCCACGTGACGATGGAGGCGTAGTACGTGGCGGGCTTGCCTTGCGCGCCGGCGAACGTTGCGACTGCCTCGGCGTGCGCAACCTGATGAGCGAGCACATAGCCGAGCGGGCCGAATTCGGCAAATTCCAGCCTGCCACTGCGCATCGCCTCGATCTCGGCGTTATAGCCGGTTGCGACGTAGATCTGCACCGTGCAGCCGAGCTTGCTGCCGATCAGCTTGGCGATGTCCCCGTAGACCGGCAGCATGCGCTGCGCCGATTCGTAGGGCTCGACCCCAAAGCGAATCACGCCGTCATTCGGACAGTCGCTCGCGGCATGTGCCGCACCGGAGATGAGACTCGCAGCAAACGCCGCGGCAGCTAAAACTTTGGATACCTTCATAGTTTCCTCGAGTTAAATGACCCGCGTAAAAGGCGATGCAACGATCAATCCCGCGGTCCGTGCTGCTGTCTGTTCAGGTAGCAGCACGGGCCAACCGTCCAACCCGTCAAATTCTAGGAATCCTATGTGACACATCAGTGTATTCATGGAAACGTCTAGATGAATTTTTTGCCACCTTCCAGCCGACGGACACACGATGAAGCGCCGCGGCTCGTCGTGTGTCCGATTGCAGCGCATAGCGTGCTTAGACGATCCGCTCGCCTGCTCGATAGGTCGCGCGGGGTACGGGTAGCGCATCGTGCATCCTCACGCGGACGCAGTCGGCCCGCAAGCCGGGTGCGATAGCGCCACGGTCGTGCAACCCCACGGTGCGAGCCGGATGTGCGGAGACGGTCGCCATGGCGCGCGGTAGTGTCCAGCCTGCCTTGTCGACGAGTTCGAAGGCCGCGCTCAGGAGACTCGACGGCACATAGTCCGACGACAGGATATCGAGCAGGTCCGCCTTCGCGAGTTCGAGCGCCGATACGTTGCCCGAGTGCGAACCGCCCCGCACGATATTCGGTGCGCCCATGATTGTCGCGATCCCATGCTGGCGCGCGGCTTCGGCGGCGATTCGCGTGGTCGGGAATTCAGCCAGCGCGATGCCCTCGGCGGCGGCCTGTTCGACATGTTCGACGAGCGTGTCGTCGTGGCTGGCCACGGGCACATTCAGTGCCGTGCAACGCGCGACGATCTTGCGACGGTTCTGGTCGGCATAGCGCTCCTGTCCGTCCGAGAGTTCGGCAACGACGGCGGCGAAGCGTTCGTCGGTCAGTTTGCCGTGCCGTTCCTGCCATCGGCGCCATGCGTCGCGGTCATGCCATTGACGCTGGCCCGGCGTGTGATCCATCACCGAAGCGAGCCGCAGCAAGGGATGCGTTTGCAAGGATTCGAAAACGTCGACGACGTCGGGTGCGGCGATTTCGCAGCGCAGGTGCAGGAAATGTTCTGCACGCAGCAACTGACGCTCGGACAAGCGCGCGAGTGCTTGCGTGCACTGCGTCTGCAGTTCGCGCTCGTGCATGTCCACTTCTGAACGCGCACCGATTCTGAGTGAATCGAAGACGGTCGTGATGCCAGCAGCGGCGACCTGCGCATCGTGCATCACGAACGCCGCATCGATATTCCATCGCACGCCCGGGCGTGGCGCAAGATGCTTCTCGAGATTGTCCGTGTGCAGTTCGATCAAGCCCGGCAACAGATAGTCGCCATCCCAGTCTTCGGCTTCGCGCGCGGAGGTGGTGCCACGTTCCAAGTCGCGGATGAGCCCGTCTTCGATACGCACCGTTCCGATAAATTCTTCGTCTCGCGTGACGACGCGAGCGTTCCTGATCAGCATCGACATACTCCGTATTTTTGTAGACCTAAGCGTGGTGCTGCAATATGGCGCAGCGGTGTTGTAATCCGAAGCGGTGCAGCGGCGCGATTCCTGACGCTGGCCAGATTGATGCATTGCTGCTCGCCCTCGGAAGGCGGTGCGGGCTTGCTCAGGCGATCGAATGCGGGAGCGGTTACGTCGTCCATCGTGCGGCTGAGGCAGGCGAAGCGGGCGTGGTTCGCATCGTGCTTCTCCTGCTGCTTCAAAGAGCGGTAGTCGGCATTTGCCCATCTAATCGTCTAGATGACGTGTCGTAAATTCAATCTGACCCGTTTTCGCACGCCAGGCGCTTCAATCTTTTATACGGCTTGCACAGTAAATATGCGACGGCAACGTCATTTGAACGGACCGAAGTGACAGCACCGTGACAGCGCTCGACTCGAGCCGGCCGGTATATTTCGCCTTGTCTCGGATGTTTGCGATCACCTTGCCGCCCACCTTGAGTTTTCGGTCCCTGCGCAGGGCAGGGACCCCGATAAGATGGGCGGCTTGGCCGCGCTCACGCGACGCGTCGCCCTGCGACGAAGGTGCTGCGTGGCACGGGCAGCCGGTCCTGCAGCGCCACGCGGACGAAGTCGGCCCTGAGTCCCGGCGCGATGACTCCGCGGTCCACGAGACCTGCCGCCCTGGCCGGGGCCGACGATACCGTGCGAACAGCCTGCGACAACGTCCAGCCGGCCTTGTCGACGAGTTCGAATGTGGCGGTCAGCAAACTCGACGGCACATAGTCCGATGACAGGATATCGAGCAGGCCGGCCCTCGCCAACTCCAGCGCGGACACATTGCCCGAGTGCGAGCCGCCTCGCACGACGTTCGGCGCACCCATGATCGTCGCAATGCCGTGATCCCGTGCCGCCTGTGCGGCCGCCAGCGTGGTGGGAAACTCGGCCAGAACCATGCCTTCGTCCAGGGCTTCGAGGACATGATCGACGGTGGTGTCGTCGTGGCTTGCAAGCGGGACGCCAAGGACACGGCAACGCGCGACGATCTCGGCACGGTGAGCCTGCGCATAGCGCTGCTGGTCATCAGCCAGTTCATTGAGCATCGTGCTCGCCTGTTCGTCGGTCCATTTGCCGTGACGCTCCTGGTAGCGACGCCATTGGGCCGGATCGTGCCATTGCCGCTGGCCGGGCGTGTGGTCCATCACGGAGACGAGTCGCAGCAGTGAATGCGAGGCGAGGCGGTCGAAGACTTCAAGCACATCGGCTGACGCGATTTCGCATCGCAGATGCAGGAAGTGATCGACGCGCAGCAAGCCACGCGCCGCCAGTTGCTCGATCGAGCGGGCGCAGCGGGCCTGTAACTCTGTCTCACGGATCCCCACGCCCGCGCGCGAACCGATCCCGAGTGCATCGAAGACGGTCGTGATGCCCGCGGTTGCCACTTGCGCATCGTGAACGATGATCGCGGCATCGTGATTCCACAGCACGCCAGGGCGCGGCGCGAGATGCTTTTCAATGTTGTCGGTGTGCAACTCGACCAGGCCAGGCAGCAGATAGTCCCCGCCCCAGTCCTCGGCTTCGCTGACCGAGGTAGTGCCGGGCGCCACCTCTGCGATACGTCCACTGGCGACGCGTACCACGCCCGTGAAGTCTTCGTCGTGAGTGACGATTCGCGCGTTTTTGATCAACATGTCTGCAAGGTTTCCATGGTCGTTGCGGCCTGCCCGGCGGGGGCGTTGAGTGGGATCAGGCGAGTGGCGACGCGTTCGCGCGTGTCTTCGTCGTGAAAAATGCCGACGATCGCCGCGCCGCGCTCGCGCGCTTCCACGATGAGATCGGCCACCACCTTTCGGTTATCGGCATCGAGCGACGCCGTGGGCTCATCGAGCAAAAGCAGCGGGTGTTCGGCGATCAACCCTCGCGCGATGTTGATGCGTTGTTGTTCACCACCGGAGAATGTGGCGGGTGCAAGCGTCCACAGACGCCGCGCCACGTTGAGGCGCTCGAGCAGGGTGCCCGCCCGTACCCGCGCCTCTTCTTCGTCCATGCCGCGCGACACGAGCGGCTCGCTGACGAGATCGAGTGACGACACACGCGGGATGGCGCGCAGGAACTGACTCACGTAGCCCATGGTGGTGCGGCGCAAGCGGATCACATCGTGCGGCAGTGCTTCCGACAGCGAAAGATGCCGCGATGGCCGGCTGTCATCGCGAATAGACACCGTACCGCGTGTCAGCAGATAGTTTCCATACATACAGCGCAGCAACGTGCTCTTGCCGACACCGGAAGGCCCGGACAACACGACACACTCGCCTCGTTCGACGTCGAGCGATACGCCGCCCAACGCCGCGATGCGTACTCCGCCCTGCTGGTGCAATGTAAAAGTTTTCTCGACGCCGCGCGCACGCAGCATCAACGCAGCGCTTGCGGCAAACGCAAGCTCATTGGAAAGATCGGCATTGGCATTCATTCTCGTACCTCAAACTGGCAGCACGGACGCAACCAGCGTCTGTGTATAAGGGTGCTGCGGGTCGTCGAGCACCTGATCGGTCAGCCCGCTTTCCACCACTCGCCCGTCCTTCATCACCATCAGGCGATGCGCGAGCAACCGCGCCACGCCAATATCATGCGTGACAATCAGTGCCGCGAGATGAAGCTTGCCGGTCAGCGTGCGCAGCAGGTCCAGCAGCCGCGCCTGGACAGATACGTCGAGCCCGGCCGTCGGTTCGTCCATGAAGACGAGACGCGGTTTCGTGACAAGGTTGCGCGCAATCTGGAGCCGCTGCTGCATGCCGCCGGAAAACGCGGAAGGCAACTCGTCGATACGCGCGGCATCCAGTTCGACCTGGTTCATCCAGTCCGCGGCGGTTTCGCGAAGACGTCCGTAGTGGCGAGCGCCGTTCGCCATCAAAGGCTCGCCGATGTTTGCCCCCGCCGATACGCCCAGACGCAGGCCGTCGCGTGCATTCTGGTGCACGAAGCCCCAATCGGTGCGTGCCAGCGTCCTGCGGCGCGGCATGGGCACCGCGAACAAGTCCAGCATCTCGTCGTCCGCGGTGCGATAAGTCAACGTGCCGTCATTCACGGGCGTGCGCAGTGCAAGCGCGTTAAGCAAGGTGGATTTACCCGAGCCGGATTCGCCCACGATGCAAAGCACCTCGCCAGGATAGATGTCGATATCCACATCGACGCAACCGCCACGACCGTCGTAACGCTTGGTCAGTCCACGCGCGATGAGCAGCGGGGATACGTGTGTCGAAGAATTCATGCATCCTCCTGAGCGGTGCGGCGCTCGTGACAGTAGTCGCTGTCCGAGCACACGAACATGCGCTTGCCGTTATCGTCGACGATCATCTCGTCCAGAAAGCTTTCATGCGAACCGCACAGCGCACATTCGTGATCCCAGTGCTGGATGCTGAAAGGATGGTCCTCGAAGTCGAGGCTCTTGACCTTCGTGTAGGGCGGGATCGCGTAGATACGACGTTCGCGGCCCGCTCCGAAGAGCTGCAGCGCGGGGTTCATGTGCATCTTCGGATTGTCGAACTTGGGGATGGGCGAGGGCGAGGTGAGATAGCGGTCGTTCACGAGCACGGGGTAGTCGTAAGTGGTCGCGATACTGCCGTGCTGGACAATGTCTTCGTAGTACTTCACGTTGATGAGGCCATAATCCGCCAGCGCGTGAAGCTTGCGACACTCGGTCACCCGCGGCTCGAGCCGGTACAGCGGTTCCGGCATCGGCACCTGGTACACGATGATCTGCGCCTCGGTCAGCGGCGTTTCCGGAATTCGGTGCCGCGTCTGAACGATCGACGCATCGACTGTGCGGGTGGTCGTCGCAACGCCGGCCGTGCGGGCAAAGAAGCGGCGAATATTGACGGCGTTGGTGGTCTCATCGGAGCCCTGGTCGATGACCTTCAAGACATCGCCGCGTCCGATGATGGCGGAGGTCACCTGCAATCCGCCCGTTCCCCAGCCATAGGGCAAGGGCATTTCGCGCGACGCAAATGGGACTTGATAACCCGGTATCGCCACGGCTCTGAGGAGCGCGCGCCGGAGCATGCGCTTCGTCTGTTCATCGAGGTAGGCGAAGTTGTAGCCTTCGGCAATCGCGCTCTCTTCGGTACGCGCATTCATGCTGCGTTCTCCTCTTGCTGCTGCTTTGTTTCCGAACCGGCACGCAGCCGCCGCAGTAACTCGAGTTCGGACTGGAAATCGACGTAATGCGGCAGTTTCAGATGCTGCACGAAGCCCGACGCTTCCACATTGTCGCTGTGATAAAGCACGAACTCAGGGTCCTGAGTCGGCGAGGCAACCGTCTCACCGAGCTCTCGCGCCCGCAGCGAACGGTCGACGAGCGCCATCGCCATGGCCTTGCGTTCCGAGTGGCCGAACGCGAGACCGTAGCCCTGTGTGAACGCGGGCGGCACCGTGCCGCTGCCTGCAAACTGATTGATCATCTGGCATTCGGTGATATCGATGTCACCGATCTCAACCGCAAATCCCAACTCCTCGATCTCCAGTTCCACGGCGACCTCGCCATAGCGAATCTCGCCGGCGAACGGATGGGTGTGCGCATACCCGCGTTGCGTGGCGTAGCCGATGGCAAGCAGGAAACCCTCGTCGGCGCGGGCGAGATTTTGCAGGCGGACCGAGCGGTGGACCGGGAACGTCAAGGGCTCACGCGAGAGATCGCCCGGTTCGGGAGCGTCTTCGTGCGCCTTCTCCTGCTCGATCAGGCCTTCCTTGTCCAGCATGGCCAGCACGCGCGGCATCGAAGCTTCCGGCGGCGCGGGCATCTCTTTCGTGGCTTTGCCAGCAGGCGAGCTACCTTCGGCAAGCAGGGTGAAATCCAGCAGACGCTGCGTGTAATCGTACGTCCCGCCGAGCATCTGTCCGCCGGGGATGTCCTTGAATGTAGCCGAAATGCGCCGCTCCGCATGCATCGCTTCCGTGTCGAGCGGCACCGTATAACCGAAGCGCGGCAACGTCGTGCGATACGCCCGCAGCAGGAAAATTGCCTCGACCAGATCGCCCGCCGCCTGCTTGATCGCCAGCGCGGCAAGGTCTTCGTCGTAGACGGAACCTTCGGTCATCACGCGCGCGACAGCAAGTCTGAGTTGTTCGCGGATCTGGCTGACACTGAGTTCCGGAAGCGCTTCGTCCCCACGCCGCTTTGTTGCCAACAAGTCCCACGAGCGCTCGATAGCGCGTTCTCCGCCTTTGACTGCGACGTACATCAGACCACCTCCACCCGAGTCGTGCGCGGCAAGCCGATAATCGAGCCGCCTTGCACAAAGTAACAATCGATACCGCAGGGAAACTGACTCGCAAGCTGTGCGCGCTCGCGCCAGAACGAAGCCGGCACGCCCGATAGCTGGACGATCTGGGTATCGCGGATACCGGGGCCGCGCCAGGTCATCGGCTCGCCGTCGACCAGCGAGTCCACGCGGATGAACAACATCGCGGCACGCTCCGGCGCCTCGGGGTCACCGAGCGAAAAGCCGTCGAGCGGCAGCATGGAACGGGCGTCGTGCAGGTATGCAAAGACCGCTTGCGCGCAATCGACCGTGATGGGCGCGCCGGTGTGAAAGCGCAGCGCGTCGCTCAAGGCGCGGTTTTCCTGTTGCAGCAGAACGGGCGTCGAGTAATCGGCGAGCGCAAGCAATGCGGCATAGGCGGCAAGGGGCACGTGGGCATTGTCGTGCTGGTCCTGGCCGGGAAGCACGGCGTCGATGGACACCAATTTTCCGGGCCGTGAGAGCGCGTCGAGCAGCGCGCGGAACACGTTCTGCGAGTCGTGGACCGTATCGGCGAAACCGGGGGTCAGGGCCGCGAGATCGATGCTGGCCGTATTCGAGCCGCGCACGTCCATGGAAGGATTATCGGTTTGCATCAGTCGCCCCTCGCCATCGTAAAGAATTCCACTTTCGTGGCCGCTGCCTGAGCCTGTTTGCGCGCTCTGCGCTCGGCGATACGCGCAGCGAGCGGCGCAAGCAAGTACTCGTGCATGCGCGCTTCGAAGGCGGGCGTCTGCAGAAGGGCATCGGCAAGCGCCGCGAGTGTCGCGCGCTCCTTGTCCCGTCCCATGTGAACCGCGACACCCACGCTTGCGCGGCCTTCACTGGCGCGCAGTCGGAGCGTTGCCCGTGTCACCGTCACTTCGCCGAGATTGAAGGCGTCGCCCGTGCCGCCAACACGCCCACGCACCATGGCAAGGCCGATATCAGGCGCACGCAGCCAGTCGAACTCAGGCAGTGGCGTGCCGTCGAGCGCGGTATCCAGTGCCTCCTTGATGCAGGCACGCGGCGTGCGCGCCAGAATCGCCATCCACTCGCGCCGCGTCGGAAGACCCGGCGGCGCTAACGTCTGTGCGGATGTACTCATGGTCTACCTCTCAATAAAAAGGAGCGGCGAGCCCGCCGCATTCGAGATTTCGTCGTGCTATCCAATCGGCACGCTACTATACTGATCATCTGGTCGTCTAGATGTCTGTTCATACAGGCAAAAGCATTGCTATTGCCCTGCTTTCACATTTTCATCATCGGCGGCGCACTACAATGCCGGAAAACGATATTCAAACCGACAGGAATGACAGCGACATGACATCCAACGAAACTGGCACGCCGGGCCTGGCTGTGGAGCGCGGGGCAGGCGTCGCGGTCTGGCGTCAGATAGAACAGATTCTTTCGGCGGAGATTGCGGCGAACAGCTTCGGCGAGGACGGCCGTCTGCCCAGTGAGATAGAACTCGCGCGGCGCTTCGACGTCAACCGGCACACCGTGCGCCGCGCCATGTTGCGGCTGGCCGCCACGGGGCTTGTGAGTGTCGAGCAGGGACGCGGCACCTTCGTTCAACCCGGCGCGATCGACTATCAGATCGGGCGCCGCACACGCTTCACCGAAAACCTGCGGCGCTACAGCCAGGCCTCGGTGGGGGTGGTCTTGTCAAGCGAGAAAGTCAAGGCGGATCCGGTTACCGCAAAGGCGCTCTCGCTTCGCGCCGGCACGCTCGTGTATCAGATCGAGACGCGCCATGACTCGGACGGCGTGCCGCTCACTTATGCTCGCGGCTGGTTTCCCGCCATGCGTTTCGCCGATCTCCCCGAGGTGCTCGCCGGTGAGCAAGGCGTCAGCGCGGCGCTCGCGAAATTCGGCGTGATCGATTACACCCGCAAATGGAGTCGTATCGGCTGCATCTTGCCGAGTTCGGAGGTTGCGCGGCGCCTGCAGATCAATCGTCAGCAGCCGGTCATGTGGGTTGAGAGCGTCGATGTTGACGAAGCCGGTGTGCCGATCAAATACGGCATTACCCATTTCGCGGCCGACCGGGTGCAACTGCTGGTCGAGGACGGCGTATGAGCGACGATGTCATAAACGCGTGGACGCCGGACATGCGCATTGCCCTGTATTACGCCCCACCGTCGTCGTCCGCATGGTGGCGCGCGGGCAGCGAATGGCTGGGCCGCGATGCCGAATCCGGTGACACGCTCGAGCCGCCCGTCGAACCCGCCCTTGCGGCGCTCGGGCACACCGTCGCAGCTGTAACCTCGGCACCACGCCGCTATGGCTGGCACGGCACGCTCGTGGCTCCGTTTCATATTGCCGGCGATATTGGCCCGCAGCGGGTCCTGTCGGTCGCCCGCGAGTGGGCGAGTACCGTGGCGTGCTTCGATGCCCCGGTGCAAGCCGTCGAAATGGGCGGTTTTGTCGCGTTGCGCGCCGAGCTGGCCGCCGACGACGCGGCCGTACGCAAGATCGCAAGCAGTGCGCTGCATGCCCTTGCGCCGCTACGCGCGCGGCCGTCGCCCGAAGATACCGAACGACGCCTCGCCGCCGGCCTGAGCGCGCGACAACGCGCGCTGCTGCACGAATGGGGCTACCCGTATGTACTGGATGAATTCCGCTTTCACATGACGCTCTCCGATTCCCTCGATCACGCGCCGGTGCGAACTGCCATTGTCTCGTCATGGCGAGCGCGCGGCGAAGCGCTCGGGCCGCTTCCTCTTCACGGCGCGGCGTTGTTCGTGCAAACACAGCCGGGCGCACCGTTCATCCTTTGGCAACGGTTGCCCTTCGCGGGGGTTCCGGCATGAGCACGAAATCCGGCAGATTGATCTACGTGATGGGCCCATCGGGGGCCGGCAAGGACTCCTTGCTGAACTTCGTGCGCGAACGTATCGGCGCGCGAGTGATGTTCGCGCACCGCTATATCACGCGATCCGTTTCCGACGGCGAGAATCACGTCGCGCTCACCCACGAAGAATTCGCTGCGCGCCTGGCAAGCGGCGTCTTCTCCATGCATTGGGAGAGCCTGGGTTTGCACTACGGTATCGGCATTGAAATCGATGAATGGCTCATGCGCGGACTGTCGGTCGTCGTGAACGGCTCGCGTCAACACGCGCCAGCCGCGCTTGAACGCTATCCGCAAACGCAGTTTGTCCACATTCACGCGAGTCCGGCGGTGTTGGCTGCACGTCTCGAAAAACGTGGCCGCGAAGATTCGCGGCAAGTGGAGGCGCGTCTCGCACGCCGCCCTGCGCTCTCGCTTCCCGAGCAGGCACGACTTGTCACCATCGACAACTCGGGCTCGCTCGCCGATGCAGGGCAGCAGTTGCTCGTGGCGATCGGTCACACGCCGGGTTCCGCCGCGCTGAAAGCGCAAGGGTAGAGTCCAAACGCGGGCATCGGCCGATGCAAGCCGGCCGATGTCAGGTATCAGCGATATGAGAGGGCCAGCAACGACGCGTGAGTTATGTGGGTGGCGCCAGGTCGTTACGGTGCCGTCGCCGTAGCAGACGGCAATCCCCCACCCAGAGACTGGAACAACGCAGCTGTATCGGCGAAGCGGTCTGCCTGCGCCCGGGTCCGGTCGAGCGCGCTCTGCCATGCTTGCCGCTGGGCGTCGAGCAGACTGAACTGGCTGACCCCACCGGCCAGGTACTGCGCGTGTGCAATGTTCAGGCTTGCCTGCGCCTGTTGGGTGGCCTCATTGCGCGCCTGCAATGCTTGCGCATCGTTTTCCAACGCCTTCAAGGCGTCGGCAACCTGTTGCAGTGCCTGCAACACCGTCTGCTGGTAGTCGGCAAGTGCCGCATCGTATGCCGCTTGTGCGGAGCGCTTCTTCGCACGCAGTTCGCCGCCATGGAAAATCGGTTGCGTCAGAGTCAGGCCTGCATTCCAGATGTTCAGCCCGCTTACGATATCTGCGATGCGCACGCGATCCGAACCGGCCCCCGCGGAAATCACGAACTGCGGGTACAGGTTTGCTGTTGCGACGCCGATATTTGCACTGGCCTGATGCAATAGCGCTTCCGAGGCGCGGATATCGGGCCGCTCGCGGGCGAGTGTCGACGGCAGGATGAGCGGCAGCGTTTGCGGCAGGTACAGCGAATCGAGTGAGAGGTCTTCGAAATCGATCTGCGAGGGGGCAACGCCGAGCAGGATGGCAAGCTGATGATCCGCTTGCGCGAGTTGCGTCGCGAGCGCCGGCAGTGACGCACGCGTTTGTGCGAGCAGCGTCTGCTGGCTGTGCACATCGAGCTGCGACACTCCGCCAACCGCGAAGCGCGCTTCGGTGATCTCGAGTTGCCGAGCTTGGGCTTCGACGATACGCTGCGTCAACGCGATCTGCTGCTGGAGCGACGCACGACGCACGGCGGTCGAGACGACGTTGCCGGCAAGCGTGAGTCTTGCCGCCTCGAGTTCGAACGACTGATAGTCGACCTGTGCCATCAGCGCTTCCAGCATCCGGCGATTGCCGCCGAAGATGTCGAGCGCATACGACACGCTGACCGACGCGTTATATAGCGTAAATGGGCCAGGATTGGGCACACTTGAAATGCCGAGCGCCGCGAGATCGATCTGCTGCCGTACACCGGATAGCGTCGCATCGATGCTCGGGAACGCTGTCGCACCTGCTTGCGCAATATAGTTCTCTCTCGCCTCGACGAGCTTCGCTCGGGCCTGGGTGAGCGTCGGGCTGTGCTGCAATGCCTGATCGACGAGGCGGTTGAGTGCATCGCAGTGAAACTGCGTCCACCACATCGGCGTGGCGTGTTGCGCGGCGACAAATGCTTGTGATGCTCCCGCCATACCGTCTGCGGCAACAGTCGTTGCGGCTTGCGTTTCGTGTGTATAAGTCTGGATGTCCGGCACGACAGGCAAATGGAAATCCGGCCCAACCGCGCAACTGCAAAGCGCCAGAGTCGATAAGAGCATGAATGGCTTCATCGCGCTATCCACTTAATCGAGCGTGCGCCGATAGAAGCGCAACGCAATCACCATCACGATGACCGTGAACAGCGCCATGGGCCACACGGATGGCCATAGATCGACCCAGCCGTTTCCCTTGAGCAGAATGCCGCGAATCAGCCGGTTGAAATACGTGAGCGGCAGCAGGTCGCCGATGACGCGAGCCCATGCGGGCATGCCCACGAACGGAAATATGAAGCCTGAGAGCAGCATGCTCGGCAGGAAATAGAACACCGTCAATTGCATTGCCTGCAACTGGTTCTGCGCAATCGACGAGAGCGTGATGCCGACCGTCAGGTTCGCTGCGATGAACAGCAGCGTGCCCAGATAGATCGCCAACAGACTGCCCGCAAACGGCACATGAAACACAAAGCGCGCCGCCGCCAGAATGATCGACGCCTGGACCATTCCGATCATCACATAGGGGACGATCTTTCCGGTCATCACTTCAATGGGCAAAACAGGTGTAGCGAGCAGGTTTTCCATCGTGCCGCGCTCGCGTTCGCGCGTGATCGCGAGACCGGTCATCATCACCATCGTCATCGTCAGGATCACGCCCATCAAGCCGGGCACCACGTTGTATTGCGTAATGCCCTCGGGGTTGTAGAGCCGATGGATCTGTACGTCGAACGCGGCCGGGCTGCCGTTCAGGTGCGCAAGCGCTCCGGTGATGTCTTTGTCCGCGACCGGCTGCACGAGGCCGGGAAGCGCGGCGAGCGCGGTGCCGGTCGCCGTGGGATCGGTCGCGTCGGCTTCGACCAGCAGCGACGGGTGCTCGCCGCGCAGCAGGCGCCGCGAGAAATCGACCGGCACCGTCAGGACGAACTGCACCCGGCCCTGTGCGAGCGCGCGGCGGCCCGCTTGCTCGTCGGGCAGGGTTTCGACGATGTCGAAATAGTCGGAGTTCTTCATCGCCGCGATGAAGCTGCGCGTGAAGGTACTTTGATCGCCCATGATGACGGCGGTTGGCAGATGCTTCGGATCCGTGTTGATCGCGAAGCCGAAGAGCGTGAGCTGGATGATGGGCACGCCGATGATCATTCCGAACGTGACGCGATCGCGTCGCAGCTGCAGGAACTCCTTGAGCACGATGCTCCACCAGCGCGATAGCGAAAAAAGGGTGCGTGTCGTCACGATCGCGTTCCATCGGGGGCGCTCGCGCGCGCCATCATGTAGATGAACACGTCTTCGAGTCCGGTCTCGATGCGCTCGACGCGCCATGCGGCATTTGCGCTTGCCTGCTTGATGGCGGCTTCGAGCGCGGCATGGTCGCGTCCGCTGACATGCAGTGCGGTACCGAACACCATCGTCTGGTCGACGCCAGGCATCGTGCGCAAGCGTTCCGACAACATACTGAGATGCTCGCCGTGAATCGCCCACGTCGCGAGATCCTTCGATTCGATGACCTGCCTGGCCGTGCCTTGCGCGAGCAGCTTGCCATAGGCGATATACGCGAGCTTGTGGCAGCGCTCGGCTTCATCCATGTAATGGGTGCTGACGAGGACCGAGACGCCGCGCGCGGCGAGCCGGTGCAGTTCTTCCCAGAAGTCGCGGCGGGCCGCCGGGTCGACGCCTGCCGTCGGCTCGTCGAGCAACAGCAGTTGCGGCTCGTGCAGCATGCAGGCAGCAAGCGCAAGCCGCTGCTTCCAGCCGCCGGACAACGCGCCCGTCAACTGATTCGCGCGGCCTTTCAGACCCAGCGATTCGAGCGAGCCGTCAACCGCCTCGCGCCGGTTCGACATTTGATAGACGCGCGCGACGAAATCGAGATTCTCGCGAATCGTCAGGTCGTCCCAATACGAGAAGCGTTGTGTCATGTAGCCGACATTGCGCTTGATCTGCGCGCTTTCGCGCACGATGTCGTAGCCAAGACACGTGCCGGTGCCCGAATCCGGCGTGAGCAGGCCACACATCAGGCGGATCGACGTGGTCTTGCCGCTGCCGTTCGGTCCGAGAAAACCGAAGATCTCGCCACGCGCGACTTGCAGCGAGACGTCGTTGACGACATGCTTGCCGCCAAAGTGCTTGTTGAGTTTATGCACGTCGATGGCATATTGCACGGTGGGCGGATTCATTGCAGTCTGACCGCGACGGGCTGGCCGGGATGCAGCTTGACTGCGTCGGCGGCGCACGGACGGGCTTCGATCATGAACACCAGTTTCGCGCGATTTTCGTTGCTGTAGATGACCGGCGGCGTGTATTCGACCGAGCTCGACACATAGGTAATCTTCGCGGACACGTCCGTCGCGCAGCCGTCGCAGTAAATCGTCAAGGCGCGGCCTGGGGCAAGGCCGCCGACCACCGTCTCCGGCACGAAGAAGCGCACCTTCACATTCGGTGGCGGCAGCATCTGCACGACGGGACTGCCTGCCTGCACCCATTCGCCGACGCGATACAGCGTGTCGTACACGAGCCCCTCGGCCGGGGCGCTCACGCGCTTCTGGTCGAGCTTCCATTGCGCCTGCTCGACCGCCGCCCGTGCCGAGTCGACCTGAGCACTTTGCGCGCTAATTTGCTGCGATCGTCCGGGCAGGCGGGCGACCTCGACCTGATTGCTCAGTTCGCGTACTTGTGCGGCTGTGGCATCGGCGGTAGAGCGCGAATCGTCGAGCTGCGCCTTCGCGATGCCGCCGACGCGGAACTGCGCTTCGTCGCGCGCGAGTTGCAGTGAGGCCTTGCGCGCATTGGCAACGGCCTGGGCGAGTTGCGCCTTGTTGACATTCACCTCGGGAGCGCGCTTGCCGGTCTGGATGTCGGCCAGTTGTGCGCGCATGGCGGCGAGCTGCTGTTGCGCCTGGAGCAAGGCGGCGGCTTCGTCGACAGATTCAAGCGTAAAAACCGGCGCGCTGGCCTTGACCGTTTGGCCGCGCGCGACCCATAGCTGCGTGAGCTTGCCCGACTGCGACGAGCCGAGATAGACGAACTCGCCTTCCACATAGCCCTGATACACATTGTTCTCGCGAGGCGAGCAGCCCTCCAGCACCGCGGCGGCGAACAGCAGGCAAACGAATGTTTGCAACGAACGGCACATGACTTGCTCCGTGAGGAAGTGGGGCGCGTCTTCGTCTGCGCTATTGGTACCACAACCATCGGGACCGTGGCCAAGGTTTATTCACAGTTGTTGCTCACTGGTTGTAGAATCGCCGTCATACAGTTTCAACGGTTGGTCCTTTGCGACCAGCCTCTCCCAGCGTCCGCGGGGCGTGTTCGGGCCGCGCCAAGCCAATACGAAGTCTGGTTTCGTTTCGTCAAACGGTTGTGCAATTCGTTGAGCATCAGGGTCGTGCAGAGCGGTAGATTGAGCCATCGCTTGGAATCGCGGTGGCCAGGTTGAACCGATCGTTACGGGGAACGTACTCATCAACGGACGTGAACGCATGCGGCATAGTCAAGTCAAGTCTTCGGTCGTTCGCTGGGTCTGTTTGTCTCTGATCACAAGCCTGTTGGTCAGTTTGCTGGTCGCGTGGTACCAACAGCAGGCCAATAACCGGAAAATCGAAAACGCGGTTGCCCTCGCCGCCGATGACGTGACCGACGAGTTGTTGGACCGCCTGAGTTTCTACCAATACGGTTTGCGCGGGGAGCGCGGGGCGATACTGACCGCCGGCGAACACGGTATCAACCGCGAATTGGTTCACAACTATTTCCTGACTCAGGAGATCAGCCGGGAATTCCCTGGCGTACGCAACTTTGGCTTTATCCGGCGTGTTCCGCAGGCCGAAGAGGCACACTTTATCGAGCAGGCGCGCGCCGACGGTAAGCCGGATTTTGCCGTCCATCAATTCGCCCCCCATGCTGGGGAGCGCTGGGTCATTCAGTACATCGAGCCGGAGGGCGCGAATGCCCCTGCCATCGGCCTTGACATGGCATCCGATACGACCCGTCGCGAAGCAGCCGAAAAAGCGATGCTGACCGGCGAGCCACAAATCAGCGCGCCGATTACTCTGTACCAGGCTGCCACGAAACCGCTGACCGGCACGGTGACGGGGGTTCCAATCAACAAGAAGCCGCCGCAATCGTTCCTGATCCTGATGCCGATCTATCGCAGCATCGTCACGCCGGCCGCAACGGCGGAACGTCAGGCTGCGCTTTTTGGCTGGAGCTATGTGTCTTTGTCGATGAATGACACCCTGGCCGGATTGCCGCTGCTGGGCGATCGCTTCGACTTACGGTTGGTCGATATCACTCGTCCGGATCATGTCGAGCCGTTCTATGACTCCGATCCCGCGCCTCAGCCCAGGTTGTTCGAGCACACCTTGCAGCGCGAGGTATTTGGCCGCCAATGGCAATTCCAATTCAGCGCTCATCCCGGCTTTATAGACGAACTCCATTTGCGATCCGCAAGGGAGGTCTTTCTGATTGGGACATCGATTTCGGTCTTGCTGGCGGCGTTGGCCGGGATGGTTGGCGTCAGTCGCCACCGCAAATTGCTGAACGCGGAGGAAAAGCGAGTCACCGAAGCGCGTATCGCTGAACTGAACGCCAGCCTCGAAGAACAGGTGGCCCGGCGTACCGCCGAGTTGAACGAACTCAATCTCCTGCTGGGCAACGTACTGCATGCGGCATCCGAAGTGGCCATCATCGCCACGGATCGCGACGGCATCATCCACGTCTTCAATCGCGGTGCGGAACACTTGCTTGGATATAGCGCAAGTGACTTGATTGATCGAGTCGATCCGATGTTGATTCATGTGCCTGAAGAGGTCATGGCGCGCTGTGCCGAATTGCGCGCTGAATACGCGCAGCCCATCACGGGATTCCGCGTGTTGGTCCACAAACCGGAAATCGAAGGGGCGGAAACGCGCGAGTGGACCTATGTCCGCAAGGACGGATCGCGCTTCCCCGTGACCGTCGTGGTCACCGCGATGTATGACAATGTGGGTCACCTCAATGGCTATCTCTTCATTGCCCTGGACATGACCGCGCGCAAAGCCACGGAGCATGAACTGGCGACCAGCCTGGCCACCACGCATGCGATTCTGGATACCGCGGTCAATCCCATCATCACGACCAACGCCGAGGGCGTCGTGTATTCGATGAACCCCGCCGGCGAACAGGTATTCGGCTACAAGGTGGAAGAAGTCATAGGCGAGAACGTGCGGATGCTGTTGTCGAGTCGCAATCAGGATGGGCGCGAAGTCGACCCGCCGCAATTGCCGATCAGCTGGAGTGTCAGAAAACTCGATCATGGCGAGGAGGTGATGGCACGGCGTAAAGACGGGACAGCCTTTCCGATCCAGATCTCGATCGGTGAAATGCGCGAGGCCAACGAGCGCCGATTTGTCGGGATCATCACCGACATGAGTAAGACACAGGAACAGCACAAAGCGTTGGTCGTCGCACGCAATCAGCTGTTGCTGGCGGCGGAAGTCGCGGAACTCGGCATCTGGGCCTGGGACCTGGGCAATGACATCGTGTATTGGAACGACCGTATGTTCGAGCTCTACGGTCTACCCTTGGCTTTGCGCGATACCGGCGTGAATTTCAATCACTGGCGTTCATCCTTGCATCCGGAAGATGTCGACAGGACCGTGGCCGAGCTGACTACGACGATCGAAGGCGGCGGTCCCTTCGCTTCAATCTTCCGTATCGTCCATCGTTGCGGACAGACCCGCTATATCCAGGCCGCCGCCCAAATCGAACGGGATGCCGATGGCAAGGCCCTACGCCTCACCGGGATCAATCGCGACATTACGGCGCAGCGCGAGATCGAGACGCGCTTGATCCAGGCCAAGGAACAGTCCGATGCTGCCAGCGAGATAAAGTCCAGTTTTCTCGCCAATATGAGCCATGAAATCCGCACGCCAATGAATGCTGTCCTTGGCCTGCTTCAATTGATGCAGCGGACCGAACTTGATGCGCGGCAACAAGATTACGTCAACAAGATCGAAACCGCCGCCAAGGCTCTGCTCGGGGTGCTGAGCGACATTCTCGATTTTTCGAAACTCGACGCGGGGAAACTGCTGCTCGATCTTCATCCGTTCGATGTCGAAGCTTTGATGCGCGAATTGGCGGTTGTGCTGTCGGGCAATGTGGGTGAGAAGAATGTCGAGTTGCTGTTCGAGATCGATCCCGCGTTGCCGCGTATATTGAACAGCGATCGCTTGCGCTTGCAGCAGATCTTGATCAACCTCGCCGGCAACGCGATCAAGTTCACGCTGCAGGGCGAAGTGGTCGTGTCATTGCGGTGCCAAGGCCGGCACGGTTCCCACGTCATGCTTGAGGTGAGCGTGCGGGATACCGGTATCGGCATTGCGCCGGAACAACTCGATCGAATCTTCGAGAGTTTCAATCAGGCGGAAGCCTCCACCACGCGACGCTTTGGCGGGAGTGGATTGGGTTTGTCGATCAGCAAACGGTTGGTCACGATGTTCGGCGGCGATCTGCGGGTGGAGAGCGTGCCGGGCGCCGGCAGCCGCTTTACCTTCTGTATTTCCATCGAGGCTCACGATGCGTTGCCCGCCGCGGCACGTCAGCCGATGTTTGGCCGATCGCTGAAGGTACTGGTGGTCGACGACAATCCCGTGGCGTTACAGATTACGACTACCATGGCTCGCGATCTCGGCTGGCAGGTCGAAGAGGCGACGACAGGGGAGGATGCATATTTACGCGTCATGCAAGCGCAATCGTCAGGGCCAGCATTCGATGTGGTTCTGATGGATTGGCGCATGCCGGGCATGGACGGCCTCGCTGCGGCGGCGAAACTTCGCTCTGCGGTGGGTGTCACTCCGCCGCCCATCGTTGTCATGCTAACTGCATTCGGCCGTGAAGTCCTGACGCGGGTACACGCGACCGAGACCGCTCCCTTTACCGACTTCCTGATCAAGCCGATCACGCCCCATCAACTGGCCGAAGCGGTGGCGCAGGTCATTGGCGTCGCGCCTATCCCGAGCGGGCGTCGTGTCCAAAAAGCGCGGACGCGACGCCTGGAGGGTTTGAATCTGCTGGTGGTGGAGGACAATGCATTGAATCGCCGCGTGGCTGACGAACTCTTGAGCAGCGAGGGGGCGCGGGTCAGCCTGGCCGAGTGTGGTATCGACGGAGTGAATCGTGTGCTGGGGGGGCAGCGTTTCGATGCGGTGATCATGGATATTCAGATGCCGGACATCGACGGCATGGAGGCGACTCGACGCATCCGCGCCCATGCGCAATTCGGCAGCCTGCCTATTCTGGCGATGACGGCCAACGCCTCGCGAGCCGATCGGCAGGCCTGCCTGGCAGGAGGCATGAGCGAGCATCTTGGCAAACCCATTGATATGGAGCAACTGATTCCCTTGCTCTTGCGTCTGACGGGGCGCATAGTCGAAACCAACCCGGAAAACGACAATGTGGAAGAGCGGTTCGCCAGACCCGATATCCATCTGAGCTCTGCAATAAAACGCTTTGGCAACGACCGGATACTCTATGAGCGAGAGCTTGCCAACTTCGTGCCTGAGTGCCAACGACTGCTCAACGAACTCCAGGAGCACGCTGCTCGTGGTGATACCGGACGCATGGCGGCATCGCTGCATTCAATCAAGGGGGTCGCGGCATCTTTGGGGGCGCTCAGCATGGCACAACTTGCCGGTACGATCGAGCAACGCATCAAGCAAGCATCGTTGTCCAATCATGTCGTGTCCCGCACCGTGTTGAGCGAACTTCATGCTCTATTGGAATCGAGTCATGGGGGACTAGCCGAAGCCTTGTCATCGCTGACTGATCGTGCAGCGGAGGTCGAGACAGATTCTGGCATGCCGATCCACCGCATGGACCGGGCCAAGCTCGAAGCGATCCTGACCTTCTTGAACAGTGGAGACATGCGGGCGGTCGATATGGTCGAAGCTTTGAGTCACCGCGACGATGTCGTGTCCGAGGCGACACTCCGGCTCCTCGTGCGCCAGGTCCACGCTTTGGACTTCCCGGCAGCAGCGCAAACCTTGCAAAAATTCATGTCGTCGTAGATCTAAAACAATGCCGGAGACTGCGGATCGTGGATGAACCGATTGATACTCGACCCAAACTGTTGATAGTCGACGATCAGCCTGTCAACATTCGATTGCTTAACGAATTGTTTCATGCGGACTATCAAATCTTGATGGCCACCAATGGCCCGCAAGCAATCAGGCTTTGCGTCGACTACCTCCCGGATCTCGTGTTACTCGACATCATGATGCCGACCATGGACGGCTATGAAGTCCTTGCGAGATTGCGTGCGGATGAACTGACCAGGAAGATTCCGGTCATTTTCGTTACGGCCCAATCCGATGAAGCGGACGAGGAGCGGGGACTGGATCTAGGGGCAGTCGATTTCATCAGCAAGCCGATAAAACCAGCGATCGTGCGTGCCCGGGTTCGCAGCCATCTGCTGCTCAAGACGCAAAGCGATATGCTTAGACATATTGCACTGATGGACGGCCTGACGGGTATTCCCAACCGTCGACGCTTCGAAGAGTCTGCGCCGGCTGAATGGCGACGCTGCGCACGCGATATGACGGCGCTCTCGATTGCCATCATCGACGTCGATTTCTTCAAGAACTATAACGATTGCTACGGCCACCAGATGGGAGACGAATGTCTCAAGCAAGTGGCACATACTTTGGCCTCGCTGGTCCGTCGACCCTACGACCTGGTAGCGCGCTATGGCGGCGAGGAATTTATCTGCCTGTTGCCGAACACTGAAGAGCAAGGCGCCGTGGCGCTCTCGCACAGGCTACTGGATGGTGTTCGTGCCTTGGGCATTGATCACATTGATTCAGATGTCGATCGGATCGTGACGGTGAGCGTGGGGGTGGCGACGGCCTACCCGAGTCGAGGCGGGGATTTGCAGTGGCTGATCGCCAGCGCGGACCGACAACTGTACAAAGCGAAGCTCTCAGGGCGGGCGAAAGTCATGACGGTGAGCGCGGCGCCTGGTATTGAAACAAGCAGGTAAGCGGGCACAAGTCAGCGGACCCGCCTGAGCTAACTGGTTTTGCTCAGGTGCCAGACGTTCGCGGGTGGCGCATTCAGCCAGACCGTTTTGATGCGATGCCAACACAATCCGGTAGGGGCGGTAAAGGGGACTCTGGGTTGGTACGTGAACTGCACGAGGCGTCGAGCCTCGTCCGCGTTCAGAAGGTCAGCGAACGCCGCGACGGTTGGTTCGACGACCCTGGACGAAAGCGAACGAAACGGCAGTCCGGAGACGATGATTGTCTTCGCTGGCAGGTCTTGCAGAACCGAAACGCTCTCATGAAATGCGCCGCCGACCACATGCGCCTGCGGAAATCGCCCTCTCAACTCGGCGGCCAATTCATCTCCGAGCTCGAATACGATGAGCCGCGCTGACGGGTGCCGGCGCACGAGGGAGTCCGTCACGACTCCGGTGCCGGCGCCAACCTCGACAATGGCTTCAAACGCCTCAACGCCGTCTGCCATGGCATCGGCAAGGGAACGCGATGAAGGAGCGACTGCACCTACGGTTGCAGGACCGCGTAACCAATGCTTGAAGAAACGCAGACTCACTGACACGCACTCCCGGCAATCACTCGCAGGCTGGAAAAATGCGCGCGGGTACTCAGGACGAAGCCGGGTGGAACGGCCAGCAGTTGCATAAGATTTCGCACGGAATTCACTCACACGGGAAACTTGTTCGGCGCTAGCGCTGATTCGGGAGTCTATTGCAGCAGGATCGTGCTCGAGGCGGATCGCGATACAGATATGGAATCGGGGTCAATTATAACTGGAAGTGTTTGACGCAAGATGGACGATCCCATTACAAAGTTGAAGGAAGTCCATACTTTGCTTATGGCCGAACCCGGTCTTACATACCGTCATCGCGGTGCAATGGCGCCGGGCGAACGAACGGTCGCGCAGCGCAATGCTCGACGAAACCCATTCAGGCCCCTTAAGACAAACGGAGGGTTCAAGCGGCGCGCGAAATGGCGGGTTTCATCGCTGCATGTCGGAACGGTAATGATCTAGTCAGTATCCGATCACTCTCTCCTGCCTATCATCTGCACACGACGTTGATCTAGTTCAAAATGTCGCCAAGATATGAATCGCAAGGTGGGAGCAGAGGCTATGAAATTCGTGAAGCAGGGTTGTGCCGTCTTTGTATTCTCATGCCTGGTGCTAGGTATCGCACGCGATGCGATAGCGGATGAGGCGGATCAGCCGATGATTGCATCGGCGCAGGTGTCACAGCAGACGCCCGAATCCGAGGCATCACAGCAGACGCCCGAACCGCAGGCGTCACAGCAGACACCCGAACCCCAGGCGCCACAACAGACGCCCGAACAGCTGCAGCAGCTCGTGGCACCCATTGCTTTGTACCCGGACGCCTTGGTGGCACAGATCCTCGCAGCTTCGGCCAATACGGTAGAAATTGTCGAAGCAGACCGATGGATGCAAGCGCACCCGGAACTGAAGGGGGACGCGCTGGCCGCAGAAGTGAACAAGCAGAGCTGGGATCCGAGCGTCAAGGCCCTCACGGGGTTCCCTTCGGTACTGGCCAATCTGGACCAGAATCTGGCCTGGACCTCACAGGTCGGCGACGCCTATATGAACCAGCCTCAGGAGTTGATGAGCGCCGTCCAGGCGATGCGTGGACGGGCCCAGGAAGCCGGAAACCTCGAAAGCACGGGTCAGGAGACGGTAAGCACCCAGGGCCAATCGATCGCGATCGAGCCTGCGGAGCCTGACGTGGTGTACGTGCCGCAATACGATCCCTGGCTGGTCTATGGGGCACCGGTAGCAGTCTGGCCGGGCTGGTATCCCTACTCGGGTCTCTACCTTGACGGACCGGGAATTGCGTTTGGCATAGGCTTCGGGCTCGGTTACTTCGGTGGTTACGGATGGGGATGGAATCACTGGAGGCCCGACTGGAATCGCCGAGCGGTAATGTACAACCACCACGCTTACATTTCGCACGGTGGGGCCTTCAACCGAGGCCACTTTGGCGGAAATTTCAATCATGCCCCGGGGTTTCACGGCGGCGGATTCAACGGAAATGCGGGTTCCCATATGTCGTCATCGCAGCGAGGACTCGCAGGAGCGCGCGTTGGGTTTCGTGGCAACTACGGACGGTATGGCGGTGGCTTTTACGATGATCGCGTCGGTCGGGACGGCCGATCGGACTTCGGACGATCGGGCTTTGGTGGATTTGCGCATGGAGCCGCAGGTGGCCATGGCGGAGGCTTCAGGTAACGACGCCTTCTACGATCGCTTGAACTGACGCGCCAGCAGACCCGGCTTCCTGCTGGCGGAGGCTGATGCAGTCTTTGCGTACTGCTCCGAGGTCCGGCCTTTCTTTGCGTCGAAGCGGGTCGACTCCGTCGTCTCTCGGAAAGGCGGCTCATTGCTTGCCGAAAAAGCCGCCTCCGCCCATGGCCCACGCGCCGCAGCGGCAAATCCACTGAATGTGTTCGTGCCAGGCTGCGGCGTCGCCTTGGCGACGTTTTGTGCTCCTGCAATGGGAGAACGACTGTACTCGTTCGGTCCGATGGTTTTCCCCTATCCTTTGCCGCATGAATTGGTCGAGCGTCGGAATTCGGCGCCGCACCGCATGCCGCGCACGCGGAAACAAACCACCCCTTTGCCATGAAGCACCCAGAGGCTGACGCGAACACCTTCCACTACGCATTGCGCGGCGCCCAAGCAGCGCCTCCCGTCGCGTTTAACGAAGCCGATTCGACCTCACTTCTGTCCGAATGCACGGACAAACTGGGGCGGCCGCTGAAAGACCTGCGGCTATCGGTTATCGATCAGTGCAACTTCCGCTGCACCTATTGCATGCCGAAGGAGGTCTTCACGAAGGACTTCCCGTTCCTTAGTTCGACATCGCGTATGTCGTTCGACCAGATGACATTCCTGGTCAAGTCCTTCGTCATGCTCGGCGTCGAAAAGATCCGCATTACGGGTGGCGAGCCGCTGCTGCGCAAGGGTCTCGAGATACTGATCGAAAGACTCGCGCGCCTGCGTACGCCCGAAGGCAAAGACATCGAAATCGCGCTCACGACGAATGGTTCCTTGCTCGCGGCAAAGGCCCGCTCGCTGCGCGATGCCGGTCTGCAGCGCGTGACCGTCAGTCTCGACAGTCTGGACGATGCGGTATTTCAAAGAATGAACGACGTCGGCTTTCCGGTTGCGCGGGTCCTGGAGGGCATTGAAGCGGCAACGGCGGCAGGTTTGTCGCCGGTCAAGGTCAATACCGTTGTCGAGAAGGGCGTGAATGAGAACCAGATCCTGCCGATCGCGCGGTACTTTCGAAACACAGGTGTCATCGTCCGCTTTATCGAGTTCATGGACGTCGGCGGCGCCGCGTCGTGGGCAAGAAAAAGCGTCTTCACGTCCGACGATTCACGGCGTCTGATAGAAAGCGAGTTCGCGCTTCAACCCCAACTCACGCAGCGCGCCAACGAAACCGCATGCAACTTCGACTATGCGGACGGTGCGGGAAGTGTCGGATTCATCTCCAGCGTGTCACAGCCGTTTTGTGGAGACTGCACGCGCGCGCGCGTCTCCGCTGACGGCAAGATGTTCACATGCCTGTTTGCAACGGGATCGTTCGATCTCAAGCCCTGGCTCGGCGAAGCCCTTGCGCCTGAGGCCCTTGCGCGGAAAATCCTCGGCCACTGGCGCCGCCGCGACGACCGATATTCGGAGCTGCGCGGCGTGCGCGCGCAAGCCGGCTCAAAGAAGGTCTATCCGACCGTGCGCATGTCCCTCGTCGGTGGCTAGCCGGCATCTACACGCATTGCGAAGGTGTTGAACGTGAAGATTGAAGTCAAGTATTTTGCAAGCATCCGCGAAGCGGCCGGGTTGACGAACGAAACGGTTACGCTGGACGTGAGCGCCACGCCGACCGTGGACAGCGTGCGCACGCTGTTGGCGCAACGCAGTTCGACGCTTCGCGAAGCACTCGCCACGGGGCGACCCGTTCGAACAGCCGTCGATCACGTGATGCGCGGCGGGGATTTCGAACTGGCGGACGGTTGTGAAGTGGCCTTCTTTCCACCGGTAACGGGTGGCTGAAGACGTCTCGCCTCAAAGCAGGGCTGGATCGAAGTCTCCGTTAGCGCCTCACGCACGCTCGGATCAATGCTTATCGCATGCACGCGCTGACGAGCTTGCCGACCGTGATGAGTGCCTTTTCGATTTCCGGCGACCACGTATAGCTGTAATTGAGCCGGATGAAGTTGCGGTAGCTGTTCGTCGTGGAGAACATGTAGCCGGGCCCGACCGTAATGCCTTGTTGGAGCGCGAGCTGGTAGAGCTTCATCGAGTCCACGTCCGGCGGCAGCTCGACCCACAGCACGTAGCCGCCCATCGGATGCGACGTGCGCGTGCCTTCGGGGAAAAACCGCATGACGGTCGCGGCCATGAGGTTGGCTTGCTGCGCGTACACCTTGCGCACGCGGCGCAAGTGATGCTCATAGCCGTCATTCTCCAGGTATTCGGCGATCGCGAGCTGCGGGATCGACGGCGTCGTCAGTGTGTTGAGGAACTTGAATTTTTCGACTTGATCCCGGTAACGGCCAGGGATCGCCCAGCCGATTCGATACGCGGACGTCAGGCTCTTCGAGAACGACGCGCAATGCAGGACGAGCCCCTTCGTATCGTAGGCCTTGAGGGGAGTGGGGTGCGCGTCCCCAAAGTACAGTTCGTTGTAGACATCGCTTTCGATGGCGGGCACGTCATGGTGCTCGAGCAGTTTGACCAGCTCGCGCTTCTTTTCGTCGGGCATCAGGAAGCCGAGGGGATTCTGGAAATTCGGCATCACCATGCACGCGGCGATGCGGCGCGTGTCCAGAATTCGCGAAAGCGCGCCGATATCGATCCCTTCACGAGGGTGCGTCGCGACTTCGATCGCACGCATTCCCATCCGCTCGATCGCGTGCAGCATCGCGTAGAACGTCGGCGACTCGACGGCCACCGTATCGCCTGGTTTCGCGACCGCCTGCAGGCAGAGGTTGATTGCCTCGGTCGCGCCGACTGTCACGACGATCTCGTTGGGATCCACCGACACGCCGTTCTCCAGATAACGGCGCGCAACTTGGCGGATCAAGTGCGGGTTCCCCGGCGGCAGTTCGTCGGTCACGCCCCATTGCGTCTTGCGGCGCCCGATGTTGTACGCGTAGCGGTTGATCTTGTCGAAGGGGAACAGCTTCGGGTCGGGGTAAGGCGAGCCCAGCGGCGCGGCCGACTCGGCGCCGATCAAGCGTAGCGTGGATAACACGAGCCGGCTCACATCGACCTGCGCGGACACCGCGATCGGCTTCGAGGTCACCAGCTCATTCGCGGCACCGTTGACCGCGTCGGCCGGCGTGAGACGAACGAAGTAACCGGATTGCGGGCGACTCTCGATGACGCCCTTGCTTTCGAGCAGCAAGTACGCGTGGATCACCGTCGTGATGCTGAGCTTGTGATGCTGGCTCGATTGCCTGACCGAAGGAATGCGATCGCCGTGCCGAAGCACGCCACGGCGTACCTGGCTCTCGATGTCCTTTGCCAATTTCTCGTATAGCTTCACCGACTCTCTCTCTTCGCCTGGCTCGGCCCGGCGCGCCGTCGTGGCGTGGGCTGCGCCGCGGCCCCTATTTGACAGATAACTGTACTCTTTTCATCACCGAGCATGTGTGTGCCCTGCGCATGGCCGAAGCCTCGTAAGCTTCAGTCATGCATACGCGATGCGATGCGCCCGACTTCCAGGACGCAAGCACTGCGTAAGGTCTACGGAACAAACGTCATGGAAAAAACCAAGCCGCAAGGTCGCATCGAGCCCTATCATCACCCGGCCGCCGGCTGGGGCGCGCTGAAGTATGTCGCCATCAACCTGATCAAGGAGAAGGTTACAGGCGGCAACTACAAGACCCTTTTCAAGCAGAACCAGCCAGACGGTTTCGATTGTCCCGGCTGCGCGTGGCCGGACCGGCAACATGCTTCCACCTTCGAATTCTGCGAGAACGGTGTGAAGGCGGTTGCTGCCGAGGCGACCAGCAAGCGCGTGACGCCTGCGTTCTTCGAGGAGTATACGGTCGAAACGCTGATGATGCAGGATGACTACGAACTCGAGCAGCACGGCAGGTTGACCGACCCGATGGTCTATGACGCGCTCACCGACAAGTACAAGCCGATCTCCTGGGACGACGCGTTCAGGCTGATCGCCAGGCACCTGAACGCGCTCGACACCCCGGATCAGGCTGCGTTCTATACGTCGGGCCGCACGGGCAACGAAGCTGCGTTTCTGTATCAGCTGTTTGTGCGCATGTTCGGCACCAACAACTTCCCGGATTGCTCGAACATGTGCCACGAGGCGACCAGCCGCGCCCTGCCCGGCACGGTGGGCGTCGGCAAGGGCACGGTCACGCTCGACGACTTCGAACTCGCCGATACGCTGCTGATTTTCGGCCAGAATCCCGCGACGAACCACCCACGCATGCTCGGCGAACTGCGCGAATGCGCCAAACGCGGCGCCACCATCGTGTCGATCAATCCCTTGCGCGAACGTGGGCTCGAGCGTTTCTCCAGTCCCCAGCACCCACTGGAAATGCTGTCGATGTCGAGCACGAAGATCGCGTCGACGTTCATCCAGCCGAAGCTCGCCGGTGATTTCGCGCTGCTCAAGGGCGTCGCGAAGCGCGTGCTCGAACTCGATGACGAAGCGCTCGCGCAAGGCAGCGAACGCATTCTCGACACCGAATTCATCGAACAGCACACATCCGCCTTCGAGGCTTTCGCAATCGATCTGCGCGCCGCGAGCTGGGCTGCGCTCGAAGCCGAATCGGGTGTCGCCCGCGCGGACATCGAAAGCCTCGCCCGCATCTACGTGAACGGCAAGCGCGTGATCGCGACCTGGGGCATGGGCCTCACGCAGCACAAGAACTCAGTGGCGACCGTGCATATGCTGTCGAACCTGATGATGATGCGCGGCAATATCGGTCGCGAAGGCGCGGGCCTGTGCCCGGTTCGCGGCCATTCGAACGTGCAGGGCAACCGCACGGTCGGCATCGAAGACAAGCCCGCGCAAGCATTCCTCGACCGCCTCGGCAAGGTGTTCGATTTCGAGCCGCCGCGCGAGCACGGCTTTGACGTCGTCGAAACGATCGAGGCGATGCTCGAAGGCCATGTGAAGGTGTTCCTCGGCCTTGGCGGCAACTTCTCGATTGCGACACCCGACACGTCGCGCACGTGGGAGGCGCTGCGCGCCTGCGATCTGACCGTCCATATCACGACCAAGCTCAACCGCAGCCATCTCGTGCACGGCAAGGACGCGCTGATCCTACCGACCCTCGGCCGCACCGAAATCGATATGCAGGATGGTGTGTCGCAAGGCGTGACCGTCGAGGACTCGATGAGCATGGTGCACATCTCGTACGGCATGAACACCCCGGCGTCGAAAAACCTGATGTCGGAGACAGCGATTGTCGCGCACATTGCGAACGCGACGATCGGCAGCGCGAAAGTCGACTGGCTCGGCTACGCCAAGGATTATTCGCGCGTGCGTGATGCGATCGAGAGCGTGCTCGAGGACTTCAAGCACTACAACGATCGGATCGCGCATCCGGGCGGCTTTCACCTGCGTGTCGCTTCACGCGAGCGCGACTGGCAGACGCCGACCGGCAAGGCCAACTTCATCGTGCACCAGATCGAGGATGACACTCCGATCAGCCGCGCGAAGAAGCAACACGGTGAGCGCCTGATGACGCTGATGACGACCCGTTCGCACGACCAGTACAACACGACCATCTATGCGCTCGACGACCGCTATCGCGGCGTGTTCGGCCAGCGCCGTGTCGTGTTCGTCAACCCCAAGGACCTCGAAATGCTGGGCTTCAGCGCAGGCGAGTGGGTCGACATGACCACCGTGTGGGACGACGGCATTGAGCGCCGGGCCGACTCGTTCCTGCTCGTCGAGTACGACATTCCGCGCGGCTGCATTGGTGCGTACTACCCGGAGACGAACCCGCTCGTTCCGCTCGCGAGCGTTGGCGACGTGTCCAACACGCCGACCTCTAAGTCGATCCCGGTGCTGCTGCACCGGTCCACGCCGCCGGTCGTAGCCACCGCTACGTGAGCCAACCGCCTCATGAATTGAGCAGCGCGCCGGCTGGCGCGCGCTCCCGATTTCCCTTCTTGCCCGTGTGACCATCATGTTACTTGACGCCTTACATCTCGCGCGCAGCCAGTTCGCGATGACCGCCATCTTTCATATCCTGTGGCCGATTCTGACGGTCAGTCTGTCGGCCTTTCTGCTCGTCGTCGAGATTCTCTGGGTCCGCACGAGTGAGGTCGTGTGGTATCGCCACGCTCGTTTCTGGAGCAAGCTGCTTATTTTGAATTTTGCCGTCGGCGTCGTGAGCGGCATTCCGATGGAGTTTCAGTTCGGTACCAACTGGGGGCCATTCTCGGAATTCACCGGCCAGTTCTTCGGCAATATTCTCGGCTTTGAAGGCGCGATGGCCTTCATGCTCGAGGCGGGCTTTGTCGGCATCATGATCCTTGGCTGGACTCGCGTGCCGAAGGGCGTGCATCTGTTCGCCACCGCGATGGTCGCGCTCGGGTCGTCGATCTCCGTGTTCTGGATCATGGTCGCCAACTCATGGATGCAAACGCCGGCCGGCGTGGCGCTCGTCGATGGCAAGCTTGCCGTGACCGACTATGTCAAGGCCATTTTCAATCCTGACATGGCCTGGGGCGTGTCGCACATGTGGTTCGCCGCGCTCGAAACCGGCCTCATGGTCATCGCCGGCATTTCCGCCTACTACCTCCTGAGGCGCCGCAACCCCGAGTTCTTCGTGCGTTCGTTCAAGCTCGCGCTGCTGTTGCTCGTGTTTATCACGCCGGTGCAGATCTGGCTCGGCGATTCGAGCGGCGTCGACGTGTTCGCTACCCAGCCTGCCAAGGGCGCGGCAATCGAAGGCCACTGGGAAACCAACGCCCCCGGTACCGGCGCTTCGTGGTCGCTGCTCGCATGGCCCGACAAGGCGAACCAACGCAATGACTGGTCGCTTGAAATCCCCGGCCTGCTGAGCGTCCTCGGCACGCACAGCCTGCACGGCCAGGTGAAGGGTCTGGCGGACATCCCGGTTGCCGACCAGCCGCCCGCGCTGCCGCTGCTTTACTACGCGTTCCGCGCGATGGCCGGCATCGGCTTCCTCTTCATGGTCCTTGCTTTCTGGACGGCGTACTCATTGCGCAAGGCGCGCGGCCAGCTCGAAGCGCTGCTCGCGCAACGCAAGCTGCTGCTCGCATGGGTATTGGCTATTCCGCTGCCGTATATCGCAGTCGAATGCGGCTGGATCGTGCGTGAAGTCGGACGCCAGCCCTGGGTCGTGTACGGATTGCTGCGCACCGAAAATGCGGCTTCCGCCATCGCTCCCATGGCGATTACCGGCAGCATGGCGATGTTCGCAGTCTTCTACGTGGTGCTGATCTCGTCGTTCTTCTACTTCGCACGCCGCTGGCTGAAGAAGGGACCCGACCTCACGCTGCTGCCCCCCGCCGAGCCGACACGTCAGAGCGTCGCGCACACCGCGGCCGAACATTAAATCGAGGACGCCCGCGTTCAAGTTCATCGAGAAAGGTTACCCAAAATGAATTCTGTCACCGCTGAAAGTTTGTTGAGCCATACGTGGTTTGGCCTGATCGGGCTGATGCTCGTGCTCTATGTGATTACCGACGGCTTCGACCTCGGTGTCGGTATCCTGAGTCTGTTCCGTTCGAAGGAATCTGACCGGGACTTGATGATCCAGTCGATCGGACACGTTTGGGACGCCAACGAAACGTGGCTCGTCGTGCTCGGCGGCGCCCTGTTCGGTGCATTCCCGGCTGCGTACGCCATGCTGCTGTCGGACTTGTACGTGCCTGTGATGGTGCTGATCGCGAGCCTGATCATGCGCGGCGCCGCGATCGAATTTCGTCACGCGGCGACGACCACGCGGCCGATATGGGATCGCGTGTTCGGCATCGGGAGCCTGCTTACCGCGGTGTGCCAGGGTGTGATTCTCGGCAAGGTCATCACCGGCTTGTTGCCGGGCAGCCTTCAAACAGGGTTCGTCGCGCTGACCGCAGTCGGTGTCGTGTCGGGCTATGCGCTTATCGGTGCCACCTGGCTGGTCAAGAAGACCACCGGTCGGCTGGAAACGGCCGCGCGGCGCTACTCCATGATCACCGTTGTCACGACCGTGGCCGCCGCCATCGCCATCTCGATCGGCACGCTGACGCTCAGCCCGATTGGTGCCGGGCGCTGGGAACAAGCCGGCGTGTTCCATGTCCTCGTTGCGCTCGCGATCGTCGCGGCGCTGGCTTTCTGCTACGTCCTCTATTCGGCGTATATGGGTGGCGAGAATGGGCCGTTCAATGCGACGATGGTCCTGTTCGTCACCTCGTTCGCCGGCCTCGCCGTCAGCCTCTTCCCGTATATCGTGCCAGGACAGCTGAGCATCGCGTCTGCCGCATCGAACAGCACTACGCTGATCTTCATGCTGATCGGCATGGGCACCGTGATGCCGATCATGATCGGCTACAACCTGTATCAGTATCACCTGTTCCGCGGCAAGGTCGTTGCGGCCCACCATTGATCAGCAGTCTTGCACCGGCAAATATCGGAGCGCTAAGTGATCGTCAGGCCCCCCCATAACTGGTTCCGTATGCTGTTCGTGTGGAACGGATCGGTACTTCAATCGATCCTTCCGCAACTAGGTGTGCTGGCCCTGGTGGGGGTGCTGGTGGACGTTGCCTACCTGTTCAATTTACGCCCGACGATTCCGCTCAACACCACGCCGTTCACGCTGTGCGGTGTCGCGCTCACGATCTTCCTAGCCTTTCGGAACAACGCGAGCTATGAGCGGTTCTGGGAGGCGAGGCGCCTTTGGGGGCATGTCCTGATCTCAGCGCGGAATCTGACGTCGCAAGCGCTTTGCTACGTGCCGGAGGATGTGCTGGAGTTCGACCGGACCGAGTTCGTGCACGGGATCATCGCCTTTGCCTATGCACTCAAGCATCAATTGCGCAAGACTGATCCCACGTCCGATCTCCTGCCCTACGTCGGCGCCGAGCGAACCCGTGTGCTACAGGCAAAACACTATCGGCCCACGGTGCTCCTGAAGGAAATCCGGCATGTGGTGAGCGCGTTGCAACGGCGCGGCGCGATCTCCGACACGCAGATGTGGATGTTCGACAAGCAGTTGAACGAACTGGGAGCGATGGTCGGCGGCTGCGAGCGGATCGCGTCGACACCGATACCCTACCCCTACGGCGTGCTGCTGCATCGCACCGTGTACGCCTACTGCCTGCTGCTGCCGCTCGGCCTGGTCGATACGCTCGGCCTCGCAACGCCGCTCATCTCCCTGTTTGTGTCATACACGCTGATTGCGCTCGAGGCTATCGCAAGCGAACTCGCCGAACCCTTCGGCATGGCTCCGAACAGCCTGGCACTCGATGCGATGACCCGCAATATTGAACGCTCGCTGCTCGAACTGTGCGACCAGCCGCTTCCTGTCGAAATGAAGGTGGACCGGCGCTACCAGCTGACGTAAGAACGCCACATCGCGCGGCCGCGAATCTGTAGCTTGACGATGCGGCCCGTTCTGTACTCTCCCGCTGGCCATCTATTGCGTACGATGTTTCATACGGAATGCGGGCCGGCTCAAGCGCGATGCCCCACACTCCACTGTCCCGAAGGAGAAAAGATGTCTAGTGATCCAGCCACCGAACACACCGGAAGCGTTTCGTGCCCGATCGTCCGCCATCGGCGAGGTGTGTCGAAGGCTGTCACGGATCATGTCGTTGAGGAATTCCCCGTTGCGCTCGTCTTCAACGGTATTTCGCATGCAGTCATGATGGCGACCCCGCTCGATCTCGAATCGTTCGCGGTGGGCTTCGCCTTGACCGAAGGCATCGTCGAGCGCACGGCCGACATCTACGATCTCGAAGTCCTCATGTACCCCGACAGCGCGGAGGTGCAGCTGACCATTGCACAACCGGCGTTCCTGCAGTTGAAAGACAAGCGGCGTAGCCTCGCCGGCCGTACTGGCTGCGGCGTATGCGGGATCGAAAGCATCGAATTGCTGGATCTGCAACCGCAAAAGATTGCGCGTCGAGAGGGTATGTCCGATGTGTCGCCTTCGGCGATCGAAGCGGCCGCGAGCGAACTACCCGACCGGCAGATCCTGATGCGCGAGACAGGAGGAATCCACGCAGCGGCATGGTGCAAGCCCGATGGCTCTATCGTCGAAGTGTTCGAGGACGTCGGTCGCCACAACGCGCTCGACAAGCTGATCGGCGGTCTCGCTCTGCGCCGGGAAGACATGCAGGACGGTTTCGTTTTTTTGTCGAGCCGGGCGAGCTACGAGCTCGTGCGCAAGACGGCACGAATGAACATTGCGCTGCTCGCCACGATATCGGCGCCGACGTCGCTCGCGATCGACCTCGCTCAACGTGCCGGCATGCGTCTGTTGAGCTTCTGCCGGGAAGACGGCTTTGTCGAGTACACGGCAAATGAATCTTCGTCTCCGGTCCGCCAAGCTGCATCGATGGAAACCGTTCGCACGGATGCCGCATAAGTCAACGGGGCCCACCCAGAGGTCTTCGACCATGGCTCCGGAGCGGCGCGACCTTCCTGGCCCGTCGCGAGCCTGAATCCCTCCTACATCCCCCTGATCGGGATTGAACAGCCTGCCGGTTCCTGTCAGGTGACGTTCCTTTTGCGTTCACGGCAGCTTCGTGGAATCGCACTGTACCCCTCGGTCGAAGCCGGAATTGTGCTCTTTTCGGTCGTCCATGCAGTCATATGATCGAGGCCCGGCATTTATTCAGAAAAGCGAGCATCGGAATGCCGCTTTTTTTTGAAAGGTCGATGTATATGGGGATATATTTCGGTAGGCTTGCGCGCAGGCTGTAGGCCTATCTATTTAACGGGCTTAAAAATAAGATGAGGCGGTTAGTATTGGCGGTTGCGGTAATGTCTTTACGAGTCGAAATCAGTTACGCGCAAGAGGTCGGCGGCACGATCCAGATACCCGAGGTCAACGTTACGGCGCCCGCACCCACCACTCCAGTTTCAGGGGATCCAGGCGGTTTCGCCACCACACCTCAATACCACACGGAAAAAGCGAATCTGGGTCCACTTGGCGATCAGTCGATCCTGAAGACACCCTATTCGGTGACGGTCGTTCCCGAAGATCTCCTCGTCAATCAGCAGGTACAGACCGTCAACGATTCACTGCGATATCTCCCCTCGGTTGAAATCCGGGATCAGCAAGGCTACGAAGTGTCGCGGCCCCAGTCGCTCGGTTTCATGGGGAGCATCGTGCAGAACACGAGGCTCGATGGACTGAACATCATCGGTACGACAGCAATCGCGACAGAAAATCTCGCTGGCGTCGAGGTGCTCAATGGACTGGCCGGCTCCTTGTACGGCCCCGAGACGCCCGCCGGTGTTTTCAATTACATTTTGAAGCGTCCCACCGGTGCGCCACTCTTTAGCTATACCGAGGGGTACGACTCCACGGGCGTTTTCACCGAGCACGTGGACGTCGGTGGGACGGTTGGACAGGATGGTCAAATCGGGTACCGCTTCAACGTCGTCCACGGGGAGGGCTCAAGCTATGCGCCCGACAGCAACATCAATCGCACACTCATCAGCGCGGACGTCGACTTCCATATCGATAGCCAAACGGTCATCGAAACAGATTTCAGCCACTATTCGACGAGCGCTACCGGGCTGCCCGGTGGCATCCAATACGCTACACCTGGAACGAAGAGCACCGTGCTGCCCGCCGCGGTCAATCCGGACACGCTCGGATATGGACAACCCGGTGCGGGCCCGGAGCTTACGACTGATACCGGGCTGGTAAAGATCAAGCACAGTTTCAACGATCAGTGGAACGTCGAGGTGGGCGGTCTCTATCAAAACGCAGTTCGCGGGCTCTACGGCATCACGAACGAGTTGACCGACAATTCCGGTAACTACAACGTCGTCAAGAACTTCACCGCCGTGCCGCACTTTACGATCGGCAGTTGGATGGCCACCCTCAATGGCCATTTCGATCTTTTCGGCTTGAAGAATGACGTATCGATCGGCGCCAATGGTTTCGAGAATGGACAGTATTCCTATCGGAACAATATCGCCCAGACTCTAGGGTCAGCAAGCCTGGCAAACCCCGTGGTATTCCCGTCCTCGCCGGTCCCGAACACGGGCGGAGAATATGAGTCCGCGAGCCTGTCCCAAGAAAACATCATCACCGGCGATACGATTCATTTCAACTCGAAACTGGCGCTTCAGGCCGTACTCAGTACTTCGTTCTTTGATGGGCAGAGCTTCAATACGAGTGGCAAGACGACAAGTTCGGAAGTCCGAAATGGAGCACTGAGCCCAACCGTCAGCCTTATCTATACTCCGTCATCCAGACTGACCGCGTATGCAACTTTCGCCGAGACTGAAGAACAAGGCGACCAGGCGCCGTCTACCGCGGCGAACGCGAATCAGTTCATGGGACCGTATCACGACACGGAGTACGACGTCGGAGCCAAGTATGCAGTGAGCAACGACCTGCTCGTTTCCCTCGACGCCTTTCGCATGACGCGGCCGCTTGCCGAAGCCGACCTGACAAGCAATATCTTTTCGGTCGTCGGCACGCAAAGAGATGCCGGGGTCGAACTGTTCGTGCAAGGTAATCTTTTGCGAGACCTCACCGTCCTTGGCGGTGTGACCTATATCGATGCGAGACTGTGGGGAACCGGAAACCCCACGACGAACGACATGCTCGTGGTTGGCGTTCCGAACTGGAAAGCCGACCTGGCGTTTGACTACCACCCGGGGTTCGCCTACGGTTTTGCCCTGACCGGCGCAGTGCATCATGAGGGAACACGAGCCGCGATGAACACGAACACCTCCTTCGCCCCGGCCTACACGACATTGGATCTGGGCGTGCGCTACGTCTTGCCAGACTTCCAGAAACACAAGACTACCTTGCGTTTCCAGGTAAACAATCTGACCAATGTCTACTACTACTCGTCGATCGAAGACGGCACGACCGGTAACCTCGCCGGTAGTACCGGTGCTGACACGGCTTATCTAGGGGCGCCGCGGACGTTCATGGCCAGCCTCGAATTCGACTATTGATGGGCGCCGGATATCTGAAGGTCACGCTGGTGGGCCTCGAGGCGTCGGCCAAGTCATGAGCGGAGTCCCGTTGAAGCGGACAGGTGGCTGCCCCCGGATTGGCCCCTGTTGGCCTCAATGGGCGTTCAGCCTGACGCTGGTACTGGCGGCGCATATCGGAGGCGGGTTGTGGCTGTTGCGTCGGGCGACTCCGGTAAAAAGCCCCGTGGTACCCGCGGCGATCATGATTGATCTGGTACCGGCATCGCCAATGCCAGCCGCGCTAGCGTCAGCCAAGCCTGCGCCCGTGTCATCGCGGCAACAGCACGAGGCCCTGGCGCCGCTGCGGTCGCCGCGTCCGCATAGTCGGCCGTCACCGACGCGGCCACACCCAGCGATTGCGCAGTCGATGCATCAAGCGCCCACGGCCCCGGTGGTGCCACAGTCCAATCAAGCGCCGGCCCTGGTGGCGCCGCAGTCTGCTCAAGCGCCCATGGTCTCGATGCCATCGTCGGCGGTTCAGGCACCCGCGGCCTCGATTCCGCCGCGGACCGCTCAGGCGCCTGTGGCGACCCCGGCAACGGCAGACCTCAGCAGGCAGGCCCTGGCCACTTGGCAGGGTGGGCTCGCGGCCCATCTGGCTCGCTTCGAGCAGTTTCCCGAGCAAGCCCAGCGACGCGGCGAGCAGGGTGTGGTGCTGATGCGCGTTGCGGTGAGCCGCAACGGTCAGGTGTCGTCGATGTCAATGGCGCGTGGTTCCGGTTACGCAGACCTGGACGCGCAGGCACAGGCCTGGATCGAGCGCGCCGAGCCGTTGCCGCCTTTCCCGCCCGAGATTACCGCACAGCAGATGGTGTTGATGATTCCGCTACGCTTCACTCTGCGGTGATGCCGGCACGGCTACGCGAGACCTAGCCGCCACGTGCCGCGGCAATGGCGTGGTCACGAACTTTTGCCGCTGCGGCCTTTTCCGATTCGTAGACCTTTTTGGCGGCGGCGACTTTCCTGTTGTACTCCTTGTTGGCAGCGGCAATCTGTTGGCGCATCTTGACGATCGGATCGGTATGCCCGCTTGACGCGTCGTTCGTCATTGGCTCGGATGCAGTTTGTGCCCAACTCGTTGACCCAAACATGGCACTGCACAGTAGGATCGTTGCAATGGATTTCTTCATGATGACCTCGAACTGGACGGGTGGTGGAGCGACGATTGGGGTGACCCGGAGAAATTAGCCCGCCGCCAGGCTGATCAGGCCTTCAACCGTTGGAGCGGCGATAGCCTTACTGAGTTGAACAGACAGCGGTTAGCCGTCCGACGGTCGCTGTTTGCTGCCGAAACGACACTGCCGCGTCCAGAATTCCGGCAGCTCGATCCTCTTTCCTGGCAGGCTTGACGGCACCGAGTATTGATTACGGACTGCTCAGTGACAATTGGACCTTGGTCCAATACTGGCTCGGCGTGAACACGCGATCGCTCGAACCAGATCGGTATCGCGCACAGCTTTATCCTGGCGCGCTCGCGGGAAGGCCGCCGCAGTCTGCGCTCGCGCGGTGTCGTGCTAGCCTGATATCCACAGTCTGCGATGCGAGGTGTCACATGGACCACGTAACAGACACGCTGGTGATCGGTGCGGGGCCGGCGGGTCTTGCCGTGGCTGCGTGCTTGAAGAAACGCGACGTACCCTTTCTTGTCGTGGATCGGGCGGCCACGATCGGTTCGAGTTGGCGGCGTCACTATGACCGGCTGCACCTGCACACGGATCGCTCGCATTCGGCGCTGCCTTATCTTCCCTTTCCAAAGGGAACCCCACGATACCCGTCGCGCGAACACGTGATCGGGTATCTCGAACAGTATGCGCGGCATTTCCAGCTGGCACCGCATTTCGGCGAGGAGGTGCAGGCCCTGCGGGTCGTCGAGCAGGGATGGGCTGCGACGACCTCCGCCGGCGTCTACCGTTCACCACGAGTGGTCGTGGCTAGCGGCTACAACGCGGTTCCCCATGAGCCGCGTTGGCCCGGGCAAGAACGCTTCGGCGGGCACATCATGCACAGCAGTGCATATCGCAATGGCGAACCGTTTCGGGGGCAGCGCGTTTTGGTGATTGGCTTCGGCAACAGCGGCGGCGAGATCGCCGTCGATCTCCACGAGCATGGAGCCCAGGTGGCCGTGGCCGTGCGAGGGCCGGTGAACATCATTCCTCGCGACATCCTGGGCATCCCGGTGCTTTCCGTCGGAATCGCATTGAGCCGACTACCCACGCGTGTCTCCGATGCGCTGGCTGCGCCGTTTGTGCGGCTCATCATGGGGGACATTACCCGGCTTGGTTTCCGCAAGCTCGCCATGGGGCCTCTCGCGCAAATCAGGAATACGGCACGGGTTCCGCTCATCGACGTGGGCACGATCAAGCTCATTCGCGAGGGTTACATCGAGGTAGTGGGGGACGTAAGAGAAATGAGCGTGACCGGGGTGACATTCGATGACGGGCGTTCGCTCCACTTCGATGCGATTGTCGTCGCCACAGGTTTTCGCCCACGGACAGACGCGTTTCTTGAAGCGCAAGACGATGTTTCCGGCATGTGGAGGGCGGGTACATCAGGCGTAATGGGGACCGGGCAGGGTCTGTATTTCTGCGGCTTCATCGTTTCGCCGACAGGAATGTTGCGAGAAATCGGGATAGAGGCGCAGCGCATTGCCGAGGACATCGCGAGAACCCGTCATTGAGCGCAGGTTCGTTCCTGACGCTGGGTGCGCGAGGAAGCGGTGAGCGCCTTGCGCTCCCTTTCACGTGCCGATCCTCGTCTGGAGCGCGATGGAACGATCGGCCTCGAGCGATCCCTCGGCGCCGCCGGGGATTTTCGCGGTGGCTTTGACTTTCTTTACCGGTATGCGCAGTTTTGCGATGACGCCCTGCGGTTCGAGCGCCTCCATGAGGGCCGCCAGCAGTGCTGTCTCGGGCGCCGCACGGTTGTCCCAGAGGTTGGTGTATGCGGCCAGATAGCCTCGCGCGGCGGCGCTTGGCAGCAGGTCCATACGCAGGAATTCGGTCTTGCCCATGCGGCGACGGGCAAACATGCCCCGCGCCGACGAAAGCTTGAGGTCGAACGCGTCGAGATAGGCTTCGGCCAGCTTCGGACGCGCGAAATGCCAGGGATCGCGGTCCAAGGTATCAAAAGGTATCACGGGTTTTGATACTTATCAAAAGTGATGATACTTTATGATACTTGGGCTTCCCGCTGTCGCCAAGGCCCGTCTGCCTGGGCGGCCCGAGCGCCGCCCAGGCGAAAAACCGGGGCTCGAGTGGCCCTGGCTTCAGCGCCCCGCAAACGTCGGCGTCCGTTTTTCAATGAACGCACGCATGCCTTCCTTTTGATCCTCGCTCGCAAACAGGGCGTGGAAACTGCGTCGTTCGAACAGGATACCCTCGCGCAGGCCGAGTTCAAGCGCCCGGTCCACGACTTCGCGCGCCGCCATCGTGGCGGCCTTGCCGAAGCCGGCGATTGTATGGGCCGCCGCGAGGGTTTCCTCCATCAGCCTCGCGGCCGGCACGACCCGTGAGACGAGGCCCGCGCGTTCGGCCTCGTCGGCACTCATCGCGCGACCGGTCAGGATCATATCCATCGCCTTGGCTTTGCCAATCAGACCTGTCAATCGTTGCGAGCCACCCATGCCGGGTATCACGCCAAGCCTGATCTCGGGTTGTCCGAAGCGGGCCGTGTCGGCGGCGAAGATCATGTCGCACATCATGGCGAGCTCGCAGCCGCCGCCGAACGCGAAACCTGCGACGGCTGCAATCTTCGGCGTGCGTAGTGTGCAGAAGCCATCCCATGCGGAGAAAAAGTCCTCATTGAGCATGTCCATGCATGACTTGTCCTTCATCTCCTTGATGTCCGCGCCGGCCGCGAAATAATCGGCCGAGCCGCACAGCACGAAGCAGCCGACGTCGCTGTCGCGATCGAGAACTTTGAGCTTGTGCACGAGCTCATACGCGGTCTGCGAATCCAATGCGTTTTTTGCCGCGGGCCGGTTCAGCCGCGCGATGACGACGCGTCCGTGCTGCTCGATATGGACGTTCATGGTGATCTCCAGAAAGGTGAGAGTCGAAGGTTTTCGTAAGGTGGTGCTCTTGTGGAACGGATGCTGTCTCACGAATCCCAGATCGCGCCATAGGCCGGGATGCCGCGACTTTCAAGTCCGGTGACGACCCGATTGGTCAACGAGCGGTTCGCGATGCAGATCACTGCCTCGGCGCCCGATGAGGCATAGCCCTCATAGGCGAGTTCCAGCAGATCGGGCTTGTCGCGCTCGTCGGTGTCCCAGATCAGCGCGTCGGGTTGCGCCGCGAGGATTTCGTCGACGATTCCGTCGCCATACGTCTTGCGGGGGGGCCGGGTCGACCAGATCAGCCTGATCGGCAGGCGCCGTGCGAGCAGGTGCGGCAGGACGGGACCGATGCCGCTTCCCGTCGCGATATAGACGACGGACCTGAACAGGGTCTCGATATGGGCGACGCCGGCGGTCGTGATGCCTTTGACCCAGACGTGTCGTGGCGGGTCTTCGATGAAGGTGCCGGTCCAGTCGCCCGCACGCGAGATGATTATGCGGAAGCCGGCTTCTCCCGGGGCTGGGATATTCGCAAACGAATGCCATTCGAGCAGCGGATTGCGGCTGATCGCGGTCGACGAACCGAAAAAAGGCGTGACACCGTGGTCGAAACGCACGACGACGGCATGCGACGAGGGCCGCTCCACTTCGACGGCGACCTTGCGCAGGCGCAGCCACGGCAGCGCGACGCTGACACTCACGGCAAGGAGCATCCAGAACGAGAACGATGAAATCAACGCTCCGCCGAGGCTTGCGCTGTCATCATTGGCCAGTGCGATCGTTTGCGCCCAGAACAGCGCGAGCGCGGTCCAGCCGCCGAAACGGTGCACGCGTTCGAAGCCGTTGTGAAAGCGCGCCCGCATGGCGGGCAACGCCATGATCACGATCAGCAGTAGCACACCCAGCAGCGCATAGGCGAGCGTCATCCTCTCCCACGTCGCACCGGGTTCGCCCTCGACGGCCTGAACCGTCAGCGCCATGACATGAATCGCAAACCACGCGGTGGCGGCTGCTGCACAGCCGCTATGGAGCCCGCCGAAATGGTAGACCTTCGCGAGAGAGCGCCGGATCGCGAGGGGCCAGGTAGTCGGTGCGCGAGTCGCGATCCAGAACAGAAGGTTGACCACATACTGCTGCCGGACCAGCACGGCGATCGACAGATTGACCACGACGAGATCGGCGAGCGTGGAGGGCGCAAGCAGGGTGGCCAGCATCGCGTTGCCTGCGCGAGGCGCGACGCCCAGCCATACGAGGTTGGCCACGATCACCAGCATGAACAGCCGGTGGTAGTGTGACAGCCACGATTGCGCACCGAGCCTGTGGACGATGTGCCGCTCTGCGGGAAGGCAACTATCGAGCGAATGATCCATCAGAGGCACTCCGCAATCCGAGACGCGGTTTGCTCGTGATCGAGACCGGTATCCGTCTGCCGCCGCTCAAGAGCGATGCTCAGCAGCGCACGCTTGTCGATCTTGCCGCGGAAAGTCAGCGGAAAAGTATCGATGGCAATGACATAAGCCGGAACACAGTAGTAGGGCAGGTTTTGTCCGACCTGTCGCGCAGCGGTCGCGACATCCGCGTCACCCGGCCGCACAAAGCTCACCAGCGACCGGTCGTTGAGCTTCAGCGTAACGGCCTGCGCACACGAGGGGACGGTTTCGATGAGCGCCGAGACGGAGTCCAGCTCCACACGGAAGCCGCGCACCTTGACCTGATCGTCGACCCGTCCCAGATGCACGAGTTCGCCGTCAAGCGTCCAGCGGCCGAGGTCGCGTGTGCGGAACATGGTGTGCGCGCCGCCCAGGAAGGGGTCGGGCGCATATCGCTCGGCGTTCAGTGCAGGCTGATCGAGGTAGCCGGCCGAGACGCCGTCACCACCCGCCCACATCTCGCCGACCTCGCCGATCGCGCAGGGTTGGCGCTCGGCGTCGAGAATGTAGACCGTGTTGTTCGGGGTCGGCTTGCCGATGGTCAACGCGCGGCCGTCGTTCCGATATTGCTGCATGGTGTTGACGATGGTCGTCTCGGTCGGCCCGCAACCGTTATAGAAGGTGCAGAACGCGGACCAGCGCTCGGCGAGCGATTGGGGGCAGGGCTCGCCGGCGACTGCGACGGTCTTGACATTGATGCAGGCGTTCGGGTCGAGCGTGCCGAGAATCGAGGGCGTTGCAATAACGACGTCGGCCTGTCGGATGGCACGGGCGATATCGTTGTCGCGAATCACGAGTGTTGCGCCGTTCGCGAGGCAACCGAGAATTTCCCATGCGGCCATGTCGAAGGCGATGCTGAGGATCTGCGCGACGCGCACATTGGGCCGCATGCCGAGATCGCCCGGTGCGGTCAGCACGATGTTCGAGACATTCCGATGCGTGACGCGTACGCCGTTCGGCATCCCGGTCGTGCCTGACGTGAACAGGACATAGCATCCGTCGTCGGGGTCGGGTCGACGGGATGGAACGAACCTCGTGGGTCCGGCAACGTCATGCGCGCCCGTCGTGCGCATGAATGTGTCGATGGCAATGCATAGGTGTCCATCGGACGTGGGCACGCTGTCGCGAAGGTCCGCGAGGGTCAGGATCACGCGTGTCGACGCGGTCCGCACGATGTGGCGAAGCTGCGTTTCAGCGGCGACACGGACATGCTGCGGCACATAGGCCGCACCTGCTTTCAGGATCGCGAGTATGCCTACCAGCATCGGAATCGAACGCCGAACGAAGAGCGCGACGTTCTCGCCGGGCATCACGCCATGCATGGCCAGCAGCGCGGCGAGACGATTCGCCTGTCGGTCCAGTTCCTCATAAGTGATCGTTTCGCCCAGATGTTCAGCGGCAATGGACTCCGGTCTCGAGCGGGCATGATGTTCGAATGCGTGATGAATGCAGCCATGAGCGGGGATCGCGCGCACTCCGCAGCCGAAGTCCTCGAAACGGTATCGGTCGCTGGCCGTCAGGTGGCTCAGCTTGTCATGCAGGAATGCGTAAGCTTTCGGGGTGGATGCTGCAATGGGTTGATGAGTCGATGCGTGAATTGTTTTCATCAAGGACTAGTCATCCGGGTTGGTTTAGAGGGCGTGGTGATCGCACAACGACGGATCAGTCGCGCCGCCCTGGCAAAACTTACAGGTGCGGACTCAAATTTTCTTCGAATCGTCGACTGTGATTCGATAGTGGACGGACGCTACGTTTTCAGGAAGACTGAATGTGCGTCGAGGAACACGGACGTAAATGAATCGGACTGGGTTACATATTGAGACACGGGAGAATATGAGTCGCCTTCACGCATGAATTCTCGCTTGGCCGCCGTTGATCGTCGTTGGGCGGAGAGAACGCATGAATTGGACGGCGTGCGCCTTGGAAAGCACAGACTGATTGCCTTCTCTTCGAGGTTAACGAGGGGGCGCGGGCGATGGTCCACTATTCACCCGATCCTGGCGGGGCTACTCGCCTCCAAAACCGGTGACCGGTGCATACTCGAACTGGATGGGCGTGCCCGGCGGCATCGAACAGGAGCTCACCGGATGATCGCCGGCATGGAGGACGCACGAAATGCACGAAGTGACGAGCGAAGGGATGCCGCAATGACGGAAAAGGACCGAGACACCTGTGCACTCGTCGAAACGACCGACGTGCTCATCATCGGCGCGGGTCCCGCCGGACTCTGGGCAATGTTTGAAGCGGGTGTGATCGGATTGCGCTGCGTGGCGCTCGATGCGCTCGATCGCGTCGGCGGCCAATGTACCGAGCTCTATCCGGACAAGCCGATCTACGACATCCCGGCCGTGCCACGTTGCAGTGCGCAGGATCTCGTCGACCGGCTGCTCGAGCAATGTGCGCCGTTCGGCTTTCCGATCCACCTGGGGCAACGCGCCGATGCGCTCGAGCGTGTCGGCGAGCGCTGGCGGGTCACGTCCCGCGAAGGCCGTATCTTCGATACCGCGGCCGTGATGATCGCGGCCGGCAACGGTGCGTTCGAGCCGCAGCGCGTCGCTCTGCCCGAAGCGGCTAGCTTGGAGGGCCGGAGCTTGCACTATGCGGTCCGGCAAGCCGAACGTTTTCGGGGGCGCCGCGTACTGATCGCCGGTGGCGGCGACTCGGCGCTCGATTGGGCGCTTGCGCTGCGGGGCATTGCCACGCATATTACGCTGTTGCACCGGCGCGCCAATTTTCGTGCCGCCCCCGCGACGGCTGCCGCAGTCAAGGCCGCAGAGCAAGCGGGCCAAATCGACTTCGTGGTCGGCACGCTCGATGCGCTGCACGAGACGGCAGATGTGCTCACGGGCGCCCGCGTCAAGACACTTGAGGGGGAGCGCGAACTCGCCTTTGACGAACTGATCGCGCTCTTTGGCCTGGTCCCCGACCTCGGCCCGATTGCAGGCTGGCCGCTCGATGCGCGCGCGGGTCGGATTCCGGTTGATACGTCCAACTACGAAACCGCCTTGCCGGGTGTCTTCGCGATCGGCGACATTGCGCTCTACGACAACAAGCAAAAATTGATTCTGTCGGCGTTCCATGAAGGGTCGCTCGCGCTTCGGAAGGCCTATGCGTATGCATTCCCGGATCGCCAGCGCACGCATGTCCATTCGAGTTACGACACGGCGCTCCAGAAGAAACTCGGGCAACCGACCGCTTGAATCGATCGCGCCGGCTGGTCACGCTTCTCGGCACACGGTGCCCGGATTCACCTGGACGGGCGCGCGATGCGTCTTCCTGGCAGTTGGCCAGATTGGGTTTGTTTAGTAAACATTCGCGAAACGACTAAACATCATCTCGATTTATCAGATTTTTCTGCGCTTTGCCTCTCTTTACCTTAAGTCCTCCATTTTCTGCCGTTAACCGTATTGAAGGTGGGATTGCTTCGCCAAGACGACTATTTGGGGAAGGTGTCCTTATTTCGGCTCGGCCGAAGGGCCAGCTGTCGCTATCGGTAATTTTTGGCAGTCAGGTACTAGATGGGAACCACTGTTCGTGATATTGCGAAAGTCGCGCGCGTGTCGATCGGCACGGTATCGCGTGCGCTCAAAAATCAGCCTGGCCTTTCCGAGACCACGCGGCGGAGGGTTTTATCCGTCGCTACGCAGATGGGCTACGACCATAGCAATCTGCGACGCAGCCGCATTCGGCGCATGACACTGGTCGCCGCGCGCGAGCACGGCAACTTCGCGAGCGCGACTTTCGTCGCGCAACTGCATGAGAGTGTCGAACGCGTGGGACGGGGCATGGGTATCGCAACGAGTACGCTCGCGTTCGATCCGACGGAGGACCTGCTTGACCAGTTGCGCCGGCATGCGCCGGATGCGCTGGCCATCGCGGGCCTGATCGAACCTGCGCACCTGCAGAAGCTCGCGATGCTGAATCGCCCGATGGTCCTGGTCGACCTCTGGGCACCCAATTTTCGCTGCGTCAATCTTGACAATGCGCTCGGCGCGCATCTCGCGATGACGCATCTGTTCGCGCGCGGGTGCCGGCGTATCGCGTTTATCGGCGGTTCACCCGCCCACTATGGGATCGCCCAGCGCGCGCTCGGTTTTCGGCGTGCGTATTTCGAAGCGGGGATGCCGTTCGATCCGGCGCTCGAGGTGACGATCGCGCCGGGCGTCGACGCGCAGGTCGGCGCGACAGCGGCCATGGAACGCCTGCTCGAACTCGCCTCGCCGCCCGATGCGGTATTCGCGTTCAACGACGTGGCGGCCCTGGCGGCCCTGCGCGTTTGCGAGCGACGGGGTGTCGCGGTACCCGGGGAGATGGCGATCGTCGGCTTTGAAGACGGCGAGGCGGCACGCGAAGCGTCGCTGACCACGATTGGGGTCGACAAGGCACGCCTCGGCGAAATGGCGGTCGACCTGCTGCTCGATACCGACCTCTCGCCTCGCAATGTGATCGAGCCGGTAACACTTACGGTGCGTGAAAGCACGCTGGCACTTGAACACGAGCATCGCTCGGGAACCTGAACGACGCTGGCATTGACCTACCGCGCCTGTCATCGCGGCGCGAGCATCCATTCGTGCGCGGGGTCGTTCTTGAAGTGCCAGATGCGCTTGGGTCCCGCCATCACATTCAGATAGTACGAGTCGTAGCCATACGGCACGACGACCGGATGATAGCCGCGCGGCACCATGACGACGTCGTGGTTCTCGACGGCGAGTGCCTGGTCGATATCGCGTTCGTCGGTATAGACGCGCTGGAACGCAAAACCCTGTGGCGGATCGAGCCGATGATAGTAGGTCTCCTCGAGGGAGCTTTCCTGAGGCACGTTGTCGGCATCGTGCTTGTGGGGCGGGTAGCTCGATGAGTGTCCGGCGGGCGTACGCACTTCGACCACGAGCAGCGACTCGGCTGTTTCGCTCTGCGGCAGGATATCGCGAACATAGCGTGTGTTGAGCCCCTGGCCGCGCACGCTGGCCTTGATCTGCCCGGGTTCGATCATTCGAAGCGGATAAAGGCCACTCGCCGGCGCATCGCAGACCGCGACTTCGGCACTCGCGTGAGCATCGGCATTCGCGACATGCACGCGAGTACCCGGCGGCGCGTAGAGCGCGTAGGGACCGACATCGTCGAAGACCGAGCGGCGCTCGCCGATCGAAGCCCATCGCTGCGTGCCGGCTTCGATCGACACTCTCCCGCTGAGCACGACCACACACATTTCGCGGTCCGCGAAATGCAGGTCGAGTGCATCCCCGGCGGCGCCCGGCGATACGACAGGCTCCAGCCGGTAGGCGCCGAACCCGACGAAGCGCCAGCCGGCCGATGCCGGCGTTACCCGGACGATCTCGCGTCCGGTTTCCTGTGACTTGACGAGCAGACTCATACTGGAACCTCAGCGTTGGGATGCATGGAGCGCGGGCGAGCCGGTAGCGCGCGGCGCGTCGGACGACAGGGCAGGCGTGGCACCGGCGTGGGATGCGGCGGCATGAGAAGCGACCAGGCGGTCCAGTGTTCGGAAACCCTTGTCCGCATAGCTATAGCTTGGCGCGACCGCGGGATCCTGTTCGGCCTCAACCACGAGCCAGCCACGGTAGCCGTGCTTCGCCAGACGCCCGATGACCGCGTCGAAATCGACTGCGCCGTCGCCAGGCACCGTAAACGCGCCATTGATGACCGACTGCAGGAAGGTCCAGTCGCCGTTGCGCGCGAGCCGCAGCACGTGTGGCCGCACATCTTTGCAATGCACGTGGCAGACGCGGCCGATATGCTTGTCGAGCATCGCAAGTGGGTCGCCGCCGCCGAAGGTGATATGGCCGGTGTCGAATAGCAGGCCGACATCGCCGCTCGTCATCGCCATGAGACGGTCGATATCGTCCGGCGCCTCGACATAGGCACCCATATGGTGATGGTAGGCCACGCGCACTCCCTGCGACAGCGTGTAGGCTGCAAAGGTGTCGAGCCGCCGCGCATACAGTTCCCACTGATCGTCGCGGATGAAGCGCGGCCGCTTCGAAAGCGAGACGGGTGAGCCCTGGATCGAATCGGCGACTTCCCCGTAAACCATCACCTTCGCACCACAGCGCGCGAGCAGTTCGAGGTGCGGTCCGACCGCATCGATCTCTTCCTGTGCCGAACGCCGCGCCAAGCGCCCCGAATACCAGCCCGAGACGAGTGCGAGATCGTATTCGCCGAGCAGTGCGCCGAGTGCCTGCGATTCGCGCGGAAACTTGTTGCCGAGCTCGAAACCCTGATAGCCGATCTGCCTGCCCTCGGTCAATGCGACCGACAGCGGCGTCTCGCCGCCGAGCGAGGGCAGGTCGTCGTTCATCCAGGACAGCGGGTTCACGCCGATGAGCATGTCGAAACTGTTTTGTGCGGCGGGCATCAGTGCGGCTCCTTCTGTTGCAACTTGCCTTGCTCGTATTGGGCGCGTGCGCTGCGCACGGCTTCGCGCGCGGAGACCTCGGGCACGGCCACTTCCCACCACCAGCCGCCTTCGCCAGTGGTGCGCGCGGGATCGGTATCGATGCTGATGACATAGGTACGAGTCGCGGCCCGTGCGCGTTCGAGCGCGGACGCGAGGCTTGCGAGCGCGTCGACATGCTCGCTGTGTGCGCCGAGCGCACGCGCATGCGCGGCAAAATCGACGCGCGGCGCGGCGTCTTCGAGCAGGTTGTTGAACGAGGGCGTACCGCAGGTCTGTTGCAGGCGGTTGATGCAGCCGTAACCGCGATTGTCGAGCACGACGATGATCAGCTTCGCGCCGAGCGCGACCGAGGTCGCGATCTCGCTGTTCATCATCAGATAGCTGCCGTCCCCGACCGTCACGATGACTTCGCGTTCGGGGCGCGCGAGCTTGACGCCAAGCGCTCCCGCGATCTCGTAGCCCATGCACGAGAAGCCGTATTCGACGTGATAGGCCCCCGGGACCCCGGCGCGCCAGAGCTTGTGCAGTTCGGCGGGCAGCGTGCCGGCCGCGCAGACGACGATGTCGCGTTCAGGGGAGTCGGGAATCGAGTGCTGGATCGCACCGATCACTTCGGCTTCATAGGGCAGGCGCTCGCGTGCCCCCGCCGTCAGCGTCTCGACCGTGAGGCACCACGCCCGAGCGCCTGCGCGGGCACGCCGGCTCCAGTCTTCTGCCGGCTGCCAGTCGGACAGTGCGCCGTCGAGAGCCTCGAGTGCGCATCGTGCATCGGCGCATAGCGGCAGGCCGCGGTGCTTGATCGCATCGAGCGCATGGGTATTGATGCCGAGTACCGTTGCCTGGCGAAACAGACTATTCGATCCTGTCGTGAAGTCTGACAGCCGCGTGCCGACCGCGATGACAAGGTCGGCCTCGTGTGCGAGTTCGTTCGCGGCGGACGAGCCGGTCACGCCGATCGCGCCGACGTTGAACGGGTCGTCCCAGCGTAGCGAGCCCTTGCCGCCCTGGGTTTCCGCGACGGGGATGCCGTGGTGGTTCGCGAAGTCCGCGAGCGCATCCGTCGCACGGCCATAGAGCACGCCACCGCCCGCGACGATCAGGGGACGCCGCGCCAGTCGGATCGCCTCGAGGGCCGCGCGTAGTTCGGCCTCGTCGGGTGGTGGCGCGCGGAACTCGACGACGCGTGGCTCGAAGAAACTCACCGGATACGCATAGGCGGTGGCCTGCACGTCTTGCGGCAAGGCGAGCGTGACCGGCCCGCACTGTGCGGGATCGGTCAGGACCGAGATCGCGCGCGGCAGTGCGCTCAGCAATTGCGCGGGGTGCACGATGCGGTCGAAATAACGCGAAACCGGCCGCAGGCAGTCGTTCGCGGAAACCCCGCCGTCCTGCATGTCTTCGACTTGCTGAAGCACGGGATCGGGCGCGCGCGAGACGAAGATATCGCCAGGCAGAAGCAGCACCGGCAGCCGGTTCACGTGCGCGAGTGCGGCAGCCGTCACGAGGTTCGTTGCGCCCGGACCGATCGAGGTCGTGACGGCCATCATGCGCCGCCGGAAGTGGGCTTTCGCATAGGCGACGGCCGCATGCGCCATCGCCTGCTCGTTGTGCGCGCGCAGGGTCGGCAATGCGTCGCGATGGTGATAGAGCGCCTCGCCGAGCGCGGCAACATTGCCGTGCCCGAAGATTGCGAAGACGCCCCCAAAGAGCGGCTCGAGCGTCTTGCCGTCCTCGCTCGCGACACGCAACGCGGCCAGATAGCGGATGAGCGCCTGTGCGGCCGTGAGTTCGACGGTCCGCGTTTCAGCGAGATGAGCAGGGTGTAGGGGATCGTTCATGCAACCCGCTCCGTGGCGGTGACGACCTGGGCACGCGTGCGCGGCGACTTGCGCGCGGCGCGCCAGAGATCGATGAGGGTTTCAAAAGTTGCGCGGACCTGGGCCTTGAGCGCCGCATCGTCGATCTCGCCGGCCATCCAGGCGCGGGTGGGCTCGCCGAAGATGGTGCGGCCGACCATGAAGCCTTTGCACTGGGTCGAAGCGGCCGCATCGCGGAATCCTTCGGCCAGGGCCGCGACGGGCGCGTTCAGGCCGAGCAGCACGACACCGCGGCAATACGGGTCGCGTTCGGCGATCAGCGCATCGATGGCCTGCCAGCGATCAGCGGGCATCGGCTCGAGCTTCCACCACTCGGGATAGATGCCCAGGTTGTAGATGCGCTTGAGCGAGCGCAACACGACGTCGGGCGCCTGCGACAGATGCTTGGGCGGAATCACCTCGAGCAGCAGTTCGTGGCCGCTGGCCTGCGCGGCGTCGTAGAGCGCGCGAAGCTGGGCCTCCTGTTCGAGACGCGTCTCGAAGGGCTCGTCCGGATGGTAGTGCACGAGACATTTGATCGTGTGTTCGCGCGGCCAGTCGATCAGGGTCGTGCCGATCGATCGCCCGCCCTCGAACAGCAAGGGCGACGAGCCTGGCAGTTCGACCGGCCGGCCGATCCACCAGCCGCGCCCGGTCGCTGCGGCGAGCGCGTGTGTCCCGTAGCGGCCGTCTATCAGCACGCCGACCTGGCCCTGTCTCACCTGTGCTTCCCGGTCGCCGCGATCGTGTGCCGGAGCCTGTCCGGATTGGCGCGTTTCGGCGGTCTGGGCGACGGCATCGACGAAAAGCCGTTTGAGCGTTTCGATGCGGTGCTCGTCGCAGCCGGTCTCGCGCGCGAGTTCGAACATCTGGCTGCGGTGGTCGAAGGCGAACACGAACAGTTCGTCCCATTGTGTACGTGGGACGGTTACACGGTGCAGGCGCGCAAGCGTCGCATCGCGATCGGGGTGACGCATCGAGGCCGCATCGGCTTGAGCGTGCGCGAGGAAATAGTCGAGCTCGGCGGGTGTCGGCATGGCGGGTGCGCATGCATGCCGCGAAACGACCAACGCGCCGCAGGCGTTCGCGAGACGCGCGCAAGTCTCGAACGGTTCGTCGCGCAGCCAGCCCGAGAGAAAACCGGCCGCGAAGGCATCGCCCGCGCCGAGCACGTTGAAGACTTCGACCGGCACGCCTTCGAAGGTGGGTGCATCGTCGATGGAAGCGGGCACCGCGCCTTCGATCACCGAGCAGCCGAGCGCGCCGCGCTTGACGACGAGCGTCGCGGGCGTCACCGCGCGCACGCCGCGCAGCGCTTCGATGAGGCCATTGCCGCCGCCCGCGATCCAAAACTCTTCCTCGGTGCCGATGACAAGATCGAACAGCGGCAGCACGCGTTGCAGATGCGCGGTGACGTCGTCGTTCGCGATAAACCGCGTTTCGCCATCCGCCTTGCCGGTCAGGCCCCAGAGCACAGGGCGGTAATCGATATCGAGCACCGTGCGCACATCGTGGCGGCGCGCGATCTCGAAGGCCTGGCGGCTGGCCGCGAGGACCTTCTCCGTGGACAGATGGGTGCCCGTCACGAGCAGCGCCTTGCTCGATGCGATGAATGCTTCGTCGACGTCAGCGACATCGAAGGCCATGTCGGCGCAGTTCTCGCGATAGAACACGAGTGGAAAGGTATCGCGGTCCTTGAGGCCAAGCATCGCGAGCGCGGTCAGGCGCTGACGGTCGGTCACGATATGAGCGGTGTCGCAGCCTTCGCGTGCAAGCGTCTCCAGCAGGAAGCGGCCCATATGGTCGTCGCCGACGCGCGTGAGCATCGCGGACTTGAGGCCGAGCCGCGCAGAACCGAAGGCGATGTTCGCCGACGAGCCGCCGAGATACTTCGCAAAGCTCGCGACGTCCTCGAGCCGCGCGCCGACCTGCTGAGCATAGAGATCGACCGCGAGCCGGCCGATGCAGATCACATCGAGCGAGCGGCCCGCGGCAAAGCGACTGTGTGCGTGTTGCATGGTGACTCCCTTCGTCTTACGCCGTCGTGTCTTCGAGTTCGCCGATCAGCTGCTGCATTTCGGCGCCTCCGGCCATCATGTCGAGGACTTCGTTCTTGCTGATGTCCTGCTTGAGGAAGCTGCCCATCGACTTGCCGCGGTTCAGCAGCGTGAAGGTGTCGCCGATCGGATAGGCATGGTGGACGTTATGCGTGATGAAGATCACCGAGATGCCCTTGGCGCGCGCGTGGTGGATCAGCTTGAGCACATTGAAGCTCTGCTTGACGCCAAGCGCGGCCGTCGGCTCGTCGAGAATCAGCACGCGCGCACCGAAGTGGATGGCGCGCGCGATCGCGAGGCACTGGCGTTCGCCGCCGCTCATCGTGCCGATCGCCTGGTGCGCGTCGCGCACATTGATGCCCATTTCGCCGAGCTTTTCACGCGCGGTCGACGCGCAGGTCTCGAGGTCCATCACGTTGATCATGCCGAACAGCTTGCGCTGCGGCTCACGGCCCATGAAGAAATTGCGCGCGACCGAAAGCAGCGGCACGAGCGCGAGATCCTGGTAGACCGTCGCAATGCCGAGGTCGAGCGCATCGCGCGGCGACTTGAAATGCACCGGCGTGCCGTCGACCAGGTAATGCCCTTCGTTCGGCGTCCAGACGCCCGCCAGGGTCTTGATCAGGGTCGACTTGCCCGCCCCGTTGTCGCCGAGCAGGCAATGCACCTCGCCGCGCCGCAGACGCAACGACACGTCCTTGAGTGCGATGACTTTGCCGAAATACTTGCTTACCTGGTCGAGCTCGAGAATGTAGTCCGGCTTCGATTGAACGTCGCTCATGGCAGTCCCTTGTTGACCTGAGTCATGTCGTCCTGCACGCGTGGCCGAGGTGGCCCGCGTGGGCCCCATCGGTCAGGTGGCGCGTGAGGATGGCGCCGGCTGGCTTACTTCGCCTCGGACACGCGGCGCCGGATGTAGTTGTTGAAGATCACGGCGATCAGCAGCATCACGCCGAGAAACACCCCGAACCAGTCGGAGTCGACATCCGTATAGCTGATGCCGATCTGCACGACGCCGAAAATCAGCGCACCGAAGCAGGCGCCGATCACCGAGCCGTAGCCGCCCGTGAGCAGGGCGCCACCGATTACGGCCGCGATGATCGCCTCGAATTCCTTGAGCAGACCGCGGTCGGCCGCGGCCGAACCGATATCGCAGACCTGCAGGACCGCGAACAGGCAGGCGCAGAACGCGGTCAGCACGAACAACGAGATCTTCACGCGCTTGACCGGCACACCGACGTTCTTGGCCGCGACCGGATCGCCGCCCGAGGCGAAGATCCAGTTGCCGAAGCGGGTGCGTGCCAGCATGAATGCGCCGAAAGCCGCGAGCACGACCCACCAGAGCAGGACCTTTGGAATGCCCGGCACGAGCGGCTCGCCCGAATCGAGCAGCCTGAGGAGCCCGAGTTGGCCGAGCCACTGGAAAAAGGAGTGGAACGCGACACCCTTGAACAGGAAGTTCGCGATCGGATCGGCCGCCGCGATATCGCCGACGCCCGAGATGATCGTGCGATCCGAGAACAGCACCGATAGCGCGAGCGTGAGGCCGCGCAGAATGAACAGGAAAGCCAGCGTGACGATGAACGAAGGTAGCCGCGTGCGTATCACGAGATAACCGTTCAGCGCGCCGAGTGCCATCGACCCGACGAAGGCGAACAGGATCGCCAGTGAGATCGGCCAGTGCCAGTAGACGGATGGAATCGCGACCATCATCCCGGCGAAACCGATCATCGAGCCGATCGACAGATCGAACTCGCCGGCGATCATGAGCAGACAGGCGCCCACCGCGAGCAGGCCGAGATAGGCGGCGACCTGCGACCAGTTCATCACGCCGTCGAGATTGAACATGCCCGAATTGCCGGCGGCCAGTCCGAAGACGATGAACACCATGACGGCGCCCGAGATCGCCGCGAATTCCGGCCGGCCGAGCAGCTTGCTGAACCATGTTTCCGAGCGCACGCGCTCGTCCTGTTTCACGGAGCGTGCGCCCTGGGCCGAACCGGGGGCCGACGGGTCTGCCTTGGCCGAAGGATCGGACGCGGCGGACGCAGTGGTCGAATCGGGCTGATGATGTGCGCGGTGCTGAAAGACGCCCATGACTTCTCCTCTACTTGATGCGGATGCGGTGCCGGCCTGACCGGGATCGGTGGCCCTCGAACCTCGAGGGCACCGTGTTCTCAAACCCGGCCGAGGCCAGCGAAACTCAGCGGTATTGCCCCGCGAACTTCACGACCTTGTCGATGTTGTCCTTCGTGATGAACCCCGGACCCGAGCTGATGTTCTTCGCACCATAGACGGGCTGCAGGCCGTAGGTCGCGAGCCGTGCCTTGAACTTCGGGTTGTTCTGGAGCTCCGTGCGGATCTTCGCGACGTCCGTCGTCTTGTCCTTCTTCATGATCGCGAGCACGGCCACCGGGATATAACCCTGGAGGTAGGGCTGCTGGTCAATCGCGAACTTGATCGTGCCGTCCTGGATCGCCTTGGCGATATCGTCGGAGAAGTCGAAGGTCGCGAACCAGAGCTTGCCGGCCTGGCCGGTCGCCAGGAGCACCTTGATGGTCGGCGCGGCGGAGGTCGGCCCGAGCGCGAGTACGCCCTTGGTGTCCGGATGATTGCGCAAGTAGGCGCTGACCTTGGTCTGGATGCCGGTCGGGTCGGCGCCCGCGTCGAGCGTCGAAGCCTTGAAGTCGGCACCGATCGCTTCGGCAAAACCGCGGCAGCGTTCGAAGGAAGCCGGATTGGTCGCGTAGTGGTTAACGCAAAGGAAGGACGTGACCCCGGCCTTCTTCGCTTCCATCCCGGCCGCCTTGCCGGCCTCATACTCGGGCTGGCCGACGTGCATCACGGCGCCGAGCTGGGCACTTTGTTCCTCGGTGCCGGAATTGATCGTGATGAGCGGGATGTGTTTTGCGGTGACCTTGCCGATCGAGCTCTTGAGCACGTCGAAGTCGGCGATCGTGACGATCACACCATCGTAGTTGCGTGCCGCGGCCTGTTCGATCAGGCGCGACATATCGGCGATGTCGCCATTGGGCGGATTCCGATAGTCGGTTTCGACGTTGAAATCCTCGTCGGCCTGCTTGATGGCGTTCTTGATCGTGTTCCACCACGAATCAGAATCGGGCGCATGGCTGATCAGCACGAAATGCGCATCGGCGGCCTGCGCCGTCTGCGCCGCGAGACCGCCCGCGAGGACCGCGAAACTCATGCACGCGGCGCCGATGCCCGAGCCCAGGACCGTGCGCCAGCGCTTACCGCCTGTCGAATGTCTCATGTCTCCACCTTTTGTTGTGATCGTCTGTGTGCGTCACCGAAGAGAAATGCACGCGCACGGCAGCAAGCGTCGTGAAGCCGCCAGCGAACCGGGCGAACCGAGCGAACCTTTCAGAGTGCCAAAGCAGCGTAGCTCACGCTTTTGGAAAATGCAAAAAAAATTGCATTGCACTGCAAAATGGAAAATCGTTTCCATTTTGGGTGACATTTCGATCCGGGCCTGCATATACTCGTCACACGAACAACACCACACCGGGAGAGCAGGATGGAGCAGCACACGGCGCAGGCGGTCGGCCAGCCGAACGAACAGGAGCGCACCTCGGCCGCCGTCGAGGCGCTGATGCGCCGGATCGCTGATGAGTTCGACACGCTGCCGCGCCAGCTCAAGAACATCGCGAAGTACGTCGAGCAGAATCGCGCCAGCGTGATGGTCGATCGCACGAGCGATATCGCGGGCGAGTGCGGCGTGCATCCTTCGGCGGTCGTGCGGTTTGCGCAGCGCTTCGGGTTTACCGGGTTCTCGGATTTCCAGTCGATGTTCCGTCAGGCCTATGCCGAACAATCGGCACCGGCGCAGAGCTACCAGCAGCGCATCCGCAAGCTCATCGACGGCAAGCCGGGCAAGGTGTCGGGGGGGATGCTCGCGCGCGAGTTCATCGCGGCGAGCCGTTCGGGTCTCGACGAGCTCGAGCAGGGTTTCGACGACGCGCAGTTCGAGGCCGCGGTCAACCTGCTCGTGAAGGCCGAGAATATCTACGTGATCGGCGTGCGGCGTTCGTTCAGCGTCGCCAGCTACATTTCGTATGCACTGCAACATACGGCCAAGCGCGTGCACCTGGTGTCCGGCTTCGGCGGCATGATTCACGAACAGATCCGCAGCGTGAAGAAGAACGATATCGTGATCGCGATCAGCTTCACGCCGTATGGCAAGGAAACGCAGGCCTGCCTGCGTGTCGCCCATCTGCATCAGGCCAAGGCGATCGTGATTACCGACAGCCAGCTCTCGCCACTCGCGCGTTATGCGAATGCGTTGCTGACCGTCAAGGAAGGCAGCGCGTTTGCATTCCGCTCGCTGACCAGCACCGTGTGCCTGTGCCAGGCTTTGTTTGTGGCGCTTGCATACCGGCTTGAACTCGCACCCGAAGAAATCAAGGACACTGGAGGCTACGATGATTGAAGTCGCGCTGTTCGGCGCAGGCCGGATCGGCAGGATTCACGCGGGAAACCTGGTGCGGCAGAAGGGTGCCTCGCTCAAGTACGTGGTTGACGTCAATGCGGCATTCGCGCAGGAGCTCGCTTCGCAACATGGCGCGCGGGTGGCCGATGCGCAGACTGTGTTCGACGATCCGGCGATCGGCGCCGTGATCATCGGTTCGAGCACCGACACGCATGCCGAGCTGATCATGCGTGCCGCGGCCGCAGGCAAGTCCATCTTCTGTGAGAAACCAGTCGACCTCACGATCGAACGTGCGCAGGCCTGCGCAAAGGCGGTCGAGCGCGCGGGCGTGGCCTGCCTGATCGGTTTCCAGCGTCGCTACGATCCGACCTTTGCGGCGCTCAAGTCACGCATCGATGCGGGTGAGATCGGCGAGCCCGAGGTCCTGGTCGTCACGAGCCGCGATCCGGGCGCGCCGCCGCTCGATTACATCAGGCATTCGGGCGGCATCTTCAAGGACATGCTGATCCATGACTTCGACATCTTTCGCTGGATCCTCGACGATGAAGCGCGCACGGTCTATGCGAGCGGCAGTTGCCTGAGCGATCAGGCGATCGCCGAGGCTGGCGATATCGACACGACGGTCGTGACGATCACCACGCGGCGCGGCCGCCTCTGCCAGATCAACGCCTCGCGCCGCGCAGCCTATGGCTATGACCAGCGCTTCGAGATTCTCGGCAGCGCGGGCATGCTGCAGGCCGGCAATGCCCGGCCGACCGAGGTGACGGCTTATGGCCGCCGCGCGGTCAGCCAGGACTTGCCGGAAGCGTTCTTTCTCGAGCGCTACCGCGCGGCCTATGCGGCCGAGATGGCGCATTTCTTCGAGGTGCTGCAAAAGGGGACCGCGCCGCGCACCAGCGTCAAGGACGGCCTTGAGGCGCTCCTGCTTGCCGAGGCCGCGGCGAAGTCGTTCCGCGAGGGCCGGCCGGTCGAGATCGGTGATGCCCGCGATGGCAGGCTCGCCGATGTCCTCGCGGCGGTCGCCGCGGCGGCGCAGTAAGTCCGGGCATTTAACGGCCGCCTTCGAGCTTTCGAGCAGAGTCGGCCAGTGGGTCTGTCGAGCGGGCACCGGGCGGGCAGCAAGTGAGCGCTATTGGGCGAAGTATCGAGTGGGCGATCAAGCGAACGGTCAAGCGGACGATCGAGCAGGGCCATCCAACGGGAGCGTCAGAGCATGAACAGCTTTTCGGCAGGAGACAGTGTGCGCATCGGTATCGTCGGCCTCGGCCGGCTCGGGCGCCGGCATGCGGACAATCTGGCGACACGCATTTCGGGTGCCTCGCTGGTGGCGGCCTGCTCGCCGGTTGCCGACGAGCTGCGCTCGGCGCGCGACGCGCTCGGTGTCGAGCGGCTCTATGACAGTTATGCGGCGCTCCTCGCTGACCCGCAAGTCGACGCGGTGTTCCTCGTGACGCCGACCTCTCTGCACCCGGCCCAGATCATCGACGCATTGCGCGCGGGCAAGCACGTGTTCTGCGAAAAACCGCTGTCGCTCGATCTCGACGCATGTGCGACGGTCATCGAGGAGGCCAGGCGTCATCCGCAACTGAAGACGCTGATCGGTTTTGTACGCCGCTTCGACGCGAGCTATCGCGATGCATTCGACAAGGTTCGCAGCGGACGCATCGGCCGGCCCTTCATGGTGCGCTCGCAGACCTGCGACAAGAACGATCCGGATGGTTTTTTCGTGCGCTTCGCCCCGACCTCGGGTGGCATCTTTCTCGATTGCAGCGTGCACGACATCGACCTCGCACGCTGGCTGCTCGGCAACCCGAAGCCGCACCGTGTATTCGCGACGGGTACGATTGCATTGCACCCGGGGCTTGCGGAATCGCAGGACGTCGACAACGGCGTCGCGGTCTGCGAGTTCGAGGGCGGCAAGCTTGCCGTCTTCTATGCGTCGCGAACCATGGCGCATGGACACGACACGACAACCGAGGTGATCGGCACGAGCGGCGCGCTGCATATCGGGCGCAACCCGCGTGCGAATCGCGTCGAGATCGCCGACGCGCATGGCATGTCGAATGAGTGCACGCTCACCTTCTATGAAAGGTTTGCCGACGCGTTCGTCAGTGAAGCGCAGGCCTTCGTCGATGCTGTGCGGGGCGACGAGGCCCTGCCGTTGAGCTTGCACGATGCCCTCGAAGCGACACGGATCGGCATCGCCATGCGCGAATCGCTGATCTCGGGACAGCCGGTCATGTTCGATGCGGTGCGCGAAACGGCCTGAACAAAGAGGGAACTGAGCCACAGAGACGGGAGCAGAGCCGGGGACAAGCCGGGGCGGTTGTCGAAGCGGTTCCTGCGAGGCCTGGCACTCGCGATACCATACGGACATTCTGTTCCGGCGCTCTTCATTGGCGCCGCTTTTACGTGAGTCCGTCGCCATGCCTGCTACCCCGTCGCTGTTTATCGATGTCTGGAGCGACTACGTCTGCCCATTCTGCTATCTCGAAGTACCCGTGCTCGACCAGTTTCGCGCCGCCTATGGCGATGCGGTCGAATTTCGCTGGCATGCATTTGAGCTGCGGCCCGACCCCGCGCCCTTGCTCGATCCGCAAGACGAGAGGCTGCATGAGAGCTGGACCCGGTCCGTCCACCCGATGGCCGAGGCACGCGGCCTGACCATGCGCCAACCGCCGGTCCAGCCGCGCAGCCGCAAGGCTTTCGAGACCATGCTGTTCGCGCGCGACGCGGGTCGGTTCGACGTCGTGCATCGCGCCATTTTCAAGGCGTATTTCGAAGACGGGCTCGACATTGGCGATGTCGATGTATTGCTCGATATCGCGGCGATCTGCGGGCTCGATCCCGAGACGCTCGAGGAAGCGCTGAACGAAGACCGCTACACCGCCGAAGTGGTCGAGGACGAGCGTCTCGCGACGCAGGTCGGCATCACCGGCGTGCCATTTGTCGTGGTATCCCGGTCACCGCTGCCCGGCGATGAGGAGGTTGGCGGCGGCGCGCCGTCGAAGGCGATTGCCTTGCGCGGTGCCGCGCCTGTCCAGCACTTCGAGGCGGCAGTCGAACGCCTGTTCCCGGACGGCTTTCCGCCGATGCAATAAGCATCGCGTCGAATGGATGCAGGCCCGCCGGCCTGCGATTGCCCGGTCGATCGATCGATCGACCGTGGCCGCGAACAATTCGACGGCGACCGGCGTAGCGTCACATCTGTCATGCAATCTTGCTAGTCCCACCCAAAAATAATATGAGGATTGACTGTGTCTGGTTTGATGATGACGTCCCGCTGCCTGCGGACGGGGGTACTCAAGGCTGGCCTCCTGCTGTCGCCGCTCGTCGCGGCCGGAAGCGCTCAAGCGGCTGATTGGTGTGGTGGCGGGCTCTGGCTCGACGGGATGGTGGCCTCGGCGCACATCAATCCGAAGAAGGACTTCAACGAATTCAACCCCGGCCTCGGCTTGGAGTGCTGGCCGAACCAGAATTGGGCCGTGACCGCCGGCGGCTTTCGCAATTCGCTTGACCGGCCTTCGTGGTATGCGGGCGGGCTCTGGTCGCCGGATCTCGTGACGTGGAGCCATGTACGGCTTGCCGTCATGGCCGGCGTCATCTCGGGCTACAACTATGGGGTCTGGGGTATCGGCGGCAACCATGCCGTGGGTCCCGTCATTGCACCGATCGTCATGACCAACATCGGCAAGTTCGGGCTCAACTTGATCCTGATCCCGCCGATTCCGTCCGACGAATTGCCGGCGACGATCGGGTTCATGCTTCGGTATCGGTTCGATTAAGTATAGACGGTCCTCAATGAGCGCGCCGTCGACGACCACGGCTCACGGTCACGTTTAAACACGTTGAAACCTTTTCGGCGATCGTCTACACTTGTTTAGACGTTACTAGGAGATGCAAATCATGGCGAAAACTGCGACGCTCACGATCCAGCAGTGGGGGAACAGCCTGGCTGTTCGGATTCCCGCCGCTGTCGCGCGTTCGGCTCATTTCGAGGTCGGCCAGGAGGTTGAGGTTACGACCGCCGAGATTGGCGTGACGGTGAAGCCGGTTGGCCCGCGCAAGCTCACGCTCGCGGAGAAACTGGCGAAGTTTGATCCCGAAAAGCACGGCGGAGAGGTGATGGCAACGGGTCGCGTTGGCGCGGAGGTGTTCTGATGGCGGGAGCTTTGTGGGTGCCGGATCGTCGCGACATTATCTGGATTGACTGCAACCCGCAGGTCGGTCGCGAGATGAAGGATTTGCACCCGATGCTGGTCCTGTCGCCCAAGCCGTTCAATGAGCGAACCGGCATCGTGATCGGGCTTCCGATGACGACAGCCGAATTCAACGACACGAACCCGTTCGCGATCAAGTTTCAGGGACCGAAGAAAGTCACAAGTTACGTCCTTGGGCATCAACCCAAATCATTTGACTGGCGGGCTCGGGGGGCAAAGGCCCATCGCTGGAAGCGCGTGCCGGATGACGTGTTCGCCGCCGCGTGCGAACAGTTGAACCAGATTATCGCGATTGGCGACTAGGAAAAGCAACGTGTCCCGAGACAGTTTTCGCGTTATATCGAACTACTGAATGTTGAAAATGCACGTTAAAACGACGATAGAGTCTCGTGCTGGTAATCACGGATCGTGAGATCGCGCCGTTTCCCGCTTCACGGCGTTGTCATGTTGCCGGGTTGTCATGCACGGTGGGGGCGATGAAGAATGCCTGCACGGAGTGCGAACGGCGAGGACTCACTACGTTTTCGAGACATTCGATTTTCTACGTATAAACGTTATGTTGACATCGGATATTTACAAATACTAAGCTAAAGACACAGCAATCCAGTTTTCGTGCCCGCCGCCAACATTGCCGGCCAGGCACAAGGCAAAAATGCCCTGCGAGACGTTAAATCGTCTTCGCAGGGCTTTTTTTTGTCGTTTCAAAACGTATCGATTTTCTTGTGCGTGTAGTTGCCGCGCGGATAGCGCTCGACCTGCTAACTCCCTCAGTCTTGAAAAGACCACCCTTAATTCGAAAAGCGAGAAAGTCCATGACCAAGATCCATCGCCGGCGATTCCTTCAACTGGGTGGCACAGCGATCGCCGCATCGGCACTGCCATCCGCGATGTCGTGGTCCGGCAATGCGATGGCAGCTGAGCCGGTAAAGCTGGGGCTCCTGCATTCGCTTACCGGAACCATTGCACTCGCTGAGGCCTCGCTTGTCGATGCGGAAAAACTGGCGATCGAGGAGATCAACGCAGCAGGTGGGGTGCTTGGACGTCCGATTCAACCCATCGTGGAGGACGGTGCGAGCGACTGGCCGACATTCGCGGAAAAGACCCGCAAGCTTCTGCAGCGAGACAAGGTCGCGGCAATCGTCGGCTGCTACACCTCCGCGTCGCGCAAAGCCGTGCTTCCGATCCTGAATCAGCAGCGTGGTCTGTTGTACTACCCGACCTACTACGAAGGCCAGGAACAGGACTCACAAGTCATCTACACCTCACAGGAAGCCACACAGTCGGTGATTGCGGCGATCCAATGGATGGCTACGCAGCAGGGCAAGACGTTTTTCCTGGTCGGGTCGGACTACATCTATCCCCGGACCTGCAACAAGATTGCGCGCCCGACGATCGCAAAGGCAGGCGGAACCGTGGTCGGCGAAGAGTACGCACCGCTCGGCAATACCGAATTTTCTTCGATTATCAACAAGATCAAGGCTGCAAACCCGGACTGGATCTATTCGACTGTGGTCGGTGGCAGCAATGTTGCGTTCTACAAGCAGCTCAAGGCAGCCGGTCTGGACGGACAGAAGCAAAAGCTGCTGTCCACCGTGGTTTCCGAAAACGAGATTGACGGTATCGGCAAGGAGAACGCCGCCGGATATTACGCCTGCATGGGTTATTTCCAGAGCCTGAAGAATCCACGCAACGACGCCTTTGTCAAAGCGCTGAAAGCGAAGTATGGCCAGAATCGTGTCGTCGGCGACCCCATGGAATGTGCATACAACTCGGTGTACTTCTGGAAGCTCGCGGCAGAGAAGGCGCAGTCGTTTGAGGTCGCCAAGGCAATTTCTGCGTCTGCTGGACTTCGCCTTGATGCGCCCGAGGGCGATATCCACATTAGTCAAACCAATCAGCACACTGCCAAACGCGTGCGAGTGGGCCGCGCTCGAGACGACGGCCAGTTCGATATTGTCTACGAGTCCGCTTTGATCGAGCCCAATCCGTTTCCGAAACTGTAAGCGCGAACTCGTGATGAACTTCGACATTTTCATCATGCAGCTCTTCAACGGGCTCAGCAGCTTCACCATTCTCCTGTTGATGGCGCTGGGTCTGGCAATCGTGTTCGGGCTGATGGGCGTCATCAACATGGCGCACGGGGAGCTCATGGCGCTTGGGGCCTACATGACGTACCTCACGGCACGGTTCTTCGAACTCTATCTGCCCGGCTTGATGGGCATCTATCTCTTCGTCGCCATTGCGGTTGCCTTTGCTTCGACCTTTGCGTTCGGCTATTTGCTGGAGCGCGTATTTATCCGGCACTTCTACGAACGCCCGCTCGACACCTTGCTGGCGACGTGGGGACTCAGTCTCATTTTGCAGCAGACCTACCGGTCGATCTTCGGAGCGCAGGAGGTCTCCAGTCCACTGACGTCGTGGTTGACTGGAGCGTGGGAACCCGTTGCGGGCATTCAACTTCCATTGAATCGGATTTTCATCATGGGCCTGACCGCCGTGGTAGCGCTGGCGGTCTGGATGATTCTGTATCGAACCCGTTGGGGGCTTCGAGCTCGCGCGGTGACCCAGAACCGCAAGATGAGTTCGGCTGTCGGCATCGACACGCATCGTGTCGACGCGCTGACCTTCGCGCTGGGTTCAGGCCTGGCAGGGATTGCGGGCGCGGTCTTCACCATGATCGGGTCCACCAATCCCGGCACGGGACAGCTGTATATCGTGGACTCGTTCATCGTCGTCGTATTCGGCGGAATCAGTAGTCTCCTCGGGACGGCCGCATCGGGTTTCCTGATTGCACAGTCCCAAACGACACTCGAATATCTGATGAGCGGCTCGATGGCGAAGGTGTTGATCATGGTGGCGTTGGTCGTGGTGCTCTATTTCCGACCGAACGGTTTGTTCGTGTCAAAGGTGCGGACATCGTGAACGTCTCTTCCCGGACCCTGACGTGGAGTGCGTACCTTGCGACGTCAATCGTGCTGCTCGCGTTCCCCCTGTTGCTCGAACCGTTCTGGATTGGCGAATTCGGCAAGTATCTGGCCTTCGGCCTGGTGGCGATCGGCATCGTGTTGTGCTGGGGCTACTGTGGAATCCTGAGCCTGGGTCAGGGCATTTTCTTTGGTCTCGGTGGGTACGCGCTGGCGATGTTTCTGAAGCTCGAGGCGTCTGCCCCGGCGCTTCCCGACTTCATGGTCTGGAGCAGTGTCGAGAAGCTGCCGTGGTGGTGGCACCCCTTCAGCAACTTTCCACTGACGGTGCTTGCAATCGTCGTGGTCCCAATCGTGATCGCGTTCCCCCTGTCGTACGCACTCTTCATGAAGCGGGTCAGCGGGGTGTACTTCGCGATTGTGACCTTGGTGCTCGCGTTGACTATGACCATTCTGATCGTCGGGCAGCAAGGGGACACTGGTGGTGCAAACGGCATCACGGACTTCAAGACGCTGTTGGGGATGGACATCACGAGTGATGCGTCGAAAGCCCGCATTTATCTGGTTGAAGCGGTGCTCGCCATGATTGCGATGGCGCTCGGCATCTGGATGATCAACACACGCTTCGGCAAGATTTTGATCGCGGTGCGCGACCGGGAAGACCGCGTACGTTTCTCCGGCTATGACACCGCGATGATCAAGGCATTTGTCTTCACGGTGTCGGCGGTTCTATCCTCGATTGGCGGCGCGCTCTTCACGCTTCAAGTGGGTTTGGTCAGTCCCGGCTCCGTCGGCGCAGTCGCCTCCGTCGAGATGGTCATCTACGCCGCGGTCGGCGGCCGACTGTCGATTCCGGGGGCCATTGCCGGTGCGCTCCTGGTCGGCTTCATGAAGTCGTACCTGTCCGAACAGTTTCCCGAAGGTTGGCTTTTCTTCCTCGGCGCGATGTTCATCATCGTGGTGGCATTTATGCCCCAAGGCGTCGCCGGCGTGGCGGACCGGCTCTTGAAAAGAGGGGGAGAGGCATGAGCCACTCATCCCAATCGTCTGTAGCGGGTGATGACTTTGCTGACACGGAAGCGCCGTCGCGTGTCGCGGAGAGCATGCTCAGCATTGACGACGTGACCGTTTCATTCGGTGGCTTCAAGGCGGTCAATGGACTGTCTCTCAAGATCGAGGAACGAGAGCTTCGTGTCGTAATCGGGCCCAACGGTGCGGGGAAGACAACCCTGCTTGATCTGATCTGCGGAAAAACCCGTCCGACTTCCGGTAGCGTGAAATTTCGAGGAATCGAACTGACGGAACTGCCGGAATTCAAGATTGTGCGCGCTGGCGTGGGACGAAAGTTCCAGAACCCGTCGATCTACGAGGATCTGAGCGTACGGGAAAACCTCGAAGTCTCGATTCCACAAGCACACAGCATTCGCCGCTCACTGTTCTTTCGCCGTACGCCCGAAATCCGTCAGCGAATCGACTCGGTAGCCGAGCAGATCAGGCTCTCGTCCCAACTGAAAGGGAAGGCGGGGCTGCTTTCGCACGGTCAAAAGCAATGGCTCGAAATCGGGATGCTGCTGGTGCAGGATCCGGAGCTTCTTTTGCTGGACGAGCCGGTCGCCGGCATGTCGCCGAAAGAGCGTGAGCAGACCGGCGAATTGCTGCGAACGATCGCGCTCGGTAAGTCGCTTGTGGTGATTGAACACGACATGGACTTCGTTCGGTCAATCGCTCAGCGTGTCACGGTCCTTCATCAGGGACGAGTCCTCGCGGAAGGAACGGTGGACCAAATTCAGAACGACCCGCGCGTGATTGAAGTGTATCTGGGCTAGTGAACCGGGAGCGGCGATGTTGACCATATCCAATATGAACGTGTTTTATGGCCAGAGCCACGTGATTCACGACGTGTCGCTTGAAGTCAGGAAAGGTGGCGCCGTCGCGCTCGTCGGACGTAACGGCATGGGCAAGAGCACATTGTTGAAGTCGATCATCGGCATGGTCGAGTCTCGCAACGGTTCTGTTGCGCTCGACGGCATCGAGTTGGGTCGTCAGCCCAGCTACAAGCGTGTCCGAGCCGGACTGGCTTTCGTTCCACAAGGGCGGATGATTTTTCCGCAATTGACTGTCGAAGAAAACCTGCTCACTGGCCTCGAAACCGGACGCTACGGCCGAATCCCCGACTTCATCTACGACTTTTTCCCGGGGCTTGCGGAGATGGGGCGACGCAAAGGCGGCAATCTGTCCGGTGGCCAGCAGCAACAGCTTGCGATTGCTCGCGCATTGGTTTCGAAGCCGAGTGTGCTGATCCTGGATGAGCCTACCGAGGGCATTCAGCCCTCGATCATCAAGGAACTTGCGAAGTCATTGGTGGCGTTGAGAAAGGAGTTGGGCATTGCGCTGCTGGTATCGGAACAGGTTTTAAGCTTCGCGCTCGATCTGGCGGACCGTCTGCTGGTAATAGACGGCGGTCGGTTGGTACGCGAAGCGGATCGTGAGGATGTGGATCTGGACGAGGTCCGCTCCTTCCTGACTGTTTAATGCCGAAATCCAACGTGGGAGAAAAAACATGCGACACGGTGATATTTCAAGCAGCAACGATTGCGTTGGCATTGCAGTGGTCAACTACAAGATGCCGCGCCTTCACACCAAGGCCGAGGTATTGGATAACGCTCGAAAGATCGGCGAAATGCTGGTCGGCATGAAGCGCGGCCTGCCGGGGATGGATCTCGTGGTTTTTCCGGAGTATTCGACACACGGCATCATGTACGACGCGAAGGAAATGTATGACACGGCGTCGACCATTCCCGGTGACGAGACGGAAATCTTCGCGGCCGCCTGCCGCAAGGCGAATGTGTGGGGTGTCTTCTCGCTGACCGGCGAGCGTCACGAAGAGCACCCCAACAAGGCTCCCTATAACACGCTCATCCTGATGAACAACAAGGGTGAGATCGTGCAGAAATATCGCAAGATCATGCCGTGGGTGCCGGTTGAGGGATGGTATCCGGGTGACTGTACCTATGTGTCTGAAGGCCCGAAGGGGCTCAAACTGAGCCTGATTGTTTGCGACGACGGCAACTATCCGGAAATCTGGCGCGATTGCGTCATGGGGGGCGCCGAACTCGTGGTGCGGTGCCAGGGGTACATGTATCCGTCCAAGGACCAGCAGGTCCTGGTCTCAAAGGCCATGGCCTGGATGAACAATTGCTATGTGGCGGTGGCCAATGCCGCAGGCTTCGACGGTGTCTATTCCTACTTCGGACACTCGGCCATCATCGGGTTTGATGGCCGGACCCTCGGCGAGTGCGGGGAAGAGGACATGGGGATCCAGTATGCCGAGTTGTCGGTGAGCCTGATCCGCGATGCGCGCAAGAACATGCAGTCGCAAAACCACTTGTACAAGCTGCTGCATCGCGGGTACACGGGGACAATCAATTCCGGTGAGAGCGTCAACGGTGCCGCAGTCTGCCCCTTCCGGTTCTACAGCAACTGGATCCACGACCCGGAAGGCACACGCAAGGCGGTCGAGGCATTGACGCGCTCGGCGCCAGGTACGCCTGAGTGCGCCATTGAAGGCATCCCGACGGAAGTCCCGGAACATAGGTGAGCGATGTTCCGCCAAGTGTCTTGGCGAAGGCGTTGCGTGAACGCGGTCGGCAACGTGTTCGCAATCTGGTTTGAGTTACGATAGATTCAAGGGGCGGTCGACGGCCGCCTTCAACCGCGTCCAGGATCTCGACCGTGGCAGACACCGACCCCATCGAAGTTGGCGTGTTGTTTTCCGAGACAGGTGTGACTTCATCGATCGAGTCGTCACAGCGTTTTGGAACGCTGTTCGCGATAGACCAGATCAACGAAGCCGGCGGGGTAAACGGCCGTGAAATCGTTCCAGTGTTCTACGACCCGCGTTCTGAACCGGCCCGTTATGCTGCGCTGGCAGAACGTCTTATAACAGCCGACAACGTAAAAGTGATCTTCGGCTGCTACATGTCGAGTACGCGCAAGGCCGTGATCCCAGTCGTGGAAAGGTGGAACCGGCTCCTGTTTTACTCGACCCTGTACGAGGGATTCGAGTTTTCCGACCACCTGATCTACACGGGCGCGGCGCCGAACCAGAACAGCGTGCAGCTTGCCGAATTCATGACGTCCATGTTTGGCCCTCGTGTGTACCTGGTCGGCTCGGACTACATTTATCCGTACGAGTCGAACCGCATCATGTCGGACCTCGTCAGTCAGTGTCCGGGGGGAGCCAAGGTCGGCGAGCGTTACGTGCCGCTGGATGCCAAGGCGAGGGATTTCGATGAAGTCCTTGCCGATATTCGTAATGTCGAACCCGACTTTATTTTTTCGACGGTGGTCGGCAATGCGACGCAGAACTTCTATCGGGCCTATGCGGACGCAGGGTTCGATGCAGCGAAAATACCCATTGGCAGTTTGACGACTTCGGAAGTTGAAGTTTCCCAGATGGGGGCGGCGGTCGGAGCCGGACACTACACTTCGGCCCCGTATTTCCAGTCCATCACAAGCGAAGCCAATCGTGCCTGCCTTGCCAAGTTTCGCCAGCGGTTCGGCGACAGCACGGCGCCAAACGCATGTTGGGAAGCCGCGTATTTCCAGGTGCACCTGTTCGCGAAGGCAATGGCCGCCAGTGGTAGTGACGATATCGACGCGTTGATGCCGTATTTGCTCGGGTCGACATTCGACGCCCCACAGGGGCAGGTTCGGATTGAGGCGTCCAATCACCACGCCTATCTGTATCCGCGTATCGGGCGCGTCAATGCGGACGGGCAATTCACGATAGTGCGCGAGACGCGGGACGCCGTGTATCCCGATCCCTACCTTGTGACGCATGCACTCAGCGATTCTGCGACACAAATGAGCCCGGTGGAGAATTGAATGCGCGGCGACAATGGATCTGCCCGCAATGGTGGACGGGCTGAGTCTGCCCCCACCGGAGCAAAATCGCGTGTTCTGCGTGATCTGCGTTCCATGCATGTTTGCGTGTTTCATCCGCTGAATCGGGATGGCGAACTGCTCACGCAGCAATTGCAACGGATCGGCTGTCAGACCCACTGCTTCTGGCCGCCCCTCGCCGCACCGGTAGCGGGTAGCGACCTCGTGTTCATCGGGCTGTATCCAGACACCATTGACTACGAATTCGCCTGGTGCAATGCCGACGACGCGCCTCCGGTGGTGGCGGTGGTCAACTACGAGAATCCGACCATTATTGACGCAGTGCTGCGGGTGGGGGCGAAGGCCGTCGTGGCCTGTCCCGTTCGATCATTCGGGGTATTGAGCGCGATCGTCCTTGCCCAACAGATTTCGGGTGAAATAAAAAGGCTGCACAAACGGGTCGCCCGGCTCGAGGAGAAGGTTGAAGGCGTCCGGAAAATCGCCGAAGCGCAGCAGATTCTCGTGCGCCAGCAGGGTATTGGCAAGCTCGAGGCATATCGCGCTATTCGTGCGCAAGCGATGACCAAGCGGGTGCCGATCGAGGAAATCGCCTCGGCAATCATTGCAGCGGACGAGTACTTGTCACTGCGGGGCTGAACCTGATCGGTTCTCGATCGCCGAGCTCGCCAAGGTATTCGTGATGCTTCCCCACCCTGGGCAGGACGGTGGGCGATGGACGGGGCTCGCCGGTCGCAGCGATGGGTGTCATGCCGGGGGCAACGGTAGCGTGCAGGACGATGCCAGCGCATTCGCGCCGCACTGTCTTTACAATGCGGCCAACACTGCTTATTCGGTCCACCGCTCCAACCCTGTCTATCCATGTCTTCTATGTTTCCCGAACTTCCCGCCGGCCCGATCGGCATCGTTGCCGCCATGCCCGGCGAAATTGACGCTCTGCTTGGCGCAATGCGCAGCCAACGCGCAGTCGAATCGCACATCATCGGACAGCGTGAGTTCTACTCGGGCGAGCTATTCGGACGACGCTGCGTCGTCGTACTCGCCGGAATCGGCAAGGTCGCCGCGGCGATCACCGCGACCACGATGCTGCTCACATTCAATCCGTCCGCGCTCGTATTCGTTGGCGTAGCCGGCGGGATCGCGCACGACATCGCCGTGGGCGATGTCGTCGTGGCCGATACCGTGCTCCAGCACGACCTCGATGCGAGCCCGCTCTTTCCGCGCTTCGAGGTGCCGATGCTCGGCGTGAGCCGCTTCGCATCCTCGCCCGTGCTATCCGATGCGCTGGCCGCCGCAGCCAAACGTTTTCTCGGTGGTATCGGCAACGGCCGCTTGCATCGAGGCCTCGTGATCAGCGGCGACCAGTTCGTCGCCAGCGCAGGCCATGTGCGCACGCTGCGCGACGACCTGCCTGACGCGATCGCCGTCGAGATGGAAGGCGCCGCGATCGGGCAGGTCTGCGACGCATTCGATCGGCCCTTCGCGGTCTTGCGAATCATCTCGGATGCGGCCGATGGCGAGGCCGGCAATGATTTCCCACGCTTTCTCGAGGATTATGCGAGCGGCTATTCGCTTGGGATCGTGAGGGAGTTTTTGAGCGGGAATTGAGAGAAGCGGTGCCTGGCTTCCCGAGGGCAAGCTCTGGCACTGCCTGGCTTAGTGCCTGGTTGCCTTACAAGCCGCGGAATGCGTCAGCGCAGGTTCTCGACGCCGCCCCGGTATCCGCACTGCCCAGAAGCCCCTTGCTCCAAAAAACGCATGGGGCCGGGTATTCAACTAGTGAAAGCAAGGCACGGGACGTCGCCTTGCGTTCCCCGTTCCGCCTTCCCTCCACTCCCGCATTGTTTCATCAGTGTTAACCACTAAATAAGCGGGGTAAGGAGCCGTGACTAGGTGCTTGTCCTCGTCGCGTCCATACAACGCCGATTACCCCTTTAAAAAAAGATAACGGGTATATGACTGTCGCGGCAATTATGCGTTTAAGGAAATCGTAAACTACGATCACGTGCTTATTATTACGCAGCTTATGTTAAGCGTGCTCTAAGTCGTTGTTTTTTAACGATGAGATGAGAATCTGGTCACAAGAATATGACCATTAGCGCGCTTACATTAAGCGTGCGCTCTTCGCAAGCGGGTCCCGCCATCTCGTTTTCCCTAGGCCGAAATGGCCGGTCGGACACAAAAATGGCAATCCTATAATTGCGCCGAAATGTGAAAGAGACATTTCGCATTCGATGGATTGACGAAGGTCAGAAGTGGCCATCGTTCGCGGCGCTACCCGCGTTTTATTCTCACCGAGGAGACGTAATGAAAAAGATCGTTTTGACCCTGTCGCTGCTGGCGATCGCGGCCGCCGCTCAAGCGCAAAGCAGTGTGACGCTGTATGGCCGTATCGATAACGGCATTCAGTACGAAAGCGGCCTGCCGCAAGGCCACAAGATCAGCGCCGAAAGCGGCGACTGGGGCTGCTCGTGGTTCGGCATGCAAGGTGCGGAAGATATCGGTGGCGGCTCGCAGATCATCTTCCAATTGGAAGGTCAGTTGAATACGCAGAACGGCCAATCGGCCGGCTCACTGTTCGGTCGTCATGCGACGGTCGGCGTGACGAATGCCAATTACGGTACGTTCAAGCTCGGTAACCTCGGCGCCGGTGAAATTTCGCAGGACAGCTGGGCCATCGACCCGCAGCTCTTGCAGCGTTATGCCGTCGCGACGCTGGTCCACGGCCGCAACTGGGTGACCATCGCGAATGGCTTCGAGTACACGACGCCGACCATCGCCGGCCTCGTCATCAAGGGTCAATACGACCTGAGCAACAACACGAACTGGAACACCTCGGCCACCCCGACCGGCCAGGGCCGTGGCGACGCCATCGAAGCTGTCTACGACATCGGCGGCCTCGAACTGCGCGGGATCTATGACGAACTGCGCAGCAGCACCGGCAAGTTCGACGATGTCTACGCACACTCGCGTTCGGCAATCGCCGGCGGCACCTACACGCTGGGTCCGGTCAAATTGTATGCAGGCTACCAACACCTGAACGCACCGGATGCGACCAACGAAACTGTCGGCGTCACCAACGGGCTGCCGGGCGGCGTGACGGCTCCGACTTCGGTCAATCACGAATGGTTGGGCGCCGCATGGCAAGCGAATGCCGCTACCCTCCTCACGGGTGCGGTGTACCACGCGAACGCCAACAACGGCAACGGCAATGCGACGATGTACACGCTGGCCGGGACGTACAACCTGTCCAAGCGGACGTTCCTGTACTCCGAGTTCGCTTACCTCCACAACAGCTCGACGTCGAACATTGATCTTGGCAACGATTCCTACGGTCCGAACACGAACACCTCGTCGTCGCAAGCCGGTCTCTCCAACCCGGACTACGGTCACAGCATGACCGGCGTGTTCGCGGGGATCATGACGTCGTTCTAAGCTTCTAGGCAAGGTTTCTCCGCTGTACCCTCGTAGTACGACAAGTAGTTAAAGACGTCATCGCATTTGCCGCTCCAACGGCAAGTCGAAGCCGTTGCAACGCCACCCCAGCGGCGCTGCAACGGTTTTTTTTGCGTACCGCCTCCCTGTCGTTTGAGATACGCGGTAAGACGTCAGCGGTACCGCGTTCGCCAAGCGCCAGGGCATCATCACGGCTGCCCTGCGTTCGGCTTAGAATGCGTCCACCGTTGGTTCTTATATAACGTGGAGTCTTGAATGTTTATTCCCATGCTGTCGCTCGTGAGGGCATGCGCTCTGTCAATCCCGGTAGCGTTGTCGTTCGCGAGTCTGTCCACAGCGGCCACAGCGTCCACAGATTCGGCTCCGGCGGCCGTACTCCCGACACCGACCTTACCGGCCGACGTACCCCACGTGCTTGAGGCGCCTCATCGTCAGCAACTTGTCCTCAAGGCGCTGGGTGTCGGCGTGCAGATCTATACATGCGGGCCTTCGAAAGGAGACCCGCAGCAGTACATCTGGAATTTCACTGCGCCTGAGGCCTCGCTCTTCGATGCGGGCGGGCACCGTCTGGGCAAACACTATGCGGGCCCGACGTGGGAAGCGAATGATGGCAGCAAGATAGTCGGCGTCGTGAAAGCACACGTCGACAGCCCGGCGCAGTCCGCGATTCCGTGGCTGCTGCTGACGACGAAATCGAGCACGTCCATCGGTACGTTCGCGAAGGTGCGCAGTGTGCAACGCCTCCATACGGTCGCCGGAATTGCGCCGTCGATGCCATGCAATGCCGGCCTTGCCGGCCGCACGGCGCGTGTGCCGTACACGGCGGACTACTATTTCTATGAAGGGGTGCGCTGAACGCGTCCCGAAGGCCGTTCAGGCGCACCCGCTCCCATGCATCGCGATCGATCGCGATGCATGGGCCGAACACGCACTCAGTGTCCGGGCTGACGGACGGTCAGCTTGTTGTCGACCGAGCTCACGCCGCTCACGCCTTGTGTCACATCGGTCGCGATCTGGATCTGCGCGTTTTCCGGCACATAGCCGGTCAGGCGGATCGCACCGTCACGTGCGCGCACATAGATATTGGTCGCGTCGATTTCCTTGTTCTTCGTGAGCGCACGCTTGACTTCCTTGCCGAGCTGACGATTCTCTGCCTTGGTCGCGTGTGCGCTCGGCGCGGCTGCCGGCGAAGCCATTGCGTCGGCTCCGCTCGCCTGTGCGAATGCGCTGAGCGACGCCAGCATCACGAGCACGCCGCTCGCGGCACTTACCAGTTTGGTCATGTTCATGTCGACTCCTTGTTGGACAACGGTTGGCAATTCGACTACCCGAAGTTCGGCAGCGGCGCGGAACCGGTCGGACCGGCTCGCTTTGCAAGTCGAGACAGGTTGTGGTGAATCCAAGCGTTCAAGCGTTCGTGCGGCATCATTCTAGTCTTGTATCCGTGAACCTTCATTGCGAGGACATTTTGCGGACTGCCTTTATCTGCGGCGTTTTTCTTCCGTCTCCTTTTCCGCCTTTTCTTGCGCTTGTTCTCGACCCCGCAAACTTGATAGTGGCGATCGGTGTCGCAACAAAACATATCGTCCCAGGTAAAACGTGCATGCATCCACGGCGTGTGCCGACCCGAGTCGATATTTTTTGCCATTCACGGCCCAAGATGATCGCCGGCTGTCATTCCCCATCTACTTTTCATAGTCTGTAACAAGCGCCAAAGCAAATCCGCACGCTTTTGGTGCGAGGAACCTTGTCCGCTGAACGCGGTTGATGGCATCATCGTCGCAGACCGGCACTTTGGCCGAATGCCGAATACCGGCCGGCGGCGACGCACACAACGGGCTTTGACATTCCCGTGCGTAAGGCATCTCCGGATGCGCTTCCCGAATCGCCCTTGCGCCCGCGCCTGTTGCGCCGCGCCGGACGCGCGATGCTTCCCGCGGTTTGCTACCGCCTCGCGTTCTTACGCTTTCCTTTTCCGAACCAAGAGAACCCCCGTGAATACACAATCGAAGTGGATCGACATCCAAGTCAACGACGGCACATTCGGCGCTTACCTTGCGATGCCGAGTCACAAGACTGGCCCCGGTATCGTGCTGATCCAGGAGATTTTTGGCGTCAACGACCATATTCGTGAAGTGGCCGACCAGTACGCGGCCGATGGGTATGTCGTGCTCGCTCCTGATCTCTTCTGGCGCAGCGAACCGCGCGTGAGCCTCAAGTACGAAGGCGACGATATGAAGCGCGCCATCGAACTGATGCAGCAGACCGATCCTTCGCTCGCCGTCAGCGATATCGGTGCAACCGTGCAGGCACTGCGCGGCCTGATCAAGCCCGCCGACGAGGTCGCCGCAATCGGGTATTGCATGGGCGGCCGACTTGCATACAAGGCAGCCGCGGCAGGGCTGGTCAATAAGGCCGTTGCCTATTATGGCGGCGGCATTCATACCGAACTCGATCTGGCCGATAAGGTTCAAGTACCGATCCAGTTTCATTTTGGCGAAGCCGATTCGCATATTCCTTCGTCGGCGGTCGACGCGATCAAGGCCCGTTTTGCGAGCCACAAGAACGCGGAGTTTCATATTTACCCGAATGCGGAACATGGTTTCAACTGCTCGCATCGCGGTGCCTACAGCCGCCATGCATCGGCACTCTCGCACGGCCATACGCTGGTCTTCCTCGAAGGCAATGACGCTTGAGAGCGAAAAGGCCAGCTGCACGGGTCGGGAATTAGCCGCTGTCGGCACTCATGCCACGGGAATATACTGATTTGACCCGATCAATGTGGTTTGCTATAAGTACGAAAGGTAGATCACTTTGAGTAGAAAGCTGTCTGTATCGCAGTGTTTGCGGGGCAGCGACTTTCTTTCATCAAAGAGTCACGTCCGTGACGCAGATTGCACCTGTCACCTTGCTATGGAAACAAAAGATGGAAACCGGTACTGTTAAGTGGTTCAACGATGCGAAGGGTTTCGGCTTCATTACGCCTGACGCAGGCGGTGAAGATCTGTTCGCTCACTTCTCTGAAATCCGTGTGGACGGCTTCAAGTCGCTGCAGGAAAACCAGAAAGTCAGCTTCGAAACGAAGATGGGCCCGAAGGGTAAGCAAGCGGCGAATATCAAGCCGGTCTAATCCATCGGTTGGTTTGACCAGATTGTGCAGAAGCCCGGCATTCGTGCCGGGCTTTTGTTCTTGGTGTTTCTCATGTTCGATTTGTTCGACGATATTGCACGACCGGACATCGACTGGTATCCCGCCTGGCTGTCGCCCGATGACGCCACGGCGTTGTTCGAGCGTCTGCTTGCCGAAGTGAACTGGAAGCAGGACTCGATGCGCACGCCAGCCGGCATGGTGCCCTTTCCACGACTGACCGCGTGGCAAGGAGAACCCGAGGCCATCTACACCTACTCCGGCGTGCGCAACATACCGGACCCGTGGACACCCGCGGTGGCCCAACTTAGACGCGCGGCCGAGGCGAGCAGTGCCGCGTCATTCAACAGCGTATTGATCAATCGATACCGCACCGGCGCGGACAGTTTGGGCTGGCATGCCGACAAGGAAGCGGTGCTCGGACGCGAGCCTGTGATCGCTTCAATCAGCCTGGGCGCGACACGCGCGTTCCAGTTCAAGCACGTGAAGTCTGGCGTGCTGCATACGCTCAATCTATCGCACGGCAGCCTGCTCGTGATGCGCGGGCGCACCCAGATCGACTGGGTTCACCGTGTTCCGAAGGCGCCGAAGGTGGTGGCGGAGCGCATCAACCTGACATTCCGTAGCGTGTCGCCGGCCGCCTGAGCCGGGGCATTCTCGGGAGTGTCCATCGCGGCGCGCATCCTCCCGGCGGCGCATCCTCCTGGCCGGTCGAACCAGCCATGCGGTGCTTAGCCTGCGCGTCCCGTTTCGAACAGGAACCACGCGCGGCGTTCAGCTTCGTCGACCCAGTTTTCGAGCAGGCTCGCCGTCGCGATGTCGCCATGCTCGTCGCACAGGCCATGCGTTTCACGTAGGCGGATCACGAGCTGGAGATTGTCGTCGGCGAGTTCGGCCAGCATGTCCGCGGGCGTGACGTATTCGGCATCGTTGTCGAGCACGCGCTGGAGCTTCGAGATCTGGCCGATCGAACGCAGGGTGGTGCCGCCGATCTTGCGCACGCGTTCGGCGAGCGGGTCGGTCGTCGCGAAGATCTGATCACCCTGTTCATCGAGCAGCAGGTGGTAGTCGCGGAAATGTGGGCCGGACATATGCCAATGGAAGTTCTTCGTCTTGAGATAGAGCGCGAAGTAGTCGGCAAGCAGCAGGTTCAGCGCACCTGTGATGTCTTTCGTCGCGGCTGCCTTGAGGTCGGTCGGCGTGTGCAGCGGCGCGGCGCGGTGGGCGGTGGCAGCGGTCGGCTTTTTCATCAGTGTCTCCGGGAAACCTCGGCTTTCAGGCCGGGGAGGTGAGGAGACGGTTGGGTGTGGCTTCCGTGCTCCGGTTGATGGTTTCAAAACTATCCATGGCATTCAAGCCTGGGGAGAGATAAGCCATACGATTGTAGGAAACCTGTGGCCATTCGTCAGCCCGCTTTGTTCGCCTGCCGAGGTGGCGCAGAGCAGCTATGCCCGAAGTCGTGTTCCGAAGCGCGTCGATGCGTCGTCAGTGGGGCGGTTGCTTCGAAACCCGCGCGAGTAGTGGCCTAGTCAATAGCGAAACCAGAAGGCGTCATGGTGCGACGCGAGAGCGGCTGCATGAGGAAGCGCCGCCAAGTCGACGTGCCCGAATAGCCGGCACTATCGCAATGCGGAAGCGGTTACGCGTGGTTACAGTCTGCATCATCGAGTTACAAAGATGGCGGGGCCGCACTAGCGCTTTACGTTGACGCGGAAAAATTTCGGGCAAAAGATAGCCGTTCATTCCTTCTGCGAGCGTAGCCATGAAAGCCGAAACGAAATCGCAATCGGAAATCATCGCGCGCATCGCCGATGAAACCAAGATGCCGCTCGATATCGTCACGCACGACTACCTCGAAACATTGAATGACCTCAGCGATGGCGCGCGCGTGCGTGACTATCTGACGCTGTTCGTGGCAAGACGCGTCAAGGCGAAACTGCGAGACCGCATGAAGTCGTGATCGCCCGCATGAAGCGGTGACCCTTGGGGCCACGAAACATTGCGCAGCGCATCGGCTTTTGCCAGCAGGTAGACTCGAGCCTCGTCCACTTTGCGAGCGATCTCGATACCATGCCAATCCGCCATATTGTGCTGTGCAAATTCCGCCCCGAAATCCCTGCCTCGGCGTGCGAAGAGTTGATCGACAAGCTGACTGCCCTGGGTCGAGTCGAGGGCATTCGCTTCAGCAACTTCGAGGCAGGCGAGAACGTGTCTCCCGAAGGCCTCGCGCGAGGTCTGCATTGGGCTTTTCGATGGACTTTGCCAATGCCTCGGACCGTGACGCCTATCTCGTGCATCCCGAACACCAGAAGGTCGGCGCCGCCCTTGTCGCGAGCCTCGACGGCGGCACGAACGGCCTGTGCGCATTCGATATGACGATTGACGGTTGATCCGCGATTGAGTTGAAGGTCATCCTGGCGCGTGCGCAAAGCCATCCCGGCCTTGCGCGCGTGCTTCATGCGTTAAATCCCTTATCCAGCAGAAAACCCATGCCGACGTCGAGACGTCGCCGCCGACGCTCGCGCCTTGGCTTCGCTGGCATGTAAAGCCTATATGTCGCTGTGCGCTGAACCCTGCCGTTCTAAACTGCAACTAACAGCCAAACAATTCCAGCCGCCCACCAGCAACACCCCATGAAACCCCCCAGCCTCGCACATACGGCGGCGGCTCTGCAGCAGCCTCTCTGTTTCCCGTCAGCGCTCATTTTTTTGATGCGCGAACGGGCCCGCGGCCCTCTGGCGTCTCGGGTTCGTGGTATATCATATCTTGCGAAGATGCGTAAAACACGGGATGTGAAACACACATCCCATGCGGTGCTGAATGGTAAAGGACATGATATGCAGCAGGACAAGCTCGAACATCTGAAACTCAACGATCGCACCTATGCGGCCCTGAAAGGCGGTTTGATTTCTGGCGCGTTCCAGCCGGGCCAGGTGCTTGTCATTCGCGCTGTCGCGCAACGCTATGGCATCTCGCCGACGCCGGTGCGCGAAGCGCTGCAGCGGCTCGTCGCGGAGCGGCTACTGACGATACAGCCGAACCGGTCGATCGTGGTGCCCGCGTTGTCGGTTGAAAAATTCTCGGAGTTGTACCGGATCCGCTGCGCGCTCGAAGGCCTTGCGGGCGAACTCGCGACGGACAAGCTGCGCGCTGCCGATCTGACGAAGCTAGGCAAGACAGTCGATGCGATGGAAAAAACGGTGACACGCCGCGACAGCGCGACGTATCGCGACCTCAACGAGAAATTTCATTTCTTGATCTACGCGAAGGCGGATTCGCCGCGCCTGCTCGAGATGATCGAAAACCTCTGGTGTCAGGCCGGCCCGTTTCTGTATGGCTTGTTCGAGGATCCGGACTATGGTCCGCATGCGAACGACCATCACCGCCAGATCCTCGATGCACTTGAACGACGCGACGCACAAGCGGTGCACGACCGGCTGGCGGAAGACATCACAGCCGCGGCGCAATCGCTGACTCCGCGTCTGAAGTCGCTCGTGGTTCACGGCCGCGAAGCCGTTGCCGCCGGTGAGACCGTTGAGGAGGAGGCGGCCGAGGCAGCGTCGGTGGCGCCCCGGCAGGACACCGTCCGTGCCGAAAAACCGGCTGCGGCCTCGCGTCCTCGCCGCAGCCGGTAGGGCCTTCTGCTCAGCGCTGTTCTGCGAGCACTTCGTCGAGCACGCCGAGGAATTGGTCGGCATTCTCGCGTGAGAACGGCAGCGGCGGCCTGATCTTCAATACATGACCTGATGGGCCCGATGCGCTGATCAGGACCTGCTTCCGGCGCAGCCCGTTGACGATGCGCGAGGCAAGCGCGGGATCGGGTTTCATCGTGCCACGGTCTTCGACGAGATCCGCTCCGATGAACAATCCCGCACCCCGTACTTCGCCGAGGTTCTCGTGCTGCCGCGCGAGCGCGCGCAAGCCCTCTCTCAGGTACTGGCCGACATCCTCCGCATTGGCCATCAACTGCTCGCGCTCAATGACCTCGAGCACCGCGAGCGCTGCCGCACATGAGACGGGGTTGCCGCCAAACGTGTTGAAGTAGCGCGCACGCCTGGCGAAGTCTTCAAGCACTTCGGGTTTCGCAACGAGCCCTGCGATCGGGATGCCATTGCCCATCGGCTTGCCGAGGATCGCCATGTCCGGCACGATGCCATGCCGCTCGAAACCCCACATATGACTACCGAGGCGTCCGAAGCCGGGCTGCACCTCGTCCGCGACGAACAAGCCGCCCGCCCGCCGCACCGCGGCGACGGCGGGCGCGAGAAAGCCGGCCGGATCGGAATAGACGCCATCACTCGAAAATATCGTATCCGTGATCAATGCGGCGACCTGGATGCCATGTCGTTGCAGGTCCTGGATCGCCAACTCGACATCTCTCGCGAACGTTGCACCGATATCGTCGACCTCGCTGCCGTCGGCTCGATAGCGCGCCGGCGCCGGCACCGTGCGCACGTTCACGCCGAGCGGCACGTGTACACCCAGTGACGGCGAGATTTCCGATACCGCGCTCGTGATGCCGTGATAGGCCGTCTCGGTGACGATAAAACCGGACCCCCCGGTGAAGTTGCGCGCGACGCGCATCGCCAGGTCCGACGTTTCGCTGCCCGTGCAGGTGAACATCACATTCGACAGGGCGGCCGGGAAGGTCGCCACCAGCTTTTCCGCATACGTGAGTATGAGGTCGTTCAGATAGCGTGTATGGGTGTTCAGCGTCGCGGCCTGTCGGGCAATCGCGGCGACCACGTGCGGATGACAGTGGCCGACCGACGGCACATTGTTGTAAACGTCGAGATAGGGCGTGCCGTCCGGATCATAGAGCCAGACCCCTTCGCCTCTGACGAAATGGACGGGATGTTCGTAAAAGAGCTTGTACGAAGGGCCGAGCACGCGCTGCCGGCGCGCGATCATCTCCCGCGTGGGTGCGTCGAGTTCGTCCAGGCTGTCGGGACTGAAGGCATTGAGCATCAACGGTTTTGACATGCGAATCACTCCATGTTGCAGGCCCGGCGCAGCTTGGCCTGCGCCTGCTCGCGCGGTAGCGCATAGAGGCTTTCGAGGCCCGACCAGGCAGCCGGATTGTTCTTGAGGATATAGGCGCTGTTGTGTGGATAGCGGGCGGCCCGCCAGCCTGTGATCGCCACGGTGGTCACGAATCGCGCCGTGATCAGGTCGAACAGCAGGTCGACTTCAAGCGGCTCGAGCGGCGTCACGGCATGATACGCGGCGATGAATTCTGCGGCCGTGTCGAGCGCGTGTTCTCCGGTCGTTACGTGGTACGAGGCGCCGACCGCGACATCGTTGATCAGCGAGGTGTAGACCATATCGCCGAAATCGAGGATGCCGGCGATGTCGTCATGATGCGCGGCGTCGACGAGCACGTTATAGGCGTTCAGGTCGTTGTGGACCACCTGAGCGCGCAGCCCCGGCAACAGCGGGCTCGCGTTGGCTTCGAAATTGTCGAGGAAATGGCCGGCGAGCTCGCGCCGCGCGCGGTCGGGAATATGGGGAAGCAGTTCGCGCAGGCGGCCGACGTTCTTGATATCCCAGGCGAGGTCATGACCTGCCGCGGGGTGGAAGAAACCGCGCAGGGCGAGCCCCAGCCGTGCGAGCAGCGCGCCTAGCGCACGGCGTTGCGTCGATGTGCGCGCCACGGTATGAAGTGGCGTGCCGGGCAGGAACGACAGGAGCCGCGCGCCGCGCGTGAACGCACCGGTACTCGCATCGTTGAACGGCAGATTCAGGTGGGACTGTACGTCGAGCGACGCAATCACGCGAGGCACCGGGAGCGTCGCGTCGACACGCGCGATATGCAGCAGCGCTTCAACCTGAAACTCCGCGATCAGCGGATCTTCAGCCGCGTTGCTGATCTTGAACACGTACTCCTTTCCATCCGAGGCGGCGATCCTGAAGTTGTGATCGCGTTCGCTCGTCAGCGGCGAAGCGGTTCCCCGGATGCCATAGTGATCGGCGACGATCTGTTCGGCCTCCGCAGGCGGGATGTCGTGCGCGGCCGAGCTCAGGCTCTGGTTCAACGCTTCATGGCCGGAAGCGCTGAGATCGATCTCCAAACTGCTCATGCTGGACTCCAAGGGATGTTCCGGATCGTATTTCTTGAGATATGATATATCATGGGCGAAGCTTAGCACGGCGCTTTTTCACTGAACAGGCTTTCAGCGGGAAAGCAGAAAACCGCATACGAGCTGCCGCGAGAAGACGGTGAATCGAGGCGCCCCGGGCATCGACGAGGTGTCGACAGGCGTCGAATTCGAGCGATGCGTATTTTTTTTCGTCTCTATTGTGATATATCATATTTCAAGCACAACGAGATGCGGTTGAGCCGCCGCGGGTAGCGGCCGACGGCGAGATGTAACGGTGATGAACGCGTGGGACTACGTCTGGAGACGTGTATGAACCGCTTGACGATCAACTGTGACATGGGCGAAGCCTTTGGCATTTACAGCCTTGGCCGTGATGAAGACGTGATGCCTTTCGTCACGCATGCCAATATCGCCTGCGGCTTTCATGCCTCGGATCCCGTCGTGATGTGGCGGACGGTTCGTGCCGCGAAAGAGCATGGCATCGCCGTCGGTTCGCATCCGGGTCTACCCGACCGTGAAGGCTTCGGCCGTCGCGCGATGCGGATGTCGCGCCAGGAGATCGCCGCCCTCGTGCTGTATCAGACCGGCGCGTTGCGGGCCTTTCTCGACACCGAGGGCATGAAGCTCTCGCATATCAAACCGCATGGCGCGTTGATGGGCATGGCGATGCAGGAAGCCGCCGTCGCGGAGGGCATCGCCGATGCGGCGCTCGCGATCGGCGTGCCGGTGATTGCCTGCACCGATAGCGAAATGACACGCGTGTTCGACAGCCGCGGCGTCTCCTATTCGTGTGAGTTCTATGCCGACCTCGACTACGATGACGAAGGGCGCCAGCTCATCACCATGCACCATGCTGCCGTCGAACCGGACGATGCGGCCGCACGCGTACTGCGCGCGGTGACGCAAGGGCAGGCACGGTCGATCAACGGTCGTGATGTGAAGGTCGCGGCGGATTCGATCTGCGTGCACAGCGACACACCGGGCGCGGTCGCGATCGCACGCGCCGTCCATCAGGTCGTGGCTGACCGCCTCTGACACCCGGAGCCGACCCGATGACCCCGACACGCGTCATCAGCGGCCAGGCGGCAAGAGCCGTACTGGCTCGCTCGTTCGCGCAAAGTGTGCAGGCGATAGGCTTGTCGCTCGGGCCGGCGCGGCGCGGGATCGTCTATGACCTCCCCTCGGGCCGGCCCGGCATGGCGCAGGGCGGCTTCTCCATCGCCCGGCAGACATCCGCGGAAAGCGGGCCGTGGTCGGTCGCACCCCGCATCCTCAAGGAAACGTTGTGGGAAGCGCAGCGCGATCTCGGCGATGGCACGACACGGCTTGCCTGCATGGCCGAGGCGATCTATTCGGCGGCCGTGCTCAGCGTGGCGCAAGGCGTGGCGCCGGGTGCCCTCGCGGCCGCGATCCTGCAACTCGCGGGCAGGCTCAGCGATCTGCTCGGAGACCAGCGTTGCGAGGCGCCCGCTCGCGAGGCGATTGCGCTGGCCGCCTGTGGCGACGCGGAACTCGCGCGCGCACTCGCGACGCTGGCGAACGAGGTCGTGGAAGACGGTGCAATCGATGTCTGCGAGAGCCCGCAACCGGGCCTTGAACTCGAGCAGCAGCCGGGTTTCAGTCTTGATGTGCAACCGTTGCTGGCGGGTCTGGCGAGCAACGAACAGGGCCTGCGCCAGGAACTCGACACCGTCCATGTGCTCGTGGCCAATGAAATCATCTCGGACTTCGGGCCGCTCGCAAGAATTCTCGAAGGTTTTACGGCACGCCATAAATCGCTCGTCGTGGTGGCGCGCGGGATCGAAGGCATCGCACTCGATACGCTCGCGGCCAATCGCAAGGGGCTCGGCCTGCATGTGCTCGGTTTGATTCCCGCGGATGTCGGCGTGCGGGCCGCTGGCGTGCTCGAGGACCTGGCGATCGCGACCGGTGCCACCCTGATCGCCGAAGAGACCGGGCAATCGCTCGCCGGCATGCGGCCGTCGATGCTCGGCCGTGCCGGGCGTTTGATCGTTGCCGGCAAGCGGGCGGTATTCACAAGCCCGGCGGGCGATCCGCAGACCGTGGCGCAGCAGCGCCGCCGCCTCTTGATCGAGGCGGATGCGCAACGCCATCTCGAGTATGACCGCAGTCACCTCGAGCGCCGTGCTTCGCGCCTCGGCGGGAACTGGGGAGAGCTTCGAATCGGTGGCCGCACGGATTGGGAGACCAGCTTGCGTGTCGAGGGCGGCCGCGCCGCCTTTGCGGCACTGCGTGCCGCCGCGGCCAGCGGCGTGGTGCGCGGTGGGGGCGCGGCGTTATGCGAGGTCGCGGCCGAACTCGAGAAGCATGTGCCGGAACTGACGCCGCAGCTTCAGCGCGCCGCGGTCCAGGCTGTCGCATCGGGTTGCCGCGCGGTCAGCCGCCGGCTCGCGCGCAATGCCGGCGTCGAACCGGGGGCGCTGATCGTGCCCGCCCATATCGTTGATCCCCTGTCGACCACGCAGACCATCGTGCGCCGTGCGTTGTCGGTGGCGGCGACCATGCTGACGATCGAGGTACTAGTATGTTGATGAGGTTCATTCGCGGCTGCCGTTGCTGCTTGCGCGACCGCACATCCGGTTTTTCAGTAAAGGGCGGTACTGCGTCATGACAACGATGAAACGTATGCTCTGGTCCTCGGCACGGCCGCAGGCATCCGACCTGGCGATCCCTGCTGGTGCGATGTCGGACGCGCTCATGCAGGCTCGCAGCCCGGCTGATCTGATTCTCGAGGCCACCGATGTGGTCCATGCCTACGGACACGTGACGGCGCTCGATCACGTGTCGCTGCATGCAAGGCGTGGCGAGTTCCTGACCATTCTCGGCGAGAGTGGCTCAGGAAAGACCACCATGCTGCGCGTGATCTCCGGCCTCGAGCAGCCCGTCTCCGCGAAACGTCTTGCGATCGACGGCGTCGATGTCACGGGGATGCCTGCCGCCCAGCGCAATTGCACGACCGTATTCCAGAGCTATGCGTTGTTCCCGCATATGTCGGTCGAGGAAAACGTCGCCTATGGCCTCAAGCTGCGCAAGGTGGCGCACGACGAATGCCGCGAGCGTACACGTCAGGCGCTTGCCCTGGTCAGGCTCGGCGAGAAGGGGGGGCGCCGCATCGGGCAACTGTCGGGCGGCGAGCGTCAGCGTGTCGCGCTGGCGCGCGCATTGGTCACGCGGCCGGCGATCCTGCTGCTCGACGAACCGCTCGGGGCGCTCGACGAACGCCTGCGCTTCGACATGCAGGCCGAGCTGGTCGAGATCCATCGCACGCTTGGCATGACCTTCATCTACATCACGCACAGCCAGGAAGAAGCGCTGACGATGAGCGACCGGATCGTGCTGATGCGTCGTGGGCGCATCGAGCAGAGCGGCGGCCCCGAGCAGCTGTTCGATCGTCCGGTCAGCCGGTTCGCCGCGGAATTCATGGGTTTCGAGAATGTGCTGCCTTGCACGGTGATCGCGCGTGTGACGGCCGAGACGATCGAGGTCGAGGCGGCGGGCACCCATCTGCGCGGACACTGCCCGGCCGATGCCGCGCTCAAGCCTGGCGACAGTGCACTGATCGCGGTACGTGCGGAACGTCTCGCGCCGATCGTGCAGGGCAACGGGCAGGGGGCCGGGCTCAATGTGCTGCCGTGCCGCCCGCTCGGCCAGCTCTATCGCGGCAAATACACCGACCAGAGCGCAGAGATCGCCGGGGGTGTGCTGAAGATCCGTACCTGGGACCAGAATGCCATGCGAGAGACATTCGATGCGGTCGCATGCAGACCGCAGGACTGCGTCGTACTTCCGAACTAATTGTTTTCCTATCCAAGAGGCCGCTTATCATGAAAGACCGGTTTTCGACGACTACCCAGTTCGACCTGTCCCGCAGGGATCTTCTCAAGGGCGCCGGCGCGACCGGCGCACTTGCGCTGCTCGGTTCCCTCGGCCTCACGCGTATGGCATCGGCCGCCGCATCCCAGACGGTACGCGCCTATGGCGTGACCACGGCCCAACTCAAGGATTGGTCGCTGTTCACGAAGTCGACCGGCCTCAAGATGGAGTACACCGGGTCCAACAACGACGTCGGCGTGTTCATGCGCGACGTGCTGGCCTCGCAGATGGGCAACAAGGCAGACGTCTTCATCTTCGAGGGTGGCACGCAGAACCTGCTCGGGCCGCAGGGCGCCTATCTCGTGATCGACGAAAAGCAGCCGGAGCTCAAGCTCTGGTCGCGCACGTCCGACGTCTGGAAACGGTCGGCCACGGTAAAGGGATCCGACGGCAAGCAATATGGCGTGCCGGTGATCGGCAACGCGGACAGCTTCGGCTATGCGCCGGGCAAGCTCGGCGTGAAGGCCGATGGCAGCGAGGACATCTCCTGGAAGGCGTTGTTCGAGGACGAGCACACCCGCGGCCGGGCCGCCTATGACAAGACCTGGAATTATTCGATCGGCGTGGCGGCGCTTTACCTCAATGCATCGGGCCGGACGAAGGTTCAGAATCCCGCCGATCCGACGGCCGCCGAAGCGAAGCAGATCGTCGACTTCCTCGTCGCGCGCAAAAAGGCGGGTCAATTCCGCACGCTCGTGTCCTCGTTCGAGGAGCAGATCCAGTTGCTGAGCAATCGCGACGTGGACATCCTGAACTGCTGGGAGCCGGCGGTTCGCGAGGCGAACCTGAAGCTCGGCGAAGGGACCGTGCGGTATGCCTATACCGTCGAGGGCTACTACAAGTGGGGCCACGGCGCGTACATCGCCAGTCAGGCTAAAGACCGGGGCAATCTCGACAATATCTACAAGCTGCTCAACTATTTCCTCGACGGCGAATACCGCGCGTACCAGGCGAAGGACCGTGGCTATGCGGGCCCGAACATGGACCTTGCGGTCGAGTATGCGAACAAGCACGGCTGGTCCGCCGCGGATATCGAAGGCCTCAAGGCGACTCAGGCCAAGGTCGACCGCAAGTTTGCCAAGCCGTTTGTGAGCACCACGACGCCGGCCAACTCGGATGCGATCGAAGAGGAATGGCAGCGCTTCCTGAACGCGTGATGCGGGCTGGAAGGCTGTATTGAGACCCAGGGCGAAGGAGTCCCCGATGAACGCCACGACGACTGGCATGCAAGGCACGAAAGCGGGGAAGACCCTGCGCACGCCGCTCGGCCGCAGCCCCTGGCTGCTGCCGGGGTTTCTCGCGGTATGGGGGTTTGCGGTGATCGTGCCGCTACTGGTGCTGCTCGCGTACAGCTTCTTCGAAAGCCGCAATTTCTCGATGATCTATCGTCCGTCGCTGAAGACGTGGATGGACCTGTTTTCGTCGGGACGTTTCGAGGTCACGGTTCGCACGCTGCGCATCGCGCTGACCGTGACCTTGATCGAGCTTGCGGTGGGTTTTCCGTTTGCGCTATGGCTTGCCAAGGGCAACTGCAGCAAGACCACGCGCGCGGTGGTTTTGGCGATGCTGACCATTCCCTTCTTCCTCGACCTGTCGTCGCGGATCATCGTCTGGCGCGGCATCCTCGATGCGAACGGCCTCATCAACTATCTGCTGCTGCACGCGCATCTGATCGAGTCGCGCTGGACCTGGATGCTCTATACCGAATGGTCGGTTCACTTCGGCATGGTGGTGACCTACTTCCCGATGATGGTGCTGCCGATCTACATGGCCATCAACGTGATCGACGATACCTTGATCGCGGCCGCGTCCGACCTCGGGGCCAGCCGAGCCCGCGTGCTGGTCGACGTGATCGTGCCGCTCTCGATGCCGGGTGTGCTCGCGGGCGTGGTATTCACGCTCGGGCCGGCGCTTGCCTCTTGGGTTGAGCCGAACATGCTCGGCGGGGGCTTCGTCAACATGCTGAGCAATTCGGTCGATAGCGCCTACGGGTCGCTTCGCTATCCCGTGGTCGCCGCGTTGTCGAGTTTCGTCGTCTTGATGGTCGGTTTCATCCTGGTGGTGCTGATGCTCGTGACACGCCGTATCGCCGACATCGGCACCGCATTCCGGAGTCTGCAAAATTGAATGCTTCCTCCCTGCGCATCGCGCACATGCAGCGTCCCGACGCCCCGCCGGCCGGCTCGTGGAGCTATTGGCGCGGCTGGCCCGCCATGGCCAAGTGGGGCGGCTTCATCCTGCTCGGACTGATCTATTTCCCGCTGCTGTGGCTCGCGGTCATGTCGGTCAGCGAACAGCCGCTGTCGGGGTTGCCGTTTCCACTCACCGGCGCGCACTACGCGGCCTTGTTCGATCAACCTGACTGGCTCGGACCGTTCGGTATCAGCATCCTGATTGCACTCGGTGTCGGTGCGGTCACCGCATGCAGCGCGACACTCGTCGGCCGTGCGCTGCCGCACTCGCGCCGCGCCGGTTCGCTGGTGCTGCTGACGATGTTGCCGCTGTTCATCCCCGGCATGTCGATGGGCGCGGCCGAGTTCATCTTTCTGCGGCCGATGCTCGGTTTGACCCTCGGCTTCTGGTCGATCTTCATCGGCCATGTGATCTGGGCGTTTCCGTTCTCACTGCTGATCGTGCTGGTGCTCACCACACGCTTCGACCAGCGCCTCATCGAAGCGGCGGCGGATCTCGGCGCCTCGGGCTGGCGGGTCTTCTGGGACATCGAGATGCCCATCCTGCGGCCGGGCATCGTCGGCGCAGGCATCTTCGGTTTCCTGCTGTCGTTCAACGAGGTGCAGCGTTCCGTGTTCCTGCGCGGGACATCGACCACGATGCCGATCTGGAATTGGACCATGGCGTCGTCGCAGCAATCGCAGGTGCCGATCATCTTCTCGCTCGAAACCATCGTACTCGCCGTCGTGCTGCCGTTGCTGGCCGGTTTGTTCTGGCTGCTGTTCGTGCGGATGGATAAAAACTGATCGCGTCGCCTGGACCGATCGAATGTCCCGGAGCTTGTCCGAATGATTTACTCAACACCTTGTTTCATGTCGGGGGGCGACCGCTTTGTCGAGGTCGAACTCGGCGATGAGATGAGCTTCGATCTCAACGTCCGCGTCCACGAGCTGGCGGCCGCCATTCGCGAGGCGCGTCTCGAAGGCGTGGTGGAGCTCGTGCCCGAGCTCGCTTCACTGCTGGTGTCGTACGATCCCGATCGTATCGCCTATGTCGATGTCATCAAGGAAATCGGCAGCCTGTATGTGCAGATGGTGTCGGGTCATGACCGCGATATGGACAGCCGGCTGTTTCATGTGCCGGTGATGTATTTCGATCCATGGACGCAGGAGTGTATCGACGACTACCGCAAGACCGCGCCCGACAAGGTGCCTGATCCCGAACTGCTCTGCGAAGCCAACGGCCTCTCGGGACGCGCGGAATTGCAGCGCGTGCATTCGGGCACGGAGTATTGGGTTGCCGCGCTGGGGTTCTGGCCGGGCCTATGTTCGCTGATGCCGCTCGACCCGCGCGCGACCCTGACGGCGCCGAAATACAACCCGCCCCGGAGCTGGACGCCGAAAGGCGCGATTGGCCTTGGCGGCGGGCTCACATGCGTGTATCCGGATCGGACACCCGGCGGCTACCAGTTGTTCGGGCGCACGCCGATGCCGATCTGGGATCGTGATCAGCGCTTGCGCGCGTTCAAGGACAGCCTGGCCTTGTTTCGACCCGGCGACCGCGTGCGGTTCGTGCCGATCGAGCGCGAAGAGTGGGACTACGTTGAAGCGAAGGTCGCCGACGGCAGCTACGCGCATCCGATGGTCGAATACCAGACATTCTCTGTATCGAAGTATCGCGCGTGGATTGCCGACATCGCGCAGGAGTGAGTCATGATCGAAGTGTTGAAACACGGCCTCGAGACGTCGGTGCAGGAGATGCCGGGGCGGATCGGCTACTGGGAGCAGGGCTTTCCGCCGTCGGGTCCGGCGGATGACTGGTCCTTCAGGCTGGCCAACCTGCTGGTGGGGAACGCACCGGAAACGGCGGCACTCGAATCGCAGTTCCTCGGGCCGACATTGCGCTTTGGGCGTGATGCCTGCGTGGCCGTGACGGGAGCCGACATCGCGCTCAGTCTCGATGGCGTGGCCGTGCCGCTGTGGCACACGCTGACCGTGCGAGCGGGGCAGGTGCTCGCATGCGGCGCCGCACGGACCGGCGCGAGATCGTACATTGCCGTTTCCGGTGGCATCGATACGGAGGCGGTGCTGGGTTCGCGTGCGACGTTTCATATGGCAGGTATCGGCGGCCTGGGCAGTGGTGCGGTGAAGTCAGGGCAGTCGTTGCCGCTCGGGCCGGCCGGCGATGCGGTGCAGTTGCGCTGCGTGCGCGACGACGCCCGGCCGCCGATCGGCGATGCGAGCCTCGAGGTTGCCGCCATGCTCGGGCCGAATGATTCATGGCTCGACGCGAAAGCGATCGAGACATTCTTCAGCAGCGAATGGGTGGTGCAGGCACGCAGCAACCGCACGGGGATTCGCCTGACCGGCCCGGAATTCAGCTTCGCCGCGCGGGCTTATGACAAGCGGCCTGAACATGGCAGCGATCCGTCGAACATTCTCGATCATGGCTACCCGATTGGCGCGATCAGCGTCGCGGGGCAGACGCCCATCGTGCTGCTGAACGATTCACCGAGCACCGGCGGATTCATCAATCCGTTCACGGTGCCCAGCGGCGCGCTTTGGCGGCTGGGTCAGGCACGTCCTGGCGAGAAGCTCCGCTTCAGACAGGTGAGCATGGATGAGGCGCATATCTTGCGCGCCTATGTCGAGGGGCTTTGCACGGCGGCGTCGCTGGCGGATTTGTAGTCCGGGTAAATATTGTCATCTCCCCGCCCCCTAAAGAACGGGAATTCCTACGGTGCTCAGGCCGCCGTGGCCTGAGTTACTTCGGCGGGTTCCTGCTTCGTCGAGTGGCCCGACTGCGCCTGCTCTCCACAGGCTAGGGCTGTCCGCGCTCTGCGTGCCCGCCGACACCTGCCGCATCTTCTCGACGGTGCGCCACTACGCGACCGTCAACTTCCTACCCCAAATGTAGGAGGTTGACCCATCCCATCCTCCGTCGCTCCTCTGCAGAATCCAGAAACGGGTCAATCTCAAACGCCCCGATCTTTACCGAAGATAGAGCATGACCTCCAGCGCGGTTCGCGCTGGCTGCCCCCTGGACGGAGGTCATATGTTCAGTATTCACCGGTGTCGTAACGGCGTCGCAGCGCTGTTGTTCCTGCTGTGCGCGTTGCCCGCGTTCGGGCAGTCTTTCCGGGTGCAATGCCCACCCACCACGACGCTTCATCCGCAAGCGTTGCCGCGCGGTGCGGGCGAACCTGCCTATACAGGTCCGTCCGTCACCGGACAGAACTCGCAGCCCACCGGCGTCGTCAACGGCGCGATCAAGTGTCAGCAGATCTCGGGTGGGGACGGCTATGCCACGATGGGCGACGGCACGCAGACCTACCTGTTTGCCTTCGGGCCCTTGTCCGGACTGGCTGATATCCAGAAGGGGCTGCCGGGTACGCAGTTCGCGTCGGTGTTCAATACCGTCGGCAATGCAAGTACCGATCCGACCTACAACGGTGCGGTCGGACTTGTGCCCGATCCGGAATCGACGCCGCCCGGGCAACTGACCGGGCACGTCGATCCGCGGCAGATCATGGACATCGGTGTGATGAACGGCAACATGCCAGCACCGACGATGGCGCTCGACGAGGACGACGAGTTCTTCCTGACGCTCACCAACGTCGGGATGATCATGCGTCCCGACCTGTTCGAGCAGCACACGGTCCACTTTCACGGCTATCCGAACGCATCGGCCTTCTTCGACGGTGTGCCGGATGCGTCGGTCGCGATCAATATCGGTGCGAGCTTCACTTACTACTACCTCGCGCCGGACGCCGGCACCTACTTCTGGCACTGCCACGTCACGCCGCCCGAGCATCTGCAAATGGGCATGGTCGGGCAGATCTACGTGCGACCGAGGCAGAACCGTGTGACGACGGCGACGCTCTACGACTCGCTGGTCACACAACAACAGGATCCGCGTACGAAGTGCGGTACCGATATTCTGTGCTCGACGCCACTGCCACCGCGGAACAGCGTCATGCATGCGAAGAACAAGAGCGGCACCCCGACGCTCTATGCGTACAACGATGGCGATGGTTCGACGGCCTACGACGTCGAGTATCCGTTGCAGATAGACGGCTTCGATCCGAACTTCCACTTCGTCGGGATGACCTTCAATCCGGAGCCATTCACCGACAACAAGGACAAGCATTTCCTGCTGAACGGGCGCAGC
>NZ_CADIKM010000018.1 GCF_902859895.1 Pararobbsia alpina
GATAACGCCAATCGGGTCCCTTGCGACGCTGCTGTGGCTGCATGTGCTGGCTCGCAAGAACGTAACAATCACATGGGGCTATTACTTCAAGACAGGTATCGTCTTGACGCTCCCCATCTTGCTTGTCACCTTGGCGGCCCTCGCCGTGCGATTGCAGTTTTGATGCGAATCGGGACTAGGCTTGCCGGAGGAGAGGGCTTCGACGTATTTGCACCGGTGGCAGGACTTGGGATTCGAGGACGCGTCTCGAGTCGGGACGAAGTTTCTCCGCCGGACGAACGCCGCATTCCGAGGCGCGCTCGGCCGGCTACGCTCACTGGGAGGGCCGCAGCGCACCGGAAATACAGGAAGCCGGCGATGTTCCAAACTCGATGCTTTGCGTGCCCTCACAGGGTGGGCATGCGCTCAAAGCTGTCAAAGCGGGCAAACGGTGGCTGCACGTCGGTCACCTCGAGTTCCTCGACAAGCGCCGCGGGCATGCCCTCGCTGAGCCACGCACACATTTCTGCCAGTTGCTCCGGTGAGCCCTGGAGCATCGCCTCCACGGAACCATCCATACGGTTGCGGACCCAGCCTGAAACGCCAAGGGCTGTCGCGCGGCGTACACAGGCCTCCCTATAGCCAATGCCTTGTACTCGACCACGCACGTGCACCAGTCGGGTTTCAAGCGGCTCGTCCTTGTCGCGAGATTCCATGGGCGGACTCCGGTTGCAGATTGATGCACCGCGGTTCAATGAAGGTGAGGCTCTTACCCTGGAGCCGTGGCCAGACCAATCAAATCTTCCTGAAGCCCGCGAAGCAGGCGACAGAAGACTATATTACGGGACGTTTTGGCTGAGTACTTCAGCGTTTCCTCGCCATGGTCTGGCTTGGCACTCCTTTGCAAGCCATTCCACCCCTGCCCGCATCTCCACCTAGCCGGATACCGCCCGCTCAAGGCGCCGCGCTACGTCCAACAGCACCCGATCGCTATCCCGCCGTCCGACCAGTTGGACGCCGATCGGCAACCCGTTCGGTCCGTTGCCGACTGGGAGCGTCAGCGCCGGCGTGCCGAGCAGCGACCACATACGATTGAAGACCGGATCGCCCGTCCAGCTTGTGCCCGCCGGCGCTTCGCCCGTAGCGGACGGCACCAGGATCGCGTCAAACGACTGCGCAATCTGATCGAAGGCGATCTGCGCCTGGCGTGTCTGTTCCCGGCAGCGCAAATACGCTTCGAAAGAGATGTTCCAACCCTGTTCGATGACGGCGGTCGTGCTGTCGCCCATCTGTGCACGGCGCGCCGGCTCATATTCATAGAGGTGGTTGCGGGCAACCTCGTAAGCCATCAGCGCTGCGTGCACGTCATTGAGCGACGCGAACGAATCCGGCATGACCGCCGGCGCGACCTCGTACCCGACTGCCCTGAGCCGTGTGATCGCAAGGCGCAGGCCGTCGGCGTCGCGGCTCGGCTCGCCGAACGGCGGCTGCCAGAACCCCAGTCTTACCTGCCTTGGCTCGCGTGCCGGCAACGGATCTGCGGCCAAATCCACGCCGCAGAAAACGTTGTACATCAACGACAAATCGTCCAGGCTGCGCGAAAGCACGCCGAGCGTATCGAGCGAAGATGCGAGCGCCTTGATCCCCTCGATCGCAAACGTGCCGACAGTCGGCTTATAGCCGATCACGCCACAGTAGGCGGCAGGTCGGATGATCGAACCCGAGGTCTGCGTGCCAAGCGCGAGCGGCACATGCCGGTCCGCCACCGCTGCAGCCGAACCGCTCGATGAACCGCCCGGCGTGTGACCCGGGTTGTGCGGATTCACCGTCTTGCTGGGCTGGTACATCGCGAACTCCGTGCTGACCGTCTTGCCCAGTACAATGCCACCCGCGCGACGGATCAGCGACACGCAGGCCGCATCGCGGCTGGGCCGGTGTCCGCGGTGGATCGTCGAACCGTACTCGGTCGGCATGTCGCAAGTGTCGATGACATCTTTGATTCCGACCGGTACGCCATGCAGCGGACCGCTTGGCTCTGCCGCATCACAGGCCCGCGCTGCGGCACGCGCACGCTCAGGATCGATGAACGCCCACGCGTTGACCGTCGGCTCACGTTCGTCGATGCGACGCAGGCACGCGTCGACCAGCTCGAGCAACGTGATCTCTTTTGCCCGGATCGCCGCTGCAGCTTCGCGCGCCGACATCAAAGTCAAATATTCCATTGCTTAATGCTCTCGTTAGGATTTGTTGTAGCGCCTCGCAGCGCTGCCTGCGTCGAGGGCTTTGCGCGACACGCTGAGCAGCAGGCACACCGCTCCCGCAGCGAGCAGCGCCGCCATCGCATATAGGCCGCTCGCGAGGCTGCCGGTCACCGTCTTCAGCCAACCGACGATCGATGGGCTGGCGAAGCCACCGATCAGCCCGAGGCTGTTGATCAGCGCGAGGCTGCCGGCGGCCGCGCTCGTGCCGGCGAAATAGGTCGACGAGATCGCCCAGAAAAGCGGGAGCGTCGCATAGATTGCGGTCGTGGCGACGCTCAGCACGAGCAGCGATAGCACGAGGTTCGTGTGCACGGCCGGAATCAACGCAAGCATCGCGGCACCCGTCCACGCGCACGCCGCCAAGTGCCAGCGGCGCTCCATGCGCCTGTCCGAATGGCGCGAGATGAGCACCATCCCGATGGCGCTGACGCCCTTCGACGCGATCTGCCAGATGGTCGAGCGCCGTGTGGGCATCAGCATCCTGCCTGAAAGAGCGGCCGAGCGTTGCAGCAAGACTTTCGGTATTCGGGTCGTAGCACTGACCGACGAATGGGCCTCGCGGGAATTGCGAATCTGTCTGCGAAGCTTCGACGACCTGCCAGCGTACGCAAAACGGCTGATCGAAGCGCTGCGCGAATGAACGGTGAGACACGACGGCAATTGATGTTGTAATGTGCCGATAGGCTGCTGACTCTCAGTGCTTGCCGCCGGTGACCGGCTGGAGTGGCAATGGACGACCGTGCTAGTCCCAAGGATAGGCGCAATACGCTGACGGAGCGAACAACGTCGGCGATGCGGGAGCGGCTCGAAGGCCGAGGCGCCCGGGTGTTCCTGCCATTTTTCGGCCCGGCTGTAGTCGTCTCGATCGCCTACATGGACCCGGGGAACTTCGCGACGAACATTCAGGCTGGCGCGAAGTACGGCTATACCCTTCTCTGGGTGGTGCTGCTGGCCAATTTGATAGCCATGCTGTTTCAATCGCTCTCAGCGAAGATTGGGATAGTCACCGGGCGAAACCTCGCAGAGCTTTGTCGCGACCACTTTCCCAAGCCGCTTGTGCTTGCCATGTGGGGCATAAGCGAGGTGGCCGCCATGGCAACGGATCTGGCCGAGTTTCTGGGTGGAGCAATCGGCCTGTCCTTGCTGTTCCACATGCCGTTGTTCGTCAGCATGGTTATCACCGCTCTCGTGACCTATGCACTTCTGTTGTTTGAGCGCGCCGGTTACCGTCCACTCGAGCTGGCAATTGGGGGACTGGTCGGCGTTATTGGCTTGTCGTACCTGGCCGAGCTATTCATCGTACCGATTACCTGGCCAGCAGTCTTCGTGCATACGTTCTCCCCGCAGCTTCCGAATTCAGAAGCGCTCATTATTGCTGTCGGCATTATTGGTGCGACTGTCATGCCACATGCGTTGTTTCTCCATTCGGGACTGACCCAAAGTCGAATATTCCCAAAGACAGAAGCTGAACGCACCACGCTGCTGGCCTATTCCAACCTCGAGGTCGTCATCGCATTGGCCACCGCCGGACTGATCAATATGGCCATGGTCATCATGGCTTCCGGAGCGTTCCACGAAGGGCACCCCGAGGTCGCCGAAATCGAAACGGCATACCATACGTTAGCGCCGCTGCTGGGCATCGGGGCCGCGGGCATTTTTCTCCTGGCTCTCATCGCCTCAGGGATATCAAGCTCAGTCGTGGGCACGATGGCCGGCCAGATGATCATGCAGGGCTTCGTTGGATTTCGTATTCCGCTTTGGGTGCGAAGAGTCGTGACAATGTTGCCCAGCTTTGTCGTCGTCAGCCTCGGGGTGAACGCGACGAATGCGCTCGTCATCAGCCAGGTCGTCTTGAGCCTGGCCTTGCCGGTCCCGATGCTTGCATTGCTATGGTTCAGTTGTCGGCAGGACATCATGGGCGTTCGCAAGAACCGCGCCTTTACGACCCTATTGGCCGCTGTGGCAGCCGTCGTCGTCCTGTCTCTCAATGCGTTTTTGCTGATGCAAACGTTCGGAGTGGCGCTTCCGGGGGTGTCTGGCTAGCTGGCTAACGGACTCGATACCGATTCCGATACCTCCTCGCACGCCCAACGTAGCTAGAGCGCGTCGTGACAAAGCACCATCATTCTCTGCACCATCGTGCTCGAACCGTTGAGTTCCATTTCGTTGGTGAACAGTGCCTGTACGCTATGCAGCCGAACCGCGACTCCGGCTTCCAGCAAGTCTTGACTGGCAATCTTCAGAGCAAGTTGGCCCATTCGGATCCGGTCGAGCCAGTGCATCTTCAGTCGGTTTTTCATTAACCACTGACGGCAGCATTGAACAACATGGTCCACGCGCCATTCATAAGTCAGCGCGTATGATGCCGCTGCAATCGCAACGAGGTAACACAGCAAGTCGGGACGCGCACTGTCGGGCTCAGAAAATTCAGGTTTTGTCATGCTGATCGGTTTGCCTGCTGTCGTTACTCAAAACCAACACACGTGGGCGTGGGCACCCGAATGGAACAAAGCTGCGGCACTCACTTCTTTTTCAAGAAATGTTGGGCTGTAGCCGTCAGTGATGGCCCTTTGTTCGATGGATAGAAATGATAGCAGCACGACGGGCGCAAGCGCTCAGTAAGAAAGGCTGGGACGGGTTCTGCCCGAATGCAACTGCCGTCACAGCGCAAGTAGGGACTGCTGATACCAGAGCTCCCATATCCGCGTTGCGTCGTCGGCTTCGACACCGCTCGCACTTTGTAGCGTCAGCAGGTTGCGTTGGCTCAGACTACTGCCGTGAATCTGCAGTGCGGACACGTTGAAGATTCCGCCCGTCAGGCCAGCCGCCTTCTCCATATCGATGCCAATCCCAAGCTGGACCAGACCATCGTAAGCGCCGCCGCGTTTGATGCCGCCCGACGGATTGTTCAGGTATTCACTGGTTTCTTGCAGTCCGATGGTCACCCCATGGTTGCCGAGCCATGGGCGCACGCCGCCCATATCGCCAAACAGGTTTGAGCGATCCCAGAAGCCGGCCGGCGCGGGCGGCGTCGGGTCTGCCTTCGCCGCTTGGTCGGTTCCCGCCGCGGACGATGACGGCAAAGCTTCAATCGGCATCGCCGCAGCCCCTGCTTCGCCACTCGTCTGGGCGAGCGCGGGCGGCATGAAGCCGAGGGACAGCAGGAAACTCAAGCTGACGGGTCCACTGGACATCAGCAATCTGGTCTTGGACGTTACAAATGATTTGACGAACATAGGCCCACTTCCGTCTAGCCCGACGAAGTCAGGCGACACACGAAGACGTGACGGCATCTCGCAAGCGATCTTGCGAAAGTCGGTTAAACAGAGGGAGCGTGCTACTGACAGACCGGCGGCAGAAAGCCAGTCGGTGATGAAGCGCGCTAACCCGACAAGAGCGAGTTAGCGGCGAAGGAGTGTACCGGCGGTCGCTAACTCGTGATTGTGTCGCCGGCGTGGGCCGGCAACGGACTTCCACTACTAGAGCTCGTGTCCACGAGGGACTCCTTTCGATGAGACGGGCGGATTGTATTCGGCACGCGCGAAAAGCCGCAAGTAAAAAAAGCAATAAGGCATCGCACTCCGAATTTCCTGAAAAACTCTGCGGACAGACGAATATGCTTCACGTTCGCAGCAACGTCTCCGCACTTGCACTAGCCTTTCACTTTTATTAATTTGAAAGGCTGAAGGGCGTCGGGAAATTTTATTTGCTCTGCTTGACGAATCATGTTGACTTCAGATTCGAGCGCCGCCTAAACTCCGAAAGTCTTCACAAAGGGGCTAATGCCTTGGACACCTGCAGTAGTCGACCTTCGAATAGTTTCACTGCCTGACCGGCAGGACGTCCGCGCTCCCTTTTCCCAGCCGCCGTCTTGCCAGCAGGCAGACGGTGCGCGTCGTAGTCACTTTCCCCGTGCACCCTAATTCGCGCCAAATGGACGCAGCGATTACTTGCGTCCGTAAGGCACCGCGTCGCGAGCGTCAGCTCGCGGCTGCGCTCGTTCGCGCCTTTTCAATTCACTGGCGTGGGCGAACGCGTGGATGAACACGTGCGTTAGACGCCGATAAGGAGGCCGCCATGTCGGACTGTGACAGTTATCCCATATGCCACTCACTCTTACCTTTGCCTAAGGAAAGCGAGTAGACCTTTGTCGCTGCGCGCGTAGTGCGCCCGACCTCCGTGTCCACTGGCTTTCCGCGAACCGCGTTTAGCCAAACGCTCGGAGAAAAAACATGTACTTCGGACTCCTTCTGTCACAACTCCCTCACGTCCAGGAATCGCGCGTCCACTACGACGCCATGCTGGCGCTGCATGCGCCCGAACCCCATGGATTCGCAGCGTTCTGGCAGCGCGTCAAAACGCTCATTTCGTAAGTACCGCGCTCTTTTCGGCATACGCAAGCGCCGCCGTCGTGCGACGACTCACGCCCTTGCGTATGCCGCAGGTGCGCATTCTCATTTCAAAACCTGACTCAGAGAAGAAAGCAAAATGTCCACTCGAGCCAACATCTCACTACCACGTAGCGCCGTAATTGACTCGGCACACGTCGGCGACATCAAGGGCGCCTTCGGCACCATCGCGCACCACGACTCCGGGCCACGTACCAGTTTGTGGGCGCGCTTGCGCACGCTGTTGGCCATCCTGGGCCCAGGTCTCATCGTGATGGTGGGTGATAACGATGCAGGCGCCTTCGGCACTTACACGCAGGCGGGGCAGAACTACGGGACCACACTGCTGTGGACCATGTTGCTGCTGGTACCGGTCCTCTTCGTCAACCAGGAAATGGTGCTGCGACTGGGTGCCGTGACCGGCGTCGGCCATGCGCGCCTCATCTTCGAGCGCTTCGGGAAATTCTGGGGTGCATTCAGTGTCGTTGACCTGTTCATTCTCAACGCACTAACCATCGTGACCGAGTTCATCGGCATCACCTTCGTGCTCGGATTCTTCGGCGTCTCCAAGATTGCCGGGGTCTGTATTGCTGCGGCGCTGACAATGGCGGCCGTCAGTACGGGAAATTTCAGGCGCTTCGAACGCTTCGCCGTGGTGTTGTGTCTTCTTAGTCTACTGCTGGTGCCCGTACTGGTGTCGATTCACCCGCCGGTTGCTCAGATGGCGCACGATTTCTTCATTCCGAACTGGCCCGCCCACTCGAAGCTGAGCGATGTGATGCTGCTCGTCATCGGTATCGTCGGCACCACGGTTGCGCCTTGGCAGTTGTTCTTCCAGCAGAGCTACATCGTCGACAAACGCATCACCCCGCGTTTCATGAAGTACGAGAAGGCTGACCTGTGGATTGGCATTGTCTTCGTACTGATTGGCGCAGTGGCGATGATGTCGTTCTGCGCCGCACTGTATGCCGGCAGGCCGGAATTGGGCAATTTCACGGACGCGGGGAATGTCATGGTGGGCCTGGAGAAATACGCAGGCCGCACGTCAGCCGTCCTCTTTGCGGTGGCCCTGTTTGACGCCTGCATCATCGGGGCTGCTGCGGTGTCGCTGGCGACTGCATACGCCATCGGGGACGTGTTCAAGATTCGGCACTCGCTGCATCGTCCCGTGTCGGAAGCAAAGGGTTTCTATGTCGTTTACTTCGGTATCATTGCCGCCGCTGCAGCGCTCGTGCTCATTCCTGGCAGCCCGCTTGGCCTGCTGACCGAAGCGGTACAAACGCTCGCAGGCGTGTTGCTGCCCAGTGCTACCGTATTTTTGCTTCTGCTGTGTAACGACAAGGCCGTTCTCGGTCCGTGGGTCAACTCGAAGAAACTGAACCTCTTCACAGGCGCCGTTATCTGGGTGCTGGTGATGCTGTCGATCATCCTGACTGCTTCGGTGATGTACCCGGATATCACGGGCGAGACAATTCTTGAAGTGCTCGCGGGGGGTACGCTCCTCGCCATCTTCGGTTTTGCCGCTACGTTCGGCGTTCGCATCCTTCGCCGGGAGTCGCTCAATGGCATAGCGCGCGACGACGCGCCGGATCTGAAACAGATGCGCGACACCTGGCGCATGCCGCCGCTCGACCAGCTGCCATCGCCCAATCTGACGCTGGCCAAGCGTGTCTGGATGGGCGTGTTGCGTGGCTATCTGTTGCTGGCTGTCGGACTGGTTGTAGTTAAAGTCGTCCAGATGACAATTTTGAACTGAACCAGTGTTCACGCCACAGGGGCGTCAGTCACCGAGGTTGACGAAGGGCCTGCCTGATGCATGGCGACTTGACTGCCATGGGTCAGGCCATCGCTTCACGCGGGTTCACCTCCACTGTCACGTGCGACAGCCCCTTGAAGCGCTTGAGAGCCGAGTGATAGAAGCCCGGGTTGCGCTGCGGCTCATCGGTCGCAATGGATACCACGGCACTCATGTGTCCGGGCCCCAGTCGCCACACGTGCAGATCGAGCACGCTGTCTCCGCCGACTTCGATGGCATGACGGACGTTTTCCGCCATCCGCTGGTCGGGAGTCATGTCGAGCAGAATCCCGCCTGTGTCGCGCATCAATCCGTAGGACCAGTTGGCAATCACCAGTGCTCCGATGACGCCCGCGAGCGGGTCCATCCACATCCATCCGAATGTACGCGCCAATACGAGACCCACGATTGCCAGCACGGATACCGCCGCATCTGCCACCATATGGATATATGCCGACCGAATGTTATGGTCACGAGTCGCGACGTGATGCACGTCGTCGTGGTGCTCAGGCTCTTCGAATTCGACCTCGTGTTCGCTGTCCGGCATCCGCACGATGGCCTTGAAGGCATGTGGCTCAGGAATGGCATCCATCGATTCGAGGTAACCGCCACGGTCCGCCATCACGAATAGCTGTTGTTGGCCGTCAGGTCGTATCGTTGTCACGGACACAACCGACGCGTTCAGTCGCGAGCTCGTTGTTGCCGGCGCAATTCGGAAAACGGGCGGCACACCATCCTCGAAGATGGAAACGGCAAACTCGCCGGATGGGGTGAAGATCTTTTGCACTTCGTCTACGTGAGCATGGTCGTCATGATGATGTCCATGTCCATGTCCATGTCCATGTCCATGTCCATGACCATGATCGTGGCCATGGCTGTGGCCGTGATGGTCACCGCTCAACAACCAGACGCTTGCCAGGTTAACGAGCAGGCCGACCACCGCTATCGGAATCGCCTCGCCGAAGTGGATGGGTATCGGCGACAGGAAACGCGAGACGGCCTCGTAACCAATAAGTAGTGCAATCATCGCCAGCACAATGGCGCTTGTGAATCCCGCAAGGTCACCCAGTTTGCCTGTACCGAACACGAAGCGGGAGTCGGTGGCATGTTTGCGCGCGTAGGTATAGGCGAGCGCTGCAATCAGCATTGCCCCCGCATGCGTCGACATGTGCAGACCGTCGGCAACGAGAGCAAGCGACCCGAACATGCTGCCGCCGACGATTTCAATCAGCATCATCGCGCTGCACAGCGCAATCACGGCCCACGTCTTTCGCTCGTTCTGCTCGTGACCAGCACCAAGAAAGATGTGGTCATGTCCCGCGCCAATGGAGGCGTTTTTGAAATCATTCATTGCTAACTCTAGTTACTTGAAATAGCTGTGAACAACGTCGATGAGTTGCTCGGTAGCGCTGCCGTCTGACTGCTCGCCAACATCCACGTCGACAAGGTGATTCCGTATGTGGTCCTCGAGCACGACGGCAAGCAGACCGTTCATCGCTCCTCGGCAGCTCGTAATGCGCTGCAGGACGTCTGAGCAGCCGTGCTCTTCCTCGAGCGCTCGCTCAATGGCTTCGACCTGCCCCTTGATGCGGCGAACCCGGTTGAGAAGCTTCTGTTTGTCCTGAATGGTGTGGCCCATGGCAAGCTCCTCTTATACCCCGGGGGAGTATATACCCTTGTCATCAGGGATGTCGGGTGGCGCACCCGTGAGCAACCGTGGCCATCGCCCTATCCTTCTCGACGCGCTCACCAGAGACGTTTATAGACACAAGGTCATAGAGCGGTGCGGGACGTGCCATTGTTTCAATTTACGGAAACTAAGGCGGGAGGACTCGCAATCCGTCATATGTTTCCACATAGGGGAAATGCGGGCGCTATCGCGGCGCCACCCGAAGGGAGATGAAGATGGGCGAGTCAACAGGCTATCGCCCATCCGCGTTCCGCCGTCGCTCAGACGGCCTGCGATCCCGCTACATACCCGAGCCGGGCGCTGATAGCCTGCGCCTCCTGTCGAACTGCCGCCGCGATCTTTCCATCGAGAGACGAATCGAATCCTCCCGTCGCACCCAGCGCAGTCAGCGTCGCACACAGTCGCCCGTTGAAATCAAATAGAGGTGCGGCGACCGCGCTGATTCCTTTCAAGTTGGTGTCCTTGACAGCCGCACATTGATCGGCTTGAACGTCATGCCTCAACTTCCCGATGGGATCCTTGCGGTCAAGTTGCGCAAGCAGATCAGCGGGCGAATGCAGCAACTCATCTTCCGCTAGTGCCCGAACGCGGGATTCGTCGAGCAGCCCCAGAAAAAGCCGGCCCGTCGCCGACCACAGCAGCGACATGACTGACCCGGCGCGTACATTCACCGTCACGGGCAGCCCCGGCTCCTCGAAGCGTACGATCGTCGGCCCGCGATTGCCCATTACAGCAATGAAGCAGGTGACTTCGAGGCTTTCTCTCAGACGCAGCAATGACGGTTCGGCAAGCCGGATCGGATCGCAGAGCCGCATGGCGGCGAGGCCGATGGCAAGGCACTCCGTTCCCAGCACGTATTGCTGAGTGCCCGGCTCCTGTGCCACCAGCGATTCTTCCATCAGGCTCACCAGATAGCGGTGAACCTTCGCCGGACTCTCGCCGATATGCGATGCCAGCGCGGTCAGCGACGCGCGTCCGCCGATCGCCGCGAGACCCTTGAGCACGACCATGGCGGTCGATGCGGACTGGACGCGCTGACGGCGCTCGCGTTCCGGTCCGGCAAGCCCTTCCTCGATCGTTTCTCGCGCTTTAGTTTTTTTCATTTGTCCATTCTAGCGGGCGGCTGGCGACGTCCGTCAACGCCCACGTGTTAACCCTGATGAGCGAGTTACGCATAGCGTACTATAGTTACGCAAATGTATTGGCAGTGAGGAGACATAGATGAGCGACGTCAATAGCCCGGATCGCGCTTCGGCGTGCCCCTTCCACAACACCGCGGGCGGTGCCATTGCGGCGACGCCGACGGGATGCCCGGTCAGCCGCCGCGCCGCGGAATTCGATCCGTTCGAAGACGGCTACCAGCAGGACCCGCCGGAATACGTGCGCTGGGCGCGCGAGCAGGAGCCGGTCTTCTACAGCCCGAAACTCGGCTACTGGGTCGTGACGCGCTACGAGGACATCAAGGCGATCTTTCGTGACAACCTGACATTCAGCCCGTCAATCGCCCTCGAGAAGATCACGCCGACCGGACCCGAGGCAAACGAGGTGCTGGCGTCCTACGGCTATGCAATGAACCGGACGCTCGTGAATGAGGATGAGCCGGCACACATGCCGCGCCGTCGCGCGCTGATGGATCCGTTCACGCCCGAGGCTCTCATGCATCACGAGCCGATGGTGCGCCACCTTGCGCGCGAATATGTGGACCGATTCATCGACGATGGCAAAGCCGACCTGGTCGATCAGATGCTATGGGAGGTTCCACTCACCGTCGCGCTCCACTTCCTGGGTGTGCCTGAAGAAGACATGGACACGTTGCGCAAGTATTCGATCGCACACACGGTCAATACCTGGGGAAGACCGAAGCCTGAAGAGCAGGTCGAAGTCGCGCACGCGGTCGGCAAGTTCTGGCAGTTTGCGGGAAAGGTGCTCGACAAGATGCGCCAGGATCCCGATGGTCCAGGCTGGATGCAATACGGCATTCGCAAGCAGAAGGAACTGCCCGATGTCGTCACCGACTCGTATCTGCATTCAATGATGATGGCCGGCATTGTAGCGGCGCACGAGACCACCGCAAATGCCACTGCGAACGCGATGAAGCTGTTGCTTCAGCATCCACAGGCGTGGCGTGATATCTGCGAAGACCCGAGCCTGATACCGAATGCAGTCGAAGAGTGCTTGCGCCACAATGGCTCGGTCGCAGCATGGCGTCGTCTTGCGACCAGAGATGTCACCGTCGGTGGCATCGACATTCCCGCGGGATCGAAGCTGCTCATCGTGATGTCGTCTGCGAATCACGACGAACATCAGTTCGCTGACGCCGATCTGTTCGACATCCGGCGCGAGAACGCGAGCGATCAGCTCACATTCGGCTATGGTTCGCATCAGTGCATGGGCAAGAATCTCGCGCGCATGGAGATGCAGATTTTCCTGGAGGAGTTCACGCGTCGCCTGCCGCATATGCGCCTCGCCGAACAGCGCTTCACCTACGTACCCAACACGTCGTTTCGCGGCCCCGAGCATGTGTTCGTTGAATGGGATCCCGCGCTGAATCCTGAACGTGTCGATCCGTCGGCGCTTCAGCCTCGGGCTGCTGTGCGCATCGGCGAGCCGTCTGCGCATGCGATCAGCCGTCCCGTGGTCGTCACATCGGCGACCTACGCCGGCGGAGACATCATTCGCGTCAAGCTCGCCTCACCTGACGGCCGCCCGCTTCCTCGCTGGACGCCGGGCTCGCATATCGATGTCGAATGCGGCAACACAGGCATCTCGCGGCAGTACTCGCTCTGCGGCGATCCGGACGACGCGGCCGCGTTCGAGATTGCGGTGCTCAGAGAGCACCAAAGTCGGGGCGGCTCCGAGTGGGTCCACAACAACGTCAAGACTGGCGCATTGCTTCGTGTACGAGGTCCACGCAATCACTTTCGGCTCGATGAATCAGCAAAGAAGCTCGTCTTCATCGCCGGCGGCATCGGTATTACGCCGATCAGCGCAATGGCCCGAAATGCGAAGGCGCGGGGTATCGACTATGAAGTGCATTTCAGTGGGCGCACGCGCGCGTCAATGGCTCTGCTCGACGAGCTCACCGCGCTTCACGGCGATCGTATGCGGGTGTACGTCTCGGATGAAGGCACGCGCAACGATTTCCGCGCACTGCAGGTCGTCGAAGGAACCCAGGTGTATGCATGCGGTCCGGCGCGCATGCTCGAAGCGCTGCAGCATGCATCCATGGGCTGGCCTGACGACGCGCTGAAGGTCGAGCATTTTGAATCGACGATCGGCACGCTCGATCCGGATAGGGAACACGCTTTCGAAGTCGAGTTGAAGGATTCGGGGCTCGTCGTGACGGTACCCGCTGATCAAACCCTGCTTGCCGCGCTGCGCAAGGCGAACGTCGACGTGCAGAGCGATTGTGAAGAAGGTCTATGCGGTTCCTGCGAGGTGCGCGTGCTGGCCGGCGAAATCGATCATCGCGATGTGGTGCTGACCAAAGGCGAGCGGTAAGCCAATACACGGATGATGACCTGCTGCTCGCGCGCGAAAGGCACAAGGCTCGTGCTGGAACTTTGACGCTGACACTTGAACGCGAGGCCGCCACGCAGCGCGGACAGGACCGGCATTTCACAACACCGCTGGCTCACTCGGCAATTCGCTGTGCCTTTCCGGCTGGGCCGGAAAGTCCCTTTTCAGCAACTCCGTCACCTGTTCTACGCCGCGTAGTACGCCCGCCTCATACCTGCCGAGCCGGAACTCTGCCTCCATGCTCTGGCAGATGGACTCCCACTCTGCGGCATGCACCCTGGCGTGCACACCTCGGTCCGCGACAATTTCCACATCGCGGTCCGCGAGCAGGAGGTAGATGAGCACACCATTGTTGTGCTCGGTGTCCCAGACCCGCAGCTCTGAAAAGACGTCAATCGCACGCTCTCTCGCCGCCACACTCTTGAGCAGCGCCCCGATGGGAAGCGCACCCTCGACTGCGAAGCGAACCTGGCCGATATGGCCGCGATGGCTTTCCTGAACCACTTTCTCAATTGCCTGCAGGGTGCGGGGAGGAAACGCAACGTTCACGTGCCAGCGACTCATGAACAGGTGTCGTATGACGCGATTGGGGTCCATGGGCTACCACCTGCCCGACGCGCCGCCACCGCCAAACCCACCTCCACCGCCACCAAACCCACCTCCACCGCCCCTGAAGGTTGTCCGGCTCGAACGGCCACCACCCAAACCCCCAATGGCACGACCCCCGACGTACGCGCCCAACCCGCCGCCCAACAAGGTGAACGCAAGCGCAATCGCGCCAGCGATGATTGCGACAAACAGCGTTCCAGACAGCAGCCATGCGACCACCGCGATGGCGCCGCCGGTCACGAATGAACCTGCCAGGCGCCCCAGCACGGCGCGAAGCACGCCACCCGCGACCATTGTCAGCACGAAGAGGATGGGAAGATAACCGCGGACTTGTCCCGAGTCGCTGTCCGCACGTTTGTCCGGCGGCGGCAAAGGCTCGCCGTTGATAACGTCCATAATCCTGCCGACGCCAGCGGTGATGCCACCGTAAAAATCGCCCTGTCTGAATTTCGGGACAATGATCTCGTTGATGATGCGACTGCTTGTTGCGTCATTCAGTGCCCCTTCCAGGCCATATCCAACTTCAATGCGCAGGGTACGGTCATTTTTCGCGACGATGAGTAGCACACCATCGTCCACACGCTGGCGTCCGAGCTTCCACTGTTCGACAACCCGGATCGAATATTGCTCGATGGTTTCTGGCTGAGTGGTGGGGACAATGAGCACGGAGATTTGGCTCCCCTTTTTCTCCTCGAATGCCTCCAAGGTTTGCTCCAGCGTGGAGCGTTGTTCGCTGGTGAGCGTACCCGTGGTGTCGGTAACGCGCGCGGTCAGCGCCGGAATCGCGACATCCGCGCTGGCGGCAAACGGGCAGAACGCAATGAGCGCGAGCAGCAGAACGCTCGCCGCTTTCAGGATGTTCAATTGGTCGCTCCACTAGCCGGCGCCGGCGCTGCGTCGAAATTGACCTGTGGAGGACGCGCAATCTCGGCTTCGTTCGACACGGAGAAGTTGGGCTTCTCCTTATAGCTGAAGACTTTCGCCGTCAGATTGGTCGGAAACGAGCGCACTGTTACGTTGTAGTCTTGAACCGCCTTGATGTATCGGTTTCTCGCAACGGCGATGCGGTTCTCGGTCCCTTCGAGCTGCGCCTGCAAGTCGCGGAAATTGGCATCGGACTTCAATTGCGGATAGTTTTCTGAAACCACCAGCAATCTTGATAGCGAACTCGTCAACTGGGCCTGAGCCGCTTCGAATTTCTCGAACGCTTGCGGGTCATCGAGAAGCTCCGGGCTTGCCTGGACCGAGCCCACGCGGGCACGGGCCTCGGTCACGCGGGTGAACACTTCTTTTTCCTGGCTCGCGTAGCCTTTTACCGTATTCACGAGATTGGGAACCAGGTCGGCACGACGCTGGTACTGGTTCAGCACTTCTGACCAGCCGGCTTTGACCTGCTCGTCCTGACTCTGGATAGCGTTGTAGCCGCACCCGGAGACGGCAAGCATGACTAGAGCGAGCAACCCCATCCATACTCTGCGCATTGGATTTTCCCGATTCGCCTAAAATTGACCCATTAACGCTTCGCCAGATTGAACGTAATCTGTTCGTAAAGCAACCACGGTGTCGGAGAACGTCTCCCGCGATGCCGGTGCGCGTTCGCGAGGCGATCGAGCGAACCCGCCTGCGCGAGCTACATGAGCTGTACAAGGCGGCGCAGTCCGACGCCTTCAGATCGAACGCCCCGCGCGGAATGAACGACAGATCGGAGCCTTCCACGAGGCCCTGCACGAGTTCGGTGGCGAGTATCTCGTCAGCACCCGCCTGCGCCGCTACGCGCGCGGCGATGCTGATACAGATGCCGAACCGCTGGCCGCCTGCTTCGTAGAGCTCACCCGCGTGGAGACCGGCGCGAATCCGGATGTTCTGCTCGCGCGCCGCGGCGACAATCAAGCGGGCGGCGCGCAGTGATTCCCCTGCTGCGGAAAACTCCGCCATCACGCCGTCTCCCTCGACCGCGACCACTCGTCCACCGAACTGCTCGACCAGCCGGCGCGTCGTCGCCTCGTGCGCCTCGAGTGTGGCGCGCCATACCCGATCCCCGCGCTCGCGCTGCTGCGCGGTCGAGTCCACGATGTCCGTGAACAGCAGCGTCGCGAAGCGACGTTCCGCCGTGTGGTGGATGCTGCCAGTAAGAAACGCCTCGATGGCGGTGGTCATCTGATCGGAGATTGCCTGGTCGACGCTGGGGACGTGGTATGCCGTGTCGAGTTCCAGGTACTGAGCTCGGGGGATGAGTTCCGCGAGATATCTCCCGTGCGCAACGGGGTGATGCTGGTCGTCCCGGGCATGCAGGATGAGCGTCGGGCAAGCAATATCCTTCAGAACCGGCCGCAGGTCGATCTGCACGATCCCCCGCCACAAGGCTTCGAATGCGGAGGGGTTGGCCGTCGCCTTCAGAAACTCGGCAAAGGACTCGTGGGCGGCGGCCCCTGCGCCGGGAAAACAGATCGAGGCGAACTTGAGTGCGAACGCCTCGAAGTCGTCCTGCATGAGACCGAAGAACCGAGGCCAATCCGTGAGCCTATTCTCCTCCGACATAGGCAAATAGGGATCCCCGGCATCGCAACAGACGCCATCCACAAGAATCAGGTGAGTCACGCGAGCGGGAAACTTCAGCGCATACAGGATCGCCACGGCCGCGCCTTGCGACAGCCCGAGGAGCGCAACCTGCTCCGCGCCTGAAGCCTGACGAACCGCCTCCACATCAGGGACCTGCTGTGCCAGGGTTGGCGGCGCCGCGCTGCGGTCCGAGAGACCGGTTGCGCGCTTGTCGAATCGGACAACGCGAGAGAACCTTGACATCTGCTCGAGGTATCGAACGCGATTCGGAATCGTCCCCTCAAGCGCGAGGTTGGATATGGCGCCGGGTATATGGAGCAGTGTGGGCCCTGCACCGTCCGAGATGCGATAGGCAATCGACACACCATCCGATTTCACGTACTTGGTGATCTCCATGATTTCACCCCAGGTCAATGTAAGGGTTCCACTTGCGTTCTGCTTTTTCGTAGTCCTATTAGACAGCGAGTAACACGCCAGCCGCCACTTTGCGCCAACAGCAGTGCCGCCACAATCAGGGAGGTGCCGCTGTCGCCTCAGGCATGCTGCTTGCGGAACATTGGAGCATCCATTTTTTGAGGAGGTGAATCATGGGCTCAATCAACCCGCAAGGCGGCACCCAAGGGGGAGCCAATATCGTCGGTGGCGGTATCGGCGAAGGACCGGGGCCGGACATCATGGCCGCAGCAACGCTCGATGGGAACAAGGTCATGTCAGCGGACGGCGAACACGTGGGCAAGATTTCAGACATCATGCTGGACGTCCGCAACGGACGCATCGCGTATGCTGTGCTGTCGGCGGGAGGTTTCCTCGGGATGGGGGCTGATCTGCATGCCATTCCGTGGAGCGCGCTGACTCTCGATACTGACCAGAAGTGCTTCTTCGTCGACATTACGGCGCAACGCCTGAAGGACGACCCCGGCTTCGACAAGGACCACTGGCCAACGATGGCTGATGCGAATTGGGGAGAGTCGACGTATAGCTACTACAACCGGCAGCCGTACTGGTCTGCGTCGAGCAGAGAAGGGGGAGGCGACCCTGCCCTCCGGCCGAGTGAGCATTAGCACAGCAGCACCCTGAACCGACCCAGACGGATCTTTGGGCAACGGGTCTGGCGTCTACGCCGCCGCGCACCGCCGCGGCGGCGTAGGTGCGCCGGCAGGGTCGCCGGCTTACTCCCTGTCCGTCGAGGTGAAGAGCGGTTTGCCGATGCTGTTGGGCGCCACATCGTCGAAGAAGATGTGGGCATCGAGCAGGACGCCCACGTGAGAGCCACTTGCCCGATTGACCGGAATTTGTGCTTCGATGCCGAGTTGCCCGTAGCGGTTTAGCCAGATAAAGCCCTTCCTGCACGACTCTGGGCGAGCGCCTGCGAGATCGTCGGCGCGAGCGTCGCCATCAGGATAGCGAGCAATCCGAGCAGGCAGCCAACCTTGTGCGCGAAGCGGCTCGAACCCGCCAAGTGTCGAGAGGCGACTCTACGACTTCTTCGGATCCCTCGCCGCCGGCTTGGCCGAAGGGGCAGGCCGGCTCGGGAGAACGGCATGCGGAACCGGCCGGGCGCCGGGCATCGGATGGCTCTGTGCCACTGCGCCCGGATGGCCTGGCCCACCCGGATGTGCCATCGGCCCATGCGCGGCTATCGTGTGATCGGGCAAGTGGCCGCCGTGATTCATCATCACCTTGTGAAGTTCGTCCCTGCGATGAAAGACTTCATTCCGATGGTCGCCATGGGCGTAGAGGCGCCGGTGCCGCGCTCCGTCCGGGCCGACGACCCAGATATATGTATTGCCGCCGACGAACACGACGTCGCGGTCGACCACGGTCGAGATGTAGATGTCGTTTGGAGTCGGCTGATAAGCCTCTTCGACGACCACGGGCGGCGGTGGGGAGGGCGGACTCTGTGCACCCGAAAATACTTGATTCACTTTGTTCGGATCGACCACGAGTTGGCCCTGCTCGTTGGTCGCACACCCCCCAAGGAACGTCGCGCAAGCGATCGATGCGAGGGAAATTCTCAATGCTGTTTTCAAATACATCCCCGGTTACCGTTTTTTACGATGCTCGCTTTAATAACGGCGGCTTGGCTCCGTGCTTGACGGTCGGGGAGGGATTCTTAAGATATGAATATTACTTGGCGTTACGCGTTCGCCAATTGTCCGTTCCATGGAAGGTCGAATGGCGCTTGCGGGCCGATCCCGGAAGCTCGTCATGAGACCGGGACCGGCGAATCACACCACGCTACTTCATCGGACAGGTCAATGGATGCTCAGCGTCTGATGAGCAGGGACATGATCGCACTTGCAGCACAAAGGCCCGCGACGATTGGAAAAATAATTGACGTGTGGCCGGTGACGTCAATCATGTGACCCACCAAGGGTTCTCCGATGCCCGCGAAAATGTACGACATGGTATTGAGAACACCCGTGGCCGTCCCCGCGGCCCGCCGTCCAAAGAGGTCAGGACACAAGGCCCAGAACGACGACGCGGGTCCAAACAGAAAGAATCCGCAGAGAAACAGCAGGACGATCGCGATCATGCTGCCGTGCGGAACGAACATCATGATGCTCGCCGTGGTCGCTGCCAGCACCATGTAGCTGACGATCGCCAGATAGCGCTTCCCCTTGAACAGCACGTCGGAAATCCAACTATTCGACAGCGAGCCGAGCGCCATGCCCACCGGCAACGCCAACGTGATCCACTTCGGGTCGATCAGGGTCGATGAGGTCTTCCAGTCTGCACCCAGAAAATGAACGGGCACCCAGACAACCAGTGCATACCGCGCTGCATTCATAAATCCGGTCGCGCATCCCGTGATGTAGACCCGCCAGTTCTTGAGCACGAGTGCGTATCGTTGCCAACTGGTCAGTTCGTCATCGGGCTCCGCTCGCGATGATTCAATGTTCGCAATTCCCAGGGACGAACCTCGCTTCTTCTCCGGATGTTCCAATACAAAGAGAAGAAGGACGAGGGCACCCAGCAGCATCGATAGCGGAGCAAGGCGAAAAATCCACATCCACTGCAAATGCAAGGTTCCGAGGATGAGGACGGGGAGTATGTAGGCGAGAACGGAAGAAAATCCGGAGAAGCCGACATAGATGCCGTAGACGAAGCCGCGATGCTTCTGATCCCACCAATTCGAGAGCAAGCGACTGCCCGGCGCGAAGCCCATGGACTGGAAATATCCGTTCAGTCCCCAGGCCACCAGGAAGAACAGGAAGCTATGACCAAAACTGAATACCCAATTCGCGGCTAGTGACAGGAGGGCACCGGCAATCATCATTGTTTTCCCGCCGATCTTGTCGCCGAGATTTCCGTTGATGAACTGCCCCCCCGCATAGCACCACAGCATCGTAGCGCTTATCCATCCGATCTGGTATTTCGATAGTCCGAAGTCATGTTGAATCCCCGCCACTGCAAAACCCAGGGTCTGTCGCCCGGTGTAATAGAACAGATAACAGAAGGTGACACCGATGAGGGCCCGCCACTTGTACTGATTGAATGTTACGGCTTTGGAGGGTGAGGCGTATTGCACAGCGTCAGGCGTAGGTGAGGGCATGACTGTCTCAGGGGTGCGCGACCCGGAACCGGGTCGCGCCAGCCGGTTTGGGAAATCAGGCGAGGTAGTTGAGGGCGAGGTCGATTGCGTCGAAATTACGCAGGCGCCGCGCATCGTCGACACCGCTGAGCTTGCGGTTGAAGATGAGCGGGATCTTCTGCTCGGAAGCTCCACCATGGGAGCGCAAGGGAACGGTCAATCCCGAAAGATCGTGCTCGCCGCTCGAACTGCCCAGCACGGTGAGCCGCTCGCCCAGCACGACAATGTCGCCGATCCGGTCCGAGGGTAGTTCAAATCGCTGGCTCGCTTGCGCACGCGTGAGTACCGCTTCGACTCCGTTGATCCCAGCGAGGAATTGCATGACCTCCGGACACGTTTCGCGATCGCGCAGATAGACCGTCGCATAGGAACCCAGCGCACCGTGATGGACCACATACGGATCGGTGATCGGCAGAATGACTCGGCTCGCCTGCGTGCCGTAGCGCTCATCGAGCCGATCCTGCAGGAACACGATATTGGGCCGGCCGATTGCATCTGTCTTGGCATTCATGCCATGGTCGGCTGTGATTGCCAGAACCGCGCCTTCGTCGTGGTAGCGCTGGAAATAGCTATCCATCATCGCGTAGAACGCGTTGGCTTCGGGCGTGCCGGGCGCGTGCTTGTGCTGAACGTAGTCGGTGGTCGACAGATACATCAGGTCGGGACGCTCCGTTTTCAGGATCGACAGGCCGGCGGCAAATACGAATTCGGAAAGCCCGGCGCTATAGACATCCGGTACCGGCAAGCCGACTCTCGATACGATGTCTTCAATGCCGTGCTCCGCCATGCTCACGCGATCGGCCCTTTCAGCGGAGAAGCAGATTCCCTGCAACTCATGTCCCAGCAAGCTGCGCAGCTTGTCCTTCGCCGTGACGACCGCGACGCGCTTGCCTGCGCGTGCCACCGCCGCAAGGATGGTCGGCGCGCGAAGGTACTTCACATCGTTCATCAACACTTCCGCGCCGGCTTCCTCGTCGAAGAAGAAATTGCCGCATATGCCGTGTACCGAGGGGGGAGCCCCAGTCACGATGGAGAGGTTGTTCGGGTTTGTGAAAGAGGGAACGACACAGTCGCCCGTGAGGACGGTACCTTCCGATGCCAGCATCGCAAGAAACGGCGCGCTGCCTGCCTGGATCGCCTGATTGATGTATTCCTGCTCGCAACCGTCGACGCAAACCACGATCGTGGGGGTTGACGGCAGCCGGTAGGGCCTGGAGTTGACGAGGATCGGGTCGGTCATGATGAGAGCCTTTCGTGGTGAGTGGGCGGCAGACTAAAATGATTGCTCTGCTCACACAACACACACAATTTGCGATCAACTGTCGAAAAAACTCACACATCTATCCAGCAGGCGCTCGGCTTGGAGCCATCGGAAGCGACCTATCCATGGGCCGCGCGCAAGGCCTCGTCCGCGACAGCCAGCCGCGAAGTCATGACCTTGACGACGAAGCGATGTATTTGCTGCGCGGTCACGGGATCGTCCTGCTCGATCGCATTCAATGCTGCGAGCGACAGACGCCGGACACGCGCGGGTCCGTCAGCGAGCACATCTGCGCTGCGCACCCGCCCCGAGTACACCGCCATTTCGCCGACGATCGTTCCCGGGCCGAACGAGCGCAGCCGCAGCGACCTCCCGCCGGCAAGCGGCAGTGAGACGGTCACACGTCCGTGTTCAACGATATACATCGCATCGCCCGGCTCGCCTTGACGGAACAACGGCTGCCCCGCGCCGAGATCGCGTACCTCCAGACGGGCTGACAGGCTGTCGAGGGCATAGGCCGTGAAATGCGGCGCGAGCATCGCGTGGAAATCCTCCTCGCTACGGGGAAGCGCATGTGCATCAGACGCGAGGAGCATGTCCTCCACCCATTCAAGGCCAGCATCCAGCGTGGTGAATTCGTGAATCCGGAGGTTGAGTGTGCCGGTCTTCGCGAGCAGGTCGCGCGAGCGCGCCGGCAGCGCGGTTAGCACCAGATCCGCTTTCATCCTCGCGCACAACTCCCTGAGCTTGATGAAGCTGACCGATACCGACGCGTCCATGCCGTTGGTCGACGAGAAGTCGAGCACGACAAACCGGACCGATACCGACTCGTGCTCGGTGAGCCGTTCGCGCACACGCTGCAGGATCGAATTGGCCGTGCCGAAGAAGAGGAACCCCTGCATGCAAGTCCCGCAAATCTGTTTGCCGAGTTCGCGGAGCCGTTCGGTCGCCTCGATGCTGCGCTCGACGTTCGAGGTACGCGTCGTGCCGTCGAACTCCATGCGCACGCAACTGACGCGGCCGTATAGCAGCGCAAACATGACGCACGCGGCGATGATGCCCGCCACCACGCCCGCGATGACGCCATAGAACGCAATGAAACCCAGGATAAGCGGGATAAGCAGATACTCATGCCAGTTGAGCTTGCCATATGCGCTCACCAACCATTGGATCAACAGACGCAAGCCCATGAAAAGCTGCAGCCCGACCAGCACCGGTATCGGGAACAGCGCGACCACATCGGGCGAGACGGCCAGCACGAACAGGCATGCGAGAGAGGCGAATACGCCCGCGATACGACTTGTTGCGCCCGCCCGTGCATTGAGCATCGAGCGGTTGAACGACTGGTAGCCGATCATTCCTCCCAACATACCGCTCGCGATATTGGCGAGACCGGCCGCGCGCATCTCGCGATTCAGATCGACGTCTTCGCCCGTCGCTGTGCCAATGGCGGTCGAATTCATCAGGATCGTGATCGCCGAGACAGATGTGACCACGAGCGTCTCCGGCAGGTGCGCACCGATTGCATGCCAGTCGACGCCCCCGTGTGCGAGCGATGCCGGCAGGTGCAATTCGGGGATCCCAATCGCGTGCCGGGGCACATGCGGAAGCAGCAGCCCCATGCCTCGGGCGTCATCGATCGACAGGCCGGTGGCAAGAAGCATCACGTAGAACAGCGCGACGCCGAGCGCGAGGGTTAGCGGCAGCGCCGCTGCGTTGTTCCAGACGCGTGTCAATGCCGTGGCGAAGGTACACACCAGCACGGCGGGTATCCACATCAGCACGCTCAGGTCCGTCACGCGCGCCAACGTGTGCCAGTGCAAAGGCTCGCCGGAAACAACCCGAAACGCGCCGGCCAGCAACAGGTAGCCGGTACCGGCGAGGAAGCCGCCTACGACCGGGTAAGGCAGGAACTGCAGCGAACGGCTGCGACGCGACGAACCGAGCGCAAACAAAATGATGCCCGTCACCACCGAACACAGCGCGATGGCGATCAATACCGTCAACAGGAGGGTCTGAGGCGTGCCGCCGTCGGCCCGCACGCTGCTCGCAACGCCTGCCGCCACACCGACGAGAAACGCCGTTGCGTTGCCGTCGGGTCCGGCAATGTTCATGCGCATCGAACTCGCCAAGGCGATGACCAGTGCGGTGACGACGCAGCTGATGAAGGCAGTCGTCACGCCAAGCTCGGCGAAACGGGCGAGATCGGCACTAAAGACCATGGTGCCGAGGCTCATGGCGTAGCAGAGCATGACCAGCATCGACACCGTGCCAGCCATCAGGTCGCCGACAAGGCCTGTGATGCGCGAACCTGCGCCGACATCGGGTGAGGAACCTGTCTTGGCTGGCTTCACGGCGCACCCCGGTGAGTGAGGGACGGATTTCGGCTGGCACGTGCGGTTCGCGCGGCGCGTAGCGGCTTTGCTTGTTCGAACGTTACGAATCGTTCTGGGACGAACGACCGCACGTTCCGCTCGCCTGACGCCGTGCTCGATTCGCTCAAGAGTATCCGCCGCGCTCGCGAGCCGTGTCAAACGCGTGACGCCTCACACTCGCCCATCTGGCCGATGCATGCGAAATCTTCGGTGGCATGTGCTGTATCCGGGCCGGCAGGCTGGACGTACACTGTGCTTTCACCTGAACAGATTGGGCGACGGTGATGGATATCGATCGGTGGCTGCAGGCATTGGGTCTTGAGCAATACGCACCGGCGTTTGCCGAGAACGACATCGATCTCGCGATCCTCGCTCAACTCAGCGACGCGGACCTCAAAGAGCTCGGCATTGTCTCGCTCGGGCACCGCAAGCGCATGCTGGCGGCGATTGCAGATCAGCGCGCCGCTGCACCGTACGCGGCGACGCCCGCTGTCGATGCGCCAAGAAGCGAGCGTCGGCAGGTCACGATTCTCTTTGCCGATCTTTGTGGATTTACCGCGCTGTCGCAATCGCTCGATCCGGAAGAACTGCGCGAGTTGACTGGCCGTTATACGACGCTCGTCGATGGGATCGTTCTGGGCTACGGCGGCACGATCGACAAGCACATCGGTGACGCCGTGATGGCCATCTTCGGCGCGCCGCGCGCGCACGATACCGACCCATTGCGCGCGGCACGCGCCGCCCTGGACATTCATGAGGCGCTTAACGGGTTGCGCGGGCAGGCGGGGCATCCGCTTAGGGCGCACGTGGGTATCGCCAGCGGAGAGGTGATCGCCGGTCCGCTCGGGCGTGTCGACGTCGAGGACTATACGGTGCTCGGCGACTCCGTGAATCTCGCCGCCCGCCTGGTCGCCGCTGCCGGTCCCGCGGAGACGCTGCTCTCCGACAGCGTGCATCGCAGACTCGCCAGCGCCATCGTCAGCGATTCCGCAGGCGAGATGCGCTTCAAAGGGCTCGACACGCCGGTGCGCGTGTGGCGTTTGCGGGGCCTCGCGAGTGAGGCGCTAACGACGAATCGCACGCTCTTTGTCGGTCGCAAGGCGGAACTCGAGCAGTTCAAGGGCCTCGTCCACGCGTGTCTGCAACAGCGGGCCGGCCACGTCGTCTACGTCCGCGGCGAGGCGGGCATCGGCAAGACGCGGCTCGTCGAAGAGATGCGTCACTTCGCCGAAGCATTGGGCTTTGTCGGTCATCGCGGCCTCGTGCTGGATTTCGGCGTAGGCAAAGCTCAGGACCCCATCCGCACGATCGTCTGCAGCCTCCTGGGCCTGAGGCCCGCGGCCGGGGCCGATGACCGGCGTGCCGCCGCCGGGCGCATCGCCGCTTCAGGCGCTGTCGGCGCTGACCAGTTGATGTTTCTCCATGACATCCTCGACCTCCCGCAATGCGGCGAGTGGCGCACACTCTACGACGCCTTGGACAATGCCGCACGTGCGGGCGGCAAGCGCGCGGTCGTTGCGGCCATCACCGAGGACGTTTGTCGGCGCGGCCCAATCATGATTGTCGTGGAAGACCTGCATTGGGCCGACCTGCAGGTGCTCAGTTACCTGTCCGCGGTTGCTGCGGCTCTCACGAACGGTCCGGGCCTGCTTGTGATGACGTCGCGTGTTGAAGGTGATCCGCTTGACGCGGCATGGCGGGCAGGATGCCACGGCACGTCCTTCGCCACGATCGATCTCGGGCCATTGCGCAGCGATGAGGCGCTGAGTCTCGCCGGCAGCTTTATCGATGCGAGCGAGCGCGTCGCGCGAGCCTGTATCGAGCGCGCAAGCGGCAATCCGCTGTTCCTCGAGCAACTCCTGCTCAACGCGGAGGAAGGTAGGGAAGAGGCGGTTCCTTCTACCATCCAGAGTCTCGTGCTGGCGCGCATGGACAGACTGACGCCGCGCGACCACGAAGCGTTCCAGGCCGCCGCGGTGATCGGCCAGCGCTTTGGCCTCGCCTTGCTCCGGCGGCTGATCGCTGCCCCTGATTACGTTTGCAAAGGGCTCGTCGCCAATGCGCTCGTCTTGCCGGAGGGCGAAGACTTCCTGTTTGCCCACGCGCTCATTCAAGAAGGCGCGTACTCGACACTGCTGCGGGCTCGCCGGCGCGAGCTGCACCGGTTGGCGGCCGACTGGTTTGCCGCGACTGACCCGGTGCTGCGCGCCCAGCATCTCGATCGTGCCGAGGATGAGCGGGCACCGCAGGCGTATCTCGACGCGGCGATCACGCAACGCGCCGCCTACTCTACCGAGGCAGCGTTTCGTCTGGTCGAACGAGGTCTGGACATTGCACAAAAGGATGAGGAGCGCCACGCGCTCACCTGTTTGAAGGGCGAATTGCAACGGGATCTTGGCGACATCGCGGCGTCGATTGCGACATACCGCACCGCGGTGGCCACCGCTCCGGACGAAGCGAGTCTCTGTAAGTCCCAGCTTGGTCTGGCCGAGGGGCTGCGGGTGAACGAAGGCCTGACGGAGGCCCTCTCGCTGCTCGACGTGGCTGTCCATGTGGCGCAACATCTGAACATGGTGCCCGAACTCGCGCGCCTGCATCATCTGCGCGGCAACATCCTCTTTCCGCTTGGCAAGATCGAGGCGTGCCGCGCCGAGCACGAGCAGGGGCTCGCGTATGCGCTGCGTCTCGGCTTGCCGGAAGCGGAGGCACGCGCGCTCGGTGGCATTGCAGACGCTGCCTATGCGCAAGGGCGGATGCGCACCGCTTTCGAACACTTCAGCCGTTGCGTTGCGCTGAGTCGCGAACACGGTTTCGGCCGTATCGAGGTCGCGAATCGTTCGATGGCCGGCTTCAGCCGGATCTACCTCAACGAAGCTCGCGAGGCACGCGAGGACCTGAGCGCGACAGCACGCGCGGCTGCACTGGTCGGGCAACCGCGCGCGCAGATGCTGTGCGAAACGTTGGGCGCCGTTGTCTGCTACGAAATGGGCGACATGCAGGCTACCGTGGTCCATCTGGAGCGCGAATTGCAGTGGGTCCGTCAACTGGGAGCGCGGCGATTCGAGGCACAGAATACAGAAATGCGAGCGCGTGTGCTCCTTGACGAGGGCTACCGGAAAGACGCCGCCGAAGTGTTGCGCAAAGCGCTGGCGATCTGCCGCGAAGTGGGCATGCAGTTCACCGCACCCAAGGCCGTGGGTGCACTTAGCCGCGCCGTAGAGGACGGCGGCGAGCGTACGCGTCTGCTCGCAGAGGGAGTCGAGCTGCTGCGCCGCGGCGCGGTCGGGCACAATCATCTCTGGTTCTATCGCGACGCCATCGAGGCGATGCTGTCTGCCGGCGACGCGGCTGGCGCACTGCGCTACGTCACTGCCCTCGAAGACTACACGCGTGTCGAGCCCTTGCCCTGGGCGCAATTGTTTGCGGCTCGTGGCCGCGCCCTCGCCGGCGCGGTGCAGGACCGCTCTGACGAACACGCACGGCGCGAACTCGAGCGCGTACGCACAGCCCTCATCGGAGCGGGGTTCAGCAGCTATCTGCCTGCGGTGGATGCAGCACTCGCTGCGTAGGCAAGGTGTTTTCCGAAGCATTTCATCCGTTCGGCCCGAGCGTGATCGGCCCGCCTGATGGTAAATGGGTGATTCCGTTGACTATCGCGTGTCGCTGGACCTAGTTGTCGTGGGGCAGAAGGGGCTATTCATCCCTGCCGAGGTGTGGGAAGACGTGCCTTGGAAACAGGGGTCCTGTCGGCTAGACTGAAGCGGCGAGCGTGTCAGACCCTCGAAAAAGTTGGCAATGCTTAGCACGAGGTGAAGTCAGTCGACGCTGACCGAAACGATTGCCGTGGCAAGGAACGCCTCATCCGACCGGGACGCGACTGGCGCCGCCTGTCACAGACACGGGTGATGGAGTAGGTCGTGAGGAGATGCCCTGGTGGTGAGCGGCGCAACAGAGGTCAGGCGATGACCGACGATCTGACGAGATGGCTGGTGCAGGTTGGGCTCGGTGAGCACGCGGTGACGTTCGCTTCGCAAGGGATCGACTGGGACGTGCTTGGCGATCTTTCGGAACAGGACTTGAAAGAGCTAGGTCTGCCTTTGGGCGACCGGAAGCGGCTGTTAAAAGCCCGTGCGACGCTGACTGATGGACGGGCGCCACCGTACGAACGCGAACCTGAGCGGCCGGCCGCGTCTTCGGCGCCTGCGTCGGGACCTTCGGAGGCCGAGAGACGACAGCTCACGGTGATGTTCGTCGACTTGATCGACTCGACACCGCTTGCCGAACGGTTCGATCCCGAAGACATGCGACGCGTGCTCGGGGTCTTCCACCAAGCTTGCGCAAGTGCGATCGAAGCTCATGAAGGCCATATCGCCCAGTATATCGGTGACGGACTCCTCGTCTATTTCGGCTACCCCGATGCGCATGAAGACGATGCCGTGCGCGCGGTACTCGCTGGGCTCGCCGTCATCTCAGCGCTTTGCCAGGCGAACGAACGTCTCGAAGCCGAGGATGGCGTGCGCCTGCATTTGCGTATCGGAATCGAGACCGGCCTCGTGGTTGCAGGCGAAATTGGTGCAGGGGCCTCCCTGGATCACCAGGCGATTGTCGGAGAGGCCCCCATCGTCGCGGCAAGGCTGCAATCTCTGGCTCCGTCCGACGCAATCGTCGTCGGCCCGACTACCGAGCGGCTGATCCAGGGATCGTTTTTGCTTGAAAGCCTCGGCTGGCGCGAGTTGAAGGGTGTCTCCGGACCTGTCGAGGTTCATCAGGTCGTGGCGCAGACCGATGCGGTAGACCGCTTCGAGATCAGGGCGCGCCGCGGGATGACGCCGCTCATCGGTCGAACCGCCGAGCTCGACATGCTTCGGCAACGCTGGAAGCAGAGCACCGACGGCGAAATGCGCTGCGTGCTATTGGCCGGTCAGCCCGGGATCGGAAAGTCGCGCATGCTGCGGGCCTTCCGTGACGGAATCAGTGGCGAGGCGCATGAAGTCGTTTCGTTCCACTGTTCTTCATACGATCGCAACAGCCCATTCTGGCCAGTGCTGCAATCGCTGCAGCGAACCTTCGACCTGGATCCCAAGGCCCTCGTCGCTTCCGACGTCGAACGGCTGGAGGCCGTGTTCGGCGAGCTAGGCGTCGATATCGACGAGGCGGTCCCCGTGCTCGCGACCTTGCTCGCCATTCCGACAACCGAACGGTATCCGGCGATCGACGCATCTTCCGATTACTTCAAACGGCGAACCCTGGACGTGCTCGTCTCCATGATCGAAAAGATGACGCATCGTCAGCCGGTTCTCGTCCTCGTCGAAGACGCCCATTGGATCGATCCGTCGTCGCTGGAGTTCGTGCGGCTCATGCTGGAGCGACTGGTGGCGGCCCGGCTACTGGTGCTGCTCACGACAAGGCCCGAGTTCAAACCGGGATGGACTTATCCTCACCTCGTGCAGGTCAATCTCGATCGGCTCTCGCGACGGGACTGCATCGCGATGATCGAACGGCTGACCGAGGGCAAGCCGCTTCCAGCGTTGGTGCTGAATCAGATCATTGCAAAGACGGACGGCGTACCGCTATTCGTCGAGGAGTTGACGAAGACGGTGCTTCAGGGTGACCTGTTGCTTGACGCGGGCACCCGCTACGAGTTGAAAGGGGCACCGAAGGCCATTGCGATTCCCGACACGCTGCAAGGCTCGCTCCTGTCGCAGCTTGATCGGCTGGAGGCGACTGTCAAGGAGATTGCTCAAATCGCGGCGACCATCGGGCGGGAATTCGGCCGGAGGCTCCTCGCCCTGATCGCTTCCAAGCCCGAGAACGAGCTGCAGGAAACGCTTGATCGCTTGATTGAGGCCGAAATTATCATGCCGGCTCCAGGTGCCGCGGCGGACGGGGGAGCGTATTTGTTCCGTCACGCGCTGATCCAGGAGATCGCATATCAATCCCTGTTGCTTGCGCGCCGTCGCCATTACCATGGCCTGATTGCCGATGCGCTCGAGCATCAATACCCAGAGATCGTCGAGCGACAGCCGGAGCTGATCGCCCAGAACCTCACTGCCGCCGACCTGCCGGATCGCGCGATCAGCTATTGGCAGCGTGCCGGTGAACGAGCGCTTGCGCGCGCCGCCTGCGTAGAGGCTATCGCCCATGCGCAGCGCGGGCTGCAACTGGCCGAAGGTCTCTTGCTCGGTGAGCACGATCGGGCCACCCGTAGATTGCCCCTGCTTCTGATACGAGGCGGGGCGGAGCAGAGATTGGGTCGCCGGGATGCGATTGAAACGTTTCGGCAGGCCGCTCAGATAGCTCGGGTAGAGAAGCTATCGTCGTATCTCGTGCAGGCGGCGTTGGGGTTCGACACCGCGGAGACGTTCCTCGTAGGCTCAGGAGAGGCATCGACTGCCTTGTTGGAAGAGGCGCTTGCTTCGATCGGCACCGTGGAAACCGTTGAGCGTTCTCGCCTATTGAGCCGACTGGTTCGCACCCTTCACATGACCAGCGCATTCCAACGAGGAGGTGAAATGACTCGCCAGGCTGTCGCACTGGCGAGACGCCTCGGCGATCGACAAAGCTTGTTCGACGCCTTGCTGTGCGAGGTGATGCATGTCGGCGCCCGCCATTTGCCGGCGGCGAAATTCCCGGAGCGTCGAAGTGTGTTGGAAGAACTGAGCCAAATCGCCGAGGAACTTAGTGATGCGCATTGCATTGGTCACGCATGCGCCCGATGTCTCACCGGCTACCTCGAAATCGGAGATGTCGAACGCTTCGAGAAGGCTCTGGAAAGATATCAACAAGTTGCCGCAAGTGGACAGCACTTCGTGGACAAGTGGTGTGTGACCGGTACGCAGGCGATGCAGGCCATCCTCGTCGGTGACTTCGCACTCGCGGAGCGCAAGGCGACAGATTCCCTGGAGATGGCGGAGAGCGTTGACGCAAAGTTTGCGCCGGGCGTCTACGGCATGCAGATGTTCACGATACGCCGCGAACAAGGTCGGCTCGCCGAGGTCGCGCCGCTGCTCAAGCGGTTTGTCGACGAGCATCCCGAGGACGCGACCTGGCGGCCCGGCCTGATGTTGATCGCGAGCGATCTCGGCTTCGAGGCGCAAGCCCGCAACAATCTCGATCGGCTGGCGGAATCGGATTCCTCCATCCCAGTGGATAGCAAGCGGCTCGTCACCTTGACCTATCTTGCGGAAGTCGCTGCCCGGCTTCGTGAAACCAAGCACGCCGAGCTCATTTATTCTTTGCTTCTACCTTACCGGGATCAAGTCGTAACCGTTCCTGCCGTTACCCTGTGCTGTGGATCTGTGGCACGGTACCTCGGTATGCTCGCCGGTGCTATTGGCGATTGGTCTGCTGCCGAAGAGCATTTCGAATACGCCTTGCGCATGGATGATCACTTGCGGGCGTGGCCATGGTTGGCGCATAGTCGGCACGAATTCGCTGTCATGCTGTCGGTCCGCAATCGAAAGGGCGACCGTGCACGGGCGGCAGATCTGCTCACCACTGCGGCTGAGACCGCGAAAGAGCTCAAGATGTTCGCGCTTCTGGAGCGTATTGGTGGCACGCCGAGTGGCTCTGGGGCTGCGAATTTGCACATGGATATTGCATAGTTGAACCTGCAGCACACGCAACGTGTGAAGGAGGACCTCATGCCGCGTTTCATCATTGAAAGAAACTTCGCCGAGAAGCTCGAGCTTACTGACGAAGGTGCAGCATCTGTCATTCGGATCAACGACGAGGAGGGCGTCAAATGGCTCTTCTCCTTTCTCAGCGCAGATAAGAGAAAGACATACTGCTTGTACGAGGCGCCCAATGCCGAAGCCATCCGCGCTGCCGCGCGACGCGCGAACCTGCCCGCCGATGTGATCGTCGAAGTCAGCGATTTGCGGCCCGAGATGTTCGCTTGACGGTGGCGGTCAGCCTGTGACTTTCGTGGCTTCGCATGCTTGGCAAGCGTATGCGGGTCCGGGTAAATATTTTTTAATGTTGGCGCGAAACGGATGTTTGCCGCGCCGAGGCATACTGTGGGCGTCGAACTGACCGGTTCGAATGTCGGACTGGCGATCCTCGATTGTTGCGGGCCTTTATGCGACCGCCTCGTCATCACATGACTCAAGACCTGCCAGCAGGTCATCCACGGCACGGTACACGCGCTCCACGATTTCAGGCCCCACCTTACGCTCCAGCTCTCGATAGTGCGCCTCGAGATCCTTCGTGATCACCCGGACCAGCTTGACACTCTGTGGCGTCAACGACACAAGAACCCTGCGCTGGTCCTCGGCGAAACGTTCCTTCGTGATCAACCCCATGCTCTCCATGCGCGCGAGCACGCCGGCCATACTCGGACTCGATATCGTGCAGATGTCGGAAATCTGCCTGGGCTCCATCGGTCCGCTTTCGTTGAGCGCGCGAATCACGCGCCACTGCTGTTCGGTGAGCCCGTGCGCAGTGATCACGGGGCGGAAACGCACCATCATCTTCTCTCGCGCGCGGAGCAGCAGCATGGGCAGGTTGCGATGGAGCGTGTGATCGGCAGTGGATGCAGGCATGGCGAACGATGGAAAAGTAAATGTCGCGTTCCAGGGAGAACCCACAACGAGCTGGCGTTCGATTGACCCCAAATCATATCAGGCGCATAATTGCTAACATGTTAGTATTTTGTAGGGGCAGGGATCCTGGCTTATGTTTGCACTTGCTGACCACCTGTTTCATCCCGAGGGGGACGTCCTTCCTCGCGAGGCCGATGCGCAGGCGGTCTCCGCCGCGCTGGCACGCGGCACAGCGTGTCGGTCGCCTGTGACGGGTGCGGTCTACGGAACGCTACTCAACGACCGTGCGGCGCTTCTTGCACTGGGCGACGCGGTACACGCCGCGCCGTACAAGGCGCCTCCCAAAGCACCGATTCTTTACCTCAAGCCGCGCAACACGCTCGCAGGACATCGGACACGCGTCGAGGTCCCAGTTGATTCGGCGGGTATCGAAGTTGGCGCGTCGCTGGGCATTGTGATTGGGCGCACTGCGACCCGCGTGGCCGTCGATAACGCGTTCGACTACGTGGCCGGCTACACCATCGTGGCGGATCTCAGCCTGCCCCATTCCAGCGTCTATCGTCCTTCGGTGCGCATGCGCGCGCGCGACAGGTTCTGTGTCGTCGGTCCGGCGCTCGTCGCGAAGCGGCACGTGGTAGACCCCGACAATCTCGCGATCAACGTAAAGCTCGCCGGCAAACCGGATTTCAACGCGAGCACGACTTCGACCGTGCGCAATGTGGCGCGTCTCATCGCGGATGTGACCGAGTTCATGACGCTGTCCGCGGGCGACGTCCTCACGTTGGGCGTGCCGCACGGTTCGCCGGTTGCCCAAGCGGGCGATGAGGCCATCGTGTCGATCGATGCGTGGGCGCCCTTGAGCGTGTCGTTTGTCGGTGTGAATCATCAAGATGGAGACCAGCCATGATGCGTGGCCGCATAGCGTACGCAGGCGCGATTTACGAGGCGTATCCCGAGGGCAACCGCGTGCGCCTCGGTGACGGCCGGATACGGCGGGAAGACGAAGTGGTCTGGCTTGCTCCGATCGAGGTCGGCACGATCTTCGCGCTGGGCCTCAACTATGCCGAGCATGCAAAGGAATTGCAGTTCTCGAAGCAGGAAGAACCGCTCGTCTTCCTCAAAGGTCCGGGCACGGTCATCGGTCATCGCGGTGTCACGCGCCGGCCTGCCGATGTCACCTTCATGCACTACGAGTGCGAACTGGCCGTCGTGATCGGCCGCACGGCACACAACGTAAAACGCGCGACGGCGATGGACCACGTCGCGGGTTACATGATCGCGAACGACTACGCGATACGCGACTACCTGGAAAACTACTATCGGCCCAACCTGCGCGTGAAGAATCGCGATGGCGGGACGGTGCTGGGGCCGTGGTTCGTCGATGCCGCCGACATCCCGGACGTGACGCAACTGGAACTGCGTACCTACGTAAACGGCGCGCTGCAGCAGCGAGGCAATACGCGTGATCTGGTCACGGATATTGCGGCGCTGATCGAGTATCTGAGCAGCTTCATGACGCTCGCTCCGGGCGACGTCATCCTGACCGGAACGCCCGAGGGCATCGTCAATGTGAACGCAGGCGACGAAGTGGTGTGCGAGATCGATGGCCTTGGCCGTCTTGTCAATGTCATCGTCTCGGACGCGGACTTCGGACGTATTTGAGCGACAGAGGAATGCAATGCGAATTGAGCATCTGATCAACGGAAAGACGCGGCCGGGACGCGACTACTTCGAAACCGTCAACCCAGCGAACCAGGAAGTCCTGGCGGAAGTGGCACGCGGCACCGCTGAAGAGGTCGACGCGGCGGTCCATGCTGCCAAGGAAGCGTTTCCCGCATGGGCGGGCAAATCGCCAGCGGAACGAGCGAAGCTGATCCGCAAGCTTGGCGAGTTGATCTCGAAGAACGTGCCGGAGATTTCGGAGACGGAGACGAAGGACACGGGGCAGACGATCTCGCAGACGCGCAAGCAACTGATCCCTCGCGCGGCCGACAACTTCAACTACTTCGCGGAACTCTGCACGCGGGTCGACGGCCACACCTATCCGACCGATTCGCATCTGAACTACACGCTGTTTCATCCGGTCGGCGTGTGCGCATTGATTTCGCCCTGGAACGTGCCGTTCATGACGGCGACGTGGAAGCTTGCGCCGTGCATCGCGTTCGGTAACACGGCGGTGCTGAAAATGAGCGAACTTTCGCCATTGACGGCGTCGATGCTTGGCACGCTCGCGCTCGAGGCCGGTATCCCCGCGGGCGTGCTGAACGTCGTGCACGGCTTCGGCAAGGAAACGGGCGAACCGCTCGTGGCACACCCGGACGTCCGTGCCGTGTCTTTCACTGGATCGACGGCGACGGGCAACCGGATCGTGCAGACGGCGGGCCTGAAAAAATTCTCGATGGAACTGGGTGGCAAGTCGCCATTCGTCATTTTTGAAGACGCCGACTTCGAGCGTGCGCTGGACGCCGCGGTCTTCATGATCTTCTCGAACAACGGTGAGCGCTGCACAGCGGGTTCGCGCATTCTGGTCCAGCGCTCGATCTACGCGCGCTTTGCCGAGCGTTTCATCGAGCGGGCCAAACGGCTTGCAGTCGGCGATCCGCTCAGCGACAAGACCATCATCGGCCCGATGATCAGCCAGGCACATCTGGCGAAGGTGCGCAGCTACATCGAACTGGGTCCGAAGGAAGGTGCCACGCTTGCGTGCGGCGGACTCGATGTGCCTGATCTGCCGGAGTCGCAGCGACGGGGCAACTATGTACGGCCCACCGTATTCGTGGACGTCGACAACCGCATGCGTATCGCGCAGGAAGAGATCTTCGGCCCGGTGGCCTGCCTGATCCCCTTCGATGACGAAGCGCATGCCGTACAGCTTGCCAACGATATCGCCTACGGACTGTCGAGCTACATCTGGACTGAAAGCACCGGCCGCGCGCATCGCATGGCCGCGGCAATCGAAGCGGGCATGTGTTTCGTCAACAGCCAGAACGTGCGCGATCTGCGGCAGCCATTTGGCGGCACCAAGGCTTCAGGCGTCGGACGCGAAGGCGGTACGTGGAGCTACGAGGTTTTTCTCGAGCCGAAAAACGTCTGCGTGTCGCTCGGTTCGCATCACATCCCGCAATGGGGCACGACCTGAAGGTCATCGCCGACAGGGTGTCACTAATCTAGGAGGCTGCTATGGGCGAACTTTCACTCGTTGCCAAGATCACGCATGTGCCCTCGATGTTCCTGTCGGAACTCGATGGTCCGCGCAAAGGCACACGCCAGGACGCGATCGACGGACACCGCGAGATTTCGCGGCGCTGTCGTGAACTGGGTGTCGATACGCTGGTGGTGTTCGATACCCACTGGCTGGTCAATGCGAACTACCACATCAACTGCGCGCCGCATTTCAAGGGGCTGTACACGAGTAACGAGTTGCCGCATTTCATCAGCAACATGCCGTTCGAGTCGCCCGGCAATGCGCGGCTCGGTCAGTTGCTGGCGCGTATCTGCAATGAGCACGGTGTGGAGACGCTTGCTCACGACTCCACGACGCTCGCCCCGGAATACGGCACGCTGGTGCCGCTGCGCTACATGAATGCGGACCAGCACTTCAAGGTGATCTCGGTTTCGGCGCTATGCGCGGTGCACTATCTGAACGACAGTGCTCGACTTGGCTGGGCGATGCGTCGCGCGGTCGAGGATCACTACGATGGCAAGGTTGCCTTCCTGGCAAGCGGCAGTCTGAGCCACCGCTTCGCACAGAACGGTCTGGCACCGGAATACGCGTTGAAGATCTGGAGCCCCTTCCTCGAGACGCTCGACAGGGAAGTGGTCGCGATGTGGCAGCGCGGGCAATGGAAGGACTTCTGCGAGATGCTGCCGGAGTATGCGTCGAAGGGCCATGGCGAGGGTTTCATGCACGACACGGCGATGATGCTCGGCGCGCTGGGCTGGTCGGGCTACGACGGGCGGGCCGAAGTGCTGACGTCCTATTTCGGCGCCTCGGGCACGGGTCAGATCAACATGGTCTTCCCGGTCACGCCGCAGAATGGTGCCGCGATTCCCGCGCCGCAGGGTTCGACCGCGAAGAATTACCGCGCCTTTCCGCGTCTCTGAAGCGCATCCGAACGAAAAGAATTTGCCATGCCACACCTGACGATCCTTTACACGCCCAACCTCGACCGCCCCGCAAGCGAAGGCGGCAGCGATATGAGCGCGTTGTGCCAGGCGCTGGCCGAGACGATGGTCGCACAACGCGACGAAGCGGGTCAGCCCGTGTTCCCGGTCGGCGGTGTGCGCGTGCTGGCTTTTCCGGCGGCGCACTTCGCGGTAGCCGATGGCGGGGCGGCCGGGCGTGCCGCAGGCGGCACGGGCGACTACGCGTTTGTCTACCTGAACCTGCGCATGGGCCGTGGTCGCAACGCCGCGGTGCACGAGGCCGTCGGCAAGGCGCTGGATGAGCGCGTGAAAGTGCATTTCAAGCCGCTGCTGGCCACCCGCCACGTCGGCATCACCCTGCAGATAGACGAAGGCTCCGAGGTGTTCAACGCCAGGAACAGTTCGCTGCATCCTCTGTTCAACAAAGGCTGATCCATGCTCCCGCAAGACATCATCGCGTCACTGGCTCGCCAGCTCTACGACGCACGCAAGACCCGCACGCAGTTGCGTCACTTCTCGAAGCAGTTCCCCGAGATGACGATCGAGGATGGCTACGCGATCCAGCGCGAATGGGTCAAGCTTGAAATCGCGGATGGCCGCACGATCAAGGGCCGCAAGATCGGCCTGACCTCACGCGCGATGCAGCAGGCGAGCCAGATCACTGAACCCGACTACGCGCCGTTGATGGACGACATGTTCTTCGAAGCGGGCGGGGACATTCCGTTCAACCGCTTCATCGCGCCGCGCGTCGAGGTCGAACTGGCCTTCATTCTGGACAAGCCCTTGAAAGGACCGGGGGTGACGCTGTTCGACGTGCTGTCGGCGTCCGGCTACGTGGTACCGGCAATCGAGATCATCGACTCGCGTATCGAGCAGTTCGATCGTGAGACCCGAGTCATGCGGAAGGTTTTCGACACCATCAGCGACTTTGCGGCCAATGCGGGCATCGTGCTCGGCGGAAGTCCGGTCAGGCCGATGGACGTCGATCTGCGGCGGGTCGGCGCACTGCTGCACAAGAACGGCGTGATCGAGGAAACGGGGCTGGCCGCCGCCGTGCTGAATCATCCGGCCACCGGCGTGGCCTGGCTTGCCAACAAGATCGCCCCGTACGACGAGCAACTGAATGCTGGCGACGTCGTGCTGTCCGGCTCCTTCACCCGACCGACAGCGGCGGCAGCGGGCGACACCTTCCACGTGGACTACGGATCGCTGGGCTGCGTTTCGTTCCGGTTTATTTGATCGTCTTTCATCCATGATGCAGATTCAGGCCAACGCCTTTCGCGACGCACTGCGTGCGGGGCAGACACAGATCGGGCTGTGGGTCGGCTTTGCCGACGCCAACGTTGCGGAAGCCGTGGCGCCATGCGGCTTCGACTGGCTCCTGCTGGACGGCGAGCACGCACCGAATACCGTGCGCACGGTGCTCGAGCAGCTTCGCGCGGTCGCGCCCTATCCGGTGCATCCGGTGGTCCGGCCCGTACAGGGTGACGTGGCGCTCATCAAGCAATACCTCGATGTCGGTGCGCAGACACTGCTGATCCCGATGATTGACACGGCCGAACAAGCGGAACTGATGGTGCGCGCCATGCGTTATGCGCCGGACGGCATTCGTGGCATGGGCGCGGCACTAGCGCGAGCGTCACGCTGGAACCAGGTTGAAAACTACCTCAACCGTGCCAACGACGAAATGTGTCTGCTCGTGCAGGCAGAGACAACGCTGGCGATGCGCAATCTGTCGCAAATCGCCGCGGTCGAGGGCGTGGATGGTGTGTTCTTCGGCCCCGCGGATCTGTCCGCGTCGATGGGCTACCGGGGGCAGGCGGGGCACCCCGAAGTCCAACGGGCGATTCTGGACGGTATCCATACCGTGCGGGCCGCCGGCAAGGCTGCCGGTGTGCTCATGGCGAATCGGCAGATGGCGCAGTCCTATCTCGATGCAGGCGCGCAGTTCGTTGCGGTCGGTGTCGACACCACGCTGCTCGTGCAGGCTGCCACCGAACTGGCCCGCAGCTACTCCGGGTCGCGGCAAGCGTCGTCAGACGATCGCCACTCTCTCACAGTCAGCCCTTACTAAATCAACATGGAGATCCCGCGCATCGCGTTTGCGCCACGATGGCCTGGATGGGATGCGCCCGTTCAATCCGTTCGACCCAGGGATAGCCACGCCTTGTTCACCCCAATGTGACTTGAAACACGGCCTGTCCAGCAAAAATCAGAAAGGAGACAACACCCATGAATAACACTGTCGACGTTGGCAAGCTCATCGACGATGGACCCTTCACGACGCTGCAGAAGATCGCGGTTTTTCTGGCTGCGATGTCGATCGTGCTGGATGGCTTCGACGGCCAGCTGATTGGCTACGCCATCCCCGGGATCCTGAAGGAATGGCACCTCACGCGCGACGCTTTTGCGCCAGCCGTCGCAGCGGGATTGATTGGCATGGGTATCGGCAGTGCCTGCGCGGGGCTGCTCGCCGATCGCTTCGGCAGACGATGGGCCGTGATCGCCAGTGTGATGGTGTTCGGCGCGGCGACCAGTTGCGTGGGTTTTGCGCCTGACGTCACCACCATCGCGCTGTTACGCCTGGTGGCGGGGTTCGGCATCGGCGGCGCGCTGCCCAGCTCAACCACGACGACGGCGGAGTTTACCCCTGCGAAATGGCGAACCTTTGCCGTGACGGCCACGATCGTTCTGTATCCCTTGGGCGGCATGCTGGCCGGGCTCTACGCGGGGCAGATCCTGTCGACACACGGCTGGCGCAGCCTGTTTTTCCTTGGCGGACTTCTGCCTATGGCTTACGGGATCATGCTGATATTCGCAATGCCGGAATCGCCACGCTTTCTGGTTCGCCGTACCGCGCGCTGGCAGGAGCTTCGCGCGCTGCTTGCCCGGATGGGTCGCACGGTTGCCGCTGATACGACCTATGTCGACGCGGTGGAAGCGCGGCAGGAACAGCGGTCCAGTTTTGCATCGCTCTTCAAGGCGGGCATGGCACGCGACACGCTGGCGATCTGGGCTGCCTTTTTCATGTGTCTGATTGCTTCCTACAGCGCGTTCAGCTGGCTACCCACGATGCTGGCGTCGGCCGGACTGCCTGCGTCGATCGCGGGCTCCGGGTTGACGGCCTATAACTTGGGCGGTGTGTTCGGCGCGCTCGGCTGTGCTTTTGCCATTGCGCGTTTCGGGTCGCGCTGGCCTTTGACGATCTGCTGTGCGGGCGCTGCGCTCAGCGCATTTGCGATGCAGGGTCTGGACGCCACCAAAGCGCCGGGGCTGTTGGTCCTGGGGTTCGGTGTTCATGGCCTGTTTGTCAACGCGGTGCAGTCGACGATGTACGCGCTGTGCACCTATGTGTATCCGACCCGCGTGCGGGCGACGGGTACTGCGGCAGCCTTGGCATTCGGCCGGCTGGGCGCCGTTCTCAGCGCATTTGTCGGAGCAGCCGTCATTACGACCGGGGGGCCTAAGGCTTATCTCGGCATGCTCGCGATCGCGATGCTCCTCGTTCTTGTGGCGCTGGCGGTGGTTAAAAACCATATCGCCAGAAGAGGGCGTCCAGAAAAGATTGACTTGATCGACGAGGCTGTCCAGGTTGAACCGAGGTGAAGCATAGATAGTTCAACCGGCTGACGAAAAAAATTACGGGCGCTATTTTCAGCAAATAGTAAGGAGACGAAGGTGGTGGTATTAGAAAAATGGATATCGAAGGTAATTTTTGGCGGAGTAATCACACTGTCATGCGGCATGGCACAAGCGCAGAGCAGTATGACCTTGTACGGCATCGTCGATGCCGGTCTGCTGTACACCAACAAGACGCCGAACCCCACGACCTTCCAGAACGAGGGCGGACAGTTTTCGATGAACGATAGCGGCTCCTCACCTTCGCAATTCGGCATGAAGGGAGTCGAGGATCTGGGTGGCGGGCTGAAGGCTGAGTTTGACCTCGAAAGCGGGATCGATATGGCCAACGGCGGCTATGACGATTCAAACGGCAATCTGTTCGGCCGGGAGGCATGGGTCGCTCTCGATGGGAATTTCGGGGACCTCAAGGCAGGCCTTCAGTTCTCTCCGTTCTTTTTCGCGGTGGCGGAGTCCGATCCTCGCGACCTTTCGCAGTTTGGCAGCGCCCTCATCCTCTTTATCGACAACGCGGTTGCAACCGGTATTTTCACTTCGAATGCCGTGTCGTATACCTCGCCGAACATCGATGGACTCAAGGGCAGCGTGATGCTCGCGCTCGGTGGCGCAGCGGGAGACTTTCAGGCGGGACGCCAATATTCCGCCAGCCTGAAATATGAGAATGGTGGCCTGATGGTCAATGCGGCGATTTTCGACGGCAATAGCGGCGGCACGGCGCAGACCCCCGTCCCGACTACGCTGGCGCTCGAAGGCCGTACCATTGGGGCGGCATACAGATTCGGTGATCTGACGGCCAAGGCATCGGTTGTCAACTACAAGGTTGCCGGGGAGCTCAATAACTATGTCTATGGAGCAGGTCTCGACTACACGTGGTTGCCGAAGTGGGATCTCAATGGCGGTGTCTGGTTCACGAGCGACCGCAGCGATACGACGAATCATTCGCTGATGGCGGCCTTGGGGACGGAGTACTACCTCTCTCCTGAAACTTCGCTCTATGCGCAGATCGGCCTCGTCGACAATCACGGTGCAGAGACCACGGGCTTGGCCATCGGTGCGCTGAACGCCGTGCAGGGTATGACCTTGGGTGCCGATATGGGAGTGCGCCACACGTTTTAGGCGATCAGAGACAGTAGCAAGCCGGATAGGTATTGAGGCTTTGCACATGATCAGCGGCGCACCGATGGAGTGCGCTCGAGGCTATCATCCGTGCGCCGCCGATCAATTCCACGATCGCCTGATATGCAGTGCTCTGCATATCGATCTCAATCGCACCTTGAGCCGTGCTGCGACAAATCAGGCTCGCCGCCGGCCTCGGGTAAGCCGAACAGGAGTGGAAGTGGCTTCAATGATCTCTGAACAGGAATGGCTTCAATGACTTTCAAACTCGAACCGGGCGAACTGATTCGCGCGGACAACTTCATCGATGGTCGCTGGGTTCCCGCGGCAAGCGGTGCGCGCTTTGCGGTGACCAACCCCGCCACCGGGGAGGTCATCACCAACGTCGCCGACAGCGACCGCGCCGATGCGCGGGCCGCCAGCGACGCCGCCGCGCGCGCGTTCCCCGCATGGCGCGACGCATTGCCCAAAGAGCGTGCGGCGATTCTGCACCGCTGGCATGCGCTGATTCTCGAACATGCCGATGTGCTCGGTGAACTGATCTCGCTGGAACAGGGCAAGCCGCTTGCCGAAGGCCGGGGCGAGGTCGCTTATGGCGCGTCCTACGTCGCCTGGTTTGCCGATGAAGCGACACGTATCTACGGCGACATCATCCCGCAGCAGCAGCGTGGCAAGCGCATGACTGCCGTGAAGGAACCGGTCGGCATCGTCGCGGCGATCACGCCGTGGAATTTTCCGCTGGCCATGATCGCTCGCAAAATCGCGCCGGCGCTGGCAGCGGGCTGCACGGTGGTCGCAAAGCCCGCGGAAGACACACCGTTGACCGCGCTCGCACTCGTGCTGCTCGCGCATGAGGCGGGCGTGCCGCCGGGCGTGCTCAACCTGATCACGGCCTCGCGCGAACGCGCGGTACCGGCTGTCGCCGACTGGCTCGAAGACAGCCGGGTGCGCAAGATCACGTTCACCGGCTCGACGCCGGTCGGCAAATATCTGGCGCGCGAATCGGCGGCGACGCTCAAGAAGCTTTCGCTGGAACTGGGCGGAAACGCGCCGTTTATCGTCTTCGACGATGCCGATCTCGACGCCGCCGTCACGGGCCTGCTGGTGGCGAAATTTCGCAACGGCGGCCAGACCTGCGTGTGTCCGAACCGCGTCTATGTGCAGGCGGGCGTCTACGAGCGCTTTGCCGATCTGCTGAGCCAGCGTGTCGCAGCGCTGAAGGTTGCGCCGGCCACCGATCCCGCCGCGCAGATCGGCCCGATGATCAATGTGCGCGCGCTCGACAAGATCGTGCGTCACGTTGACGACGCCGTCAGCCACGGCGCGCGGGTGCTGACCGGCGGCAAGCGCCTGCCCGAACTCGGCCCGCACTATTTCGAACCGACCGTGCTCGCCGATGCGAACGCTGACATGGAGCTGTGCGGCGAGGAAACCTTCGGCCCAGTCGTGCCGTTGTTTCGCTTCGAAGACGAAGCCGAAGCAATTCAGGCTGCCAACGACACGCCGTTCGGGCTCGCATCGTACTTCTATAGCCAGGACGTGCGTCGCATCGACCGCGTGTCGCGTCAGCTCGAAGCCGGCATCGTGGGCATCAACGAAGGGGCACTCTCGAGCGAAGCCGCTCCGTTCGGTGGCGTGAAGGAATCAGGCTATGGTCGCGAAGGCTCGAAGTACGGCCTCGACGACTATCTGTCGATCAAGTATCACTGCCAAGGCGGACTTGACTGAAGGAAGCCGGGCGGCCTTTTCGCTGCCCTGCCTGGTCTTGGTTGAGCGCCGGAGCGCGTTGAGGCTGAATGGGCTCAACGCGCAAAACGGAGGGTCTTCAGGCGACTCGTCTATTTCGCTGTGGCGCTGACCTCGGCAAACAATTTCAGGTCTTCCTTAGAAAGCTACAGTCTCGTCGCCGCAGTAAGACTTTCCAGTTCTTCCGCCGGGGTTGCATTCGCACCCGGCGCCGTCACGCTCAGACGCGCTATGATCCAGGCAAGTGCCACGGCCCGCCGGATCGGCAAATTGGGGAGCCCATACGGGCGTCCGCGCAAAAAGAACGAGAGCTAAGACGTGGGTGAGTTGGATACGGGTTACGTTGATGGGATTGCATACACATTCGGCTATTGCGATGAGCTGAATCCGCTGCGGCTGACGCTTCCCTTGCTGCATGCCGGGCTTGACTTGCCAACTGTGCAAAGTGCATGCGAGTTGGGCTTTGGTCACGGCGTGAGCGTCAATATTCACGCAGCCGGGTCGACCACGCGATGGTACGGCACCGACTTCCATCCGCCTCATGCGAACTTCGCCCGGCGACTGGCGAGCAGTGCCGAATCCCGGGCGCAATTGTTCGGTGAGCATTTTTCGGCGTTCTGCCGGCGCGACGATTTGCCGGATTTCGATTTCGTCGGCATGCACGGCATCTGGAGCTGGATTTCCGACGAGACCCGCGCGCTGGTCGCAGATTTCATACGCCGCAAGCTCAAGGCCGGCGGCGTGCTGTATCTGAGCTATAACACCCAGCCCGGGTGGACCCCGATGCTTCCCGTGCGCGAATTGATGCACCGGCATTTCAAGGTCGGTGCGGTGTCCGAGTCGCACAACGGCATGGTCGCCGAAGAGCGCATGCAGGTGCGCATCAAAGCCGCCGTCGATTTTGCACAGGCCGTATTTGCGACACAACCGGGCTATGCACTGGTCAACCCACTGCTTGCCGAGCGCGTCGATGCGTTGTCGGGGGAGAGCCCGAACTATCTCGCACATGAGTATTTCAATCGTGACTGGCACCCGATGTCTTTCCTGCAGGTCGCCTCGTCGCTTGTCGAGGCCGGTTTGACTTATGGGGGATCCGCGGACTATCGCGATCACGTCGATGAGATCAACCTCAGCCCGGCGCAATGCGGTTTGCTAGCGGACATTGGCGATACGGGTTTGCGAGAAACTGTGCGCGATTTCTGCGTGAACCGGTCGTTGCGGCGCGACTATTGGGTCAAGGATCCACGGACGCTCAGCGACGACGAGCGGGAGGCGAAACTGCTCGCTCATCGGGTAATCCTGGCCCTGCCGAGAGCATCCGTCGTGCTGAAGGTGCGCGGCGCGCTCGGCGAGACGCTGCTACCGGAAGCGCTGTACGGCCCTATTCTCGACGCGCTATCCAGCTATCGCCCCGTGCCCCTGTCCGATATCGAGGAAACCGTTCGCGCACGGGGCATCACACTGACGCAGATCGCCAAGGCCGTCACGCTACTGGTTAGCATGGGCGTATTGCTGAATTGCCAGGACGACGCACAAATCAGGGCCGCCCAGCCGTCGGCTGAGAAGCTGAATGCAGCAATCTGCGAACAGGCGCGCCATCATGACGACGTGCAGTTCCTGGTGAGTCCGGTGTCGGGTTCGGGGGTCTTTGTGCCGCGTGTGCCGCAACTCTTCTTATTGGCGAGAATGCACGACATGCAGGAACCGGCGCAATGGGCTGAATTCGCTGAGGCTGTGCTGCGCGCGGCTTCTCAGGCTACGCAGACGACAACGGGGCTGCCATCAGGCGCAGCGACTTCTTTCGCCGATCTGATCGCGAAAGCGAAGCGCTTTGCTCAGATTCATCTACCGATATTGCAGGCACTGGGTGTCGCCTAAGAGGTATACATCGGCGACGTGATCATGGCATTCTGGGGTGTGCCCGTCGGCGATGAGAATTGCGCAACAGCAGGGGCCCGCGCTTGAATGTACCGGTGTCTACACCTTCGACATCGAATGAGAGCCGTTCGAGATGAAAGTAACCGTGCTTGGCTGTAGCGGTGGCATCGACGGTGCAGAGGCACGCACCACCGCGCTGCTGATCGATGACGACGTGCTGGTCGATGCGGGCACGGGTGTCGGCGATCTCGATTGCGATGCACTCGCGCGCATTGACAGGGTGTTCGTGACGCATGCGCATATCGACCACATCGCATTTTTGCCTTTGATGATCGACGCGGTGGGTGCACTACGCAGCGTGCCGCTCGTCGTGCATTGCACGCGAGCGACGGAGGCGATCCTGCGCGCGCATCTTTTCAATGACGCGCTATGGCCCGACTTCAGCCGCATCCCGAGTCCGGCCAAGCCGTACTTTCGCTTCAAGTCGATGGAGGTCGGCGAATCCTGTACCCTCGATCACTCGACACACGGTCCCCGTTCGCTGACGGCGCTGCCAGCCAACCACACGACGCCTGCAGTCGGCTACCGCCTCGACGGCCCGAGCGGAAGTCTCGCCTTCTCCGGTGACACAACGCTATGTCCCGAGTTTTGGCAAGCGCTCGCGCAAATACCTACGCTGCGCTATTTGATCGTCGAGACGGCGTTCCCCGACTCGCAGCGTGATCTTGCGATCGCGTCGAAGCACCTGTGCCCGAGCATGCTTGCCGCGCAGTTGCCGTCGCTCTCGGCATCATTTGAATTGTTCATCGCGCACCTTAAGCCGGGACACGAAGATCTGACGATGAGCGAACTCGAAGCATCGATCCGCCTCACACCGAACAAGCTCGCGCGCGGCGATGTCTTCGAGTTCTAGCGCAATCGCGTCGACAGCGCCGTGAAAATGGGTCCGACCTCGCCGCATGGTCTTATCGGCTTGACTATCCGAGCAGGTCGCTAGCGGCCGGTCATTCGACGGCCCCTGTCGGATGCCCATGAAAGCCCGGCTACCCGGGCAACTGCCCGCTGCGCGGACGGATGAAAGGTCGAAAATGCTCCGTCCTGTGCTCCTCTTCGAAATGCGCGAATGACAGCTCGATAACGTCACTGCGCGATACGATTCCAATGAGTCGCATCGTCTCCGTGCTGTCGACTACGGCCAGTCGTTGGAGCCCGTGCGCCGCCATTCGCGCGGCAACGAGCTTGCATGTTTCTTCGGGCAGTGCGACCACCAGGCCATTGTCCGGCATTGCGTCGGCGATGCTGATGCTCCTGGCGAGGCTCCCCGAGCCGTTGGACCCAGATTCAAGCACGGTGCGATCGGCCATGCCCACCACTTTTCCGCCTCGAATCACAGGGTAGGCGCGATGTGTCTGCCTGCTGCCAAAATACGTCTCGAGCGCCTGTTGGACCGAAAGGCTGGCATCGATCGTCTCGACGTCGCGGCACATGATTTCATCAACGTAGTGACGCTCAAGCGGGTCGACTCCATACTCGCGATAGATGTGACGACCGCGCCGGGCAATCTTCTCCGTCAGGATGGAGCGCTTCATGACGACGGTACTGAAGCCATGCGCGACAAGCGTCGCGGCAAGAAGCGGCAGCAGCGCATTGGCATCATGGGTGAGGCCGAACGCAAACACGATTGCGGTCAAGGGCGCGCCGAGCGTGGCACCGAGCACGGCGGCCATGCAAACCAAGGGCCACAAGGCCGGCTCGCCACCGGGCAGAACATGCGACAGGACCGCACCTAGTCCGGCCCCCAGCATCAGCAGGGGGGCGAGGACACCGCCCGACGTGCCGGAGCCGAGAGCAAACAGCCAAATGACCGCCTTGACCGCGAGTACGCCGACGACGACCTGCAGCACGATATGCATATGCAGGAGATCGTCGATGACGTCGTAACCGACGCCCAGAGCGCGAGGTTCGAAGTAACCGCCGATCCCTACGATGAGGCCGCCGATCGCGGGCCACCACATCCAGTGGATGCGAAGCGTGCCGAAAAGATCTTCTATCTTGTAGAGCGTCACGGAGAGCCCTGATGCGAGCGCACCTGCAAGCAGTCCCGCCACCACGCACGACAGGAGCGCAAGACCGTTTGGCGAGGCGGTGACCAGCGGGAAAAGCGGGCCCGTGCCGAAGAACGCTGCGCGAGCGAAGCCGGCGACCGCGCACGCAATCGCGACGGGCAGGAAACTACGTGGACGCCATTCGAAGAGCAGCAATTCGACGGCGAGCAGTACGGCTGCAACCGGCGTGCCAAATACCGCGGTCATGCCAGCGGCGGCGCCCGCCACCAACAGCGCCTTGCGCTCAGCGGCGCTGAGTTCGAAACATTGTGCGAGCAGCGAAGCCAGTGCCCCGCCCGTCACGATGATCGGGCCTTCCGCACCGAATGGTCCGCCGCTGCCGATCACGATTGCGGACGACAAGGGTTTGAGTGCCGCCACCCTCGGCGACATCCGACTCTTGCCGAACAGGATGGCCTCGATCGCCTCCGGGATGCCATGGCCGCGAATTTTTTCGGATCCGTAACGCGCCATGAGGCCGACGATCAGGCCGCCGACGACCGGGACGACCACGACCCAGGCGCCGAGGAAGTTGTGCGAGGGCGAGCGGTCCGCGAACGAGACGGTGCCGAAGAAGAACAGATTGGTGAACAGATGGATAAGCGCGATCAGGACGCAAGCCGCGAGCGTGCTGATGCCACCAATGACCGTCGCGAGCGACGACAGGGTGAGAAGCCGCGAGTTCTTCGAGAAATCGCGCTTGTGGGAGCCTTGCCTCATGATGGGTCCAGGTCGATGTGAGGAATGGTGAACGAGCCCGCAAGAGACTTCAGTTCCGCGCGATGCAATTCCGCAAGACGGGACAAAAGCTGTTCGCCTGGCGGCTCGAGGCGTATCTCGACTTGCCTCCGGTCGGTCTCACTCACCGTTCTGCGGACCAGGCCCAGTGCCTCGCAACGCGTCACCAGCGCGACCACGCCGTGATGTTGCGCCTGCAGTCGTTCAGCCACTTCGCCAACCGTTGCCCAATCCCGACCGGGATAGCCCTTGATGTGGAGCATCAGCAGGTACTGCAACGGAGTCACGCCTTCCGCCTGAACTGCCTTCTCCGAAAATCGCTCGAAGCGCCTCATTTGAAAACGAAATTCGGAGAGCTGCTCAAACGCCTTTTTGTTCAAACCTCGAGCACGCGCGGTCATTGAGGATCCGAGAATCGAAAGAGGGTGTATTTATATCACAGTGTGATGTAAATCTGCGAGAAGGGGTATGCATCCTCCGAGGCGCAACGTCCGCGCGAAGTCGGGCTTCAAGAAGGCGATTCTGGGAGGATGTCAAGAATTCACGAAGGCCGAGTTCGAGGAATTGCGCCATCTCCTCTACAAACTTCTCGGCGACCAAGCGACGCAAACGACGGATAAGGCGAGTGCGGCTGAGGCGCAAATAGCAATGGAGCCCGACAACACCGTATGGTTGTCGGGCTCCATCGTGGACACGCCGAGCCAGAGCGACTGCGACGGACCTGTTTCATGTCCTTGCAAGGGCACGCAATGCGTACCGAAGTGCTTATCCGGGACGCAAGGCGGTGCCTTGCCAGAACGCGTAAGGCTTAGGGCTTGAGCACGACGCGATGTTGCGCGCCGTTGAACACGATACGGTATGCGTCTGCCGCCTTGTCAAGCGTAAACACATGGTCTTCAACGATCGGGAATGGCTTCAATGCGCCGCTCTCGAACGAACCGGCCAGACTATCGTAGACGAGCGCGCCCTCGACGCTGTCGAGTGCGAGCGTATCGACACCGACGTAGGTGCGTTGGCCGCGGTAGAACTCGAGAATGTCGAACGGAATCGCGCGGTCGATCGTCGAGATGAAGATCTGCGTTCCGCGCATCGCCATCGAGCGGTTTGCCTTGTCGAAGTAAGGGCTGCCCACGGTGTTGAACACGATGTCGGCACCATGACCGCCGGTGAGATCGCGCAACTCGGTGTCCAGATTTTCGGCGGAGATCATCGTCACCTTGCCGTTTGCGTGACCGACATAATCTTGGGTACTCCGCTCGACGCCGAACACCTGGGCACCCGCCAGCGTGGCCATCTGAATGGCAGCCTGGCCGACCTTGCCGTTCGCGCCCAACACGAGCACCACCTTGCCCGCAGCGGCACCGCCCGCACGACGCAGACCTTCGGCAGCGGTCACGAACGGAACACCGGCTGCACCCGCTTCATCCATCGTCAGTGCGGCAGGCTTCTCGCGAACGCTCGCCACCGGCACGGCCACAAAATTCGCGTGGGCGCCGTTTGTGCGAATCCCCAGTTCACCGCCGCTGCCCCAGACTTCCTTGCCGATCAGCGCAGCGGGACCGTCCACGACGACGCCCGCATAGTCACGGCCGGGTGTGCGCGGCCAGACAGCGTGAGACATGAAACCCAGCACCGCCTTGACGTCGCTCGGATTGACACCCGAGCTGCGTACCTCGACGAGGCACTGGTCGGCTTTGATCGCCGGCTTGGATTGCTGCACGAAGTTCAGCTCGAGGCTGTCGATGTTCGCGCTCTTTTTTTCAACGACTACGGCCTTTGCCATGTTACTTCTCCTTGTATCTGATGTTTTCCGCGCCGCCATTCTGGTAGGCGAGGGCAAGCGCCATGTATCGCTCGGCGACCGCGCTCAGCGCGCTCAGTTCTTTGCTTTCCATCGTACGCAGCAGTTTCGCGGGATTGCCCGCCCACAGCTCGCCCGTGCCGACGACTTTGCCTGGTGTCAGGACCGCCCCTGCGGCCAGCATGCCCCCGCGGCGAATAATCGCGCCGTCGAGCACCCGGGCGCCGAAGCCGACAAAGCCCGTGTCTTCGATCGTGCAGGAATGCAGAATCGCACCGTGCCCGACTGACACGGCATCGCCGATCAAAGTGGGACGTCCGCCCGTCGAGCAATGGACAACGGATCCGTCCTGGATATTTGTGCCGGCACCCACGGAGATGCGCTGGACGTCACCGCGCAGCACGCAATTGAACCAGATCGATGACCGTGCGCCAATCTCGACATCGGCGATGATGGCCGTCCCAGCTGCAATGAATGCACTCGAGTCGATGCGCGGCTGCATGCGCAGATGCTCAAATGTGTCCGATGCGCTCACGGCAACTCCAATATGTCGCGGGCTTCGCGCGCCGTGGCGATCTCGCCGCCCATTGACAGCACGATGTCACGCGCACGGGTCACCAATTGAGCGTTGCTCTCCGCGAGCACGCCGCGCGAGATGTAAATGTTGTCTTCGAGGCCGACGCGGACATGACCACCCGCCAGCCATGCTTGACCGACGATGGGAAACTCGAACCGGCCGACACCGAAGGCCGACCAGACGGCGCCGGCCGGCAACAGGTTCCGCGCATAGAGAATCGTCTCCGGTGACGAGTTGAAGCCATACTTCACACCGGTGACGAGTGTCCACAATGCGGGGCCATCGAGCACGCCGTCCTTGATGAGATCCAGCGCCAGATGAATGTCGCCGGTGTCGAACACTTCCAGCTCGGGTTTGACACCCGCCTCACGGATGATGTTTGCCATGCGCGTGAGATTGCGTGGCGTATTGATCACCACCTGAGCGCCGGAGTTCATCGTATTGAGGTCAAGCGTGGCGATGTCGGGCCGCAGTGCCGCGATGTGTTCGACGCGCTTTTCCGGACGCAGGAGCGTGGTACCGGGACCGGCCACCCTTGGGTCTTCTTCGCCCGGCACGAAGCGACCGCCCGGACCCGTGGTCAGATTGATGACCAGTTCCGGGTTGGCTTCGCGGATACGTTGCATCACTTCGCGGTACAGATCCAGTTCCATCGAAGGGTTTCCGGTTTTCGGATCCCGAACGTGGATATGGACGACCGAAGCACCGGCAGCGGCGGCGTCAAGTGCTGAACTGGCGATCTGTGCAGGCGTGATCGGAAGTCCCGGATGTTGCTCCGGCTTGGTCAGATTGCCCGTGATGGCGCAAGTAATGATGGTTTTGCGGGAATGCATCGCTAGTTCTCTCTCGAATCAGGTTGTGACACGCAGACGCGGCAAGACAAGGCCATTGAGGCGAGCCCCCGTCAATCGGGCCGGCTCGCCGGGCTATCAGAGGCGGCGTCCGCCATCGACGACGATCGTCGTGCCGGTGCTGAACGTCAGGTGTGTCGCGCACGCTTCGATTGCCTGCGCGATGTCGTCCGGGCTGCCGATGCGCCGCAGCGGTGTGGTGTTGGCGACCTTGTCGTTGAAGTCGGCGCTGCGTCCGGGCACGAATCCCGTGTCGACCACCCCGGGCGACACGTTGAGGATGCGCACCTTGGGCGCCAGCACGCGTGCAAGCGACATGGTCATCACATCGAGACCTGCCTTCGTGGCGCAATAGGCGATGTTGCTGCCGATTCCGTTCGATCCTGAAATCGACGACACATTCACGATCAGCCCGGCACCGGACTTGTCCAATAGTGCACGGAACGCACGGACCGCGGCGAACTGGGCGCGCCAGTTGACCCGCATGATGTCGTCGATGAGTTCATCCGTCAGCGCATCGAGGTCGGCGTGCGGGACCGGCTTTGTGAATCCGGCTGCATTGACGAGCACATCGGCGTGGCCATAGCGGCTTTCCACATCCTGGGCGAGTTGGGCCAGCGTTGCGCTGTCGGTGATGGACACCGCGGCTGCGTGGTGGCCGGTCCCTGGCAATGCCTTGATGACCTCCTGCGCACTTTCGACGGTCAGGCCCGCCACCACGACGCGCGCGCCCGCAGCAGCGAAACGCCGGCTCGTCGCGACACCGATACCACCGGTACCGCCGATGACGACTGCAATTTTTCCTTCAAGTGATTCGGACATCTTGTGCCTCTTGGTGACAGTGCTTACTTGATCGGGGGGACCGGGTAGGTCGGCGTGCCTTCGGCCAGCACGAATTCATAGTCAAGCGTGTAGAAAGACCCTTCGACGGGTTGCGGTGCGCCAGTCTCGCGCAGTTCAAAGCGGCCGACCAGATCGCGCGTCACGCCAAAGGCAACGTCGGAGTTCAGATGGTCGGAATCGTCGGCAAACACCTGGGTCACGAGCGTTGCATAACCCTCGGCAATGACCACGAAGTGGATGTGCGCCGGGCGATAAGGGTGCCGTTTCTGGGCGGCGAGCAGGGGGCCCACCGGTCCGTGCGTCGGCACGGGGTAACCGGACGGGCGCACACTGCGGAAATAGAATTCGCCGTTCTCATCGGTACGAAACTCACCCCGCAGATTCATTTCCGGCTGATCTGGATCCTGGTTTTCATAGAGACCGATCGGCGAGGCCTGCCAGACGTTCACTTGTGCGTTCACCAGCGGCTCACGGCGCGTGTTCAACACTTTTGCCCTGACGAAGAGCGGCTTGCCCGGAGAGCCTTCGGCTGCGATGTCCGCGCCGTTCTCGAACTGGGCTGCGCCACCACGGAAAAAAGGTCCAAGCAGCGCGCCAGACGTACGCCCATTCGTATCCGAGTTGTTCAGCAGGGTGACGAGCGTCGAGATCCCAAGCACGTCCGCGAGCAGGACCACCTCGTTATGCAAGTCATTGCATGCCTGACCGACGTCTTTCAGGAATGCATGACCTTGCTCGAATTCCTGATCGGTCAGGCGCACTTCCCTGAGAAATGCGTGGCTGTGCTTGACCAGAGCCAGCAGAATTTGCTTCAGGCGCGGATTGGTCGTATTGGCCATTGCCGCTTCCACGATTTTGGTCACGCCATCCGCGTTTTCAATAATGCCCTGCGAAGCAGTCTCGTTCATGTCCAATCCTTCATTCCGTTGTGCAATCGATTGCATGATAGGATTGGTCCTCGGGAGTGTCAAGCATGGAGAAAAACGCCCGGCACGTGCTGTTTTTCTCGTGTTGGCGGGCGTTTCGAGGCCGTTCCTGACCGGCGTTCATACGATATTCCATAAGAAACAGTCTATTGCGTTTTGCGGCATAATTATGAACACTCTGGTAAACACCTAGTTCCTGTGATTCCCTGTCAGGCGTACATTTATGCAATCGATTGCGTTAGTGCGCGCAGATCGGGTGAGAAAATTACTGGCGCCGCGGGCGGTTCGTTATTCGGCGTCGCCGCCACCGGCAGAAGGGCAGAAAGGCATTAAATGGCTTACACACTGATTAAGAACGCATTTGTGGTCACGATGGACGAGACGGAGGGCGACTTTCGCGGCGACATCCTGATCGACGGAACGCGCATTGCTGCCTTGGGGCAAGGGCTTGAGATGCATGACGCCGCCATCGTGGATGGAACGGATTTCATCGTCATCCCCGGGCTTGTCAACGCGCATCTGCATACCTGGCAGGCTGGGTTGCGCACCGTCGCGTCGAATTGGACCTTGCCGGAGTACTTCCGTTGGGTGCATGCGGGCCTTGCAACCCAGTTCGAACCGGAAGACATTCGGATTGCCACGTTGGCTGGTGCGCTGAACCAGCTCGAGAATGGCACGACGACGCTGGCCGACTGGTGCCACAACAATCCGACTCCGCTCCATAGCGACGCGGGGATCGCGGGATTGAGGCAGGCCGGGATTCGAGCAACGTTCATGCATGGCACGCCCAAGCCCAATCCGGTGCCGGGGCAGAAGCCATTTTGGGAAGTCCCACATCCGCGCAGCGAGATGGAACGGCTCGCGCGTGAAATTGGCCCTGACGATGGCTTGCTGAGCCTGGGTCTGGCGATCCTCGGGCCGCACTATTCGACCCTCGAGGTGGCGCTGGAGGATTTTGCGCTCGCGCGTGAATTCGGTCTGGTTGCCTCGATGCACCAGGGCGGCGGTCCCGCAAAGAGCCCGGACGGATGGGCGAGACTGGAAGCCGAGGGGCTACTGGGAAAATCGATCAACATTGTTCATGGCAACGATCTGCCAGACGAACAGCTTGCCCGCTTCGTCGATGCCGGCGTGAGCTTTACCGTGACGGGCGAAAGCGAAATGGTCTCCGGGCACGGTCATCCGATCGTAGGTCGCCTGCGTGACCTTGGTGTCAGGCCGTCTCTGGGAAGCGATATCGAATGCGCATTGTCCGGCGACATGTTGACTGCGGCGCGTATCACGCTGTCGCATCAACGTTCGCTGGACAACGTCTCAGCACGCCAGACAGGCACGCTCGGCGGCAAGAACCGCATGCGCACCCGCGATGCGCTCGCGTGGATCACGATCGAGGGTGCGCGGATGCTGGGTAAGGAAGACTCGATAGGCTCCCTCGCGCCCGGCAAGCAGGCAGACCTCGTCATGATTTCGACCCGTTCGCTCAATATGCAGCCCGTACATGACCCCGTTTCGGCGGTGGTCATGCACGCGAACCAATCGAATATCGACTCTGTGATGGTGGCCGGCAACTGGCGCAAACGCCATGGCCGGCTCATACACGACGACGTGAATGCCGTCATTGAGGCGTTACAGCGCTCGAGCAGCCGAATTGTCGGCGCGCTCGGCATTCAACCGTCAGATCTTCAGTAAGGAGCCACTCTTGGATACGCATCGCAATACTTCTAACGATTCAGCCGGTCCCTTCGCAGCAGGCCGCCCGATTCTCATCCGTCAGGCCCATATCGTTTCAATGGACGACTCGATCGGCGACCTGACAGGCGACGTGCTGGTCAAGGACGGCAAGATCGTCGAGGTCGCGCCGTCTATCGAAGCGGGGCAAGCGACGGTGATCGATGGACGGCACAAGGTGCTGATCCCGGGCTTCGTCAACACGCACATTCACCTGTGGCAGACGGTGATGAAAGGCTGTGCCGGCGACTGGACCTTCAACGACTACCTGCAGCATGCGCTCGGCTCAGCGGGCAAGCAGTTCACCGCGCAGGACGTGTACCTGTCCACCTTCCTCGGCGCACTCGAGCAGATGGAAGCCGGCGTCACGACGGTGTTCGATTGGGCTCACATCCTCAACACGCCGGAACATACCGATCGCGCGATCGATGGTCTTCAGGATTCCGGAATTCGCGCGGTATTCGGCCACGGCACACCCGGCGACGATGTGGGCAAGTGGTACTACCAGAGCACGACCCCGCACCTCGACGACGTCGTGCGAATTCGCAAAAGCCGCCTCTCATCGGACGACGATCTGGTGACGCTGGGCCTGTCGATGCGTGGTCCCGATTTCGCCACGGCTGAGGTCACTCGTGCCGATATCGAGCTGGCGCGCTCGCTCGGCATCATGTCGAGCATGCACGTCGCCGTCGGGATGTACGGCGACTACACGGCGAATGTGCGTGCGCTCGGCAAGGCTGGTCTGCTCGGCCCGGATATCAACCTGACGCACGGCAATCGCCTTGCAGACGACGAGATCGCGATGGCTGTGGACGCCGGCGTCAGCATCAGCGTCACGCCGGAAGTGGAAATGCAGATGGGCCACGGCTTGCCGATCACCGGTCGTGTACTCGGCGCAGGCGGCAATATCGTGCTGGGCACGGATGTCGTCTCCAGCGTCAGCGCCGACATGTTCTCGCAGATGCGCTTTGCGGTGCAGCTCGAACGAGGGCTTGCCAATTCGCGCCTGCATGAGGAAGGTCGGATGCCCGAGCGCTTTACGCTCAATGCACGCGACGTGTTGCGCTCGGCGACGATCCACGGCGCACGCGCGCTTGGGCTGGCGAACCGCACCGGTTCCGTCACGCCGGGCAAGGAAGCCGATCTGACCTTGCTCGGATGGGATCAGGCGCACGTTCAGCCTCGTGTCGACCCCGTGCAGGCCGTGGTGTTCCATGGCAGCGTAACGAACGTCCACACGGTCATGGTGAGGGGCCAGGTACAGAAGTTTGAATACCAGTCTCTCAATCGGCCGGAGCAGACCTTGCGCGACGCCGAGGCGGCGGGTGCGCGAATCCTCGAGGCGCTCGCGCTACCGAAAAGCGCGGTGATCTAAACGCGGGCCCGGGGTGCTCCCGGGCCTTGTCGTCTGCCCGGCGCCCGCTTCACGCGCGCGCCGGCGATGGCGCCGCGGTCGAGGCGCGGATCATCAGCTCGGGCCGCAATACGACAGTCACATGTCCCTTTCCGCTTCCCTGGAGCGTGTCGACGATCAGAGTGGCAGCCCGGGCACCCATCTCATACAACGGCAGATGAATGGTGGTCATTGCCGGGGCGACGGCATCCATCAGTGGCATGTCGTTGTGGCCGATCACCGAAATGTCCTCTGGACAGCGCAATCCGGCGGCATGAAGGGCATCGTAGGAGCCTAGTGCAATCAGATCGTTGCCGGCGACAATTGCCGTGACGTTCTTGTGCTTCTCCAGCAGCTTCTCGCAAGCCTCCAAGCCGGCGGCACGCGAATAGGCGTCGCATTCCACAACGGGGCAGGCGCTCGCCTTCAGGCCGTTTTCCTTGATTGCGTCCACAAAGCCCTGTTTGCGCTGGAACCCGGTAGATAGCTCGGTGGGCCCTGCAAGATGAGCGATGCGGCTGTGGCCGAGCTTGGTCAGATGAGTGACCGCAAGCCGCATCGCCAGTTGGCTGTCGCCCACCACACAAGACACCAGGCCGCTATCGTCGCTGCGGTTGACCACGACGACCGGAAGTCCCTCCTCGAGGCAATGCATGAGAACCGGGTCATTGCGCTCGGCGGTGGCGAGAATCAAGCCATCGACGCGCCTGCCCACCATCTGATCGACCACAAAACGCTTGCGCTCCGTTGTTCCCGCTGCATTCGCGATGAGCGGCAGCATGCCTCGTTTGGCAAGCTCGTCTTCGATACCGCGACAGATGGGCGGAAATATCGGGTTGGTAATATCTGGCAGGATGACCCCGATCGTGCCCGAGCGGCTGGTCCGTAACGTGGCAGCGATCCGGTTGGGAGAGTAGTTGAGCTTCTGCGCTGCCTTGAGTACACGCTCGACGACTTCAGCCCCAATCAGGTGACGCGTGGCCGGATTCATCACCCGGGACACGGTGGACGCATGAACACCGGTCAGCTCTGCAAGCTCTCTTATTGTCGAGCGTCTCTTGATCGTCATGGATATGCGTGGTCACGCGAGAATGGCAATCCCACATTTTAGCGTGGTCATATTTGCATCGACCGTTGGATTTTGCGAGGCTGAAGCAAATCAATCGTCGGCGCAACACGACGTTGCAATTCAGCTCCGCTTACGAGGTAGTCCGTGCGCGCGGTCTTTGGGGGGGGCGAGAAGACAAGTGTGCGTCACGTCCCGGGGGCGCGGGGGCACCAACCCGCACGACGAGTTGCCTATGCTCCGAGTGTGCCAGCAGCGGCCGGCGGCGACGGAGGCGGTCCGCCTGTGGCGATGACTCATTCGAGCGCCAATGGCGCGGACTGAAAATAATGTATCGTATAGATAGCGCTAACCGTATATTCAGTATTACTGTTACTTATGCGACACATTCCATTGCATTCCGGTAATGTTCTGCCTACACTGCATTAGGTACCAACTCGCGCTTAATGCTATGGATACGGAACATGAATTTGGCTGAACTAGGAGCGGAGTTAAAGCGCGCGCGCATTCGAGCGAACAAGACACAGCAGGAGGTCGCGGATCAAAGCGGCGTGCCGCGCGCCCGCGTCAGCCTGTTCGAGACGGGTGCTCTGCCGGAATTGGGCTTTGTAAAACTGCTGAGTCTGTTCGAAGCGGTCGGGCTTGAATTGCTAGCACGCCCACTGGGGCGTCGAAGAACGCTGGATGACGTTTTGGCCGAGGCAGACGAGGAGCAGGCGCTTTCGAGCCTAATGCGCACTCGCGTTCGACACGCTCGCAACCATTCGGCGCATGTCGAAGAAGCCGATCGTTTGACGCCTGACCGCGAAGCTTCTCCAAGCCGCAGTCGCAAGGGTTCCACATGAGCAGTACGCGCACGCTGGATGTGTATGTCGATTCGAAGCCCGTTGGCATCTTGGCCGAGGAGGCGCGAGCAAGCGTCTTGACTTATTTCCCGGACGTAGCGGCATCCGAGCTCGTTTCCCTTCTTTTGCCCGTTCGGGTGGAGTCATACAAGTGGGCTGCGGGACTGCTGCCGTTTTTCCAGATGAACCTTCCCGAGGGATTCAAGAAGGATCTGATTCGCCGTCGGCTGGGCGCTCACGCAGATGTGAGCGACATGGGACTGTTGGCGCTCACCGGCGCAAACGGTATCGGCCGGGTGAGGGTGCTGCCACACGGTGCGGCACCGCAGTTCACCTCGTCGAATATCGACCTGGCGACGCTCCTTGCCACGGTTGGGGCGAGGGACAACCTGTTGCGGCAACTTGAAGCCGGCATTGCCGAAGGTGTCTCGGGCGTTATGCCGAAGACCCTCACAAAGCCGACGGACAGGGCTACGGCGTGGACCGACGAATTCGTCGTGAAGACTGGTCCAGCGGACTTGCCTGGTTTCGCGGTCAATGAGTATCTCTGTATGGAGGTGGCACGACATGCCGGACTCGAAGTCCCGGAGACACATCTGTCGGACGACGGGCAGGTGCTGGCAATACGCCGTTTCGATCGGCTGAAGGATGGTACCCAAATTGCGATCGAGGATTTCTGCGCGCTCAAGGGTCTTGACCCTGTCAACAAATACAAGGGTACGCTCGAGGACCTCGCGAAGCTGTCTACGACCTATATCAGCGAACCGTTTCGTAAAGAAAGCGCCCGACGGCTGTTCACCCTGCTGTTGCTCAACTACGCGCTCCGGAATGGAGATGCGCATCTGAAGAACTTCGCAGTGATGTACACGAGTACCGACGATGTGAGGCTGGCCCCCGTGTACGACGTCGTCACTGTGACGGCCTATCCGGAATTCGCATCTGACATCCCGGCGTTGCCGCTGGCCGGAAAGCGAGTATGGGCGTCCGGGAAGCTGCTCATGCAGTACGGTGGGGCGCGGCTGGCCCTGTCGCGCACCGACATGGCGACTTGCATGGCGCAAGTAACGGAGGCTGTGCACAAGATTCTTCCGATCGTCGCAAAGTATGCCAAGCGATATCCGGAGTTCCGTGAAATTGCCAAGGGAATGCTCAATGCGTGGGCGCAGGGTCTTGAAGATATCAAGCCCGATGCGAAGCCTGGGAAAACAGTGCCCGCGGCACTGTGAGAGAAGGCCGGTTTGTCCGACGAAGACCGCTTGGCCAAGCGAAAGAAAGCGAATCCCTACGCGAATCCCGACGGAGCGTTTGGGCACAAGTCGCGCTGACGCATCATGATGCGTCCGAAGGGCAAACCGAACGATTGATCGTCAAGGAACATCCATCGTTCGAAAAATTGCATCGATCGACACGCGCCATTTGGGAGAATACGCGTCAAAACAACGAACCCTTCCTTGACAAGCGTTCCTGGAGACACACTTGATGCAAGACACTGTACCCAATCCCAGCTCCCCAGTTTTCTAAAGTTGGCGCCGTTTTTCGCGTGACTGCCGGAAATTTCCTCGAGCAGTTTGATTTTTTCTTGTTCGGGTTTTACGCGATACAGATCGGCGCAGCGTTTTTCCCGGCGGGTAGCGAATTCGCATCGTTGATGCTGACCTTCGCCGTGTTCGGCGCGGGCTTCCTGATGCGGCCGCTGGGAGCCGTGATTTTGGGCGCCTATATCGACGACGTCGGCCGCCGCAAGGGCCTGATCGTGACGCTGTCGATCATGGCAAGCGGAACGATCCTGATCGCGTTCGTTCCGGATTACGCAACGATTGGCCTGTTCGCTCCCGCGCTCGTACTCATCGGTCGGCTGCTGCAGGGTTTCTCCGCGGGCGCTGAACTGGGTGGCGTCTCGGTCTATCTCGCCGAAATGGCCACACCGGGAAAAAAGGGCTTCTTCACCAGTTGGCAATCCGCCAGTCAGCAGGTATCGATCGTCCTGGCCGCAGGTCTGGGCTTTGCGCTGAATCAATGGTTGCCTGCTACGGCGATTGCGGCATGGGGCTGGCGCGTACCATTTTTCGTCGGTTGCCTGATCGTGCCTTTCCTCTTTTTTCTGCGCCGCAATCTCGAGGAAACGAGTGAATTCAAGGCGCGCCGCCATCGACCGAGCATGGGCGAAGTGTTTCGCACGCTGGCAGGACACTGGATGCTCGTTGTGGCGGGACTGCTGCTGGTAGCAATGACCACAACCACGTTCTATCTCATCACTGTCTACGCCCCCACGTTCGGCAAGACCGTGCTGCATCTGAGTACCACTGACAGCTTGCTCGTCACGCTGTGCGTAGGCGTGTCCAACTTTATCTGGTTACCCTGCGGCGGTGCCTTGTCGGATCGGGTCGGGCGTCAGCCCGTACTACTGGCAATGACGGCCCTGGCGATGACCACCTCCTACCCGGCGCTTTCTCTGCTTGCCCACGCGCCGAGCTTTGTCCACATGCTGCTCGTGCTCTTGTGGCTGTCATTGATCTTCGGGCTCTACAACGGGGCGATGGTGGCCGCACTGACCGAGGTGATGCCGGTGGAAGTGAGGGTTGCGGGCTTCTCGCTCGCATACAGCCTGGCGACCGCCGTCTTCGGTGGTTTCACCCCGGCGATCTCGACCGCGCTCATCCACGCAACCGGAGACAAGGCTGCACCCGGCTACTGGATGAGCTTCGCCGCGGTCTGTGCGTTCGGTGCAACGCTTGCGCTATACAGTCGCCGCGCCGTGGCATTCCGGGCGGCGCTTTAACGCCAGGTCACTGCGCTCGGTCGGTCGATGGGTCAGTCCCCTCAGGCGATTGCCCATCGATTGGACTGGAACGAAGCCACGGACGTGGTCATCGTGCCCGATGACCAAGCGAGTCATTCCTTCGACCTGCCTTGTACGCAGAGGAACCCGAGAGTCCTTCCGGGCTTCATTGCGGTGCCTTCCTATAAATTCGAGATGGCGGGTGGCGTTCGGCGTTTTGTATCCTAGACTGTAGCGAAATCATGCAATCAGTCTAGATTCGGCGGTTGCTCCCCTCACGTATATAAGTGGCGGTGCTATCGGCTGCCACGCACATCAATTGAGTGTCGTCATAACGGTTAATTCGATAAGGAACGCATAGGTCATGGCTTGCTATATGACGGGTTCATCTTCGAGATCATGGACGGCGAACCTCCTAAGCGCGATATTTTGCAGGCGCGGCTGTAGCACCGCCCTTACGGATGCCTCATGAAGACGCTACATGTGGCAGTGTCGCCGTCGCTCTCCGATTGTTTCATCATGGATTACGGAACGGTAGATATCCACCGGACGGATTTCACAAATGTTGCGGCCGCGGTGGCAACTGCGGGCGAGGCGCCCGGAGTTCTCGCGAAAATTCACGACACCGGTTTCAATGTTCCCTTTTTCCTGGCCTTGAACCCCGGCGAGGACATTCCCGGCGGTATCGCGGCACAACTCAGTGGTGTTTTTGAAATCGGCAGGGGCAATCGGCATTACTACGGCAGGCAGATTGCAGCTGCCGCGGATAAATATACCGAGGACCTGTTCCCACCGTTTTTCAGAATGCTGAAGGACTATGTGAAGCAGGGCTATGTCGCGTTCGATTGCCCCGGCCATCAGGGTGGACAATTCTTCTCCAACCATCCGCTGGGGCGGCAGTTCTTCGACTTTTATGGTGAGACGCTCTTCCGCTCGGACCTGTGCAATGCCGACGTCAAGCTGGGCGACCTGCTCATACACGAAGGCCCGGCAGCCGAAGCGCAAAGGAATGCGGCACGCATCTACAACGCGGACAAGACCTATTTCGTACTGAACGGCACGTCGACCTCGAACAAGGTCGTGACGAGTGCCTTGCTCGCGCGGGACGATCTCGTGCTATTCGATCGCAACAACCATAAATCGAACCATCTGGGCGCGCTGGTTCTCTCGGGTGGGATCCCTGTCTACTTGGAGACCGCGCGCAACGGCTACGGCTTCATCGGCGGGATCGACGCACATTGCTTCGACGAGGCTTACCTACGCGATGCGATTCGCGAAGTCGCACCGGAGCGCGCCGACGAAGCCCGGCCTCTGCGCCTCGCGATCATCCAGCTCGGCACCTATGACGGCACGATCTACAACGCCCGTCAGGTGGTTCGGCGCATCGGCCATCTATGCGATTACATTCTGTTCGACTCGGCATGGGTCGGATATGAACAGTTCATTCCGATGATGCAACCGAGTTCGCCTTTGCTGCTTGAACTGGGCGAGAACGATCCCGGCATTTTTGTGACGCAGTCCGTGCACAAGCAACAGGCGGGTTTCTCCCAGACCTCGCAGATTCACAAGAAAGACCGGCACATCAAGGGACAAAAACGGTATTGCAGTCACAAGCGCTTGAACAACGCCTACATGATGCACGCGTCCACCAGCCCGTTTTATCCACTCTTCGCCGCGCTCGACGTGAATGCGCAGATGCATGCTGGCGCGGCCGGCAGGAATCTCTGGCGCGACTGCGTGCGTACCGGCGTCGAAGCGCGCAAGCTGCTGCTGCGCTCATGTAAATACATCAAGCCTTTCATTCCGCAGACGGTGGATGGACGTCCATGGGACGACTATCCGACGGAGATGATCGGCGACGACCTGCGCTTCTTCAAGTTCAATCCGAAGGAACCGTGGCATGCTTTCGAAGGATATGCCGAGGATCAGTACTTCGTCGACCCTTGCAAGCTTCTACTGACGACACCCGGCATCGACATGCGCACCGGCGAGTACGGGCTCAACGGCATCCCTGCGTCGATACTGGCGAACTATCTGCGTGAGAACGGCCTCATCCCGGAGAAGGCGGATCTCAATTCGATTCTGTTCCTGCTCACGCCCTCGGAAAATTTCGCCAAGCTCCAACATCTGATTGCCTACATCTGCCGTTTCGAGAAACACATCGATAACGACAGTCCCATGCGCGAGGTGTTGCCGTCCATCTACGAGCGGCACCGCGCTCGCTACGAAGGCAAGACGATTCGCGGGCTCTGCCACCAGATGCACGACTTCTACAAGAGCCACGATATGAAGCGGCTGCAAAAGGAGATGTTCCGCAAGTCGCATTTCCCAAGGCAGGCCATGTCCCCGTCTCAGGCGAATACCGAACTGGTGCGCAATAACGTCGAACTGGTTTCGCTTGCCGACATCGATGGACGCATCGCTGCCGAAGGCGCTTTGCCTTATCCGCCAGGCGTTCTATGTGTCGTACCGGGTGAAGTGTGGGGAGGTCCTGCCTTGCAGTACTTCCGCGCCCTCGAAGAAGGCATCAACGCCTTGCCCGGCTTCGAGCCCGAGATTCAGGGCGTGTATGTGCAAGTGGAGCCCGATGGTACCAAGCGCGCGTATGGCCACGTTCTCACCCAATGACTTTGCGCAAACCGGGGCACACGTTCACGCATGGCATTCACGAGATCTGCTGACGCGAGCGGCCCCGTGACGCTGAAGGCGAGTCGAGCTTCATCCAGTTGACAGTCCATCTATCGTCGCAGTCGAAAGTGGACTGCGCTTTATCCGAGGGGATTGAGATGAGCGCATCGAAGAGCAAGATGAATGTGTGGCAACTGACCGTCCTGACGGCGGTGAACATGATGGGCTCCGGCATCATTCTGCTACCCTCGAAGCTTGCCGAGGTCGGCACGATTTCCCTGTTCTCCTGGATCATCACCGCGGGGGGGTCTCTTGCCCTTGCCTATGCGTTTGCCCGATGCGGCATGCTCAGCCGCAAGCCGGGCGGCATGGGCGGCTACGCGGAATACGCTTTCGGCAAGGCCGGCAACTATATGGCGAACTACACGTATGGTCTGTCGCTGGTCATCGCCAATGTGGCGATCGCCATCACCGCGGTGGGTTACGGCACGGTCCTGTTCAATGCGACGCTCACGCCGGTGCAAACCTGCTTGTGGACCATCTTCCTGCTGATCATCACCACGGTCGCCAATTTCGGCGGTTCCCGGATTACGGGCCGCATTGGCGTCGTCACGGTATGGGGTGTCATTCTTCCCGTCGTCGCCGTTTCGATCCTGGGATGGCTCTGGTTCAGCAGCAGCACCTGGGCCGCAGCCTGGAATCCGCACAACGTGGCATTTCTGCCGGCGGTCGGCAGTTCGATTTCAATTACGCTGTGGGCGTTTCTCGGGCTCGAATCAGCCTGCGCCAATTCCGATGCCGTGGAGAACCCCGAGCGCAATGTTCCCATCGCGGTGCTCGGCGGTACGATCGGCTCCGCCGTGATCTATATCATTTCCACCAACGTCATTGCCGGCATCGTTCCCAACGACATACTCGCCAAGTCGAGCGCACCTTTCGGTCTTGCATTCTCGATCATGTTCAGCCCGACCGTCGGCAGCATCGTGACCGCGCTGATGGTGGTGGCGTGCATCGGCTCCCTGCTGGGATGGCAGTTCACCGTCGCTCAGGTTTTCAAGAGCTCGGCTGACGTCGGCTATTTCGTTCCTGTCTTCAAGATCGCGACCTCATCCGGCACGCCGATCGTCGGCATGGTGATCCTGCTGGCAGCGCAGGTCGCGTTGTCGCTGATGACGATCAGCCCGCAATTGAGCAGCCAGTTCGAGAAAGTCGTGAACCTTGCCGTCGTGACCAATCTCGTGCCCTATGTGATGTCGATGGCCGCGCTCATCACGATCCAGAAAATCGCCGGCGTGCCGCCCCATCGCGCATTGCTGACCAATATCGTGGCGATGATTGCAACGGTCTACAGTTTCTATGCGCTCTTCAGCGCCGGCCAGGAGGCGCTGATGCTGGGTGGTCTGCGCATCTTCGCTGGCTGGACCCTGTTCGGTTTTGTCAGCGGGCGTTTCTACAGACTCGAAGTCGAAGCGCACGTCAAGGACCCGGGGAAATCGTTGCAGGCTTGATTGCTGGACGTCCGGGCAGCCGCACCGCTTTCGCCGGACCACCGGAAGGAGATCACCGTGGCTCCACCCGCTTTATTCAACCCGATCCGCGTTCGTCATCTGACTCTGTCCAACCGGATCGTGATTGCGCCCATGTGCCAGTACTCCGCCGAGAACGGGCGCATGAACGACTGGCATCTGATCCACCTCGGCCACCTTTCTCTCTCGGGAGCGGCCCTGCTGACCATCGAAGCAACCGCGGTGCTCCCGGAGGGCCGCATTACCTGGGCGGATGTCGGACTGTATAACGACGAGACCGAAGCCGCCATAGCCCGCACACTGGCGGGTATTCGCCGCTATTCGGACATGCCGATTGCCATCCAGCTGTCCCATGCGGGCCGCAAGGCTTCGACCGAGGTCCCCTGGGAAGGCGGCGCGCAGTTTGCGCCGGGCGATCCGCATGGCTGGCAGACCGAGGCACCCTCTTCGATACCTTTTGCAAGCGGTCAGGTTGCACCAGTCGCGCTGGATCGGGAAGGGCTCCAGCGCGTGCGGGATGCCTTCGCGGGATCTGCTGGGCGTGCCGCAAGACTTGGGATTGACCTGATCCAGCTTCACGCCGCCCACGGCTATCTTCTGCATCAGTTTCTGTCGCCGCTCTCCAACCAGCGCAACGACGAATATGGCGGTCCGCTGGAAAACCGGATGCGCTTCCCGCTCGAGGTGTTCGATGCCGTGCGCGCGGCCCTCCCTGCCGAGAAGGCGCTCAGCATGCGAGTATCGGGTACGGACTGGGTAGAAGGAGGGTGGGACGTCGCGCAGACCGTGGCCTTTGCCCGCGCCCTCGAAGCGCGCGGCTGTGATGCAATCCATGTATCGAGCGGCGGCCTGCATCCCGCGCAGCAGATCCCGGCGGGTCCAAGCTACCAGGTGCCGCTTGCCCGGGCAGTCAAATCCGCGGTCAGCATGCCGGTGGTGGCTGTCGGGCTGATCTCCAGCTTCGAGCAGGCTGAGGCGATCATCGCGACCGGCGATGCCGACTTGATCGCACTGGCACGCGCGGTCCTCTACGATCCGCGCTGGCCATGGCACGCCGCCGCGGAACTCGGCGCACAGGTGCGCGTGCCCAAACAGTACCTTCGTTCCCAGCCTCGCCAGTTCAAGGACCTGTTTGCAAGCTAGGACGTCCTTACCTCATCCCTACCGTCGATGACCTGCCGGCTAGCGCGGCACCTTCCGTTCAAGGTGCTCAGCGAGCGGCCCGCATGAACTGCCTGACCTTCTCCTCGTCGACGGCGTTCCACCATACGCCACCGACCTTGAGTGAACTTGCGACGATGACGGCGTCGACGATCGACAGGATCTCGCCGACGTTGTGTTCCGTGCACCCGCTGCCGACGAGCAAGGGCAGGTGCGTAGCCGCGCGTATCTGGCGCAGATAGTCGCTGCTCGCCGCATCGCCCGTGCGCTGGCCTGTCGCGATGATCGCATCGGCATCGAAGAATTCAACGTCGCGCACGAGTTCCTCGATCGAACGGTCGGCGACGATCGCGTGCGCACCATGCTTGACATGTGCGTCGGCGAAAACGCGAATGCCTTCGGCACGCAACTGCGACCGGTAGCGCAGTGCCCGGGCCGCGGCACCTTCGATCAGCCCTTCGTTCGCGACATAGGCGTTGGCCCACTGGTTGACCCGGACAAACGCCGCACGGCTCGCGGCGGCGATGGCGAGGGCGGGAATGGCTGCATTCGCCAGAACGTTGATGCCGATCGGCAAGCCCGTCTCACGCACGATCCGGTCCGCCGTGACCGCCATGAATGCCGACGTCTCATGACCGATGTCTTCGGGTTTGGCAAACGGAACATCGCCGTGGTTCTCGATGATCAGGCCATCGACACCGCCGCGTGCATACGCGGTCGCATCGGCGAGTGCGGCTTCGAGCAGCGCTTCAGTCGGCTGCCCTTCATAGCGCGGCGAGCCGGGAAAGGCCGGGCAGTGGACGACGCCGATCACGACGCCGCGTGCGCGCCCGAAGATCTGTTTGATGCTGTCGGCGCGTCCGCGTCCTACTTCCGAGGAGGAACTCATGATCTACCCGTTGGTGCGTTGAGAAGAGAGAAGTTCGCGCAGCGTGGCGCGGTCCGGAAAACTCGATTGCGTACCGCGGTGGGCGACCACGAAGGCTGCGACGGACTGTGCCGACGGTAACGCCTGTGCGATCGGCACGCCGTGCGCAATCTCCGCGACGAGCGTGCCGCAGAACGCATCGCCCGCGCCGACGGTATCGACTGCAACCGTGCGCGGCGCCTGCGCATGCTGGATACCGTCGCCGCCGCACCAGATCACGCCGTTCGCGCCGAGCGTGACGAGCACGTCGTGCGCGCCCGCCTCACGCAGCGAGCGAGAGGCGCCTTCCGGATCGGCGCACTGTGCCAGCGTTGCCGCCTCGATGCGATTGACGACGAGCACATCGACATGGGGCAGCAGGGGGCGGCAATCGAACCCGACCGGTCCTGGATTGAACATCGTGCGGCGTCCGTGGGCATGGGCATGCTTGAGGAGCGCTTCGGTCACTTCAGCGCTGAGATTGCCCTGCAGGACGACCCAGTCGCCGCGCCGCGTCGCGCGATCGAATGCATGGGTATCAGGCCGGTAGCGACCTGCGGCGTCGTTGCGGGTGACGATCGTATTCTCACCGCGCGCGTCGACGGTCACAATCGACAGGTCGGTCGCGCATGCGAAGCGCACGACATTCGAGGTATCGATGTGCTCCGCATCGAGCATCGCGATGATGCGATCACCGTCGTGATCGTCGCCCGTCGCGGCGAACAGCACGACGTGCGCGCCCGCGCGTGCCGCGATCACCGCCTGGTTGGCGCCCTTGCCGCCGAAATCGAGTGCGGTCGACGTCGCGAGCGACGTCTCGCCCGCCCGCGGCAGCTCGGTGACACGCAGTGTCAGATCGATCGCCGCGTTGCCGACGACGCACACACGTGCGGGAGTGCCGTCGTCTTCGCTGATGGGCGCATCGCTCACGACGGTCCCGATCATTGTGCCGTGCGGGGCTCGGTCAGCCAGTCGAGGCTGTTGCGCCACAAACGCGCATAGCCGTCCCACTCCGAGAACTCGGGAGGCAGCCAGTGAACAGACATATCGCTTGTCCAGGCGAGCGTGCGGCCCCGGCCAAACCGACCCGCAACGAGCAGAGGATGGTGCGTGCCCGGTACTTCGGCGATCAGTGTCGCATCGGGTTTCAGTTCAACTTCGTTATAGCCGAGCAGATGGGGCCATTGCGTTCCAAGCCCAGCGACGACCGGATGGGAGGCAACGATCGCCGGCGTGAACCCTTCAGGAACCTCGATGCGGTCGTCGTAGGGCAAGCACCTGACCGGCAGCACCTCCTCGACGGGCGTATTGCGGAAGCGGGCGCTCCCGTTGATCCCTTGAAAGCTCAGATAGCCGCCGATCATCATGAGGCCGCCCCCGGCCTCGACATACTCGCGCAGCAGCTTGAGCCGGTTCGGTGTGCGCTGGCTCTTGGCCCAGGTGTCGGGATGAAGCAGCAAGGTGTTCGCGCCGATATCCGACAAGATGATCGCGTCATAGGCCTGCAGGCCCTCGAGCGTCGAGGGAAACACGGTCTGCGCATCATGGCTGGGCATATGCGTGACCGAATAGTCGCCGTGACCGAACAAGGCGAGAAACTGGGCCGCCCCTGTGTGATAGGTCACTGAGGCGAACTGGTCGAACCCCTTGACATGGGTTGCCGTGCTCGTCCAGGACTCCCCGGCGAGTAGGACTGACTTGCTCATTCCAATCTCCCTGAAACGCAGTCCGACGGTGGGAAGTCATCGCCGGCGCCTGCTAAAAAAGTTGACTTCGCGGCCGCGCGCGACCGCATGGCGACAAGCCGATCGAATGCGACAGACGTTTCAATGACTGCGGACGCTTCTTCGCCTGCGAGACTCAGTTACGCAAGGGCTTGACGCGAAAACACACGTGCGGGATTGCGAACGAGTATCGTCTCGATCTGCGCATCGGTCACGCCGTGCCGCCGCAGGCGAGGCACGAAGTGTTCGAGGATGTAGCCATAGCCATACCCGCCGAAGCGCGTGAGCATCATCTTCAGAAACACGTCCTGGGAAAGCAGCAGGCGATCGATATGACCCGCATCGATCAAAGCGCGGATCGCGCGTGCGTTCTCCTCGTCCGAGGGGGACTGCGCCTGCTCGTCGGCGTAGTAGTAGTCCATGCCGATCATGTCGTACTCGAGCCACGCGCCGCGCCGTGCGATCGAATGCTGATACTCGGTATCGAGATGGCTCGGGTTCATATGGCAGAGCACCGTATGCGAGAGGTCGGCACCTTCATGCTCGACGATATCGAGTACGCGATGACCGTGACGGACCCAGCCGGGCAGATGCACCGAGAGCGGAACGCGCGTGGCGGCGCTCGCGCGCGCGGCCGCGCGCAGCGACTTTTCTTCTTCAGCCGTGAAGGCGGCCGAGACCCCGATCTCGCCGATCATTCCCGCAATGACATCGGGTTTGCCGGATGCGCCTCCGACCTCGAAGACAAGCTGCTCGGCGAGCGCTTCGATCGACTTTCCGCGCACATAGGCCGGATGCGAGGGCTCGAGATAGAAACCGGTCGACATCACGATATTGAGTCCGGTGCGTCGCGAGATGCGTTGGAGCGCGAGCGGATCGCGGCCGATGCCGATATTCGTCGGATCGACAACCGTCTGTCCTCCGCGATCACGAAACATCATGAGTTCTTCGGCCGCGAGGTCCGGATCGAACAGCTGACAGTTGTCGCGGTTCATCAGCGGGTTCATGCGCAATGCGCCGAGAATGCCGATATGAACCTTCTGTTCGCCGATATGCCGTTCGCCGCAGCACGACGGCGCGACCCATTTTCCCGAGGCATCGATCAGGATGTGCTCGTGCATCAGCGTGATGCCCATTTGCGCGACGGGCAAAGGCCCGAGCACCGTCATCACATGGCCGCTGTCGACGCCGATTGGCAAAGGCGAAGCATGTCCGAACACCGAATGTGCTTGCGTCATCGCTCAGCCCTTGCTCGTGCGCTGCGGCGCGAAGATTCGTGTATTCATCCAGATCGCGAACAGCATGATCGCGCCCTGGATGATCTGGGTATAGAACGGCGAGACATGGATCAGGATCAACCCGTTGCCGAGCACGGCGATCGTAAGCGCGCCGAGCAGGGTGCCGAGAATCGTGCCCCGGCCGCCGAAGAGGTTCGTGCTGCCGAGCACGACCGCAGCAATCACGGCGAGTTCGAACCCGACGCCCTGGTTCGACGAGCCGCTGCCGAGCCGGGCCGTGGTGATCAGGCCGGCGAGACCCGCGGCGGCTCCGCTGAGGACGTAGACCTTGATGATCACGAGACGCACATTGACGCCGGCGCGGCGCACGCCTTCGGCATTCGTGCCGATGCCGACGATATAGCGGCCGAAGCGCATATGCCGCAGGACGACCCAGCCCGCGAGCAGCGTGACGATCGCGATGACCGCCGGCAGCGGGGTACCGAATAACCAGGCGCGGCCGAGCTCGACGAACCAGCCGTCGCCTTCGATGGGCACCGAGTAGCCTTGCGTAATCAGCAGGGCGATGCCGCGCACGACCGACAGGGTCCCGAGCGTGACGATAAAGGCAGGCATGCCCGCGATGGCGATGAAGTAGCCGTTGATCAAACCGATGATCCCGCCGAGGACGAGACCGCCGATGAAGACGACCGTATCGGGGATGCCGGCTTGCAGCGCGATGGCCGCGAGCGCTCCGATGAGCGCAAGCGTCGAGCCGATCGACAAGTCGATGCCGCCCGTCGTGATCACGAGGGTCATCGTCGTCGCGACGATCAGCAAGGGCGCGCTTTGGCGGAGCACGTTGAGCAGGTTGCCGGCCGTCAGGAATGTGTCGGTCGAGAACGCGAAGGCGATCACACAGCACAGGAAGAACACCGCGATGCTGGTCACGCCGGCATTGCGGCCGAGGCGGTGTCTGAGCGGCAGGCGAGTGGGTTGGGTGGAGTCGGACAAGGTCACATCCATGTTCAGTTCTCGATGGTCGGGCGCGCGGAGCGGGCGTTGAACTTGTGTCCGACGATCAGATCGACGATTTCCTGAAGATTCGTCTCGCCGATTGGGCGATCGGCGACGTTCTGGCCTTCGTACATCACGCTGATACGGTCGCAGACCAGAAACAGGTCTTGCAGCCGATGGCTGATCAGGATCACGCTCACGCCGCGTGCGCTGACGGTACGCACGAGATCGAGCACGGCCTCGACCTCGGCGACCGCGAGCGCGGCCGTCGGCTCATCCATGATGAGGACTTTCGGATCGAACGAAACCGCTCGCGAGATCGCGATGGCCTGCCGCTGGCCGCCCGAGAGGTTTTCGACATCGAGCCGGGTGTTCGGGATCCGGATGCCGAGACCGTCGAGCATCTCGCGTGCGTCGAGGTGCATCTTCGCGAGGTCGAGCACGGGAACGCCACAGATGCGCCGCATGGGTTCGCGGCCCAGGAACAGATTGCCTGCGACGTCGACGGTGTCGCATAAGGACAGGTCCTGGTAGACCATCTCGATCTGATGGACGCGCGCGTCGCCGGGATTTTCGAAATGAACGCGCTTTCCATCGATCTCGATATAGCCTTCGTCGGGGATCACGGCGCCGGACAGCACTTTCGATACCGTTGACTTGCCGGCCCCGTTGTCGCCGACAAGTCCGAGCACCTCGCCCGGCGCGACTTCGAGATTGACGCCGCGCAGCGACTGGATTGCGCCATACCGCTTCGCGATATTGCGCATGCGCACCCGCGGGGGTACCGCGGTACTGGCCACACTGTTCATCAGGACAGGCTCCCGTTTAGTCAGGGTGAAGGACATCCATGGCGGGCGTCGGGTGAAGCACACGGCCCCCTGTCGTCCGCAGGCCGCGCACATGCGTATCGCGCCTCGTGCGCAGGCTTACTTGAAGACTGCGCGATACTGGGCGACGTTCGCCTTGGTGACGATCGTGACCGGTACCGAGATATTCTTTTCGACGGGCTGCTTGGCGAGCAGCTTGAGCGCGGCGTTGACGGCCGCCTTGCCTTCGCCTTCGGGATCCTGCTGGACGACGGCCGTCACGAAGCCCTGATCGAGCCCCTTGATGGCCTGTGCGCTGAGATCCCAGCCGACGATCTTGACCCGGTCGGTCGCCCCCTGCGCGGAGACCGCCGCGACGAGGCCGATCAGTGCGGGCTCGCCGGTGGCATAAACAACCTTGACATTCGGATTGCCTGAAATCAGGTTTTCGGCGGCTGTCTGCGCCTGATCCTGCACATTCTGGCCGTCGACCGTCGCGACGATTTTGGCGCCCGGTGCACTCGCGAGGCCCGTCTTGAATCCGTCGAGCCGGAGGTTCTGGATAAACGAATTCAATGCGCCTACCACGCCCACCTCGGCCTTGCCGCCCAGCGATTTCTTGATGTAGTCGGCCGTGTACTGACCGATGTCGGTACCGACCTTCTTGTTGTCGACGCCGACCTGCACGTCGTTGTCGCCGTTGACGATCGCGTCGATCGCAACGACCGGAATGCCGGCCTTCTTCGCTTCGGTGATCGCGGGCTTGATGCCGTTGACGTCGATCGCGACGACCAGAATCGCATCGACCTTCTGCTGGATGTAGGTTTCGATCGCGTTGTTCTGTGCAGTCGGATCGTTGTTGGAGTTGAAGATCGCGAGGTCCGCGCCGGCAGCCTTGGCGGCCTTTCGTGCACCCTCGTCCATCTGCGTGAAGAACAGGGCTTCCTGGTTGATCTGCACGAGCGCGATTTTCTTACCCGCCGCATTCGCGGCATCCGTGAAGCCGAACATCGTCACGGCTGCTGCCAGCGTAAGAGCGGCGGCGGTCATCCGGCGGAGTTTCAAAGGTGCATTCATCAACGACCCCTTTGCGATGAGGGCTGGACGTCAGCGCGATGCCGGGCCCAGTGTGGTGAAACTTCGAAAAGGCGCTTTCAAACGCCGCGCCTGACGCTTGTAAACCGGTTTACATACGTTACTGCTTGGCGGCTTTTTTTGTCAATGATTTCAAAATCTAGAGCGTGCTGCGGCGCCGCACGGACAGGGGCACGTGTATCGGGGGCTTCAGTCGTGACGCGGACGGGCGACGGAGGCGCGTTCGATCAGGCGCACCGGCAGGCGGTGCACGGTAGGCGGCGTGTCGGTGGCGCCCTGGCGTTTTCCTGCAAGACGCTCGAGCAGCATTTCGACACCGGTGCGGCCGAGATCGCGCGCGGACTGGCGAAGTGTCGAGATGGGCGGCATCAGGAGGTTCGCGAATTCCATATCGTCGAATCCGACGATCGACATGTCGCGAGGCACTTCGAGCTGACGGTCGCGCAGCGCCTCGAGCATGCCGACCGCGAGATAGTCGCTCGATGCGAAGACAGCGGTGGGTGGTGAGGGCAGGTCAAGCAGGTCGACGGCGGCGTCGTGTCCGAACTGACGCTCGTAGGCACCGAAGCGGACCAGCGTCGCATCGAATGCAATATCCGCCTGCGCGAGGGCGCGCCGGTATCCGTCGAAACGTTCCTGCACCGTGAGCAGTGCCTTGGGGCCCGTTATATGGCCGATCCGCCGGTGACCGGCTTCGATCAGATGGCGCGTGGCGAGATACCCGCCTTCGACGTTGTCGACGAAAACCTTCGGGACCTCGGTGCCTGGTACATCCTCGTCGATCAACACGATATTGCGGCGTTCGCCGATCAGCGTGCGCAGCGTGCCGTCGTCGGGTCGGTTGGTCACGAGGATCAGGCCATCGAGATGCCGGGTATCGAGCCAGCGCAGGTAGAGCGATTCGCGCTCGAGCTGGTTGCGGGTGATGCAGAGTGCGACACCATAGCCGAGTTTCGATGCCGCGAGTTCGACTTCGTCGGCGATTTCGGCGAAGAACGGATTGGCGACGTCGGGCATCGCAAGTCCGATCGTCTCGCTGCTGCCGAGGCTCAGGCGCCGTGCGAGACTGTTTTGCCGGTAGTTGAGAGCACGGATCGCATCGTCGATGCGTTTCGCGGTCTCGGGGGGGAGCGCGAGGCTGCGATTCAGGTAGCGCGAGACAGTGGCTTTCGACACGCTGGCATGCTCAGCGACGTCGCGAATCGTGGACACTTTGGGCACCTCAGCTGACCTCGGATGAAAGGTCTTAGTGTATCCCGGTACTCTTTCCCTCCGGCGAGAACGGGTGATGTCGCCGGAACACTTGCGTTTGCTCAACTCGAAGTGTTTTATTGCAGAGGCACCATTCCTATTACTCAGCGAATGCTGCGGCGGTCTTAAGAACCGTGTCCGAATTCAAACCTCTACGACCAGCCGCGATCCAAAGCTGGGGTTTTCCCACCGCAGATCGCCGGGCGCTCCGGCATCGCGGCGATTCTTCGCGTAGCCACGCGGATTCACCACGACCCGGCACTTGCCGACGCGATAGTCGAACGAATCATGCACATGGCCGTGGACCCAGAGGTCAGCACGCTCGACGAGCGGTGTCAGGTCACTCACGAATGCCGCATTGACGATGTCACCCTCGTACCGGGGATGAACCGATAAAGGATGCGGACCGTGATGTGAGATGACGACAGTCTTGCCTTCAAAGGGTATGTCGAGCTGCTCTCGAAGCCAGGTCACCGATCTCCGATGCTCTGACAAGGCGTGCTCAGGTAGAAACGGGTCGCGCTCACCCATACGGATCGCCCGATGATCGGCAAGCGTGTGTCCGGCGGCCCGCATCGCCATCGGGGCGTTGCCGAACAATTGGTAGTCTGTCCAGAGGCAGGCGCCGAGTATCCGGACGCCATCGAGATGCACGGCGGTGCGTTCGAGATAGCGCACCCCGGTCTCGCCGGCCGTGCGCCTCAGGGCCTCGCCGACGGCCAGGCAGTCGCCGTCGTAGTTCTCGTGGTTTCCGTGCACATAAAACACCGGCACCGGCCAGTCGGCGAACGCCCGGATTCCTTGCGCCTCCTGATGGATGTCGCCGGCCAGTATCAACGCGTCCGCCTCGGCCGCCGGTTCGATGACTCGATAGCCGGGGAAGCGTGCCAGCATGTCCAGGTGGAGGTCCGACGCAATCTGAAACTTCATCACTGTCTCCGAGAAACCTCGGCCTTCAGACCGGGGAGGTAAGGATACGGTTTGGGTATTGTTTCCGTGCTCCTTTGGTCCGTATGGTCTCATTTTCACCGAACACCGACGTGAAGGGGAAATGGAGCGGTCCGGGCGTTACCGTGCCGCAGGCGGAACCGTGAGAGCGGTACAACGTTGTCCGAATGGGGAGCGGCCAGCGATTTCCGCTAGAGTGGATGTTCCGGGGCTCGAGTCCAGGGGCGACACCGAAGGATCGGAAGCAACGCAGGGGAAACGACGCAGGACTACCCAGGAGAATCACCATGAAGACGAGCGCGCGAAATCATTTTGCAGGCGAAGTCAGCGGAATCAAGTCCGGAGCGGTCAACGACGAAGTCACTCTTAAAGTCGGCGACGCGACTCTGGTCGCGATCGTCACGCAGGACAGCACGAAGGCGCTGGGGCTTGCCACCGGTAGCAAGGCATTCGCCCTTATCAAGGCATCCTCGGTGATCGTCATGGTTGACGCCGACCCCGCCAAGATCTCAGCGCGCAACGTGCTCACCGGAACGGTCAAGGCAGTCAAGGCCGGTGCCGTGAACACCGAGGTCACGATTACCGCGGGCAAGCTCGAGATCGCCGCGATTATCACCAACGAAAGCGCTACCCGCCTCGGGCTCGCTGCCGGCAAACCGGCCAGCGCCGTCGTGAAGGCATCGAGCGTCATCATCGCCGTGGATTGAGAACCCGGAGGCGGCCCTCCGCACCTTCAGAATTGCCGCAATCACCAGCTGCGCTCTCGCTCGAGTAGGGGGCGGAACGATCGCTACCCTGGGAACGCGAATTGCAATGTCATGGGTGTCATGTGACGCACCATCCGGTTCGTGCAGGGCAACCGCGGCAACGCGTTCAACTATCCAGAGGGCAGCATGCGAATTCTGACTACTGAAGAGGGCTTGCCACGCGTCTCGTGGGGAGCCGTCATTGCTGGCGTTATCTTGTCCCTAGTGGTTTACCTTATTCTCGGAGTGCTCGGCACCGGGATAGGGGCTTCCCTGGTTGCGCCGATGTCCCAGCCGAATCCACTGCGAGGCTTCGGCTTCGGTTCGGGCGTCTGGATCATCATTACCACCGTGCTCGCCGTCGTGACCGGTTCGTACTTCGCGGGCCGATGCGCACCCGTGCTCGGCTGGCTTCACGGCCTGCTCGCGTGGGCGGTCACGATCATCCTCGTGACCTCTGCGATGGGTTCGCTGGTCGGCGGCACGGCCTCCATGGCTGCCGATATGGCGGCGGGCACGGCCATGCCGTCGCTGGGACAGGCGAGCGATGCGGTCGCGCAGGCCATGAACCCGGCCAGCGCTGTCGCGGCGATGAGCGACAGTGACCGCGCGACGGCTGAGGCGGCCGCGCGCACCGTCGCACGTGCAAGCTGGTTTTCCTTTGCGGCGCTGATCGTCGGCGGGATCATCGCCGTGACGGCGGGCAATCTCGGCTTTCGCCATCGCCCCTTGTTCGAGGACGCCGGCGGTGACACGGATAGCGACCCGACGCTTCACGGTGCCGTACGGACTGAACGACTCAGGCACCCCTAGCCAGTAGGGGGCCTCGGCAACGAGGCCGTTCATTTTGCGAGATAGGCATGGCGCGGTGCAACAAAACGCGTGATGCCTGCTCGCGGTGGAGCGTTTTACACTCAACAGCCGGACCCGAACGGTTCGCGGCTGCACACGCTTCGACGTAGCCGGTTGCTTACTTCTCAGGCACCGAGGCAGCGCGCGGATAACGGAAGTTGTCGAGCACCCGCGCCGCCTCGAACGGCTTTTTCGCCGAGCGGGCGCTCTTCATCAGCGCTTCGATCCGTTGCGCGGTGTCGGTTGACGGCGCCGGTGTGTACACCATGATGCGTGTACCGGGCGCATCGGGGACTTCGAGCGACAGCGCGTCCAGTTCGAGCACGCCCGCAACGGGGTGCTCGATGACCTTGCGCCAGTCGCTGCGCTTGAGCACTTCGTGCTCGGCCCACCACTTGCAGAAGTCGGCGTCGGTATCGATCAGTTCTTCGACGAGATCGCGCAGGAACACCTCTCCGGACGGCCGAAGAATGTAATCGCCGCGGAACTGAGCGAGGACGCATTTGGCGTAGGCATCCCAGCCGCGGAACAGCGTGCGCGAGCCTTCCGCCTGGAAGGTGAACCACAGCAGGTTGCAACGGCCCGCCGGCAATGCCCGGAAATCCGCGAATACCCGGACCGCTGCTTCGTTCCACGTCACGTAGTTCCAGTTTCCGTCGACGACGTACGCGGGCATGTTGCCGAGCTGGTCGAGCATGCGGCGCACCGTGTCGGTCACATTCTGCGCGATCGGGTAAGGGCCGGGCGGCGTGTAGTGATTGGCCAGCTCGAACAGATGCGTCCGCTCGTGCGGCGACAGGTTGAGCGCGTTCGCAAGGCTCTCGACCGTCCGGAACGACACATTCACTTCACGCCCCTGTTCGAGCCAGGTGTACCACGTGACGCTGATACCCGCGCGTTCGGCGACTTCCTCGCGTCCCAGGCCTGGCGTCTTGCGGCGCGGGCCTGAAGGGAACGCGATGTCCTCGGGACGCAGGCGCGCACGCCGCGTGCGCAGGAAGTCCGCGAGTTCGTCGAGTCGCTGCTGGTTCTCCATTGCCTGTCTCCTTGGTGTGTTTGCCTGTTACTGCCATTACTAGTAATAGCAGTTGCTAGATGCCCCAAACCATTCGTGTCACGCTGCGTTCATCGTCGGAACAAGTTCCGTTTCGCGAATGCGGTCGATCGATTATAGATCGCTATCCGAAGCAAGATGAGCCTTGCTCAGGGTAGGAAGCCGGTTCAAGCGGGGGACACGAAGGCGATGCACAAAGACATTCATGGAGACATACATGCGTCACTTGCTTTGCCTGACCCGCGCGGGCGCGCTGGCCGTTGCCGCTGCACTGATGATCCCGGCCATGAGCGCGCATGCGGACTACACGGGCGCACCGCGGACCTTTCTCTTCAATCCCGCCGTCCAGATCCCGTTCTCGGACACGACCAAGTTCAAGAAGAAGCCGCCTTATGTGATCGGTTTCTCAAATGCGGGGCTCGGTGACAGCTGGCGCGTCGTCATGCAGCATTCGTTAATGAAGGCCGCGTCGGAGCATGCCGACGTCATCAAGCAGATCATCATCACGAACGGCAATATGGACGATGCGAAGCAGGCCGCCGATATCCAGGACCTGACCTCGCGCGGCGTGGATCTGCTGATCGTCAGCGCGAACACCTCGAAGGCGCTCGACCCGGTTGTCACACGGGCGATGAAGCAAGGTATTCCCGTGGTGATGGTCGATCGCCGCATCTCATCCGATAACTTCGTGTCCTTCGTGACTGGCTCGGACGCGATGATGGGGCGCCTCTGGGCGCAGTGGATCGTCGAGAAGCTCCATGGCAAGGGCAATGTGATCATGCTCGCCGGGCAGGCCGGCTCGAGCGTGAGTGCCGATCGCGAAACGGCCGCCAAGCAGGTGTTCTCGCAATACCCCGACATCAAGGTGCTCGACACGGTCTACTCGGACTGGAGTCCCGTGAAAGCCAAGCAGCAGATGCAGGCGATGATCGCCAAGTACGGGCGCAGCATCAATGCGGTCTGGTGTGCACATGGCCTGCCGGTCGCAGGCTCGATCGACGCCTTCCTCGCCGCGGGCTACAAGGCCGGCGAGATTCCGCCCCACACGACGGCCGACCTCAACGGTCCGCTGCAGCTCGCGCTGAAGGACAAGATTCCGATGCTCGAAGTGGGCTATCCGCCATCGATGGGCGGCACGGCGATCGACGTCGCGCTCAAGGTACTCAATGGCCAGCCGCTGCCGAAGATCTATGAGATCAGCCCGCAGATCGCCTTGACGCGCGGCGACGAAACGGCGTCGGTGCCACATCCCGACCAGTACATCGATCAGATCGTCGACAAGAACGGACCGCCGGACGAACTCATCGATGGCGGCATGGGGGCGGGCTATAACCCGTCGACATTCAAGGTCAAGCTGCCGGGTGACAAATGAGCCGCGCCGGTCCCATCACTCCGGCTCATGATCTGATCGAGGTGTGCCAGGTCACGAAAGCGTTTCCGGGCGTCAAGAGTCTCGACCAGGTGTCGTTCGGCGTGCGCGGTGGTGAAATCCACGCGCTTGTCGGAGAGAACGGTGCGGGCAAGTCGACCTTGACCAAGGTGATGGCCGGGGTCTACCTGCCCGACAAAGGCGAGATACGCTTCGACGGGCAGGCCGTGCAGTGGAAGTCGGCGGCGCAGGCCAAGCAGCGTGGCATCCATGTGATCCATCAGGAGCTCGTGCTGTTTGCGCAATCGAGCGTCGCGGCAAACATCTTTGCGGGCGCCGAGCCGCGCAGGAGCTTCGGCCTTGTCGACCATCGCGCCATGAACGAGAAGGCGCAGGCGCTGCTCACGGAGCTCGGCGTGCAACTCGATCCGCGCGAGCGTGTCGGCAACCTGTCCGTTGCGGATCAGCAAATGGTCGAGATCGCCAAGGCGATGGCGAGCGAGACACGCGTGCTTGTGCTCGACGAACCGACCGCGGTGATCGCCGGCAAGGAAGTCCAGTTGCTGTTTGCACGGCTTCGCGCACTGCGCGATCGCGGCGTCGCGATCGTCTATATCTCGCACCGGCTCGAAGAGATCTTCGAGCTTTGCGACCGCGTGACCGTGATGAAGGACGGCCGCAAGGTCGACACGAAGGCCGTCGCGGATACGACGCGCGACGCCCTGGTGCGCATGATGGTCGGGCGCGAGATGAAGGAAATCTATCCGGCCAGGCTGCCCATCGCGGTGGATGCGCCGGTACTGCTCGAGGTCGAGCGTCTGTGCGTCGGCAACCGCGTCTTCGACGCGTCGTTGACGGTGCGCGCGGGCGAGATCCTGGGCATCGCCGGCATGGTCGGCTCGGGGCGCACGGAGCTTGCCTCGGGCATCTTCGGGGCTCTGCGCGCGCACCGCGGTACGGTGGCGATCGGCGGTGCACGACGTTCGCACATGACGCCAGCGGCAGCGATCCGCCTGGGCCTTGGCTTCGTCACTGAGGATCGCAAGTCACAGGGCTTGCTGATGCTGCTCGATGTCGCACAAAACGTGACGGCGACCACGCTCGATCAAGTCTCGCGCTTCGGCCTGGTACGCCGCAGCGTCGAATGTGAAGCGGCGGCGACCGCCATCAGGGACTATTCGATCGCCGGCGTGCGTCCGGCCGGCAGTGTCGCGACCCTGTCGGGCGGCAACCAGCAAAAAGTCCTCATCAGCCGATGGGTGCGCGTATGCAAACGCGTGCTGATCCTCGACGAGCCGACGCGTGGCGTCGACGTGGGTGCAAAGGCTGAGATCTATCGTGTGATGCGAAGCCTCACGCAGCAGGGTCTCGGCATCCTGATGATCAGTTCCGAATTGCAGGAAGTGATCGGCATGTCAGACCGGGTGCTCGTGATGCGCGAGGGTCGCATCAACGGCGAGCTCAGCGGTGAACGAATGACGGAGCACGACATCATGCGGCTTGCGACGTCTTCGGCGGAACAGATCGAGGAGCGCGAGCATGAATACGCTGAGTAAGACGGAGGGTGGAACGCAGCACGCGGGACGAACACAACGACGCCATGCCCCGATGCGCCGTCATCTGTCGTTGAATGCCACGGCGTACGCGGTCTTCGCGCTTCTCGTCGCATTGTACGTCGTTGGTGCGTGCATCAGCGATCGCTTCGCGACGTTCGGCAATCTGCTGAACGTGCACCAGCAGGCGACCGGCCTTGCGCTCGTCGCGCTCGGCCAAACCCTTGCCATCCTGACCGGTGGTATCGACCTGTCGGTCGGTTCGCTGATCAGCGTGAGCGCGACGTTGACCTCCGGCCTGGCCGACAACGCCTATGGCGGTTGGACGAGCGCGGTGCTCGCCGTACTGCTGCTATCGGTGGTGGTCGGCCTGGTCAACGGCGGACTTGTGCTCTGGCTCAAGGTGCATCCGCTGATCGTGACGCTCGGCATGGGCGCGGTGCTTCAGGGTGCCATTCTCTACTACTCGCTTGGGCCGGCCGGCACGGTTCCGGACGGCTTCGATTCGCTTGCCTACGGCCGTTTCATGACGATCCCGATTACCGCCACGCTCGTGCTGGGGCTCTACTTCATTGTCTCGTTCCTCATGCAGAACACACGGCTAGGACGGTATGTCTACATGGTCGGCGACGACGGCCATGCGGCAACGCTCACGGGCGTTCCCAAGGCACGGGTCATCCTTGTCGTCTACGTGTTCTGCGCGGTGTGCGCGGGCGTGACAGGCATCTATCTCGCCGCACAGTTCGGTTCGGGCCAGCCCTATCTCGGCGCCAACTACACGCTCGCGTCGATCACCCCTGTGGTGGTCGGCGGCACCCTGCTCACAGGTGGGCGTGGCGGGGTCGTCGGCACGCTGATCGCGGTGTACCTGCTGAGCCTGCTCAACAACCTGATCAACTTCGCAGGAATCCCCTCGCATTACCAACTCATCGTGCAGGGTGCCGCGATCATTCTCGCGGTCTCGCTCAATGCGCCGCGCAAACGGGTGGCGGCATGAGTTCGATCGTTTCCAGACGGCTGCCCATTGCGCGCTTCTTCTCCGTCGACGTCGTGCGCCGTTACGGCATCTTCATCTTCTTTGTCTTGCTGGTGCTCGCATCGGGCGCGATGTCCCCGACTTTCCTGCGCGGGGACAACCTTGTCAACATGCTCGTGCAGTTCGCTCCGCTCGGCATTGTCGTGATCGGACAGGTCTTCGTGATTCTGGTCGGCGGACTCGATTTGTCGGTTGCCTCGGTCATGGCGACGGCCGCCGTGGTGGCGACGGGCTTTGACGGGACAAACGCGACCGTGCCCGCGGTCTTCGGCGCGACATTCGCCATGTGCCTTTGCACGGGTCTCCTGAACGGCTTTCTCGTCACGAAACGCCAGGTCTCGCCGTTTCTTGCGACCTTCGCATCCGCTGTCGTGCTGGAGGGACTGCGCTTCGCCTACACGCAAGGCGCGCCCTCGGGCAATGTCGCACCGCTGTTTCACTCGATGGGTACGGGGTTCGTGCGCGGCATGCCGGTCAATGTGCTGATCCTCGCCGCCTGCGCGCTGGTGCTCGGCGTACTGCTGCACGCCTCGACCTTTGGACGCCGTGTGTTCATGGTCGGGGGAAATTCGGAATCCGCGCGGCTCGTAGGGGTGAATCCCGATCGCGTGCGTATCGTCTGTTACGTGATCAGCGCGCTGCTTTCAGGCGTCGCGGGACTTGTGCTGTCGGGCTACGTGGGCATCGTCGACAACTGGGTCGGCAAGGGTTTCGAACTCGACTCGATCGTGGCCGCGGTCATGGGCGGCGTCGCCTTGTCGGGCGGGCGGGGCACGCTCCCGGGCGGGCTGATCGGCGCGGCGATTCTCGTCATCGTGTTCAACATCGTGTTGCTGGTCGGCATGCCCGTGCAGGCGCAGACCATTGTCAAGGGCGTCATCATCATCGGCGCGTCGGCGTGCTACGTGATTCGGCAACGTCGCTGAAGACAGGAAGCCGTCGGCAGTAGCCGTCATCCGGCCTGCACGCATTTCAAGAGGATGCCGCCGAGGCGGCATATCCACGCAGAGGAGGAGTTCCATGAGAGCAGTCAGATTTCATTGTGCCCACGACATTCGTGTCGAGAACGTGCCGGACCCGGCGGGCATGGGTGCCAGCCAGATGATCGTCAAGCCGATGTGGTGCGGCATCTGCGGCACCGACCTGCATGAATATCAGGCCGGCCCGATCGTCGTGCCGACCGAGCCGCATCCGCTCACGGGGGCAAAGGCGCCGCAGGTTTTGGGCCACGAGTTCAGCGCCGAAGTCGTCGAGGTCGGTCGTGACGTGAAGAACGTACAGGCAGGCGATCGCATTTCGGTCATGCCGCTCGCCTCTTGCGGACAGTGCTACTACTGTGCGCGCGGCTTGCGCCATCTCTGCACGAGAATGGGCTGCGTCGGCCTGAGCTGGGACGGTGGCGGCATGGCCGAATACACCGTCATCAACGACTATCACGCGAACAAGCTTCCCGACACCGTGAGCGACAAGCAGGGTGCGCTGATCGAGCCGGCGGCAGTCGCGCTCTATGCGGTAGACCGTGGTGGCGTGACGGTCGGTTCCTCCGTGCTGATCACCGGAGCGGGACCGATCGGCGTGCTGGCCGCGCTCGCTTGCCACGCGGCCGGTGCGAGCCAGATCTTCGTGAGTGAGCCGAATCCGGCCCGTGCCGCGAAGATGGCGGAGTTCGGCGTGGTCACGGAGATATTCGATCCCACCGACGGCCGGCTCCCCGAGAAGGTCCGCGACCTTACGGAAGGCGTCGGCGTCGATGTCGCAATTGAATGTGCGGGCAACCAGCATGCACTCAACGCCTGCGTGGACGCGGTGCGCTCGGCTGGCGCGGTCGTGCAGGCCGGTCTGCATGTCGGCAGCGCGAGCGTCGATCCGATGAAGTGGTCGCTCAAGGACATCCGCATCGAAGGCACCTGGTGCTACCCGGTCACGATCTGGCCGCGGATAGTCGGCATGATTGCCAACGGCAAGTTTCCGGTCGAGAAGCTGATCCACGATCTGATCGATGCGGACGACGTCGTTGCCAAGGGCTTCGACGTGCTGAGCGACAAAGGCAGCGACAAGATGAAGATCCTGATCAATCCGCAAACGACCCGATAGCCGAGACGACACGAATGACTGAACAGCACAATCAAGCGAAGCCGTCGATCGGCTGGATCGGCCTCGGCAAGATGGGCACACCGATCGTGGCCAATCTGCTGAGGGCGGGCTTCGACATCACGGTCTACGACGTCGAGCCGTCGCGTGTCGATGAACTGGCCGCGCAGGGTGCGAAGCCGGCCGCGGATATCGCGACACTTGCGGCGTCCGTGCAGCTCGTATTCTCGATCATTCCCGACGACACAGTGTTGCGCAGGGTCGCGCTCGGTTCGCAAGGCGTGGTGGCGAATGCAGCCAAAGGCACGGTGTATGTCGACATGAGCACGGTATCGCCGAGCGTTTCGGAGGCGGTTCGCGACGCCGCCCGTGCGCGCGGCATGGGTTTTGTCGCAGCGCCGGTATCGGGCAGCACGGTGCTCGCCGAGAAGGCACAATTGACGGTGTTCGCATCGGGACCGAAAGACGCGTTCGAATGCGCACGCGGGGTGCTCGAAACACTCTCCGCACGCCAGTACTACGTCGGAGACGATCAGCAGGCGCGTTATCTGAAGCTCGCGATCAACCACCTGGTCGGCTCGACCGCGGTGCTGCTCGCCGAGGCGCTGACGCTCGGCAAACGGGGCGGTCTCGACTGGGTCGAGATGCTGACGGTGATCGGCGACAGCGTCGCGGCGTCGCCGCTTGTCAAGTACAAGCTCGAGCCGCTCAAGCAGCGCGATTTCTCCCCGGCCTTCTCATCGAAGCAGATGCTCAAGGACATGTCGCTGGTGGTCGATGCGGGCCATGCCGCCGGCGTGCCGATGGCGGCTGCGGCGCTCGTGCGCGAGCAGTTTGCCGCCTACGTGGCGGACGATGGCGCGGAACTCGACTTCTTCTCGATCGTCCGCGCCGTCGAAGCGGCGGCGCACCGGGCTTGACCAGGCACTCACCACCACAACGTTTCTGGAGCTGCATATGCATTTCACCGTGTACTGCCTCGATCACGAGGGTATGGTAGAACGCCGTTTGTCCCATTACGAGGCGCACAAGGCCTATCTGGCCACGGCTCCAATGAAGACGGTCATGTCCGGCCCGCTGCTCGCAAGCGATCAGCAAACGATGATCGGCAGCTTCTTCCTGTATGAAGCCGACGACATCGCCGATGTCGTTCGTTTCAACAGCAACGATCCCTTCAATGCGGCGGGCATCTGGAAGAGCGTGGACGTTCGCCCATTCCTCAAGCGTGTCGACAACCGTTGACGCGCGCTTTCTACTTCACACTATTCTTGTCATGCAAAATCGAGCACTTATCATCGGAGCGAGCGGGATCGCCGGCAGCAGCCTGGCGAGCCGCCTGCTCTCCAGCGGCTGGCAGGTGCACGGGCTGTCGCGAGGTCGTACGCCGGTATTGCCCCAGGTCAAGGCACACTCCGCCGATCTGACTTCGGCGGACTCAGTTCGCGCGGCCCTCGAGGGTCTCGACGTCACACACGTCTTCTTTACTGCGTGGGCACGGCAGGCGACGGAGCGCGAGAACATCCGCGTCAATGGCGCGATGGTCAGCAACGTACTCGACGCGCTCTCGGCCGGACCCTCGAAGCTCGCGCATGCCGCGCTCGTGACGGGTCTCAAGCACTATCTCGGACCGTTCGAGGCCTATGCGACGGGCGCGGTGCCCGAGACGCCGTTTCGCGAGGAGCAGGGGCGCCAGAAGGTCGAGAATTTCTACTACGAGCAGGAAGACCGCATGTTCGCGGCAGCCGCACGCGACGGCTTTACCTGGAGCGTGCACCGGCCGCACACGATCATCGGCTTCGCGGTCGGCAACGCGATGAATATGGGCACGACGCTCGCCGTCTACGCAACACTGTGCAAGCAGACGGGCATGCCCTTCGTGTTTCCGGGTTCGTCGATGCAATGGAATGGCTTGACCGACATGACCAGTGCGGACCAGCTCGCGCGCCATCTCGAATGGGCCGCAACGGCCGAGTCCGCGCGCAATCAGGATTTCAACATCGTCAACGGCGACCTGTTCCGCTGGAAGTGGATGTGGTCGCGCATCGCCGATTACTTCGGCGTGATCGCCGTGCCGTTCGACGGTGAAGTCCGCCCGCTCGAAGCGCGCATGCACGAGGCGGGAGCGCAATGGCAAAAGATCGCCGCGCAATACGGCCTGGCCGAAGCCGACATCGGCAAGCTTGCATCGTGGTGGCATACCGACGCCGACCTCGGCCGCCCGATGGAGGTCCTCACTGATATGTCGAAAAGCCGCCAGGCCGGCTTCCTCGACTACCGCTCGACGCCTGATGCGTTCTTTTCGCTGTTCGACCGACTCAAGGCGGAACGCCTGATTCCCTCCGCATGACGCGGGAGGGCTAGGGGAGCTCAGGCCGTCGTGCAATCCACGGCGGCCTGAACGGGGAGCGTGGTTGACATCCTCCCCGCCTTAAAGGAGCCCTGAAGGAGGAGGATGGCCGCGCACGTGTTCAGGACTGAACGCCGCTCACCCGGATTTCCGCCGTCGACAATGCCCCTTCATTGATCACGAGCCCGATGCCGCCATTCTCGTAGCCCTCTCTGACGTCGCTGACCGAGAACACGGGCACGCTGTCCAGCGAGCATTCGATTGTGGTACCGCGAACTGTGATCGTCATCAGGTGAGGCTGTTCGAGTGTCCAGGCGAACGGCTTCTCTGCGAGCATCACCCTTTTCCCGTCCCTCGCCTTGACGAGGCGCACATGGCCGTCGCGCGACAACAGCATCGCGTAGTAGCGCCGCAATCCCTGGACACGCACCGCGAGTCCGCCTTCATGCCCGAGGTGGATGTTCACGTTCGACGACACGGTGTAGTCGGTCCACTGCCGCGTGCCATGAATGATCATCCCTTCGCCGACGCTCTGGGAAATGCGGAACGCCGTACGAAAGTTCTTGCTGAAGATGCTGACGCTGTTGATCCAGGCCTGACGCCAGAAGTCGCCGGGCTCGTCCGGGCGCCGCAGGCAAAGCTCGGGTGCGCCGTCCCAGCGCAGATAGTCGACTTCGATCGCACCGTCGGCCTGCAGGGCTTCGGTCGACAGATTGAAGCCGATCTGCTGGATCGGCTGGCCGCCCGTATCGGGAAGCTTCCACCGCAGCATTGCACTTTGCCCCGCGGAGAGGGTCTGCCGCTCGCCGTCGACGACATTCAATGAATCGCCTTTTCCGTAGACCTTGAGGCGCAGGCCGACGCTTACCGGCGCCGAGTTGCCGGGTGCGGCGCTGATGCTTGTCTCGACCCATTGCCCCGAGTACACGAGCGGCGTCGCCATCAGTTCGTAGACCGGCATTTGTGGTGCATTGGACGGCGAGAAGGTCGGCGTCATCGCTGACAGAGTCTGGCCCGGTGCAAGCCACTTGAAGCGCAGCGCGAGCCTGCCGTTGTGGTTCTCGACCTTCAGCGCGCTCGGCGTGCCCTTGCGGGAATCGGCTTCGAAACCCTGCACGCTGCCCGGCAGCGAAAAATGGAAGATCGCACCGTGCTTCGGCGCATCGGGCGAGGGCATGCCGGCAAGCCGGTAGCCGAAGCCCGCAATCTGGTAGGCGATGCGCACGGCATCCGTGATGGCGTTGCCGCCGTCGGCCGACGAAATCAGCATCTTGTCGGCGATCGGCCCGCGCCAGTCGGGTCCCGAGTTCACCCCGGCGAGCCCGAGCTTGATGCCGAGCAGGCAGCCGACATTACCCGAGTTGCAGTCGGTGTCCCAACCCGATGTGTTGACGATCATCAGCGCCTTCTGCAGATCGTCCGGCGCGTACAGCACGCTCATGATGATCAGGGCGTGATTGGGCACGACGTGACAGTTGCCGGGAAACTTGTCGTAGCCGTAGTGATCCTGGATGCGCTGACGGCAGTCGCGCCAGTCCGGCAGCTCGGCATGCCAGCGGCGCACGTCGCCGATCAGGCGCGCGATGAGGCTGTCCGCCGGAATCACCGAGAGACCGACGTCGAGCAGATGCTCGACATCGTTCGAGACGAACGCTTCGGCCTCCATCGCGGCGAGCAGCTTGGCCGCGAGCACGGCTTCGCCGTCGTGGCTGACTCGCGCGGCCTGCGTGGCGAGCCGCGCCGCGAGTTGCGGCTGGCCGGGTGAGACCATGGCCCAGCCATCGATGAAGATCTGCGCGCCGATCTGCTCCGCGACAGTCTGCCCGTTGGTTTCGATCGAGCCGCTCTCAGGCGCAGGGATCCCGCGTTTCAAGTTGAGCCACGCGGTGTGTTCGGACGAATTGCCGCTGCCGCCCCACCAGAGAATCGCGCGGTTTTCGACGATGTTGTTGAGCCAGGTCTTGCCGATTTCCTCGGCCGACAGATCGGGCTTCACGCCGTGCTCCTCGAAGGCACGCAGGAACGTGAAGGTGCCCGCGACGTCGTCGTCGGTGACGACGAGCGGCACGCCGAGGCGGTCGTGGACGTAGTAGTCGATGGTGCCGAGCTCGGCCATGATGCGCTGGTGGGTCCAGTTCTCGAACGGCCGGCCGAGGAACACGCCGATCAGCTTGCCGAGCACGCCGGCATACACGCGCTCGAGATAGTCGTTGGGAACCGTCCGGGTCTGCTGGGCGTCGGCTCGCGCTGCATGAGTCGATGCATGGTTCGAGATAGACGCGGCGGGGGAGGACATGATTGAGACCTCTGCCTATGTGCGTGTTGAGAAAGGGACGGAAGCAGGCGACCCGGCATCGCCGGGCCGCCGCGGGGCTCAACCCTTGACTGGACTGCTCGCCATGTCTTCGACGAAGCGCCGCTGCATGACAGGAAAAAATCACCATTGTCGCGACGCGGCAAGGTCGCGCTGATCACGCGTGCCGCCGCCGCGGGCCCCATCGTGAATTGTAGAACGCGTAGCGCTACGAGCGTCGAGAGTAGTTCGCGTCGAAAACGCGGGGCCACCCTGGGTGAGGACGTAGACGAAGTTGAAGGTCCCTATCTTCCCCGCACGTGGCAGTCGTGATCGAGCAGTTCTTCGGCGGAGCCGCGGTCGAGCCCGTGGACGTGGTCGTTGAGCAGGATGAAGGCGGGCTTGCCGTCAGCCAGCGTGGTGCCGGTCAGCAGCAGGGTCTGGTCCGCCATCGACTCGCCGCGGGCGCGGGTGTCGGCAACGAGTAGCGCGAACGGGTCGGTGTCGCGCAGGGTCCCGTCGGTGATGAGTCTTGCGCGATAGCGATGCCCTTCCAGCGGCACGTCGAGCTCGCGCCAGGACTCGCCGATCGAAGCGCGCTGCGCGGAGAGCGCGGCAACGACTTCGGGCTGCATGCAATCGATATGAATATGCAACTGGTTCTGCGAGCGCCCGCTTGCCGAGTTGATCGCGAGGCCAATGTCTTCCGGGGGCAATGAGGTGTGCAGGCTCCGTTCAACGTAGACCCGCGCCTCCCATGCATCGCGCCAGTAGTTCGGCAGGCCGGGCTGCTCGAGCCGGGGGCTATCGATGCCGCTGATTTTCTCGGTCGGTATCAGCAGATGCTGGCCGACCCCGCGGATATCCTTGAGCACCGCATAGCCGCCTGCGAGATCGACATAGGCGCAGGCATTGTGCGCGGACGGATCGTTCGCTTGCGGCACACACTGCTTGCTGACGATATTCCAGAGGGCGTTGGGGTTGCCCGGATGGGTAGCGCATGCACCAAGCGTCATGGCGGCCAATACCGCCATCGGTACCAGGGTGCCGCGGATCAAACTTTTCATCGAGTTTCCATTCGTTGCGGTCGGGGCATCCCGGCGCCTTTTTCTTTTAAACCGATACAGGCGTGCCGCTTTTCTAGTAAATTCGTGCCCGCGGTCACCGCAGACACATTGCAACAGAATATAGGGCGTCCATGAACATTCCGAAACGTATCCGCGAAGTCTCCAAACTCACTGGCGATTTCGTGCTCCGCTCAGGCAAGCGCAGCAATGTCTATTTCGACAAATACCGCTTCGAATCCGATCCGGTGCTGCTCAAGGCCATTGCCGAGGCGATGGTACCGCTGATCCCGGCCGGCACTGAAGTGCTCGGCGGCCTCGAAATGGGCGGCATTCCGATCGTGACGATGCTCAGCCAGGTTACCGGCCTGCCGGCGGCATTCATCCGGAAAGAAGCAAAGGAATACGGCACATGCCAGTACGCAGAAGGCGCCGAGCTTGCCGGGCGCAGGATCGTACTGATCGAAGATGTGGTGTCGAGCGGCGGCGCGATCACCGATGCGGTCGCGAAGCTGCGCGCCGATGGCGTGCCCGTCGAGCTCGCACTCTGCGTGATCGATCGCGAGTCCGGCGGCAAGGAGACGCTCGCGGCGATCGGCATCGAGCTCAAGGGTCTCTATACCTTCTCGCAGATCGACGGCGCGCAGTAGGACTGCATCCCATGCAGGCGTAGCGCGCGGTGCGACACAACGGGTGTTGGCGTGCCGGGAGGTGCGGGACGCGCCGAAGGCCGGCGACTCAAACGCCCGCGCGCATGTCGACATTCACGCCGGCGCGCTCCGCGAACCGTGCGGCAACCTGCGAGACGACATCCATGTAGTACGACAGTCCAGGCGTCGTCAGCCTCGCGATCTTTGCCTGATCGTCCCAGCGACGCAGGCGGATCGCGTCCTCCGCATAGGGCTTGTCGAGAAACGCGCGCGCCTCGGTCTCGTCGAACGCCCCCCCCTGCAGGCGCAGGCTGCGTACCGAGTCGGCCGAAAGCTTGCCGAAATACTGGGCGTCGATCGCACACAGGCAGCGCTTGGCGTCGACATGCAGACGAATCGGCTCGAGCACGGTTTCGGGCAGCACGCGGCGTAGAAACGGCAGTGCGAAATACTGGTGCTGGTCGTCGATGCCTTGCACCGTCGGTGAATGGCCTTGCAGGTTCAGCAGATGCCCGAGGTCATGGAGAAACGCGGCGACAACGAGATCGTCACCCGCGTTCGCCTGCTCGGCGAGCAAGGCGGTCTGCAGCGCATGCTCGAGTTGCGTCACGGGCTCGCCGCTGTATGCGATGCCGCCATGTTGTTCGTAAAGCTGACGAATGTCTTTGATGCTCAGTGCCATGCCGCGATTCCTTTTTCGCTGTTGCGCCGGGGGTTCGGGCTCTTATACGCTGGCCGTGTGTCAGTTCTGTGCGCCTGAGCCACGCGCAGTCGAAACCGGTCCGTTCCGGCGGCCGCCGCGCGCATGTCCGACGCGTTCAGTGACTCGGCCTGCGCTCAACCCCAGGGCAGCGAGAACGTCTTGAGATTCGTAAAGCTCTTCATGGCTTCCTGAACGCCTTCCTTGTAGCCGAGGCCCGAATCCTTGATGCCGCCGAAGGGCGACAGCTCGATCCGGTAGCCGGGCACTTCCCAGATGTTCACGGTGCCGACCTGCAACTCGTCGACAAAACGCCGGATCAGATCGAGCCGGTTGGTGCAGATGCCCGACGAGAGGCCATAGGCCGTGCCGTTGCTGATCCGGATCGCTTCGTCGACGGTGTCGAACGCAATGATCGGCGACACCGGGCCGAAAGTTTCCTCGCGCACGACGGTCATCGACGGATCGACGCGATCGATCACGGTTGGCGCAAAGAGCGCACCGCGCCGCGTATTTCCCGTCAACAGCCGGGCGCCCTGTGTAATCGCCTCATCGACGCGCGACTTGAATAGCAGTGCCGCCCGTTCGTCGATCACCGTGCCCATTTCGTTGTCCTCGTCGAACGGGTCGCCGAATGTCCACGCCCGTGTCAATTCGACCAAGCGTTCCGTGAACGGCGCGGCGATCGAACGTTGCACGAGCATTCGCTTGACCGCCGTGCACCGCTGACCTGAATTCCTGTATGAACCCTGAACCGCGAGTGCCGCCGCGCGGTCGAGATCGGCGTCTTCGAGCACGATCAGCGGATCGTTGCCGCCGAGTTCGAGCACGATCCGGCGGTAGCCGGCTTTCGCCGCGATCGATTTGCCGATCGCGACACCGCCGGTGAAGGTGACGAGCTGGACGTGACGGTGTGTGATGAGCTCGTCGGCGATCTCCCGCGGATCGCCGGTCACGACCTGGAGCATCGGCTCGGGCAGGCCTGCTTCGTAAAGGAGCTCGGCGAGATATTGGGCCGACAGCGGCACTTTTTCGGAAGGCTTGAGCACGACCCGGTTATTGGTCGCGATCGCCGGTGCGACCTTGTGCGCGACCTGGTTCATCGGATGGTTGAATGGCGTGATCGCGACGATCACGCCGTCGAGCGGCTCGCACTGGGTGAAGACGCGGCGTGCCTTGCCGTGCGGCGTCAGGTCGCATGAAAAGCTCTGGCTGTCGTCGCGCAGGGCTTCTTTCGCTGCGAATAGAAGCACGTCGGCAACCCGGCCGATCTCATAGCGCAAGTCTTTTTTCGAGAGCCCTGATTCGCGCGAGATCAGATCGGAGGCCTCCTCGGTTCGCTCGCGCAGCAGCGCAGCGACACGCTCGAGAATCTGCGCGCGCGCATAGCGCGTCAGCCGCGGCCGGTATGCGTAGGCGGTTTCGATCGCCCGCCGCACATCTTCGATGCCCGCCATCGGCACCGTGCCGACACGTTGACCCGAGTAGGGATCGATCACGTCGAGCACGCGCCCGCACGTCTCGCGCCGGCCCCCGATCAGCATCGGTGCGGCGCGGAACGACGGATGTTCATGGATCACGGTAGCCATCATGCGTTCAGGTGGTTGAGCGCGATTGGATCCCATCGAAATCGCGCAGGCGCGAGCGCTCCGGCGCGATCGACGCGAGGTGGTGGAAGGCGGGGAAGGATCGAGAGGGATCGAAGTGCCTTGCTCACAATGCCTCATTATGCAACATTAAGGCACGTAACGCCACATACGAAGCGGACACCCTCGCCGCGTCAGGGCGTCACTGCTTTCGCCGTGAGGGCATCCTGACCGCGATCAACGACAGCGCGGCGAGCGAGGCGGCGAGCATGATCAGGGACAGGGCGGAGGCCGGCAGGTAGTAGCCGCGTTCGACCTGGCCGACCACGACGATCGGCGTGGTCGCGAAGCCCGGCGGATAGACGGTCAGGGTTGCGCCGAGTTCGCCGAGGGACAGCGCGAAACCGAGCGCGAGGCTTGCGCGCAGCGCTGGCACGAGTTGAGGCAGTACGACGCGGCTGAGCACCATCGAGGGGGGCGCGCCGAGACTTGCCGCGGCTTCGCGCAGCACCGTGAGCTCAGGACGCAGCGCGGCCGCCGCACACCGATAGCAAAACGGCAGCACGAGGGCGAGCTGAACCAGGATGACGATGGCCGCCGAACCCGACAGGTCGAGCGGCCGCTTGTGGTACGCGATCAGCACCGCGAGCCCGAGCACGACGCTTGGCACGCCGTTGGGCAGCATGGCGATACCGTCGACGAGTGCGCCGAGACCCTTGCGGTCGCGGCCCTCGAGCGCAAGCGCGAGCCACAGCCCGAGCAGCGTGCCGAGTCCCGCGACCGTGAAGCCGACGACGATGCTGGTCGTCAGCGCATCGAGATCGCTGCCGCCGAGTCGTTCGAACCAGCGCAGACTGAAGCCGGTCGGCAAGATCGTGCCAGACCAGTGGGCCGCGACGCTCGACAGCGCGACGACGATCACCGGCAGCACGAACAGCCAGCAGCAGACCAGCGCGGCAAACGCGACCGCGATCATGCCGGCCACCCGTCGCAGGCGGCGGCTTCCGCGCGAAGCCAGCGGCGGGGCCGCTTCAGCGGGTCGGGGAACGTTGGACGTGGCGTTGGTTGACATGGCGGTAGAGCAGGTAGAGCGACAGGGACATCGCGAGCATCAGCACCGCGCCGGCCGCTGCCGCATTCAGATCGAGGTCGACCGTCGCCGCGCTGAAGATCGCGACCGGCAGGGTGACGAGCCGCGCGCTGCCAAGCACGAGCAGGATGCCGAACTCGTTGAGCGTGAGCAGGAAACACAAGATCGTGCCGGCCGCGATGCCGGGCCAGGCGAGGGGCAGCACGACGCGCCATGCGACCATCGCGCTGTTCGCGCCGAGACTGCGGGCGGCTTCGATGATCCGCATGTCGAGCAGAGCGAACGATGCGAGGGTTGGCCGCACGACGAACGGCGCGAAGAAGACGACCTCCGCAAGCACGACACCGCCCGTGCCGAACAGGAAGTCGAGCGGTGGCGCATCGAGATGGAATATCTGCTGGAGCGCGATGCTCACCGAGCCCTGCGAGCCGTAGAGGAAGATCAGCGTGAACGCGACCAGGAACGAGGGGAAAGCGACAAACAGCTCGAGAAAACGCGTGAGCAGCCGCGTGCCCGGAAAGGGCTTGAAATGCAGCAGGGCCGCGATGGCGATACCGAGCAGCGAGGCGAGTCCGGCGCTGGCGAACAGGACCCAGAGCGTCGTGAAGATCACGCTGCGGGTATCCGCATTGCCGAAGAAGCGCGCATAGGGCGCGAAGCTCAAGCCGTGCTCGCCCGACACGCTCAGCGCGAGCAGGCGGAAGAGCGGATAGACGACGATGGGCCCGAGTACGGTCACCAGCAGGAACATCATCTGCCACCAGGCCGCGCGCTCGCGGCGCCGGTGCTGCACCTGTTGAAGCGGCACGCGCGCGGCGGCAGCGGCAAGCGATGCTGCAACATCGCCCGGCATCGGCATCGGCATCGGCATCGGCATCGGCATCGGCATCGGCGTCGCGGTCCCCAGGCGGCCGGGAGTGCCGTTGGCGTCAGCATTCACGGCGGCGGGCAGCACTGCGCCGCGCCCGGTATCAGGGCCGGACGAGAACGACATCGTCGACCCCATAGTGCAGTGAAATTCGCTCGCCTTTGACCGGCATACTGCCCGCGACGCGCTGCATGGACACGAGCACGGGTTCGGCCGGCAGTGCATCGAGCGTCACCGCGATCGAGAGAGTCGCCCCGTACCAGTCGACCGCACTGATCACCCCATGCAGATGTCCCTGGCCGAGCGGCACGATGCGCAACTGCTCGGGACGCAGGCAGGCAAGCTGTTCGCGCTCGCCGTGACGCGCATCGCCGATCGGGAAAACGAGCGAAGGCGCGAGCAGGTTTGCCGCGCCGAGATAGCTCGCGATAAAACTGTCGGCTGGGTGTTCATAGAGTTGCTGCGGGGTGCCAAGCTGGGCGATCCGGCCGTCGCGCATCAGTAGCGTGCGATCGGACAGCACGAGCGCATCGTCCTGATCGTGGGTTACGCAGACGATCGTCAGATCGGGCAGGCGTTCATGGAGCGCCTTGATCTCGGAGCGTACCGAGGCGCGCAGGTTGGCGTCGAGTGCCGAGAGCGGTTCGTCGAGCAGCAGCACATCGGGCTCGATCACGAGCGCTCGCGCAAGGGCGACGCGCTGCTGCATACCGCCCGACAACTGTGCCGGCATCAGATGACCTGCATCGCCGAGCTGGACGAGCTTCAGCGCATCGGCCACGCGGCGTGCGATCTCGCTGCGGACCATGCGCCGCGCACGCAGGCCGAAGGCGACATTGTCGAAGACCGACAGATGCGGGAACAGTGCATAGCTCTGGAACAGCAGGCCGAGGTTGCGCCGGTGCGGCGGCGCGTCGGTCAGGTCGCGGCCGGCGACGCTCAGCCGGCCTGTCACATGATCGGCCTGGACGAAGCCGGCGATGAAGCGCAGCAAGGTGGTCTTGCCGCAGCCGCTGCGGCCCAGCACAGTCAGCAGTTCGCCGCGCTCGAGCGTGAGCGACAGGTCGTCGAGCACCGCACGTTCGCCATAGCGCACCGTCAGGTGGTCGATCTGCACACCCGCGCCGCGCGGCACGGCGGCGGCCTCGTGGCCAGCCTGGGCTGCCGCTCCAGCACCGGTGCCCAGGATTGAGGAAGCGCTCGCAAGAGTCACCGGTTTATCTCCAGCAGAATGTGACAGCGGAAGAACCGCGCACGCCGGTCGCCACCCGGTGATCAGAGCGTGACGGCCAAGTCGATCGTTGTGTCGACGGGAAGATGGGTGGTTTCAGCGCCTCGCCCATCGCCCGGCAGCGTGTTACTTCGGCTTGACGACTTCAAGCGGCTTGTTCGAAGCGCCGATCACCGAGCTTTTCCAGCGCGCGACCCAATCGGCCTTCTTCGCCATGACCTGGTTCCAGTCGACCGGGATCAGATGCACGCCGGCGATCGCCTGCTTCACCACTTCGCCATTCTTGCCGGCGAGCGGTACGTCGGTACGACCAGGAATCCCGTAGATGTCAGGCACCTTCGACTGCACGTCGGCCGACATCAGATAGTCGATGAGCTTCTTGCCGACCGCCTGGTTCGGGCCGTTCTTGATCAGGCCGATCGCATAGGGCAACTGGAAGGTCGTCGGTTTGTCGCCCGGCTTGGCGGCGAGGAACACCGGCTTGATCGAGAGGCCACCGTTGGCCGCATCGTCGAGATCCATCTGCAGGTCGCCGTTGGCGACCGAGATTTCGTCGCGCGAGAGCAGCACGTCGAGATAGCCCGTGCCTTTCGTGTGGAACTTGGCGTTTTGTTCGAGCTTCTTCAGGTAGTCGAATGCCGGGTCTTCGCCCATCAGGGAAGTCGTCAGGATGATCACCGCCATGCCGTCGCCGGCAGTCGCCGGATTGGAATAGGCGACCTTGCCCGCATAGGCGGGGTCGAGCAGGTCGGCGAAGGTCTTCGGCTCCGTCTTGACCTTGTCCGGGTTGATCGCGAACGAGAAGTAGTTGTTGACGAACGTGGCCCAGCTGCCGTCGCTCGCCTTCGCGATGGCCGGCACGTTCGTGTAGTTGACGCTCTGGTACGTCTGCAGCAGGCCAGTCTGTCCCGCCTGCTGGATGAACGGCGGCAGCGTCACGAGCACGTCGGCCTTCGGGGAATCTTTTTCGACGGTTGCGCGGTTCACGACTTCGCCGCTGCCCGCAGTGACGATCGCGACCTTCACGCCTTCCTTCTTTTCGAAGGCGGGCAGCACGTCCTTGTAGAGGTTTTCGAGGCCGTCCGCCGTGTAGAGCACGACTTCGCCGGCGGCGAATGCATGGGTCGCCATGCCGAACGTGGCGAACACAGCAGCGGTGGACACCAGGGTGCGAACGATCATTCGGAATGTGCGCGGGTCAGCGATCTTCATCATGGCTCGGTTTCTCGGGAGAGGCTGAACGAAATCGCAAGCTTCCGCGCTCCTTATGACGCGGAGATGACGAAAATGGAAAGTTGCAAAAACTGACACATTTCGCCACTTAACCGCACAAGCGGAGGCTGCAAACTTAGGATTGCGATCCATGGCTCATGCGGGGTTGACCTAGGCTGCGACGCGGGGCTGTCACACAGCAGGGCCGTTACCTAGGGATACTACCTATGGTGCGACTGGGGCTGTACTCTTGAGCCGGCATCGTTTGATGGGTCGAAACGTGTGTCAAGGCAATAACGCGGCGTTGTGCAAATTCAGGGGCGTTGCTGCGATGCAGCGACCAGCAGCTCCGGTCCGAGCGCGGCGAGCGCCTTCCGGAATGCCTTGTCGGGTGCGCGTTCGGTGACGAGATAGCGGGCCGTCTCGAAATTCGCGACCCGCACGGGCGTCACGCGGCCGAACTTGGAGTGATCGGCGACAACGATGGCGGTCTGCGCGGCGGCGAGCATGCAGGCGCGTACCTCGGCCGCCATCCTCGAGTAGTCGGTGAGATTCGCCTCGGCTGTGATGCCGCCGGCACCGACGATCGCGAAGTTCGCGTGGTACTGGCGCAGTTGCTGGATCGTGTCGAGCCCGAAGGTGGCGTCCTCGAGGCTCGAGAGTTCGCCGCCGAGCAGGACGACGCGGTTGTCATTGCGTCGGCCGAGCAGGAGCGCGATGCGCCAGTCGTTCGTATAGATCGACAGCCCGCGCCGATCGAGCAGCGCGCGGGCGACAGCGAGCGTCGTGCTGCCCGAGTCGATCACGACCGAGGTGCCATCGGCAATCAGTTCGGCCGCGCGCTGGCCGATCGCGCGTTTGGCCGCGGCGTTCGAGGCTTCGCGGGTGTCGACGTCGGGCTCGGTGTGCTCGGCGCTCAGGGCGCCGCCATGGGTCGTGACGAGCAGGCCGCGCTCGGCGAGTGCGTTGAGGTCGCGGCGGATCGTCTCGCGCGAGACGTCGAGTTCGCGAACCAGTTCGGCGACCGACAACGCTCCGGTCCGGCCGAGCTCGTCGAGGATGTGTTGCTGTCTTTGTTTCGCAAGCATGAACGCGCGGGCCGATAGGGAAGGGCGCGGCTATTCTATACGCTCACCGGGAGCTCCAGATGGGACGCTTGGAGCGCAGCGGGACACCGACCGGCGCATCGGCCTTGGACCGGAACAGTGGAATATCGTGAGGCTGCCTCGGGATGATCCGGGGCGTCTGCATTGAGGTTGTCCTCTCCATGAAGCGATGGGAGACATACAATGGACGAAGGCACTGTGGCGACGAAAAGCTGGCGCGATGCTCTGACCACGAGGCGGTGACGCCCCTGCCGCACTCGGTCGCGAGCCCTCCTTTGGCCCCATGGAGAACGACAATGAAACAACTTTTGAAAGGCTCGCGGCCAGTCGGCTTGGCGGCTGCATTCGCCTGTGGCCTGTTGCTGTCGGCATGCGCGACCGACGACCCCGTTTATCAAAAGAACCAGGCCGACCTGGCGCGACTCCAGGCGTGCGGGTGGTATCCGAAGGCCTTCGATCCCTACTACCCGGAGGATCTCCAGGAGGCGGAAGAACGCTCGCGCCGCGGAGAATGTGGAACGCCGAAGTAGTGGGCGTGGCGCGCGCCTTCCGCCGGAAGGGCGCGCGACGTTCGCGATGTACTTTGGTCGCCAAGTTGTTTGGCCGGAAGCTGCGAAGGGGCACCGATCGATCTCATCTGAACCGCCCCGAGTTTGGTGGAGGCTCCAACTCTCGAGAGAATGGAGCCATGAACAAGTCGAACAAGTTTTCTGCTGAAGTCCGGGAACGTGCAGTGGCTGGCGCGTCAGTTCGTCGATGACGACGGACTTCGTTCTGGACTCACTCGAACAGGCGCCGTACGCCCGCCAGCCGGACAGTGTCGGAACGCTGATCCATCACTCCAACAAGGGCTCGCAATACGTCAACATTCGCTACAGCGAGCGGTTGGCCGAAGGAGGCATCGAGCAGTCGGTCGGTAGCCGGGGGACGGCTACCAGGTCGCGCTAACTGGTTTGGCGCGAACGATGAGCCGGTTGAGCTAACACCGATCGAAATGCCTTGATATACGGGCGCAGGACCATTAGTTTTGACCGTCAATATTTGCGTGTCGCATATAGCAACTTATTTAAGACATCTATCGGCCAGTGGCGCCTGGGTTGCCTCCAAGTTACTGAAAATAGTCGGCACATCCAGTACTGAAGCGTTGATCGTTTTTGGCAGGCTAGTCAGTCATTCCCATTTTTTTTCCCGCCTCTCTCAACAAAGGCGGTCGAGTGATTTGTTGATTGTCGAGCACGAAGGTTAGCAGCTCGTAAGCGATACCGTATTCACCATGATCGAGGTAATCAACGACATCTGTTCTATCTCGGCCTGATATTTTTCCTCCAAGCAGGTTAAGTACCTCTCGTAGCAATTGCTCGATGCCATCGAAGTGAGACTGATCTATTTTCATTTCGGGTTCCTTATAACATTCGTGGGAAAGGCGCTAACGATCCCGCCCCCCTTCCTTGGCGGCTCAATCACGACTTGAATATTGATGCCATCGCGAGTGCCAACCTTCACAATTCTGCCGTTAGTCTGAACCGTTTGGGGAATAGACGGATCAGTCGCAATATCGGACACGTCGTTCATGATCTTTGAGGCCGACCAATCCTCTGGAAATGGAGACTTGCCAGGGGCGCCAGGCCAAAGGTGGCCACCCCCAGTGGCGTCTCCGTTCAAGATGTGATCGGTCCGGCTTGGCGATGCCAAGTTTACGTCGTCTACAGACCTGCTGCTTGTAGCCTGCGAGCTATCGGACGAAGCGCCCGAACCAGAAGCCTGACTACCGTCGCTCGACTCGCTGTCTCCACCACCGCTCGACAGCATCGGCGCACCCGGCGTCACCACCGGCGAAGCACTCACCGTTGGACACAGCACGCCAGGGCCACACGATATGACGCCCGGCGTCACCACCGCGGTCGCGGTCGGCGGCGTCCTGTCGCTCCCGCCGCCTGTTATATCGGTTTGCGGACCCGCATCCCCCTGCTGCACATCGCCCGGCATCCCGACACGCGTGTTCGCGACATCCCGCGGCAGGTTCTTCACGTCCTGCCCGAACTGCTCCACGCCACGTCGGAACTGATCCAGCTGACTGAACCCAAGATCCTTCGCCTGCTGAGGCAACGTGTAGACAAACAGCCCGCTCTGCACCTTCTGGCTGTTCACCCACTGCAACTCCGGTCCCAGATCCTTCGCGTCCTCCGGACTCACATAGTTCGCCAGCCACCCCGGACTGTTCGGCGAAAACTCCGCCCAGCACTGCACAACGTAACATGCGGCCGCGGTCAGGCGCTTCTCTTCTGCCGCATCACCCTTCGCGTTCTCACGGATCGCCGTTTTTTCATCTGAATGTAACTGCCGATTGTACAGATCAGCATTCAACGCCCCCCCGGCCCCACTCGTCGCGCCTGATACTCCACCCAGCGCTCCGCCTGCCACCGCACCCGCCAGCCCCGACGCCGCATTCGCTATCAGCGTCCCGCCCAGCGTGTCGCCCGCCGCACCGCTCGCACGGCTCATCGCACCACTGACCGTATTGCCCACCACATTGCCGGCAACCGTACCACCGAGTGCTCCCGCAACATGGCCTCCACCCAACGCCGCACCCAGTCCCGCCACCGCCGCATGCGAGGCAATCCGCGCTGCTCCGTCGTTCCCCCACAGCGTGACCTGCTGCGTCGCCGCGTCGTAGTCCGCCTGAGCTTGGGCCATCCCGGCGCGATCGCCGGTTGCCTTCGCGTTCTCGTACGCCAGCGCCGCCGTGGCTTGGGCCGCACTCGCACGGCTTTCCAGCGCGCCTGCCACATCGCCCACCACCTGCATCCCGACCTGGCCGACGCCCTGCTGGACCGCCAGATCGTTCTGCACCTGCTGCGCATCGAATGTGTTCTGCACCGAACCGTTCGCGCTCGTGGTATCGCGACTCAGGGTGTCGCGGCTCAAGGTGTCGCGACTCAGGCCGGCCGTGCTGTCCTGACCCGTTCCTGCATCGCCACGAACCGTGATCGTGCCGGGACTGACCACCGCATGGGTCGTCCCCGACGCCTCCGAACTCGTCCCCGCCGTCGAGAAGCCACTCGGCCCCAAGCCTTGCGAGTTCAACGGTCCAGGCGTGCTGCTCCCCCCCTGCTTGACCGGCGTATCGAGGTTCACTCCACCCGACGTACTCTGTCCGAAGCCACCGCTTGCACTCAAGCCGATCGTGTCACCCGAATCGCTCGCGTGATTCTCCAGATCCGTGTAACCGAATGTCTGCGTCGACAGACTGTTTCT
>NZ_CADIKM010000019.1 GCF_902859895.1 Pararobbsia alpina
TGAAACGACTCCACGCCGATGATAGTGCGGGTTCCCGTGTGAAAGTAGGTAATCGTCAGGCTGTTACACCCCAGAAAGCCCTGCTCAATCGAGCAGGGCTTTTTGCTTTGGCGCTCCGCAAAATGCTTTGGTGCGCCGCAAACCGGAGTCTCGGTGTTTTACGCAGCTCGAGTGCTCCGAAAAATGCTTGGTGCTCCGCAAAACCGGAGTCTTCGGTGTTTTACGCGGCTCGATCCGTCAGCGAATGCCCAGGGGCCGCATCGTCGCTCTTGGGATTCGGACCGAAGCGATTGGTGCCCGGTGTGCTGTCGAGTACGAAGAACACCAGCAGCACGAGCGAGCCAACAATGGGAATCAGCCCGAGCAGCAGCCACCAGCCGCTGCGATTGGTATCGTGCAGCCGGCGCACAGCGACCGCGAGCGCGGGAATCAGGACGCCAAGACTATAGAGCGTGCTGAGCAGCCCCTTGCCGCCGCCGAGCCGCAGGTTCAGGATCACATCGAGCAAGGCCAATCCGATTGCAACGAGCACGCTGATCAGGACGAACATCCAGTATTCCTTGCGCCTCGCACGTCCTGAAAACACCGCGTAGGCCTTCAGCACTTTCAGATACCAATCCATACTCACCTCCGCTGATCGAATCCATGAGGGAATGAATTTCAGTCCCTCATACAATCGCTCAAGCCGCGCCTATGCAGGCTTGCTTGCCGATGCCACAGCCATGCGCTCAAGCGGTGCTCACTCACTGAGCTCACGCTTGGCACGTGCGCGCCGCGACAGCATGTTAAGCCCTTCAACAAGTGCCGAGAAAGCCATGGCGCCGTAGATGTATCCCTTCGGGACGTGCGTGCCGAAACCGTCTGCGATCAATGTCATACCGATGACAAGCAGGAAGCCGAGCGCGAGCATCACGATGGTCGGGTTCCGGTTGATGAAGTTCGCAAGCGGTGCCGCGGCAAACAACATGACGGCGACGGCGACGATCACGGCTGCGAACATGATCGGAATATGCTCGGTCATCCCGACCGCGGTGATGATGCTGTCGACCGAAAACACGAGATCGAGAACCAAAATCTGGGCGATCGCCGCGGTAAAGCCGGCCGGCACCTTGCCGCCGCCTTGAGCCCCATGCGAGCCTTCGGGTTCGGGCGCGATATGGTGGTGAATTTCCTTGGTCGACTTCCAGACGAGAAAGAGCCCGCCGGCGATCAGGATCAGGTCGCGCCAGGAAAAGCCGCGCCCAAATGCCGCGATGGCCGGTTCGGTCATTTGAACGACCGTCGATACCGTCGCGAGCAGCGCGAGCCTCATCACGAGGGCCAGGCCGATACCAATCCGGCGTGCCTTTTCGCGATGCACGGCGGGCAGCTTGTTGGTCAGGATCGAAATGAACAGCAGATTGTCGATGCCGAGCACCACTTCCATGGCGATCAGTGTAGCAAGCGCGGCCCAGGCGGCGGGGTCCTGCACGAGAATCAAGAGGTTGTTCATTGAAAGCCGATCGTTAGCTGCAAAGAACGGATTCTGCCAGTATGCGACGCTGCTGTGGAGCGCCTTTTTATTTCCGGGATGGCTGAAGTCCCTTCGGCGCGCACGTTCTCGACCTCCGACCGGCTCGGTTGCATGGGATCGGGACTTCGCGGTGTCCGCCATTTGCACCGTCCCGATTCCAGCGACCACCGCGCATTGTCTATTCTGCCGGTCCGGCGCCGAGCACCTCGCGGCTGCCGTTGATACCCATTGCCGACACGAGCCCGGCCGTTTCCATCTGCTCGACGAGCCGCGCGGCCCGGTTGTAGCCGATGCGCAGTTGACGCTGCACAGACGAGATCGATGCGCGCCGTGTGCGCAGCACGAATGCGACCGCCTCATCGTACAAGGGGTCGGCTTCCGGATCGGGCATCTCGCCGAACAGATCGGCCGGGGCGCCTTCGCCGGGTCCCGGATCAAGGATCGCTGACTCGTATTCCGGCTCACCGAATTGCTTCAGGTATTCGACGACCCGATGCACTTCGTCGTCGGCGACAAACGCACCATGAATACGCTGCGGGTCTCCGCTACCCGGCGGCAGGAACAGCATGTCACCCTGGCCGAGCAAGGACTCTGCGCCCATCTGGTCGAGGATCGTGCGCGAATCGATTTTCGACGATACCTGGAAGGCCACGCGCGTCGGGATATTGGCCTTGATCAAGCCGGTGATCACATCGACCGACGGACGCTGCGTCGCGAGAATCAGGTGAATGCCGGATGCCCGCGCCTTCTGTGCGAGACGTGCGATCAGTTCCTCGATCTTCTTGCCGGCCACCATCATCAGGTCGGCCAGTTCGTCGATGATGACGACGATCAAGGGCAGCGGGGAGAGTGGCTCAGGAGCATCCGGGGTCAGCGAGAACGGGTTGCCGATCTTGCGTTCGGCCCGCTCGGCATCGCGGAGCTTTTGATTGAAGCCCGCGATATTGCGCACACCGAGCGCCGACATCAGCCGGTAGCGCTTTTCCATCTCGCCGACACACCAGTTCAGCGCGTTGGCGGCGAGTTTCATATCGGTGACGACAGGCGCGAGCAGGTGCGGGATGCCCTCGTAGACTGAAAGCTCGAGCATTTTCGGATCGATCATGATCAAGCGCACGTCCGCCGGTGCGGCCTTGTAGAGCAGCGACAGGATCATCGCGTTGATCGCGACCGACTTGCCCGATCCGGTCGTTCCGGCCACCAGCATATGCGGTGCGCGCGCGAGGTCGGTGACCACGGGCGTGCCGGTGATGTCCTTGCCCATCGCGATGCTCAGGTGAGAGGGCGACGCACGGTAGGCATCGCTCGCGAGGATCTCCGACAAGCGGATCATCTGCCGCTTCGGGTTCGGTAGTTCCAGGCCCATGCAGGTCTTGCCCGGAATCGTCTCGACCACGCGGATCGACGTCAGGCCGAGGCCGCGCGACAGATCTTTCATGAGACCGACGATTTGTGCACCGCGTACGCCGAGCGCTGGCTCCACTTCGAAACGCGTGATGACCGGACCGGCCGAAGCGCCGACCACAGTGACGGGCACCTTGAACTCCTTGAGGCGCTGTTCGATCAGCTGGCCCGTCTCGGCGAGGTGTGCTTCCGAGGCAGGTTCGACGAGATCCTCGGCGCTCGCGAGCAGATCGAGGCCCGGCAGCTCGACGTGCGAAGCACTCGGCGGATGGAACTCGAACTCCGTTATCAGTTGTCCGGCCGGCGGGGCGGAGGGTACGGGAGCCCGCTGAACCGTGAAGCCTGGAATCAGCGGCTCATTGGCCGGCGGTGCGAACCGGCTCAGCGAGGAGTGGACGACGGGGGGCTCGACAGGAGGAGCAAGCGAAGGTACGAAGGGTAACGACATACCGTCGAGGACGTCGATATCATCGTCAGGCGGAAGGAGTGGCCGGTGCGGCGTCAGGCTCACGGAAACTCCGCCAGATAGGCCGCTTGCCTCGCTTGTTTGTGTGTCGGCTTGCATGTCGAACTGCTGCATGCCGATTTGCGCATGGGCTAGCTCGTCGGTTCGCGCTTGGGTCTGCACGTCGTCCTGCAGGTCGACCTGCGGATGGGCTTGCTCGTCGGCTCGCGCATGGGTCTGCACGGTCTGCATGTCGGTCTGCGGATGGGCTTGCACGTCGACTTGCGCATGGGTCTGCACGTCGGGCCGCGTGTCGACCTGCGGATGGGATTGCATGTCGACTTGCGCATGGGTCTGCACGTCGGGCCGCGTGTCGACCTGCGGGTGGGATTGCATGTCGACTTGCGCATGGGTTTGCACGTCGGCTTGCGCGTCCGCCTGCATGTCCGCTCGCACATCGGTTTGCTCAGCTTCAAGCGCCATTTCCGGCAAAACGAGTAGCGCTTCATCGGCGCGCGACGGCTGCATGACTTCATCCGGCGTCGGGATGACCCGGAGCTCGTCGGTCAATGGCGCCAGCGATATCGGGTTCGCCTTTGCATCCGCGGCGGCACGGGCCACGGCATCGGTTGCCGCATGAGTTGCCACTGGCGCGACGGCTGTCTTGTTCCCACCGACGGCGGGACGCGTTGCCGGGTTGCGCGCCGCGCTCGCAAGAGCGGGCCATTGAGAGGCCATCTCCTCGACGGCGCGGAATGTTTCGGCGAGACTGCGTGCGGAAGGCGCGCTGTCCAGGGCCGCTGTGGCACCGAAAGCGGAAGCGTGAACGGTCGGCACGCCGGCCACTGAAACTGCGCGCCGCGCCGCCGCCGCCGCGGCTCTCCGGGCTTTCGCTTCGATACCCGGCTGCAGGGCCACCACTGCTGGAGCCGCAGGCGCCGGTGGTGGGTTCCGAACGCGGGGGGCGAAGGGTGTGTTCCCCATCGGCCCGGTCCCTGTCTTTTCCGAAGCGCGTTCCGATCTGCCATCGCGTTTCGTAGGCACGTTTACCGGTTGGCTCGCCGAAAGAGCTGCTTTCTGGTTTGTCGGACGGCTTGCTGAATGATGAACCGGGTGAGCCGGCGAATGATTGACCGGATGATCGACTGAATGAGTGGCCGACTGGGTCGCCGATCGAATGACTGACTGAGCGGCTGACTGAGCAGTTGACAGAGTGGCCGCACGGTCCGCAGTCGACCTGAATGTGCCGGGTCGCCGCCCGCTGCCGAGTTCGCCCGGCGCGCGAAGGCCGCTCGACGCAGGGCGATCCGTCGTCGTGCCTGCCGTGCCGATTTCCGACGTTTCCGCTTGTCGGCGGGCGCGACCCGAAGGCGACCCGGGCAGGCCAAACGAACGCGGGCCAGACGAACGCCCGTCCCAGTCTGCCGGTGCGCGTCGAGACGACGGCTGGGGCGAGGGATCGCGCTCCGTGTTGCCGATGAGGTCGAGGACCAGCGTGCTCAGTCGTGTACCGAACAGCCAGGGCAAACCGACACCCAGGCCCACGAGGCCGGCGACGCCGCCGCCGCCATATCCGAACGCGTCAAGCAAGGCGCGGCCGACGCGATCGATGTCCGAAGCGGGGGCAAGCTTTGACCAGACGCCGGCTTCGAGCACGCCGCTTGCGAGCAGCACGCAGACCGCACCGATCCATGTGCGCAGCGTGCCTGGACCTTGCCATGCTCCGCCGCCCGACAGCCGGGCCAGTACCAGGCGCCAGACGAGCACCACCAACCATATTGCTGACAATCCGAACCAGCCGGAAACGACGTTGTGCATACTTGGCTATGGAACGCAAAAGAAGCTGAGCGATACCTTCATGCGAGGGGCATGCATTACGCATCTCGACCGAGGCAGCACTCCAAAGCGCCCGAGTTTACCTGTTCAAGCCCGTCCGGCGCATGGAATCTCTGAATCTCGGCGCACCGTAGCCATCAAGCATCCAAGCATCCAAGCATCCAAGCATCCAAGCACTCAAGCACTCAAGCACTCAAGCACTCAAGCACTCAAGCACCCAAGCACCCAAGCACCCAAGCACCCAAGCATCCAAGCACTCAAATACCCAAGCTCCACCGCATCGCAACGTCAGCTCCTCATCGACCAGACACTGAACGGATCGCCCCGGTGGCCGCGTCGATTCACAAGCATCGACGCGACGGCAAAGATGGCGGCGAACACCAGCCCGGCGAGATCGATGCTCGCGAGTTGCCAGTCACCCCGCATCACGAGGCTGAAGAGGTTGTCCGGTGTCAGCGCGGCGTCGAGAAACGGGATGGCAAGGCAGAAGAGCGCCGTCGCGAACAGCAGATCGCGCGCGGTGGCGATCGGTGCACCGGTGAACGACAGGACGATGGACAACACGAGCACCGTGAGATAGACACTTGAGGTCTCGATCGAAGGCAGTAACAACGCCGCGTCGAATCCGGCCGCAATCGCCGCGCAACTCCCAATACAGATTGCAACCGTCGCGCGCGAGATATTGAGGGTCGCAAGCGATTGTTTGTCCGACCCGAGCTTGCGTCTCGCTTCGAGCCACAGCAAGTTGCCGGTGAAGATCAGCGCGGCGCCCGCGATGCCCAGTACGAAATAGATCCAGCGGACCGCCAGGCCGCCATAGGTTCCGAAGTGCAGGCCGAAGACCGCACTCGACACGGTATGGTGCGCGTCGCGCATCGCAGCGGTTTGCCTCGCGAGCAACGCCCCGTCGTTGAGCCGCAGTGTCACGGATCCGAGCGAGCCGGGCGCGCGTTCGCTATCGCCCCAGACTTCGGCGAACCCGTCGTCGGCGCCATAGCGTGTATAGGCGATCCAGCGCGGCGTGAAAGTCGAGACTTCGGAGCGGGCACGAGCAACAAGCTGATCGACCGACATGGGTGCGCCCGGCACGGCGGTCACGGGCAGGGAAGGGGCGGCCGAGCGCATCGCCACGATCTCGCGCATCAGCTTGCCGTCGAAAGCGATCGTGTTGAACAGCATCACGGCGACCAGGCCGAGGCACAGTACGCTGCCGGTGAGCGCGATGATGGCGTGAAAAGGCAGCGCAAGCACGCCGACCGCGTTGTGCGTGCGCTGCCAGAACAGCTTGATGTTCGCGCCGGGCCGCTGCGCGAACAGGTCCCGCGCGAGACGGGGCCAGTGAATCACCATGCCGGACACGAGTGCGACTCCGAACATCAGCGCAACGACCCCGAGCAGATAGAGACCGGGCTTGGACAAGGCGAGCGAGTAGTGGAGCTTGTCGATGAATTCCGCCAGTCCCGGCGCGGTGCTCAAGTCGAGGGTGTCGTGATCGACCAACGTGATGATGGTGCCGCCCGATTGATGTCCGGCTGCCAGTCGCTGCACCGGGAGATCGCTGCTTGCGCCCGCGTCGGCTGAAGAGGACGCTCGCGCCGCACGGATCGCGTTCGACAATTGCGATCCGGCAGTGCCCGAGGCCTCGGCTTGTTCCGGTGAACGCATTGCCGCAGCCGGTACACGCTCGGCGGAAGCTTGCGCGCGGGCCGCCGCCTCGGCAGCCGAAGCCTGCTCGGCTGCGCCGAGCGAATCCTCGCTGAAATCGTCGAAACCGAGCGAAGTATCGAGGATCGACTTGCCGCCCTGTGCCAGGCGCGCGTACTTCCAGTTGCCGCCTTCTTCCCAGTAAACGAACGGTTCCCGGTGAGTCTCGCTGGCGAGCACCACGCCGAAAATGTCGGCCGACGTCGGATGCAACGCGACAAGCGTGCCAACGAGCCGCTGGGCGGGCCCGCCATCAACGGGCAGGTGTCGTGATGCCGGGCGTTCCCAGCGCCCGATTTCCTCGTGGAACATCGTCAGCGTGCCGCCGAGGAAGGAGATGAAGAGGACAAAGCCCGCGCAGATTCCCGCCCAGGTGTGCAGCCATTGGAATGCCCGGAGTGTCGGTGCACGCATGTCGGTTCAGGAGGTATGCATCGCTCGCGCCGCGAAAAGCAGGGCGAATCCGATAAAGTTGCTGCAGCCGAGTACGATCACCACGCGTGAAGTCGAAGACAGTGCAAACGCGCTGCACTGGATGCCGATCCAAAGCGGGAGGAACAGCACGATTGCCAGAATCCCCGAGCGCTGCCATCCACCCGGCATTGCCCAGGCGAACGCGCCGCTGAGCGCGATCGCGAGCGGCAAGGAAAGCAGGACGATCATGCAGAGCCGAAGCCTCATGGAGTTCCTGTCGGGCGGTTCACGCGAGCACTGGGGCGGGCGTCTGCCGGGGAAGCGAGTTTCGCACGTCTGCTTGCCATCATGCCAATGAAAGGCATAGCCGACAGGCTTGCCGCGAGTGTCGTAATCGTCGCGCAAAGCACGGCGGGCCGGTTCGCACAGCCGTGCCAGAGCGCCGCGCCGGCGAGGCCGCACGGCGCTCCTGCGACGAGGAGCGTACGGCGCCGTTGGATCTGCGCCTTGATCTGCTGGCGGGGTGAGGCGAGATAGAAGAGGACACCCGCAATGAAGGCGAACGGTGATCCAAACAGGGGTTGCATAGGGCGAGTGTGACAATCCTTACAGATGCGAACTTTTCGCATATATAACACACCGTCGCCCCTCAAGCAGTACATTGCACGCCTCACGACTGCTGACTAAACTAGCGCCCTGTACTGAATATCTTAAAGGCGGCGAGATGAAGACTAAAGCAGCGATTGCGTGGAAATCCGGGCAACCCCTCACGATCGAGGAAGTCGATCTCGAAGGTCCGCGCGCCGGTGAGGTGCTGATCGAAGTGAAGGCAACGGGGATTTGTCATACAGACTACTACACGTTGTCGGGGGCCGACCCCGAAGGGATCTTCCCTGCGATTCTCGGTCACGAGGGTGCGGGCATCGTGGTTGACGTGGGCGCGGGCGTGAGCACCCTGCGCAAGGGCGATCACGTGATTCCGCTCTATACGCCCGAATGCCGCCAGTGCAAATTCTGCCTGTCACGTAAGACCAACCTCTGCCAGGCAATCCGGTCGACGCAAGGCAAGGGCCTGATGCCCGACTCGACTTCGCGCTTCTCACTCGACGGCAAGCCCCTGTTTCACTACATGGGGACGTCGACGTTTTCGAACTACATCGTCGTACCGGAGATCGCGGTCGCAAAAATCCGCGAAGACGCGCCGTTCGACAAGGTTTGCTACATCGGCTGTGGCGTGACGACGGGCATCGGCGCGGTCGTCTACTCGGCGAAAGTCGAGGCGGGCAGCAATGTGGTCGTGTTCGGCCTCGGCGGCATCGGCCTGAACGTGATCCAGGGCGCGAAGATGGTCGGCGCGGACAAGATCATCGGCATCGACATCAACCCGAGCCGTGTCGAGCTCGCGAAGAAGTTCGGCATGACGCACTTCATCAATCCGAAGGAAGTCGGTAACGTGGTCGACGAGATCGTCCAGTTGACGGACGGCGGCGCCGATTATTCGTTCGAGTGCATCGGCAATGTGACGACGATGCGTCAGGCGCTCGAATGCACGCACAAGGGCTGGGGCCAGTCGTTCATTATCGGCGTGGCTGCGGCGGGACAGGAAATCAGCACGCGGCCTTTCCAGCTCGTGACCGGCCGCGAATGGAAGGGCTCGGCGTTCGGCGGGGCGCGAGGCCGCACCGATGTTCCGACGATCGTCGAGTGGTATATGGAAGGCAAGATCAACATCGACGACCTGATCACGCATCGCTTGCCGCTCGAACGGATCAACGAAGGTTTCGACCTCATGAAGTCGGGCGAGTCGATTCGTTCGGTCGTGCTGTACTGAAGGGACCTTGACCATGACGACTGTCGCGACGACGGCCGAACTCGAACTGATCAGCGCGCACGGCAGCTTCGGCGGCAGCCAGCGTTTCTACCGGCATCGCTCGGCGGCGCTGGGTCTGCCCGCACGTTTCTCGGTTTATCTGCCACCCGGCATCGACAGCGGTGCGCCGCTTCCGGCCTTGATCTATCTTGCCGGTCTCACCTGCAATGAAGAGACCTTTCCGATCAAGTCGGGCGCGCAGCGCTATGCGGCCGAGCACGGGATCGCGTTGATCGCGCCGGATACCAGTCCACGCGGCGCCGGCGTGCCGGGCGAGACGGATCATTGGGACCTTGGTGTCGGCGCGGGTTTCTATGTCGATGCAACGCAACCGCCGTGGAATCACCACTACCGGATGTATTCGTATGTGGTCGAGGAACTGGTGCGCGTCGTGACCGGCTGCTTCAATCTCGACGCGGCGCGCATCGGCATTTTTGGCCATTCGATGGGCGGGCATGGCGCGCTCACGCTTGCCTTGCGCAATCCGTCCGTGTTCAGGTCTGTGTCGGCATTCGCGCCGGTCGCGGGGCCGGCGAGTTGTCCATGGGGGGCCAAGGCGTTCGGCACATTCTTCGGCGAACATCGTGAGGACTGGTTGCACCACGACGCAACGGCGCTGATCGGCCAGCTCAATGCGCGTTTCGACGGCGAGATTCTCGTCGACCAGGGGCTCGACGACCAGTTCCTCGCGACACAACTGCGCATCGACGAGTTCGAATCCGTGTGCCGCGCGGCTTCGCAGCCGCTCAAACTGCGCCGCCATGCGGGCTACGACCACGGCTATTACTTTATCTCGAGCTTCATGGGCGACCACATCGCGCATCATGCGCGACACCTCAAGGCCTAGCACGATCAGCACAAGGGCGCCGGGCTCCGTGGCCCGCGCCGCCGCTCATCCCTCTACGTGATGGCCTAAAGCGTGGCCGGTCCGGTCGTGCCAAACAGGTCCGCGCAGACGGACCGGCCAAACTCAGTCAGTGCCGATGAACCCAGGCCGGTTTCGTCGAGCGTGACGGTCACGAGCCCGGCTTCGGTGAGCGAGGTCAGATAGCGCCGCAGGGAGCTCTGTGGAATCTGCGCGCGCTTGCTGAGTTTGGCAAGGGACCAGGTCTTGCCGCTGCTCTCGTTCGCCGCTTCCCATAGCTGACCCAGCAGAGTCTCAATGGCAGGATCGATCGCATCCGAGGACTCGGCGCGGCCCGGCGGATTGGCCGTTTCGGCGAGGTCGATGCCCGCAGTTGCATCATGTGTTTTGTCAATGGCTGCGTCCATCGTTCCACTTACCCCGGAGTTCGCGTCTTCAGCGGCCCCGGCCTTGCCTTCTTCGTTTGCCATGATTCGATCGATCCGTGTGCAGCCCGCTCTCGAGGCGAGCGGGCAGGCCCTTCAGATTAGTTGACCTGACGAGAGTCTGCAGTGCGTGACATGGGTGCATGGCATCTCAACGCGTAGCGGAATCCGTTGATCTGGCCGGGCCAGTAGAACCGGCGCGCCCCTCGGATGCGGCCTCGCCTGCCGGGGCCACGGGCGCCTGCGTGACGTTCGACGGGCCCGATGTCGATCTTGCCGTCGATCCCTCGGTTTGTGCGGCATCGGGCGGCTGTTGCCCCGAGATCATCACATTGCGTAGGGGGTTGGCGATTTCGATGCCTTCGGCCGTGAAGCGCGCCAGGATGCGCCGATTGAATTCACGCTGAACCGGCCAGCGCATCGAGTCACGGCATTGGATTTGCCCCGCGAGCGTGACGGCCGCGCCGTCGACCGCATCGACACCCCAGAAGCTGAAGTCCGACAGGATGCCATCCTTGAAATCGGGCTCGGCGCGCAACTCGTCGCCGATCGACTTCAGTATCGTGGTCGCCCGCTCGACGTCCGCGCCATACGCGATATTGATCCGGACCGAGGCATTGCCGATGCCGCGGTTGACGTTGTTGACCGTCGTCACCGAACTGAAAGGCACCGTGAACAGCGACCCGTCACTGCCGCGCAGCCTCACTGTACGGATCGACAAGTACTCGACGCTGCCCGATACGCCGGCGACGGTTACCCAGTCGCCGACCTGCATCGCGTTTTCCATCAGCAGGAAGATGCCCGTGATGAAATCCTGCACGAGCTTTTGCGAGCCGAAGCCGAGCGCGACTCCGAAGATGCTTGCTCCTGCCAGCAAAGGGGCGGTATTCACACCGATCTGGCTGAGACCCGTAAGCCCGACGATCAGCGCGATCGCGACCAGCAGCGCGCTGCGCAGCATCGGCATCAAGGTGCGCAGGCGCGAGGCACGCGCGAATTCGCCGCGATCCGTCCAGATGTGCAAGCGCCGCTCGAACGAGATATTGACGGCCTCCCAGATCAGCACCGCGATGGACGCGGCGATCCCGATCGTGATGAGAGCGGAGAGCAGCCGGTGCCCGATCGGACTCGCGGCGAGGAAGCGCAGCAGATGTACCCCCCAGATATCGAGCAGGGCCAGTACCGCGATGACGCCGATCACGGCTGAGACGAATTGCCGCACCATGGGATAGTAGCGGTACGCGCGCCGCTGCACGATGGAGGGTTCTTCGGCCGGTGCCGGCGATCCGCCCGGGGCATTGTTCGATGTCCCGGACGAAGTTCCATTCGTGACCTGGCCCGACACGCCCGCTGGCGTCCCGGCCGCTTCCTCGTCGCCCTGGCTGACGCGAAACAGGTGGGCAAGCGCGCCGAGCGCAACGATCGCGACCATCCGTGCGGCGATGAGCACGGCGAGCGACAGGCCGCCGAGGTGCACGAGCGTCTCGAAGCCGTTGTTGACGTCGAGTGCCCAAATCAGCCAGAGCGCAAGCACGAAGAACACCGCGACGCCGGCCCAGATATCGGCGAGCCAGTTGCCGAGATGCGACAGCGGCCGATGCGAAGCCGTCGATTGCCGCAGCCAGTTGCCGACCGGGTGACGGCATTTGAAGATCACGGTCGCGACCATGATGTGAGCGATCAGCGCAGTCAGTTTCATGATGGCGATGCGCGCGTCCTCGCTGAGGCCCAGAGGCATCAGCGCTCGCGCGAGCGCACCGCCGATGCCGATCACGGCGACGAGTCGGCGCATCCAGCGCCGGCAGAAAATGGCCGACGCGTCGCTGATTTGCCAGAGGCGCAGCCCCGGCGAGCGCGGTGTGACAAACAGATTGACGATGACGAGCACACCTCGGCAGATCACATAGACTTCGACGAGCCGAGACACGACATCTTCGGCAATCGAGCCGTCGTCCGTAAAAATCGACAACATCAGGGAGGCCAGCAGCGCGAAGCCGACGACGGGCACGGCCGCAAGCAGGGTATTCAGCAAGGCGGCCGGCATCCTGCGGAACAGCGCCCAGTGCCGCAGGGCGTGGAGCTTGCCTTTGGCGGTACGCGTTTGCGAGATCGGCTGCCGGACTCCCTTCTCATCGCCTTTCAAGGCTGCTGCGATCTGTTCGTTGTGGGCATCTTCGCGCTGAGCTGGTGTAAGCGCGGCATCGGCTCGTTGCGCCTCGGCGTCGGCGTTGGCGCGCGCGGTAATCCTCCGGCGCGGTTTGACGAGCACGCGCGCCAACAGCCCTTCGATGACGGCGGCCGGTACCAGCGTGCCCAGCATGGCCCAGCCGATGCCCAGCAGCAAGGACATGCCGCTGGGGGTACGCATCTGCTCGGTCCACCATTCGCGTACCGAGCGGAGATCGAGCAGTACGAACAGCGAATGCCGCGTTTCGTGGGCGATCGTTTGAATCCAATGGGCAAGCTGGCGTGAAAGCTGGGTCACGAGCCCGTTTGACTTGAAGGCGGCGGCGACTCCCGATGCGGCGCTAGCCGGGGCCGCCGCGGCCGCGGGCGCGGCGCTCGCAGCCGGCGCCGGCGCTGCAAGCGCCCCTGCGGCGGCCACGGCACGCAAGGTGTCCTCGATCTGGGAACGCCGCTGTGGATCATTGAGAACGCTCAGGGCATGGCGTGCCTGCTCGGGAGTCAGCGCGACAGGAGCTGCCGCGCTCGACGCGGCACTTGCCGCTGCGGGCGGCACAGGGGCGGCCGTCGCGGTGACGCTGTAGGCCAGGAAGGAAAGGAGGAAAAGAAGCGCGGTAAAAAAACGAGGCATAGATTCCGTCAGTTCATGAACAGGCAGGGGGGACATCGCGGAGCGCGCGGGTCGCCCATGACGGTCTATTGTAAAGAATTCGTCCGCCCCGCCTCCTAAAACGCCACGTAAGGTCCCGCGCCGCCGGGCGTATTCGCGCCTGTGATGGCCGTATAGACAGAACGTCCATAGAAGAACGGCAACCCGAAATCGAAAGTCATTCCCGGGAACGGGCCGCCGATGTTGTTGTATGCGAACGCGCCACTGGCCGAGAACAGCGCCAGTGCATTGCCGACCGAAAGATTCACGGTCGTGGTGGCACCATTCATGCCTGTCATCTTGACGCTGACTGGCACCGTCGTCGCAGGGCAGTAGAAGCCCGGTGCATTGCTGGCGCAGACCGCGATCGAGCTGTCGGGAAAGAACAGGGCGTTCGAGCCTGTATCGAGCAGGCTCCTATTGAGGGTCGTGCCGTTATAGGTCGCGGTGAAGACGCCACCCGCCGTGGTCGTATAAACCTGGGCGCTGCCCAGCGCGTTGTTGCCCTGCGTTCCTATCCCGAAAATCAGGCTGCCCTGGACGGTGGCGGCCCCCTGTGCGCCAATTGCCGGCAGTTGGACCAGCGTGCCGTTGTTGTTGGTGGCGAAGTGCGTGACGGGGTTCGGCACCTGTTGCGCGACGGGCACCGTGATCTCGGGGCAGCTCGAAGCGGAAGTGCAGCCATAGTAGAGCCCCACAACCTGTTGGGCGCATGCGGGGCCGCAATCGACGGCCAGCGTGCCGAGACCGAGGATGCCGTTGGCGCCGAGTGCGTTCACGCTTTGCTTGGGCGACCCGAAATTAGAACAAGCGGACGGCACGTTGGGCGTGGCGGCGTCGTTGATGATCTGGATCGGGATATTGCCGGCGATCTCTCCGCTCACCCGAACGTCCGCCGTGCGCACCGTACCCCAGGTCACGCCGTCGGCAAACTGCGCGCACTCGGCAAGTGTGCCGCCGTTGGACGCAGTTTCCTCAGGCAGTCCGAGGGCGGCGAGCGCCGGCGTGTTCACAAGGCGCAGGCCGGCCGAACCGGTATCGATCTGAACATGATCGACGCTCTGGCAGTTGGCCGTGCCGGGGACACAGATCGTCACGGAGACGGTCGGGATATTCGGGCGAGCGGTGTTCGATCCGTTGACCACGGGGCCGGCATCGACCGTGATGACCGCGACGTTGGCGGACGGAGCCGCGGCCTGTACGGCGGCGGGCGTCCCGCCGCCGCCACCACCCCCACCCCCACATGCCGCAAGCAGGAACGCGCAGGCAAGCGCGGCAGTCGATAAGAGTGTGCGCACGCGAGCCTCCTATTGGATGTCTTGCGCGGTGATCCCGGCTGGCAGCGACTGGGGTAGCCAGGCCCTGCCGAAAAACGCACCCATGTGTCCGCCCGAGTTCACGACGAGGTTCGGCAGGTCGACCCCTGCGAAGCCCTGGCTTCCGCCCCGACTCTGCGCGTTGATGTACTGTGCGAAGTTGTCCGGGCCCAACAACTGTTTGAGCTGTGGTAAGACAGGACCTTGCCACGAAACGGCGAAGACTAAGCCGGTCGCGGACACGTATTCGCGTACCACCGTGCCCGAGGACAGGGTCAGTGTCTGCACGTTCGCGCCCGGTAGTGTGGCCGACGCTGCGGCAGGGGCGGCCACGGTCGTGGAGGCCGCGGTGGCGACGGCCGTGCCGAGGGCCGTCCGGTCGGCGTCGACCGACGCCGCGTTGCCGCCGAGTGTCGCGAAAGCGTGGAGCGGAAGCCACAGCAGGGCTATGCAACATGCACCGGGCCATCGATTGGATCGAATGGACATCTGGCGACTCCTCAAATTGAGACTGCCATGCCGTGGACGACCGGACTGTACGCTAGCGAACTGTGTGCGTGCGACCCGTACACAGGAAGCATAGTGGTACTTCGGGAGGAATTTGTGTCAGGTAAAAGAGGCGGGACTCTAGGAGCGATGCCTGGCAAAGGGGATGCGGGCGCCAACCTTGCGGGCTTAAAACCTACGATCCAAGTCTTGGACTCAAATTCCCGGTTCCAGGTCGTGACTTGATCCCTTGTCTCAATACCCCGAGTTAGTTTCGATATTCATTCCAGCTACCCCGCTGCGCTACCAGGCCGCCACTCAAATCTTGCCTCACCGCGTGGGCGCCTAGGCCGTGACGTTCTGCTCCGGCCCCGGACCGCCCGACATCGACAGTTCCTCTGCCGCCTGACGCAGCAAGCCGAGTACCTGCTCGGGCGGTGGCGCCGCGTGCCGGTCGATACGGCGCATATACGGGGTGGTCAGCACGCCGATCGCATCGCCGTCAGGCGCATAGACGGGACACGAGATGTCAGTGACGCCGAATGCCTGGCGGCTCGCCGTACTCCCGTGACCATCCCGGCGCACCTGCGTGAGCATGGCACGCAGTTCGTCGTCGGGCAGCGGTGTCTCGCCCTCGATCACGACATGCTCCGCGATCATCCTCGTGCGCTGCGCGTCGCTCTGGAAGGCCAGCATGATCTGCCCCGAGCCGGTATCGAGCAGGCTGAGCCGCGATCCGAGCCGGATCGAAATGCCCCAGATGCCCGGCCCGTCGGTCTGCGCGATCACGAGCACGTTGCCGCGGTCATAGATGCCCAAATGGCAGGATTGCTCGGCGGCCTGGACAAAACGGTCCATCACCGGGCGTGCGGCCGCGATAAAGCGTTTGATCGGCGGATGCTGGTGGGCAAGCGAAAACAGCTTGAGCGTCAGGGTGTAGCGGTCGCCCCCGTCCGAGCGCGCGACGTACTCGCGCGCGACAAGGCGTTCGAGCATCCGGTAGATCTCGCTCGCGTTGCGCCCGAGCAGCTTGACGATCTCCGCGCGCGTCAGTCCACGCTCCTGGGTCGAGAGCAACTCGATGATATCCAGGCCCTTGTCGAGCGCAGGTGCGCGGTATTTGTCGTTGTCTTCCAAAACTTATCCGTCCAGATGTGCCGGCGAAAAATGGTAGCGCAAGACCGGGCGGCAGCCGAGCCCTGCCGCAGGCGCCTGCGGCGAAACGAAATCGCGCGTCGCGGGAAACTCCCAAGCCATCGAGCCTTGACAAGGAGAATGTTCATATAAGAATATTCGATTCACGGATGAATATAAAGAAGCGCGATAAGCAGATGACCGCGGGTCCGGAAACGGCTTTGCGGTTTGCGCTGTCCGATCGAGCGTACGATTCAAAGGCAACGAACAGCACGATGGAACATACCGACTCCCGCCTGATCCTCCTGTCGCCTGACGACAACTGCGTCATTGTCGCGTGCGACCTGGAAGCTGGGGCCAGCCTGAAACTCGAGGGCAGCCCGATCACCTTGCCCAAGGCCATTGCGACCGGCCACAAGCTTGCCCGCCATGCACTCGCGGCGAACGACAAGGTCGTGCGCTACGGCGCGGTGATCGGCCATGCGACCCGGGCGGTCGCGAAGGGCGAGCACCTGCACACGCACAATCTCGAGAGCGACTACATTCCCACCTATACGCACGACGACGGCAAGTCGTTCGTTCAACACTGAGCGCCGGATCATGACGGACGCAGTACAACTCCAGGGTTATCCCCGCGCGGATGGCCGCAAGGGTATTCGCAATACAGTCGCGGTCTGTTATCTGGTCGAGTGCGCACATCATGTCGCCCACCAGATCGTCGCCGCTTTCCAGCCTTCCTTCGATGATTGGGCTCTGGGCGACGTGCCCGCGGGCCGTGCACCGGCTTTGGCAGCGGCGTCGCCTTCCGCTGAACCGGCACATGTCCCGGTGCACCTGATCGGCTTTCCCGGCTGCTATCCGAACAGCTATGCTGAAAAGATGCTCGAGCGTATCGCCACGCATCCGAACGTCGGAGCGGTGCTGTTCATCTCGCTGGGCTGCGAAAGCATGAACAAGCACTATCTCGAGGACAAGGTCCGCGAGTCGGGACGACCCGTGCACGTGCTGACGATTCAGGAGAAGGGCGGTACGCGCTCGACGGTTCGCGACGGCGTCGAATGGATCCGCTGGGCACAGGCGTCCTTGCGCGAACAGCCGACGGTGCCCATGGGCCTCGATGAACTGGTGATCGGGACCGTCTGCGGCGGCTCGGATGGTACGAGCGGCATCACGGCGAACCCCGCGGTCGGGCGTGCCTTCGATCATTTCGTCGATGCCGGCGCGGCCTGCGTGTTCGAGGAAACCGGTGAACTCGTCGGCTGCGAATACCACATGGAGCGCCGTGCGGTCACGCCCGAACTCGGCCGCGAGATCGTCAAGTGCGTCGAGAAGGCCGCGCGGTACTACTCGATCATGGGGCACGGCAGCTTTGCGGTCGGCAATGCCGACGGCGGGCTCACCACGCAGGAAGAAAAGTCGCTCGGCGCCTATGCGAAAAGCGGCCGCTCGGCGATCAGCGGCATCGTCAAACCTGGCGATGTACCGCCGACCGGCGGCCTCTACCTGCTCGACGTGGTGCCCGACGGCGAACCGCGTTTCGGTTTTCCGAACATCAGCGACAACGCCGAGATCGGCGAACTCATCGCCTGCGGTTCGCACCTGATCCTGTTCACGACGGGCCGCGGCTCGGTGGTCGGTTCGGCGATCTCGCCGGTCATCAAGGTCTGCGCGAACGCGACGACCTATCGAAACCTTGCCGACGACATGGATGTCGACGCGGGCCGGATCCTCGAAGGGCGCGGCACGCTCGACGAAGTCGGCCGCGAGATCGTCGAGCTCACGCTGGCGGTCGCGAACGGCGCGCCGACGAAGTCGGAAGGACTCGGCCACCAGGAATTCATCCTGACCTACAAGACCTTCGAACCGGTCGGCCCCGCGTGCCTGCCGCGCGCGACGCCGGTCGTACCCATGCCATCGATGGGTGCATAAGAACAGTAGTGGAGAGAGACAAGCATCATGACGGATACTTCAATGATCGGGCGGCTGCGGCCGCTGGGTCGCCGCGGCTTGCAGACGACGGCGCTCGGCATGGGTGCCGCTGGGCTCGGCGGCCTGTATCGCGATGTCAGCGAAGAAGAGGCGCAGAGCGCGCTCGATGCCGCCTGGCAAGCCGGCATCCGGACCTTCGACGTCGCACCGTACTACGGATACACGAAGGCTGAACATCGCGTGGGCCGCAACCTGCGCGCGCGCGACCGCGATGCGTTCGTGCTGTCGACGAAGGCCGGCCGCCTGATGCGTGCGCGTGCGTACAACGCATCGCGTTCCTCCTCACGTACCGGCGGTGACGACTGGATCGCACCGCTGGCATTCGAGCCGCGCTTCGACTACACCTATGACGGCATTCTGCGCTCATTTGAAGACAGTCAGCAGCGCCTCGGCATCTCGCGGATCGATGTCATCCTGCTGCACGACATCGGCCGCGACACACACGGCAACCAGGCCGACCACTATTGGCGTCAGTTGCTCGACGGCGGTTTCAAGGCACTCGATGAACTGCGCACTACGCGCGGCGTCAAGGCCGTGGGTCTTGGCGTCAATGAAGTCGCCGTGATTCTCGATGCGATGGGCGAATTCGATATCGACTGCGCCTTGCTCGCGGGCCGCTACACCCTGCTCGAACAGGCTTCGCTCGACGTGCTGCTGCCGGAATGCGAGCGACGCGGCGTCGGCATCCTGCTTGGCGGCGCGTTCAACTCCGGGATTCTGGCCCAGGGCACCAAGGGCGATCTCAAGTTCAACTATGGCGCGGCCAACGACGAGATCGTGCGGCGCGTGCAGGCGTTCGAGGCGGTCTGCGCCTCGTTCGACGTGCCACTGCCGGCGGCTGCCCTGCAGTTTCCCTATGCGCACCCTGCGGTCAGCAGCGTGGTGACCGGCGCGCGCACCGCGCATGAGGTCGCGCAGAACGTCGCCAGCTTCACGCGGCCGATTCCGCCCGCGTTCTGGCAGGCACTCAAGGATGCAGGGCTGATCCGCGTCGAAGCGCCGACGCCGGCCAGCCCCGCGGCGACACCGGCCTGACCGAATCGTCGGCAGGCATTTCTATTCAGACAGGAGAGATTGCAATGGGTAACAGACTGGCGGGCAAGACGGTGTTGATCACCGCGGCCGCACAAGGCATTGGTGCCGCAAGCGCCGACCTGCTGGCAAGCGAAGGCGCCCGCGTGATCGCGACCGACCTGCGCACCGACACGCTGGCCGGCAAGCCCTATGAAGTCCACCAGCTCGACGTACTGAACGCCGCGGCGGTCGCCGCGCTCGCGAAGGAGATCGGCCCGGTCGACGTGTTGTTCAATTGCGCGGGATTCGTCCACGCCGGCACGATCCTCGAATGCGAGGAAAAGGACTGGGACTTCTCGTTCGACCTCAACGCGAAGGCCATGTACCGGACCATCCGCGCCTTCCTGCCGGGCATGCTCGAGAAGGGCAAGGGCTCGATCATCAATATGGCGTCGGCGGCGTCGAGCGTCAAAGGTGTGCCGAACCGCTTCGCCTACGGCGCATCGAAGGCCGCGGTGATCGGCCTCACGAAGTCCGTCGCGGCCGACTTCGTGACACGTGGCGTGCGCTGCAATGCGATTTGCCCGGGCACGGTCGATTCGCCGTCGCTCGCCGGGCGCATTGCCGATCAGGCGCGCGAGCAAGGCAAGTCGGTTGCCGAAGTGCACGCGGCCTTCGTCGCGCGCCAGCCGATGGGCCGCGTCGGCGATCCGAAAGAAATCGCCGCGCTCGTGCTGTATCTTGCGTCGGACGAGTCGGGCTTCACCACAGGTCAGGCACACGTGATCGACGGCGGCTGGTCGAACTGAAAGCAGAAGTTTTTTATCAATTGAATTATTTGGAAGAGGCAAGGACACCATGAAACTGTTGCGCTTCGGAGAGCGTGGTCAGGAAACGCCGGGTGCGCTCGATGCACAGGGCCGCATTCGCGACCTGTCGTCGGTCGTCGGTGACATCGACGGCAGCGTGCTGGGCGATGCGGCCCTCGCGAAACTGCGCGGGGTCGATCTCGCGTCGCTGCCCCTGGTGGCCGAGGGCGTGCGTATCGGGCCCTGTGTCGGCCGGGTGGGCAAGTTCATCTGCATCGGCCTGAACTATGCCGACCATGCGGCCGAATCGAATCTGCCGGTACCGAGCGAGCCGGTTGTCTTCAACAAGTGGACCAGCGCGATCATCGGCCCGAACGACGACGTCGAGATTCCGCGTGGTTCGACCAAGAGCGACTGGGAAGTCGAGCTTGGCGTGGTGATCGGCAAGCCGACCAAGTACATCGGTGTCGAGCAGGCGCTCGATCATGTCGCGGGCTATTGCGTGATCAACGACGTGTCCGAACGCGAATGGCAGATCGAGCGCGGCGGTACGTGGGACAAGGGCAAGGGTTTCGACACCTTCGGTCCGCTCGGCCCGTGGCTGGTCACACGCGACGAAGTGCCCGATCCGCAGAAACTCGCACTGTGGCTCGAGGTCGACGGCCACCGTTACCAGAACGGCAACACGTCGACGATGATCTTCTCGGTCGCGCAGGTCATCAGCTACCTGAGCAAGTGCATGAGCCTGCAGCCGGGCGATGTGATCTCGACCGGCACCCCGCCGGGTGTCGGCATGGGCGTGAAGCCTGTGCCAGTGTTCCTCAAGGCGGGTCAGACGATGCGGCTCGGCATCGAAGGGCTCGGCGAGCAGCAGCAGAAAACCGTCGCGGCCTGATCGAGGCCATCGCGGCGGAGGCGGGCATCGCCGGGGCCCATGCCTCGCCGCTCGCAGGAGCGCGCTACCGGTTCGGTGGCGCGTTTTTTTTTGCGCGGCGATCCGCCGCAGCATGGCTGTTATCGGCCATGTGTTACCGTTGCCCTACCGGGGGCTCCGCCATGGGCAGCGCCCCCGTCCGACGGACTACACGAACCACCGGCACCACCGGCATTACCGGCCTCACCAGCTACAAGCGATAGTCATGACAATTTTCAGTGAAAACGGCGTCAGCGTTACCGAGACCGCCGTGAGCATCCCAGGGCAAGCGCTCCGGATCAACGATATCCGTGCCGTGCGAATTGGCGCGGACAAACGCGGCATCGTGCTGCCGGTCTGCATTTCGATCGTCGGGCTGATCCTGTTCGTCATCGGTTTTGTGCGTGCATCGGGCGCCTTCTGGGTGACCGGGCTGATGCTTGCCGTCGTCGGCTGGCTCGGGTGGTGGACGCAGGATACGAAGCACCGCATGTATGTCGAGACCGCCTCGAAAGGCGAAATCGAAGCGCTGGTCAGCTCTGATCCGCGGTTTCTCGAACGTGTCGCGGCCGCGATCGCCACGGCACGCGCTGCGCAGTAGCACGGAGAGGGGCGGGGCGCGAGCACCCCGAAAACAACGACGCAAGCAACGACGCAACGCGACGAAGACCCAAGCAGTAACGTCCGGTATCTTTCCGATCGCATCCGGCACTGCGTGGGCGGGCATTGCAGGTATAGTGCAAGGCGCGAACAATACGCGCCCGACTTGCGGGCCGGCACACTGGAGGAAGACATCGATGTTGACGAAGCACATGGCGGCCGCATTCGGCTGCGCGACGGGGCTGTGCCTCGCGGGATTCACGCCGGCCGCGCAGGCGGCCGATCTGCCTGCCGCACAGGCTCCGACTTTTCTGGTGGGCGATTCATGGACCTATTCACTGAGCGATCCGCGCACGCCCGGCCGTACCTTCTCGTTCGTGCAGACGATTCATTCGATCAATGACGGCGCGATCAAGCTGACGGTCAGCAATAACGGAGGCACGATGCCCGCTTCGATGGATCAGAACGGCAATCTGACCAGCATCGGCACCAAGCAATATTCGCCGAGCGACAGCAAGCTCAAGTTTCCGATCGCCGTCGGCGGCAACTGGACCAACAATTTCACGACCCACACGGGCAACGGCGACGCAACCACTACGCTGAGCGCCAAGGTCGTAGGCGTCGAATCCGTGGAGACGCCGGCCGGCACGTTCCAGGCATTCCGCATCGAGGAGACCGGCAGCGTCGCGGCCCCGGACGGCAAGTTCCAGTTCACTGAAACCGACTGGTATGCCCCCGATGCGAAGCGCATCATCAAATTCACGTTCAACGGCACCGGCGGCGACGGCGGCACCTTCGGCACGCAGGCGCAGCTCGAACAGATGGACATCAAGAAGTAGGACTTTGGCGGATCGCGCCCCGGCAGTTCGCGGGATCCGCCGAAACCGTCGCGTCGTCTTCAAGGAGCGTTCCATGTCGTCTACTCCCAGCTTTGAAAATCTGCTGGTCGAATCCCGCGGGCCGGTCGGGCTCATTACGCTGAATCGCCCGAAAGCACTCAACGCGCTCAACGACGCGCTGATCGACGAGCTCGTCGTGGCGCTCGGGGCCTTCGACGCTGACGAGGCGATCCGCTGCATCGTGCTGACCGGCAGCGAGAAGGCATTCGCGGCGGGGGCGGACATCAGCATGATGGCGAATTTCTCGTACATGGACGTGTTCAAGTCCAACTTCATCGCGCGCAACTGGAGCGGGATCACCGCGATCCGCAAGCCGATCATTGCGGCGGTCGCCGGTTTTGCGCTTGGCGGCGGCTGCGAACTTGCGATGATCTGCGATTTCATCATCGCCGCGGACAACGCCCGTTTCGGACAGCCCGAGGTCAAGCTCGGCATCCTGCCCGGCGCGGGTGGCACGCAGCGGCTGCCGCGCGCGGTGTCGAAGGCGAAGGCGATGGATCTTTGCCTGACCGGCCGCATGATGGACGCGGCGGAAGCCGAGCGCGCCGGACTCGTCTCGCGTGTCGTGCCGCTCGACAGGCTGCTCGAAGAGGCGATCGAGGCCGCGACGGTGATCGCCGGCTATTCGCTGCCGATCGTGATGATGATCAAGGAGTCTGTGAACCGCGCCTACGAGACGCCACTTGCCGAGGGACTGATCTTCGAGCGCCGCGTATTCCATTCGACGTTCGGCACTGAAGATCAGAAGGAAGGGATGGCGGCGTTCCTGCAGAAGCGCGCGCCGGAGTTCAAGCACCGCTAGCTGTGCGCAGTTCTGTGCCCAGCGAGTGTGGGGGCATCCGGTTTGTTGGAGGTCGCGGCGCGGCCTCGCCGTAACGCAGGTGCCGTGCCGCCGACCGCCAACCGCCAACCGCTAACGGCTATCCGCTACTTGCTCCCCTATCGCCCTTCGGTCATCGTCGCCGTCGAACTGACCGAGGGCGTGAGCGCGGGTGTCGGGATGGCGGTGACGGGGGCATTCGTGAGCATCGTGTTGCGTCGCCAGTTGCCGAACTTGTAGTAAAGCGCGACCAGCGTGACGGCGCAGGTCGTTCCAACCGGAAAGCTCCACCAGATCGCCTCGGGGCCATAAGCCGGAATCAGGAAATGTGCGAACGGGATGCGCACGCACCACAGTGAGAAGGTCAGTGCGATCAGGGGGGGAATCACCGCGCCGGTTGCGCGCACGGCTCCCGCCAGCACGAACATGATCCCGAACAGCGTGAACGAGCCGAGCACGATGCGGTCGACATGCAAGCCGATCGCAATAGCCGTCTCTTCATCGCCGAGGAAAAAGCGCAACGCAATCCTGCCGAGCATCAGGATCACGCAGCTCGGCAGCGCCGTCATCACGATGCTGTAGAGCACACCATAGCGCGTGATGCGGCTCACGCGATCCCAGCGCATCGCCCCGACGTTCTGCGCGACCATCGACGATACCGACGCTCCGACTGCGATGGCCGGCATCTGCACATAGGTCCACAACTGCGTGACCGCGCCGTAGGCCGCGGTCGTGTCGATGCCGAAGGTGTTGACCATCCCGATCATCGCAATCGCCGAGAGCGAGACAACGAACATCTGCATCCCCATCGGAATGCCCTTGGCCACGAGTGCGCGAATCACGGCGCCGCGCGGCCGCAGAAAGCCGAGCTCATGTCGGCCGAGCGCCAGGCAGTGGTGGCGCCGGTAGAGAAAGACCAACAGGGCCGCCATGCTGATCACTTGCGCGGCCAGTGTCGCGAGTGCCGACCCCGCGACGCCGAAGCTCGGCACCGGACCGTAGCCGAAGATCAGCAGCGGATTCAGGCCGACGTCCAGCACGACGGTCAAAGCCATCAACAGGAAAGGCGTGCGCGCGTCGCCCGCGCCGCGCAGCACCATGGCCGCGAAGCCGAGCACGTTGATGAAGGGCAGCGCAACGAAGATCACGCGCAGGTAGGCGATCGCATAGGGGCGCGCATCGTGCGGCGTATGCATCGCATCGAGGATGTGCGGCGTGAACCAGAAACCGAGCAGCGCGACGATCAGCGAAATCGTGACATAGAAAGTAAGGCCCGTGCCGACGATCCGGCGAGCCTGCGTGAAGTTTTTCGCGCCGACGGCCTGGCCGACCAGAATCGTCGCGGCCATGCCGATGCCGAACACGGTACCGAGCAGGAAGAACAGGATCAGGTTGACGTTGGCCGCGGCCGACAGCGCCGCAGGCCCGAGAAAGTGGCCGATCCAGACAGCATTGACTGAGCCGTTGAGCGACTGAAGCACATTGGCGCCGAGCGTCGGTAACGAGAACCGGAGCAAGGTGCTGCCGATCGGTCCGTTGACCAGATCACGGCGAGAAGTCGCGACGGCGGCCACTCAGACGACCCGCAGCATGCCGACACACCGCGCGCGCCGCGCGCCGCTGGTGCGTGCGACAAGGCTCGCCACTGCATGGGCGACACCGCGGAAAGCGGCGGAGGCAAGACCCAGGACCGCGGCCGTGGACGTGGTGGAAGACGGAAGCAGCATAGATTTTCAGTGCGCGGGCGGGGTAGCGTGCAGCCCGCTGCGGCTGGCTCGAGCTCGTACCATTGATAAGACAACCGAGTTTATAGAAATCCCATGCATCTGGTGGGTCCGGATTTGCAATTTTTGCCTAACTGTCCTGCGCGTCTCGTTCTATAGTGAGCAGGCAACAGTGCGAAAAGCAACGAGGAGGCGACCGTGGCGCAACACAGAATGGTGCGTGTGACCCGCGACAGCGGCGGATTCGACGATTTCGGCTTGCCACGTGTCACGCGCGTGCGACCCCGCGTCGAATTGACCGCGGGCTGGCGCGTGACCCATGCGTTTCACGACTGGAGCGAATTGCAGTCCTTTATCGACGCGTGTCGCTCGGCCGGTGAGGATGCATTCGGGCCGCCGCCGTCGCTGCTCAACCATGGCACCGCCGAACTCGCCTGGGAGCGATTCAGGCGCCAGTTGCGGCTCGCCTAGCAGCGCGAGCCCTTTGCCGGGGGACGCTTCTCGAGCCGTTCCCCCGTGCCGATTTCCTCAGTGTTTCCCCTGGCTCAGGCCGTTTCCAGCAGCCGATCGTTGACCGCCTTGAGCGCGCTCGCGGCTGCCCGAATGGGCGGCATTTCCGCTTCGTCCGCATTCGACAGGAACGGCATCGCGGGTCCCATGTCGGCTACCACCGCGCTTACCGCATCGTGCAATACCTGGATCGGCGAGTTCGCGTCACGCAGGTCTTCGAGCGCGATGAAACACTCGCGCAATGCGCGCGCGCGCGCCCAGTCCCGCGCCTGAATCGCCTTGAGCATCTCGGCCGATGCACGTGGCGCCACGCAGCCCGACCCCGTCGTAAAGCTGTTCAGCCCGAATTCCTGGAGATGGACGAGCGCCGGACGCTCGCCGATGCCGCTGATCAGGTATTCGGGCGGCACTTCGGTCAACAGAGCCCGCAGGTAGCGATCGTCGGCAGGGTCGGCGTGCACCGCGGCGTACTTGATCGCGAGAATCCGCCTTTCGTCGATCAAGGCGCGCACTTCGGCCGGCGCGAGATAGTCGTCGTTCTTGATATAGAGCACAAACGGCTTGCCCAACAGATCCGAGAAACGCCGCAGACCATCGAGCAGGCCGCGCCGCGTCATCGGTCCGACGTAGGGCAGCACCATGGCAGTCGGAAAACGCAGCCGGCGTATGACGGGCACCTGGTCGAGGATCTTGCCGAAATCCGGGCCGACCGACGGGATCACCCAAGTCTCGGGGCCCGCGAACTCGGCAAGCATCGAGAGCAAGGCCTCGTACTCGCTGACCCGTGCCTGATAGAGGTTCGCGTTGCCGCCGTACATCAGGAAACGGATGCCGCCCTGTTCGAGGTGTCGGACCAGGGCCGCGTTGTTCGCGCGGTTCAGACTCAGATCCGCATGGCGGGCCACCGGGGGAACCGCGAGCGGCGATAGTCGCAGATCCGCAAGCGTGATGTCTTGCAGCTTCATAAAGCTCCTCGAGGTCGAAATGAGAGCAAAGTAGGCGTGGATCCCAAAGTTGTCAAACAAATTTGCACGTGAATTCGTGCCCGATGGCGTGGCCGTCACGGCAAAGGCAAGTCGAAGCCTTACAGTATGGGCGCTCCTGCGTGGGGATGGGGTTTTTACTAAGTGAATCAAAGTACTCTATGCCTTGACACTGTTCAGACAACCCCGCTATCGTGGGCCGGATTCCAACAGGATGCCGGCGCGTGGGCAGGGCGTGGCACCTTCATAACAAGGAGACGGCATGAGGTTGTCAAGCAAGTTGGCGGCACGGTGCGGCGCGCTCGCGCTGGCGATCTCCGCCTTTGCGGCCAGCGGCGGCGCATGGGCCGACGGGCCGGTATCACTCAATGTGGTCGATGTCGCCGGTAACCTCGCGCTCACGCAAAAGGCTTTCGAGGCCTTCCATGCGAAGTACCCGAACCTCGTGTCGAACATCAACTTCACGAACGCGCCCGCACCGCAGTTGCCGGGCAAGATCAAGGCGATGCAGGCGGCCGGCCGTTCCGATATCGACATCGTGCTGACCGGCACCGATGCGCTCGCCGCGGGGATCGAGCAGAACCTCTGGATGAAGCTGCTGCCCGACCACGACAAGCAGTTTCCCGGCGTGCTCGACAAGTACGCACCGGGCCCTCGCAAGATGCAGGACCTCGCGCAGGGCGATGGCCTCGAGGTGACCTATATGCCCGCCGGACCGCTGCTCGAATACAACCCCGCGCATGTCAGCGATCCGCCGAAGACCCCCGCGCAACTGCTCGCCTGGTGCACCGCGCATCCCGACAAGCTGATCTATGCGCGACCCGCGAACTCGGGTCCCGGACGGGCCTTCCTGATGGGCCTGCCCTATCTGCTCGGCGACAAGGATCCGCGCGACCCGGTCCACGGCTGGGACAAGACATGGGCCTTTCTCAAGCAGCTGAACACCTGCATCCCCTACTATCCGGGCGGCACGGCCGCGGTCATGAAGGAGCTGGGCGAAGGCTCGCGCGACATGACCGTCACCGTGACCGGCTGGGACATCAATCCACGCGCGCTCGGCATCGTGCCCGCGGAGTTCCGCGTGCAGGCTTTCGACACGATGAGCTGGGTCGACGATGCGCATTTCATGGTGGTCCCGAAGGGTGTGCCGGCCGAGAAGCTCGACGTGATCTACAAGCTCATGAACTTCCTGCTCGCCCCCCCGCAGCAGGCCATGACCTACGACGACGGGTATTTCTATCCTGGGCCCGCCGTCAAGGACGTGCCGCTGTCCTCGGCACCCGCACACAGCCAGGAGGTCCTGAAGAAATACGGGCGTCCCGAATATGCGCAGATGATTGCCGATCATCCGCATGTCGTGCCGCTTGATTCGAAGGAGATGGTCGCCGCGTTCCAGAAATGGGACCAGGAAGTAGGTGCGCAGAAATCGAAGTAGGGGGCGGCCATGAAACAGAATTTCCAGACCTTGCGTCTGGCCTCCGTCAGCCGCCATTTCACGAACGCGGAGGGCCTGCCGGTCGCCGCGCTGAAGGGACTCGACCTCGACGTGCGACGTGGCGAATTCATCGCGCTGCTCGGGCCCTCGGGCTGCGGCAAGTCCACCGCGCTCAATTGCATCGCCGGGCTCAATGCGCTCAGCGAGGGTGCGATCTGGCTCGATGACGCCCGCATCGACGTGCTGCCGCCCGAGAAGCGCGGCTTTGGGATGGTATTCCAGAACTACGCGCTGTTTCCGCATCTGAGCGTGCTCGATAACGTCGGCTTCGGACTCAAGATGCGCGGGCTGGCGCGGCGTGTCGTCGAACAGCGTGCCCGCGCCGCCCTCGAACTCGTGCAACTGGTCGGGCACGAACGCAAGCTGCCGGGACAGTTGTCGGGTGGCCAGCAACAGCGCGTCGCGATTGCGCGCGCGATCGTGATTGAGCCGCCGCTCGTGCTGATGGACGAACCCTTGTCCAATCTCGATACGAAACTGCGCATCGAGATGCGGGCCGAGATCCGACGCATCCATGGCGAGCTCGATCGCTCGACGATTTATGTGACGCATGACCAGGACGAGGCGCTGTCCATGGCCGACCGGATCGTCGTGATGCGCGAAGGCACGGTCCAGCAGATCGGCACGCCGAGACAGGTGTACGAGCGGCCCGCCAACCTGCATGTCGCGCGCTTCATCGGCTATCGGAATGTCGTGCCGTTCTCGCTCGGCACGGTCGTCGACGGGCGCGCGACGCTCAAGGCAGGTGACATCGAACTGCGGGGCACGGCGCTCGGAGCGGTTGGCCCGGGCATGGTCAGCGTGGCGATGCGGCCCGACGACTTCGAACGTTCGACTGAGGGCGGCAACTGTTTTCGTGCGGAGATCGAGACGGTCGAGTACGGCGGCCGCGAATCGTTGCTCAAGGCGCGGGCCGCATTCGGTTCACTCTATGTGCGCATTGCGGGCGATGCGGCAGTGGGCGAGACGCTGTCGCTGCGCATATCGCCCGACCGGGCCCTTGTCTACCAACAGGAGGCACACTGATGGCGAGCCTGAGCGGATCCACCGGCGGCCGTCTGCGCGCGGCCCGTTTCGATCCGAAGGCGATGCTGCTCACGCCAGCCTTGCTCGCGCTGGTCGCCTTGTTCATCTATCCGTTCGCTTATGGCGTCGTGTTGTCGCTGAGGTCGGCGGATGGCGGTGGCGTCTGGGCCAACTATGCCCATTTCTTCACCGATGCGACGATGTGGCCGACCATCCTGGTCACACTCAAGCTCGCGGTGCCCGCGACACTGATCAATGTGCTCGGCGCACTACCCGTCGCGTTCGCGCTGCGCCGCCACTCGCCGTACCAGAAGCTGGTGACTGCGCTGCTCGTGATTCCCGTGACGCTCGGAACGGTATTGATCGCCGACGGCATGCTGACGTATTTCGGCCCCAACGGCTGGTTTCCGCAAGCCCTTCACGGCTTGCATCTCTATCACGATGAGGTCCGGCTCACGCACAACTACTGGGGTGTGTTGATCTCGCTCGTGATCTCGGGTTTCCCGTTCGCTTTCCTGCTGGTGCTGTCGTATGTGACGGGCATCGACCCGACGCTCGCACGCGCCGCCGCGACGCTCGGCGCGAGTCCCTGGGAGCAGTTCCGCCGCATCTATTTGCCGCTGCTTGCACCGGGGCTCACGATGGCAGCCTGCCTGTCGTTCGTGCAGGCGTTCTCGGTGTTTCCCTCAGCGATTCTGCTCGGCGCGCCAGCCGGCCGGACACGCGTCATATCGATCGCGGCCTACGAGGCGGCGTTCGAAAACTACGACTACCCGATGGCATCGGCCATCGCGATCGTGATGGGCTTCGTGCAATTGCTGATCGTGGCGGGCATGTTGTCGATGCGGCGCGCGTTCTATAGTGGTCCGACGACGGGAGGGAAGGGATGAATCCGTCACAGCCCGCGATCAAGGCCCGCGACGCCCGCTCCGGCGCCGCCACCCAGGGCGAAACACCGATCCGGCATGGCAAGCCGCCACGGCCCCTCGCGATGCGGCTTTATCGTTTGCTCGTCTGGAGCGTCATGGTGTTTTTCCTGCTCAACGTGTTGCTGATGATCGCGACCGTCGCGATGAACTCGGTCGCGACACGCTGGTTCGGCACGCCCTTGCCCCAGAGCTTCACGCTGCACTGGTACGCGCAGGCGTGGGAGGACTTCCAGCTTGCGGCGGTATTGCGCGTCACGGTCGAAGTGGTGGGAGCGGTCGTGCTGCTGTCGATCGTGTTCGGCGTGCCGGCCGCCTATGCGCTCGCGCGTGTCCAGTTTCCGGGCAAGCGGTTCGTGTTGCTGATCTTCCTGCTGCCGCTCATGGTGCCGCCCGTGACCTATGGCATTCCGATGGCCACGGCGATGTATCGCTGCGGGTTGGCCGGCACCCTCGCAGGGGTGATTCTCGCGAATTGGGTGCCGTCGCTGCCCTTCGTGATTCTCGTGATGACGCCGTTCATCGAACAGATCGATCCGAATCTGGAATCGGCCGCGCGGATCTTTGGTGCGAACACCTTCCGGTACTTCCGCCATGTGCTGCTGCCCTTGCTCGTGCCCGGGATGCTCGCGGCGGGTCTGCTCGTGCTCGTGCGCACGATCGGCATGTTCGAGCTGACGTTCTTCACGGCGGGGCCGGGGACACAGACGCTCGTGGTTGCCTTGTATTACGCCGTGTTCTCGACGGGGGTGCGCGCCTCGCAATCGATCGATGCGATGGCGATGATCTACATGGGCATCACGCTGGTGTGGGTGTTGATCGCGCTGCAGTTCGTGAGCCCGACGCAGCTCGTGAGCCGCGTCAAGGAGCAGCGTCACGACGGCTAGGCAAGGCAGGCCGGTACGATACGTGCCGGTCCAACCTATGTCGAATGACCTTGCCGACGGGATCAAGGCCGACAGGACCTGGGCTCGAAACTATCCGAGCTTCACCCGGCCATGAGGGCCGGGCGGAGTTCAAGCATTACCAGCGCTGATGCACGTGCGGCCTGATCAGACGTTCGTACGTATCGCGCACGGCAGCCATCTGCTTGTCAGTGAGGGCCGGCAGGCTGGCCGCCTTCGCATTGCCCGCGGCCTGCTCGGCGTTCTTCGCGCCGGGGATCGCGACCGTGACGGCGTCGAACATCAGGATCCAGCGCAGCGCGAGCTGGGCGAGCGGAACATTGCCCGAAATCGCACGCAACTCCTCGACGGCCTGCAGGCCGACGTCGTAAGGCACACCTGAAAACGTCTCGCCGACATCGAACGCTTCGCCGTGACGGTTGAACTGGCGATGGTCGTCCGCCGCGAACGTGCTTTGCGTGGACAGCTTGCCGGTCAGCAAGCCGCTCGCCAGCGGCACGCGCGCGATGATCGCGACCTGCTGTTCGAGCGCACGCGCGAAGAAGCGTTCGATCGGGCGCAGGCGGAACATATTGAAGATGATCTGCACGCTCGTGATCGGATATTCGAGAGCCTTGAGCGCTTGCTCGACGTTCTCGACCGACACGCCGTAGGACTTGAGCTTGCCCTTCACGACCATCTTGTCGAGCGCTTCGAAGATCTCCGGCCGATAGTAGACTTCGGTCGGCGGACAATGCAGCTGGACGACATCGAGCGCGTCGACTTCGAGATTGCGCAGCGAATCGTCGATATACCGTTCGAGCACCGCCGGCGTATAGCCCGCCGACACGTGCGGGTTGACCTTGCGGCCGGCCTTGGTCGCGACCACCAGGCCGTCGCGGCCGCGCGACTTCAGCACGCGCGCAATCAGCCGCTCCGAGCGGCCGTCGCCGTACACGTCGGCCGTGTCGATGAAGGTCATGCCCTGGTCGAGCGCCGCGTTGAGCGCGCTTTCCGCATCGCGGTCAGACACATCACCCCAGCTGCCACCGATCGCCCATGCGCCGAAACCGATTTCGGATACCTGCCAGCCCGTCTTGCCAAAAGGACGCTTCTGCAATGTCTTCTCCTCAAGTAAGCGCGGGCCGCCGAGGCGCCACGCCATGTCTTTTCCACCGGCTCTTTTCTACCGGTTCTTTTGCATCGGCTGGCAGTGTAGCGCGTCGGACGAAAATTCGAGACAGGCCGTGACAGTCGACCGGCACTAAACAGCGGCCCGGTTCAAATGTTCGCCGATCGTTGCGGCAGTGGCCCTCTATTGAATGAGGTTTTTCCCCTGAATTGGGGATTGGAAGCGCCCTTATTAAACTGATTTTTGATTCATCATTTGAATTCGGGATTCTTCGTATTCAATATTGATAACAATAATGATGTTATTAACTTTATTATGTGGGCGCTATCGTTTGCGCACTGCAGTCGCTCTTTTTATTCATACAAATAGGCCGTCCGGTCAATCGTACGTTCGAAGGCGTCATCGAACGGTCAAGCGTACCGGGCTATTCCGGCCCGACCTCGAAAATGCGCGTTGATCACGAATATTTAACGCGTCACACAAGCCATACATAAAATTCATGCCGGTGCGCTTTCTTAATTAATGCGATAGCGTTAGTCTACCCAGGCTACCGAAACATGTTTTTGGGAGACGAAGATGGGTATGTTCATTTACGGTCAGCAACCTGGAGCGGGTATGGAGAACCGGTTGAGTTCGCATCCCCTGTTGCCGCTGGAAGACGATGACGTGCTCGAGCAAAGCCTCGCGAACGAGATCGCGCAGTTGCGCCTCGAGATCAAGCGACGCGACAACCTGCTCCAGGAGCGCGACCGGCTGCTGCGTGAATGGATGCTCTCGCAGGAAGCGTTCAAGAGCTTGTTTCGCAAGTACGGGCGCCTGCCTGACGGCCGCATGATCGTCGACTTGCCGAGCGACGAGAAGTCGAAACTCATTGAGGACGAGGAGGCGGCGATCCTGCGCATTCGTCCGGACCTCGCGCGCTAGGTGCTTTCCCGTCGGGTCAAGGTGAAGCCGACGTCGATCCGGCTTTTTTTCGGTGTTTCGCCGTTGAGGATCTGGAGTAGAAGCTGGGCGGCCTGAAAGCCAATTTCGTAACGCGGCGTGGTGATTGTCGTGATCGACGGGGTTGACCAGGCTGACGAGGGCAGGTCGTTGAAACCCGCAATCGCGATGTCGTCGGGTACGCGGATCCCGCGCCGCTGGCACTCGAACAGCGCTCCGAGCGCAAGGTCGTCGTTGCAGCAGAAGATCGCATCGCAATCGGGTGCCCGCTCAAGCATCTGGATCAGCAACTTCGAACCAAGCCCAACATTCGACGGCTCACTCGTCAGCACTTCGAGATCGCAGTCGAACCCCGCTTCGCGCAACGCGCGACGAAAACCCGCACGGCGCTGCATCGTGCGTGGGTCGAGTTGGGCTGCGACAAAGCCGGGCCGCCGGTAGCCGCGTTCGAGCAGATAGTTCGTGATGGCGAAGCCGGCCATCTGCTGCGAAAAGCCCACCGACCATTCGCCGGGAGTCTGGCTCAGATCGTACATATGGACCACGGGCACCCGCGCGGCCGAAAGCCGCTGCCGGATCGTTTCCGACTCGTCGATTCCCGTGACGAGGAAGCCGTCCGGGGCATGCGTGAGGTAGGTCGAGAGCAACTCGGTCTGGGTGACCGGCGAATAGTTCGTATTGCCGATGAGAAACTGGTAGCCGGCCGGGCCCAGACAATCCTGGATGCCCGCGAGGGTTTCGACAAACACCGCATTGGACAGCGAGGGCACCAGCACGCCGACCACACGTGAACGCGACGAGGCGAGGGTGCGCGCCGCGTGGCTCGGCACATACCCGAGTGCGGCCACCGCCGCCTCGACCCGCGTACGCGCTTCGGGCAGGACCTGGGAAGGGCTTTTGAGTGCGCGCGAGACGGTCATCGGGCTGACCTTCGCACGCAGCGCGACGTCGGCGATCGTCACGCGTCCGCTCGGTCGGCGGCGCGCCGGCTTGCGCGGCGAGGCCGTCACAATGGGTTCATCGAGACTGCCGCTATCACCGCTGCCGCCGCTGCCGATAATGCGCCGGCCCGTCGCCATGCCGTGCCGAGGCGCTGACGTGTCGGGATTCGCCACCGTGGGTGTCGTGGGCGCATTCGGGTTTACCGGCCATTCGGCCGGCTTGGCAGCGCCGGTCAGATTTTTTTTCATGCGCGAGTATCGCCCTGCGCGCAGTTGAAGGGAAGTCTCAGGAAGCCGACTTTTCGATGTGACGTTGCGGTGCGGTGCAGTGTGGCGATATTGCGGCGCGGGGGCTTGCCGGCGGGATTCAAACCCTCAGTCGATTGTCTCGATCAGGCCGGCTTCGTCATGGGCCACGCGATTGACGTCCTGGCTCACGCGGTGAAACGCGAGATCGTTACGCTCCGAGGAGGCCTGCAGGGCGAGGACGTTCAACTCGGCTGCGCCGAGCGAGGTGTCGAGCCAGCGTCGCGCCGTATCGTCATCGAACACCAGCGGGCGGTGCGCGTGGACATCGACAAGGCCGCCGCTACGCGCAACGGTTACGATGACGCAGCCGTCGCCCGGCTGGTGCTCGAGCGCATCCCGGACGCTCGACAAACCCGCGAGCAGCATGGGAAACCGGGAGTGCCGGTAGATGTAATAGGGCTGGGCGACAGTCGATTCCGTACGCCATTCATACCAGCCGTCGGCCGGCACGATCACGCGCCCGTACCGCCACAGCTCACGGAAGTAACCCGATGCCGCCGCGCTGTCGCTGCGCGCGTTGATCGCCTGCGGCAGATGCTGGCGTGTCGCCCAGGCCGGGCGGTAGCCCCAGCGGATCGTGCGAATCGTCTGGTCGGGGAACATCACGAGCGGATGCGCGCCCGGCGCGAGATTGAAGCCGGGCCGCCGGTCCGCGGGATCGAACATCAGCACGGGGCTCGCGAAGCCGATGGCGCGTGCATAATCGCGTGCATCTCGATACTGCGCAATTCGGCCGCACATCGCTCACCTCGGAATCCCGTCCACATTCCAGATCAAGCGTAGCGCAAGCGCGCGGCACACGAAAGCGCGTATTGCGCCTTCAATGTCACCGATGCTTATCGGACACCGCCGATGACCTTGCCCGGGTTCATGCGTCCGTGCGGATCGAGTGCCTGCTTGAGTGTGCGCATCAGGCCGAGTTCCACGGCGGACTTGGTGCGCGCGTTGTCCTCGATCTTGAGACGTCCGAGTCCATGTTCGGCACTGATGCTGCCGTGGTGAGCGACGACGCTATCGTAGACGAGTCGGTTCAGCTGTTCCTGATAGCGATTCAGAAAGGCGCGCGCATCGCCGCCTTCGGGCGTCTGCACGTTGTAGTGGAGATTGCCGTCGCCGAGATGCCCGAACACCACCATACGCGCGCCCGGGGCGGCGGCGGCGATGAGCGCGTCGGTATAGTCGATGAAGTGGCCGATCCGCGAAATCGGTACGGCGATATCGTGCTTGATGTTCAACCCCTCCTCGGCCTGCGCGAGCGGAATGTGCTCGCGCAGATCCCAGAACGCGCGCGAGGCGGTCAGGCTTTCGGCGACGACCGCGTCGAGCACGAGGCCGTCGTCGAAGGCGGTTTCCATCATGCCTTCGAACAGGCCGCGCGCATGCGCTTCGCTCTCGTTGTCTGACAGTTCGAGGAGTACGACCTGCGGATAACGTTGGGCGAAGGGATAACGCATCTGTGGGAAATGCCGTCTGACCAACTCGAGGCAGAAATCCGACATGAGTTCGAAACCCGTGAGCAGCGGACCGGCCGCGCCTTGTGCGAGTTCGAGCAACTTGAGTGCGGCGTGCGGCGAGCTGACCGCGGCGAGCGCCGTGACCTGCGCGGCGGGCTGCGGATACAGTTTCATGACGGCGGCGGTAATCACGCCGAGCGTGCCTTCAGCGCCGATGAAGAGGTCGCGCAGATCATAGCCTGTGTTGTCCTTGCGCAGTCCGCGCAGACCGTTCCAGATCTCGCCGGCCGGCGTGACAACCTCGAGGCCCAGGCAGAGTTCGCGCGTGGTTCCGTAGCAAAGCACAGCGGTGCCGCCCGCATTGGTCGCGAGATTCCCGCCGATCGTGCAGCTGCCTTCGGCCGCGAGGCTGAGCGGGAACAGACGGCCTGCCGCGCGCGCGGCGTCTTGTACTTCGGCGAGTATGCAACCCGCTTCCACCGTGATCGTGTTGTTGGCCGGATCGATCGACCGCACCGCGCGCAGACGGCCGAGTGACAGCACCGCCTGTGTGCCGCTTTCGTCGGGCGTCGCACCGCCCGAGAGGCCCGTGTTGCCACCTTGCGGGACCAGTGCGACGTCGTGCCGCGCAGCGATCCGGACTGCCTCGGCGACCTCCTCGGTGCTGCCCGGACGCAGGACCGCACGGGCCTGCCCGATATAGCGTTTGCGCCAGTCCGTCAGATAGCTGGCCATGTCGGTCGCCGTGATCAGCACATTCGAGGCGCCCAGCGCGGCGATGCACTCGGCGACGAACGGGTCAGCCGGATTTGAACGGGAGGGGACCGCGGCGCGATCGGAAAGATCCGAAAGGTTCGAGCCATCGGAAGAGTCCGGATGGCCGGTGCGGGAATCGGTGGGCGGGTTCAATTCGGGCTCCTGTCGCTACTGATCTGTTTCTGCTTCTTGTTCGAGCGCGGCGCGGCGCTTTGCTTCCTGCTTGAAGGGCTTGACATACCAGATGGCGCAGACGAAGTAGATCAGCGACAGCGCCGCTTCGCTCCAGGCGAGCGAGGCGATTGGCGCGGGGTCGCTCCAGCCGCGTACGACGCCTTCAGTGAAATAGGCCAGCACCAGCATGCTCGACCATTGCAATGTGTACAGACTGCGCCGCATGACGCCGTAGAGCGGCAACAACAGCGGCACGATCTTGAGCACGAGCAGCGAGCCGCCCGGACGCAGCGGTGCGAGCCAGGCTTCCCAGGCGAAGCACAGCACGATCAGTACGATCAGGGCCATGCGGGCCGTGCGGTAGAGGGTGAAACTGGCGAGGGTATTGGTCGGGTTGGGAGTCATTGTGTCACCTGAGCGTGTCACTTGAGCGCGTCACCGGGCCGCGCGGCCTTGAGGGCGAGTGCCGAGCGCGCGAGCCGCGCGCCGAGCGCGGCCGCGAGTGTCCTTTCTTCCTCGGCGAGCGGCGCATCGGCCTGGCCGCCCGCGCGCGTGAAGTGGGTCGCGCCGTAGGGCGAGCCGCCGGTTTGCGTGGTCGTCAGCAAGGGTTCGGAGTAGGGGATGCCGAGCACGAGCATGCCGTGATGGAGCAGCGGCAGCATCATCGAGAGCAGGGTCGTCTCCTGCCCGCCGTGCAGGCTCGAGGTCGAGGTGAACACGCAGGCCGGCTTGCCCGTGAGCGCACCGGACAACCATTGCGTCGAGGTGCCGTCGAGAAAGTACTTGAGCGAGGCGGCCATATTGCCGAACCGGGTCGGCGAACCGAGTGCGAGACCCTCGCATTCCTCGAGGTCGCGCAATTCCGCATAGGGCGGACCATCGGCGGGAATCTCGGGCTGGGTCGCCTCGCAGACAGTGGAAACGGCGGGAACGGTACGGATGCGCGCCTGGGCGCCCGGGACGCTGTCGACGCCGCGCGCGAGCGCGAGTGCGAGCTCGCGGGTGGCGCCGTAGCGGCTGTAGTACAAAACCAGAATGTCGATCATGAGGAATTTTGCAGTGGAAAGGTATTATAGGGGCCACCCTGGAGGCGGCCGTGCGTACGACCCTGACCGATACCGATTCACTGAAGAGACTGGCCAGCTTTGTGGCGAGGCGCAGCCGGGAAGCGCGCATCCAGCAGGTGGCCGGCAGCCTGACATTTACGACGGTGCTTGCGCTCGTGCCCTTGCTGACCGTCGCGTTCGCACTGTTCACGGCGTTTCCGATGTTCGCGCAGTTCCAGAACTCCCTGCAGAGTTTCCTGGCGGATCACCTGATGCCGCCGCAATTCAACAACCAGATATTCAGATATCTCGACATGTTCGCCTCGAAAGCGAAGAGCCTCACGACCGTCGGGCTGTTCCTGCTTTGTGTCACCGGTGTCGTCACGTTGATGACAATCGAGGCCGCTTTCAACCTGATCTGGCGCGTGCCGAAGTCACGGCCGCTCGCTCAGCGTGTGCTCGTCTACTGGTCGATCATCACGCTGGGGCCCCTGTTGTTCGGGGTGAGTCTGTCTGCGTCGTCGTATGTGATCAGCCGCTCTATGGTGTTCTCGGGCAGTGGGGTCCCTGCCGCGCTGGACTGGGCGGTGACCGCCGCTGCCGTGCCGTTGACGGCCTTCGCGTTCACGCTGATGTATGTCTATATGCCGAATTGCAAAGTCGAATGGCGCGACGCGGCCGTCGGCGGATTGGTCGCGGCGATTGGATTTGAAACGGCCAAGCGCGTATTCGGGCTCTACATCCGGCATATGCCGAACTACACGGTTGTTTACGGGGCGTTCGCGGCGGTGCCGATATTCTTGTTCTGGGTGTACCTGAGCTGGTTCGTCACCCTGGTCGGCGCGATGCTGGCCTCGGCGTTGCCGGCGATTCGCATCGGCCAGTTTCACCGGCCACGGTTTCCGGGCAGCGACCTGCTCGACGCGCTCGACCTGCTCGCGCTGCTGAACCAGGCGCGCGAGGAGGGCATGCCGGGCTATCGTCTACTTGAACTGTCGCGCCTCGCGCGACGCGATCTCGAGACCACCACACGCCTGCTCGGTGTACTCGAGGAGCACGGCTGGATCGCCAAGCTCGACCCGTTCCAGCATTCGGAGCGCTGGATCCTGATTGTCAATCCTCGCAGGATCGATTTGCTCGCGGTGTTCAACGCGTTTGTGATCAACCGTAAGGAACTCGAATATCAGGTCACGTTGTCGACGACGATGTTCGAAGGGGACGTGCTGCTGTCGGCGCTCGATGCGCGGCGCCTCGATGTTTCGCTCGCCGAAGTGCTCGGCGGCCTGCACGGGACGGCGACGGATGAGGCGGAAGACGTGGTGTTGGGGACGGCCTAGCGTTTGCCCGTCGCCAGCACCGGGGCGGTCCGGGCCAGGTCGGGATGTCGGAACGGGTGCCGGGGTCAAGTGACGACCCCGGGGGGCAGGCCAGCGGTGCACTCGGGATGTAGACCTACAACGAAATGCGCCCCGTGCAGATATCCTTGAACATCACCCAGTCTCCCATCAGGCTATAGAGCGGGTGCTTGAATGTCGCGGGCCGGTTGTGTTCGAAGAAGAAATGGCCGACCCATGCGAAGGCGTATCCGCAAACCACCGCCGCAATCAGCCATGGCCAGTCGGCGGTCGCGAACGCGAGCGCCACGAAGCCGATGACACCGAGCGAGCCGATGAAATGCAGCCGTCGACAGGTCATGTTGCGGTGCTCGCTCAGGTAGTAAGGATAGAACTCGCCGAAGCTTGCGAAATGATCGCTTTGCAGAGTGGGTTGCATGGTTCGCTCCTTTTCGCTGCCCGATGCGGGCGATCGCGCGACACGTGACATCGTGTCATGCGACCGTCATTTTTGCGCGCACGATCAGCAGCCACTTCATTTTGTTCCTGTCGACCCCGACTGACAAGTCGGCCGTTTGGCCGAATCGCGACTTCCCGCGCATTGCCTTACGATTGCTTCAAGACGGTTGCAGCACGTGCCGGCAGGCGAAGCTGTAAAGCGCATCGAGGCAGCCTTCGGGCTGTTCGGCGAGCATGGCGTGGCCGCAGTCGAGCGTCACGGTGTCGACCGGCATGCCGGTCGATTCGAGTGCGGTGGTCAACGCGCGCAGGCGGTTGGCGGGCGTCATCACGTCGCGGCGGCCGGCGACGATGCGCGCTGGGCAGCGGATCGCGGCCGCGGCTTGCAGGCCGTTCTCGTATTGATTGCAGGCGGTGAAGTCGATCGAAAAAACGGGGGCGTCGGAGCAGGCCGACACCCGCTGCATGAGGCGCTGGTTCATTCCTTGCAGCCAGAAGCCGGGAGCGGGGCAGGACGGCTTGGCGGCGAGCGTGCTGTGCGACCACTGGTTCACCATGTCGATCGCTTCGGGTTCGCGCTTGGCAGCGGCGTCGAGCAAGGCATCGGATACGCGCATCGGGATCGCGGTGGCGAACAGGACGAGACCGCTGGTGCGCGCGGGTCGCATCGCCGCGGCTTCGAGCGCGACGAGCGAGCCCATGCTGTGGCCCGCGAGCAAGGCGTGTTCGATGGCGAGCGTGTCGAGTAGTCGGTGCAGCCAGTCGGCCATCGAGCGGACCGATGTCAAAGGCGGTCCTTCGCTGCGATGGTGGCCCGGCAGGTCGACCGCGAGGACATTCAGGCCGTGGTGGGCGAGGTAGCGCGACTGCAATGCCCACACGCTATGGTCGTGCTGGGCGCCATGGATCAGCACGACGCTTGGCAGGGCCGGATCGAACGGTTTGCCGCCCGTGTAGACGTAGGCCGTCGGTCGGGCGGGTTCGGTTGTCACGATGCGCGTGTCGGCGCCATCGTCCGTGCCAGAGCCAGAGCCAGAGCCAGAGCCAGAGCCAGAGCCTGTGCCAATGCCAATGCCGGTGCCGGTGCCAGTGCCAGTGCGAGTGCCAGTGACATCGCCGGTGCCGATGCCATTGGCGGAGCCGGGGGCGATAGTTTCGGCGCCGGATGCATTCATGGTGATGTTCATCGTGCGCCTCGCGCGTCGGGGGGCGTGCCCGCCGCCTTCAGTGCGCGCTTGAGGTCGTCGATCAGGTCGAGCGGATCTTCGAGCCCGATCGACAACCTGACCGTGCCCTCGCCGATGCCCGCGGCGGCGAGCGCGTCGCGGTCCATCCGGAAATGCGTTGTCGACGCCGGATGGATCACGAGAGAACGCGCGTCGCCGACGTTCGCCAGATGAGAGAACAACTGAAGTGCCTCGATGAATCGCGCACCCATTGCCCGGTCGCCGCGCAGGTCGAAGCTGAACACGGCGCCGCAACCGCGCGGCAGCAATGCCTGCGCGAGCTTGTGATCGGGATGCCCAGGCAGTTCCGGGTAGGCGACCGAAGCGACGAGGGGATGCGCGACGAGGAACTCAACGATGCGGCGCGTGTTTTCGACATGACGAGCCATGCGCAACGGCAGGGTTTCAATGCCCTGGAGCAACTGCCATGCGGCTTGGGGATGCATGCATGCGCCGAAGTCACGAAGCCCCTCGCGACGTGCGCGCAGTAGGAATGGCGCGACCGTGCTTTCTTCGGAGAACACCATGCCGTGGAAACCGTCGTAAGGCTCAGTCATTTCGGGAAAGCGGCCCGAGCGCGTGAAGTCGAAAGTGCCGCCGTCGACCAGTACGCCGCCGATCGTCGTGCCGTGACCGCCGAGAAACTTCGTCGCGGAGTGGTAAACGAAGTCAGCCCCGAGCGCGAACGGCTGCATCAGATACGGCGTCGTGAAGGTCGAATCGACGAGCAAGGGAATTCGGTGTTCATGCGCGAGCGCCGAGACGCGCGGTATATCGAGCACGTCGAGCCCCGGATTGCCGAGCGTTTCGCCGAACAGCAGGCGCGTCTCGGGACGGATCGCCGCACGCCACGCGTCGAGCTCGCGCGGATTGACGAACGATGTCTCGATGCCGAAACGCCGCAAGGTGTAGTGCAGCAGATTGTGCGAGCCACCGTAAAGCGCCGACGAGGCGACGATATGCGCGCCGGCGCCCATGAGTGTGACGATTGCGAGATGGAGGGCAGCCTGGCCGCTCGCCGTGGCAATCGCGCCCGCGCCATTCTCGAGCGCGGCGACACGCTCCTCGAGCACCGCGACGGTCGGATTCGAGATCCGCGAATAGACATGCCCGGCGCGTTCCATATTGAACAGGGACGCAGCGTGGTCGCTGTCGCGAAATACGAATGAGGTCGTCTGATAGATCGGCGTAGCGCGCGCGCCGGTGGCGGGGTCGGTCGCCGCGCCGGCGTGCAGTGTGAGGGTGTCGAAGCGGGGCCCGGCCATAGGATGCTGTCCTCCTTGTTACCTGGGGCATGCGGGAACGTGCCAGCGCAGATCGTAACCCGGCGCACGGCATGCGCGACAATTGCTGCGACGCACCAGTAAAATAGGCTGGAGGCCTTGCGCCATGGCCTTCTCGACGTGCGGCTTGCCTTTCCTTTTGAGGGTCTTTCCGCTAGCATCGAACCATGTTGAATACCTTCCGGCGCAGGCCGGCACGGGTGCGTAGCCCGGTCGATCAAAAGCGGAGACGACGATGAAAGTCAGTGATATTTTGAAGCTCAAGGGCAGCACGCTGTTCACGGTGACGCCCGACACACTGCTCGCCGAGGCCGCCACGACCATGGCCTCGCACGATATCGGCTCGCTCGTCGTGATGGAGTTCGGCGAACTCGTGGGCATGCTCACGTTTCGCGAAATCATCCTGACGCTGCGCGAATTGGGCGGAACGCTCGGCACCACGCAGATTCGTAAGGTGATGGATGACCATCCGATCACCTGCACGCCGGAGACAGACGTCAATGAAATCCGGCGCATGATGCTCGAAAGGCATGCGCGCTATCTACCGGTGGTCGAAAAGAACACGCTGATGGGTGTGATCTCGTTCTACGACGTCGCCAAGGCCGTCGTCGAAGAGCAGGGTTTCGAAAACCGGATGCTCAAGGCCTATATCCGCGACTGGCCCGAGGAGCAGGAACCGGTGCGCAACTGAGCGCGTCCGCGAGCTTTTTGGGCGTCTGCCGGACCTCGCCGGTCACCGATGACGGCCTTGTCCGGGCTTCATAAGGCGTCCGTGAGCAGTGCCAGTCCGCACGGCCGTGTCCACGCCCTTCGAGGGTAGGGCCACGGCCGTTTATAATTCGCGCTCGGCATTCATCTTTCGACAAGGCTTTCCGCATGTCCGGCAATACCCTCGGTACGCTCTTCGCAGTGACGACTTTCGGCGAATCCCACGGTCCCGCGATCGGGTGCGTGATCGACGGCTGCCCGCCGGGCATGTCGCTCAGCGAAGCCGATATCCAGCACGATCTCGACCGCCGCAAGCCGGGCACCTCGCGTCACGTGACCCAGCGTCAGGAAGCGGATCAGGTCGAAATCCTGTCGGGTGTGTTTGAAGGCGTGACCACCGGCACGCCGATCGCCTTGCTGATCCGCAATACCGACCAGCGCAGCAAGGACTACGGCAATATCGCGCAGACCTTTCGGCCGGGTCACGCGGACTACACGTACTGGCACAAATACGGAGTGCGCGACTACCGCGGCGGCGGCCGTTCTTCGGCCCGGCTGACCGCGCCCGTGGTGGCTGCCGGCGCGGTCGCCAAGAAATGGCTGGCCGAGAAGTACGGCGTGCAAATCCATGGCTATATGGCCGCGCTCGGCGAGATCGACATTCCCTTCGTCGATGCAGCCCATGTGAGCGAGAACCCGTTCTTTGCGCCGAACCAGGCGATCGTGCCGGAACTCGAGGCCTACATGGATGCGCTGCGCAAGGAGGGTGATTCGATCGGCGCGCGCATCAATGTCGTCGCGAGCGGCGTGCCCGTCGGGTTCGGCGAGCCCCTGTTCGACCGGCTCGACGCCGATATCGCGCATGCAATGATGGGCCTCAATGCGGTCAAGGGCGTCGAGATCGGCGCGGGGTTCGGCAGCGTCCGGCAACGCGGTTCGTTCCACGGCGACGAACTCACGCCGAACGGTTTCGTCGGCAATCACGCGGGTGGCGTGCTCGGCGGCATCTCGACGGGGCAGGACGTCACGGTGTCGATTGCGATCAAACCGACGTCGAGCATCCGCACGCCGCGCCGTTCGATCGACAAGGCCGGCGAGGCGGCCGTCGTGGAGACCTTCGGGCGTCACGATCCCTGTGTCGGCATTCGCGCGACCCCGATCGCCGAAGCGCTGCTCGCGGTCGTGCTGATCGATCATGCCTTGCGCCACCGCGCCCAATGCGGCGACGTGCAGGTGTCGACGCCGGCGATTCCCGCGTCCGAGGCCTCGCAAGGCGGCCTGACGACGCAGAAATAAAGCTTGCCGGGGCGACAGGTCACATATTCGGGTAGTTCGGCCCGCCACCGCCCTCAGGTGTCACCCAGACGATATTCTGGGTCGGATCCTTGATGTCGCAGGTCTTGCAGTGCACGCAGTTCTGCGCGTTGATCTGCAGGCGCGGCGTTCCCTCGTCCTGGCCGACGAACTCATAGACCCCCGCCGGGCAATAGCGCTGCTCGGGACCCGCATACTCGGCAAGGTTCACCTCGACAGGCACGCTCGCATTCTTGAGCGTGAGGTGGGCCGGCTGGTTTTCCTCATGATTGGTGTTCGAAATGAATACCGAGGTCAGCCGGTCGAACGTGAGCTGGTTGTCGGGCTTCGGATAGCTGATCGGCTTGAATTGCGAGGCCGGCTTCAGCGTCTCGTGATCCGCATGCTGGTGATGCAGTGTCCAGGGCACCTTGCCGCCGAACAGCTTTTGCTCGATCCCGTTCATCAGCGTGCCGAGCCAAAGTCCCTTGCTTGCCCACTGCTTGAAATTGCGCGAACGGTGGAGTTCTTCATACAGCCACGACTGCCTGAATGACTCGGGATAGGCGCTGAGTTCGTCGTGCTGACGTCCGGCCCGCACCGCTTCGAATGCGGCTTCAGCGGCGAGCATGCCCGTCTTGATCGCCGCATGACTGCCCTTGATGCGGGACACGTTGAGAAAACCCGCGTCGTCGCCGACGATCGCGCCGCCCGGGAACACGAGCTTCGGCAATGAAGTCAGTCCGCCCGCCGTGATGGCACGTGCGCCATAGGACACGCGCTTGCCGCCTTCGAGAAACGTCCGGATCGCAGGGTGCGTCTTGTAGCGCTGGAACTCTTCGAACGGCGATAGATAGGGGTTCTGATACCCGAGTCCGACCACGAAGCCGACGATCACCTGGTTGTTGTCCAGGTGATAGAGGAAGGAGCCGCCGTAGGTGTCGTTTTCGAGAGGCCAGCCCGCGGTATGCATCACGAGACCGGGCTTGTGTTTGGCCGGGTCGATCTCCCAGAGCTCCTTGATGCCGAGGCCGAAGACCTGTGGGTCGGCATCCTTGCCGAGCTTGAAGCGCTCGCCGAGCTGACGGCCCAGATGGCCGCGCGCGCCTTCGCAAAACAGGGTGTACTTCGCATGCAGCTCCATGCCGAGCTGGAAATGATCGGTGGGCTCACCGTCGCGGCCCAGTCCCATATTGCCGGTGACGACGCCTTTGACCGATCCGTCGTCGTTGTAGAGAATCTCGGCCGCCGGGAAGCCCGGGAAGATCTCGACACCGAGCGCTTCGGCCTGCTGGCCGAGCCAGCGCACGACGTTCGCGAGGCTGATCACGTAGTTGCCGTGGTTCTTGAGACTGTCCGGCAGGGCCCATTCGGGCAGGCTGCGTGCGCCGTCCTTCGTCAGGAACATGAACCGGTCTTCGGTGACCTCGACGTTCAACGGTGCGCCCTGTGCCTTCCAGTCCGGCAGCAGTTCGGTCAGGGCGCGCGGGTCCATGACGGCGCCGGAAAGGATATGCGCGCCGACTTCCGAACCTTTTTCGAGCACGCAGACGTTAAGCTCGGCGCCGTTGCTCGCGGCCAGCTGCTTCAGGCGGATCGCGGCCGCCAGTCCGGCCGGCCCGCCGCCGACGATCACGACGTCATATTCCATCGACTCGCGGGGTCCGAACTGCTCAATCAGGCTGGTGGGGGTCATGGGCTCCTCTGCCGTTTAGAATATTCGCCTTCGGGCCGTATTGTCGGGGAAAGCGATAAGGTCTCGCAACCGATGATACCGCGACTAGCACGATCGTTCTATTTTTGCCGATGCTTACAATCGGCGTGCGCCCGGACGCAAGGCGCGTTACGCTGCGGTCTCGCCAGTGTGCCGGACTTGACGGGGCGCAAGGCTAGCATGCATGCATGCGTCGTACGTAGGGGTCATACGGACCGGCCACAGGAACAAGGGAGGGCACATGGGTCGCTCGATCAATCTGGAGGGGAAGGTCGCGCTGGTGACAGGCGCTTCGAGCGGCTTGGGTAAGCGCTTTGCGCATGTCCTGTCGGATGCGGGCGCGAAGGTCGTACTCGCGAGCCGGCGCGTCGAACGGCTCAAGGAACTACGCGCGGAGATCGAGGCCAAGGGCGGCGCCGCACATATGGTCGCGCTCGACGTGACTGACTATTCGAGCATCCGGTCAGCGATCGCCCATGCGGAAACCGAAGCGGGGTCGATCGACATCCTCGTCAACAACTCGGGCGTCTCGACAACGCAGAAGCTGCTCGACGTCACGCCGGACGACTATGAATTCGTGTTCGACACGAACACGCGCGGCGCATTCTTCGTCGCGCAGGAGGTGGCCAAGCGGATGGTCATGCGCGGCAAGCCGAACGGTCAGCCCTGCTATCGGATCATCAATGTCGCCTCGGTCGCGGGCCTGCGCGTGCTGCCGCAGATCGGCATCTATGCCATGAGCAAGGCGGCCGTCGTGCACATGACGAAGTCGATGGCGCTCGAATGGGGCCGGCACGGGATCAATGTCAATGCGATTTGCCCGGGCTATATCGATACGGAAATCAATCATCACCACTGGAGCACCGCGCACGGCAAGAAGCTGGTGGCGATGCTGCCGCGCCACCGCGTCGGCAAGCCCGAGGACCTCGACGGCCTGCTGCTTCTGCTGGCTTCCGATGACTCGCAGTTCATCAACGGCTCGGTGATTTCGGCCGACGATGGATTCGGGGCCTCCTAAAATTCGCGGTGTAAGAGTAAGCGTACGAGCACGAGGATGGGGAGGGCGGGGCCGCCTCAGCTCCCGATCAAACGTTGAAGCAATTCCGTCGCATTGCTCGTCTCGTATTTCTTCATCAGCCGTGCGCGATAGACGTCGACCGTGCGCGGGCTGATCGAAAGGATCCTTCCGATCTGCTTGCTGGTCTGTCCGCTCAGCAGCTGCGCGGCGATCTCGCGCTCGCGCGGCGTCAACTGGACGGCGACGCGCCGCGTGCTGCTGAGATCCTCGAACGTCCACACCCCGTTTGCGTGCGGATGCAGTCGGTCGAGCGCGCGGCCGGTCACGTGGCACCAGAAAAGCTCGCCGTCCGCGCGCTTCATGATGCGGTCGTCCGAATACACATCGCTTGCCTGCATCACCGTCGCAATGCGCCGGCCGATACGTTCGAACTCGTCGGGGGACGGATAGATGATGGCGAAAGACTGGCCAATCATCTGCTCGCGCCGCATGCCGAAGATCGACATCGCGCGGTCATTGCAGTCTTCGATGATGCGGTCGCGCGAGATCACGAGCCCGACCGGGGCGAGTTGAAACGCGGTTTGATAGTCTAGTGCGGGCATCGGCTCGTTTTTTGCGCAAATCCGGGGCCCGCGCGGCGCGTTGTGGCGTCTCGCGGCGCGCAACTCCGGTGGCCCGAGGGCGAAGGCCCGGCGGGTATGTAGTTTTGCGTATTGTGCCGTAGTCCGTGAGCAGCGTAATCTGGCGCTCGGTGCCGCGACCCCGGGTCCGGCTTGCCTCATTCAAAAGCACAAGTAGGGACGAACGATGAACAAGGTATATCCGAGCGCCGCCAAGGCGCTGGAGGATGTCGTCAAGGATGGCCAGGTGTTTGCCGTCGGCGGCTTCGGTCTGTGCGGGATTCCCGAGGCGCTGATCGCCGCGTTGCGCGACACCGGCGTGAAGAACATCACCTGCATTTCGAACAACGCGGGTGTTGACGGCTTCGGTCTCGGCCTGCTGCTCGAAACCCGTCAGATCAAGAAGATGATTTCTTCCTACGTCGGCGAAAACAAGGAGTTCGAGCGCCAGTATCTCGCGGGCGAACTCGAGCTCGAATTCACCCCTCAAGGCACGCTGGCGGAAAAGCTGCGTGCGGGCGGCTCGGGCATTCCGGCCTTCTTCACGCGTACCGGCTTCGGCACGATCGTGGCCGACGGCAAGGAAACGCGCGAGTTCGAGGGCGAGTCCTATGTGATGGAACGTTCCCTGACGGCCGACGTCGCGCTGGTCAAGGCATGGAAGGCCGACAAGGCCGGCAACCTGATCTTCCGGCGCACCGCGCGCAATTTCAATCCGCTGTGCGCGATGGCCGGACGCGTGACGGTCGCCGAGGTCGAGGAGATCGTCGAAACCGGCAGCCTCGATCCCGATGCGATCCACACACCGGGTATTTTCGTCCAGCGCCTCGTGCTGAACGCCAATCCAGAAAAGCGGATCGAGCAACGCATCGTCCGCGCACGAGAAGGAGTTTGAAGATGGCCTGGGATCGCAATCAAATGGCGGCACGCGCCGCTCGGGAACTGCAGGACGGCTTCTATGTGAATCTGGGCATCGGCCTGCCGACGCTTGTCGCGAACCACGTGCCGAACGGCGTCGAAGTCTGGCTGCAATCGGAAAACGGTTTGCTCGGCATCGGCCCCTCGCCCTACGATGACGAAGTCGACGCAGATCTGATCAATGCCGGCAAGCAGACCGTCACGACGCTGCCGGGCTCGTCGATCTTCTCATCGGCCGATTCCTTCGCGATGATCCGCGGCGGCCACATCAACCTGGCGATTCTCGGCGCGATGCAGGTCAGCGCGAAGGGCGACCTCGCGAACTGGATGATCCCCGGCAAGATGATCAAGGGGATGGGCGGCGCGATGGACCTCGTCGCGGGCGTCAAGCGTGTCGTCGTGCTGATGGAACATGTCGCGAAGGGCGACCAGCACAAGATCCTCGATCAGTGCAACCTGCCGCTGACCGGTGTGGGCGTGGTCGATGTGATCATCACGGACCTCGGCGTGATCGATGTGACCGGCGACGGCCTCAAGCTCGTCGAGCTCGCACCGGGTGTCACGGTGGAAGAGATCGTTGCGAAAACCGGTGCGCCGCTCGACGTCAGCGCGCTCGTTGCATGACAGGCGAGGCCAGCCTGCAGCCGCGCGCGCGCAGCGTCCAGTGCGCAAGCCCCGCGGGCTTGCACCGGATGGCTTACACGGAATGGGGCGAACCGGCCAATCCGAACGTGCTGCTGTGCGTGCATGGCCTCACCCGTAGCGGCCGCGACTTCGACGTGCTGGCCCAGGCGCTTGCGCGCGACTATCGCGTCGTATGCCCCGACGTGGTCGGCCGTGGGCGCTCGGGGCGCCTGGCCGATCCGCGTTACTATGGCGTGCTGCAATACGTGTCCGACATGGTTACGCTGATCGCGCGGCTCAATGTCGAGAAAGTCGACTGGTTCGGTACGTCGATGGGTGGCCTGATCGGCATGGCTCTTGCCGGTCTGCCCGATACGCCGGTCAGGAAGATGCTCGTCAACGACGTCGGCCCCCGCATCGAGGCCGACGCGCTCCAGCGTATCGGCGAGTATCTTGGGCAGCCGGTCCGCTTCGATTCGCAGCAGCAGGCGGTCGACTACCTGTGGCAGATCTCGCAGTCGTTCGGACCACATACGCCCGAGCAGTGGCGTGCCCTGTCCGAACCGCTGCTGCGCGAGCAGGACGGCGGCTGGACGCTACGCTACGATCCGCGCATTGCAGAGCCGTTCCATAGCATCACGCCCGAACAGGCGGCCGCGGGTGAGGCGACGCTTTGGCATGGCCTCGCGGTGTTCGACGGGCCCCTGCTCGTGGTGCGGGGCGAGCGCTCCGATTTGCTGTCGCGCGAAACGACTGCGGAAATGGTCGAACGCGCGCGCCATGCATCGAGCGTCGAAATCCCCGGCGTCGGCCATGCGCCGACCTTCGTCGACCCGGCCCAGGTCCAGGTCGCACGCACGTTCTTTCTCGGCCGCTAGCAGGCTGAGTCATCCGTGTCTCCGAGAAACCTCGGCCCTCAGGCCGGCGAGGTAAGGTCCTCTTCCTTCAAATAGGGGAGGATGTCAAAATATCGCCTATGGAGGCTGCGGCATCGGCCGTCCAGCCGACTGGCGCGGCCCGCCACACTGTCGACTCGCATGAGCGAGCGACTTCGTCGCGTGTCCTTTTCCCTTCGATTTCAAGCACGTATTCCACGGAACACCCAAAATGGCTATCCAGCGTTTCCATGTCGGCCCGCGTCTTTCTGAAATTGCCGTCCATAATGGTACGGTCTATCTGGCGGGCCAGATCGCCGACACGCCGGATCTCGACATCGTCGGCCAGACGCGGGAAGTGCTCGCCTCGATCGACCGCCTGCTGGCCGAGGCGAACAGCGACAAGAGCCTGATTCTGTCGACTCAGATCTTCATTGCCGACATGGCCGATTTCGCAGGCATGAATAGCGTGTGGGAGAGCTGGGTCGTGCCGGGCGCCACGCCGCCGCGCGCGACGGTAGAAGCGCCACTGGCGAACCCGAAGTGCCGGGTGGAGATGGTGATCGTTGCGGCGCAACGCGACTGAGCGCCCACTGAGCATGACCGGCCGGCAGAGGTCGGTAACGGATGGAGACCCGATCTTGCTAGAGGATGCGCTCGCCTTCCTGAACGAGCATGCGGCCGGGCTGACGATGCACTCGGGCGAACCCGTGGCCGATCACGCGATCGGCACCGCGCGGATCGTCGACACGCTCAACGTCGATCCGCCCACGCATATCGCAGCGCTGCTGTTCCCGTTTGGCGAACTGCTCGACGATGCGGACAAGGTGATCGCCGCGCGGTTCGGCGACGAGGTCGCGGGCCTCGTCGCGGACGTGCGCAAGCTGCTGCGCCTGCGGGTCGGTGCGCGCATCGCCAAGGACGGGATGAAGGAGGCGCGTGCCGCGACGCTGCGCCGCGAACAGGTCGAAGCGCTGCGCAAGATGCTGCTCGCGTTCGCGCAGGATATTCGCGTCGTGCTGATCCGGCTCGCTTCGCGCCTGCAGACCCTGCGTTTTCATGCGGCGACAAAGACGGCGCCCGCGCCCGAGATCGCCCTCGAAACGCTCGAGATCTACGCGCCGCTCGCCAACCGGCTCGGTATCTGGCAACTCAAGTGGGAGCTTGAGGATCTCGCCTTCCGCTTCGAGCAGCCCGCGACCTACAAGCAGATTGCGAAGCTGATCGATGAAAAGCGCGCCGAGCGCGAAGCCTTCGTCGAAGCCGCGATCGGGCGGCTCGAGCGCGAGCTGGCGGCGGCCGATATCCGCGCCGATGTGTCGGGGCGCCCCAAGCATATCTACAGCATCTGGCGAAAGATGCGCGGCAAGGAGCTCGACTTTTCCGAGCTTTACGATGTGCGCGCGTTTCGCGTGATCGTCGACAGCGTCAAGGATTGCTATGCGGTGCTCGGCATCGTCCACAATATCTGGCAGCCGGTGCCGAAGGAGTTCGACGACTATATCTCGCGGCCCAAGCCGAACGGCTACAAGTCGCTGCATACGGTCGTGATCGCCGACGACGGGCAGGCGTTCGAAGTGCAGATCCGCACGCAGGAGATGCACCGTTTCGCCGAATACGGCATCGCCGCGCACTGGCGGTACAAGGAAGCCGGGGCCAAGGCCTACACGGGCACCGTCACCGCGCAGGACAAATACGACGAGCGCATCGCCTGGCTGCGGCAACTGCTCGCCTGGAAGGACGATATCTCCGATGCGCCGCCGGGCGGCGAGGCCGAGGGTGCGGGCGCCTGGGACCAGCTCAAGCAGGCGACGCTCGACGACCATATCTACGTGCTGACCCCGGAGGCGCGCGTGGTTGCGCTGCCGCAAGGCGCGACGCCCGTCGATTTCGCGTATCACCTGCATACCGAGCTCGGCCACCGCTGCCGCGGTGCTCGTGTGAACGGCGCCATGGTGCCGCTCAATACGCCGCTCGAAAACGGCCAGACCGTCGAGATCATCTCGATCAAGCAGGGCGGCCCGTCGCGCGACTGGCTCAACCCCCAGCTCGGCTATTTGCAGAGTCCGCGCGCCCGCCAGAAGGTGCGCGTGTGGTTCAACGCGATCGAGCAGAACGAGCACATCTCGGCGGGTCGTGCGCTCGTCGAAAAGACCCTCCAGCGCGAGGGAAAGACATCGGTCAATCTCGACGAACTCGCGACGAAGCTCGGCTTCAAGACAGCCGACGACCTGTTCAATGTCGTCGGCAAGGAAGAGTTCAGCCTGCGCGCAGTCGAGCAGGCGGTGCGTGACCACGGCCCGGTGGTCGCGCCCGTGCCGGAGCCCGAGATCACGACCAAGCGCAGCAGCCAGTCGAGTGTCGCGCAAGGCGCGTCGAGCGGTGTGCTGGTCGTCGGCGTTGGCGCGCTGCTGACCCAGTTGGCGAAGTGTTGCCGGCCTGCGCCGCCCGATCCGATCGTGGGTTTCGTCACGCGCGGCAAGGGCGTCTCGATCCACCGGCGCAGCTGCGCGAGCTTCGCGCGGCTCGCCTCGCGTGCGCCTGAGCGGGTACTGCATACGGCATGGTCCGACGACGTGCTGGAGGGCAGGGGGGCATCGGTCTATCCAGTCAATCTCGCGATCGAGGCGAGCGACCGCCAGGGGCTCCTGCGCGATATTTCGGAAGTGTTTTCGCGCGAGAAAACCAATGTGATCGGCGTGAAGACGATGACCCAGCGCAACGCGGCGTTCATGCAGTTCACGGTCGAGGTATCGAGCGCCGCACAGCTGCAGCGCGTGACGTCGCTGCTCGGCGAAATCCAGGGCGTCGTTCGCGCGGTGCGCAAGTAGACAGGGACGCGGGAATGCGTGCGGCAAGGGGTACCGGCCGGGGCGGCGGCGGGAAGGCATTCCCAAGGAAGCATTTTTTTCTCAGAAGGGGCTTCCCATCTCCGCTAAAGCTCCATATAATCGCTGCTTCTTCAGGCTCGTAGCTCAGTTGGTTAGAGCACCACCTTGACATGGTGGGGGTCGTTGGTTCGAATCCAATCGAGCCTACCAACGACATCGGCGTGACGTGAGAAACTTCACGGCAGGCCGGCAGTGCAGATGTGGTTTGATGTGGGAAGTGAGAACGTCCTGCGGCAGTACCCCAACGCAGCACTCGAACTTATTTGTGCCAGACAGGGAATAAGCAAAACATGGTTATGACACCGCGAACGTTTACCGGTACCACTCGGAAGCGACGCTAGTCGAGGACCTGTTACGCTGATCGCTTCTGTAGCGCGAGCGGTAAGACAAGAATGCGGCCTCGACAGACGAGGCCGCATTTTTTTTATCTGATGCTTTTGTTGTTCGTTGTTCCGCCGTTTGACTGTCACCCCTTCGCCTTATTGTGTGTGCTTTGATCACTGCCGCGATGCGGCACGGAGAATTGAATGATTTCGGTGCGTTTGCCTGACGGCTCGGTTCGACCGTTCGACCACCCGGTGACGGTGGCCGAGGTCGCCGCGTCGATTGGCGCCGGCCTCGCGAAAGCGGCGCTGGCCGGCAAGATCGATGGCGAACTGGTCGATACGTCGACTACGATCGACCATGACGTCTCGCTCGCAATCGTGACCGACAAGGACGGCGACGGTCTGGAAATCATCCGGCACTCGACGGCGCACTTGCTTGCCTACGCGGTCAAGGACCTGTTCCCTGAAGCGCAGGTGACGATTGGTCCCGTGATCGAGAACGGCTTTTACTACGACATCGCGTACAGCCGCCCCTTCACGCCCGAAGATCTCGAGAAGCTCGAAAAGCGCATGCAGGAGATCGCGAAGAAGGATGAGCCGGTCACGCGCAAGGTCGTCTCGCGCGACGAGGCGCTCGCCTACTTCAAGAGCATCGGCGAGAACTACAAGGCCGAGATCATCGCTTCGATTCCCGCGAGCGATGAGATCAAGCTCTATTCGCACGGTGGCTTTACCGACCTGTGCCGCGGGCCGCACGTGCCAAGCACGGGCAAGCTCAAGGTCTTCAAGCTGATGAAGGTGGCCGGTGCCTACTGGCGCGGCGACTCGAAGAACGAACAGCTCCAGCGCATCTATGGCACGGCCTGGGCGCGCAAGGAAGACCAGGAAGCCTATCTGACGATGCTCGAGGAAGCCGAGAAGCGCGACCATCGCAAGCTCGGCCGGCAACTCGATCTGTTCCATCTGCAGGACGAAGCACCGGGCCTCGTGTTCTGGCACGCGAAGGGCTGGACGCTCTGGCAGCAGATCGAGCAGTACATTCGCCGCCGCCTCGACGATGCGGGCTATCAGGAGATCCGCACGCCGCTGATCATGGACCGCTCGCTCTGGGAGCGTTCGGGACACTGGCAGCACTATCGCGAGAACATGTTCACGACCGAGTCGGAGAAGCGCGACTATGCGCTCAAGCCGATGAACTGCCCGGGTCATATTCAGGTGTTCAACCACGGCCTGCGCTCGTCCCGCGACCTGCCGTTGCGTTACGCGGAGTTCGGTTCCTGCCATCGCAACGAAGCGTCGGGTGCGCTGCACGGCCTGATGCGCGTACGCGGATTTGTGCAGGACGATGCGCACATCTTCTGCACGGAAGACCAGATCGTTGCCGAATCGATCGCCTTTCATGCGCTGGCAATGAGCGTCTACAAGGATTTCGGTTTCACGCACATCGACATCAAGCTCTCGCTGCGCCCCGAGCCGCACGCCGGCTCGAGCGAAACGTGGGACCGCGCCGAAGAAGGCCTGCGCAATGCGCTGCGAGCATCGGGCGTCGAGTGGGAAGAATTACCGGGCGAGGGTGCGTTCTACGGTCCGAAGATCGAATACCACATCAAGGACGCGCTGGGCCGCTCTTGGCAATGCGGCACGCTTCAGCTCGATTTCGTGCTGCCCGAGCGCCTCGATGCCGAGTATGTGGCGGAGGACAATACGCGCCGCCGGCCCGTGATGCTGCACCGTGCGATCGTCGGTTCGATGGAGCGGTTTATCGGGATTCTGATCGAAAACTTCGCTGGCGCGATGCCCTCGTGGCTGGCCCCGGTGCAGGCCGTGGTCTGCAATATTGCGGAGAGCCAAGCAGAATATGCGGAAGCAGTTGCGCAAACATTGAAAAAACAAGGGCTTAGGGTCGTGAGCGATTTGCGAAACGAAAAAATAAGCTATAAAATACGCGAGCACACGCTGCAGAAGGTGCCGTATCTGCTTGTGGTCGGCGACAAAGAGCGTGATGCCCAAACGGTAGCCGTGCGTGCCCGTGGCGGTGTCGACCTTGGCACAATGCCAGTCGATGCCTTCGTTGAACGCCTGCGCGATGATCTGCGCCTGTTCAAGTAAAGCCATCGGTCAGCGCGGCTAAAATATTCAGATTCTGAGAGGAAACGTAACATCGCTACTGCTGATAAGTCTGCTCATCGCATCAACGGTGAAATAACCGCGCCGGAGGTGCGTCTGGTCGGAGTCGAGGGCGAGCCCCTCGGTATCGTGAAGCTGGCCGAGGCCTTCCGCCTGTCTGAAGCGTCGGATGTCGACTTGGTGGAAATTGCCCCGCAAGCCGTGCCGCCTGTCTGCCGGCTCATGGACTACGGCAAGTTCAAGTATTCCGAGTCGAAGAAGGCCCACGAAGCCAAGCTGAAACAGAAGGTCATCCAGGTCAAGGAAGTGAAGTTCCGCCCGGGTACGGACGATGGCGACTACAACGTCAAGCTGCGCAATCTCGTGCGCTTCCTTGACGAAGGCGACAAGACGAAAATCACGTTGCGTTTCCGCGGCCGCGAAATGGCCCACCAGGAAATCGGTATGCGCGTGCTCGAACGCCTGCGCACCGACCTCGATGAGTTCGGTCAGGTCGAGCAGATGCCGAAGATGGAAGGGCGCCAGATGGTGATGGTGCTGTCGCCGAAGAAAAAGAAGTAAGTACGCGTGGAATGTTGAAGGGCTGCGGCGCGCGATGAAATCCCTGCGCGGGGCAGTCCGGGAAAATTCGTGACGGCTGCTCTTGCAGCTGTCCGGACGCGATGCCAGCCCGGTCAGGGTTGGCATCGCATGGCGGCAAGGAGCCGCCGCGTCAGCGGATCGACGTGGCAATCGCTTTCGAAACCGTCAGCGCGGCGGGTAACCGTCGCAATAAGTGAACGCGGGTCCTACAAGGGCGGCGCTTTGAGCCGCACACCCACGGGCATATAGAAATCTGGAGTAGCAATGCCGAAGATGAAAACCAAGAAGAGTGCTGCGAAGCGCTTCGTGGTGCGTCCGGGCGGTACCGTCAAGCGCGGTCAAGCCTTCAAGCGCCACATCCTGACGAAGAAATCCACGAAGAACAAGCGCCACCTGCGCGGCAGCACGGGTGTTCACGCGTCGGACGTCGGTTCCGTGCGCGCGATGTTGCCGTTCGCTTAACCCACCAACCACTCACAGGAGAGAAATATGCCTCGAGTCAAACGTGGGGTAACCGCGCGGGCCCGTCACAAGAAAGTTATCGACCAAGCCAAGGGTTACCGCGGCCGTCGCAATAACGTCTACCGTATCGCCAAGCAGGCGGTGATGCGCGCTGGGCAATATGCCTATCGCGATCGTCGCAACAAGAAGCGCGTCTTCCGCGCACTGTGGATCGCCCGTATCAACGCGGGTACCCGTGAGCATGGACTGACGTACAGCGTATTCATCAACGGCCTGAAGAAGGCGTCGATCGAACTGGACCGCAAGGTCCTCGCTGATATGGCTGTGACCGACAAGCCTGCTTTCGCGGCAATCGTGAAGCAAGTGAAGGCGGTGGTGTCCGCTTCGGCTTAAGTGCCCCTTCGGGGTGTCGGCATCGAGCGGCCCGCCGCTGAATCGCCGATGCCCGAGGTTGCCTGAGCAAGCCCGTTGTCTGGGCTGAGGGTGTCGCGATCATGGTGTCCGATGATCGCGGCAGCCGCGACGCCGGGGTCCGGCGTCGCACAAAACGGGGCTCCTAACCGAGCCCCTTTTTTGTTGAACCCGCGATTGTTTGCTTTTGTGGAAGACCGACGTGACGACGATGGAAACCCTGGACCTGCAAGAAATCGTCGCGGATGCGCAGCGCGCATTCGCCGGCGCTGATGACCCTGCGACACTCGAAAACGAGAAGGCGCGGTTCCTCGGCAAGACCGGCAAGATCACCGAGCTGATGAAAGGTCTCGGCAAGCTCGATCCCGACGCACGCAAGGCCGAAGGCGCACGGATCAATGCCGCCAAGCAACAAGTCGAAGAAGCGCTGAACGGCCGCCGCCAGGCGCTCGCCGATGCGCTGCTCAACCGCCGTCTCGCCGCCGAGGCGATCGACGTGACGCTGCCGGGCCGGGGCACGGGCATGGGCACGCTGCACCCGATGATGAACACGTGGGAGCGGGTCGAGCAGATCTTCCGGTCGATCGGCTTCGATGTGGCCGACGGCCCCGAGATCGAAACCGACTGGTACAACTTCACCGCATTGAACAGCCCGGAGAACCATCCCGCGCGTTCGATGCAGGACACCTTCTACGTCGACGCCAAGGACGAGCAGGGCCGCCCGCTGCTGCTGCGCACGCATACGAGCCCGATGCAGGTTCGCTATGCGCGCATGCACAAGCCGCCGATCAAGGTCATCGCGCCGGGCCGCACCTATCGCGTCGACAGCGATGCGACGCACTCGCCGATGTTCAGCCAGGTCGAAGGGCTCTGGATCGGCGAGAACGTGAGCTTCGCGGATCTCAAGGGCGTCTATACCGATTTCCTGCGCAAGTTTTTCGAGCGCGACGACATCAGCATTCGTTTTCGGCCCTCGTACTTTCCGTTCACCGAACCGTCGGCCGAGATCGACATGCGCTTCGAAGGTGGCCGGAATGCGGGACGCTGGCTCGAGATCTCCGGCTCGGGTCAGGTGCATCCGACGGTGATACGCAATATGGGCCTCGACCCCGAACGCTATATCGGCTTCGCATTCGGCAGTGGTCTCGAACGGCTGGCGATGTTGCGTTATGGCGTCGACGATCTGCGCTTGTTCTTTGAAGGCGACCTGCGCTTCCTGAGGCAGTTTGCTTGAGGCGCGTGCTTGATGCATTGCGGAGCGTGTGGCGGATGCCCGTGCTCCTCATCGGGTCAATGCCTGTGACAGGGCTTGAGCCGAGACTGTTTCAGCAAGCCTGATCATCCGGATGGATCAGAATCCGGGCGATCAGCCGGGCAGCCGACCCACGCGGTCCACCCAACAAAACGAACGTTAGCGATCCATGCAATTCCCAGAATCCTGGCTCAGAAGCTTCGTCAGCCCGCAACTGACGACCGACGAACTTGCTCATGCATTGACGATGTCCGGGCTCGAGGTCGAAGACCTGCGTCCGATCGCCCCGCCGACGTCGAAGATCGTCGTCGGCCAGGTGCTGTCCGTCGAAAAGCATCCGAACGCCGACAAGCTGAACGTCTGCCAGGTCGACGCCGGTACCGGCGCGACGCTGCAGATCGTCTGCGGCGCACCGAATGTCGCGCCGGGCATCAAGATACCGTGCGCGCTGGTGGGTGCCGAGCTTGCACCGGCTGAAGAGGGGGGCGCGCCGTTCGCGATCAAGCTGTCGAAGCTGCGCGGCGTCGAGAGCCAGGGGATGCTGTGCTCCGCCCGCGAGCTGAAGCTTAGCGAAGACCACAGCGGCCTGATGATCCTGCCGGTCGATACCCCGGTCGGCGAGGACATCCGCAAGGTCCTGAACCTCGACGACACGATCTTTGAAATCAAGCTCACGCCGAACAAGGCCGATTGCCTGTCAGTGTTCGGTGTCGCGCGCGAGGTCGCGGCGATTACCGGCGCGCCGTTGCAAACACCGGTATTTGCACCCGCGGCCGTCACACTTGCGGACACGCTGCCGGTGCGTATTGCCGCGCCCGATCTGTGTGGCCGGTTTTCGGGCCGAATCATTCGTGGCGTCGATGCCCATGCGAAGACGCCCGACTGGATGGTCGAGCGCCTCGAGCGCTCTGGCCAGCGCAGCCTCTCGGCTCTTGTCGATATCTCGAACTATGTGATGCTCGAGCTGGGCCGTCCGACCCATGTCTTCGATCTCGACAAGATCCATGGCTCGCTCGATGTGCGCTGGGGCCGCAAGGGTGAAACCCTCAAGCTGCTGAACGGCAACACGATCGAGGTCGACGACAAGGTCGGCGTGATTGCTGACGAACGCGAAGTCGAAAGTCTCGCCGGCATCATGGGCGGCGACAGCACTGCGGTCAGCCTCGATACGAAGAACATCTATGTCGAAGCCGCTTTCTGGTGGCCCGATAGCATTCGCGGCCGCGCGCGCCGCTACAATTTTTCGACCGATGCCGCTCATCGCTTCGAGCGCGGTGTCGACTACTCGACGACGGTTGAACATATCGAGTACATCACCCGGTTGATCCTCGACGTCTGTGGCGGCCATGCCGGCCCGGTCGACGACCAGCAAGTGAATGTGCCGGTGCGCAAGCCTGTTGTAATGCGTGTCGCCCGTGCGGGCCGCGTGATCGGGATTCCGATCAACGGCGAAGAGATCGCGGCCGTCTTCACGCGCCTTGGCCTGTCGTTCGAACACCGCGGTGCGGGCAGCGCCGACGAACAGTTCATCGTTACGCCGCCGCCGTACCGCTTCGACATCGAGATCGAAGAAGATCTGATCGAGGAAGTCGCGCGTATCCACGGCTTCGAGAACCTGCCGGCGGAGCCGCCGGTCGCGCCCAGCGAGATGCGGCCGACCGACGAGACCCTGCGCTCGATTCATGCATTGCGCCACGCCCTGGCGGCGCGCGACTACTCTGAAACCGTCAACTTCGGTTTTGTCGAAGAGGCGTGGGAACAGGACTTCGCGGGCAATACCGATCCGATTCGCGTGCTCAATCCGATCGCCTCACAGTACTCCGTGATGCGCAGCACCCTATTCGGCAGCCTGCTGAACACCCTGCGTTTCAACCTGAACCGTAAGGCAGACCGGGTGCGTCTGTTCGAACTCGGCCGGGTGTTCATGGCCGATTCGACCGTGGAGGCCGGCGAGCTTCAGGTCGCCGGTTTTCTGCAGCCCAAGCGAATCGGTGCGCTCGCTTACGGACCCGTGCTCGAAGAGCAGTGGGGTGTGAAGAGTCGTCCCGTCGACTATTTCGATGTGAAGGGCGATCTCGAGGCGCTGTTGGCGCCGGCTGTGCCGCGGTTCGTGAAAGACATGCATCCCGCCTTGCATCCGGGCCGTTCCGCGCGAGTCGAGTTGCACGGGAAGACGATCGGCTGGATTGGTGAACTGCATCCGCGCTGGCTGCAAAAATACGAGCTCCCGAATGCGCCCGTCGTATTCGAAATCGACGTCGATGCCGCGCAGATCCGTCCGTTGCCGGCCCTTGTCGAGGTGTCGAAATTCCAGCCCGTGAAGCGCGATATCGCGATCGTCGTCGACCAGAAAATCGAAGTCCAGAGCTTGCTGGACGAGTTTGCAAAAGCCCAGGAAGAACCTGCTTGCAAATACGTCCAAAAGGTTGTTTTATTTGATGAATTCCGTCCAACGGCGACCGTTTCAGGAGGCCTCGGAGTGGACCAAAAAAGCCTTGCGTTCCGTGTAACCCTGCAAGATACTGGCGGGACTTTGCAGGACGAAACGGTCGAACTGGCCATCAAGACATTGATGGATCGCCTGGCTCGAGTCTATGGCGCGCGCTTGCGCGGGTAAGCTACCTCCCGCGTAAAAATGCGCCTGTTTTTTTTGACCCTTAGAAAAAATGAACTCGAGTGAATTTGAGGCGCTTCTCGCAGCGCAGCGCACCGCGATGACAGAAGACAACGACATCAGCATCAACGGAAGCGGGTTGGCGCAGACAGACACGCCGACCCTGACCAAGGCCGAGCTGGCCGAGTTGCTGTTCGATCACGTCGGACTGAACAAGCGCGAAGCGAAAGACATGGTCGAAGCCTTCTTCGAGGTAATTCGCGACGCGCTCGAGAGCGGCGACAGCGTCAAGCTGTCCGGCTTCGGCAATTTTCAGCTACGCGACAAACCGCAGCGGCCCGGGCGCAATCCGAAGACCGGCGAGGCGATTCCGATCGCCGCGCGCCGCGTCGTGACATTCCACGCGAGCCAGAAGTTGAAGTCGCTTGTGGAGACCGGTGTCGGCCAGACCTCGTCGAACCTTTGAACGTGGGTTTGCGGGGTTTGCGTTGTTGCCCACCATTTATCGTTCCACTTTTTTGAGTCGACGGCCTGGCCTCGATGGAAAAAGTCACATTGCCTCCCATACCCGCGAAGCGCTACTTCACCATCGGTGAGGTCAGCGAGCTATGTGGCGTCAAGCCGCATGTGTTGCGCTATTGGGAACAGGAATTCACCCAGTTACGACCGGTTAAACGACGCGGTAACCGGCGGTACTACCAGCATCATGAAGTGCTGCTGATCCGGCGCATCAGGGAGCTGTTGTATGAGCAGGGCTTCACGATCAACGGTGCACGCAACCGGCTCGATGCCCAGGGCAACGAGATCGTGGAACCGATGGTGGAGCAGGTTGGGAAGGTGGGGCAGGGCAGTGGTGGTAGTGGGAGCAGTGTGCAAGGAATGGTCGATTTCGATGCCTTGCGTGCCGAGTTGCAGCATGTGATCGCATTGCTTGGAAAGCGATAGAAGTCTGCACAATGCGGTCGATTGCTCTGTTATAATTTCGTTCTTTCGGGGCGTAGCGCAGCCTGGTAGCGTACCTGCATGGGGTGCAGGTGGTCGGAGGTTCAAATCCTCTCGCCCCGACCAAAGAAATCAAGGCCTTATGGATGCATGTCCATAAGGCCTTTTTCTTTTTGCTGCGCCGTTACCGTCTGGTTACCTGAATGGCGGAAGGTCAGACTATCATCCGAACATTTTCGAATCGCAGGCAGATCGCGAGCTGATCGTTTGCGAGGACCGGTGCCGCGTAACTCGAGGGGAGGGCGTGTTTGTCCAACGACGCGGCCGCCTCACCAGCAGTGGCGCAGATCCATCCCGGCCATTTAGAATGGTTTCATGGTCACGCTCAACAAGATCAATACATGGCAACCCGACTGCTGGTGCATTGCGCAACTACAGTTGTGCGACCAGCATCTCGAGGAAACGCCGGCCGAAATCTTCCGCTATCCCGCCCAGTGGGTGTGGTTCGCCTGGCGACCAGGCGGTAGGGGCCTGCCGTTCCGGCTGCCGGATGGCTGGGGGCTGGCGCTGGAACCAGCCGACACTGCGCTAACCGACGAGATCGGCACGGCGCCAGTCTATCTGCTCGATGAAGACCAAGCCGACTGGCCTGCGCTGCTCGACATCCTGCTGGTTCATCGGATGCTACGCCATCGTTGGGGCCGATCATCGAGCAACTCCATAGCCTGAAAAGGCAGGTGTTGACACAGCGCTGCATAGCGCTCTACGGCGCCAATGAAGCCATCGCGTTCGAGCGTTTCATTCAAAGGACGGTTGCACATGCAACCGGTTCAGACCAGGAGCCAGCTTCGGTGAACGACGAACAGCACTGCGCGGAAGTCCGGTCGATCAAACTCAACTCGTTTTCGCGCAGTACCGCAACGGTCCAGCTGACGGACGACGGCGGCCTTCTGTTCGACTTTTATGACTTCGATTATCTCGGAAGCGGGCGTGCCGACATGTACCGGGTCGCGGTTCAATCGCTGCCCGGTCTTTACCAGGCCATGGCACACACGACTGGCGACAGCCTCCGAACTCCGGCGGAACTGCTTGCCTGTATCGGGCGGCACTATCCGGCCTGGGACGACGCGTTCAGCTGGCTCAAAAGCTCGGGCGTTCCATTCACGCACGAAGTCGACCCTTGGGCATAGGCACATAAACTAACTACGAAGAAAGGACCAATCCATGCTGACCGAAACCATCGGGCGCGCTGTCTTCGAGCGATTCACGGCTGGCGAGGAGGGCACGCTCTGGTACTACGGTGAGCTGTCGCGAATTTTTGCTGAGCGGCTGCCAGGTACACTATCGATGGAGATAGCCCGTACTGTGGATTCTATAGGGACGGCGGTCGCCAGTTGATGCTCCGAACGAGGCACGCAGTCAGACGAAAGGTTGCCCTCTGATCTCCGCCTCGTACGGCTTGCTGGTGTCGGTCATTGACTATCCGGAATCAACTCCAGCGCTACACCGACGGTTGCGGACCCGATCTTCGGCTAATGACTCGTGCGGCAGCCATCAAGGCAAGGAGATGGTCGAACACACGCGTTTCTTCTATTGTGTTGCATCGACCGGTTGAATCCACAGTCGACTACGGCCGCCCGCATTGGGCAGTAGTCGGCCAGTTGCGGCCGTTGGTCCACGCGTGCCAGGGGGCACTCTAGCGGCGGCTTTATGCTGATAGCGGCCCGCTGGAATCGCTCTCCTGTGCATTTCAAGGCGATGACCGCGGAGAGGAACGTATCTACCAATACGGGGTTCGGAATGCGAGTGCAGAATCCGGCGTTGACGATCGATGCCGCTGGAACGCAATGGCAGAACCGCGGAGGTTGCCGTCGAGACGCGCTTAACGCCGTTGCCCCCAATCGCTCACCGGGAATAGTCTGACGATGATGCCGCGCGAGTCGCAGCACGAGACGCGGCACCACCTGATCCTAAACGGCCCAGCACGAGCACCCCAAGGCTCCCCAGAAGCCCTTGAGGTCGGACGTCGGCACACTCTTCGACCATGCTCGCGCATGAGCGTGGGCGTGCACGCCACAGGCATTCGCGCAGCCGCAGCTTTGCGCGGCCTGGGCACGCTGCAACGGTGCGCCTTGCGCAGCACCCCAACCCGCGTAGCCACCGTACGCACGCACGGGTGACCAGTCAGGCATCGCGGGCGGCAGCTGCAGATCGTGGTCTGCAAATGGTCCGGCTGCGTAGACGACCTTGCCACCGACCACGGTCAGCAGCGCCGTCGTATGGGAGATCTCGGCCTCGGGGCAACTCAAATAGTCGCGATCCGGTACGATCAGGTCGGCAAATTGCCCCACCTCTATGCGGCCTTTCTTGCCCTCTTCGTTCGAGAACCACGTGACGTTTTCGGTCCACATGCGCAACGCGGTTTCACGGTCCAGACAGTTGCGTTGCGGATAGATCCGCAGCCCCGTCAGCGTTCTACCCGTGACCAGCCACGAGAGCGCCACCCATGGGTTGTAGGACGCAACCCGTGTCGCATCGGTTCCCGCCGATGTCTTCACGCCCTTCTCGAGTATGCGTGCGATGGGGGGCGTCGCCTCGGCTGCTTCTGCGCCGTAGCGCTCGACGAAGTACTCGCCCTGGTACGCCATCCGGTGCTGCACGGCGATGCCGCCGCCAAGTGCCGCAATGCGATCGATCGATCGTTCACTGATTGTCTCCGCATGATCGAAAAACCAGTTGAGCCCCTTGAGCGGAATGTCGCGATTGACCTTCTCGAAGACGTCGAGCGCGCGGCTGATGGTCTCGTCGTATGTCGCATGCATTCGCCACGGCCAGCGGTTTTCCGCGAGCACACGCACCACCTGTTCCAGGTCCTCCTCCATGTCCGCGCCCATATCGGGGCGCGGCTGGCGAAAGTCCTCGAAATCCGCGGCTGAGAACACCAGCATTTCGCCTGCGCCGTTATGCCGGAAGTAGTCGTCTCCCTGCTTGTACTTCGACGTCCTGGTCCAGTTCAGGAAATCCTCCTTCTCGCCCTTCGGTTTTTGCGTGAAGAGGTTGTAGGCGAGGCGGATTGTCAGCAGACCCTCGTCAGACAGCTTCTGGACCACGGCATAGTCTTCCGGATAGTTCTGGAAGCCACCGCCCGCATCAATCGCGCCCGTCACGCCAAGTCGGTTCAATTCTCGCATGAAATGACGCGTCGAATTGATCTGGTACTCGAGCGGAAGCTTTGGGCCTTTCGCCAACGTGGCATAGAGGATGCCCGCATTCGGCTTGGCGAGTAATAACCCCGTTGGATTGCCCGCGGAATCGCGCACAATTTCGCCTCCGGGCGGCTCGGGCGTGTCCTTCGTATAGCCGACCACACGCAGCGCAGCCGCATTGAGCATCGCGCGGTCATACAGATGCAGAATGAATACCGGTGTGTCGGGAGCGGCCGCATTGAGTTCCTCGATAGTCGGAAGGCGCTTTTCGACGAACTGATGTGCGGTAAAGCCTCCGACGACGCGTACCCATTGTGGGGGTGGCGTAATCGCCACCTGATGTTTGAGCATCTCCATTGCGACAGCGAGCGAGGGTACGCCGTCCCAACGCAACTCCATGTTGAAGTTCAGGCCGCCGCGAATGATGTGCAGATGGTTGTCGATCAGCCCCGGCAAGACGCGCTGCCCTCGCAGGTCGATCTGCTTCGTGGTGCTGCCTGCGAGCGGCACGATCTCGGCGTCGGTGCCAACGGCGCTGAACACGCCTTGCCGGATCGCGACGGCAGTGGCCTCGGGCTTGCTGCGGTCGAGCGTGGTAAAGCGGCCGTGATGCAGGATCAGATCGGGAGTATCAGTCACGCTGGTATTCATGAGCGTTTCTCCGGTGAATCGGCCGCGGCGGTACGAGCCGTGTCGCTGGCGTGACGTCCGGGCAATGACCCGAACATATGCTGGTTGCACTTCGACTCGCTCCACGCGGTGTGAAAGCCACTACCCGACAGCATCTGTTTCACAACCGGAACGATCTGCTCGCCGCCCAGGATGCCGAGCAGCCCGACCAGCGCGACGAGCGGCGGAGCCGGAGAGCGTACGTTGATAAGGCTATAGATCACGCCAACCAGGACGCCGGCGAGCAGGGAAAAAAGATAGAGTTTCATCGGCTTGTTTCCTGTAGTTCACGCGTTGTGTGAAGGCAGTACAAACGCGGGGGTGGTAGAAAACGGCGACAACAGGGGGCGCCCCCCTTTGTTGGTGGATCGATGAAAACTGAGGGCAATACGCTGAAGCCGCAACACCGGCAGCGCCGGGCATGCGAATCGTCATTCCGCGGCGAGCCTTGGTCTCGCAAAGACCGGCCCCATCGGCACCGGGCGGCACAGGCGACATGTCATGCTCCTCTGACGGCTGGACGCGGGATGCGTCGCTGCGTCACGCCAATGGCTGCTGGCACGCGAAAGAGTATCGGGTTTAAAGCGCGATGAAAATAGGGAGTGCGCCGCCGTTCTTCAGCGCATGCGTCTTTTGGAAATGCACTTATTTAATTTCTTTGGTGATCTCCATTACGTTGGAAAGGGATCGCCTCAGTGAGGTCTCACGACATAAATTGATCTGGTGAAGCACGAAAGCGCCAGGTTCGCGAGGGAATCCAAATTAACTTTGATGTCGAATGATCCTTGCATACACTTTCTAGCGTTGGCTTCGCGGAAGGCGGTTCGGGCTGACGAAAGCAATCTGCCTTGCACGGTATACCTTGTGCGGGCGGTGCCTCTCTTCTATCTAAAAGCGGATGGATCACACCATGAGCAACCCCAAGCTTGAAGTTCTGACGCCCACTAACAGTCAGATCCTTTTCATCGACCAGCAACCACAAATGGCGTTCGGCGTTCAATCGATCGACCGTCAGGTGCTCAAAAACAATGTCGTGGGGCTGGCTAAGGCAGCGAAGGTGTTCAACATTCCGACCACCATCACAGCAGTAGAAAGCGAAAGCTTCTCTGGTTATACGTATCCCGAATTGCTGGACGTATTCCCGGGTCATCCAATACTCGAGCGTACGTCGATGAACTCGTGGGACGATCAGAAGGTCCGTGACGCATTGGCAAAGAATGGCCGCAAGAAAGTGGTGGTATCGGGCCTGTGGACAGAGGTATGCAATAACACGTTCGCGCTGTGCGCGATGGCGGAGGGCGGCTACGAGATCTACATGGTTGCGGATGCATCGGGCGCCACGTCGAAGGACGCGCATGACTACGCAATGCAGCGAATGATCCAGGCCGGAGTCGTTCCGGTGACGTGGCAGCAGGTCATGCTCGAATGGCAACGCGACTGGGCAAACAGGGATACTTACGATGCGGTCATGGCCATTGTCAAAGAGCATTCTGGCGCATACGGCATGGGTGTCGACTACGCCTATACGATGGTTCATAAGGCTGCTCAACGTGTGAAGGACACGCACGAAGTTCTTGCGCCGGTCGCGGCGCCAATCGCGAAGTAGTCGCTGGATCGATAGCTATGCTGCGGCACCGCGCTTGGTCGGGTATGCGAAAGACACGCCGGAACGTCCCGGTGGACAGATCATGCATGACTGCGACGGTAACCCGACGGGGCTGTTGCTTGCCAAACCGAACGCGTCGATCCTCTATGCAACCCTGGCGAAGGGACCGAAGCTGCTATTCGAGTATCAGCTTAATTCGACGCCTCATTTCATGCGAGACGTCGGACCGTATTACGGCGCTTGGAGGAGGCATCGCGGTGCAGCACAGAATGGCGTACCAGGGCAAGTACTTCGTCAGACGCTATGGCACGGCTGCCGCGAAAGCCACACCGCCTGTTGCGAGAATGCTGGAGAAGGGTGTTCGAACGTCAGCGGGTACGGATGCGACGCGCGTGGCATCCCACAACCCGTGGGTGTCGCTCGCATGGCTCGTGACCCGCAAGACGGTCGGTCACCGGCGTCTCTATCTGCAGCGCAAGCTCTCGGACCTCACGATCGTCGGCGGCCGTATCCTTTATGGCGCAGGCGAGCTCGGTCATCTCGATCGCAATGCGTCGCTGCTGGGCCGTCTGACGTGAGCCGCGACGCACAGAAAAATCCCGGCTGGGTCACTGCGATCCTTGCCCAGCCATGGCTGCTCCCGGCGGCACGTGCGGCGCTCGTCTCCGCCTATGTCGTTGGCGGTCTGGCCAAGCTCCTGAACTTTCATTCCGCCGTGCTGGAGCAGGAGCATTTTGGCCTGCACCCTGGATGGGCGTGGGCGATGCTCGCGATCGTCATCGAGCTTGGCGGGTCGGTCTGCGTGATCGTCAACCGGATGGTATGGCTGGGCGCAGGCGGACTGGGCGCATTGACAGCTGTCGCCATGCTCGTCGCCAACGACTTCTGGAATCTGACAGGCGAAGCGCGCTTCATGGCTTTAAATGCCTTCTTCGAGCACCTGGGACTGATCGCGGCCCTCGTCATGGCGACATGCCTCGCAGGTGTCAAACATTCGTCCGGCATTGCCGGTGTCCACGAACAACCTTAATGGACCTTCACCATCATGCATAGCCTCCGTTCCCTGATTGGGACGATGATCGTTGCCGTCGGTCTTGCAGCATCGTCTGCCGCGACGGCCAGGCCGGCAGCCGCGTTGCAGGTCGCCGTCGGACCGCAATACGACACTACGCATATCTATGTCGCGCCGGAAGACTTCGACAAGTTCACGGACAGCTTCGCCGCGACGTTCGGCGGTCACAAGTCGCAACAGGGCGTCTTTCAGGTGACGCCCACGCCGAGCCAGACGATGTCGCAACTCGTTTTCACGCCAGTCGGCACGGTGTCGGTGTTCGGCTTTAAGACACCGGTTCCGTACCCGTTCGGTAATGAGCGCACCGGGTATCTCGTGACCGACATGGACGCGGCCGTCAAGTCGGCAAAGGCGCACGGTGCGGACGTCACGGTCGCGACGTTCCCCGATCCGATCGGGCGCGACGCGATCATCGCGTGGCCTGGCGGCGTCAACATGCAGCTCTACTGGCACAAGCAGGCACCGAACTACGAACCGCTGCAGACCGTCCCGGAGAATCGGGTTTACGTGTCGCCGGAACGTGCCGATGCGCTGATCCGCAATTTCGTGGCCTTCTCGCACGGCAAGATCGTATCGGATGATCGCAAGGCGCCTGGCGTCGAAATTGGCCGGTCCAACGACACATACCGGCGCGTGCGTATCGAGTCGGGCTTCGGCAAGATGACGGTGCTGGTGACGGACGGCCATCTGCCCTATCCATTTGGCCGCGAGATCACGGGCTATGAAGTGGCAAACTTCGCCGACACGCTGCAGAAGGCGAAGGGAGCAGGAGCGACGGTGCTGGTTCCGCCGTTTACGTCGGATAAGCGCGAAGCCGCGCTCGTACAGTTCCCGGGTGGCTATATCGCCGAGATTCATGCAGTTGCGCAGTAATCGCGAGTCGTGCTCCGGGAAGTGCAGCGGGCGCTTTTCGGACCGTGGCCACATGCACGAGGCCGAGCCAGTTCACTTTGATTCGGCCCTTAGACGGGGGGCGGTCGATGAAATCTGAAGACAGCGTGCTCGCAACCATCGCGGGCTACGTGGACACGCTCAGCTTTGTTGCACTCTTCGGTCTGTTCGCCGCGCACGTCACAGGCAACTTCGTGCTGATCGGTGCTGAGGCGGCAGGGTTCGGTCAGGGCGTGTTCATGAAGCTGATGGCCTTCCCGGCATTCGTCGCGGGTGTGGTCATCAGTAGTGTTCTCGCGAAACGCGTCCGGGCCACGACGCCAAACCGAGCGGCCTGCCTTCTCTATGCTGTCCAGGCTGCGCTGATGCTGGCTTTTTGCGTCGCTGGCGTCGGTGCCGCTCCTGTCGTTCATCCGAACAGCACGCCAGTCATCGTCTGCGGGATGGTCGGCGCGGCGGCGATGGGCGTGCAAAACGCGCATGCCCGGCTCGTCTCTCGCCCCGGGGTGCCGAATACCGTGATGACGGGCAACGTGACGCAGGCCGTGCTCGACGCGATCGATCTCCTGTCGCCGAAAGCGCCATCCGATGCAAAAGCCGCGGCTCGAGAGCGTCTGGGCAAGATGCTGCCGACGATCCTCGCGTTTGCAGCCGGTGCGATTGCGGGCGCCATCGCCTACCGGCATGTGGGGTTCTGGGCATTGCTGCTTCCGTTTGTCGCCCTGGTGTGGCTCGCGTTCAAGGCATGGAGCAGTCAGCCGGACATGACGGCTCCCACGAGCGCGGCAGATTCCAGGAAATAGCCGGGCAGGCCGGGGGACTGCCGTTCGCCGCAGTTCGCAGGTCTCATTGAGGGGTGTGTGCGTGATGCACTTCAGGTATGCCCGATGGGGGTCACGGGCATCGTATCGCTCAAACTTCAACACGGGGAGATCTTATGATGCGTGTGTGGCCCAGGCCGCTTGCTGGTACGGACGCTGTCGCGTTCCTTTCCATTCTCGTTGCCGGCGGGGCTTTGGCGCTGAGCGACGGTGCGCGGGCGGATACGGACGAGACTGCGCCCGCTGATGGAGCTGCGTCCGCCTGTACCGCAAAACGGCCGGTGGTGCTGTTCAACCGCTGGCAGGAAGACTGGTCTGTGCTTGCGGACAAGTGTGTGCCCCGGGAACCACTGGACAGTCTCAAGTACATTCCGCTCGGCGGCGATCCCGATTCTTACCTGTCGCTTGGCGCCAATCTGCGCGAGCGGCTCGAGGTCAACGATGCGCCTCTCTTCGGAATTGGCTCGGCACACTCGGATACCTACGTGATCCAGCGCGCACAGGTCAGCGCCGATGCACGTATCGGCCCGTATCTTCAGTTCTTTGCGCAACTCGAGGATGCCAGGCCGTTCGGCAAAGATACGGTGACTCCTGTGGACAAGAATCCGCTCGATCTGGAGCAGGCATTCGTGGCGTGGGTCAGTCCGCTAGGACCCGGCACGGTGAAATTCCGCGTCGGTCGCCAGGAGATGGCGTTCGACCTTCAGCGATTCATTTCCGTTCGCGATGGTCCGAATGTACGGCAGGCATACGACGCGATATGGGCTGATTACGAGTACCAGAAATGGCGCTTCATCGGTTACCTGACGCAGCCTGTGCAATACCGCGATGTGACGGTGTTTGACGATGTCTCAAACCGGAATCTCACGTTCAGCGGCGTGCGTTTCGAACGTCAGGACGTCGGACCAGGCGACCTCTCCGGATACTACTCCCTTTACAACCGATCCAATGCACGCTTTCTGGATGCGACAGGCGATGAGCACCGGGATGTCTTCGACCTCCGGTACTCGGGAAAGGCAGGCCGCGTCGACTGGGATGTGGAAACGATGTTCCAGACAGGGCACGTGGGCACCAACACGATCGGCGCGTGGGCGGTGGGATCGCTTGCCGGTTACACACTCGACTTTCCATGGGCACCACGTGTCGGCATACAGATCGATGCGGCGTCGGGCGATAGACATCCCGGTGATGGAAGGGTGGAGACGTTCAATCCGTTGTTCCCGAATGGATACTACTTCACACTCGCGGGCTACACAGGGTATGCGAACCTCATCCATGTCAAGCCTTCCATCACGATGAAGCCAACGAGCAGCCTGGCGCTACTCGGAGCGGTCGGATTCCAGTGGCGCGAGACAACGGCAGATGCCGTGTATCAGCAGGCGAGTGCGGTGGTGCCGGGAACAGCCGGACATGGCAGCCTGTGGACGGGCATGTATGTGCAACTGCGGGCCGACTTGATGATCGCCGCGAACTTGATCGGCTCAGTGGAAGCCGTCCATTTCCAGGTCGGAGACTCGATTCGCAATGCCGGTGGCAGCAATGCAGACTACGTGGGTCTTGAGCTGAAGTACGGGTGGTAGTCATGTCGGATCAGTCGGCATACATAGTGCGTCAGCGCATGTACTTGGCGTCACGTTGCCCTCGTTGAGCAAGTCGAGGGGTGACGCCTTCGCGAAGCGCGTCGTTTCGCTGCTCAATAAAATCTTGAGCTTGCGGACTGGAGGACGCTTCGCAACGGAAATGAGAGCGACCAGGTAGTTCCGGTAGTTCGAAATAAGCTGGTGTATGGAAATCACGTTTCAAGGTACGCGGAGATGACACAGGGTTGTCCGAATGAATGATTTCTACGCGGCAACATCTGGGAATGGTCGAGCGAATGAATGGCTACGTCTAACTAAGTTTTTATTCAATTCCAAAGCGCCGTTGGCAGAAGCGCCAGGTCGCATGCTGTTGGCCCGATTAGGTATCACGGGTCAGCATAGCCGGATCGTCGCGCCTAGCCCGGCCAGGCGAAACGCGGGCTTCCCGGGGGCCGCGAAACGGCATCGGCCTCGCCATCATGTCGGCCGCCGCAATTCGAACCGGAGCGCTAGCGAGCCGTCGCGCGAGAAGTGCATTTGTCTGTACGACAGCCAACGCGGAAAGCCATCTGATCGTTAGGGTTTGCCTGGCAGCAAGTCGCGCTTTCTTCGACTATTTTTCGAAAACATTAGCGTATAAATACAAGAACCTTACGTGTCTCCAGTAGACGGCCGCACATGATTCAAAGTGACCGGATGTTTGAGCACGACTGTTCCCCCGGAACACGCGTAAGGTATCGGTCCCCTGTGAATGCACGCGTCCACCTTTCTCGTAGACTCGAGGAGCAGACCATGTTCGGGGCAGAAAGTCGAAGCCGATCATCGAGCAGAATGATCTTGTTGGCCGTCGCTGCGGCGGCGGTGGTATTGCCTGCATGCACGATCCAACTGGCACCCGCACCCGACCAGGCACTGAGTGACGGAATCCGGGGCGTGAACAACGACATCATGAACCTGTACGCATCGGCGAGCATGGGGGCAACGAAAGACACCTTCCCGCAGCGGGTCGAGCGATACAACAAGATTATCGGTACGACCGACGCGCTCGCGTTGCAGTCGCAAAGCCGCCCGGTACCGGATAGCGCTATTCGAGACAGGCTCGAACATGCCATCCGGGAACGGCTAGCTAGTGATCCGAGACCCTCCACCGCGTCGGTTGAGGCGCTGACAATGGCAGCCGACGAATGCGCCGAGGAACGCCATGTGCCGCGATCACCCGTCACATCTGCGGCAATGGCCCCACCCGCCGAAGGGCAGCAATACGTCCCGGCCAGCGCGATGGCGCTGACACAGGTTTCGCGTGCAATCGCATTCCTTCGCGATACTGACTGCGCCCATGGTCTCAACAGCGGGCGGGTGGCGTCGAACAAAGGGGAGGTACAGCACTTCATTTCAGAAGCGCTCTTCTACGAATACATTTTGCAAAGATGAATCTGCGACCCTAAGGAGTTGTCATGGCACTGGATCTGACAGAGACCGCTGCGGTTTTCAAGGATGGCATTTCGTCAGCCGTCAAGACCGTGACCAGCAAGGACTTGGCGAATGTGGCGGGATTTGCTCAAAGCCAGCTCCGATCGCTTGCTCAACAGTCTGCACTTGTGGCCGGGATGATCGAGGCCAATGCGTTCACTGCCGCCGAGCGAATCTTCTATCTCGATGGGCTCGAGCAGATGGCAAAAGGGTTCGTGGAGACACTGGTTCAGGTCATCGTGGTCGAGATCGAGAAGATATACAACGCGGTGGTTTCAGCAATATATGAATCCATCAACAAGTTGACCGGCGTTGCGTTGGTCGCATCACACGCGGCGGTGTGAGACTGAGTGCGCAAAGCCGCCTTTGCCGCCTGAGTGGAGGGGGTCCCGATCCAAGGAGAAAGAGATGACGCAACTGAGTGAACACTTTGGGCTTGTCGAATTTACGCAGAGCCAGACCGCGACGCGGCGGGGCATCAATAACACGCCCTCGGCAAAGGTAATTCAAGACCTTACTCGGGTGGCGCAGTTGCTGGAAAGCGTGCGCACTCTTCTCGGCGACCGCGCGATATCGATCGCGTCGGGTTACAGGTCGCCTGGTGTGAATGCAGCAGTGGGTGGCGCGCCCAATAGCAGGCATCTCCTAGGGCTGGCGGTCGACTTCACTTGTCCGTCCTTTGGCACTTCGTGAGACATATGCCTCGAGATCAAGGACTCCACGCTGACGTTTGATCAACTGATTTTTGAGGGAAGCTGGGTGCATCTCGGACTCTCCCCGGCGGGAGGGCAGCCGAGGAGACAAGTCCTGACTGCGCACTTCAATGGCGGGACAGTCACCTATAGCGCGTCCCTAGCGTAAGTGAGCGATCAGCCGGCTTTGTTTAGGGAGGTTGGAGCACGCTCGACAATCGTGCACATCCTCGCTACATGACTCGCCATGCGTAGTTTGCGATGTGCGATGCCAGGCTCTGCCTGGCGAGGCATCCGCATCCCCGAAAACCGAGCCGGCTTCGCTCGTATCGGGGACGCCCGCCCCAAAAGGTACACCCGCGCGCCTTCCAAACAAGAAGGACTTTGGAATCCCCGGGGCGATTCAAGCATCAAGCAGCAGATGAATCCGGCCTACGAGCAACAAAGTCAATTTCGACGAGCGCGTCGCGCGCCAATCCAGTCACACCGATACAGGTCCGCGCCGGCAATTTCCCAGGCGGGAAACAGGCAGCATAGACCGCGTTCATCGTCGCGTAGTCTCGTTTGAACTCGGTCAGAAAGATCCGCACGGAGACGACATGTTCGAGGCCAAGCCCGATCCCCTTTAACACGAGGACCAGATTGTCCATGACCCGGGTCGTCTGTGCGGCGACGCCTTCGGGAAGCGGTGCGCTGTCATCGTCGGGCGATGTCGGCATCTGGCCGGTGAGAAACACCCAGCCGTCCTGTTCGGTTGCATGAGAGAAGGGACCGACGGGGGTAGGCGCGCCCTCGACCATCCAGAATTTCGTTGATGAATCCATCTGCTGTTACTCCATGAACAAAGAAAAGCGTCGTGCGCGTACCACGCCTGGCCGCGCCATAGCGAACGCATCACAAATTGATTAGCCCTCGAACAAGGCCTTGCGGATGATCGCGTGCACACCCCAGTTGCCATCGACAACCTGTGTCACGCCGAAGTCGACCGCAACGGACATCAACGAGATAGCTTCATCTTCGGTGAGGCCCTTGGTCGTCATTAGAAAGCGGCGCGTTTTGATGAACGCGTCGCGCATTGCGAGATCTAGCGTCGGCTTCTCATAGACCTTGCTCTGCGCGTGCGCGCCGAATTCAGCAAGATAGTTTGCATGGCTGAAGCCGTGCAGCACCCACTCATCAGGTGTTTCGACGAGCGGATAAGTAAGGTCGGCATACGGTTGACCGGCAAGCGTCGCGCTCTTGTGCAAGACCAGTTGAAAGTCGCCGGTCAGCGAGCATTCGATCGCGGTCCCACATAGTTCCGAATCGCCCTGCGACGCGTGCGGATCCCCGAGTGACAGCAATGCGCCAGGCGCGCCAATCGGCAGAAAGACGCTGGCGCCCTGCGCGACGCGCCAGTTGTCGAGGTTGCCGCCGAACGCGGACGGCGGGATCGAATCGATGAGGCCATCCTGTTGCGGCGCGACCGCGATCAGGCCGAAATGCGGGCGCACGGGGATCTTGACACCCTTCAGGATCCCATGGTTCTCCTCGATCGTCGAAGGATCGACGGGCACGCCCGGATAATCGATCGTGGGGTGCACCACACCGAATGGATCGCGCTGCGGCGTCCAGCGGTAGTTGTAGACCGCCCGCGCATAGGACGGACCGTGGTCCGGCTGCGGCTCGGCGTCGAGTTCATAAATCGTGACAACTTCGCGCGGTTTGGGCTCGGTCAACAGCTCGCGGTAATGAAAGCCCCACCACGCGGCCGCATTGCTGCCGAACGCGCGCCCGCTGAATTGCGGATTCGCGCAGCGCCGCGGACGCACATCGAGAATCCTGACTTCCAATACGTCGCCCGGCTCAGCGCCGCGTACCGCGATCGGACCGGTGCAGATATGCACTCCGAACCCTTCGCCGGCCCCGCGTCCATAGATCGATGCATCGAGCGGCCCGGCACCGCGCCGGTTCACGTTCTTGCGCTCGGCGGTCCAGTGGAACACGCTTTCAGCGCCTGGATCACCGGCAATCATGCGCGCCCAATCGTCCGATGCATGCTGCGTCAGTGTCTCTATCGTCACGGTATCGCCGCTGTCGACTTCGAGCACGGGTTTCAAGTCGTGCGAGAAATAGCCCCAATGCACCGTGTTTGCTGTCGCACGCAAGAGGTGGTGGCGCGCCTTGCCCGGTCGACGGGCAACACCCTTCGTGGAATCGGTCCGTGTGTCGACAGGGGGGCAGGCCACGACCGTATTCATATCCTCGATCGCTGCTTCCTGCGGCCCTGCCTGCGCGCTGGCGAGTGCCGCGCCTCGCGCATGGAGCAGCAGCGCTTCTGTTTTGAACGGTAGTCCGCGCGAAATGCTCCGCACCAGATGCCGGGTCAAGTCCAGACTTGCTTCCTCACGGAAGGCGCGCGGTGAGGTGTGATACTGCTCGCGAAACGCACGGCTGAAATGCGCCGGATCGTTGAAACCCCAACGGAAACAGATGTCCGAGATCGACATCTTTGCGCATAGTGGATCGACGAGTGCAACCCTGCAGCGTTCCAGGCGGCGCAGCCGCAAATAGGTGGAGAAGCTCTGGCCGGCGATTTCGAACAGCTTTTGCAGGTAGCGCTGCGAGACGCGCTCTTCTGCGGCGAGAAGCGTGAGACTGATTTTCGGGTCGCCAAGCCGCGCATCGATGCTACGGCAGACGCGCGAGAAGATGGCCCCCTGCGACGATGTCAGCCCGCTGATCGGCGCTTCGCGCTGATGCGACGCGAGCATCGCTACCAGGATCTCGACAAGCACGAGTTCAAGCGGACGCAACTCGTTGGTCGACAATGTCGCCATGCTTTCCGCCAGCGACGCCAGAAAACCGGAGAACACGTGTCCGACGCCGGTATCGCCGGCGATCCGCCAGGCACACATCGACGACAAGGCAAGGAGTCGCCCTTTGATCGCCGCGTGCGGTATACGTACGACAAAGGCGCGGAAATCCGTCGCGAAAACCAGCGAGGCACCCTCGCGCGACGGCAGATAGACAAGGTCGTTCAACGACAGGGGCTGACGTCGGCCGTCGGCGACCAGCGTCGCCGCGCCGTCAAGATGCAGCACGATCAGCACGCTTTCGCCATCGACAGCATTCGGCTCGAGCGTCTGCGCAGCGGACCCCAGCAGGCTCAGATCGAAGCCGCCAATCGACCGCTGAGCCTGGATCATCCCGTGCAAGCCCTGTGCAGGCGGTATCGCGTCGCTACGCCACCCCATCCTGTCTAGCGCTTCCCGCCAGGCGCGAAGCCGTTCAATTTCCGGATGAGATTCGGTAGTAAAGCGAAGCAGATGCAAGGGGACTCCAAGGCCGATGCCCGGGCGCGTACGCGTCACAAGGCACCCGCCGCTCTTGGATGGTCTCGAAGAGGCGGACAGGTCATCGCAGTGAGCAATATTCGCGCCATTGCACGTCGACTGCATCGATCGCCCCCGCCCCTGAGCGTTAGTGTGTGCGGGGCCGACACAGTCCCCGCGCGTGCACTAACAACGCTCCTTTGCACCACACTGGCACATCCAGCACACCAGCCAAGTGCTCCGCAACGCTCGCGGCCGGACGGGAACGCTCACCCCCCCGCGCCGACGAAGACGTTCTTGCGGATCGAGCCATGCACGCCCCAGTTGCCGTCGACGACTTGTGTGACACCGAAATCCGCGGCGACCGACATCAACGCGATGGCCTCGTCCTCGCTCAGCCTGTGTACGGTCATCAGGAAGCGGCGTAGCTTGCGGAACGCGTCACGCATCGCCTTGTCGAGGCTCGAGTGCTGTGCCACCTCGATCTGTCCGGCCGGGCCGAGCTCCGCCAGGTAGTTCGGGAAGGTGAAGCCATACACCGACCATTGGTCGTCGGTTTCCAGCATCGGGTGCGTGAGGCCTTCGAGGATCGTGCCGCCGAGGTCGTTCTTCTTGTGCAGTACGAATTCGAAGTCTCCGGTCAGCGAGGTCTCGATCGCGGTACCGCCGAGCTCGCTATCGCCCTGCGCCGCATGCGGATCGCCGACCGAAAAGAATGCGCCTTCGACGGCGACCGGGTAATACATCCGCGCCCCTTTGCCGACACGCCAGTCGTCGATATTGCCGCCGGTGTAGCTGGGTGGATTGGAGCTGACGTAGTCGAGTTCCTTCGGCGCGAGTCCCATGGTGCCGAAATGCAGCCGGGCGGGTACCTTCACGTTCGACAGGATGTTCTCCCGCTTCTTGACGAGCGAATGGTCGACCTCCACGCCGGGGTAGTCGATCGTCCGATGCACGATGCCGTCCGGATCCGTCTGCGGCGTCCACACGTAGTTGTACACCGCACGTGCGAACGGCTCGCCCGAGGTGTCGAGCTCGAAAATCGTCACGACTTCGCGCGGCTTCGGCTCCTCGATCAGATCGCGATAGTGGAAGCCCCAGGATGCTGCAACGTTCGAACCGAAACAGCGGCCGCGATAACACGCATTGCAGCTCGGGCGCGGCCGCACGTCGAGTATCCGCACTTCGAGCACGTCGCCGGGCTCCGCCCCTTCGATCGCGACCGGCCCGGTCAGCAGATGCACGCCGATACCTTCGCCGGATCCGAGCGTAAAGGGTCCTTCGGTTGGCCCCGCGCCACGGCGCGGCATGGCCTTGTGCTCGCGGGTCCAGTGAAAGATGCTTTCGGCGCCGGGGTCGCCCGCGACCATCCGTTCGTGATCGTCGTTCGCATGGTGGGTCAGCGTCTCGATCGTGACCCGGTCGCCAGAGCGCACCGTCAACGAGGGCGCGACTTCCTTGCTGAAGTAACCCCAATGAACCGTTTCGGGCGATACAGGCAAAGTATGGTGCTTCATGGGTGTTAGAACCTTGTAATGTGCCCGGCGCAAAGGGCCGGGCAATGCCGAACGGCGCGTGCCGTTACGATGCGACTTCGACCCGGTCGTCGGCGCCCATCACGCTCAGGAATCGCGCTGTCAACGGATGGCGCGGGCGTGTGAGCACTTCGTGCGCAGGCCCCTGTTCGACCACTGCGCCGCCGCTCATGAACACGACGCGATCGGCGACCTGATCGGCGAAGCGCAACTGGTGCGTTGAGATGATCATCGTCAGACCGCCTTCGTCCACGAGCCGCTGGATCACGTCGAGCACTTCGCCGACGAGTTCGGGGTCGAGCGCGGACGTCGGCTCGTCGAGCAGCAGCACGCGAGGATTGGGCGCAAGCGCGCGGGCGATCGCGACGCGCTGTTGTTGGCCGCCGGACAGATGGCGCGGCAACGCGTCGGCGCGATGACTGAGGCCGACGCGTTCGAGCAGTTCACGCGCTCGGCGCTCGGCATCGGCGGGCGCCATGCCGTGCACCCAGCGCAGCGGCCCGGCGATGTTCTCGCACGCCGTCAGATGACTGAACAGGTTGAAATGCTGGAACACCATGCCGACGCCGGCACTCGCACGCTCGTTGGCGAGATCGCCCTGAGTCATCGGCCGACCATCGACCCGAAAACCGAGACGCTTGCCGGCGATGCGGATTTCCCCCGAATCCGACTGCTCCAGGTGATTGATACAGCGCAGCAGCGTGCTTTTGCCCGATCCGCTCGGCCCGAGCAGCGCGATGACCTCGCCGAAGCGGACGGTGAGGTCGAAGCCGTCGAGCACCGTCTGCTCGCCGTAGCGCTTGCTTAGACCCTTCACCTGCACCGTCGCGCTCTCCTTCTGGAGCGTCGCGTAGCGCTGCGCGCGTTCCGCGTGAACGTCACGCGCCTTGGGCATGGGCACAGGCGACGGCGTGGGTTCGAGCCGCGCATCGGCGCGTGGCGACGTCCCCGCGCCGGGTGGGTTCGCAGCGATCGGGGCACGGCGCCACGGCAGCAGCCGTGAAAATCGTCCAGACGGCTTGCGATCGAGATCGAGCGCGGTTTCGGCAAACAACTGGATCGCGGTGATCGCGCCGGTCAGCACGAGATACATCAGGCCGGACGCGAAGAAGATCGAAAAGAAATCGAACGTCGACGACGCGAGCTGGGTGCTGCGCAAGGTCAGTTCGTCGACCGCGATCACGGAAGCCAGCGACGAGTTCTTCAGCGCGGTGACCGATTCGTTCCCGAGCGCCGGTATCATCGTGCGGATCGCCTGTGGCGCGATCACGCGGCGCAGCAGCACGATCGGCGTCATGCCGAGCGCCTGCCCCGCGAGCACTTGCCCGCGGTCGACACCGAGCACACCCGCGCGCAGGATCTCCGCGATGAACGGCCCCTCGTTCGCCGCGAGCGCGAGACCCGCTGCGCCCAAGGCGCTCAACTTCAACCCGATGTGCGGCAACGCGTCGTACGCGAACACGAGTTGCAGGATCAGCGGCGTACCGCGAAAAATCACCGTGTAACCGCGCGCGATCGCAGCGAGCGGGCCCACCTTGCTCAGTTGCATGCTCGCAAGCACCAGCCCTACGATCAGACCGCCCGCCAGCCCGAGGGCCGTGACCGCGATCGTAAAGCCGATGCCGCTTAGCAGATACGGCAGGCCAAGATAGTGCAGAAACAAATTCATCAGTTCGAGGCAATCAGCTTGGGAGTTTCGAGATTTTCAACGCCGAGCGACCACTTCTTCAGCAAGTCGGCCTGCATGCCGGCCTTCTGGATCGCGACGAGCGCTGCCATCACGGCTGCGCGCATTGCCAGGTTGGTTTTCGGCACGGCGATACCAATCGAATACGGCAGCGTCACCGCACTGGCCTTTTCGAGTTGGTTCGGATACGCCTTGACTGCCTGGTCCACCGTGTTCACGTCGTTGATATAGGTGTCGGCGCGGTCCGCGAGAATCGCCTGGATCGAGTTCGCGTTGTTGTCATACAGCTGCACGGCCGCTTCCGGCTTGTTCGCCGCCTTGCAGGCCGGCGCAAGATTCTGGATCAGTGGCACTTCAACGTAGCCGGTGTTCTCGGCGGCAGTCGTGCCGCACATCGTCGGGTTGATGCCGGTGATCTTCTTCGGATTGCCCTTTGCGACGAGCACGCCGTCGAACACCTTCGAATAGGTGATGAAGTCCGCCGCCTTCGCGCGCTCTTCGGTCGCATACATGTCGGAGATCACGATGTCCGCCTGGCCGCTTTGCAGTGTCGGCAGCAGCGCCGCGAACGAGACGGGCTTGTACGTCATCTTGAAGCCAAGGCAGTTGCCAATCGCGTCGCCGAGGTCGATGTCGAAGCCGACATATTTACTGGGGTCATTCGGGTCCAGCGCTTCATAGCCCGGCGTGTGCGGGTTGATCGCGTTGATCAGCGTCTTGCCCTTGAATTGCGGGTATTTCGCCTGTAGCGCCGTGCATTCGGCAGGCGCCGGCGCGGCAGCCTGTGCGTGGCCCGACGCCAGCAGGGCCAGCAGACTGACGGCGCCAAGAACCAGCTCGCGCCAGTGACGGGCAAAACCGCTTGCGTGCCGCACTCGATGCCCATGATCGACAAGATTGGTATACATCCCTGAACTCCCTGAGCGGCAGATGTCAATGGCTTACACGATGTAGGCCTTGTTGCATTGCGCCAGCGCGAGGGTATGTGAACGAAATTCCGCGGACTTGTCCCAGAGCGCACAAATGCTTGTACGGGGGTGAAGGAAACGCGGCTATCGATACCGGATGACCGTCATTGATCAAAAACTCGTCGTTCTGCCGAATGGCTTGCCGATCGGGAAGCCGAGGCCAGTTAGGAGGTCTGACAGGTCGAATTGAATTCCACGGTTCTATCGGAGTTTTGGCCTTGGCCATGTTCGCGTGAAATAGACAGGCCGGTTCGAGTGTTCTTGGTACAGGCCTCAGCCTGTATTCCTGCTGAGCGTAGCGGGTATCCTGACGGATGTAGGCAAAGACGAAGCCGACGCACGAATGACCCGGCGGGGGCAATAAAAAGGCCCTTCGGACAAAGTCCGAAGGGCCTTCAGTTCAGCGGGAGAGCATTGAGTCAAAGCGGCGCCAAGCATCCACCGCTTCGCTTTGCGCTTAGCTGCCATTGCCGGTGGCGGTGGGTGCATTGTTGCTACCCGACGTTGTGACTCGCATGGCGGCTGCATGCTCCGCTGCGACCTTCGCTTCAGCAGCCTCGATCTTATCCGGGTAGGTGTAGCCTTCATGCGCCGGACGCCAGCCTGTTTTCTCGAGTTCAACGAGCTGCGCGCGAACTTCTGCGCGGGTCAAGCCACTTTGGGATTGCTGGGCAAAAGCCGCGAGCGGCATGGCAAGCGTTGCAACACAAACGGCAACAGTCGATAGCTTCATAAGGGTAATCTCCGATAGACGTAGGCGAGTTCGCAAGTGCCGCGCGAAGCCCATGCCCGAATACTAGGGAAAACCCTCAGCAAAGAATAGCCCTGAATTACTTAACTAACCCTTTTCTGCAGTGCAACAATGCGCTCGGATCACGAGCCGCTGCGTCGGTGGGCCGGGAAACACAGTCGCACCTTTCTGTTGCGCTCGACATTCCTTTCGATATCCATTCACTCCCGCCCGCGCAACTGCCTGCGAATGATTTTCCCCGTCGGTGTCATCGGCAGCGCGTCGATGAACTCGATCAGCCGCGGATACTCATGTGCGGCAAGCCGCACTCTGACGTGTTGCTTCAGTTCCGCCACAAGTTCGTCGCTCGGCGAATGACCCTCGTTGAGTATGACGAAGGCCTTGACCACTTCCGTGCGCTCCCGATCCGGCACGCCGATCACCGCCGCCACTCGCACGGCCGGGTGACTCAGCAGGCAATCCTCGATCGGCCCAGGACCGATCCGATAGCCTGCGCTCGTGATCACATCATCGTCGCGGCCCAGGAAACGCACGTGGCCGTCCTCATCCATCATCCCGAGATCGCCGGTCAACAGATAGTCGCCAATGAACTTGGCCTCGGTCGCAACCGGGTTGTTCCAATAGCCGAGAAACATCACGGGATCGGGTCGTCGCACCGCGATCTGGCCTTGTGTGTTGGAAGGCACCGGTTTTCCCTCTTCGTCCACGATGGCGAGCTTATGCCCTGGCACGACCTTGCCGACAAAACCCGTGCGCCGGTCGAACATCTTCGAGCATGACGACAGCACGAGATTGCATTCGGTCTGCCCATAGAACTCGTTGATCACCACACCCAGGGTACGCAGGCCCCAAGCGACGAGCTCATCGCCCAGGGCCTCGCCACCGCTTGCCACACTGCGCAGATCGAGATGCGAGGCCCATGTCGACGTCGGATCGGCCGCACGCATCATCTTCAAGGCAGTCGGTGGCAGGAAGGTATTCCTCACGCGATGCCGCGCGATCAACTCGAACGCCGATACACTGTCGAACTTCGCGAACCGCCTGGCGAGCACGGCGATGCCGTGATGCCACGATGGCAGCAGCACATCCAGAAGACCGCCGATCCATGCCCAGTCGGCGGGTGTCCACATCAGGTCGCCCGGCTGCGGGAAGAAATCGTGCGACATCTCGACGCACGGCAAGTGGCCGAGCAGTACACGATGCGGCAGGACGGCACCCTTCGGCTTACCCGTCGTACCCGATGTGTAAATGATGACTGCGGGATCGTCGGCTCGCGTCTCGACAGGCACGAACGCGTCGCTTTGCGAATTGAGAACATCCCAGAACGAATGAACGTCGAGGCCCGCTGCCAATGCGGGGTGATCGGTGCAGTAGATATGCTTGAGCGCGGGTAGCTTGTCGAGGATCGGCTGGATCTTTGCGTAGCCTTCGCTATCGGTCACGAGCACGCTTGCCGCGCTGTCACCCAGCCGATACGCAAGTGCCTCTTCGCCGAACAGCGCGAACAAGGGCACGGCCACCGCACCAAGCTTGTACGCGGCGAGATGGGCGAGCGCGGTTTCAGGCGATTGCGCCAGAAAGATCGCCACGCGTTCACCTGGCTCGACGCCTTGCGCACGCCACGCATTGCCGAGTTTCGCCGAAAGCACTTTGAGGTCATCGAAGCTGAAACGCTGGACATCGCCGTTCTCAGTCTCGTGAATCAGCGCGAGGCGCGCGCTGCCATCGGCCCATTTGTCGCATGTGTCGATGCCGATGTTGTAGAGGTCCGGCACCCGCCATTCAAACGATGCGTAGAGTGAGGTGTAGTCATCCGTCGGAGTAAGCATGATGGGCCTTGCACGGCTAGACGCCGAGATATTTGCGTTGCTGCACCTCGTCATGAAGCAGATCCGCGGCCGGCATGTCGGCGACGATCGCCCCTTTTTCGATGATGTGGGCATGGGTGCCCAGTCTCACGACGAAGTCCAGGTTCTGTTCGACCACGATGACTGCGATGCCGCGCTTCTCGTTGATTGCGCGAATGGTGTCGGCGATCTGGTCGACGATCGAAGGCTGGATGCCTTCGGTCGGCTCGTCGAGAATCAGGAGTCGCGGCTGGGTGATGAGGGCTCGCGCGAGTGCGAGAATTTGTTGTTGGCCGCCGCTCAGGCTAGCGCCGCGTGCTTTCTGCTTCTCGGCGAGCACCGGGAATTCGATGAACAGTTCGTCAACGCGGGCTTTCCAGTCGAGCTGGCCGGTACCGAATGCCGCGGCCTTCAGATTGTCGAGCACACTGAGCGAAGGAAAGATCTCACGTCCCTGCGGCACATAGGCAATGCCAAGGCGTGCGCGTTCGTGTGTCGGCAGCTCGCCAATGGTCCGTCCGTCGAACATCAGCTCACCTTGCTGAAGCCGGATCGCACCGACGATCGCACGCAGCAGGGTGGTCTTGCCTACGCCGTTACGGCCGAGGATCGCGACACGCTCGCCCGCGCCGACGCGCAAGTCGATCCCGCGCAGTACGGTGCTCAGGCCATAGCCCGCATGGATATCGCGCAGTTCAAGCACCGTGAGCTCCGTGTCTGCCAAGGTAGATGTTGAGAACGCGCTCGTCGCGCTGCAGGTCCTCAAGTGTTCCCGAAGCGAATACGCTGCCCTGGTGGAAGATAGTGACAGGAACATCGAGTTGACGCACGAACTCCATGTCATGCTCGACGACGATCACGTTGACGTGGCTTCCGAGCGCCGACACGAGTTGTGCCGTGCGGGTGGTTTCCGTTCTCGTCATGCCCGCCGTCGGCTCGTCGAGCAACACGATGCTCGGTTCGGTGGCGGTCACCATGCCGATCTCGAGCCATTGTTTCTGACCGTGCGACAGCTCGCCGGCGAGGGTGTGCCGCTGTGCGCCGAGCCCGAGCCAGTCGGTGATCGCGCTCGCCCGCGCCTCGGCCTCCGTGCGCGAATGCAGCTTCGCATAGGCCGACAGCCACATGTTCTCGTGTACCGACAGTCCCGGAAAAATGCTTGCGATCTGAAGCTTGATACCCATGCCCGCGCGAGCGCGCGTATGCGGTTCGGCGTGAGTCATGTCGCGTCCGGCAAACATGATCTGCCCCGATGTCGGTGGGAAGCGGCCGGCGAGCAGATTGAAGAAGGTGCTCTTGCCTGCGCCGTTCGGGCCGATCAGACAATGCACGCCACGTTCGGCAAACGAAATCGATACATCGTTGACCGCCCGGAGTCCGCCGAAGCGCTTGTGCAATCCAGTGACACTCAGCTTGCCGCTGATGGAACGCCCGACGGGCAGACCGGGTGGCAGGGTTTCGGCGACGGTGTCACTCGACAATTCCGCTTCCGGCGCGTCGTCCGCGATCGCATGAGCGCGGGTCCGCGTGCGCGGCTTCAATCGCGCCTGCACCGCTGGAACGACGCCCTGCGGCAAGAGCAGGACGACGAGAATCAGGACGACACCCAGCACGATCGGCGTCGCATTGCCACCACCGCTACCGAGAACGGCGGACAGACCCTCTACGAACACCACGCCGCAGAATGCCCCGGCGATCGACGCCCGCCCGCCCACCAGCACCCAGATGACGACGAGCGCTGCCTGCTGAAGTCCGAACACTGTGGGGCTCATGAACATGCTCCACGCCGCGTACAGTGCGCCCGCAAGGCCGGCAACCGCGCCGCCGATCATGAAGACCAGCAGCTTGCGCAGGCGGACGTCGTAGCCGAGCAGTTGGGTTCGCTGCTCGTTCTCGCGCAGGGCCGACACGATATAGCCGAAGGGCCGAGAGAGCAGGGCGTACAGTACACAGAGCACGAGTGCCGCGAGCGCGATCACGACGGCGAGCGTTTGCCAGATCGTCAACGCTTCGGATGGGCCGCCAGGCCAGCCGAGCGTCAGAGGCGGAACGCCCGCCATGCCGTTGTAGCCGCCCAGCAGCGCGTCGCCGACGTGATAAACCGGGCTGGCCGTGCTCGACATGAACGTGAACAGCACCAGCGTACTCGCGAGCGTGACCACGCCGACGTACACATCCCCCACCTTGCCGTAGAACATGAAGTAGCCGAGCAAGCCCGCGGCGAATGCCGCGCCGATCACCGCGAGCACGACTGCCGAGAAGGTCTCATTGGTCGTCGCGACGAGATTGATCGAAGCAATGCCATAGACGTAGCCGCCGATACCGAAGAACGCCCCCTGTCCAAAACTGAAGATGCCGGCCTTGCCCCAGACGAACACGAGGCTCGCGCCAAGCAGCCCGAAAATGATCCAGTTGGATGCCTGCGACTGCAGGAAGTCGGGGATCCATAGCGAGCCAACGATCAGGACGATGGCGAGGGCGAGCGTCACGCGTATCGGCGTGGGACGGAAAAGCATCTGCGTCATCGGGAAAGTTCTGTCGCCGGGCAATGGAAATAGAGGGGCGTCGGGATCGTCGCGTGTGCCGGACTCAAAGCTGACGCTGCCAGCGTCCGGAAATGCCGGTCGGCAGCAGACGCACGGCGATGATTGCGACAATCAGCAACGCGCCCTGGCCGAAAAAAGGCGTGCTGAGATACGACACGACGTTCTCGATGCCGCCAAGCAGAAGGGACGAACTCGCCGTCCCGGTGATGATGCCCGGGCCGCCGACGATCACCGTCATGAAAGCGCGTGCGATATACGCCTCGCCCATCGACGGCATGACACCGACCATCGGTGCGAGCAGTCCGCCCGCCCAGCCGGCGAGGGCGGCGCCGAATGCGAAGTTAAGCGCGTTCAGCTTGCGCGGATTGATCCCGACCGCCGCGGCCATGCCCGGATTCTGAACAGCCGCGCGTGCCATCACGCCATATCGGGTACGCGTGAACATCAGATACACAAGCGCCATCAGCAGCACTGCGCAGCCGATCAGCACGAACGCATAAAGCGAAAACGAATAACCGTCGATCGACAGGCTGCCGAGCGGGGTGGAAATGCCTTGCGTGCTGGGCCCGAACGCAAGAACGGTCATCTGCGCCATGATGAGACTGAGCCCCCACGTCGCGAGCATGCTGTCGGCCAGCCGTCCATACAGAAAGCGGATCAGCAGCCGCTCGACGGCGTAGCCGAGTACGCCGACCACCAGGCCCGCCAGCGGTATGGCGAGCCACAGCGGCGTATGAAGCCGTGTCAGGGTCAGCGTCACGTAGGCGCCGAACATCAGGAACTCGCCGTGGGCGAGGTTGATGATGCCCATCATGCCGAACATGACCGCAAGTCCGAGTGAGACCAGCGCGAGAATCGCGATGCTCAGTGCCATCGACACACCGATATTCAACAGCCAGCCAACCGAAGCATGTTCCATGAGAAGCCGTGTTGCGTCCGGAGCGATGAGTAATGAGAAAAGTGACGCTTTTACTGTCCGGGCAGGAACTGAGTATGCAGTCCGGGATTGCGGATCAGGTCGCACTTCTCTTTTTCGAACGCGGGCGGCACGGCCTTCTGGTCGCCGACGATCGTAAAGCCGTGTGAATCGTTGGCTTGTGCAAAATAGGTGTTCTGGATCACGTGATGCGAAGGGCCATCCATCGTGACGGTTCCGGAGGGGCTCTCGATCGAGATGCCTGATTCGAGCGCTTCAATGACCTTCGCACGATCTGTCGTGCCTGCCTTCTGTACCGCTTTCGCCCACAAATGCCAGCCGTTCCACACCGCTACGGCACTATCCGTGATGTAGCCGTGATTGGCGCCGTACTTCTTGCTCCAGAGCGCCATGAAGGCGGTGTTCTCTGGCGTCTTGACTTCCTGGAAGTAAGGATAGATCGCGACGATGCCCTTGGCTTCCTTGGCATCGAGCACGGTCTGTTCATTGCCGAGGCCGAAGGTTGGCGAAACGATCGTCATCTTGCCGTTGAGTCCGGCGGATGCGAACTGCCGATAGAACGCAATGTGATTGCCACCGACGAGCAACGACACGACGACATCCGGCTTGCTGTCCTGAAGTTTCGTAATGATCGAACCAAACTCGGCGACATCGAGCGGAATGAAGTCGGTGCCGACAACCTGCGCTCCGGCCTTCGTGGCATAGGTCTTGACCCAGTCGGCGGAGATATGGCCGTAGTTGTAGTCGGCGGCGAGCACATACAGATGCTTGCCATAGTGCTTGACCGCATAGTCGACCAGTGGCGCGAGCTGTTGCGAGGGCACGATGCCCGTGCTGAAGACATTCTTGTCGCAGACGCCGCCTTCATATTGCTCGTTGTAGAAGTACAGAGTTTTGTTGCGGTCGGCCACAGGGCGGATCGCTTCGCGCGACGCACTTGTGATGCCTCCCATGATGACCACGGCCTTGTCGCGCAGTGCGAGCTGGTTTGCGTACTGGGAGTAGTTGGCGTTGTTCGACTGCGCGTCGTACGACACCAGCTTCAATTGCCGGCCCAGCACGCCGCCGGAGCTATTGATATCCTCGATCGCGAGGCGGGTCGACTCGGCCATCGCCTTGCCGTAGATATTCAGCCCACCGGTTTCATCGAGGATGCTGCCGACCACGATGGGGTCCTTGCTTTGCGCATGAGCGGCCATCAGCGGCACGAGCGCAAGCGCGAGAATCAGTGTCTTGCCGGACAGTTTGAACATATGCCTTCCTGGTCTGCGATGGTCGTTATGAGAGCGTGCAAGGCGCGATTAGATAGCCGGCGCCCGGCGATGAAAGTCCGTCACCGACTGATAGGATGCGCCAATCTGGAACAACAGTGCTTCGTCGAACGGCTTGCCGATCACTTGCATTCCGATCGGCAGCCCATCGTCGTCGAAGCCGCAAGGAACGTTTAACGACGGCAGGCCAGTGAGGCTCGGCACACCGGTGTATTGCATGATCGCGGAGAGCATGTCTTCCTCGATGCCGTCTTCGATGACCACTTTGGTTTCACCGATACGTGTTGCGGTGAAGGGCAGGGTCGGGCAGATGAACGCATCGACGCGCCGGAACGCTTCCATGAACTCGTTGCGCAGCAGCGTGCGATAGCGTTGCGCTTGTACATAGTGCGTGGCGAGCAGCATTTCACCGACCTCGAGCAGGGTGCGCACGTCGTCGCCGTAGTCCTGCGGGCGTTCGCGAAGCCAGCGCTGGTGATAGGCCGACGGTTCGGCGGCTTCGACAGTGAGCTGGGCAGAAATGTTACCGTGGATGTGACCGATTTCGACGTCGACGATTTCGGCTCCGAGACCCTCGAGCGTCTTGAGCGCCGCCTGGACGGCATGCTTGACGGGCGGTTGCAGATGATGGAAGAAATAGCCGGGAACGATGCCGATGCGCAATCCCTTCACCGGTTCCTTGAGCCGGGCCATATAGTCCACCGTGCCCACGCGCGCAGTCGTCGCGTCTTGCGGGTCGTGACCCGCGAACGCGCCGAACATCAAGGCGCAGTCTTCGACGGTACGTGCCATCGGACCCGCGGTGTCCATGCTCCAGGCGAGCGGAATGATGCCGTGGTTGCTCACCCGTCCGTACGTCGGACGCAGGCCGGCGATACCGTTGATCGCCGCGGGCAGACGAATCGAGCCGCCGGTGTCCGTGCCGATCGCGCCGAAGCACATCCGCGAGGCGACAGCCGCACCTGAGCCGCCGCTCGACCCCGCCGGAAAGCGCTCTGTGTTCCACGGGTTGCGCACCGTGCCATAGTGCGGATTCTGCGACGTGCCGCCCCATGCGAACTCGTGCATATTGAGTTTGCCCAGGAACACCGCGCCGGCCTGACGCAGACGCGTCGTAACCGTCGCATCGTGATCGGGAATCCAGTCGCCGAGAATCCTGCTTCCCGCCGTGGTGCGCAGGCCCTTGACCGAGACATTGTCTTTGAGCGCAAGCGGTACCCCATGCAGCGGGCCGAGATCGTGGCCGACCATCGCCATCAATTCAGAGGCCTTGGCGACCTGCCGGGCTTCATGTTCGAATACGCTGATATAGGCGGACAGTTGGCCGTCGACGGCGGAGATGCGCTCCAGTGAGGCGTCGACGAGTTCGACTGGTGAGACCTGCCGGGTTCTGACCAATCCGGCGACTTCGGTCAGGGAGCGGTCGAGCAGTTCACTATAGGAGGACGCCATTTACTTGTCCTCGTCTTCGGCAAGCGGGTGAGCGAATACCGTCACGGGGACCAGCGTTTGAAATTGTGCCGCGCTCATTTTGCGGCTGAGCGCATTGGCGTCCACGAGCCAGGCCTGCAGCACGCCATCAACCTCTGCTTCGCGTTCGGCGGGAATATCGAGCCCTGCGGCTGTCGCGAGCGCACGCAGTTGTGCGTATTCCTTGTTGTCGCCTGTCATGTCGGCGCCTCCTGGTCTCGGTCAATGGTCGAGCTTGATGTGATGGTTTGCTCTCGACTCGCCAATTATCAATGAAGGATATTCGATAGCACTTGAATTGTGCTTGCCGGGTCATGGGGTCCGTTTCAAGGCACGCCGGAACTCAGGCAGGGGTCGATGTGCTGCAGTGCACCTCGGACCGCGATGGCATGCGGCTAATGCGCGGACGGCAAATCCCTGTTGCGTCGCACGATGCGGACTGGCGGCGAGACTGGGCGAGCGCGCGCCTGGCGGGTCGCACCGGCAGCGACCCTCGGAGTGAATTCCTGCAGGCGTGCCGTGAGAGTATTTCATCTCGGGAGGGTCAGGGGGCCCCCTGGAAAACCCCGAGATCGGCCTGGGCCGACTCATGGACCTCGTTGGACATCCAGGCCAGAAAGGCCGTGACGGGAGGCCGCGTCATATTGCTTTCCAGCGCATACGCATAAAAATAGTCACCCGGCCGTTCGACCGGATGCGCGATCGACAGGCGGCTTTGCTGAAGATAGGGCTGCATCATCCGCCTCGGTGCGAGTGCGAGCCCGGTGCCGGCCGCCGCGGCCTCGAGCACCATGACGATGTCCCGGCATACGAGCGTCGGCTGGAGTGTCCATTGACCGCCATGCGCGCTCGTCAGCCAGTCGTTCCATGAGAATTGCGGATGCTCGAGCAGGGCGTAGGTCCGCACGAGCTTGCCGAGATCCATCTGCTGCGTGGTTGCCGCCAGGGCAGGGTGAGATACCGCGACCAGTGTTTCGCGCCACAGCGGCATCGCAAGCGTTGCATGCGGTGCAAGCCGCCCGTAACGGATCACGATGTCCGATTGCTGGAGTTCCGCTTCGACAGGGGTATCGGCCACGGTCAGGTTCAGGTCGACCCGCGGGTGCCGCTGCACGAACGATTGCAGGCGCGGCCCCAGCCACAGGCGCGCAAAGCCGGGCGTGACCGACAGGCGCAGCGGCACGCGCGACACCGACGACAGCCGGAATAAGGCATCCCCTGCACTGCGCGCGAAGAGGTGCACGGCATCGTGATAGTATTTTCCGGCCGTCGAAAGTTCGACAACGGGTGCCGTACGTAGAAACAGTCGCACTTGAAGTTGGCGCTCGAGGATGCCGATCGAGTGCGTGAGGGCAGAGCGCGTCACCCCAAGTTCGCGCGCCGCATAAGCCATGTTGCGATGGCGCGCTATCGCATCGAACGCGATCAGCGCATGCAGCGGCGGCAACACGCGTGGGGCACGATTGTGATGCGGACCGCCGCGCTCGATGTCGAATGACATCAGGCTGGTGGCGAGCGCCGGATCGGCTGCGAGTCCCGGTTGTTTCTCCTGTGAAATGCCATGCCCTCGACTGTTGAGTTTTCCCACTTAAAGAATCTCCCGTTCAAAGAGCTCTGCGCATTCGAGGCCGCCGCGCGGCTGGGCAGCTTCACGCTGGCTGCTGACGAATTATGCGTTACGGGTTCCGCGGTGAGCCACCGGATTCGCCATCTCGAGGAGCAGCTCGGCGCGCAGTTGTTCCGGCGCAGCGGCAACCGGATGAGCGTGACGGCTGTGGGCATCACGTATCTCGACGCAATCACCAAGGCCTTGTTCGGTTTGCGAGCGGCTGCCGATACGATCGATGCGACCGAACACAAGCTGATCCGCATTATCGTCGCACCGATGCTCGGGACCACGTGGCTGCTGTCGAGACTGGCCCGCTACCAGGCACAGCATCCGGACATCCTGTTCGAGATCACCACAGTCAATGCGGCCGATGATCCGCTCACGGCCGATTGCGATATGGTCTTTCACTACGGGCAGCAGGATCAGATGGGGATGCGAAGCATTGAAATCTTCACGGATCACCTCTATGCGGTTTGCAGTCCCGCGTACCTGGCAGCGCATGGGCCGTTTGAGTCGTTTGAGGATTTCCTGCGCAACGATCTGGTGCGGTATGGATTGTTGCCCTGGCAGGAGTGGTTCAAGTCTGCATTCGGACGCAATCACACCCCGTTGCATGGATGCTATTTCGATGATGCGCTGACGATGCTCGAGGCGGTTGCGCATGATGCGGGCATTGCGGTGATCACGAACGTCTGCATTCAGGGCATGCTGCGCGATGGTCGGCTGGTGCTTGCGCATCCGCACGTGGCGGGGACTTATCGGTACTTCGCGGGGGTGACCTCGGCAGGGTCGATCAAGCCGGCCGTGCAGGGGCTGTTTGCGTGGATGGCGGGGGAAGTGGCGCATGGGGCGTCGTTTACCGACCCGCGCAGCGCTCGACACGATCTTCCAATAGATTCCGGGCCGGCTTAGTGATCTGCGTCTGGCTCGATTACTGCGACGCCGACGCGCATGGGTGAACCACGGCTGTCCTCATAAGAGCTGTGGCCGGATGCCGATCTAGTCAGACAGATGGCACCCGTGGCTCCACCTTGCGTTCGATTTCCTTGCGTGTGGGAAGGATCTTCAGGTCGTACGTCGTTTGTAGATTCATCCAGAACTCCGGCGTCGTATCAAAATAGCGCGACAGTCGAAACGCCGTGTCGGCGGTGATGCCTCGCCGTTCCTTCACAATTTCATGTAGCCGCGTCGCGGGGACATTCAGGGCGCGGGCAAGCGCTTTCACGCTCATGCCAAGTGGCGCAACAAAATCCTCTCGCAGGATCGCCGCCGGATGGACGGGGCGCATCTTGTTGGTCAGTTTCATGAGTTCCTCTCCCTTGTCGCAATCTTGTCACTGACGAGAGAGATTGGCAGATTCGCGACGCCGCAATCGGCGCTTTCCTACGCGGAAGCGGACACCCCGAAGCCGCGAGTACATGTACCTGTAGCGATGCTTCTTCCGTGCCGCACACATTGCATTGATCGCCACACCGATTCGATTCCGTGATCGATCAATCCCGTTTTCGAATCAACGGCTATCGAGGGGCGTGCCTATAATCGTCGCCTGCCGGCCCGCCGCCGATGTGGCGATCGTCGAGCGCTCATTTGCCACGGAATTCACTACGATGAAAATCAAACATGTCCGCACGCGTGTATTCGAATGGAAGGGCAAGATCGTGCCGCCGCAGTCCCATTTCTGCACGAATGCGGTTGACCTTCTCTATGAGCGCGGCGATGCGATGGGTTCGTTCCGCTTCCACGGCTGGCTGGTCGTCGAAATAGAAACGGACGACGGTATAGTCGGTATCGGCAATTGCGCCCTGGCGCCGCGGGTGGCCAAGCAGATCATCGACGAGCACCTCGCGCCGATTGCGATCGGCGAAGATCCGTTCGACAACGAATATATCTGGCAAAAAATGTATCGCCGAACCCTGGCCTGGGGCCGCAAGGGTATCGGCATGGCGGCCATCTCCGCGGTCGACATCGCCATCTGGGACATCATGGGCAAGGCTGCCAAGAAGCCCGTGTTCAAGTTGCTGGGCGGCCGCACGAAGGAAAAGATCTGGTGCTACGCATCCAAGCTCTATAACAACGACGATCGAGACGCGTTGCTCGCCGAGGCAAAGAGCTATGTCGACCAGGGCTTCACGGCGATGAAGACGCGTTTCGGCTACGGGCCGAAGGATGGTCCGAAGGGGATGGCGAAAAACGTCGACCAGATCCGTGTGCTGCGTGAGTATCTTGGCGACGAGGTCGATCTGATGGTCGACTGCTATATGGGCTGGACACTCGAATACGCGCGCCGAATGCTGCCGCGCCTGGCGGAATTCAATCTGCGTTGGCTCGAGGAGCCGGTGGTCGCCGACGATATCGAGGGCTACCAGGAACTGAAGAAGATGAACGCGATGCCCATCTCGGGCGGCGAGCACGAATACACGGTCTATGGCTTCAAGGACTTGCTCGAACGTCGCGCGGTCGACGTGATCCAGTACGACACGAATCGCGTCGGCGGCATTACGGCCGCGCGCAAGATCAATGCGCTCGCCGAGGCGTGGTCGGTACCGGTCATTCCGCATGCGGGCCAGATGCACAACTATCACCTGACGATGTCGACCGGCGCAAGCCCGATGTCGGAATTCTTCCCCGTGTTCGACGTCGAGGTCGGCAATGAGTTGTTCTACTACATCTTCGAAGGCGAGCCCCAGCCGGAAAAGGGCTATTTGCAGTTGTCCGATGATCTGCCGGGCCTCGGTCTCTCGCTGAGCGACAAGCATCTGAAGGACTTCAATATCATCGAGTAAGCGGCCGCGCCGAAGGGCAAGCCGAATCCCCTCACACCATGCCACGCCTCGCGACGCTTAGGTCGCGGCGGCGGTGCGGTGCAGCATTCTCTGTGTACGGGCATTGCACTCGCACCTGTCTGTTTCGGCCCATTTCCTTGCCCGCGCGAACCGGCTCGACGGACAGACGATGGACGAACTCAACGCGATCGAACAATCGAACAATCGAACAATGAAGCAAGACGACGTGGCGGCGGCACCGCAGGCGGGCCAGACCTGGCATCTGGAGTGGGCGTACGGCGAGCTCGATGTGCATGCGCGGGGCGGCATGCTAGGTGGAGTCCGTTTGAAGGTCGGACCTGAACAATGGATCAGGCCGTTCTATGAAGCGCCATGGATCGGTGCCGGGCTCCCCTGCGAACCCGCACTCCTCGAGCATCTGCGTAGTGAGTTTGTGTGCCTGCCGTTCGGCGGCGGTTACGCGGCCGACGCTGTCGTTGAGCACTGGCGCCCGAGCATGACTGCGGAAAATGCCGAGGGCGAACGCGAACGCACCGATGATGCCTTACCGCATGGCGATTGCTGCGTCGCGGACTGGACGCTCGTGAACCGGACCGCGACAGGCATCACGATAGCAGTGGACTACCCGGAGTCGTCGCCAATCGCGCGACTGACTCGCACCGTGCAATGCGACCCCGCGAGTGCGGCAATCGAATTCTCGCTGAGCGTCGAGAGCCGCAGAATGGCCCGGCGCCCCATGGGTCTGCATCCGAACATCGCGCTACCTGAGTTGGCTGGTGCGCTGCACATCGACCCGGGTGAGTTCAGGTTCGGCGTGGTCCACCCCGCCGGGCCGGAAACCGGCGTGTCTCGCGCAGCGCCGGGCGGCGTGTTCGAACAGCTTGCCGCGGTACCGCTCGCCGCGGGCGGCGATGCACGATTCGACCGATTGCCGTTTGCGTACGACACCGAGGAGATCTTGCAGTTGTGCGGCACGGACGGCGTGGTCTCGCTGTTCAACGACGAAGAAAAGACAGTCTACCGGCTGACGTGGGATGCGAGCGTGCTGCCTTCGCTCTTGCTGTGGATGAGCAATCGCGGTCGCGCGGCGGCGCCGTGGAACGGTCGCAATCTTTGTCTCGGTGTCGAGCCGGTTGCAAGCGCGTTCGACCTCGGCACGGGCGCGGCACTCGCTGCCAATCCGATCAACGAACGCGGCGTGGCGACGGCGATCACGCTCGATCCCGCGAAGCCGACGACGATCCGCTACCGCTTCAGCGCGGCACACCAGTGATGCCGTCACTAGCGTGTTTGGCGATCCCGCTTGACCGGGTGGAATGAGCGTTCTACCATTGCGCCCAGTGCTCGGCTAATGCCTGCCGGGCAGGATGCTCGTCGCTGGTGGTCACCAGGGACAGCGACAATGACCGACATCTACCCTGAAGCGACCTGTGTGTCGCTGGAGCTTTCCATATGGATAACGAATCCCGCCCGCCGTTGCCCCCGTTCACCCTCGAAACCGCGAAGCAAAAGGTCCGCGCCGCCGAGGACGGCTGGAATACGCGTGACCCGGAGCGGGTCTCGCTTGCCTATACGAAAGACAGCCGCTGGCGCAATCGTGTCGAGTTCACGGTCACGCGCGCCGAGATCGTCGGCCTGCTGACGCGCAAATGGCAACGCGAACTCGACTATCGTCTGATCAAGGAGTTGTGGGCATTCACCGGCAACCGGATTGCCGTGCGCTTTGCCTATGAATGGCACGATGATGCGCAGAACTGGTATCGCTCATATGGCAACGAGAACTGGGAATTCGACGAGCATGGCCTGATGGCGCATCGTCATGCGTCGATCAACGACAGGCCGATCAAGGAAGCGGACCGGCTGTTCCATTGGCCGCTTGGCCGTCGGCCCGACGATCTTCCGGGGCTCAGCGAGCTGGGACTGTGACGACTTCATCCCTGGGGCCGCGCGAACGTCTTCTCGAAACGGCCGAGCGGCTTGTCTATGCATCAAGCATCCAGGGTACGGGGGTGGACGCGATCGTGCGCGAGTCGGGTACGGCGCGCAAAAGCTTCTACCTGTATTTCTCGTCGAAGGAAGCGCTTGTCGCGGAGGCGCTGCGTCGCCGCGATGAACGCTGGATGAACTGGTTCGAACGGTGCACGCTGGCATCGGCAACGACACCTTCCAAGCGATTGCTCGGCATGTTCGACGTACTGCGTGAATGGTTCACGAGCGGGCAATACCACGGATGTGCCTTTCTGAACGCCGCGGGCGAAATCAAGTCGCCGGAGAACGAGATATTCAAGGTGTCGCGCCTGCACAAGGAGCGTCTGCTGACGTTTATCGAGCAGCTTTGCAGGGAGAGTGGTGCAAGGGATCCGGTATCGCTCGCACGGCAACTGCTGGTGCTGGTCGACGGCGCGATCGCGGTCGCCCTGGTCAGCGGCGAGCCCACGGCCGCCGGCGACGCGAGGCAGATTGCGGCCTGCTTGACGGGGGCGGCGACTGGTTCGGCGGGTTGCTGACCGGCATGGGCAACGGCAGCGCTTCGAGTCGGGAGCGCATGTGGTCGATGGCCTGTTCCATTTCCCTCGATCGCTGAATGATTTCGGCTTGCGCGGCCGAAATGCTCTTGCCCGATTCGAACGCAGCAATCATGTTCGACAGCACAGTCGCGTTGAAGGCACCCACGCCGAGCACCGCGCCGATGGCGGTGCCGACGATCCAGTAGCGCTGGTTGCTCAGGGTTCGCTTGACATCCCGCATTTCGCTCGCGATCTCGTCCACTCGGAGATTCGTCAGGCGCCAGCGCTCATCCATATGAGCGAACTTCGCATCCAGCACCTTGTCGCGCAGGTCGAGCTTGGCGTCTCGTGCTTTGTCGTGTTCTTCCGCACGAACGACGAAGCTTTCCAGCGTGTCGCGCAGATTGTCGATGCTCGCATATATCCGCGCTCCGAACACTTTCAGCGTGGAGTTCAGTTCCGTCCGCGTGATGGTGTCCATATCCATAGAAAGTCTGGTGAGAGTTGGTGTCTCGGTCGTGGATCGCCCCCCATTCTTGAGGCGTCAACTGGAGCACAAAAACAACGTCAAAGCCGTCCTCTTACTCCCCGGCCTGAAGGCCGAGGTTTCCCGGGGGCAGTGATAAAAAGATACCAAGAACTGCCTGGGTGCAAAGCTGCTTTCCACTGCGACATATCCGATTCTCAATGCTGTCTCTTCCCGTCTGCATATCGCCTCCGGCGACGACGGTCTTTACGCGTTAAATACATCGATGAGATTCAACTGAACGTCATAGGGGTCATCAGAGGAATAAACTAAGGACAGATTCGGATGTTACTTAGGCGACATCCGTCCAGTTATCGCATCGACCGATGTTGTCAACAATGAGGTAGCCATGTCCCGTCTTGTCGTCGTTTCGAACCGCACTGCCGACCTTCGCAAGCCTGCCGCTGGCGGCCTCGCAGTGGCGCTCGGCGAAAGCCTTCAGCAAAGGGGGGGCGTGTGGTTCGGCTGGAGCGGGAAGATTCTGGAGGACGTCGACGGCCAGCCCGCACCGGAGGGCAAAGTCAACTTCCAGCGAGCGGGCAAGGTCACGCTGGCGACGGTGGATCTTGGGCGGGCCGATTACGATGCGTATTACGCCGGCTATTCGAACGATGTGTTATGGCCGGTGTTTCACTATCGGCTCGACCTGGCGAATTTCGACACGCGCTTCGCGGCCGGCTATCGTCGCGTGAATCAGTTGTTTGCACGCAAGCTTCTGCCGATGTTGAAACCCGACGACCTGATCTGGGTCCACGACTATCATCTGATTCCGCTCGCGGCTGAACTTCGCGCGCTGGGCTGTACGAACCGGATCGGTTTCTTCCTGCATGTCCCCATGCCGCCGCCGCTGATCATGGCCGCGATTCCCGAGCATGAATGGCTGATGCGATCGCTGTTTGCGTTCGACGTCGTGGGTTTTCAGAGTCGTGCGGATCTGCTGCATTTTTCGCATTACGTCGAATCGGAAGCCGGCGCCGAGGTGCTGGGCGACGGCCGCTTCAGGGCGTACGGTCGTACGACACACGCGGGTGCGTTCCCGATCGGCATGGATGTCGACGATTTTTTACGGCTCGCCGAAGCGAAGGAGGGCCGTGAAATGTTCGAGCGGATGCGCGACGAGTATTCGCGACGTCAGCTTCTTCTCGGAGTCGATCGCCTCGACTATTCGAAAGGACTGCCGCAGCGCATTCACGCATTTCGCGAGTTGCTTGCGCAGTACCCCGAAAACCGCAATAGGGCGACGCTGATCCAGATTGCGTCGCCGAGCCGCGAGGACGTCGAGGCCTATGGCGATATCCGGCGGCAGATGGACAGCCTGTGCGGCGCGATCAACGGCGACTACGGCGAACTGGACTGGATGCCGATCCGGTATATCCACCGCAATATCGCTCGTAAGCGCTTGCCCGGGCTTTACCGTGCAAGCCGCGTCGCCTTGGTCACACCGTTGCGAGACGGCATGAACCTCGTGGCGAAGGAATTCATCGCGGCACAGGATCCTGCTGATCCAGGAATGCTTGTCCTCTCGCGCTTCGCGGGTGCGGCGGAACAACTGAAGGATGCGTTGCTCGTGAATCCCTATGACACACAAGGAACTGCTCAGGCCATCCAGCGCGCCTTGACGATGCCGCTTGAAGAACGGCGCAACCGTCACGCGAACCTGTTGCGCAGTATCCGGGAGCAGAATATTCACTGGTGGACACGCAGCTTTCTTGATGCGCTGGCGGGCGCACAAAAATAAATTCGTACATCTGCTTGTCATGAACGAAGGGGAGGGCTAATATTCGCCTCCTCGTTGCAAGACGAGCTTCGCCGGGTAGCAAAAACGGTGGGGGTGGAAGGGAGGTTGGTGCGGCAGTCGGGTGCGCTGTGAGGCCGGTGGGACGGGCCTGAGCAGACGGTGAGCAAGTCGAAGGTGAAGTAAAAAACTTGTTGACGACCTGAAGTGCAGCAGACATAATCTCGCTTCTCTGCTGCAAACGCAGCGACGCAAACGCCGGACCGGATGAGTGGTTCAAAGCAGTCAGGCGCAGCGTATGTTCTTTAAAAATTCACAGCCGATAA
>NZ_CADIKM010000020.1 GCF_902859895.1 Pararobbsia alpina
CTGTGCAGCCTTATTGAATGTTGAGCGCTGTGCTGAAAGGCTTCGAATGACGACGACAAAGAAAACCGGCGAACGACTAATCAAGAAATATCCGAATCGCCGGCTATATGACACTGAGACCAGCACTTACATCACGCTGACTGACGTCAAGCAACTCGTGCTCGAGCAGGAGAATTTCCGCGTCGTCGATGCCAAGTCGACCGAAGACCTCACGCGCAGCATCCTGCTCCAGATCATTCTCGAGGAAGAGAGCGGTGGCGTGCCGATGTTCTCGAGCTCGATGCTTTCGCAGATCATCCGCTTCTATGGTCATGCGATGCAGGGGATGATGGGCACCTACCTCGAGAAGAATATCCAGGCGTTTATCGATATTCAGAACAAGCTGACCGAGCAGTCGCAGGGTTTGTACGACACCGCGGGTCATGGCGACATGTGGTCGCAGTTTATGAACATGCAGGCGCCGATGATGCAGGGGATGATGACCAGTTACATCGAGCAGTCGAAGAACATGTTCGTGCAGATGCAGGACCAGATGCAGACGCAGGCCAAGTCGATGTTCACCAACTTCCCGTTCCCGGGCGCCCCGGGTGCCCCGGGCGTTGCGCCGCGCGGCACGACGGCTCCTGCCGAACCTCCTCCGCCCGACGTGGAAGAAGGTGAGGACGAGGAAAAAGAAGGCGGCAAGGGAAAGTAAAAGCGAAGCGAAGGTGAAGGGCAGGCTGCAGTCCGAAGCGAGGCAAAAGTATAAAAAAAATCGCAGCTTCGGCAGGGCGCATCGCTCGATGTGCCTGTCGCGCGGCACTCGGCGTGGCGTCCGACACGAGACTTCCTGGCTTACCCGGAACGGCGCGGTTCGGTCTGTCAGCCGACTACTTTGAAAGGACGACACTTTGTCGTCCTTTCTTCATTTTGCAGACCCGAATGTGCTCACCGAGCAACACCATTCTGGGATAAGCCCTCCCGAATCACGGTAAGGAACGATCAACGACGGTGCCAGAGCACGTTCTGCACCGGGTTGACACGCGCCAGTCATCGAACCCATATGCCGTGCGTCGCGCAACCGGCGTGAAATGGTTTTCTTACGTTTTCATTTCACGAGGAAATCAGGACTTACCCGGATCCATCCGGTCCAGGGTGGCCTCCTACGATTCGCTTCGCGGGAGGCGTCGAGCGTCCGGTGGGTTGCACGGGGCAGGCGCGAGATGCCATCCGGCTGGCGATTTGACACCTCCCGCAGTGCGCAGCGCTATTGATTTTCGATTTGACCCGGACCGTTTTCGGCCGGGCGGATCCGATGGCGCCAGGGGTCGACGGACATGCCGCGAAACATGAGGCACGTCCGCAAGCGCACGGGCTAGTTCGACCATGCGATTCGACAAACACAAAAAACTGGGAGGTTGTTCCATGAAGAAGTCGTTTCTGGCGTTCGCCGCCGGCTGCGTTGCGGCCGGCTCCGCGTCGGCGCAGAACAGCGTCACGCTCTACGGGGTGCTCGACGAGGGCGTGACCTATGTCAACAACGTGGTGGGCTCCGATCACCAAGGTCATTCACTCGTGGCCTTGCAAAGCGGGGTGCTCCAGGGCAGCCGCTGGGGCCTCAAGGGCGCTGAAGATCTTGGCGGCGGACTCAAGGCCATCTTTCAACTCGAAAGCGGCTTCAACATCAACAACGGGAGCAGCGGCCAGGGTGGCCGGCTGTTCGGGCGCCAGTCCTTCGTCGGTCTCTCGAGCGACCATTGGGGAACGCTGACACTCGGCCGTCAGTACGATTCGGTCGTGGACTATGTCCAGCCGGTCACCATGAACGGCAACTGGGGCGCGATGTTCTCGCATGCGGGCGACATCGACAACAGCGACAACGGCTTTCGCATCAACAATGCGGTCAAGTACGCGAGCCCGAACCTGTCGGGTCTGGAATTCGGCGGCCTGTACGCATTGGGCGGCGAATCCGGCAACAGCACCCTTTCGCTGGGCGCGAGCTATGCACGCGGTCCGCTGTACCTGGGCGCCGGCTATCTCTATGCGAAGAATCCCGTGCAGCAGTTCGACGACGGCAACTGGACGGACTTCGGCAACGATCCGTTCTTCGGTCTGCTTGGTGAGCCTTCGGACATGCAGGTCATCGGTGGCGGCGGCACGTACGCATTCGGTCCCGCCTTGCTCGGTGCCAACTACACGAATTCGCGCTACCGCGATTCGATTGGTGGCGCGACCGCGCGCTTCGACAACTATGAACTCTGGGGCCAGTACCAGCTGACGCCCGCCGCGGTGCTCGTCGCCGGCTATACGTTCACTCGTGTGCATCAGGACGCGGTGTATGGCGATAGCGTGCCCAAGTACGGCCAGATCAACCTGATGGCCGACTATGCGCTATCCAAGCGGACCGATGTCTATGTCCAGGGGATCTGGCAGCGTGCCTACAGCTCGGATCCGTCGACCGGTCAGCCTATGCCCGCATCGATCTACACGGGTTCCCCGGGTAATATATCGTCGACCAACAACCAGGTCTCGGCTCGCTTGGGGATTCGCACGAAATTCTGATGCCGGTACCGGGCCGCGGCCCGGTTCCGGTTCAGCTCAGAGTTGGACTCAGTTCCGCTTCAGCTTCGGCTCTTGCGGAGCTGTTCTTCGAATGCGAGGTCGAGCTTGCTTGCCTTGCTGGGCTTGGGTGGGCCCAAGCCGTCGACGAACGCGACAAAAGCGTCGAGCGGCAACGGTCCACAAAGCTTGGCCGGGCTCCTGGCGCCAGGCTGTCCGGCGATCTGCTGCGCACCGGTATCGACATTCGCCGCACCGACACGGGTGTCGGCACGTGTATCGGCACCCTTGTCGGCACCGCGGTCGATCAGATAGAACAACCCCCCTGACAGGCTGACGGCCGCGTAGCCAGGGTTGCCGCTGCGGGTCTTGAGGCGCTCGACGGCGTAGGTGGCACGGGTGGAACGCATCAGGGTTCGGTCCTTGAATCGGCATCGCGTGCAAAAAATTCGCGTGGGCTCTTGCCGAACGCGCGGCGAAACATCGCCGTGAACGCGCTCTGGCTGGTATAGCCGAGCTCGTGGGCGACTTGTGATAGTGACATACCTTCGCTGAGAAGCGGTATCGCATGCGCGAGCACCGCCTGCTGACGCCATTCTGAAAAACTGCTGCCGAGTTCGCTGCGAAACAGGCGCGAGATGGTGCGCACGCTCGCGCCGACATCGAGTGCAAGCTGTTCGAGCGAATCGCCAGCTGCCGGGTTTGCGATGATCGCCGCACAAAGTGCGCGCAGGCGCTTGTCGGTGGGCAACGGCACGCCAAGGGGCAAGGGCTTGGATCGCAGGAGTTCGTCGATGATCAATTGGCCCAGGCACTGTTCGCGTTGCGTCGGCAGCGCCGCGTCGTCGTCGATCGCCACGATCAACTCGCGCAGCAAGGGCGACACTTCGAGTACCCGGCACGCATCGAGCGCCGCGGGCGCAACCGACTCGTGGACGTAGAGCGTACGCAGATAGGCGGGCTCGACGATCTGGGCATCGTGGACCACATTGGCGGGAATCCAGATCGCCCGTGAAGGTGGGACGATCCATGTCGTGTCGTCGACTGCAATTCGGATGGTGCCGCGCGAAGTGTAGGCGACTTGTGCCCAAGGGTGGAGATGAAGGCCGAAGCGCACGCGCGTGTCGACCGAACGGCTGCGCACCCGCACCGGATGCGCGGCAGTTGGCGCATAGCGGGGCGGGATGTCGAACAGGGGGGCGAAGGAGGCGTCGCTCATGCTCGCACTTTATCGGCTGCGGCCGAGAATGCCAATCAGGCTGGCCGAATCGGGCCGCCAGCCCGGACGGGCAAGGTCAAGACCTCGGGCTCCCGGGCGCCGGACGCCTGCGACAGCTCGCGTAGACGACAGGATTTCAATCGGCTTACACGACAATTGTGACGTGTCATGTCGGTCAAAAAAGCGCGTTGCGGCGAGACGACGGATGTAGTGAAACTAAAATAATTGCTGCAATGCACTAGACAGGAAAGGGAAAACCCTTATAATTGTGGATAAGGGAAAACCCCTACTTACTGGAGCAGCCAAATGCAAATTTTCGTCATCTACCAAACGATCGTTTCGTACATCAAGTCGGTCCGTGATTCGTTCGAATCGCCGCATCTGCCGATGGACTCGGACTACTCGTACGAAGCCCGTCAGCGCGAAGCAGAACGTCGCCGCAGCTCGCAAGCGATTCGTATCCTGGGTCTGTAATGTACGGTTGTACACGATGAAGGGCAGTGTTGCGGAATGCCGCGCTGTCCTTATCGTGAGCAGTAAAGGAGTGATAGGAGATTGCCTTCCAGGCTCGGCCATTCCGGGCATCCGGTAATTTCCGAGATCGGGATGTTTCCGAATGCGCCAGCGAAAGTTCCGCTCACGTGCTACGGACATACCTGGTTGCAGTCCCCCGCCCAGCACCTATGCTGCAAGCAGACGCGTCGTTTTCGCGGAGCTTCAGTCAAGGGGGGCGACATGTTTCGGCATATCCTGATTCCGACCGACGGCTCGGCGCTGTCTCAAATGGCAATCGATGGCGGCATCGAACTTGCGCGTGCACTGTCCGCGCATGTGACCGCTTATGCGTGCCTGCCACCTTATCCCTATACCCCGTTCTCCGAAGTCGTTATCGAGCCGCCTGCTGAATATCAGCAACGTGCCGAGCAGGAAGCTCGCGACCATCTGCACACCGTGGAAGACGCGTGCGCGGCCGCGGGTGTGCCTTGCACCGCGATTGTCTCCGTTCATCCCGCGCCTTATCAGGGCATTATCGAGACTGCCGAGAAATATGGGTGTGACTTGATCTTCATGGCCTCTCACGGTCGCCGGGGTCTTGGCAGCCTGCTGATCGGCAGCGAGACGCAAAGGGTGCTCACGCACACGCAGATTCCCGTGATCGTCTACCGGGAGGCGCGGGCTATCGCAAGCCGCAAGCTCAAGCGGCTCAAGGCGGAGACCTGACGAGAAGAACAAGCACAAGCACAAGCACAAGCATAAGCATGAGCGAAGGAAGCCATGCCCGGGATAACGGGCATGGCTTCCTTCGTATCAAGTCGGCCTTTTTGTCAGCCGGCCTTGGTCGCGCGAGCCTCGATGAGAGGGTCGTCCATCAAGCCGCTTTCTCGATCTTCTTGTCGAAGAACTGTTCGTCCTCGGTCGACCCGTGCAGTGCCGTGGTCGATGCGTCTCGTTCGACTACCTGCGTGACGGCATCGAAATACCCCGTACCGACCTCGCGCTGGTGCTTGACCGCGGTAAAGCCCTTTTCGGCCGCGTCGAACTCGGCCTGCTGGAGTTCGACGAACGCGCTCATCTGCTGACGCGCATAGCCGTGTGCGAGATTGAACATCGAGTAGTTCAGGCTATGAAAGCCGGCGAGCGTGATGAACTGGAACTTGTAGCCCATCGCTCCGAGTTCGTTCTGGAATTTCGCGATGGTTGCGTCGTCGAGGTTCTTCTTCCAGTTGAACGACGGCGAGCAGTTGTACGCGAGCATCTTGCCCGGGAACTCGCGATGGATCGCCTCGGCAAACTTCTTCGCGTATTCGAGATCGGGCTTGCCGGTTTCACACCAGATGAGGTCAGCGTAGGGGGCATAGCCCAAGCCCCGCGAGATGGCTTGCTGGATTCCGGGGCGCGTCCGGTAGAAGCCTTCGATGGTGCGTTCCCCCGTCAGGAACGGTTTGTCGTTGTCGTCGACATCCGAAGTGATTAGGTCGGCCGCTTCCGCATCGGTTCGTGCGACGAGCAGTGTCGGCGTGCCCGATACATCGGCGGCAAGCCGCGCCGCGACGAGCTTGGCCACCTGTTCGCGGGTCGGCACCAGCACCTTGCCGCCCATATGGCCGCATTTCTTGACCGACGCCAGCTGGTCTTCGAAGTGCACGCCCGCGGCACCCGCTTCGATCATCGCCTTCATCAACTCGAATGCATTGAGCACGCCGCCGAAACCGGCTTCGGCATCGGCGACGATCGGCGCGAAATAGTCCAGGTAGCCTTCGTCGCCGGGGTTTTTGCCTTCCTGCCACTGGATCTGGTCGGCACGCGTGAACGTGTTGTTGATCTTTTTGACGACGAGCGGCACCGAGTTCGCGGGATACAGTGACTGATCCGGATACATTTCGCCCGCGAGATTCGCGTCTCCCGCGACCTGCCAGCCGGACAGGTAGACGGCCTTCAGGCCCGCCTTGACCTGCTGCATGGCCTGGTTGCCGGTCAGCGCGCCGAGCGCATTGACGAAGGGCTCTTCGTTGAGGAGCGCCCAGAGCTTTTCGGCGCCGCGTTTCGCGAGCGTATGGTCGACCTGCACCGAACCGCGCAGGCGAACCACGTCTTCAGCACTGTAGCCTCGCTTGATTCCTTTCCAGCGTGCATCGTCGGTCCATTGACGTTGTAATTGCTGAGCTTCCTGTTGACGAGTCATCTCTCTTCTCCTTGGTGGTTTCAGCTTGCATTGGCCGGTTGTCGCAATCTGCAGGTCGCGAACTCTTGTATAAGAGTCTAGGGGCGTCAGGAGAAATGAATAGATGCTTTCTTTAAGGATGATTAAATAAAATAATTTATATTTATCAAAGAGGTATACACATTATTTCATAATGTGGCGTGACCTTCTTCATCGCGCAACCCCTCACGTTGTGCCACGCAGCAGAGGTTTTGCGGGCCGGGATCTCTTTCCGCATTACGAAACATTCAAGATCGGATTAAAGCGCTGGAAAGTCGTGTGCGCGGAGAGAAACTGTGTGCGCCGCTGTGGCAGATGACGGAGTCTGGACGGAGCCTCTTGCGCACAGTATCCTGATGATTCCGACCACAGGACTGCCCTATGCGTTTATTGCTCGCGCTCATTCTTCCCTGGCTTCAATTTTTCACGATCGGCCGCCCGATCTCGGGGATCGTTTGCCTGATCCTTCAACTGACCGTGATCGGCTGGATTCCCGCCGCGATCTGGTCGGTCTATGCGCTGAGCGAATATTCGACCGACAGAAAGATCGAGCGCGCGCTTGGACCGCGCCGATAGCATCGCCAGCGTAGGTCGCAGCACAAAAAAATGGCGCCCCTCAATGAGGGGCGCCATTTTCATATTCATCGCCCGGAGCGGGAGTCCGAATCAGCGTTCGGATGTCTCGAACCGGGCTAAGCCTTCACACAGGGTGCTGGCTTAACTGTGACGCGAGAAACCGCCACGGCCACCGTTACCGGTGCCGCCGCCACCAGAACGGCGCGGGCCGCCGGCCGAACTACGCGGCTTGCCGAAACCCGAACCGTTACGATTGCCTGCCGGACGGCCGCCCGGACGTGCGCCGCCATTGGTCGGCGGTGCGCGGCGCGGTTCGAAACCGGCCACGACATTCACAGGCAGGGGCTGGCGCGTGAAGCGCTCGATGCGCTTGACGGCCTGGAATTCGGCATGATGGACCAGGCTCACCGCGGTACCCGTGCGGCCGGCGCGGCCGGTACGGCCGATACGGTGAACGTAGTCTTCGGCGAACTTCGGCAGATCGTAGTTGAACACGTGCGTGATGCCCGGCACGTCGATGCCGCGCGCAGCCACGTCGGTGGCGACGAGCACGCGGACCTTGCGTTCACGCAGTGCACGCAGCGTGCGGTTGCGCGCGCCCTGGGGCAGGTCACCATGCAGCGCGGCCGAGGCAAAACCGGCATCGGACAGACGGCCGGCGAGTTGGTCGGCTTCGCTCTTGGTCGCCGTGAACACGATGGCTTGATCGAGTTCGCGATCGGACAGCAGATGCTCGAGCAGGCGATCCTTGTGTGCACGGTCGTCGACCCAATGAATCGATTGCGTGATGTTTGCCGGTGCGCCGATCGTACGCGTGATTTCGATACGTTCGGGATTGCGTAGCAGACGTTCGGTCAGCGAACCAATCTTGCCGTCGAGCGTGGCCGAGAACAGCATCGTCTGACGTTCGGGCGGGGTCAGAGCGACGATCGATTCGATATCGTCGACAAAGCCCATGTCGAGCATGCGGTCCGCCTCGTCGAGCACGAGGATCTGCAGTTGCGACAGATCGATCTTGCCGCGTTCGAGGTGGTCGAGCAGACGACCCGGCGTCGCAACGAGGATTTCAGGATTCTTCGACAGCAGTTCGAGCTGCTGACGATAGGGCACGCCGCCGAGAATGCTGACGCAGCGCAGGCGGCGCAGATGCTTGCCGTAGGTCGCGGCAGCCGTGGTGACCTGCAGCGCGAGTTCGCGCGTCGGAGTCAGCACGAGCATGTTCGGGCGAGCCGGCTGAGGTGCCGGGCGGCGCGGACGGCCGTCGGCGGTGGTGCCGGCATTCGCTGCGGGAGCACCATTCGTGCGCTTGCCGCCGTCGCGCTGGAATGCGGCAAAACGTTCGATCGCGGGCAGCATGAACGCGGCGGTCTTGCCGGAGCCGGTCGGGCTCGAGACCAGCAGGTCACGGCCAGCCAGTCCGGCGGGAATCGCACGAGCCTGGACGCCGGTCGGTGCCGTGTAGCCGGTCGCGGTCAGCGCCGAGACGATTTCGGCCGACAGGCCAAGATCGGCAAAGGTCGGGCCCGACGGGGCCGCGGCGGCGACAATGATCTCAGCGCCGGCGTTTTCAGCTTTGCCAAGAGCCAGTGCGGCAACAGCGTCGAGCGGGGATTGATTCGAATTCATTCAAGCAGCTTCCAAGGTAGATCAGCGGCTAGCGCAAAAAGGGCGTCGGCGCCAATCAATACCCCGCTCGCTGGATCTGACGAACAGATCGCAAGCAAACGAGCACGCCCGCGACACGGCAGGACAGCGGCCGGGCGGAGACGATCTAGAAGCTGTAACGGATGCAAAACGGCGCGGAAACCCGCTAATACCGTTGCCAGCGCAAACGTCCGTCAGGACGATTCGGTTTGCACATCAGGTGCAGACCACGCCGGAGCAGGAAGGGACAGTTTCTAAGGATTGGAGCAAAACGCGATGTCGCGGGCAACACGGGTAGAAACCCTGTGTCGAACGCAGGGCGCATTGTAGCTTGGTTTGCTGCGACGCGCCACGGTGGCCCATGGTTTTTTTAACGAGATATGACACTTCGCTTTTTATTCGGCGCCTGCCTTCAGTGATTCGACGAGTTCCACATATTGGGCTTTTGCTGTGTCCGCAGGCGTGCCCTTGAGCGCGGCCCAGGCCTCGTGTTTGTAGCGGCCGACCCGATCGAACGCACCAGGCCTCTCGTCACTCGCATCGCCTTGGGTGGCCTGCTTGAACAGGGCGTACAGACGTAGCAGCGTCAGGTTGCCCGGGCGACTGCCCAGAAGGGTGACGTCGTGTTGCGCTTGTTCGAACTGTTGGTGCAGATCGCTCATTGCAGAGATCCGGGAAAGATGAGGAAGACGGCGCCTGAACACGGTGGCCGTAGACGGCAAGGGTGCCTTGCAACGCTTGCGCTGATAGTATCAAGACGACCGGCGGGCAGGCTGGAGCGGACCCTCCAAATGCGCCGCGACCGGTGCCGCCCGGTAATGTGCGTTCGCGCATTACAATACCCGCCATGAACCGGACTGCCTTGCTCGCTCTCGACACCTCGACTGAATTCTGCTCTGTGGCGCTTGGCGTCGCGCAGGAGGACGCGGTCGCGTTTTCCGCTCTACATGTCCGGCACGAGAAGACAGGCTCCGTCTCCAGTTCGCGGCTGCTGCCCGCCGTATTGGAGGTGCTGGCTGAAGCGGGGCTGCGCCTCGATGCGTGCAGTGCGATTGCATTCGGCGCGGGTCCGGGCTCGTTCACGGGCTTGCGAACCGCGACGGGGGCCGCCCAGGGCCTCGCGTTCGGCGGCGGCCTGCCGGTCGTGCCGGTCAGTACGCTGATGGCCTGTGCCGAAGCAGCCCGCGGCGCGGACGCCGGCGCGGACCGGGTCCTTGTCGCGATGGATGCGCGGATGGATGAAGCCTACTGGGCGCTCTACGAATGGTCGGCATGGGTGGGAGAGTGGGCCGTGATCAGCGCACCGGCGCTCGCGCGGCCCGAGGCGATCGCGGTGCCGGCGCAGCCGTTCACGCTGGCCGGCAACGCCCACGCGGCGTTCGGCGAACGTCTGCACGCCGCGGCTTGTGCACGCGTGATCGATGCACAGGCGCTGCCGCATGCCGGACCGGTCGCCGCGCTCGGGCTGCGTGCCTGGCGGCGTGGCGAGGCGGTTGCGCCGGCGCTCGCCGCGCCCGACTATATTCGTGACAAAGTTGCGCAGACCACCGCCGAACGTGAGGCGGCCCGAGCGGAGCCGACGTGAGCGCCGACCTGAGCTATCGATACATCTCGCGGATGTCCCCGGCCGACCTTGCCGAAGTCACGGCGGTCGAGTCGGTGGCCTATGATTTTCCATGGACGCGTGGCAATTTTGAAGATGCGCTGCGCAACGGCTATATCGGCTTGTGCATGCGCGATGTTCGCGGCGAGCTCATCGGCTATTGCGTGCTGATGCCGGTGGTCGACGAAATGCATCTGCTCAATCTCTGCGTCGCTCCGGCGGCGCAGGGCAAGGGTGCCGGCCTTGCGTTGCTGGTCGAGGCCGTCCGGGTCACGCGTAATGAAAAACTGTTCAGCGTGCTGCTCGAAGTGCGTCCGTCGAACCAGCGTGCCGTCAATCTCTACGAACGTTTCGGCTTCGACGCGATCGGACGCCGCCGCAATTACTACCCAGCCGCCCAACGCAAGCGCGAAGATGCGATCGTGATGCGGCTGACCCTTTCGCAGGAGGCGAGCGATGTCGCAGCATGATCCCTTGCTCGCCGAGCTCGGCCTTGCTCCGCTGTGGGTGCGTCGCGAGCGCGCGGTGAGTCCGGTCGCAGCCGCTCCGGCCGACGTGTCCCGGGACGCAGGATCTCAGGTAGCGGCGGCGGTGGCGCAGCCATCAAAGGGGAGCGTCGTCGAGGTCCGCCGCGACAGGCCGTCCGAGGCCGAGTCGTCCGACGTCGAACCGTTTGCCATGCAGTCGGACGCTACGCAGTTGGACGTCAAGCCGTCCGATGTCATACGATCCGGCGCCACGCCGTCCGATCTCATGCGACCCGGCGCTATGCCGTCCGACGCCATGCCATCCGACGCGATCCCCTTCGATGCATTCGACGTGCCGGACGACTTCGCCGGCTATGAATCGGCGGCATTCGAGCGCGTCGACTTCGTTGCGCCGACCGATTTCGACCTACCGACCCAACCATCCGTTGCGACGCTCGATTTCAGCGCGCTGCGCGAGCGCGTGGCCTCATGTACCGCATGCGGGCTCTGCGAAAAACGCACGCAGACGGTATTCGGCGTCGGTGACGAGCAGGCCGACTGGATGATCATTGGCGAAGCGCCGGGCGAGAATGAAGACCGCCTCGGCGAACCCTTCGTCGGACAGGCCGGCAAGCTGCTCGACAATATGCTGCGCGCCGTCATGCTGAACCGGACGCAGAACGTCTACATCGCCAATGTGATCAAGTGCCGGCCGCCCGGCAACCGGAACCCGCAACCCGACGAAATCGCGCGTTGCGAGCCGTATCTGAAGCGGCAGGTGGCCCTGGTCCGCCCGAAGCTGATCCTTGCGCTCGGCCGGTTTGCCGCGCAGGCCCTGCTCAAGAGCGACGCGTCGATTTCCTCCCTGCGCGGCCGCGTTCATCAGTACGAGGGTGTACCGGTGATCGTGAGCTATCACCCTGCCTACCTTCTGCGCAGCCTGCCCGAAAAGAGCAAGGCCTGGGCCGACCTTTGTCTCGCCCAGGCGACCTTCCTCAAAGCGGCGAGTTGAACCGCGCCGCGGCGTTCGCGGCGGCGATGGCGACGCTGCGCGATGCGGCCGTACGGGATCTTGCATGGCTGCTGCTTGCCCCGCGGCTGCTATCGGAATCCTCGTTCGGTTCGCTGCTCGCGAACGGCCCTGTCGAGGACGATCTGCTCGACTGGCTCTACACGCTCGATGCCGACCCGGCACCCTTGCGTCTCTCACTTGCCGGGCTGCGGACCCAGCGTGTCGGCCACTATGCCGAAAGGCTCGTGCACTTCGTCCTGAGTCATTCACCGCACTTCAGGCTGATCGCGGCGAACCTGCCTCTGCGATTGCAGAAGCAGACGGTCGGCGAATGCGACTTCCTGCTCGAGAATCTCGAGGGTCATCGGCTCCATTGGGAACTCGCGGTCAAATGCTATCTGTACGTCGAGCCGACACACGCCAGTGCGAAGCATGACGATCCGCTTGCGAGCTTCGTCGGTCCGGCGCTGGGGGACCGGCTCGACATCAAGCTGCGCCGCATGCTCGAACACCAGTTGCCTTTGTCGGGACGGGTCGACTATACGGCTTTGCTGCCGCCGGGCCCCTGGCGTGCGCAGATGTGGGTCAGCGGCTGGCTGTTCGATCGTTTCGATCAATGGCATGCGGGAAGGGCATTGAACATCGATCCCAGGCTCGCGCCGGACTTGCTCAGCGGATTCTGGGTGCCGAGGCGTGCATGGTCCGACGTCAGCGCGGCGCTCGGCGCGGATGGATGGACGCGCTTACCGCGGCTGCGCTGGATCGCACCGCTTGCCGAACCCGATCAGAGCTTCTGCGACGTCGAAACGATGAGCAGGCGAATCGAAACCGCGTTCGCGCAGTCGCCTGTCGTCGACGCCGAGCGTCAGAAGGCGCGCGATGATCCGTTTGCGATTGCCGCGTGGAAGAAGGAAGCGGACGGCCGCTGGCATGAGATCGCGCGCGGCTTCATCGTTGCCGATGACTGGGAAGAGCGCGCCATCGCGTTTGCCGCTTACCACCACCGGTGAAAGTGATGGACCGGTCCGATTCCCGAGCCGACGCTGAGCCGGTCGGCATTTTCGAGGGCGCCACTTAGATAGGCCTTGGCCTCGGTGACCGCCTCGACGAGACTGCCTGCACGCGGCAGGAGCGCCGCGATCGCCGCTGACAAGGTGCAGCCGGTTCCGTGCGTATGGCGCGTCGCGATGCGCCGCCCCGTGATCCGCTGCCGCCCGCTCTCGTCGAACAGCCAGTCCGGACTTTCGTCACCGCTCAAATGGCCGCCTTTGAGCAGCACGGCTAGCGTGCCTAGCGCGCGCAGGGCTTCGGCCTGGCGTTGCATGCCGTCTTCGTCGGCCGCCTCGGCTTCGCCAAGCAGCGCGGCGGCCTCGGGCAGGTTCGGCGTGATCAGGGTCGCGAGCGGCAAGAGCTCGTCGCGCAACGCGCTGATCGCGTCGGGCAGCAGCAATGCGTGGCCACTCTTGGAGATCATGACGGTGTCGAGCACGATGTGCGCCGGCCGGTAGCGCCGCAGGGCCGCAGCCACCGCGCGGACGATATCCGCATTCGCAAGCATCCCGAGCTTGACCGCGTCGATGCGCAGGTCGCCGAACACCGCATCGAGCTGCGCGGTGATGAATTCGGCGGGCGGCGCATGGACGGCCGTGACGCCGTGGGTGTTTTGCGCGGTCAGCGCGGTGATCGCCGACGCGCCGAAGACGCCGAGCGCGGAGAAGGTTTTGAGATCGGCCTGGATGCCGGCACCGCCGCCGGAATCGGAGCCGGCAATCGTGAGGACATTCGGAATCGTAGCGGTGGTAATCATTCGGATCGGTGAGGCCAGTGCGGATGGTCTATCGAAACTCGTCGCCAAGCAGCGACAGAGGGTCGCCCATGCGCTGGTTGCGGCGATGCAGCCGCATGATCAGCGTCATCGAGAGCACCACGAACAGGCTGAACAGCACGATCACATAGGTCACGGGAACATTGAGCCAGACCAGCACCGCGTAGAGGCACAACATCACGAGGATCGACAGGTTTTCGTTGAAATTCTGCACCGCGATCGAATGGCCCGCCGAGAGCAGCAGATGGCCGCGGTGCTGGAGCAGGGCGTTCATCGGCACGACAAAGAAGCCTGAGAGGGCACCGATGAAGGTCAGGAACACATAGGCGATCAGCATATAGATCGGGATGCGCAGATGGCCGAAGTGAATGACCCAGTCCGGCGGAAACAGATCGCGTGTGTAGAAGGCCATCAGCATGACCGACCCACCCATCACGACGCCCGCGGGCAGCACGGTCAGAGAACGCTTCAGCGGCACCTTCGCGGCGGCGACCATCGCACCGATCGCCACGCCGATCGCGACAAAGGCCTGCAGCACGGTGCCCTCGGAAAGGGTCAGTCCGAGCGAGCTTTCGGCCCATTTGAGTACGATGAACTGAAGTGTCGCGCCCGCACCCCAAAGCAGCGTCGTCACGGCGAGGGAGATCTGGCCGAGGCGGTCGCGCCAGAGCGCGTTGAAGCAGTCGGCAAAATCGGAGATCAGTCGCAGCGGGCCATGCTGCTGGCGCGGGTAGCGCGCACCGGTATCGGGAATGCCGAGGTTGAACAGGGCCGCCGTCACATAGATCAGGGTGATCACGAGTACCGACGCGTGCGCGGCCGTGACACCCGCCGGCAAATAGGGCAGAAGGAGGCGCTGCGCGACGTGGGGACTGATGAGCGCACCGCCGAGCACAGTGCCGAGAATAATCGAGCCGACGGTCGTGCCCTCGATCCAGCTGTTCGCCGCGACGAGGCGCTCGGGCGGCAGCAATTCGGTCAGTATCCCGTATTTGGCCGGCGAGTAGGCTGCCGCGCCGAATCCGACGATGGCGTACGCGATCAGGGGGTGTGCACCCGCGAACATGGTGATGCAGCCGATGACCTTGATCGTGTTCGTCAGGAACATGACGCGCCCTTTGGGGCGCGAGTCCGCGAACGCGCCGACGAAGGCGGCGAGCACGACGTACGACAGGACGAAAAACAGTTTGAGCAACGGCGTCATCCACTGCGGAGACTGTAAGTCAGTCAGTAGCGCAATCGCAGCGATGAGCAACGCATTGTCGGCGAGCGAGGAGAAAAACTGCGCCGCCATAATGGTGTAAAAGCCTTTTTTCATCCTGATGCGTGTGCGTTCCCCGGGGCCGGCGCTGCATCGCCGCCGGCAAGCGGCATATCCTGTCTGGAAGGGTTGTGTGCCCGGCTTTATAACATGAAAATAGAGAAGTTCCGACTAGCGTAAGTCTTTATCCATAAGCCGTTCATGCCGCGTCCAATCTCAGCCACTGTTCATACCGCCGCGCTGGCGAATAATCTTGCTGTCGTGCGCCGCGCCGCGCCGCGCTCGAAAGTCTGGGCCATCGTCAAGGCCAATGCCTATGGGCATGGACTTGCGCGCGCCTTTCCCGGTCTGCGGGCGACCGACGGCTTCGGTCTGCTCGACCTCGACGAGGCCGTGCGATTGCGCGAACTGGGCTGGGCCGGGCCGATCCTCTTACTTGAGGGTTTCTTCAAACCGGTCGATCTCGAAATTGTCGACCGGTATAGCCTGAGCGTCACCGTCCACTGCGACGACCAGTTGCGCATGATCGAAACCGCGCGCCTCTCGCGTCCGCTGAACGTTCAGCTGAAAATGAACACGGGCATGAACCGGCTCGGTTACACACCCGAACGGTACCGTACGGCATGGGAACGTGCACGGCATACGCCCGCGATCGGACAGATCGTCCTGATGACGCACTTCTCGGATGCGGACGGCGCGCGCGGCGTCCAACATCAGCTCGCGGCGTTCGAGCGCGGTGCGGACGGCATCGCCGGCGCGCGCACCCTTGCGAACTCGGCCGCGACGCTCTGGCACCCCGCGACTCACTTTGACTGGGTACGGCCGGGCGTGATGCTGTACGGCGGTTCGCCGTCGGGCGTCGCCGCGGATATCGCCACGAGCGGTCTCGAGCCCTCGATGACGCTTGCCAGCGAAATCATTGGGGTCCAGAACCTCGCGGCAGGCGATACTGTCGGTTACGGCTCGCGATTCACGGCCGAGCGGCCGGTCAGACTTGGCATCGTTGCCTGCGGCTATGCCGACGGCTATCCGCGCCATGCACCGACGGGTACGCCGATCGCGGTCAACGGAATTCGCACACGGACTGTCGGACGCGTATCGATGGACATGATCGCGGTCGACCTGAGCACGGTCCCCGATGCGGGTGTCGGCGCAGACGTCGAGCTTTGGGGTCCCAACGTTTCGATTGACGAAGTCGCCCAGGCGAGCGATACGATCGGTTATGAACTGATGTGCGCGGTCGCGCCGCGCGTACCGATCCGCGCGGACTGACGCGAATTGATCTAAAAGGCCGAAGAAGTCGATGGTTAAAAGCAAGACGGTCTATGTCTGCAGCGCCTGTGGCGCGCAGTCGTCCAAATGGCAGGGGCAGTGCACGGCCTGCAATGCATGGAACACGCTGGTCGAGACGGTCGCCGATGCGCCGGGAAACGGCCATCGCTTCCAGTCGCTTGCGCAGCGGTCTCCCGTACGCAAGCTCGCGCATATCGACGCGGCCGATGTGCCGCGCTTCACGACGGGCATCGGTGAGTTCGATCGCGTATTGGGCGGCGGGCTCGTGCAGGGTGGCGTCGTGCTGATCGGGGGTGACCCCGGGATCGGCAAATCGACGCTGCTGCTCCAGTCGCTCGCGGCGATGGCGCGCGAGCGCAAGGCGCTCTATGTGAGCGGCGAAGAATCGGGCGCGCAGATCGCCTTGCGTGCGCAACGGCTCGGCCTGACCGAGCCCGGTTCCGGGGCTTCCGAACTCGGCCTGCTCGCGGAGATCCAGCTCGAGCGGATCCAGGCGACGATCGATGCCGAGCGGCCGGAGATCGCGGTGATCGACTCGATCCAGACCATCTATTCGGATGCGCTGACCTCGGCGCCCGGCTCGGTCGCGCAGGTCCGCGAATGTGCGGCGCAACTGACGCGAGTTGCCAAGCAGCTCGGCGTGACGATCATCATGGTCGGCCATGTCACGAAGGAGGGCGCGCTGGCGGGTCCGCGCGTGCTCGAGCACATCGTGGATACCGTGTTGTACTTCGAGGGCGATACGCACTCGTCGTACCGCCTCGTACGCGCGATCAAGAACCGCTTTGGCGCGGTCAACGAGCTCGGCGTGTTTGCCATGACCGATAAGGGGCTGCGCGGGGTCGCCAATCCTTCGGCCTTGTTCCTTTCGCAGCATGAGCAACAGGTCGCGGGCTCATGCGTGCTCGTCACCCAGGAGGGCACTCGGCCACTGCTCGTCGAGGTACAGGCTCTGGTCGACACCGCGCAGGTGCCGAATCCGCGCCGTCTGGCCGTGGGGCTCGAGCAGAACCGGCTGGCAATGTTGCTGGCGGTGCTGCATCGGCATGCGGGAATCGGCTGCTTCGATCAGGACGTGTTCCTGAACGCGGTCGGTGGCGTCAAGATCGCGGAGCCCGCGGCCGACGTCGCGGTATTGCTCGCGATCCATTCTTCAATGCGCAACAAGCCGCTGCCCAAGGGCCTCGTCGTGTTCGGCGAGGTCGGCCTGGCCGGCGAGATTCGTCCATCGCCGCGCGGCCAGGATCGGCTCAAGGAAGCCGCCAAACTCGGCTTCAGCGTCGCGCTGATCCCGAAGGCGAACGCACCGAAGCAGCCGATCGACGGCCTTCAGGTCATCGCCGTCGACCGCATCGAGCAGGCCATCGACCGCATCAGAGGGTTGGAGTGACGCCTGAGCGTGCCGCCGCCTCCAGCTCCTCCAGTGCTTCCTGCGCCTCGAGCCAGTCCGACTCGACCTGGGCGAGCTTGACCGCCACCTCACCCTGCCTGCGCAGCGCCTCGGTCAGGGCGCTTTTCTTCGCTGGCTCGTAGCTCGCGGGGTCAGCGATCAGGATGTCGAGCTTCGCTTTCTCGGTGTTGAGCTTTTCGAGTTCGCCTTCGAGTTTGTTGATCTTGTTCTGCAGAGGCCGGCGCTGTTGCGCGAGCTTCTGGCGCGCTTCAGCTTCGACGCGCTTCTGCTCCTTGCGTTCCGATGGATTTTGCGCGCCCGCAGCCGTTGCCGCGGTCTGGGCGCGTTTCTCGGCGGCGTGCTGGAGCAGCCAGTCGCGATAGTCGTCGAGGTCGCCGTCAAAAGGCTGGAGCCGATGATTGGCGACGAGCAGGAATTGGTCCGTCGTCGCGCGCAGCAGATGCCGGTCATGCGACACGACGATCAGCGTGCCCTCGAATTGCGCAAGGGCCATGGTCAGGGCGTGACGCGTTTCGAGGTCGAGGTGGTTGGTCGGTTCATCGAGCAGCAGCAGGTTCGGCTTCTGCCAGATGATCAGCGCAAGCGCGAGGCGCGCCTTCTCGCCGCCCGAGAACGGCGCGATCGAGGAACTGGCCATGTCGCCGCGGAAGTTGAAGCCGCCGAGAAAGTCCCTGAGTTCCTGCTCCCGCGTATCGGGTGCAAGACGGGCCATATGGGCAAGCGGCGAGTCGTCGTGGCGCAGCGTCTCGACCTGATGCTGGGCGAAATATCCGATCTGCAGGCCCTTGCCCGGACGAACCGAGCCGGCTAGCGCCGGCAGCACGCCCGCAAGCGTCTTGATCAGCGTCGATTTGCCCTGGCCATTCGCGCCCAGCAGGCCGATGCGCTGGCCGTTCTGCACCGACAGCGTCACGCCGTCGACGATGACGATACCGCCCGAACCCGAACCCGAACCCGAACCCGAATCTGCGTCCACCCCGTCGACCCGATACCCGCAACGCACGTCTTCGAGCGTCAGCATCGGATTGGGTGCCGAGTCCGGCTCCCGGAACGAAAACGTGAATGGCGAGGAGATATGCGCAGGGGCGATCAGCTCCATGCGTTCGAGCGCCTTGACCCGGCTCTGTGCCTGACGCGCCTTGGTCGCCTGCGCCTTGAAGCGATCGACGAAGCTCTGCAGATGCGCGATGGTCCGCTGCTGCTTCTGAAATGCGCTCTGCTGAAGCGTCAGTTGTTGCGCACGCAGGATCTCGAACTGCGTGTAGTTGCCGCCATAGCGCTTGACCCGAAGGTTCTCGATATGAAGCGTCACATTGCAGATCGCATCGAGGAACTCGCGATCGTGCGAGATCACGACGAGCGTACCCGGGTAGCGCCGCAGCCAGTCTTCGAGCCAGACGATCGCGTCGAGGTCCAGGTGGTTGGTCGGTTCGTCGAGCAGCAGCAGATCGGACGGGCACATGAGCGCCTGCGCGAGGTTCAGCCGCATGCGCCAGCCGCCCGAAAACGAGGCGACGCTCGACCGTGTCTGCTCGAGCGTGAAACCCAGGCCGAGCAGCAGCGCTTCGGCGCGCGCGGGCGCCGTATAGCCGTCCGCATCGGCGAATGCCGCATGCGCTTCGCCTTCGGCATGCCCGTCGTGGGCCGCCGACGCCGCGGTGATGCGCGCCTCGGCCGAACGCAGGACCACGTCGCCGTCGAGCGTATAGTCAAGGGCAGTGCGCTCGACGGCGGGCGTTTCCTGCGCGACGTGGGCGATGCGCCAGGTCGGCGGGAACTGGAGGTCGCCCGCATCGGGATGCAGGTGATCGCGCAGCATCGCGAACAACGTGGACTTGCCGGCCCCGTTCGCGCCGACCAGGCCGGCTTTTTCACCGGGGTTCAGCGTGAACGTGGTGTTGTCGAACAGCGGCTTGGTACCACGTGCGAGAGAAACCTGATTGAAGCGAATCACGTCGTCGACCAGAATGCGAAAACCGCTATTGTAGTGTTCCGCATCACCCATTACCGATAAGGAATAGTCGATGGACACGATCTACTCGTTTTCCGCGCCCGCGCTCGATGGTTCGCTGGTCAGTTTCGAGCGTTATCGAGGCAAGGTCCTGCTGATCGTCAATACCGCGAGCGAATGCGGTTTCACACCTCAATACGAAGGGCTGCAGAATCTCCACGAAAAATATCGCGAGCGCGGGCTCGCGGTGCTCGGCTTTCCATGCAACCAGTTCGGCAAACAGGAGCCGGGCGATGCCGCGCAGATCGGTGCGTTCTGCGAGAAGAATTACGGCGTCTCGTTTCAGATGTTCGACAAGATCGATGTGAACGGCGATGATGCCCATCCGCTCTACAAGTACCTGAAGGACGAAGCCCCGGGCTTGCTCGGCCTCGAGGGGATCAAGTGGAACTTCACGAAATTCCTCGTCGATCGCAACGGCGAAGTGACACAGCGCTACGCGCCGCTGACCAAGCCGGACGCGATGGAACGGGATATTGAGCAGTTGCTGTCCTGAAGGCGTGCATGGCGGCCCACTGGCTGCCATGCGCAAGGAAGCCGGCAGGCCCGGCGCGCTTTTCGGCGAGGGGCGAATCGCGAGTGGCGCATCAAGTTGCGCGAGCTTCGCCGAAGCCTCCTGCCGAGCCTTCGCGCTCGCGCGGCCCGCTCGTCAGAGCACGGGCGAAAACAGCCTGGCCATCGTCATCAGCATGCGGTGCCACAAGGGCGCCCCGCTGTATTCAGTGCGATCGATTTCGCGTGAGTGAGCGAAGTCTTCCGCGAGCATTGCGGCAACTCTATTCGCAAATTCGTGGTCGACCGTCAGCACAATGATCTCGAAATTGAGGCGGAACGACCGGTTGTCGAGATTGGCCGTGCCGATCGATGCCGTGTGCTCGTCGATCAGCATGACCTTCTGATGCAGGAAGCCCGGCTCGTAGCGATAGATCCGGATGCCCGCGCAAATCGCGTCGTGCGCATAGAGCGTCGAAGCCGCGAAGACGACGAAGTGATCGCGGCGCGCCGGAATCATGATCCGCACGTCGACGCCGCGCATCACCGCAAGCCGCAAGGCGGCGAACACGGCCTCGTCCGGCACGAAATAAGGCGTCGTGATCCACACCCGGCGCCGGGCCGCGTTGATCGCCTCGACAAAGAACAGCGAGGCGGTTTCCTGGAGGTCCGCAGGGCCGGTCGCCAGGACCTGGCAACGCATCGTGTGGCCGGGCAGGGTCTCGTGCGGCCCCTCTTCTCCATCGCCGGGCACCTGCTGGAGCACCGGCGGAGGCAGGGGAGCGAGTTTCACCACGGCTTCGGCCTGATCCGTCTCCGGCGTGGCCTCGGCAGACGCGTCGTCGGCCGCCAGGGCGACGAGTTCCGCGACGCGCTCGTCGAGTTCCGTCGATCCGGCGATCAGCGATGCGGCCTTGAATTCGGGCAGGCGCTGCGTGACCCAGTACCAGTCTTCGAGAAACACGAACTGCACATGGGCCACAACGGGACCGCGCAGTTCGACATGCGTGTCGCGCCACGGCGAAAGCCGCTGTTTTTCCCCGAGATACTCGACACCGACATTGTGGCCGCCGAGAAAGGCGCGCCTGCCGTCGACCACCACGATCTTGCGGTGGTTACGGAAATTGAGCTGGAAACGATTGCTGAATTTGCGTGTGGCAAAGGCGTGGATCTCGACGTTGCCGGCACGCAGTGTATCGACATAGGCGCGCGGCAGATCGGTGGAGCCGATGCCGTCGTAGAGAAAATAGACCTTGACGCCCGCGGCCGCGCGCGCGAGCAGTTTGTCGCGCAAGGTACGGCCGAGATGATCGTCGCGCACGATGAAGAACTGGATGGCAATGTAGTGCTCCGCGTGATCGATCGCATCGAAGATCGCGTCGAACGTCGCAGTGCCATTGACGAGCAGGCGCAATTTATTGCCCGGCACGAACGGCATGTCGGCGAGGAAGCCCAGGGCGCGCACCGTGTTCGCGCCGAGCAGTTTCGCCGCATGGCCGCCGTCGCCCCCGCGGCCAGCAAGATACGCATCGCGTGTCGCCGTGCGCATGCGCTGGTTGCCGAGCCGGCGCGCATCGACATAGCCCGAGAAGCGGCTGCTGCCGAGAAACAGATAGGGGATCAAGGTGAAGTAGGGCATCGCGACCAGCGCGACGGCCCAAGCGACCGCGCCCTGCGAGGTGCGGGTGTTCGCGACGGCGTGAAACGCGGCCAGTACACCGAGCACATGGGCAAGCAGGATCAGCGAGCCGATGTGCAGGGCGTCTGGGGTTATCCAGGAGGCGATCATCGGGTCAGGCGTATATCGGACATGACGAGCCTCGGTGGCCTTGTCCCTCAGTCCGGCAGGTCGGCGGCGCGGATCAGGAAGACGGCGTCGTCGCCCGCGCTCGTGGTCAACCAGCTCAATTCGAGGCCGCCGAACGCCGCCTCGACATGTTCGCGCTCGTTGCCGATCTCGACGACCAGCACGCCCTCGGGCGTCAGCCAGCGTTTCGCGCCGGAGATGATGCGCTGGACGATGGTCATGCCATTGGGGCCGCCGGCCAGCGCGATCGACGGCTCATGCAAGTATTCGGGCGGCAGGGCGTCCATCGACGCCTGGTTCACATAGGGCGGGTTGCTCAGGATCACATCGTAGCGCCGTTCGGGCAGCGGCTCGTAAAGATCGCCTTCGAACAATGCAATTCGGTCGTCGAGCTGGTAGTCCGTGACGTTGCGCTGGGCGACTTCGAGCGCCGGATGCGAAATATCGACGGCATCGATATCCGCGTTTTCAAACGCGGCCGCGGCGAGAATCGCGAGGCAGCCCGAGCCGGTGCACAGTTCGAGCACGGCGCCCACCTGCTCGGGATCGTCGACCCAGGGCGTGAGCCGGTCCTGCAGCAACTCGCCGATCAACGAGCGCGGCACGATCACGCGTTCGTCGACATAGAAGCGAAAGCCGTGCATCCACGCTTCCTGCGTGAGATAAGCCGCGGGTACGCGGTCGGTGGCGCGGCGCTCGATGATCTGCATGACCGCGGCAATCTCGTCTTCGGCCAAGCGGGCGTCGAAAAAGGGCTCGAGCGTATCGAGCGGCAGATCCAGGGTGTGCAGGATCAGATAGGCCGCTTCATCGTACGCATTGGTCGTGCCGTGGCCGAATGAGATGCCGGCCTTGTTGAAGCGCGAGGTCGCGTAGCGGAGCAGGTCGCGCACAGTGGTGAATGGATGGGACGGATTCGGCATGGTCGGTTTCAGGCTCTGCGATCTGCATCGCGGGACAACGGTGAACGGAACTCAGGCGACCAACTTCTCGAGCACGCGGCGATAGACGTTCTTCAACGGCTCGACGAATGCCAGCTCGATATGTTCGTCGATCTTGTGAATAGTCGCATTCGGCGGACCGAACTCGATGACCTCGGGACAGATCTTCGCAATGAAACGGCCATCGGAGGTGCCCCCGGTCGTCGACAGTGCGGGCTCGATCCCGAGCTCGTCGTGGATTGCCCCACTCAGCGCCGCCGAAAGATCGCCGCGGGGCGTCAGGAAGGGCTCGCCGCCGAGCGTCCAGGCGATCGTGTAGTCGAGCCCGTGTGCATTGAGAATCGCATGCACGCGCTGCTTGAGATTCTCTTCGGTGCTGGCCGTCGAAAAACGGAAGTTGAAATCGATCGTCACCGTGCCCGGAATCACATTTGTCGCTCCGGTGCCCCCGTGGATGTTCGACATCTGCCAGCTGGTCGGCGGAAAATATTCGTTGCCCTGGTCCCATTCGACCCGCGCGAGATCCGAGAGCGCGGGTGCGGCCAGGTGGATCGGATTCTTCGCCAGATGCGGATAGGCGATATGCCCCTGCACGCCCTTGACGACCAGCTTGCCCGAGAGCGAGCCGCGGCGGCCGTTCTTGACCATGTCGCCGAGGGTGTCGACCGAGGTAGGCTCGCCGACCACGCAGTAGTCGAGCCGTTCGCCGCGCGCCTGCAGTGCCTCGACGACCTTGACCGTGCCGTCGGTCGCCGGGCCTTCTTCGTCGCTCGTGAGCAGCAGGGCGATCGAGCCTGCATGGTCCGGATGGGCGGCAATGAATTCCTCGCTCGCGACGACGAAACCGGCCACCGAAGTCTTCATATCCGCCGCGCCGCGGCCAAAGAGCTTGCCGTCGCGCTGTGTCGGCACGAACGGCGCCGACTGCCAGGCTTCGACGGGGCCGGTCGGCACCACGTCGGTGTGGCCCGCGAACACGAGCAGCTTGCCCTCGCGCGCGGCCCGGCCGCGCTTGACAGCCCACAGATTGGTGACATCGCTGGAGACGATCGTCTCACAGTCGAAGCCCGCGGCCTCGAGCCGGCGCACGATGATCGCCTGGCAATCGAGATCGTCGGGCGTCACCGATGCGCGGGCGATCAGTTCTTCGGTAAGAGCGAGCGTGCGGGTCATGGGATATCAGGGAGTCAAAACAGGGTCGCGTACTCGTCCGCGACAAAACCGACGGCCTTCACCTTGCCGTCGACGACCAGCACGGGACGCTTGATGACCGACGGCTTGTCGATCATCAGTGCGATCGCACCGGCCGGTTCGGCGGCCGCTGCCTTGAGCGCGTCAGGCAGCGCGCGCCAGGTCGTGCCGCGGCGATTGAGCAGCGTCTCGAGCGGTACTTGCCCGAGCCACGCACGCACGGTCGCCGCATCGATGCCGACTTTTTTGTAGTCGTGAAACGCGAACACGACACCGTGCGACTCGAGCCACACGCGAGCCTTCTTGACGGTGTCGCAGTTCGGGATGCCGTGCACGACGATCCGGTGCGCGCCCACGTTCAGTCGCCCCGCAGCAATTCGTTGAGACCGGTCTTCGAGCGCGTCTGCGCGTCGACCTTCTTGACGATGATCGCCGCGTACAGGCTGTAGCTGCCGTCCTTGCTCGGCAGGCTGCCCGCGACCACGACCGAGCCGGGCGGCACGCGGCCGTAGTGGACTTCGCCTGTTTCACGATCGTAGATCTTGGTGCTTTGTCCGAGGAAGACGCCCATCGAGATCACCGAGTTCTCGCCGACGATGACCCCTTCGACGACTTCCGAACGTGCGCCGATAAAGCAGTTGTCTTCGATGATCACGGGGTTGGCCTGCAGCGGCTCGAGCACGCCGCCGATGCCGACACCGCCCGAGAGGTGCACGTTCTTGCCGATCTGCGCGCAGGAACCCACTGTCGCCCAGGTATCGACCATCGTGCCTTCATCGACATAGGCGCCGATGTTCGTGAACGAGGGCATCAGCACGACGTTGCGGCCGATGAACGAGCCGCGCCGCGCGATCGCGGGGGGCACCACGCGGAAACCACCGGCCGCGAAGTCGGCCTCGGTGTACGAGGCGAACTTGCTCGGCACCTTGTCGTAGAACTGCGAATAGCCGCCGGCCGGCATCACGGCGTTGTCCTCGAGACGGAACGACAGCAGCACGGCCTTCTTGATCCACTGGTTGACGACCCAGTCGCCGTCCTTCTTCTCGGCGACGCGCAGCGTGCCCTTGTCGAGTTCGGCGAGCACGTGCTCCACCGCGTCGCGGATTTCCTGCGGGGCGTGCTTGGGCGCGAGCTCGGCGCGGTTTTCCCACGCGTTGTCAATGAGGGTTTGCAGTTGTTGGTGCGACATGGATAAGCCTGATTATGTTGGAAAGAGTGTTCAGCAGATTCGGTGTCCGGCCGCCAGGGGGCGCAGGCGCTCCCGAACACGGAGGGCGGGGCAGGATGCGCGCCCGCGCATCATGCGGCCCGCGTCTGGGCCAGCCCTTCGCAGAACGCGACGATGCGCTGCGCGCCCTCGACGCATTCGGCGACGCTCGCGACCAGTGCGATACGCACGAAGCCGCTGCCGGGGTTGGTGCCGTGGGCATCGCGAGCGAGATAGGAGCCCGGCAGCACCGTCACATTATATTCAGCGTACAAACGGCTCGCGAAGCCTTCATCGCCGAGCCCCGAACGCCTGACGTCGACCCACAGGTAGAACGCGGCGTCGGGCAGCCGCACATCGAGCACGCTCGCGAGCATCGGCGTGACCGTGCGGAATTTTTCCGCATACATCGTGCGGTTCTCGATCACATGGGCCTCGTCGCCCCAGGCGGCAATGCTCGCCGACTGGGTGACCGGGCTCAGTGCGCAGCCGTGGTAGGTCCGGTAGAGCAGGAAGCGTTTCATCAGGGCGGCGTCGCCGGCGACGAACCCCGAACGCATGCCTGGTACGTTCGAGCGCTTGGACAGGCTCGACAGCACGATCAGGCGCGTCCAGTCCCGACCGAGCCGGCGCGCCGCTTCGAGCGCGCCGAGCGGTGGCGCGCCTTCGTCGAAATAGATCTCCGAATAGCACTCGTCGGAGGCGATCACGAAGCCATGCCGATCCGACAGGGCAAAGAGTTCGCGCCAGTCGTCGAGCGTGAGCACCGCTCCGGTCGGATTGCCCGGCGAGCAGACATAGAGCAGTTGCGTGCGTGCCCAGACCTCGTCGGGCACGGCCGCATAGTCGCAGGCGAAATTGCGGGCGGGATCGCTGTTGGCGAACCAGGGCGTCGCGCCGGCGAGCAGCGCGGCGCCTTCATAGATCTGATAGAACGGATTCGGGCAGAGCACGACCGCGTCGGGCCTGCTGCCGTCGACGACGGTCTGTGCAAGCGCGAACAGGGCTTCGCGCGATCCGGCGACCGGCAGGATCTCGGTGACGGGATCGACTTCGACGTCGTAGCGTTTCCTGAGCCACGCGGCGATCGCCTTGCGCAGCGCTTCGCTGCCAGCCGTCGCCGGATAGGAGGCGAGTCCGTCGAGCGATGCGACGATCGCCTCCTTGATCAACGCGGGCGTCGGGTGCCGGGGTTCTCCGATGCCGAAGCTGATCGCCTTGTGCGCGGCGCTCGGCGTGACATGAGCAAATAGCGCGCGAAGTTTTTCGAACGGGTAGGGATGGAGCTTCTCGAGCAGCGGATTCACGGGCAGTGTCGGATCGGTGTCAGGATGTGTGCGGCGCCGCTTAGGTAACCAGGTTTCAATCACGTGCGCAGCGCATGTGTCGCCGCTTGTATGGCCACGTCTGTCGCCATACCCGCGAGCATGCGGATCAGCGCGCAAGTGGGCCAGCGATTATACCTGCGCGCGCCGCGCCAGTCGAAGCGGCAGCGCTTTGTGGCGCAGTGGCCGCGGGCCGCGCGCAACGCTCGCCCGGCTTTACCAAAACCACGGCCGATGCCGCGATGCCCGATGGTATGATTGCCACGCAGACTCGACTTAACCCCACCCCGATCCGGGGACGGTGGCTTGCCGCGTTCCGCGTTTTCTGGCACGCGCAGGCCAGTTCTTTTCACTTTTCAATCAGCGATTGCGCCGTGCGTCTCACCTCGATCAAACTCGCTGGCTTCAAATCATTTGTCGATCCGACGCAGTTTCAGGTCCCTGGCCAGCTGGTCGGCGTGGTGGGTCCGAATGGTTGCGGCAAATCGAACATCATCGACGCGGTGCGATGGGTGCTCGGCGAATCGCGAGCATCCGAACTGCGCGGCGAATCGATGCAGGACGTGATCTTCAACGGCTCGACCAACCGCAAGCCGGGCAGCCGCGCGAGCGTCGAACTGGTGTTCGACAACGGCGACGGCCGCGCGTCGGGCCAGTGGAGCACCTATGCCGAAATCGCCGTCAAGCGCGTGCTGACGCGCGACGGCACCTCGAGCTACTTCATCAACAATATGGCGGCACGACGCCGCGACATCCAGGACATCTTCCTGGGTACCGGCCTGGGTCCGCGCGCTTACGCGATCATCGGGCAAGGCATGATCTCGCGGATCATCGAGGCCAAGCCCGAAGACCTGCGCGTGTTCCTCGAAGAGGCCGCGGGCGTCTCGAAGTACAAGGAACGGCGCCGCGAGACCGAGAACCGCCTCAATGACACGCGCGAAAACCTTACGCGCGTCGAGGATATCGTCCGCGAACTCGGCAGCAATCTCGAGAAGCTCGAAGGGCAGGCGGTCGTCGCGCAGAAGTTCAAGGAACTGCAGGCCGACGGTGAAGAGAAACAGCGCCTGTTGTGGCTGCTGCGCCGTAACGACGCACTCGATGAGCAGGCACGCCAGCTGCGCGCGATCGAAACCGCGCAGATCGACCTCGAGGCGCAGACCGCGAAGTTGCGCGAGATCGAGGCGAGCCTCGAGACCCAGCGTGTCGCGCACTATGCGGCGTCCGATGCGATGCAGGGCGCGCAGGGCGGTCTGTATGAGGCGAACGCCGAAGTCAGCCGGCTCGAAGCCGAGATCAAGTTCATCATCGAATCGCGCAATCGTGCGCAGGCCCAGATCGCCGCCTTGACCGCCCAGCGCCAGCAATGGCACGGCCAGGCCGAAGTCGCACGCGGCGATCTCGAACAGGCCGAGGAAACGCTCGCGATTGCGCAAGAGAAGAACGCCGTCGCGCACGAGACCGCGCATGCGCAGGTCGATGCGCTACCCGCGCTCGAGGCTCGCTGGCGCGATGTCCAGTCCGATCTCAACGAGCAGCGCGCGGGCATCGCCGAGGCCGAGCAGGTCATCAAGCTCGAGGCCGCGCACCAGCGCAACGCCGACCAGCATCTGCAGCAGTTGCAGGTGCGCGAAGAAAGGCTGCGCACCGAGTCGAAGGGGCTCGATGCCCCCGACGATGCGCAACTCGAAGAGCTGCGCATGCAGCTTGCCGAGCACGAAGAGATCCTCAGCGATGCGCAGGCGCGCCTCGCCGATGCGCAGGAAGCCCTGCCGCGCCTCGATGCCGAGCGCCGCGCCGCGCACGAGCGTGTGCTGGCCGAGTCCGCGCGGATCCATCAGCTCGAGGCCCGCCTCGCTGCGCTCAAGGCCTTGCAGGAAAACGTGCAAACCGATGGCAAGATCCAGCCGTGGCTCGACAAGCACGAGCTCGCCGGTCTGCCGCGGCTTTGGAAGAAGCTTCATATCGAACCGGGCTGGGAAACCGCGCTCGAGGCGGTGTTGCGCGAGCGCCTCGCGGCACTCGAGATCTCGAATCTCGACTGGGTCAAGTCGTTCGCGATCGATGCGCCGCCGGCCAAGCTCGCCTTCTTCTCACCGCCGGCCGCCGGCCGGCCGCAGGCACAGCCAGCTGGGCTGCGCCCCTTGCTGCCGCTGCTGCGCATCGACGATCCAGGCCTGCGCGCCGTGCTGACCGAATGGCTCGGCGCGGTGTTCATTGCCGACGACCTTGCGCAGGCGCTCGCGAGCCGTCAGCAACTGCCCGACAACGGGATATTCGTCGTCAAGGCGGGGCACCAGGTCACGCGCGTTGGCGTGCAGCTTTACGCGGCCGACTCCGAGCAGGCGGGCATGCTTGCGCGCCAGCAGGAAATCGAGAACCTGACGCGTGAAGTCCGCGCACAAGCGTTGCTGGCCGAAGAAGCGAAGGGCACTGAGATTCGCGCCGAGGCCGCGCATTCGCACGCAAGCCAGGCACTGGCCGAATTGCGCGGCGCAGCCGAGCGCGCGACGCAGCGCGTGCATGCGCTGCAGCTGGACGTGCTGAAGCTGAACCAGGCGCATGAACGCTATATCGCGCGGAGCACGCAGATCGGCGAAGAGCTGTCCGAGATCACCGCACAGATCGACGACCAGCGCGCGCTGCGCGCCGAGTCCGAAGCGAATTTCGAACAGGCCGACAGCCGGCTTGCCGAATTGCAGGCACGCTTTGAAGACCAGCAGCTTGCGTTCGAATCGCTCGACGAGGAACTGTCGCAGGCCCGGCACCAGGCACGCGAACTCGAACGCGCGGCGCAGCAGGCGCAGTACGAGGAGCGCAATGTGCTGGCGCGAATCGAGGAACTGAAGCGCACGATCCAGGTGGCGCATGACCAGCGCGAGCGCCTCGAGGTCACGCTCGAGGACGCGCGTGCGGAACTCGAGTCGATCAACGAGCAGACGGCCCATACCGGCCTGCAGGACGCGCTCGAGCTTCGGGCGGCGCGCGAGGCCGCGCTGTCGGCCGCGCGGATCGAACTCGATACGCTGACGGCTCAGCTGCGCCAGTCGGATGAAGCTCGCCTGGGCGTCGAACGTTCGCTGCAGCCTTTGCGCGACCGGATCACCGAACTCCAGCTCAAGGAGCAGGCCGCGCGGCTCAACCGCGAGCAGTTCGACGAACAGCTTCAACTGGCGGAAGTCGACGAAGCCGCGCTTGCCACAAAGCTCACGCCCGATCTCAAGCCCGCCTACCTGCAGGGCGAAGTCACGCGGCTCAACAATGCGATCGCCGCACTCGGGCCTGTCAACATGGCCGCGCTCGACGAACTGACGGCCGCGCGTGAACGCAAGGCCTTCCTCGACGCGCAGACCGCCGATCTGACGAGCGCAATCAATACGCTCGAAGACGCGATCCACAAGATCGACGAGGAAACCCGCGAGCTGCTCCAGGGCACGTTCAATGAAGTGAACCATCATTTCGGCGAACTGTTCCCGAAGCTGTTCGGCGGCGGTCAGGCGAAGCTGATCATGACCGGCGACGAAGTGCTCGATGCGGGGGTGCAGGTCCTGGCACAGCCGCCGGGCAAGAAGAACACCACGATTCACCTGCTCTCGGGCGGCGAGAAGGCCTTGACCGCGACCGCGCTGGTGTTCGCGATGTTCCAGCTGAATCCCGCGCCGTTCTGCCTGCTCGACGAAGTCGACGCACCGCTCGACGATGCGAATACGGAGCGGTTCGCGAATCTCGTGCGTTCGATGTCGGACAAGACGCAGTTCCTGTTCATCTCGCACAACAAGATCGCGATGGAAATGGCGCAACAGTTGATCGGCGTGACGATGCAGGAACAGGGCGTCTCACGGATCGTCGCAGTGGATATGGAATCGGCCGCGGGCTTTGTCCAGCAGGCGGCCTGAATACAGACAAACCAGGCAGTAAGGCATCGCAGCGGTGCCTGTGCAACAGAAATGACGATGGAGTGTGCATGAACGAGCTGCAACTCGGATTGATCGGCGCGGGCGCCGTGATCGTGATCGGTGTAGTGCTCTACAACGCATGGCAAGGTGCGCGTGTGCGCCGCCGCATGCCGCGTTCGATGCCGATGCCGCCCGAGGTCGCCGACCCTGTGCGAGCGCCTGATGTATCCGATGAAAGTCCGTTTATCGAGCCGAACTACGGAAGCACGCCGCCGAAGATGCCGGCCGCGTCGAGTGTGGCGGCTTCGGGCGCACCGGGTGCCTATGGTGCACAGACCTACCGTGAGCCTGCCGCGGGGGCTGCGCCGATCGACGAACGCCGCGAGCCGACGCTCGGCGGCGGCGATACGTTCAGCGAGATGGACCCCGCGGCGGTGAGCGGCGCGGACATTCCGGGCGCCGCGGCGATGGCCGATCTCGCGCGCGAAGCGGATGAGGCGCATGAAGCCGAAGTGTCGGCCGGTGACGCGGGCTCCCCCGCTACGCGTGCAACAGGGCTCGGCCGGGGTGCGGCGGCAGGTGCGGATACGGGTCAGCTCAATTCGATGTCGGCGGGTGCGCCCGACAGCGACGCGAAGGCCGGGGTACCAGGCGGTTCCTCGCGAGACGGGACGGCCTCCTCGACGACGCCGGTTCAGCCGCCTGTTCAACCCGCTGTTCAACCCAATACGCAGACCATTTCGGCCGCCCCCCCCACCTGGGTCGATCATCGGATCGACTGTGTCGTGCTGCTGCGCGTACCCGCTCCCGTGACCGGGGACAAGATCTTGCCGCTCGCGCAGCGCATCCGCCGCGCGGGCAGCAAGCCGGTGTTCATCGAAGGCCTGCGCGAGAGCGACGGCGGTTGGGAAGCCCTCCAGCCGGGCGCCCGCTACAGCGACCTGCGCGCGGCGGTCCAGCTCGCGAACCGCTCGGGCGCGCTCAACGAACTGGAGTTCTCGGAGTTCGTCACGGGCGTGCAGGCGCTCGCCGACGGTTTGGACGCCGAACCGGAATTTCCGGACATGATGGAAACCGTCGCGATGGCGCGCGAGCTCGACGCGTTCGCCGCGCAATGCGATGCCCAGCTCTCGATCAACATCCTGTCGGACGGCGCACCCTGGTCGGCCAACTATGTTCAGGCGGTCGCCTCGCAGGACGGCCTGCTGTTGTCGCGCGACGGGACACGCTTCGTCAAGCTCGACGCCAAGCAGAATCCCGTCTTCATGCTGCAGTTCGGCGAGACGAACTTCCTGCGCGACGACCTGACCTTCAAGGGCGGCCAGATGATCACGCTGCTGCTCGATGTGCCGGTGGCCGACGAAGACATTCTGCCGTTCCGGCTGATGTGCGACTACGCCGCATCGCTGTCGCACCGGATCGGCGCGCGTGTCGTCGACGACCAGCGTCGGCCGCTGCCCGAAACGGCGCTGGCGGCGATCGAGAACCAGTTGCTGACGCTCTACGCCAAGCTCGAGCATGCGGGCATCACGGCGGGTTCGCCGGCGGCGCGCCGTCTCTTCAGCAGCTAGGCCACACCGATCGGTGTGACCCGGCTGGCCGCTGCCTGCTGGCGGATCGGCCCACTGCAAATAGCTGCCGACACGGTAGGATGCTTGTCACGCGCAGGCCCGCCGTGTCCGCGTTCGAACGTCCTATCCATTGACCGATGACCGATTCCCCACCGATCCCGCCGGCAGACCGGCCCGCCGAGCGCGTGTTGTGGCTGCGTGCCGAAATCGAGCGCAATAACTACGCGTATTACGTGCTCGATGCGCCGGAGCTTCCGGACGCCGAATTCGACAAGCTCTACCGCGAACTCGAAACGATCGAAGCCGCACACCCCGAACTCGTGACCCCGGATTCGCCGACCCAGCGCGTCGGCGGCCAGGCCGCGACGGGCTTCGAGCAGGTCGCCCATACCGTGCCGATGCTGTCGCTGAACAATGGATTTCGTGACGAGGACATCGTCGCGTTCGACAAGCGCTGTGCCGACGCGCTCGCGCACCCCGAACAGGCGGTCGAGTACGCGGCCGAACTCAAGTTCGACGGGCTCGCGATTTCGCTGCGGTATGTCGACGGCGTGTTCGTGCAGGCCGCGACGCGCGGCGACGGTTCGACTGGCGAGGACGTCACGGCGAACGTTCGGACGATCCGCTCGCTGCCGCTGAGGCTCAAGGGCAAGAACCTGCCCAGAGTGCTCGACGTGCGCGGCGAAGTGCTGATGTTCAAGCGCGATTTCGCGAAACTCAACGAACGCCAGCGCGAGGCGGGCCAGAAGGAGTTTGCGAACCCGCGCAATGCGGCTGCGGGCAGCCTGAGGCAGCTTGATTCGAAGATCACCGCGGCGCGGCCGCTCTCGTTCTTCGCCTATGGCATCGGCGTGCTCGAAGGCGTGCCGATGCCCGAGACACATAGCGGCTTGCTCGACCGGTACGGCGCGTTGGGTTTGCCAGTCTGCGCCGAGCGGGCGGTGGTCGGCGGCGCCGAAGGCCTGCTGGTGTTTTTCAAGTCGGTCGGCGAGAAGCGCGAAGGGCTACCGTACGATATCGACGGTGTGGTCTACAAGGTCAACCGGCGCGACGAGCAGGACAAGCTTGGCTTCGTTTCGCGTGCGCCCCGGTTTGCACTGGCCCATAAATTCCCGGCTCAGGAAGCGCTGACCCGCCTGCTTGCCATCGATGTCCAGGTCGGTCGCACCGGCGCGATCACGCCGGTTGCGCGGCTCGAACCCGTCTTCGTCGGCGGGGCGACCGTCACCAATGCGACGCTGCACAATGAAGACGAAGTCCGCCGCAAGGACATCAAGATTGGCGACACCGTGATCATCCGGCGCGCAGGCGATGTGATTCCGGAAGTCGTCAGCGCCTTGCTCGATCGCCGTCCCGACGATGCGCGCGATTTCGTGATGCCCTTGGTTTGTCCCGTGTGCGGCTCGGCAATCGAGCGTCTGCCCGACGAGGCGATCGCCCGCTGCACGGGCGGCCTGATCTGTCCTGCGCAGGTCAAGCAGGCGATCTGGCATTTCGCACAGCGGCGCGCGATCGATATCGACGGGCTCGGCGAGAAGATCATCGATCAGCTGGTCGACCAGAAGCTCGTGCGTACCGCCGCCGACCTGTTCAACCTGGGCTTCGCGACGCTGGCCGAGCTCGACCGTTTTGCCGAGAAGTCCGCCCAGAACCTGCTCGACTCGCTCGAGAGCGCGAAGAAGACGACCCTCGCGCGATTCATCTATGCCCTTGGTATCCGGCATGTCGGCGAGACGACCGCGAAGGATCTTGCGAAGTATTTCGGTTCACTCGATCCCGTGATGGACGCGACGACCGAGCAATTGCTCGAAGTACCCGACGTGGGGCCGGTGGTTGCCGAGGCGGTTCACAATTTTTTTGCTGAACCTCACAACCGCACGGTAATCGAACAGCTTCGAGCACCGGGCAAGCTGAGGTGGCCCGAGGGGCCGCCCGCGCCACGTGCGCCGGTCGGCGTGCTCGCGGGCAAGACGGTCGTGCTCACCGGAACCTTGCCGACGTTGTCGCGCGACGAGGCGAAGGAAATGCTCGAGGCGGCCGGTGCGAAAGTCGCGGGTTCCGTGTCCAAGAAGACAGACTATGTAGTGGCCGGCGAGGAAGCTGGCAGCAAGCTCGTGAAGGCCGAAGAACTCGGCATCGCGATACTCGATGAGGATGGCATGCGCAAGCTTCTGGAGGGGCACTCGACATGATTCGCGAGATTTTAAGAATGGGCGATCCGCGCTTGTTGCGCATTGCCGCCCCGGTCGAACATTTCGACACGCACGAGCTTCATGAACTCGTGGCCGACATGTTCGATACGATGCGCGCGGCGAATGGCGCGGGACTTGCAGCGCCGCAGATCGGCGTCGACTTGCAGGTGGTGATCTTCGGGTTCGGCCATAACGCCCGTTACCCGGATGCGCCGACCGTGCCCGAGACGGTGCTGATCAATCCGGTGATCTCACCGGTCTCGCAGGATATGGAAGAGGGCTGGGAAGGTTGCCTGTCGGTGCCCGGCATGCGCGGGGTGGTCAACCGGTATTCGATGTTGCGCTACGAGGGTTTCGACCAGTTCGGGCGGCCGATCGACCGCGTCGCCGAGGGCTTCCATGCGCGGGTGGTCCAGCATGAGTGCGACCATCTGATCGGCAAGCTTTATCCCATGCGCGTCACGGACTTCTCGAAGTTCGGGTTCACCAGTGTGTTGTTCCCCGACCTCGATCCGGTGGACGACGATTGAAGGGGTAGCGCCTGCTTGGTGCCTACAAGCCCCGGCACGGGTCCTTGCATCGATCCGGATCGGCGCATGCGGCCTGGGCTGGGATCTCGTGCCGCTCAGTGCCGAGGGCATGTGATGCCCCACGTATATGACTATCCGATGGGAAGTATCGGCAACCAGGCAGGAGCCGATACTCTCGTGCCGCTCGGTGCCGAGGGCATGTGATGCCCCACGTATATGACTATCGATGGAGAGTATCGGCAACCATGCAGGAGCCGATACTCGTGAGGTATTCCTTCAGTCGAGCTTGACGAATGTTTCGCCGACCCGCAGATAGCGCCACTTGCCCTGTGGCAGCGCGCCGAGCATTACGGTGCCGATGCGGATCCGCTTGAGACCGACGACTTCGAGGCCGACGAGTTCGCACATGCGGCGGATCTGACGTTTCTTTCCCTCGCGCAAGACGAAGCGCAATTGCTCGGGGTTCTGCCATTCGACGACGGCCGGCCGCAGCGGCTGGTCGTCGAGCGACAGGCCGTGGCACAGCAGTTTTATGCGTTCGGCCGGAAACTGCGACTGCACGTTTTCCGTGATGCCGTTGTAATTCACGCGAACCAGATATTCCTTGTCCACTTCCGAATCCTCGCCGATCAACTGGCGCGCGACGCGGCCATCCTGCGTCATCACGAGCAGGCCGGTCGAGTCGATATCGAGACGGCCGGCGGGCGCGAGCGAGCGCAGATGGACGTGCTGGAATGCGATGCCCGAGTCGTCGTCTTCCCAATGATTGTCAGGGGTGACGAGCACGACGGCGGGCTGGTAGTCGTCTTCGGGCTGACCCGATACATAGCCGACCGGCTTGTTGATCAGGATGGTCACCTGCTGCGCCTGATGGGCGCGGGCGATTGGCAGGATCTCGATCTTCTGGTCGGGGCGGACCTTGGTGCCGAGCGTGTCGATCGTTACGCTGTCGACGCGTACCCAACCCTTTTCGATCCATTCATCTGCTTCGCGGCGGGAGCAGAGTCCGAGTTCGGACATACGCTTCGAGAGGCGCAGCATACCCGTCTCATCGGCGTTTTCGTCGCGCGGCGCGGCATGGGCACGGGGCGCCTGCTCGGTGGGGGCAGCGGTACGTTCGCGAGGCTCGCGTTTGCGCGGCGTTTCGCTGCGCGACTGGGGCACGTGCGAGCGCTGCGGGGCGCCGGAAGTGTTGGTCACCGTGCGTCGAGGTGCCGCATCGCCTGCGGGACGCCGCGCATCGCCACCCGGACGCGGCCCGCGCGGGGAATCGAAATTGCCACGAGGTGCACGAGGGACATCACCATCGGCACGCGGCTTACGCGGACCATCGAAGTGGGAGCGAGGCGCACGTGGCGCGTCACCATCGGGGCGCGGCTTGCGCGGGCCATCGAAGTTGGTACGGGGTGCACGCGGGGCGTCACCATCGGCGCGCGGCTTGCGCGGGCCATCGAAGTTGGTACGGGGTGTGCGCGGCGCGTCACCATCGGGGCGCGGCTTGCGCGGGCCATCGAAGTTGGAACGGGGTGCACGCGGCGCGTCACCATCGGGGCGCGGCTTGCGCGGACCATCGAAGTTGGAACGGGGTACACGTGGCGCGTCACCATCGGGGCGCGGCTTGCGCGGACCATCGAAGTTGGAACGGGGTGCACGTGGCGCGTCACCATCGGGGCGCGGCTTGCGCGGACCATCGAAGTTGGAACGGGGTGCACGTGGCGCGTCACCATCGGCGCGCGGCTTGCGCGGTGCGTCGAAGTTAGCGCGAGGTGCACGTGGCGCATCGCCATCGGCCCTCGGTTTGCGTGGGCCGCCCGCGCCAGCGTCCGCACGCTTGGCGCGCGGCGCATCGCTTGTCGCCGGTCCGTCCGGCAGGGGCTTGCGCGGTGCACCCGGGCGAACCGGTGCGCGGCGCGCATCGGTGGTCCGCGGATGTTTCGCGGTCAGTTTTTCACGCATGAGCAGTCTTCAAGATCGGCCCGCGCATTGCGCGCGGCGCCATAGATAGGGTATTACACGGCCCGGGTCCCCATAAAGACCCGGCCTCGGCAATCTCGTCAAACCGCGATGGCCTTGAGCATCTCCGTCTCGAGCCTGATTTGCAGCTTGTTATCGTTGAGCGCGCTGCTATGTAGCAGGAACACGTCCTCGACGCGCTCGCCCAGTGTATTGATGCGTGCGGCGTGCAGCCCGATCCGGTGCTCGGCGAGCACGCGCGCGATCGAGTAGAGCAGGCCGGGCCGGTCGTTCGCCGAGACCGACAGAATGTAGTACTGCCCGCGATCGTCGGCCCGCAGGTCGACCCGAGGTGTGGCGGGAAACGACCGCGAGAGCCGCGAGAGCCGCCCCTTCGACGGCTCGGGCAGGGTCGTCGCGGCTTGGGCGAGCGCTTCGCTGATTTGCCGTTCGACAAGATTCGCGATATCGCGCGCATGCATCTCGGGATCGCTGTGCTCGACGAGGAAGTTGTCGAGCGCGAAGCCGTGGCGTGTCGTGTTGATCTGCGCATCGAGCACTGAGAGCCCGCTACGGTCGAAATAGCTGCAGATCGCCGCGAACAGATCGGGCCGGTCCTTCACATAGACGAGCACCTGCAGACTGTTGCTGATCGCCCCGGGCCGCGCGCGGACGACCGGCGTCGGCGCATTGACATGATGCACCAGTTCACGCGTCTGCCATGCGATATCGGCCGCATCCTGGCGCAGGAAGTAGGCCACGTCGAGCTGGTTCCACAGCTCGCGATGTGCGCCTTCGGGCACGGCCTCGAGCCGCAGTAGCGAAAGCGCCTCCTCCTTGCGCGACTGGAGCGCCGCATGGGGGTCGTGCTGCGCGCCGCCGAGCACGTCGAGGGTGATCCGGTACAAGTCTTCGAGCAGCTTGCCCTTCCACGCATTCCAGACCTTCGGACTCGTACCGCGGATGTCGGCTACCGTCAGCAGGTAGAGCGCGGTCAGCCGGCGCTCATTGCGCACGAGGTCCGCGAAGCGCTTGATGATTTCCGGGTCGCTCATGTCCTGCTTCTGCGCGACCTGGCTCATCGTCAGGTGATGCTGGACCAGCCAGACGATCAGCGCGGTATCTTCCTCGTCGATGCCGTGATCGCGGCAAAATCGCCGCGCATCCGCCATGCCGAGCGTCGAGTGGTCACCGCCACGACCCTTGGCGATATCGTGGAACAGCGCCGCGACATAGAGAACCCAGGGACGCTCGAAATTCGTGATCAGCTGACTGCAAAACGGATACTCATGCGCATGCTCGGTTACCGCGAAGCGGCGCATATTGCGCAGCACCATCAAGATGTGCTGGTCGACCGTATAGACGTGATAAAGGTCGTGCTGCATCTGGCCGACGATGCGCCTGAAATTCAGCAGGTATCGGCCGAGCACGCTCGTCTGGTTCAGCAGCCGCAGCGCATGGGTGACCCCGGCTGGCTGCTTGAGAATTTGCAGGAACAGCTTGCGGTTGACCGGGTCGCGGCGCCAATGGACGTCCATCTTGTCGCGCGCGTTGTAGAGCGCGCGCAGCGTGCGGGCCGACAGGCCCTTGATGCCAGGCAACTGTTCGTAAAGCAGGAACGGTTCGAGGATGGTATTCGGCTCGCGAATGAAGACATCGTCATTGACGATCTCGATCATCCCCTGCTTTTCAACGAAGTGCTCGGAGAACACGCGCGTGATTCCGCTTGTCGACGGAAACAGCTGGGCTTCGATGTTCTGCAGCAGGATCGTCGACAGCTGAGTCACGGCCTTGGCCGCCCAGTAGTAGTGACGCATCATCTGCTCGCTGACGCGCTTGGCAGGCTTGACCCTGAAGCCGAGCTGTTCGGCGAGCGCAGTCTGCAGGTCGAATACGAGAATGTCCTGGCGCCGCCCCGCGAGAATATGGAGGTTGGTGCGCAGGCGCTTGAGGAAGGTCTCGTTGCGGCTCAGCTCGCGTGCTTCGCGCTCGGTGATCAGCCCGCGGCTCTCGAGTTCACTCCAGCTGCCACCGAAACCGGCGGCGCGCGTGATCCAGATGATCAACTGGAGGTCGCGCAGGCCGCCCGGGCTTTCTTTGCAGTTCGGCTCGAGGCTGTAAGGCGAATCCTGGTACTTCGCATGGCGCTGCCGCATTTCGAGCAGCTTGGCCGTGAAGAAGGCGCGCGGGTCGAGCGCTTCGCGAAAGCGTGCCGAAAAACGGTCGTATAGCCCGGCGTCACCCGCGACGCGGCGCGATTCGAGCAGGGAAGTGTGCACGGTGACGTCGTTGGCCGCTTCGTCGAGGCATTGCTCGACGGTGCGCACGCTGCTGCCGATGTCGAGGCCGAGATCCCAGGCCATGCCGATGAAACGTTCGATGCGGAGTTCTTCCTCGCGATCGGGTGCGTCCTGCAGCAGCACGAGGATGTCGATGTCCGAGAACGGCGCAAGCTCGCCGCGGCCATATCCGCCGACGGCGACCAGCGCGGCCGTGCTCGGCAGCGCGCAGCCTTGCCATGCGCAAGCGAGCGTGCGGTCGACCTCCCGGGCCAGGCCGTGCGTGAGCGCATCGAGATGGCCCTTGGCTGCGAACGCTTCGATGAGCCGGGCTTTCGCCGTCTTCAGCTCGGCGCGCATCGCCGCGGTGTCGGGCGCGGCATGCAGCGGCGATGAGTTTGGTGCGAGCGAGGCGTTCACGCTGTGGCGGCCGCGAGAACGTGTTCGGGCCGGGCCTGTACGCCCGCCGACAGCGTCAGGACATCGTAGCCCGTCTCCGTGACGAGCACGGTGTGCTCCCATTGGGCCGAGAGGCTGCGGTCGCGTGTCTTGACCGTCCAATGGTCAGGCATGGTCCGGATGTCGCGCTTGCCGGCATTGATCATCGGCTCGATCGTGAAGATCATGCCGGCCTCGAGTACCATGCCGGTGCCCGCTCTGCCGTAGTGAAGCACTTGCGGCTCTTCGTGAAACACCGTGCCGATGCCATGACCGCAGTATTCGCGCACCACCGAAAAGTTCTGCGCTTCGGCATGCTTCTGGATCGCATGGCCGATGTCGCCGAGGTGGGCGCCGGCGCGGACCTGGGCGATGCCGACCCACATGCATTCGAAGGTGGTCTGGACCAGGCGCTTCGCGAGGATCGAGCCTTCGCCGGCGATGAACATGCGGCTCGTGTCGCCGTAGTAGCCGTCCTTGATGACGGTGATGTCGAGATTGACGATATCGCCGTTCTTGAGCACCTTGTCGCCCGGAATCCCGTGGCAGATCACGTCGTTGACCGAGGTGCAGATCGCCTTCGGGAACGGCGGATAGCCCGGCGGCTGGTAGTTCAGCGGCGCGGGCACGGTCTGCTGGACATGGGTCATGTATTCGTGGCACAGGCGATCGAGCTCGCCGGTGGTGACGCCAGGCTTGACGAAGGGCGTGATGTAGTCGAGGACTTCTGCGCCGAGGCGGCAGGCGACACGCATCTTCTCGATATCGGCGGCGGTTTTGGGAGTGGCGGTCATGGCAGCCCGGGCAGTCCGGCGGAATTCGTGATGGAGTCGATTATCGCACCATGCATCACGATTTTTCACCCCTATCCGGCTTGAGAGGCGGAACGCGCCGATGCTATACTCTCGGGCTAGCTTCGTAAGGAAAACATTCTCTGCTCGTTTTTCGCTGTATTCGTCTTGTGGATTCGCCGCGGTTGCTATTCGAACTTCCCGAATCTTCAGCTTCGGTCGCTGGAAAAGACCGGTGACAGGCAGCCATCAAGCGGACAGGCAGGCGAGCGGAAGTGGTAAGAATTACAAAGCTGGACTTTGTTTTAAAAATCCGAGCCGGTGCACCCAGGGTGTCCGTCGCGGCCTGTCTCCTCCCGAATCGCTGCGCGAATCAGCGCGGGAAGGTGGAGCAAGGGTCCGCGGATGTCGCAGCCGGCTTCTGACCCAAACCCTTTCGGAGAATTCGAATGGCAGCAGTAACGATGCGTGAAATGCTGGAAGCCGGTGTCCACTTTGGTCACCAGACCCGCTTCTGGAACCCGAAGATGGCCCCGTTCATTTTCGGTCACCGCAACAAGATTCACATTATCAACCTCGAAAAGACGCTGCCGATGTACAACGACGCACTGAAGTATGTGCGTCAACTGGCAGCGAACCGCGGCACGATTCTGATGGTCGGCACGAAGCGTCAGTCGCGCGATACGATCGCCGCTGAAGCAGGCCGTGCCGGCATGCCTTACGTGAACACGCGTTGGCTCGGCGGCATGCTGACGAACTTCAAGACGCTGAAGTCGTCGATCAAGAAGCTCAAGGACATGCAGGTTGCGCTCGAAGCCGGCGAAACCGAACGCATGAGCAAGAAAGAAGCGCTGATGTTCGATCGCGAGATGACCAAGCTCGAGAAGTCGATCGGCGGCGTGAAGGACATGGGCGGGATTCCGGATGCGATCTTCGTGATCGACGTCGGCTACCACAAGATCGCCCTCACAGAAGCGAACAAGCTCGGCGTGCCGGTCATCGCCGTGGTCGATACGAACCACTCGCCCGAAGGCGTGGACTACGTGATCCCGGGTAACGACGACGCGAGCAAGGCTGTCATGCTGTACGCACGCGGCATCGCCGACGCGATCCTTGAAGGCCGTGCGAACGCCGTCAAGGATGTCGTCGAAACCGCCCGCGGCAATGGCGAAGACGGCGACGAGTTCGTCGAAGTCAACGAAGGCTGAATCTAGCGGGCAAGCCGGCGCACAAGACCGGTCTGAGAAACGAGGGGGCTGTTGGCCCCCTTTTTTTAGACTGTGACGGATGGTGCGACTGGCATCCGGTTGCAGATTCCAGCAACGGTTATGGCAGGTAGCAACTGCAAGGCAAGTCCGCGGTGCACTAGCGGATACAGGCAGCACCGAATATGTCCTGACCGGCCGAGGCCGGGCGGGAACGTGAAATCCAGCTATTAGGAGCAATCGATGGCGGCAATTACCGCAGCCCTGGTGGGCGAACTGCGCGCGAAGACCGACGCGCCGATGATGGAATGCAAGAAGGCGCTGACCGAGGCCGAAGGCGATCTGGCCCGCGCTGAAGAGATCCTGCGTGTGAAGCTCGGTAACAAGGCCAGCAAGGCAGCCTCGCGTGTGACGGCCGAAGGCATCGTCGCCCAGTATGTGGACGGCAAGGTCGGCGTGCTCGTCGAGCTGAACTGCGAAACCGACTTCGTTGCGAAGAACGACGACTTCCTCGCGTTCGCGAACGGCGTCGCTGAAGTGATCGCCAAGAAGAACCCGGCCGACGTCGCGGCACTCGGCGCGCTGCCGCTCGAAAGCGCGACGGTCGACGCCGTGCGCCTCGCGCTGGTCGGCAAGATCGGTGAAAACGTCTCGATCCGCCGCTTCGTGCGTTACGAAACGGCCGGCACTATCGCGACTTATCTGCATGGCACCCGCATCGGCGTGATGGTCGATTTCACGGGTGGCGACGTACAGACCGGCAAGGATGTCGCGATGCATATCGCGGCGATGAAGCCCGTCTCGGTGTCGAGCGCCGACGTGCCGGCCGACCTGATCCAGAAGGAACGCAGCATCGCCGAGCAGAAGGCCGCTGAGTCCGGCAAGCCTGCCGAGATCGTTGCAAAGATGGTCGAAGGCAGTGTGCAGAAGTACCTGAAGGAAGTGTCGCTGCTGAACCAGCCGTTCGTTCGCAACGACAAGGAAACGGTCGAGCAGGTTTTGAAGACTGCTGGCGCCAAGGTCAACGCGTTCACGCTGTTCGTGGTCGGCGAAGGCATCGAGAAGCGTCAGGACGATTTCGCGGCGGAAGTCGCCGCGCAGGTCGCCGCAGCAACGAAGGGCTGACGCCTCGCGGTCAGCCGGGCCGCCCGCCTCGCCGGGGTTGGGGTGGCCCGCCACGCCCGCCCCGTGTCAACCACGGGGTGGGCGAGTCCGCAAGTCGTGACCCTACCGGGTCGTACGCTTGCCCGGCATGACGATTCACTTCTACAGTTTTGTGTTGTTGAACGGCTTGCCTGACTGAGTTCAAGATCCCTCGACGCCCATCGGACATCCTCATGCCAACAGCCTACAAACGCATCCTCCTCAAACTCTCCGGCGAAGCATTGATGGGCGACGATGCATTCGGCATCAATCGCCAGACCATTGAACGCATGGTGGCCGACATGGCCGAGGTCGTGCGTCTGGGTACCCAACTGGCCGTCGTGATCGGCGGCGGCAACATCTTCCGTGGCATGGCCGGCGGGGCGGCCGGGATGGATCGCGCGACAGCCGACTACATGGGGATGCTGGCAACGATGATGAATGCGCTCGCGCTTCAGGATGCCATGCGCCATGCGGGCATCGAGGCGCGCGTTCAATCCGCGCTGCGCATGGACCAGATCGTCGAGCCCTATATCCGCCCGCGTGCGATTCGCCAGCTCGAAGAAGGGCGCGTCGTGATCTTCGCGGCCGGCACGGGCAACCCCTTCTTCACCACCGATACGGCGGCCGCCCTGCGTGGCGCCGAGGTGGGTGCCGAGGTCGTGCTCAAGGCGACCAAGGTCGACGGCGTCTATTCGGCCGACCCGAAGAAGGACCCGTCCGCGACGCGCTATTCAACGATCTCCTTCGACGAGGCGATCACCCGAAACCTGCAGGTGATGGACGCCACGGCGTTCGCACTGTGCCGCGACCAGAAACTGCCGATTCGCGTGTTCTCGATCAACAAACCGGGCGCCCTGAAGCGGATTGTCGCCGGGGAAGACGAAGGCACGCTGGTGCACGTGTAAGATCGCGGGTTAGCATCGATATTTGGTATGTGGAGATAACTATGAGTACCGCAGATATCAAGAAAAGCGCCGATCAGAAGATGCAGAAATCGATCGAAGCGTTCAGAAACGATCTGGCGAAGATCCGTACGGGCCGTGCCCACACGGGTCTGCTCGATCATATTCAGGTTGACTACTACGGCTCGAACGTGCCGATCTCGCAGGTCGCGAACCTGACGCTCATCGATTCGCGCACGATCGGCGTGCAGCCCTGGGAAAAGAAGATGGTGCAGGCCGTCGAAAAGGCGATCCGCGAGTCGGATCTCGGCCTGAACCCGGCGACCAACGGCGACGTGATCCGTGTGCCGATGCCCGCGCTGACCGAAGAACGCCGCCGCGAGCTCGTCAAGGTCGTGAAGACCGAGGCCGAAGACGCGAAGGTATCGGTGCGCAATCTGCGCCGTGATGCGAACGAGCAGCTCAAGAAGCTGGTCAAGGACAAGGAAGTCTCGGAGGACGACGAGCGCCGCGCGCAGGATGACGTGCAGAAGCTCACCGATAAGTTCGTCGCCGAAATCGACAAACTCGTCCAAACGAAGGAAGGCGAGATCATGACGGTATAGGCCGTCCTGAGTTGAGCCTGCGGTTCTCTCGGTCTATACGGGCGACTATGACCTACACCAGTTCCACTGTGCGCGTTCCTGACGCGGCGGCCGTGCCGCGGCATGTGGCCGTCATCATGGATGGCAACGGCCGCTGGGCCACGGCGCGGCGCCTGCCGCGCGTGGCCGGCCATACGAAGGGTGTCGAGGCAGTGCGCGAGATTGTCGAGGCGTGTGCGCGACGCGGCGTCGAATTCCTGACGCTGTTCGCGTTCAGCTCGGAAAACTGGCGTCGCCCTCACGAAGAGGTGTCGTTCCTGATGCGCCTGTTCGTGACGGCGCTCGAGCGCGAGGTCGGCAAGATGCACGCGAACGGCATCCGTATGCGCGTGGTCGGCGACCTCTCGATGTTCGAGCCTCGCGTGCGCGAACTCGTCCAGCGTGCCGAGACGAAGACGGCAAAAAACCAGCGCCTGACGCTGACCATCGCGGCCAACTACGGCGGCCGCTGGGACATCCTTCAGGCGATCTCGCGGCTCAATGCCGAGCGCGCCGCGGTGGGCGAGACCGACGAGCCGATCGACGAGGCCACGTTCTCGCGCCATCTTGCGATGGCCTACGCTCCCGAGCCCGACCTGTTCATCCGGACCGGTGGCGAGCAGCGCATCAGCAATTTCCTGCTGTGGCAGCTTGCCTATACTGAGCTCTATTTCACCGATTTGTTCTGGCCCGACTTCGACGCCGCCGCCCTTGATACGGCGATCGCTTCATACCAGACACGCGAACGGCGCTTTGGCCGCACGAGTGCCCAGGTCGATGAGAAGGCGTTACCCCGCAACGCCGCGGATACTCTTTCTTACTGAGCCCCACCAAGCCCGATGCTGAAAACGCGTGTGATCACCGCAGTGATCCTCCTGGCCGTGCTGGTGCCGGTTACCTTGTTTGCGCCCGTGGCCGGGTTCGCGGCAATGATGGCTTTCGCGGTCGTCTTCGGGGCATGGGAATGGGCGCGCCTGCTCGGCTTCACCTCGCTCGGCCCGCTGCTCTATGCGGTGTGCGTCGGCGCCGTGCTGATCGGGGTGACCGCGGCGCTTGGCCTGAATGTGCCGGGTCTCAACGCGGCCGCGGCGATCTTCTGGATCGTGGCTGCGCCGTTCGCGCTGATTCGCAAGCCGGTGCTGGGCGCGGGTGCATGGCGCATCTTCCTGCTGGCCGCGGGCGTGGTCGTGCTGTACGCGGCCTGGCATGCCGTGGTCCAGGCGCGCACAATCGGCGTAGTCTTTGTGTTGTCGCTGATGCTGATCGTCTGGCTGGCCGATATCGGCGCCTATTTCGCGGGCAAGGCGTTCGGCAGGCACAAGCTGGCGCCGGGGATCAGCCCGGGCAAGACCTGGGAAGGCGCGGTGGGCGGTCTCGTGCTGACGGTCGTGGTGGCGGCGTTGCTGCTTCACGCAAAGCAACTGCAGCCGAATTTCTTCACGGTCGATGCCGCCTTGTACGGCACCGCCAGGATGTTGGTGTGGGTCGCATGCCTGGTCGCATTCAGCGTCCTCGGCGACCTGTTCGAATCGTTACTCAAGCGGCAGGCGGGGGTCAAGGACTCCAGCAATCTGCTGCCGGGGCACGGTGGTGTACTGGACCGCATCGACGCGATGCTGCCCGTACTGCCGCTCGCAATGCTTCTGCTGACATGAGCGGCTGGGGATGGCAATGAAAAGTTTGACACTGCTGGGTTCCACGGGCTCGATCGGCGCCAGTACGCTGGACGTCGTCGCGCGCCATCCTGATCGGTTCTCGATCTTCGCGCTGACCGCGCACACCAACCACGAAAAGCTCGCTGAACAGTGCGTTCAGTTCAAGCCCGAGTGGGCCGTCGTCGGCACGCCTGAAGGCGCGCGCGCGCTGGAAGCGCGCCTGCGCGAGGCCGGCAGCGCGACGCGGGTCGGGCACGGCCCCGCGGCGCTTGTCGACGTTGCCGAACATACGGGTGCCGACACCGTGGTCGCCGCGATCGTCGGCGCTGCCGGGCTTGCCCCGACGCTGGCCGCCGCGCGTGCGGGCAAGACGATCCTGCTCGCGAACAAGGAAGCGCTGGTGATGTCGGGCGCGCTGTTTCTCGACGCGGTCTGTGAGCATCACGCCACGCTCCTGCCACTCGACTCCGAACACAATGCGATCTACCAGTGCCTGCCGCCGCACAAGGCGGGTTCGGGCGTGCACGGCGGGGTCGACAAGATCATCCTGACCGCCTCGGGCGGACCGTTCCGCACGCGCGACCCCGCCACGCTCGGTGACATCACGCCCGAGCAGGCCGTCAAGCATCCGAACTGGTCGATGGGCCGCAAGATTTCGGTCGACTCCGCGACGATGATGAACAAGGGCCTTGAAGTCATCGAGGCGCACTGGTTGTTCGGTTTGCCGGCCGAGCGCATCGAGGTGCTGATCCATCCGCAGAGCGTGATCCATTCGATGGTCGCCTACAAGGACGGCTCGGTGCTCGCACAACTAGGCAATCCCGACATGCGCACGCCGATTGCGCATGCGCTTGCTTATCCCGATCGTGTCGAGGCGGGCGTGCAGCCGCTCGACCTCGCGGCAATCGCCACGCTGACGTTCGAGAAGCCTGACGAGGCGCGTTTCCCGTGTCTCGGTCTCGCTTTTGCCGCATTGCGGCAAGGCGGTACGGCGAGTGCGGCCCTCAATGCGGCCAACGAGGTCGCGGTCGAGGCCTTCCTCGCGGGACGCACGCGCTACACCTCGATTGCCGACGTCGTCGCAGGCGTGCTCGATCGCATCGAACATCGCGCTGTGCGTTCGCTCGACGACGTGCTCGAGATCGACCGCGAAGCGCGCGCGCTTGCGCTCGAGCTGCTCGGCGCAGCGCAGCATAAGCCGCGTCGCGTTGCAGCGACGGTCCGCTGATGAGCTTTCTGATAGCGGTACTTTCCTTCGCGGTCGCGATCGGCGTGCTGGTCGTGGTCCACGAGTACGGCCACTATTCGGTCGCCCGGCTGTGCGGCGTGAAGGTGCTGCGCTTCTCGATCGGCTTCGGCCAGCCGCTGTTCAGCTGGCGCAGCAAGTCGGGCACGGAGTGGTCGGTCGCGCCGATTCCGCTCGGCGGCTATGTGAAGATGCTCGACGAACGAGAGTCCGAACGGACGATTGCCCCCGAGGACCTGCCGTTCGCGTTCAACCGCAAGTCGGTCGGCCGCCGCTTCGCGATCGTCCTCGCTGGGCCGCTTGCGAACTTCCTGTTGGCGATCGTGCTGTTTGGCGCGCTCTATGCGACTGGCGTCAAGGAGCCCGTCGCGCAGCTCGGCGCCCCCGCCGTGGGCACGGTCGCCGCGCGCGCGGGCTTCGTCGGCGGTGAGACCGTCGTGTCGCTGCGCGACCCGGACGACGGCAAGGAGCAAGCCGTGCGCTCGTGGGGCGACTTGCGCTGGAAACTCGTCGACGCTGCGCTCGCCCATCGCCATCTGGTGGTTCGTGCAACGAGTGGTAAGCAAACTTTCGAGATTCCGGTCGACCTCTCGCATGTCCAGGCGAGTGAGGTCGACGATAATCTGCTTGACCGGCTGGGCTTCATGCCGGGCGGGGTCAAGGCGATCGTCGAGACAGTCGAGCCCGGCACGCCGGCCGCCGCAGCGGGGCTGCGCGAGGGCGACAAGCTCGTCGGCATCGACGGGCACACTGTGACCGACGTGAACGATTTCATTACACAGGTCCAGTCGCGTCCGGGACAGACGCTCGCGCTGCAGATCGATCGCGCTGGCCAGTTGTTGACGGTGCCCGTGCTCGCGAAGCCGGCGAGCGTCGAGGTCGAAGGGGTGCAGAAAACGGTCGGGCGTATTGGTGCCGCGCTCGGGGGCCAGATGCCGACCGTCGAAGTTCGCTACGATCCCGTGGAAGCCTTGCGTCTCGGGGTGCGGCGCACGTGGGACATCTCGGCATTTTCGGTCCGCATGTTCGGCAAGATGATCGTCGGCGAGGCTTCGCTGAAGAATCTGTCGGGGCCGGTGACGATCGCCGACTATGCCGGCAGGAGTGCCAGCCTGGGTCTGGCGAGCTTTATTTCGTTTCTCGCATTGGTCAGCATCAGCCTTGGTGTGCTGAACCTGTTGCCAATTCCGATATTGGACGGGGGGCATCTGTTATATTATTCGGTCGAAGCCGTGACCGGCAAGGCAGTACCCGAACGCTGGCAGATGATTCTGCAGCGCGCGGGCATTGTCTGCATTCTCGTGTTATCGGCGATCGCGCTGTTCAACGATCTGGCACGTTTGATTCACTCCTGAAAGTGCACATCGCCCGGTTCCCGAATCCGCGCTGCGGCGTCCTTGCTGGAGGGACGCATTTGCCGCGTAACGCCGCGACACCACATAGCTAAAAATTCCTGGGGATACACGTTGTTCGAACCTCATCGCTTCGTTCGTAAGTCAGTCGTGGTCGCGGCCGTTGCCGCCTATAGCGTGGCGAGCCACGCTGTTACTTCGTTCGTCGTCAAGGACATCCGTATCGAGGGCCTGCAGCGCGTCGAGCCGGGCACGGTGTTCGCCTATCTGCCGATCAAGCAGGGCGACACGTTTACGGATGACAAGGGGACTGAAGCGATCCGCGCGCTCTATGCGACCGGCTTCTTCAACGACGTGAAAGTGGGCACGCAAGGCTCCGGCGTGGTCGTGGTCCAGGTGCTCGAGCGCCCGGCGATCGCGTCGATCGATTTCGCGGGCACCCACGAATTCGAGAAGGACGCACTGAGCAAGGCGCTCGCCTCGGTCGGGCTCTCGGATGGTCGTTTCTATGACAAAAGCCTCGTCGACAAGTCGGAACAGGAACTGAAGCGACAATACCTGACGCGGGGATACTATGCAGCCGAGGTGACGACCACCGTCACGCCGGTCGACCGCAACCGCGTCTCGATCCTGTTCTCGGTGATCGAAGGGCCGAGCGCGAAGATCCGCCAGGTCAACTTCATCGGCAACAAGGTCTTCTCGGCGAGTACGCTAGAAGACCAGATGCAGTTGTCGACCCCGAACTGGTTCTCCTGGTACACGAAGAACGACCTGTATTCGAAGGAAAAGCTCACGGGCGACCTCGAGAACATCCGGTCCTACTATCTTGACCGCGGCTACCTCGAATTCAATATCGAATCGACCCAGGTGTCGATCTCGCCGGACAAGAAGGACATGTACCTGACGGTGTCGGTGCATGAAGGCGATCCGTACACGATCACGGGTATTTCGGTATCGGGCGACACGCTGAACCGCACGGAAGAGCTCCAGAAACTCATCACGCTGAAGGTCGGCGACCGCTTCTCGGCGGCGAAGCTCACCGCGTCGACCAAGGCGATGGTCGATCGCCTCGGCGATTACGGCTATGCGTTTGCGAACGTCAATGCGCAGCCGCAGATCGACCAGAAGAACCATACGGTCAACCTGAACCTCAACGTTGCGCCGGGCCGCCGCGTGTATGTGCGCCATATCAACATCACGGGCAACAACAAGACGCGCGACGAAGTGATCCGTCGCGAAATGCGCCAGTTCGAAAGCTCGTGGTTCGACGGCGAGCGTCTCAAGGTTTCGAAGGACCGCCTGAACCGGCTCGGCTACTTCACGGATGTCCAGGTCAACACGTCGCCGGTCGAAGGCACACCCGATCAGGTCGATGTCGACGTCAAGGTGACCGAGAAGCCGACCGGCTCGATCCAGCTCGGCGCGGGCTTCTCGTCGACCGACAAGGTGATCCTGTCGGCAGGCGTGTCGCAGGACAATGTGTTCGGTTCGGGTACCAGCCTGTCGGTCAACGTGAATACGGCCAAGGCCTACCGGACCCTGACGGTGACGCAGGTCGACCCGTACTTCACGGTCGACGGCATCCAGCGGATCACCGACGCGTTCTACCGTACCTACCAGCCGCTGTACTATTCGACCAACAGTACGTTCACGATCATCAGCGCGGGGGGTGACCTCAAGTTCGGGATTCCGTTCTCCGAAGTCGACACCGTGTTCTTCGGCATCGGCTTCGAAAACGACCGGTTTCAGACGGACGCGTTCACGCCGGAGACCTACCTCAACTACATCTATGGTCCGCTGAGTAACCCCGCCGATCCCAATTCGCGTCGTACAGGGGGTGTCGGCACGTCGGTCAACAACGTCCCTGTGACGGCCGGTTGGTCACGCGACGCACGGGACAGCTCGCTGATCCCGAGCAAGGGCTATCTGTCGCGGATCAACGCCGAACTTGGCACGCCGCTGGGCAATACGACGTACTACAAGCTCGACCTCCAGCAGCAGTATTACTATTCGTTCGCGCGCGGTTTCATTCTCGGTTTGAATGGGCAGGTCGGCTACGGCAACGCGATCGGCAGCGGGCCGTTCCCGATTTTCAAGAACTACTACGCGGGTGGTATCGGCTCCGTCCGGGGCTACGAGCCGAGTTCGCCGGGTCCGCGCGATCCGACGACCGGCGACCCGATCGGCGGTTCGAAGATGGTGGTCGGCAATATCGAACTCACGCTACCGCTGCCAGGCAGCGGCTACGACCGTACGCTGCGCGTGTTCACGTTCCTCGATATGGGTAACGTGTGGGCCAGCGGCTCGGTGAGTGGCGATTCGGGTGGCAACGGGCTGCGTTATGGCTACGGTGTAGGCCTTGCGTGGATTTCGCCGATCGGCCCACTCAAGCTGAGCATGGGCTTCCCGGTAGTCAAGCATGTGGGCGACCAGTATCAAAAATTCCAGTTCCAGATCGGTACAGCGTTCTGAGCACCGGTTCAACGTCGCGAGGTCGATCTAGCACATGAAAGCGTTTAAACAGCATTGCCTGCGTTGGTTTGCGGTCGCGGCGCTGTGCGGCATCGGTGAGATGCATGCGCAGGCGCAGACGACGGCACCGCTGCCGGCCACGCGTATCGCCGTCGTCAACTCGGAGCGTATCCTGCGCGAGTCGGGGCCGGCAAAGGCTGCCCAGGCCAAGCTCGAGCAGGAGTTCTCGAAGCGGGACCACGATCTGCAGGACATGGCGGCCAAGCTCAAGACGATGTCCGACCAGCTGGACAAGAGCGGTCCAGCGATGTCGACCGCCGATCGTTCGCTCAAGCAAAGCCAGCTCGCGCAGCTTGATGCGGACTTCCAGCGCAAGCAGCGCGAATTTCGCGAAGACCTGAACCAACGGCGCAATGAAGAGCTTGCCGCCGTACTCGATCGCGCGAACAAGGTGATCAAGGCGATCGCCGAGCAGGAGCACTATGACCTGATCCTGCAGGAAGCGGTCTATGTGAGCCCGCGCATCGACATCACGGACCAAGTGATCAAGGTGCTCGGCGCCAGCGCATCCGCGCCGGCCGGCGCTTCGGGATCCCAGTAACAGGCTGATGCCGGAGGAAACCGGGCACGCGAAGGTTCGCGCGCCCGGTTTTCATCATTTTGGCATCGGCGTTTCACACGGTGACAGCATGTCATTCACACTCGAGCAACTGGCCGCGCGCTTTGGCGGCCGTATCGAAGGCGACCCCACGCGGCGAGTGAGCAGTTTTGCGCCGCTCGACCAGGCGGGCCCCGAACAGCTCGCCTTTCTCGCCAATCCCAAATATTTGCAGCAGGTCGAGTCGACACGCGCAGGCGCGGTGCTGATCACCGACGAAGCGGTCGCCGAACTCAAGGGCCGCGGCAATGTGCTTGCGCAGCATGCGTTTATCGTCACGCCGAACCCGTATGCGTATTTCGCGCGGGTCGCGCAGGTGTTCCTCGCGGCCCTCGAGCCGCCCGTCGAGAGCAATATTCACCCGACCGCAGTGATCGATTCGACCGCGCGGGTCGCGGCGTCCGCGATCATTGGTCCCTATGTGGTGATCGAGGCGGGAGCGGAGATCGGTGAGAACGTGCGGATCGACGCGCACGGTTTCGTCGGCCGTGGCACGAAGATCGGCGCCGGTGGCCGGCTGCACCCGCGTGTGACGATCTATCACGGCTGCACGATCGGCGAGCGCGTGATCGTGGCCTCTGGCGCGGTGATCGGCTCGGATGGTTTCGGCTTCGCGCCGGACTTTGTCGGCGAAGGTGAGCAACGCACCGGCGAATGGGTCAAGATTCCCCAGGTCGGCGGAGTGAGAATCGGCGCGGATGTGGAAATCGGCGCGAACACGGCGATCGACCGCGGCGCCATGGCCGATACGGTGATCGAACAGGGCGCCAAGCTGGACAATCTGGTCCAGGTCGCTCACAACGTGCGCATCGGGGCGTATACGGTAATTGCCGGATGTACGGGAATCGCGGGCAGTACGACAATCGGGCGCCATTGCATGATCGGCGGCGCGGTCGGGATGGCAGGTCATCTGAAGCTCGCCGACCATGTGACCGTGACCGGCAAGTCCGGTGTATCGAAGTCGCTCCTGAAACCCGGCATCTACACGAGCGCATTTCCGGCCGTCGAGCACGGCGACTGGAACCGCAGTGCCGCGTTGCTTCGCAATCTTCACAAGCTACGCGATCGTATCAAGGCGCTTGAAGCCAATCTCCAATCAAAGGATGTGCCTGAATGAGCGCATCAGACAATATGAGCCAAACGCCGATTACCCTGGATATTCACAAGATCCTCGACCTGCTGCCGCATCGCTACCCGATCCTGCTGGTGGACCGGGTGCTCGAGCTCGAGCCGCACAAGCGCATCAAGGCGCTCAAGAACGTTTCGATCAACGAGCCGTTCTTCCAGGGACATTTCCCGAAACGTCCGGTGATGCCCGGCGTGCTGATCCTCGAATCGCTCGCGCAGTCGGCCGCGCTGCTGACGTTCGCCGAGGAGCAGCACGACGAGAACACGCTCTACTACTTCGTCGGCATCGATGGCGCGCGCTTCAAGCGAGTGGTCGAGCCGGGCGACCAGATGATCCTGAATGTCACGTTCGAGCGCTATATGCGCGGGATCTGGAAATTCAAGGCGCGTGCCGAAGTCGAGGGTGTGGTCGCCGCGGAGGCGGACCTGATGTGCACCGTCAAACGCATGGGTGAGGACGCACAGAAATGAGCAAGATTCACCCCACCGCGGTCATCGAGCCCGGGGCGCAGATCCACGAGACGGCCGAGATCGCGCCGTATGCGCTCGTCGGTGCGCACGTGACGATCGGTGCGGGTACGACGATTGGTTCGCACACGGTCGTCGAAGGTCATACGACGATCGGCGAGGGCAATGTGATCGGCCATTTCGCCTCGATCGGCGGCCGCCCGCAGGACATGAAATACCGTGGCGAGCCGACGAAGCTCGTGATCGGCGATCGCAACACGATTCGCGAATTCACGACGATCCATACCGGCACGGTCCAGGACGCGGGCGTGACGACGATCGGCGACGACAACTGGATCATGGCGTATGTGCATATCGGCCACGATTGCTATCTCGGCAGCAATATCGTGATGTCGTCCAATGCGCAGCTCGCCGGCCATGTGCAGATCGGCGATCATGCGATCATCGGCGGCATGTCGGGTGTGCACCAGTTCGTGCGGATCGGTGCGAGTTCCTTCCTCGGTGGCGCATCGGCGCTCGTGCAGGATATTCCGCCGTTCGTGATCGCGGCGGGCAACAAGGCCGAGCCGCATGGCATCAATGTCGAAGGCCTGCGCCGCCGCGGCTTTTCGGCCGAAGCGATCTCGGCGCTGCGTACCGCTTACCGCGTGCTCTACAAGAACGGCCTGACGCTCGACGAAGCCAAGGTCCAGTTGCGCGAGCTCCAGCATCAGGGCGGCGACGGCGACAAGCATGTGAAGGCGCTGACGGACTTCGTCGACGCCTCGACACGCGGCATCATCCGCTGAGCCGGCCATGTCACTGCGCGTAGCCATGGTTGCCGGCGAAGCCTCCGGCGACTTGCTTGCGGGCGCGCTGCTCGGCGGCTTGCATCGGCAGCTGCCGAGCGGCACTGCGTATTTCGGCATCGGCGGTCCGCGCATGATCGCGACCGGCTTCGACGCCAAGTGGCCGATGGAGAAACTGTCGGTTCGCGGTTACGTCGAGGCGCTGCGCCATATTCCCGAAATCCTCGGCATCCGCAACGCGCTCAAGCGCGAATTGCTCGCCGATCCGCCTTCGGCCTTTGTCGGGGTCGATGCCCCCGATTTCAATTTCGGGCTCGAAGAGCCGCTGCGCAAGGCGGGTATCCCGTCTATCCATTTTGTGAGCCCGTCGATCTGGGCGTGGCGAGGGGGGCGCATCAAGAAGATCGCGCGCGCGGTCGACCATATGCTCTGCGTATTTCCGTTCGAGACCGAGATCTACGAGAAGGCCGGCGTGCCCGCGAGTTACGTCGGTCATCCGCTCGCCGACACCATTCCGATGGTCCCCGATCCGGCTGCCGCGCGCTCGCGTCTCGGCCTGCCGCGCGAAGGCAGGATCATCGGCGTGATGCCCGGCTCGCGCCGCTCGGAGATCGCATTGATCGGCCCCTTGTTCTTGGCGGCGATCGACTTGATCCACGAACGAGAACCCGATGTGCGCTTCGTGCTGCCGGCCGCCTCGCCAGTGGTGCGCGAACTGCTTCAGCCGATGCTTGCCGCCCACCCGCGCTTGCCGCTGACGATTGTCGACGGCGATTCGCACGGCGTGCTCGAAGCGTCAGATGCGATGCTGATCAAGAGCGGCACCTCGACGCTCGAAGCGGCCTTGTACAAGAAGCCAATGGTCATTTCGTACAAGGTGCCCTGGCTGACAGGTGAGATCATGCGCAGGCAGGGATATCTGCCGTGGGTCGGTTTGCCGAATATACTTGAACGGCGGTTCGTCGTACCCGAACTGCTCCAGGAAGACGCCACGCCGGTGGCACTCGCGGATGCCATGCTCGAACAATTGAACAATGAAGCGCATCGGGCCGAACTCGTCGAGATTTTCATACGAATGCATGAAACCCTGCGACGCAATACGGCGGAAAGCGCGGCCACAACGATCGCTGAAGTGATTGCCCAGCATCCGCAGCGAGGCAGACGCTGATGGCCACTCGTTCGCGCGCAGGCGCTGATTCTCCAGCCTCTTCTCAAGCCGCTGCTCAGGAGGCCCTCGACTTCGATGATCCGTCGGCCTTGCTGTGCGGTGTCGATGAGGCCGGTCGGGGCCCGCTCGCAGGGCCGGTCGTCGCCGCGGCGGTGATCTTCGATGCGTCGAAACCCGGCATTCGTGGCCTGGCCGATTCGAAGCTCCTGTCCCCGAAGCGGCGTGAAGAGCTGTTCGAGAAGATCGTCTCGCGTGCGCTGACCTTCTGTGTCGCCTCGGCCTCGGTCGAGGAGATCGACCGACTCAATATCCTCCATGCGACGATGCTTGCGATGCAGCGTGCAGTTGCGGGCCTCGGGATTGCACCCGGTCTCGTCAAGGTCGACGGCAATCGCTGCCCTGTGCTGCCGGTGCGCTCGGAAGCGGTGATTGGGGGAGATGCGACCGTACCGCTGATCTCGGCTGCGTCGATTCTGGCGAAAGTCACGCGTGATCGCATGCTCGTCGATCTGCATGGTGAGCATCCGCAGTATGGTTTTGATGCCCATGCGGGCTACGGCACGCCTCAACATCTTGCCGCGCTCGAGGCGCACGGCCCTTGCCTCCACCATCGCCGTTCGTTCGAGCCGGTGCGTCTCGCTTGCATGCGGTTCGGCATCACGATTGAAGATTTTCGCAATCGCCCGATGCTCGATGAGGTGTTGAACAAGGGTGGAGTCCTGTTGCGCGGCGGCATGTTCGCGGCGGACTCGCGATGAAGACCGTCACCTCGCGCGACAATCCGCTCGTCAAGCGTTTGCACGCACTGTCGGCATCGACCTCACAGCAGCGCAGGGCCGATTTCGTGCTTGCCGAAGGGATTCACCTGGCCGGCTCGTTTCTCGATGCGGGCGGTGTGCCTCGGCAATGTGTCATCAGCGAAAGCGCACTTGACGATGTCGAAACGCGACAGGTGCTCGAGCGGATCGCCTCCGAGCGCATCGTCATGCTGCCGGACGCCTTGTTCAAGCAGGTCTCGACGGTCGTCAGCGGCGTGGGCCTGCTGTTGCTGCTCGATCGCGAAACACCGCCCGTGCCGCCGACGATCGAACACGACTGCGTGATCCTCGATGGTCTGCAGGATGCCGGCAATGTCGGTTCGATCCTGCGCAGCGCTGCGGCGGCAGGGGTGCGCGATGTGTTTTGCGCGACCGGCACGGCCTACGCGTGGTCTTCCAAGGTATTGCGCTCGGGCATGGGTGCGCACTGGCATCTGCGAATCCATGAACATGTCGAAGCCGTGGACCTGCTTGCGCGGCTTCGCGTGCCTTTGGCATTGACCGACTCTCACGGCGCGCAGGCAATTGATGCGACTGATTTGAGCGGACCGCTTGCCTGGATATTCGGCAATGAGGGCGGCGGGGTATCGTCCGCGTGGCGCGAGGTCGACCATTTGCGCGTCACGATTCCTCAGCCCGGCGGCATGGAGTCGTTGAACGTCGCCGCCGCCGCGGCGATCTGCCTGTTCGAGCAGGGGCGGCAGCGCCGCGCGGCGCGCCGTTGACGGAGGCGGACGAGGCAAGGAATGCTGCGTTCGCCTGTCGCCTGTCGATACTACATTTTGTTTTCCGCGCCGGCCTATGCCGGCGACATCAATAAGCAGCCCGATCCAGCTTGATTTCCTGTAGCACCGTCGTCGCGATCTCCTCGATCGACTTGTGCGTCGACGACAGCCACTTGATCCCCTCGCGCCGCATCATCGCCTCGGCCTCGTTGACTTCGTAACGGCAATTCTCGGGCGCTGCATACTTGCTGCCCGGGCGCCGCTCGTTGCGAATCTCGGAGAGCCGTGTGGGGTCGATCGTCAGCCCAAACAGCTTGCTGCGATGCTGGAGCAGGGGGGTGGGCAGCTTGCCACGCTCGAAGTCCTCGGGGATCAGCGGGTAGTTTGCCGCTTTCACGCCGTACTGCATGGCCAGGTAGAGGCTCGTCGGCGTCTTGCCACTGCGCGAGACGCCGCACAGGATCACATCCGCCTCGTCCATGCTCGGATTGGACTGGCCGTCGTCGTGCGCGAGCGAGAAGTTGATCGCCTCGATCCGGTTCTTGTATTCCTCGGTATCGGCGTTGCCGTGTCCGCGGCCCAGCGCATGGTTCGATTTGCTATCGAGCTCGAGCTCGAGCGGCTCGATGAAACTCTGGAACATGTCCATCACGAGCGCCTGCGTGCCCTTGAGGATTTCGTTCGAGCCGGAGTCGACCAGCGTCGTGAACACGATCGGGCGCCGTTGTTCCTGCATCGCGGCCGCGTTGATTTTTTCGGCCGTCGAATAGGCCTTGTCATACGAGTCGACGAACGGTACCCGGACCAGCCGGAACTTGAGGTCGAACTGCGACAGAATGGAATGCGCAAACGTTTCGGCAGTGATGCCGGTCCCGTCCGAGACGATAAATACGGTCGGCGGCATGAAGATTCAGTAAGGATTGAAAGAAAAAATGAAAAGGGAGGTGAGGCACGCAGACTGCGTAGCCAGCACCCTATGAAGCCCCCATGCATGCACCACCTTGAGCAATGTGGTACGCGCAAGACAACTAACTGTGGGTAGAATAGCGGGAAACCTGTGGGATAAGCAATTGCGCGGGCAGTCTGGACGGCCCGCTGACGGTAGTTTGGCTGAATTTGACCGGTGTGCGAGGTACGGCCCGGTCTTGCGTATTCCGGGCTCCGGCGCACGCCGGCCTGGAACACCCCTGGCTTCGAGCGGCGAAGATGTCGCCCTGACGGCCACCACGCGATCGCTTATCCGACAGGTTGTGCGGTGTGACCGCCGGCGCTTTGTGGCGCCACGGTTGCAAAGCCCCAATCGCATAACTGTGTTTTTTCTACACTGTTAGGGGCTGTTATGAACAACGCAGAACGCGACGGCGCTTATGTAGTTCCGTTCGAAGACTTGCGTATGAACGACGTCGAAGTCGTAGGAGGCAAGAACGCATCGCTGGGAGAAATGATCAGCCAACTGGCTGGCGCCGGTGTCCGGGTGCCAGGCGGTTTTGCGACCACAGCGCTCGCATTTCGCGATTTTCTCCATCACAACAAGCTGACCGAACGGATCGCCCAGCGTCTCGAGACGCTGAACATCGATGACGTGAAAGCCCTCGCCGAGGCTGGCAAGGAAATCCGTCAGTGGATTGTCGACGCGCCGCTGCAAGCGCGGCTCGATACGGAGATCCGCGAGCACTTCAAACGCCTCGAGGACGATTCACCGTCCGGCCTGTCGTTTGCCGTGCGCTCGTCCGCGACCGCCGAAGACCTGCCCGATGCCTCGTTTGCCGGTCAGCAGGAATCCTATTTGAATGTGGTCGGCATCGAAGACGTGCTCGATCGGACCAAGCACGTCTTCGCTTCGCTCTACAACGATCGGGCTATTTCGTATCGCGTCCACAAGGGCTTTACGCATGCGGAAGTCGCGTTGTCCGCAGGCGTGCAGCGCATGGTGCGTTCGGACACGGGCGCGGCCGGCGTGATGTTCACGCTCGACACGGAAACCGGCTTCGCGGACGTGGTATTCATCACCTCGAGCTATGGCCTCGGCGAGACCGTGGTCCAGGGCGCCGTCAACCCCGACGAGTACTACGTATTCAAGCCGACGCTCGAACAGGGCAAGCATCCGATCATCCGTCGTACGATCGGCTCGAAGCTGATCAAGATGGAATTCACGAAGGCCGGCGAAGCGGGTCGCGTGAAGACCACTGACGTGCCCCCCGAGTTGCGCAACCGCTTTTCGCTGAACGACGACGATGTGATCGAACTCGCGAAGTATGCGGTGATCATCGAGAAGCACTACCAGCGTCCGATGGATATCGAGTGGGGCAAGGACGGCCAGGATGGCAAGCTGTACATCCTTCAGGCGCGCCCCGAGACCGTGAAGAGCCAGAGCGCGGGCAAGGCCGAGCATCGCTACAAGCTGCGCGGCAGCGCACCGCTGATCACCACGGGACGGGCCATTGGCCAGAAGGTCGGGGCCGGTCCGGTTCGTGTGATCCGCGACGCCTCGGAAATGGAACGCGTACAGCCGGGCGACGTGCTGGTCGCCGACATGACCGATCCGAACTGGGAGCCCGTGATGAAGCGCGCTTCCGCGATCGTGACCAACCGCGGCGGCCGCACCTGCCACGCGGCGATCATCGCGCGCGAGCTCGGTGTGCCGGCCGTGGTCGGCTGCGGCGACGCGACGGAGATACTCAAGGACGGCGCGCTGGTCACCGTCTCGTGCGTCGAAGGCGACGAAGGCCGGATCTATGACGGGCTGATCGATACCGAAGTGACCGAAGTCGAGCGAGGCGAAATGCCGCCCCTCGACGTCAAGATCATGATGAATATCGGCAATCCGCAACTCGCCTTCGATTTTTGCCAGTTGCCGAATGCGGGTGTGGGCCTGGCGCGGCTCGAGTTCATCATCAACAACAATATCGGCGTGCATCCGCGAGCGATTCTCGAGTATCCGAATGTCGATCAGGATCTCAAGAAGGCCGTCGAAAGCGTCGCGCGGGGCCATGCTTCACCGCGTGCCTTTTACGTCGACAAGCTGACCGAAGGGATTGCGACGATCGCCGCGGCGTTCTATCCGAAGCCCGTGATCGTGCGTCTGTCCGACTTCAAGTCGAATGAGTACAAGAAGCTGATCGGCGGCTCGCGTTTCGAGCCGGATGAAGAGAACCCGATGCTGGGTTTCCGCGGCGCTTCGCGGTATATCGCCGAAGACTTCGCGCAGGCATTCGAGATGGAGTGCATCGCACTGCGTCGTGTGCGTGAGGACATGGGCCTGACCAATGTCGAGGTCATGGTGCCGTTCGTGCGGACCGTTGGCCAGGCCGAGCGCGTGGTCAATCTGCTGGGTAAGTACGGACTCAAGCGCGGCGTGAACGGATTGCGTCTGATCATGATGTGCGAAGTGCCTTCAAATGCCATCCTGGCCGAACAGTTCCTCGAGCACTTCGATGGCTTTTCGATCGGTTCGAACGACTTGACTCAACTGACGCTCGGTCTTGACCGGGATTCGGGGATGGAGTTGCTTGCGATCGATTTCGACGAACGTGATCCGGCGGTGCGCTTCATGCTCAGCCGCGCGATTGCGGAGTGCAAGCGTCAGAACAAGTATGTCGGCATCTGCGGCCAGGGCCCTTCGGATCACCCGGATTTTGCGAAGTGGCTGGCCGATGAGGGGATCGCGTCGATTTCGCTGAATCCCGATTCGGTGATCGATACCTGGAAGGCGCTTGCCAAGGCTGACTGAGTTGCCGACCACTGCTTGAGCGGGGCGCCTGTGGGCTGCTTTGAGCAGGCTACACATCTGGGCGCTTAGGGCGTCCCGCGGCGTAAAAAAGCCGTCACCTTTTGCGAGGTGGCGGTTTTTTTTATGTAGTCGCGCGGGCATCCATCGGCCGAATGGCTAACATGCGCGTGCGCAATGGCTAGGCAAGTGTCGATATGCTATAAAAACACTCAGCGCTTCATAACACAGGGGACCGGATGCACTGGGCAAGCGGGATATGGTGGATTGCCGTCGGCGCATTGCTGATCGGGGAACTCGCGACAGGCACCTTCTACCTGTTGATGGTGGCCTGCGGCTGCGCCGCGGCGGGCGTCGCGCGGCTGGCGGGCGCCTCGATCGAAGTGCAGTGGGCCGTTGCCGCGGTCGTGGCGGCGCTTGCCGTCTGGCTGCTGCACCGCTCCCCCTATGGCCGCAGCATGCGTCCCGGTGCGACCCGCAACCCCGACATCAATCTCGATATCGGCGAGACCCTCGACATCGAAGGCTGGCATAACGGACTGGCGCGCGCGACGTACCGCGGCACGCAATGGGATGTCGAACTGGCCGAGGGCGAGGTCGAGCATGCCGGGCGCTTCGAGATCGCGGAGATGCGCGGCAGCCGCCTCGTGGTGCGCGCCTGTCCCAACCGGTGACGCCCGCTTCGGTGATGAGACTTCGGTGATGCCACATTTGCAGTCGTCCGGCACCCTGCCGGGCGTCAACGGGGAGCTGTGATGATTGATTCGGGCGTAATCGCCATTGTCCTGTTTATCGTCGTGGTCGGGCTGGTCGTGCAGACCGTCAAGATCGTTCCGCAGCAGCATGCATGGATACTCGAACGGCTCGGCCGCTTTCACGGTGTCCTGGCGCCGGGCCTGACGATCGTGTTCCCGTTCGTCGACCGGATCGCCTACAAGCATATTCTCAAGGAAGTGCCGCTCGAAGTGCCGAGCCAGATCTGCATCACGCGCGACAACACGCAGCTCCAGGTCGACGGCGTGCTGTATTTCCAGGTGACGGACCCGATGAAGGCGTCCTACGGGACCAGCAACTACCTGATGGCGATCACGCAGCTCGCGCAAACGACGTTGCGTTCGGTGATCGGCAAGCTCGAGCTCGACAAGACGTTTGAAGAGCGCGACGTGATCAACCACAGTATCGTGACCGCGCTTGACGAAGCCGCACAGAACTGGGGTGTCAAGGTCCTGCGCTACGAGATCAAGGACTTGACCCCGCCGAAGGAAATCCTTCATGCGATGCAGTCGCAGATCACGGCCGAGCGCGAGAAGCGTGCGCTGATCGCGGCGTCGGAAGGGCGTCGCCAGGAGCAGATCAATCTGGCCGCGGGCGCGCGTGAGGCGGCCATCCAGAAGTCCGAGGGCGAACGTCAGGCCGCGATCAACAAGGCACAAGGGGAGGCGTCAGCGATCCTGGCTGTCGCGGAGGCGAACTCGCTCGCGATCCAGAAGATTGCTCAGGCGATCCAGTCGACGGGTGGCATGGAGGCGGTCAACCTCAAGGTTGCCGAACAGTATGTGACTGCGTTCGGCAATCTCGCGAAGTCGGGCAATACCTTGATCGTGCCGGCTAACTTGAGCGAGATGAGTTCGATGATTGCCTCAGCGCTCGCGATCGTGCGGCCCGGCGGTGGTGCGGGCGCGGCGGCCGCCGCGGAGCAGGTCAAGCCTTTGCGCTGAGGGCCGAGGGGGCGGGAAAGCGGCGCAGGGTCGGTGCGGCACGTACGCTTAGCGCGTCGCCGTTTTCATCAACTGGGCCTTTTCACGCTGCCAGTCGCGCTTCTTTTCGGTCTCGCGCTTGTCGTGGAGCTTCTTGCCCTTCGCCAGCCCTATCTCGCATTTGACCCGGCCCTTCGTGTAATGCAGGTTCAGCGGGACGAGCGTGTAGCCGCGCTGCTCGACCTTGCCGATCAGTTTCTTGATTTCGTCCGCATGGAGCAGCAGCTTGCGGGTGCGCACGGGATCGGGCTTGATGTGCGTGGACGCGCTCAGCAGCGGGCTGATGTGGGAGCCGATCAAGAAGATCTCCGCATCGCGCACGACGACATAAGCTTCCTTGATCTGCGTGCGTCCCGCGCGGATCGCCTTGACCTCCCACCCTTCGAGCACGAGGCCGGCTTCATGACGTTCTTCGATGAAGTAGTCGAAGAAGGCCTTTTTGTTATCGACAATGCTCATGGAATAGGCCTGATAAAATCGTGATTTTAGCAAAGCGGCGTTTTGTTGCTGGCCGCCTTGCCTGTACGCGCATGCGTCACATTGACGCGCTTCCTACTTATGGCAGATGTACAAAAAACTGTCCTGATCCGTCACTCGGCCGAACAAATGTTCGATCTTGTCACGGACGTGGCCGACTATCCGAACTTTTTGCCTTGGTGTGGCGGCGTCGATATTCGCGAGCAGAGCGAAACAGGCGTCGAGGCGCGTATCGACATCCATTTCAAGGGCATCCGCCAGCATTTCACCACCCGCAATACCCAGCAGCGTCCCAGCCGTATCGATATGCAGTTCGCCGATGGTCCTTTCAAGAAGTTCACCGGTTTTTGGGCGTTCACTTCATTGCGCCCCGATGCATGCAAGATCGAATTCGCGCTGCACTATGAATTCTCGAGCATCATCCTCGAGAAGCTGATCGGCCCGGTGTTCAACCACATCGCCAATACCTTCGTTGAATCGTTTGTCAAGCGCGCCGCCACGCGCTACGCCAAGCCGTGATGCATAGTATGCCTCCTGAGGACACGCCCGGCACGATGTTCGACGTCGAGATCTGTTACGCGTTGCCCGAACGCCAAGTGCTGCTGAGCGTCGCCGTGCCGCCTGGCACGACGGTGCGCGAGGCGATCGAACGGTCTCGCATCGTCGAACAGTGTCCGGAAATCGATCTCTCGACCCAAGCGGTCGGTATCTTCGGCAAAATCCAGCCGCTCGATACCCAGGTCTCGGCAGGCGATCGCATCGAGATCTATCGGCCGCTGACCGTCGATCCGAAGCTCGCACGTCAGCGCCGCGTGACGAAGAGCCGGGCGGGTTCAGTCGAGGGACGCCGCTGGCACGCGAAAGAGCGGCGCTAGGCAGGGGCGGGCTGTTCAGCTGAACGCTTACGGCGCGACCCACATATGCCATGCAAAAAAGAGCGCAAGCCCGAATGCAATCGTGGCGAGTGCATGACGGGTCGAGAAGCCGACGACCGCGGTACCGAGCGCCGCCACCAGTTGCGGATTGCGCCAGCTGAGTTCGGCATCGCCGTGATGCGGTGCGACAACGATCGGTACGACGATCGCCGTGAGCACAGTGACCGGCACGAAACCCAGCGCCGTCTTGACGATCGGTGCAAAGCGCACCCGGTCACCCAGAATCAGCACCGTCGCCTTGACGAGATAGGTGACGAGCGCCATGCCGACGATCATCCAGATACCGGTCATCGTGCTCATGGGCGCGCCTTGTCTCGTTGTGCGCGTTGAACGGGGCTGTGGCGGGTCGCCTCGCGTCGCGCATGGCTCACCGTCGGGATTGTTCCTTGGGCGTTCATTTCGATGTCCTCCGTTCGTGCCAGACCGTCAGCGCGGTCCCGACCGCGACGCCGGCCAGGACCGCGGCCAGCAGCCCGAGCTGATAGGGCAGGTTGCGCCAGCAATAGGCAAGAACCCCTGCGGTGATCGCCGCCGCGGCAAAACGGGCTGCCCTGACCTGCGGCATGACGATCGCGATAAACGTTGCGACCATCGCGAAATCGAGCCCGAGCGCCTGTAGGCCCGGAAACGCCGAGCCGAAGACCAGCCCGATCACCGTGAAGAGCTGCCAGTTCAGGTACATCGCCACGCCGGCGCCGAGGAAATACCAGTGGGCGAGCGGAGAACCGGGATGGCGACGTTCATGGTCGATGGCCACCGCGAACGTCTCGTCGACCAGCAGCAAGCCGAGCAGCGCACGCCAGCGCAATGGCAGGTGCGCCATGCGCGGCGACAGCGCCGCCGCATAGAGCAAGTGCCGCGCATTGACGATCAGGGTCGTGAACCAGATGACCGGCAGCGCCGCATGGCTCGCGACCAGGCCGACCGCAATGAACTGGCTCGATCCCGCGAACACGATCAGCGACATGAGTTGTCCGAGCCATGCCGCAAGCGGAAGGCCGGGCATGCCCGTGACCATCGCCCCGAAAATCACGCCGAACGGCGCGGCGCCGACCAGCATTGGAATACAGTCTCGCGCGCCGGCCGCAAAGGCCGCGCCACGGGTTTGCAATGGGATGGACAGGGCGGACATGGGGAGTTTGAGTGCGTCGGCTTTAGTGTCATTCAATGCGTTGAGACCTGCGCATCGTCCTCGATCCGGTGCGGATGCGGATCGTCGCGCGAATGAAGGCTGACCGACCAGCTCACGCCGATCAGCAGCAGCACGATCGCGGCGATTTCGAGGCCGCGCGGCAGTCTTTCATCATAGATAAATCCGTAGACGAGGGCGAACAGTGTCTCGAATACGATCATCTGGCCCGACAGTGTCAAGGGCAGGCGCTTGGCGGCCGCATTCCACAGACCGTTGCCGAGCCACGAGGCGCCGATCGCGAGCACGAGATTGACGATCCAGAACGTGTGCCATTGTGAGGCGGGCAGGATCGCCTGCACCGAGCCGGCGGGCAAGGCGGTGATGACGAGCCAGAGGACGAGGCCGAGCAGGCCGGTCGCGATGCCCCAGAGGGTCGACCATTCGTGTCCCGTGAAACGCGGATGCCGCTGCAGATAGCGCGAGTTCTCGACCGCGAACCACGTCCAGCTTGCGAGCGCCCCGACCGCGCAGAGCAGCCCGACGATCTGCGTGCCGAGTTCCACCCGCTGGACGGGCACCCCGCTCGCGAACACATCGATATTGATACAGATGATCCCCAGCAGCACGAGCCCCAGTGGCAGGGCGAGCCGCGTCAGCGGTACCGCGCCGTGATCGCGGCGTCCGACAAGCGTGACCGTCACGGGTAGCACACCGATGATCAGGCTCGCGGGCGCGATGCCGACCCGGTGTACTGACTCCGCAAGAAACACGTAGTAGACAAGATTGCCTGTCAGCGCGAGCCGCAGGAGGGTGAGCGCATCGCGCCAGGTGAGCTTGGGCCACACGGTACGCGCGAGCGGCACCGCGGCAAGCAGTGAGACCGCCCCGTACATGATGTAGCGGCCGGCCGACAGCAGCCAGGGTGAGAAATCCGCGAGCAGGCGCGGCGCCAGGAACACCGTGCCCCACAGCGCGCCCGCCAGGATCCCGTAGATGACTCCGCGTTGCATGATGAACTGCTCCTTCGCCTGCCGTTTCGGCAATATGGATCGTGTAGGCTACGGTCGCCCGGGTGGTCCGTCTTGTGGAATTCTGCAAGTCAAACGGAAGTTAGCCGGTAAAGTCGTCCGATGATGATTGTCAAGCGAAGCAATCCGGAAGGATTCGCGTATAATCCGCTTTTGCGCCTATAGGATTTGCTATGCGTCTTATCCAACAAGCACTCACATTCGATGACGTGCTTCTCGTGCCCGCGTTTTCGAGTGTTCTGCCGCGCGACACCAGCCTAAAAACCAAGCTCTCCCGCAATATCTCGCTGAACATCCCGCTCGTGTCCGCCGCCATGGACACGGTCACCGAAGGCCGCCTCGCAATCGCGATGGCGCAGCAGGGCGGGATCGGCATCATCCACAAGAATCTCACCCCCGCCGAACAGGCCCGTGAAGTCGCGAAGGTCAAGCGTTTCGAGTCGGGTGTGCTGCGTGATCCGATCACCGTGGCGCCGAACATGAGCGTGCGCGAGATTATCGAACTGTCGCGTCAGCATGGCATTTCCGGTTTCCCCGTGGTTGAAGGCGCTTTGCTGATCGGCATCGTGACCAACCGCGACCTGCGCTTTGAAACCCGCCTCGACGAAGCGGTGCGCACGATCATGACGCCGCGCGAGCGCCTGATCACCGTCAAGGAAGGCACGCCGCTGCTCGAAGCCAAGGCGCTCATGCATCTCCACCGCCTCGAGCGCGTGGTCGTCGTCAACGATGCATTCGAGCTGCGCGGCCTGATCACCGTCAAGGATATTCTCAAGGCCACCGAACACCCCATGGCCGCGAAGGATCAGCAGGGCAAGCTGCGCGTCGGCGCTGCCGTCGGCGTGGGCCCGGACAACGACGAACGCGTCGAACTGCTCGTACAGGCCGGCGTCGACGTCATTGTCGTCGATACGGCCCACGGCCATAGTCAAGGTGTGCTCGACCGTGTGCGCTGGGTCAAGAAGAATTATCCGCAAGTCGATGTGATCGGCGGCAATATCGCGACCGCCGATGCCGCGAAAGCGCTCGTCGAATACGGCGCGGACGGGGTCAAGGTCGGTATCGGCCCGGGTTCGATCTGCACGACGCGGATCGTCGCTGGTGTTGGCGTGCCGCAGGTCACCGCGATCGCGAACGTTTCCGACGCGCTGCGCGGCACGGGCGTACCTTGCATCGGTGACGGCGGCGTACGTTTTTCGGGCGATATCGCCAAGGCCATGGCTGCCGGCGCGGACACGGTCATGATGGGCAGCATGCTCGCCGGCACGGAAGAATCGCCGGGCGAGGAATTCCTGTTCCAGGGCCGCACCTACAAGGCCTATCGCGGCATGGGCTCGGTCGGCGCGATGAAGGACGGCGCGGCGGACCGTTATTTCCAGGAAAACTCGGGCAATATCGACAAGCTGGTACCGGAAGGCATCGAAGGACGCGTCGCCTACAAGGGCAGCGTCAACGCGATCCTGTTCCAGTTGACGGGTGGTGTGCGCGCCAGCATGGGCTACTGCGGCTGCCAGACCATCGACGAGTTCCACGAAAAGGCCGGCTTCGTTCAGATCACGGGCGCCGGGTTGCGCGAATCGCATGTGCACGATGTGCAAATCACCAAGGAAGCACCGAACTATCACGTAGATTGAGCGGTAAGGGCGGAGGCCTCGCGATGTTGCCGGCGATTGGGCCGGCGCTATCGTCGCGAGACTCGACCCTCGCGAGCGGAAGCCGTCCAGCCTTCGGGTTGAACCGCCGCGCGGATGCGGGCGCGGCAATTGCGGCAGCCTCGGCATTTTCAAGGAGAGCGCGATGAAACCGATTCTGCGGTCGTTGCTGGTCATCGATGGAATCATCACCTTGTTGCTGGGTCTGGCGCTCATCGTGTCGCCATGGGCCGACTCGATCGTCGCGCTGCAGGCCATTGCCCCGCATCCGCCGGCGCTCGGGCAGTTGTTCGGTATCAGCTTGCTGGGCATCGCCTGGTTACAGCTCCATGCGGCCGTCGATGGACAACTGACCTTGACGATTGCTCGCGTGAGCGGCCATGTGAACTGGCTCAGCGGGCTCGTGCTGCTCGTGTGGTTGATCGTGCTGCACGGCACCGCGGTCGATACCAGTCAGGCTGTCTTGCTGAGCGGCCCGGCGATCGCTTTCGTGCTGCTCGTGCTCGGCGTCGGTCTTGTCAGGCTCGCAGGATCGATCCGCCGCCGCAACAGGCAGCTCGCATTGGGCACCGAGTCGGCCGACAAGGCTGAACGTAGTGCGCGTGAGGTCCGCGAGCGTGAACGCGAGCGCGAGGCAGAGCGTGCGGGGCGGATGAGGGAACCGACGTTTGCGCGGCCCGGGGCGACGCCCGTACGACCCCCGATCGATCCCGCGACCGGCGGCAGTGTCGACCCGGCAACGGGGCATCCCGTGCGGGCAGCGGTCGATCCGGTTACGGGTCTCCCTGTCGGAACCGGGGGCGATGCAGCGACACGCCGTCCGGTGGGTACGAACGTCGATCCCTTGACGGGTGCATCGCAGCGAACCGTTATTGATCCCGTCACGGGCGAAGCGCGCGTCGTTCGATCGACGAGTCCGCGCACGCCGTCGTTGCCCGAAGACGATATCCGCCGACCTTTATGAAGACACCCAAGATCGTTTGACCACCTTTGACCCTATGTCGACTGCTTCCAACCCTAGCGTTCCCCATGACCGGATACTGATTCTCGATTTCGGTTCGCAAGTCACCCAGTTGATCGCGCGCCGCGTCCGCGAAGCGCACGTCTATTCCGAAATCCATCCGCACGATGTCGACGACGCGTTTGTGCGCGAGTTCGCGCCCAAGGGGATCATCCTCTCGGGCGGCCCGAATTCCGTCACCGAGGACGACACCCCGCGTGTACCACAGGTCGTATTCGAGCTCGGCGTGCCCGTGCTCGGGATCTGCTACGGGATGCAGTCGATGGCCGAACAGCTCGGCGGCAAAGTCGAAGGGGGTCATACCCGTGAATTCGGCTATGCCGAGATCCGGGCTCATGGACATACCAAGCTGCTGAGCGGTATTCAGGATTTTGAGACTGCCGAAGGGTATGGCATGTTGAAAGTCTGGATGAGCCACGGCGACAAGGTCACCGAGATTCCGCCGGGTTTCAAGCTGATGGCTTCGACTCCGTCGTGCCCGATCGCCGGCATGGCTGATGAGTCACGCGGCTTCTATGCGGTGCAGTTTCACCCTGAGGTGACCCATACCCTCCAAGGTCGGACCATCCTGAACCGCTTCGTGCTCGAGCTGTGCGGCGCGCGTCCTGACTGGGAGATGGGCCATTACATCGACGAGGCTGTCGAACATATCCGTACCCAGGTCGGTAGCGAACATGTGATCCTCGGCCTGTCGGGCGGCGTCGATTCGTCCGTTGCGGCGGCCTTGTTGCACCGGGCGATCGGCGATCAGCTGACCTGCGTGTTTGTCGACCACGGCTTGCTGCGCCTGAACGAAGCGGAGCAGGTGATGGAAACCTTCGCGAACCATCTGGGCGTGAAGGTCATTCATATCGATGCGAGCGAGGCCTTTCTTGGCAAGCTCGCGGGCGTGACCGATCCCGAGGCCAAGCGCAAGATCATCGGCGCCGAGTTCGTCGAAGTGTTCCAGACCGAAGCCGGCAAGCTGAGCGATGCACGGTGGCTCGCGCAAGGCACGATTTATCCGGATGTGATCGAATCGGCGGGCAAGGGCAAGAAGGGCGCGCATACGATCAAGAGCCATCACAACGTGGGTGGGCTGCCGGAGACGCTGAACCTGAAACTGCTCGAGCCTTTGCGCGAGTTGTTCAAGGACGAAGTGCGCGAGTTGGGTGTTGCGCTGGGTCTGCCGCCGGCGATGGTCTATCGCCACCCGTTCCCGGGCCCGGGTCTGGGCGTGCGGATCCTGGGCGAGGTCAAGCGTGAATATGCCGACTTGTTGCAGCGTGCCGACTCGATCTTTATCGAGACCTTGCGCGACACCATCGACCCGGCGAGTGGCAAGTCATGGTATGAACTGACGAGCCAGGCGTTTGCCGTGTTCCTGCCGGTGCGGAGCGTGGGGGTGATGGGAGATGGGCGGACTTATGAGTTCGTCGTTGCGCTTCGGGCTGTGCAGACGCAGGACTTCATGACCGCGCATTGGGCGCACTTGCCGCATGAGTTGTTGGGCAATGCGTCGAACCGGATTATCAATGAGGTTCGGGGGATCAACCGGGTGGTCTACGATATTTCGGGGAAGCCGCCGGCTACGATTGAGTGGGAGTGATCTAGGATCGTCTCACACCGTTTCAAGCAGTATCAAAATCCTCACGAAACCTAAGCGAGATAAGGATTTAGCGGCTCAGGTAGTCTCAGCCGCTATCACCCAATCTCGCGTACTTTGACGGTAGTCGTGACGGTACAGTTGGAAGCGGTTGAAATTGCCGCTTCCCGTACCGTCAGATGGGCTGACGGTATCAGCGGCAAATCAGAGTGAGGCTGATTTTGCTGACTAATCAAGAGCTTGGCGCCCTCAAGCCCCGAGAAAAAGCATTCAAGGTGTCCGACCGCGATGGCTTGTATGCGGCGGTGCTGCCATCAGGGACCATTTCGTTTCGCTACGACTACAAGCTTAACGGTAGGCGCGAGACGCTTGCGATCGGGCGCTACCATCCAGCATGCAAGGTGACGCGCGATCCAGATGAACTTGAGTTCGGCATGGTCGTGTCCCTGCGCGAGGCCCGCACGCTTCTGGACCGCGCGCGGCGCAACGTAGAGCGGGGCGTTTCACCGGCCCGGGCAAAGGCCGAAAAGCGCACTGCAGCGGCCGAGGCGCTGACGTTCGGCGACTGGGCGGAAAACTACTTTAAGCATAAGGGCGACCCCAAGAGCGGCGCGGAGCAGCTGGCAGACAGCACGCTGGAGATGCGGCGCGCTGCGCATCGGCGAGTTATCGAGCCTGAACTCGGAAAGCTGAAGCTTGAGGAGGTGAGCCCGCAGCGCCTGAAGCGCCTGTGCGACGAAACCAAAGAGAAGCGCGGGCCGGCTGTTGCAGTCCATGTCCGCGAGATTGTGCGTGCAGTGTTCAACCACGCGCAGGCAAGCGGGCTAAGCGTGAGCAATCCGGCCGAGGCAATCCGCGCCAGTGCCATCGCCACCTTTGAGCCGCGCGAACGTGCATTGTCGCCTGCCGAAATTCGCACGTTTCTCACAGCGCTGGAGCAAGTCTCGACCATGCCGACGCTGCGCCTAGCGTTGAAACTCATTTTGTTGACCGGCGTTCGCAAGTCGGAGTTTATAGACGCGACCTGGAGCGAGATCGACTTCAATGCGGCGCGCTGGATGATCCCAGGTACCAGGATGAAGGCCGGTAAGTCGCATACTATTCCGTTGTCCGAACAGGCGATGGATATTCTCACAACGTTTCGAACATGCTTTGGATCAAGCCAGTACTTGCATCCGTCGCGCTATGACGGCGAAACGCCAATCAGCAACGCGACGTTAAATCGAGTGATCGACTCGACCGTCGAGCGGATTCGAAAGGACGATCCCGATTTTCAGAGCTTCGGCGTGCACGACCTGCGGCGCACGTTTTCCACCGGCCTGAACCGCGCTAAATTCGATGAACGATGGATCGAAATGTCGCTGGCGCACGCGCCACGAAACCGGATTGCCGCCGTGTACAACGTGAACCGCTACCTGGCGGAACGGAAGATCATGCTGCAGTGCTGGTCCGATATGATCGACGCGTGGATGCGTGGCGAATCCGCAAAAGATCTGATTGCCAAGGGCAAGCAGCGCGCCGCCGAAATCCACGAGGACGACCTGGACGACGACATGTGACCCGGGCATCGAACCCACACGATATGCCTTGCCCAGTGCGGGGCGTTAGGCGTCGAAACTTTAGAAGCAGCATTGCTGCCTTTGACCGCATCGTGTCGTGACATTCCAATTTCAATCATGCGCTCTCGCGCGATCTCATTTTGGAGTGTGGAATGAAAAACGAAACTGAGCTGGAAAAGTACATTCGTCCTGCACAATTGGTCAAAGAGCGGTTCGTGCCATTCAGCGCCCCCACATTGTGGCGGAAAGTAAAGGACGGCAACTTCCCCAAGCCGTTGAAGATCAATGGCATCACGGCGTGGCCGCTCTCCGTCATTCGCGCGTGGCAGCAGCAGGTCAGCGGCGGCGCCGAGCAGGAGGCAGCATGATGAACGATCGGAGCTTGGTGGAGGCGGTTCATCGATATAAGCCTTTATGGGGTGCAGGTGGTCGGAGGTTCAAATCCTCTCGCCCCGACCAGGAATATCAAGGACTTACCGTGAAAGCCGTAGGTCCTTTTTTCGTTTGCGCGCCGCTGTTACCGTCTGGTTACCGGAATCGCGCCGGTCTGTCTATTTACCAATCAGCAGGTCAGGAGGCGAACGAAGTCGGCTTCGTTGTGCGCTGGACTTTCAGCGATGCTCTGATGGATCCGTCACGAAGCCCGTGGAATGTCGTGTGGCGCATACGGTCCGTAGCGCGGATTCAGGCTGGCCATCTAGAATGACGGCATGACTCCGCTCAATATAATCACAACATGGAAGCCGGACTGCTGGTGTGTCGCACAGCTGCAGCTCTGCGCGCAGCATCTCGAAGCAACCCCGACCGAAACTTTTCGCTACCCGCGCAATGGGCCTGGTTTGCGTGGCGACCCGCCACCACCGCACTGCCGTTCCGGGCGCCCGACGGGTGGGGGCTGACGCTTGAGCCGCCCGGTCCTGAGCTGGCCGACGAGATCGGCGCGGCACCCGTCTATGTGCTCAGTGATGCGGAGGCGGACTGGCCCGCGCTGCTCGACATCCTGCTCGTCTCTACCGATACCGAACCGTGGCTGCGATCGATCATCATGCAACGCCACGAGACCGAACGGCTTGCCCTAAAGACGCGTTATGCGCAGCGATATGGCGGGGGTGAGTCGGCCGCATTCGAGCGCTTCATGCAGGTGACGGTTGCACACGCAACGGATCCTGGCGATGCGGTTAACTCGTCGGCCAGTGACAGACCGCCGCCCGTGGAACTCCGCTCCATCAGCCTGACGTCGTATCCGCACTGTACGGCGACGGTCAAATCGGAGGACGACGGCGGTTTGCTGTTCGACCTTTATGACCGCGATTACCTGGGAAGCGATAGGGCCGACATGTACCGCGTTGCGCCCGAAGCGCTGCCGGGACTCTACCTCGCGATGACGCAGACGACCGGCGACAGCCCCGGCACGCCGGCGAAACTACTGGCGTCCATTGGCCGGCACTATCCTGCGTGGGACGACGCGTTCAGCTGGCTCAAAAACTCGGGTGTTCCATTCACGCACGAAGTCGACCCGTGGGCATAGGCACATAAACATTTGCCCACGCGACCGCGCTCGCCTTGAAGCTTCACTCGACGCAGTTGCGCAAGGGCACGCAGATTCCTTACACGTCGCACCTGCTCGGAGTCGCGAGCCTCGTGCTGGAAAATGGCGGCGACGAGGAACAGGCTATTGCAGGTCTAACGTGCACCGCCCCGTAGGCTTGAGTGCCATTGTCAAGGTCGCGGCCCTGTCGCCGGCCTGGGACCTTTACGTTGCAGAACTACGCGAGTGGCTCGTGGCTCGACAGCCTGGACTCATTGAAGACATGGGAGCGACGGCGCCAGCTGCAGCCTAACAACGCTTGGCGAAGAAATGATGTAACTGGGGCGGCGATAACCGTTTTTTTGTTTTTTTGACGGTTCATTCGCCTGTACTTACTCCCGCTTTGGGGCGGCGCTCGCCGACCACGCATCGCGGAAAGACGGGGCAAATTCAGCGGTCAGGGTGCGGCCATGAACGATCGCTCTTCGTGATCGCTGTATAGCGCTTGCTAATGGTCGAGCTCCGCATTTCTCGCTTCAACGACGGCTACCGGTAGCATCGAGTCATGTGCGGCGCCACGGTCTCCGCGGAGTTAGCTACCAGAAGTCGATTCATGAACTGCCGGAGTGGCACTTGACTCGGCGGGCTCAATCGAGCGTCCCGCAATGATTGGAAGCAGTTGATGAGCTCTATAAGAGTATCGGCCAACGATGCGTGCTGCTTCGAGGGCTCGCAAGGCGAAATAGACACTCCGCCGCTCGGATATTGCGCTTCGTTGGCATGCGATATCAGCGCCTGAAAACCGGCGGCGTTGCCATAGCTTTCGCAATACGGGAGGTAGGCATGAGCAATGACGAATTACAAAGTGACCGTGTTGAGGGACCGAAACAACCCGAGTAGCAAGTTGGTTGTGAACATTCTGGCAAATAGCCCAAGCGAAGCTCGTGGGTCGATGGCTTGCGAGCGCGACCAAGCGCATTAGCAGTGCGCACGACTGGGACTCCAGCCGATTGCCATGGGCGCCCACAGACGAAAGTGACGGTGAAACACCTAAATCGCGAGATCACGTCGCTCCTGAATACACGGGTACGCTTACGCGTGGCAGGACATCACCTGACCTATCGAGCGCTCTTTGGCAGTAGCGCCGACGCTGCGGCTCTTTACAAGCAACGCGTCTGCGTGGTTGGAGACCATCGCGGCGAAGTAATTGATCGACATCTTGAACAGGCCCACCACTGCGCCCATCGCCGCACGCGGATAGGTTAAGCACGCGCGCACTTGCTCACTGCGGCTTTCTCCATACAGACACCACATACAGAAGTGCTCGCAGTTATTGGTCAGCAGCCGGTATCGATTGTCGCCGAGGCGCGAGCGCGCCCGCTTTACGACTTGCCGGTCAGCGTAACCCGGACGATCGCCCGGCTGATCCACACTTTGCGCCGCGCAGCGGGGCATGCGATCGTCACGTCCTCGACTAATCCGCGATGCAACGACCGGGCATGAACGGCGTAGTGCACCAGCTTGCCTTTGCCGACATAAATGCCGTGGTGGCTATATACGCCGCGAGGTGTCACGGAATGCGCGCCGAGAGCCGGTTCGCTTCCAATTCCGCGATGCCACCGCACCTGCATCGCCGCAGGAATGCGTGACGCGATAGTGGCAGGTCCAATGGTTCGACCCCCGATCTTGTACTTCATGAGTCGAGCATACGACCCGACTAATTTTCACGATAGTTAAGATATTTTGTTAGACAATTACCTATGTGTTATGGACAGCCCCATCGCGCGATGCTCGGGCCGGTGCGAACGCCTGCTGAAATACCTTACGCAGCGGCGGTCTTGGTTGCGCGCCCGCAACAGCGTGGGCCCTACATCTGGTTACCGAATCTGTTCGGTCTGACTATCTGGGGACATAAAAACGTACTGGTTCCTGACCGCGGCGCCGGCATTCTGCTCACCGCGACGATGGCGTTTTGGGGAATACGCCAGCGTGGGAGAGGCTAATGAAGGCCGCTCACCAGTGCAACCCCCAATTGTGCAGGAGACGTTCCGATGAAATCGTAGATACGCTTTCGGCTCGCCGATGGCCGTCTCGGCTTTGGCGTGCTGCAGAGCGTTCGCGTCACCGAATACGACGGAAATACGTTCGATCCGCGCCAACTGGCATCGCAGATGCATCGTCAAAGTCACGGTCGAACATTTCGACACAAGCTTATCCGCAGCGCGCGACGGCCGTCTCCGCACTGGTGTGAATTGAACCGGGGGTTTTTCGCCTATTCGACGGGAAACGCACGATGTGGATCGTAAAAGTCGCGTTACGCCGGCCCTATACGTTTATTGTGCTGGCGCTGCTGTTGATGATCATCGGGCCATTGATGATCCTGCGCATGCCGACGGATATCTTTCCGAACATCGACATCCCGGTGTTGAGCATCGTCTGGAGCTATAACGGCCTGACATCGGAAGACATGGCGTACAGAATCGTCGCCCCGTATGAACGCGCGCTCACCTCCGACGTCGACAACATCGAACACATTGAGTCGCAATCGCTTAACGGCGTGGCCGTCATCAAGGTCTTCTTTCATCCGGGAGCGGACATCACGCGCGCGCAGACGCAAGCGTCCACAAGCGCTCAAACCATGCTCAAGGTGTTGCCGCCAGGCACGTTGCCGCCAACGGTGCTGACCTATCAGGCGTCCACCGTCCCGATCATGGAGCTCGCGTTGTCGAGCGGGACGCTGCCCGAGCAGACCCTCTATGACCTGGGCAACAACTTCATCCGGACCCAGCTGGCCACCGTACAGGGTGCCGCGGTGCCGATTCCGTACGGCGGCAAGGTGCGTGAGGTGATGGTCGACATCAATCCGCAGGCGTTGCAAGCGACGGGCCTGACGCCGACAGACGTTGTAGAGGCGGTGAACGCGCAGAATCTGATCTTGCCGGGCGGCACGGCGAAGATCAGTACGTTCGAATACAACGTCAACGTGAACGGCGCCGCGAAATCGATTGCCGAATTGAACGATCTCCCCGTCAAGACCAACAACGTCGGCACCGTAATCTACGTTCACGACGTGGCGAACGTGCGTGACGGCTTCATACCGCAAACCAACATCGTGCGCCACGATGGCAAGCGTGCGGCGCTGCTCGAGATCGAAAAGAGCGGCAACGTATCGACTCTCGACATCGTCAGCAACGTCCAGCATATGTTGCCGCTCATTGCGGCGCAGATGCCAAAGGCGCTCGACATCCAGACGGTGACCGACGAGTCCATCTTCGTCAAATCCGCCGTGCAGGGGGTGATCCGCGAAGGCCTGGTCGCCGCGAGTCTAACCGCTGTGATGATCCTGTTGTTCCTCGGCAGTTGGCGAGCCACGTTGATCATCGCGGTCTCGATCCCATTGGCGATGATCTCGTCGCTGATCGTGCTATCCATCCTGGGCCAGACGATCAATATCATGACGCTGGGCGGTCTGGCGCTCGCAGTCGGGATACTGGTCGACGACGCGACTGTCGCGATCGAGAACATGACGCACCATCTGGAACAGGGCCAGCCATTGCTGCAGGCGATTCTTGAAGGCTCCGGTGAAATTGCGATACCGACGCTCGTTTCGACCTTGTCGATCTGTATCGTGTTCGTCCCGATGCTGCTGCTTCCGGGGGTTGCGCACTATCTGTTCACCCCGCTGGCCGAAGCAGTGGTGTTCGCGATGCTCGCGTCCTACCTGCTGTCCCGAACGCTGGTGCCCACGCTGGCGATGTATCTGTTCCGCGGCGCGCAACCCGCAACTGAAGAAGGGATTCAATACGAACGGAGGCTCAGCGGCTTCGCGAAATTCCAGAAGGGTTTCGAGGTCAAGTTCGAGGCAATGCGCAACCGCTATCAGGGCGTGCTTGCACGCTCGCTGAGTCGGCCCCGCGCGTTCGTGGCGGGCTTCGTGGTCGTCTGCCTCAGTTCGCTCGTGTTCGTTCCCTTCCTGGGCCAGGACTTCTTCCCGCAAATCGACTCCGGCCAGATCAGGCTGCACATGCGTGCCAAGACCGGCACGCGCATCGAGCAGACGGCGCGGCTGGCCGACACGATTGAAACCAGCATCCGCGCGACCATTCCGGCCAGCGAACTGACAACCATCGTCGACAACATCGGCTTGCCGACCAGCGGCATCAACTTGTCGTACAGCAGCTCAGCGCCGATCGGTACGTCGGATGCGGATATTCTCATCACGCTCGGCACGAGACACCGCCCGACGGCAGAGTACGTTAAGGAACTGCGCGAGAAATTGACTGCGCAGTTTCCAAGCGTGACGTTTTCGTTTCTGCCGGCCGACATGGTGAGTCAGATCCTTAACTTCGGCGTTCCGGCGCCGATCGATATTCAAGTCATCGGCAACGACGTGAATCAAAACCGCGCTTTCGCCGACCAATTGCAGGCCAAGTTGCGCGGCGTCCAGGGGCTCGTCGATCTGCGCGTCCAGCAGCCTGCTGACCAGCCGGCGATCAATATCGACGTCGATCGCACCAAGGCGCTGCAAGCGGGCCTGCAACAGGTGGATGTCGCCCGGAGCCTCTTGATCGCGCTGTCCGGCAGTTCGCAGACCGCGCCGAATTTCTGGCTTAACCCGCAAAACGGCGTCAGCTACCCGGTGATGACGGCAGTGCCGCAACATGACATCCACTCACTACAGACGCTGGCCAATCTGCCGCTGAAGATGAGCATCGCGGCGGGCACAGGCGGGCCGGATTCGACCGCCGGCCAGAACTCCACCATTCTCGGCTCGCTCGGCACCTTCACGCGGGCATCTCAGCAAGCGGTCGTTTCGCACTACAACGTGCGGCCCGTCATCGATATCTTCGGTTCCGTACAGGGCCGGGACCTCGGTGGCGTCGCCTCCGAAGTGAACCAGATCGTCGCCGCGGCGAAGGCGAATCTGCCGCATGGCGCCCAGGTGGTGGTCCGCGGCCAGGTTCAGACCATGCAGACGTCGTTCTCGGCGCTCGCCGCCGGTATCGCGTTTGCCGTGCTGCTGGTGTACCTGCTGATGGTCGTCAATTTCCAGTCGTGGGTCGATCCGGCCATCATCATCGCCGGCCTGCCCGGCGCCATGACCGGGATCCTCTGGATATTGTTCGTCACGCAGACCACCCTCAGCGTGCCGGCATTGACGGGCGCCATGATGTCCATCGGCGTCGCCACCGCGAACAGTATACTCGTGGTGAGCTTTGCGCGCGATAGGCTGGCCGCCGGTGTGGCACCGTTGCAAGCCGCTCTCGCCGCCGGCGTCGGCCGCTTCCGCCCGGTCATGATGACCGCGCTGGCGATGACCATCGGCATGGTGCCAATGGCGATCGGGGCCGGTGACGGCGGTGAACAGAATGCGCCGCTGGGTCGCGCCGTGATTGGTGGCCTGATGGTCGCAACGTTGACCACCCTGGTCTTCGTCCCTGTGTTGTTCTCGCTGGTTCATGCCTGGTTGGCCAAACACCGTCCGCCTTCCGTCATGAAGCTCGATACCGACGTCCCGCTTTAAGCGGAGTTAAACAAAATGTCCGATCCCCGCAATGACTCCATGCCCGAAGCAACAGCGGCGCGAGGCAATCGGAAGGGGCGCCGCCGCATCGCCTTGACGGTCGTCGCGGTGGTGGTTCTCGCGATGGTCGTTGGCATCTGGCCACGTCTGCGCGCGCGCACGGCTCTGCAAGCCCAGACTGCCGCACTCGCGGTGCCGACTGTGCAAGTCACGAAGCCGGAGCCGGCCCCCCCAACCACGGAACTGATCCTGCCCGCCGACATTCAGGCCGCGCAACAGACGCCGATCTATGCGCGCACCAACGGTTACCTGAAAAGCTGGTATGTGGACATCGGCGCGCGGGTGAAGTCTGGCCAGCTATTGGCCACGATCGACGCACCCGAGGTCGACGACCAGTTGAAACAGGCGAGAGCGGATGTGATGCAGGCGCGGGCAAACGCCCGGATTGCCCACGTCACGGCGCAACGTTGGCAGCAGCTGTTGCAGATGAATTCTGTCTCGCACCAGGAAACCGACATGAAGGTCGCCGACGACGAAGCCAGGCAGGCGTCTCTGGCATCGATGGAATCAAATGTCGCGCGGCTTTCCCACATGCAATCGTATGAAAAGGTCTATGCGCCATTCGACGGCGTCATCACGGCCCGCAACGTCGATGTCGGTGCACTGATCGAGGCCGGGAGCGCGGGCGGCCCCAGCAGGGAGCTGTTCGACATCGCCAGGACCAACCTGCTGCGTGTCTATGTCGACGTGCCGCAGAGCTATTCGGATGTAACCGTCAATGGCACGCCGGCCCAACTGGCACTCCCGCAGTTTCCCGGCCGGACCTTTTCAGGCGCGGTAGTCCGCAACACCGGCGCGATCAATGCGACGACGCGCACCCTGCGAATCGAAGTCGACATTCCGAACGCGGGCGGTACGGTATTGCCGGGCTCCTACGGTCAGGTCCACCTGACGCTGCCCACCCCGCACCCGGGCTTTTCGCTGCCGGCGAACGCGCTCCTGTATCGCCCGGAAGGCGTCCAGGTGGCGACAGTCGACCCGCAGGGGAAGGTCGCCCTGAAAACCATCGGGCCGGGCCGCGACTTCGGTTCGCGCATCGAGGTGCTCACGGGGTTGGCGGCCAACGACGCAGTCATCCTGAACCCGGCTGATTCCATCGTGGGCGGCGAGTCGGTACGGGTGCAGGGCACGTCAACGGGTAGCGGGGCCCATCCATGACCCGCTCTGTAAGTGGGAGACTGCAATGAAAGCGCTTGCGATCGACGAGCCTGCCCATATCGCCGTGCGACCGGCGACAGCCAGGACAACTACCACGCCGTGTCGTCACATGCTGCGTGCCGGCGCCATCGCGGGTGCGTTGCTGCTGGGCGGATGCGCGGTCGGGCCGGACTACGTCCGGCCGACCGTGACGGTACCGAGCACTTACAAGGAAGCCCCTCCCGTTGCGCCGGGATGGACCAGCGCCCGGCCTGCCGACGACGTGTCGCGAGGCCCCTGGTGGCATGTGTACGGCGACGCGCAGCTAAACGCACTGGAAGACAAGGTCAACGTCTCGAGCCAGAGCATCCAGAAATCCATCGCGATGCTCAAAGTGGCTCGGGCGATTGTGGACTCCGCGCGTGCCGGTTATTTCCCGACCGTCGGCGCCAGCGTGAATGCGGCCCGCACGCGCTATTCCGAGAACGTCGTCTACCATGCGACTTCCGGAAAGGTCATCCCCGATTACGCGATGACGTTAAGCGCGACGTGGGAGCCGGACCTGTGGGGCAATATCAGCCGCACGGTGGAGGCCGCCCAGGCGAACGCGCAGGCGAGCGCGGCCGATCTTGAAACCGTGCGGCTTGGCATGCATGCAGACGTCGCGCTGAACTACTTCAACTTGCGCGGTCTCGACGCTTCGAAGAAGCTGCTCGACCAGACCATCGTCGCGTATCAGCAGGCGCTCGAGCTGACCCAGAACCGCTTCAATATCGGCATCGCGTCGCAGTCCGATGTGGCGCAGGCCCAGACCCAACTGGCGAATGCGCAAGCCCAGGAAATTGATCTTGACGTGTTGCGCGCGCAATACGAACATGCGATCGCCACCCTTATCGGGGAGCCGGCGTCCACGTTTTTTTTACCCCCCGCGGATGCCAGCTTCGCGCCGCCGATCATTCCCGCAGGCGTGCCGTCCGATTTGCTGCAGCGCCGGCCTGACATCGCAGCCGCAGAGCGCCGCACGGCGGCGGCCAATGCGCAAGTCGGCGTCGCGCAGGCGGCGTACTTCCCGCAGCTGCTGTTGTCTGCGACGGGCGGGCTCGAAAGCTCGGCGCTCGGCAACTTGCTGACGGCGCCCTCGCGCATGTGGTCGGTCGGCCCGGCGCTGCTCGGTACGTTGTTCGACGCCGGTGCGCGCGGCGCCACGACGGCCAGCGCCAAGGCGGAGTTCGAGGGCAGCGTCGCGGATTACAGGCAGACCGTGCTGACCGCGTTCCAGGAGGTCGAGGACAACCTCGCCTCGCTGCGCATCCTTCAGCAGGAGGCGGCGAAGCAGCATGAGGCGGTGGTGGCGTCCGAGCAGGCACTGCAGTTGATGATGAACCAGTACAAGGTTGGCAGCGTCGGCTACCTGGACGTCGTCGTGACGCAAAGCATGGCGCTTATGAACGAACGCATGGCCGTGGACCTCGATCGCCGCCAGATGACCGCCAGCGTAATGCTCGTCAAGGCCCTTGGCGGAAAGTGGCGAAGCAGCACCGAGGCCGAGTGATTCGCTCGCGTGACGAGGATGTCGGCGCCAATTACCCGAACGTCGGGTATCTGTTGGCGCCACGTCTTCTTTCTGGGACGCGGCGGCTTTCAACAGGTACGACGCACAAGCGCGCGACAAGCAGTATTCGCCGCGCAAGACCAACCGGCTCGCGCGGACCAGGGGGTTTGCCAATCCATCCAGGCATGGTGACCGCGACTCTGGCTCCACGCCCAATTTGGGCGCGACATCGGCGACGGAAACGCCTTCTGGGCATCACTCCCTCGCCGGAGTCGAAAAGCGGACACTCGTGCACGGGCGATAACGATGAGGCGCGACCGTCCTCTCTGGCCGAACCTGCCGAGCGATTCGAAGAAGTGACTGACCGTTGTACTCTGATGCCGTTGAAAAAGTCGTTGACTGTCCTTCTCACGAGGTTTTCAGGGGTCGTCTTACCCTTAACCCATGTTCGCGAGCGGTTTGTAGGCCGATCTGAGAGGTCGATTTTTTCGCCAGCAGGTTGGAAACGCCGCGCAGCGACTTTTTCAACAGCATCCTCGCAAAGCGGCCGGTTCGATCTCGTCTGGTTCACCGTCCGTTGAGGGTCGGGAGTACGCACTGCCGACTGGCCGCTTCCGGGCCGCTCAATTCCAGTGACCGCTTCCGAGCGATGAGTGTGGGGAGCGGACTGACGCAGCCCGACCCACTTCTGCCGGTCGACCTCGTGACGGCTCAACGGCAGCTTCCGCAAGGTGCAGCGTCATTCATCCCTTCGAGTCGGCCGGCAAGTGATCGGTCGTTGGGCATTCGCGCTGGATTGCGTCCTACGCTCGACGGGTGGCCGCTTCCGCGTGAAGTCGATGCCCGGAGTTGGCCCGGCATGGCCGTTCCCTCTGGGTCCCGTTTGCCGGTTTCGATAGCTCGCGGGATGTAAGAACGAGCTAGGCGAACGGCACGATCAATATACCGCAGGCATGCCGAATGGACGATGTTTGAAGCGTCGATGCACCCAGTAATACTGTGCGGGGAACTTCATTATCTGCGCCTCAAGAAACGCATTCATGCAACGCGCATCATTCGTGTCGCTTCCTGATGGGAAATCGCTGAGCGGCGCGAAAATGGTCAACCGATACCCTTTGAAATCCGGCAGTACTTCCGTAAGAACGGCACAACGCGCGCGTGCCCCAATCTCGCAAGTCGCAAAACAGAAGTCAGCGTGCACGCAGGGACGCCAAAAAAAGGCACAAAAACAGAGTTGTCGATGCCATGGTCCATGTCCGCAGCAAGCATGACCGGTTTGCCCTCGTGAAGGAATCTCACGATCTTCCTGGCGCTTGTCGAACGTTCGATCATCTCCGCACCGAATCGGCCGCGTTGCCGTCTGGCTAGGTCGCAAAGACGCGTATTCGACATGTGCGTGTACAGGGCAGCGACAGGCAATTGCAGCGAGTAACGCATGCACCCGATCTCGATGCCCACGAAATGAAATCCCAAAAAGATAGTAGGCGGAGGATTCTTGTCTTGGAGATCAAGCGCGCTTTCGATCTGGACGAGATTTCTTATCGTTTGCGCGCTACCAAACCATTGAATGCCTCGTTCGAGATAGCTGCGGATGACATGCCGGAAGTGTTCCCTCGCAAGCTCATCGTACTCACCTCGGGTCTTTCCCGGGAAGCAGAGGCGCAGGTTGACAAGGACTATATGTTTGCGGCGGCTGGGAAGCGCATACAGGACCGCGCCAAGCGCGCTGCCAAGCCTCGCGACCAATTGGTACGGAAGTATTGAGAGAGAGCGCAGCAAAGCTACGATGAGCAGATGACTGACTTGTTGTCCCAAGACTTGCTCCTGTGTGGTCGTCGGCTTTGCCATGTGGGAACGGTTCCGCTCGCCGACCACAAATGTTCATCGGGTGCGCTGCAAAGGCGACGTGGCTGTCTTGGCGTGCCACACTGAAGCTGTGCTGTCGACGAGGCGAAAGTCCAACTCTGGTCCAACTTCTCGGCGCTGTCCACGGGACAGTTGTTGGAAGCGATGAAAATGGGCGCCGGGACGCGGTGCAGGGCCGGTGAAATCCGACTTTGAATCTCCGCCTCAGAGAGACCCGAACAACCGCTTCGGCCGACGACGCGCCGGACAGGATCGGCGCGCGAAGGTCCGCTCGCTGAGTGAAGCCGACGTTCGAATGCCAGCACGAAAGCTCGGGCCAACGGCCGGAGATGGCCGATGGGGTGAGGTCGCCAACGGCCGTTTATTGGCACTCCAGTTCGCAAACCGAATTCGGCGGAGTGACCGGTTTCGAGCAAGTTATCTGGCCGGAGTGGGTCGACTGCTGCCCGACGCGGAAACATCAATGGCTGAGAACCCCGTCAGTTCATCGTCGGGCTGATCGCGCGTGCCTGAACTGCGGCGAATCAGAGGGGGCGGTGCACGAACCCGCAGTCGTGCTATCTTTTAAGCGGCCCGGGGACCTGCCACCCAGGAGGGATCGTGGACATCGCCGCGTGGCTGCGCAGCCTCGAAATGGAACGATACGAGCCGGTGTTTCGCGAGAACGCCATTGACGAAGAGGTCCTGTGCAGTCTGACTGCGGACGACCTGAAGGAACTCGGCATCGTTTCAGTCGGTCATCGCCGCAAACTGCTCGATGCATTGACTGAGCTGCGCGCGCGAAAGAATTCCGGGCGCGCGGCAGTGGGCCTGAGCTTGGCGAAGGGCGAACGACGGCAGGTTGTGGTGCTCTTCGCCGATCTATGCGGTTTCACGGACATGAGCCGGGAAGTAGATCCCGAGGAAGTGCTCGCTATGCTCGATCAATACTTTGAGCAGGTCGATCGCACTATCGAGCAGCACGGCGGACACGTCGACAAGCATGTCGGTGATTGCGTCATGGCGGTTTTCGGTGCACCTCTTTCACACGGGAACGATGTCGAACGCGCGGTGCGCGCTGCGCTCGCGATTGGCCACGCGATGCCCGGTCTTTCCCGCACCCTCGCACGCCCACTCTCCGTCCATATCGGCATTGCCGGTGGTCAGGTCGTGGCAAGTGACACCGGTAGCGCGACCCACAGGGAGTACACCGTAACCGGCGAGACAGTGAACCTCGCGTCGCGTCTCACCGACGCGGCCGGGCCGGGCGAGATCCTGATCTCGGAAGCCGTGCGCCGCCCCCTGGCTGACCGCCTCGACTGCACGGAGCGTGGCGCGCTTGCCGTCAAGGGTTTCACGGAGCCGGTTCCGGCCTGGTGTCTTGCCGGTCTTCGATGCTCGGTTCCGGGCCGACCGATCGTCGGCCGTCGTGACGAGCTGCGCCAGTTTCGGGCCGTGCTCGAATCGTGCCGCGAGACCGGGTGCGGCCGCATTGTCCATATCCGCGGTGAGGCCGGCATCGGCAAAACTCGCCTTGTCGAGGAATTCCAACGCGAAGCACGAGTGGCGGGATTCGCTTGCCACGGCGGCCTCGTGCTCGACTTCGGCTCGAGAGCCAGACGGGACGCAATCCAGTCTCTCGTGTGTGACCTCCTGGCGCTCGACGACGCAAGTAATGGGGATGCCGGCACGATTGCCGTTGCGCGCACGATCGCCGAAGGCTTGATCGATGCTGACGACGCGCTCTTCCTCAAGGTCTTGGTCGATGTGCCGCAGACCGTCGATGAGCGAGCGGTCTACGAGGCAATGGACAATGAGATGCGCGTGCGCGGCCGACGGAACGTTCTGACCAGGCTTGTGCAACGTGCCAGCGGCCTGCAACCGCGAGTGCTTGCCGTCGAAGATATTCACTGGTCAGACGGATCGACGCGCCAGGACCTCGCCGGACTCGCCACAATGGTGGCGGGGTGTCCAGCCATACTGGTGCTGACAGCGCGGACCCAGGGTGATCCGCTTGACCAGCCATGGCGCGCGGCAGCCGGCGCGCCGGACGCAATCTTCGATCTCGGTCCCCTGAGTGTCGGCGCGGCGCGACTCATGGCCGAATCGTTTCCTGATGCACAGGAGGCTCTGGTGGAGCGCTGCATAGAAAGGGCCGCGGGCAATCCGCTGTTTCTCGAGCAGCTGTTGCGCAATGCGGAGGAGAATGCGGGAACTGGCGTGCCGGGTTCGGTGCAAAGTCTCGTGCAAGCGCGGTTGGATCGACTTGATCCCATGGACAAAACTGTCTTGCAGGCGGCCTCTGTACTCGGCCAGCTCTTTGAGAAGGAGGCGGTTGTTCACCTCCTCGATGGCGCCGATGCAGCGTTGGAGCGCCTTGTCATGGGTCTCCTTCTGCGACGCCAGGGCAGCGGATTCATTTTCCATCACGCGCTCATTCGCGACGCCGTCTATGACGGGCTGCTGAAAAGCCGGTGCCGTGAGTTGCATCGTCGCGCCGCTCAGTGGTATCGCGAGCGTGACCCCGTCCTGCGGGCCGAACATCTCGATCGGGGGGCGGACTCTGCGGCGGCGCTCGCCTATTGCGACGCAGCGCGCTCACAAGCGGCTGGGTACCGCTATGAATTCGCGCTCCGGCTTGTCGAACGAGGGCTCGCACTGGCGGCCACGCGTCCCGACCGCGTCGCGCTCGAGTGCCTTCGTGGCAATATCCTGCATGACGTTGGTGACATGACGTCCTCACTCGGCGCGTTCGAAACTGCCCTCAAGGTCGCCGCCACGGACGCGGAGCGTTGCCAGGCATGGATCGGGCGTGCCACTGTGAAGCGAGTCATCGACGATCTCGATGGGGCATGGGCCGATCTCGACCGCGCCGCCGCCGCAGCCACTGCCCAGGGACTCGTGCGCGAAGAGGGGCGCATCCACTTCCTGCGCGGCAACCTATGTTTTCCGCGCGGCGATAGCGATGGCTGCGTACGTGAACACGGGCGCAGCCTTGCTCTCGCGCGCGAGGCGCACGACCACGAACAGGAGGCGGCCGCGCTGGGCGGGCTCGGAGATGGAGAGTACATGCGCGGCCGGATGATCAGCGCGCACGACGCCTTTAGTCGTTGCATCGAAGTGTGCCAACGTCACGGGTTTGGACGAATCGAGGTCGAGGTCGGCCATCGCCGGGCGCTTGCGATTGCCCATCATGCCGCGTATCACTGCTTGCACGCTCTCGCGGAGTGGGATCGAGCCCGAGAGCACGTCGACGCGGCATTGCAGCACGCGCGCGAGTTGAAGGCGAGGCGCTTTGAAGGGGAGGCTCTCGCGTATCGCGCCGAGTTGCATCGGGTCGCCGGGCGCCAGAATGAAGCACTTGATGATATCGGGGCGGCTCTGGCGATCAGTCGGGAAACGGGCATCGCCTATATGCAGCCGTTTTATCTCGGCGTCCTTGCACGCGCGACCGACGATGAAACTGTCTTCGAAACTGCGCTCGCAGAAGGCGAAGCACTGCTCGTCGCTGGGGCGGTGAGTCACAATCACTTTCTCTTTCGACGTGACGCGATAGACGCATGCATCGACCGTGGACTGTGGGATGCGGCCGCGGCCCATGCGGCGGCCCTTGAAGATTACGCCCGCCGCGAGCCGTCGCCCTTTTCCGTCTTTGTCGTCGCGCGGGCACGCGCGCTCGTCTCCTACGGGAGAGGTAATCGAGACCTGGCATCGCTGACCGAACTCCAGCGGCTTGAAGAAGAGGGCCAGAAGTTAGGTTTCCTTCACGCTTGCCTGGCGATCGACGCCGGGCTCGTAGGCCAGGCGAACAAAGCCAACTAAGATCGAAGCGAGAACGGCGATCGTCTCACGTCGAATTCGAGCCGTAAATCTCGCTTGCGTGAAAGACTTGCCCTCGTACAAGTAAACCGCAGCCAACGCGAACTGGTAAGGGCTGATCGTTGAAAGAATGACCGTGCCGTCCCCGGGCAATTGCAGCAGCCGACCGCCTAAAAACTGTAGATGCACGTGGTGGCGTCGAGATTCGGCCGCGACAGACCGGGTGCGGCCAGTTGCGGTCACTCGCCGGATTACAGCAGGGTTGCTGGTCGGCGATGCCGTGGGCGTGGGTTACGAGTTTCGCGCCCCAGAGAAAATTCCTTCACGCGATCAAATCGAGATGACAACACCCGTCGAATTCAGGCGCTCTCACGCTGGCGTGCCTGTCGGCACATGGTCCGACGATGGTGCTCAAGCGCTGTGCCTTCTAGCAAGCCTTCTCCAACGCGGGAAATTATCGCTGACAGACTTTGCGGGCAAATTGCTGAAGTGGCTGGATGACGGGTATATGGCAGTTGGCGGTGATGTTTTCGATGTCGGCATTCAGACCGCACAGGCGTTGATAAAGTTACTGCAAGGGTCGCAGTCTTGTGCAGACGCGCTCGAGGGCCAACGCGTGGGGATCAAAGGTTGCAGCGGCCCTGCACCTCTCTCAATGCGGCGAAAACGCGCTCGCCGGTTTCGCGGTCTGCCGGCTGCATCGCGCCGACTATCGCATCGTGGATTTGCTCTAGGCGCTCGACGCTCCAAACCATCTCCGAATGTTTCAACGCGAGGGCTAGGTTCGTCGCCCGCATGCGGTGCGAGACTGCGAGCATCTGCGGATTCTTGACACGCCGCGAACCGTCATCTGCTGCGCCCGATTTACTACCCGACAGCAGCCTATGGGCATTTTGCCCGCGACGACTTGAACCTGCCCTGGGAAGCGGTGCAATGACGCGGGCGAGGACGATACAGCAAGCACCAATGCATCAAGAGACCGCGTTACGCGGATCATGCGGCCTAAGTGAACTAGTGCTCGAAGGACGTGCGCCACAGCGTGTCGCCGCATCTCGACGGGATGATCGCTGACGCCCGACTGTATCGATGCCATTGGATGGGCGCGACATTGAGCGACGGGAGTTGCTGCGATCGATCGTCAGAGGTGGATTCTGCGGTAGCCGTTTCGGATACAACAATGTATCGCACTGCGTTCGTCGCTGAACACCGAACCGCCCGAATCCCACAGTCCGGCAGGCCGGCCCTCAATTCGCAATCCGGAGGTTGAGAGTTAGCGCAACTCACGCCCCATTAAATGCGGGAGGCGCGAGCGGCTGGCGTGAGGTCGTCTAGCGCGTTTTAAGGGGTCTGCACGGCGCTCTCTGGCATAGGCGATAGGGGAGGGTGCCGGTCGGCCCATCCAGCGGATTGTGGCGTGTTTTAAGCGATCTGCGACTTTGCGGAACCCCATTCCAAATGGGGTTTGATGATCTACCCGAGTTTGGGCGCCTCGCCGATTACGCTGGGACGGCGGCGGCTGCCAGGACGCCTCTCGGCTGTAACCACTGTAACCACACGGTTACAGCGATGGTTACGCGATTTCCTCAACCAAATCAAAGAGTTGTATGTATATGTAACTATGTAACCATAAATAGAGATAGATAGATATATAGAGATGTTTTTTTAATATGTGTGTGTGTGTGTGTGTGTGTTTATATTGTCTACCCTGTTTTCTGGTTACACGGTTACAGTTTCGCTGTAACCCATGCCCAGCATGCGTTTGCGGCGGTTTCGTTATCTGGTTACGGTCGGTTCCATGGTTACGGTTTCGCTTGCGAAAGAGGCCGATTGATAACAGCTATCGGTTTGTGTAACCACTTGGTTACGACATGGTTACGCTGGATCGCCCGCCAGGCTTGCCTGTAACCATGTGACCGCTGTAACCGTCCGGCACAGCCTTCGCGCGCGAGTCGTTCACCGCGACCAGAGAGGCGGCGAATGACTGGCGGACGAGTCGGTTCGGGCCAAGCCCACGTTTCGCGCGAATCGGCCACCGGATTTCGAACTGCCCGCCTTATTTCGAACTAGAGCGCGAATCGATATCGGCCGCCGACAACTATAGAAGAGGTAACGGAATTCGAGAGCTTGGACATGGCTATCCGCGCGAAACACAAGCGCAAGTACATTGCGACAACGAACTCGAATCACAACCTTCCGGTGGCTCCTAATCTGTTGGAGCGTAACTTCACGGCGACAGCACCGAACCAGGTCTGGACGAGCGACATCACGTACTGTGCGACAGCCGAGGGTTGGGTCTATCTGGCGGTCATTATCGACCTGTTCAGCCGACAGTTAGTGGGCTGGTCGATGCAGCCACACATGAGAGCGGAGCTCGTCACAGATGCGCTGCGTATGGCATGGTTCCGGCGCCGTCCACGGGCTGGCGTCATTGTGCATAGCGACCGCGGTAGCCAGTATTGCAGCGGGCTGTGACGTTCGAGAAAAACTGGTTCGCAGCTCAGCAGGGACGAGCCGCATAAATTCTTCAGCTATGGGATTCGCGAAACAGGGGCAAGGTCAACCGTCTCGACACCAGCACTCCCTCAAAATCCCTTCTCTTATCCGCTCTGTAGTCGTGCGGCGCCTTAATGGCAATCGAACGTATGAAATTCTATCCAAAATTGGACTGAAGCCAACCTTGGTCTATTCTGCATACGATTGACGAATCAAAATGAGAGGTGTCGTCATGTCGGTCACCGCCGGTGGACAGCAGGGTTCAGCAGGGTACCAACATCATTTCGGGCAAAGTCGTTCTTGCCGATCGCGCGGTCGGCATCCCGGACCTCCTCGTTGTCATCTATGACCTAGATCCGAACACCAAGCCGGAGGAGGTCATCACCAGCGGCGTCGCCATCGAAGGCGGCTTCGACATCAATTCGCTCGGCGATCGCATCGGCTCCGTGCTCACCGGTCCCGATGGACTGTTTGTTCTCGGCTATGAGGACACCGAGTTCCGTACCCGTTTCCTACGAGCTCGGACTCAGACCAAATTTGATAAATCAATAGCCAATGTTTGTCTTTTTCACGCGCATCCAATTTCAGCAGCACATTTGCCCGCTTTTTTACTGCTTTCGCTATCTTTTCGCGATCACGAAGCAATGCGTACTCGAGTAGCAATACATTCGCGACGCAATCATCTAGTGCTATGACGTTGATGAGCTCCTTGTCGTCCAAGTCGAGAACCAAGTTGTGCTTGAGGACAAGGAACAATGCATGGGCTATGGTATCTGGATACAGTTTGTGTAGTCCGATTCTGATCAACTCCCTCGAGAATTCAGCTATTTTTTTCAACGTGCCATCATGCCAGTACGGTGAAAAAACGTGCTCGTCCAAAAGTGGAACAAGGTACGGGTAAGCTAACGCAAGATTCATTGCTTCCTGCGTATACATTCGCTTCGCCCTCAAACTTAGATTTCGGGTGGCGATTCCATCTGGATCTCCAGGATTATTTTTCGCCTGCGTCTTCGCCAGCACCTTGATTGCGTAGTTCAGTGGGGTCGACTTGCCTAGAGTTTGGCCGCAAGTTAATGCGAGATCCAAATATGAACGGATTTCTGAAAACTTCAGTTCGTCGTTGGGAAACTGGAAACGATTGAGCACTAATACCCAATCTTCGTCGCTTGGACGGGGGAGAGGCAAGATTTTGGTTTTTTTCTCGTTTAGCGACATCTCGAATGCACGCAACCCCAACCCTAAATCCTTGATAAATCGCTGCGCCTCGTCGAAATTTGCGGCGTAGAAGCGGTAATCATCCACATGTCGCTTAACCTCGCGATATCCCTTTTTCTGTAAGTCGGCATCAATCTGCGTCAAGATGATCTCGGAGATGATGGTCGACGCATGAGGGCCAATGAGCAATCCGTTGGTCTGACGGTCGCGCGTGTTCTGGGTGCATCTATCAAGTAGGTTCCCTGCGAAGTCGATCAAGCCATCGCTTCCTTTTGCGGTTTCCTTACCATGGAGCGCCCAAGGAATGGAGTGTGTGTATATGCTCGGGAAGCACGTGGCGATGTCTGCGGCGACAACGAACTGTGCGCCGGACATCCATCGAAGCTCATCTTCTTCGAATTGGAAGCGCTCGTCACCCTTATAGTTCATCTCGAAGATCTTACCGTCTCCGACATGCCGCACATAAATGCGGCTGAAAGCTGGATCCGGCTTATTGCAATGAATGGCGATGGTTTCCCAGTGCTTAGAGATCGCCAGTGCCTGAGCTGCGTACGCTTGCGGATGCGGGATACCCAGATGCCTCGGAATATTGCTGTCCCGCAACGCCTCGTATCTCACGTAGTCGTGAGCACATTTGCCGATTTCTTTTTTGAGCGTCGATTCATCAGGTTCGTCAAGAAGACTGCCCATCGTCTCCAAAACGATTTGAGTTAAACCCGCGCTGGAAAAGCATGGCGGAATTTTCTCATTAAACAAGCCGTGATCCAGCAGACCATACAACACATCCGAAGGACTCAAGTGCTCCTTTGTGGCGTCGTACCAGGTAATTCCTAGATTTTCGAGAAGCTCGTCAAACTCTATTGCGGGGGCAGAGGCGATGCCGGTTGAATTCACGATCGCACCTTATGGCAGGTCGCTGAAAAGATGATGACCGGATCTTACACTTTTTGATGTTCTGACAGTTCCTTTCAGGCAGAAGGGTTACCTCGCACTGATAGAACGCTCGGTCTGCGACATTTCGCCAGAAGAGGTACTTCTCTGCCTGATCAGCAAAGGCTGCCGACATGAAGTCAATTTGTTTCCAATCCTTGTCATACAGAGCAAGCATTGGGACGTGATTTCCATGATTCTCAAACGTGACTTGAGCCATCTTGGCGTGCACCGCAACAACCTCGGCAAGCGATGAGGGTTTCGGAGCCGACCTCACTTCTTCCTTTAGTCTCAGCAGCGCCGGCGGTGGCTTGTAATTTGGATCTGCACCCATCCGAACAGTAGCATGTCTTCCAACTGGCTGTCTGCGGCAATCCTGCTACTCGGGGATTCTCCGGCCTCATTAGCTCTGAGTGGTACGCTGGTCCTGGCGGGGCTGGATCTGTTCGCGCCTTAGCAAACCGCTGCGATCCTCGGTGCAATACGCGCTTCAATTCTTGCGCAGACCGTTTTTTTGGCCTTTGTCATGAGGCGTGGATGCAATGTCGAGTCTCGATTGCGAATGGCACAGGTGGCTCCGGATATGTGAGACTACCAGCGTCCGAGTTTGATCATGCAGCGGCCTGTCGGTTGATCTGCTCGCCGGTGTCCGCTATGGGTTGTGGATTCAACCGGTCGATGCAACACAATAGAAGCTGCGTGAGCGTCGGGAGTGTTGCAGATGAAGCAGAGACCGCGAATCTATTACAGTGAGAGCCAGAAGGCGCTGATGTGGGAGCGCTGTTTGGCCAGGCCGCCCGTCCTGCGGGACGGGATGGCCCAGTATCTCAGCCCGGATGATGCCAGACTATGGCGAGTACGCGGGGATGGTCAACACGCACGGGCATGGCCGTTGCCCGTCCCACTTTAGTCAATCGGAAGAACAGGAGGGTCTATGAAAATTGGCATCATTGGCGCGGGGAATATAGGGAGGGTACTGGCGCTGCGCTGGGTCGAACATGGGCACGAGGTGCTTATCGGCAACTCGCGCGGGCCGGATTCGCTCGCCGATGTCGCCCGCGAAACTGGCGCGAAACCAGCCGAACTCGCGGATGTGGTCCGCGGTGCGGCGGTGATCGTGGTCACGATTCCCGAAAAGAAGGTACTCGATCTGCCCGCGGGCCTGTTCGACGACGTGCCGGAAACCACTGTTGTAATCGATACTGGCAATTATTATCCACGCGAGCGCGATGGCCGCATCGACGGGATCGAGTCCGGGATGATGGAAAGCGCGTGGGTCGCGCAGCAGATCGGCCGGCCGGTAATCAAGGTGTTCAACAACATCTACGCGGATCACTTGCGCAATCTCGGCAAGCCGGAAGGCACGCCGGGGCGGATTGCGCTGCCAGTCTCGGGCGATAGCGCCGACGCCAAGGCGGCAGTGATGCAACTCGTCAACGAAGTGGGTTTCGATGCCGTCGATAACGGCGATATCGACGACTCCTGGCGTCACCAGCCCGGCACGCCAGTCTATACGAAGGACTTCGACACGGAAGGCCTGAAGGCCGGCTTGCGGAAGGCGGAGCGAGCTCGTACTCCGCAGTGGACGGCCTCGGACAAGAGCCCCGGCAGTTTCGACCAGCCTGCATGAAGCCACGCGGCGACGGACCTGTCGAAGTCCGTTGCCGCGTGCTGGAAAGACGCGGTCAGTACGAGAGGTCCGTTGTGCGCTCGAGAGCGGACCTTTGGCCCACACGGTCGCAATAGCGGCTATGGGTCGCCTACGGCCGGCTGCGTCGGGTGTCAAGCGAGCGAGCGATGATAAGTTTAGCTACTTTGTGGCTTACGTAAATGAGTGCCACCGACGTCGTCGCGCTGTGTGTTCTCTTCGTCGATTTCCTCGGTCGGCCAGCTCGGCGCAAAGATCGCCGAAATCATGGCGTTGCC
>NZ_CADIKM010000021.1 GCF_902859895.1 Pararobbsia alpina
AGGCGGTTGCTGGCCATCGATGCCCAAGGTGCGTCTTAAACGCGCCGATCCTTGCAAAACGCGCCTTCCAAAGGCTGTCGAGACCCGCTATTCAGCATCGGCAGTGCCCGCGGGCCGATCGTCGCATCCATTCGCACGTCAACCGGCTATGCGATGCGTATTGGTCAGCGTGTCCTAAGGTCTCGGCTGCTGCCACAACACTGACCGGCTTCATCATCGTGCCGGTTTTACTCTCGGACGAACCACGTCCGCTTCGCCGATCCCAGCATCGCGCGATAGACAAGCCACGATATGACAAAGGTCGCGGGTGCGGAGAACGACTGCAACGAATCCGGACCGTTCATCAGCACGAAGCCTACAATCGCGCCCGCAAACCAGGCGGTCAAGCCACCGGGATTGAATGCCGGCACATAGGCATCACGCGTTTCGATTTCGCCCCCGACCAACGTGTCGTAGCGGGTCGACAGGATGTGCGCGAGAGCCACGCCGACCCAGGCCACCACGAAGATCCCTTGATAGGCGAGCGCCTGCAGGATCCTCGAAAATACGTCGGCCATCATCAATATGTAGACGACGACGCCGACGATCAGGGCCCAGACAAACTTCGGCGCACTAATGCCCGATACTTTCTGGAAAAACGCCTGCATGTTGATCGTGGCGAGGTAGTAGTTGGCCGTGTTGATGCGCGACTGTGTCACCCAGACGAACAGCAGCCCCCAGATTCCCATGAGCTTCAACAAGGCCAGTACGACGGATACTTCCGACAGCGTGCCGAGCTCCGGAATCGTACTGACCAGATAGATGCCGACGGCGCCGTTCAGCAGGAAGGTGACAAGGTAGAACGGCATGCCGAAATTGAAGCGTCCATGGTAGGCACTGTCCTCCTTGCGGCCGAAGCGCGCATAGTCGAACGTGAACATCATCAGAATCCAGACGCCCATGTAGTACACGAAGCATTGCCACCAGCCGTTGGCAGGCAACGCGCCCTTCGGCCCGAAATCGAGCCACGCGGCGTTATAGCCGTATTCGTGTGTCGTCAGCCCGACGGCGGCCAGCAGCCCCAACAGATAGAAGGGCAGAAGCACACCGTTGAACTTGTCGAGCCAGTGCTGCACGCTGCCGAATACCAGCGGCACGCTGTAACACACGACAATCAGCGCGGCCCATCGGTAGTCGAGCGCCGGAAACTGGGTATGTGCGGCAACGGCGATCACGGAACCTTCGAAGACCGCGTAGTAGATCGCCGTCGCAAAGAAGATCAAAGTTGCGAGCGCGGCCCCCGCACTGCCGAACAAAACTCGCGAAAACAGGGCGACCGAGAGTCCGGTGCGGATCGCGAAGCGGCTGATGATCGTATTGACCACACCATAGGTGAGCACCGACAACACCATACCGATCAGCGCGCTGCGTGCGCCATAGGTCAAGGCCAGCGTCGCGCCGACCACGATATAGAACATCGCGCTGCAAACCGCCCACCACGCCATCGTGAGAGAAAAGGCCGGCATGCGTACATTGGCCGGAATGGGGACGGTCGACAGGTCCTGCTCAGCCTCGGCAGCTTTGTGTGCCAGATTAGCCATGATCGTGTTCCTCAATACACTTGCAGGTCTGGGAAATGCGCCTTATCTGTAACCGCATGCATGACAATGGCGCCCTCGGTGACAACCGGTATTGCATTAGTGCAACGACGCGAGTTTCCCCACGCGGCCCAGGGCGCCGCGTGACGAATCAGCAAACAGGTAGGGCAGAAGGAGAGGCCGGCAAAGAACCACACGGGGCTCAACCGGTCCTCAACGCACCGCTCGAATGCTCGGCGCAACGAGGCTCGACGCAACAAGACTCGGAGCAATGAGATCCAGGGCAGCAATACTTCAAGCAAGAAGACTTAAAGCAGTAAGGCCTAAGGCAGCAAGGCAGCAAGGCAGCAAGGCTTAAGGCAGCAATGCTTAAGGCGGCAAGACTTAAGGCAGTAAGACTTAAGGCAACAAGGCCTAAATCAACAAGGCCTCGCGCAGACGTGCAAGCCGCGATTGCGCATCGCGTCGTGCGGCCAGCGCCTGTTCCATCGTGACGGGCACGAACTGCACCCGATGGTTCGGTTGCATCTGACCGATCAGGTCCATGTCGGCGCTGATGACGGTGCCGATCGTCGCGTAGCCGCCGCCGGACACCGCGTCGCGGTGCAAGACAATGGGTTCGAGTCCGGCCGGGACCTGGATCGATCCGACCGGATAGCACGCATCGACGATATTCGACGGATCGGCTCCCGCGCCGAACGGTTGCTCACGTTCACGAAATTCGAGCGGCCGCCCTTGCTTGTATCGATAGCCAATCCGGTCGGCTTCAGGTGCGACGATCCACGTATCGTCGAAGAACGTGCCGGCGGACAAGTCAGTCAGGCGATGGTGATACAGCCCGGGCAGCACGCGCAATTCAACTTCCGAGCCCAGCGGCGAGCGCAAGGGCGCGGGCAGTTCCGCACCTTCGCGTGCCGTGGCGTTCGCCTCACCGATGCTCAAGCGGTCACCCTTTTGCAGGCGCCGACCTTCATGTCCACCGATCGCGCCGAGCGCATAGGTCGACCGGCTGCCGAGCACGACCGGCACGTCGATCCCGCCGCCCACGGCGACGTACGCTCGTGCGCCGCCCTTCACATAATCGAAAGCGAGCGTACTGCCGGCCTTGATGCGCAGGGCCACGTTGCAGGCCTGCACGACACCGTCGATCTTCGGCGCCATCTCGGCCCCGGTCACGGCGATCAGCGCATCCGCATGAAACAGCAGTTGCGCTCCGAGCAGCGTGCATTCAAGCGCCGCGGCGCCTTCCGGATTACCCACCAGCAGATTGGCCGCGCGCAGCGCATATTGGTCGAGCGCACCTGAGGGCGGAATGCCGACGTGGTAGTACCCCTGTCGTCCGATATCCTGCACCGATGTGGCCAGACCGGGTTTGACGACCTCGATGGTCTTGATGAGATCAGTCGGCATCGAGTACCTCGACGAGGGAGCGGTTGTATGCATCGGGATCGCGCGTAAACGCGCTGAGCTCGAAATTCACGGGGCGCACGCGCAGCGAGAACGTCCCGGCTTCGACAGCGGCAATCGCAGCGTCATAGGCCGCGCGATCGATGGGTTTGAACTTGACGATGTCACCCGGGCGGAAGAACACCATGAAATCGCGCAGATAGTCGAGGCGCTGCGCGGGATCGAAGATCGGCGCCGGCGTCACCCCGAACATCTGATAGCCGCCCGCACCGCGCACCGAATAGATACAGCCGAAACAGCCGCCGTGGCCGACCGTCAGCTTGGGGGTATCCGTTCTCGGGCGCAGGTACTTGGGTACCTGCAATTGCCGTTCGCGCTCGACCATCTGGAACATGAAGGGCAGGCCGGCCACGAAACCCACCATTGAAACAAACCAGGGTGAGCCCGAATGCGCGGCGATGAACGCATCGACATCGTCGAGCCCGTTGATGCGCGCCGCGTATTCCAGATCCGTCGAGGCAGGGTCCTGGTGCCGTTCCCGGAAACGCATCAGCGTCTCGTGCGTCCAGGGATCGTTATAGAGCACAGGCACTTCGATGATGCGGGTCGCCATGTCCAGTTCCGCATCGCCGAGCGTCGCCTCGATGTCCTTGAGCACGGCCAGCAGGGCGTCCGGCGCGATCACGTCCGGATCGAAGCGGACCTGATACGAAGCGTTCGCCGGACAGATTTCAGTCACCCCGGGCACGGCGCGACGTTGCAGCTCACGCGTGATCGCCGTGCCCTTGAAGAACGCGTCGAGCGACATCGCTTCGTCGATCTCGACGAAGATGAACTCGTCGCCACCGAATGTGTATCGGATCGTCATGCCTCCTCCGCGAGTCGTGCACGCCAGGCAGTCATCCAGGCTTCGAGATAGTTCGTGTGGTAGCGGCCGGCACGGATGTCGTCGTCGGCGAGCAGGGCGCGATGCAGCGGCACGGTGGTCTTGACGCCCGAGATCGACAGCTCGCGGAGTGCCCGATCGAGCCGCGCAAGCGCGGCAGGCCGGCTTTCATCGAAAACGATCAGCTTTGCGAGCAGGGAGTCATAGAACGGCGGGATCGTGTAGCCCTGATAGAGCATCGAGTCGATGCGCACCCCCGGCCCGGCGGGCCATACCAGTTCATCGATACGGCCGGGATTCGGACGGAAATCATTCTCGGGATCTTCCGCGTTGATCCGGCATTCAAGCGCGGCACCGCGCAGGGTGATGTCGCTCTGACGAAACCGCAGCGGCTCGCCGTCGGCGACGCGCAGCATCTCGCGGACGAGATCGATGCCCGTGATCGCTTCCGTTACCGGATGCTCGACCTGGATGCGCGTGTTCATTTCGATGAAGTAGAACTCGCCGCGTGTTTCGTCGAACAGATACTCCAGCGTGCCCGCGCTGCGATACTTCACGAGGCGCGCAAGGCGGGTCGCCGATTCGCACAGCGCGTGGCGCAGTGCGGGGGTAAGCGACGGAGAGGGCGCTTCCTCGAGGATCTTCTGGCGACGCCGTTGCAGCGAACATTCACGTTCGAACAGATGAACGACGTCGTTGCCGTCGCCCAGCACCTGCACTTCGATATGTCGGGCCCGCGCGATAAAGCGTTCGAGATACACGCCGCCATCGCCGAACGCGGCCTGCGCCTCGCGCTGAGCCAGCGGCAATTCGGTATCGAGCTGAGCCGCGTCGCAGGCGACGCGGATGCCACGCCCGCCGCCACCAGCAGCCGCCTTGATCATCACGGGATAGCCGATGCGCGCCGCGATCACCCGCGCTTCGTCTAGCGAATGAACGATGCCGTCGCTGCCGGGCACGGTCGGCACATCGGCCCGCTGTGCGGTTTCGCGTGCCTTGGCCTTGTCGCCCATCGTCGCGATCACTTGCGATGAAGGTCCGACAAAGATCAGGCCCGCCGCTTCGACCTGCGCGGCAAATGCGGCATTTTCAGAGAGGAAGCCATAACCGGGATGAATGGCATCCGCGCCACATGTTTTCGCGGCCGCCAGAATGGCAGCCGGGTTCAGATAGCTTTTTGCTGCATGTGACGGACCGATGTGGATGGCTTCATCGGCTGTGCGCGCCGCCAGACTGTCGCGGTCCGCATCGCTGACCGCGGCAACGGCGCGCATTCCCAGCTCGTGCGCGGCGCGAATCACACGTACCGCTATTTCGCCGCGATTCGCGACGAGCACGGTGCGAATGCGTTTCGGCTGATAGAACGGGGTGGCTGTGTCCTTATGAGGGGACGGTTCGATGTCCGTCGCTTGAATGTCCATTCCGCTCATGCCTCGAGCCGCATGACGACCTGGCCCGCGTCCACGGGTTCGCCGTCGTCGATGAGAATTTCGGTGATCCGGCCTGCGACAGATGTCTCCACGTCGCTGAACTGCTTCATGACTTCGACAAGTCCGATCACGGCTCCATTGTCGACCGATGTGCCTACTTCGACATACGGTGCCGCGTCGGGCGATGAGCGGCGATAGAACGTGCCGGGCAAGGGGCTGACAATGTCGTGTTGCGCCATCTTGGTATCTCCTGTCTCATTGTTTTGCGAGGGTGTCGGCAAACGGGCGGTGCGCTCAGTCCGCCGGCCGGGGCGATGGTGCTGCTATGCGGATACCGCTTCGCGTGAGCGCCGCGTGGGCCGCCTCGACAAGCTGAAGCGCACCCGGCGTGTCGCTATGAATGCAGATCGAATCGAAATCGATGTCTATGTCACCGCCGTCCACGGTTGCCACACGCCCCTCCGTGCAGGCACGCAGGATCTTGTCGGCAACCCGCTCCGGATCGAGACGCTGCACACTCCGCGTAAAGACGATCGAGCCGCTCGTGTCGTAGTCGCGATCCGCATAGAATTCACGGACGACCGGCTGGCCGAGTTCCTTCGCCACCCGGAAGGTCACGGACGATTCCATGCAGAACAGCGGCAGAGCAGGGTCCAGTGTCTGCAATGTTTCGACCAGCAGGCGCGAGAGCGTTTCATCACGAGCGGCAAGCATATACAACGCGCCGTGCGGCTTGATGTGCTGGACGTCGACGCCATTCAGCCTGGCAAATTCACGCAGTGCGCCCAACTGGTACACGATGTCGTTGACGAGCTTTTCCGCGGACTCGTTGATGGCGCGTCGTCCGAAACCTACGAGATCGCGAAAGCCCGGGTGGGCGCCGATGCGCACGTTTTCACGCTTCGCGAGCGCTACCGTATCGGCCATGATGTTCGGATCGCCCGCATGGAAACCGGTCGCGATATTGGCCGAACTGATCAGCGGCATGATTGCCTGGTCGACGCCGTCGCCGAATCGCCAGGGACCGAAGCCTTCCCCCATATCCGAATTCAGATCGACGCTGTGCTTTTTCATGCTGAAGGTCTCCAGATCGGTGCAATGACCGCCGTAGGCACGGCCAACTGAATTTCACGACATTAGCGCGGTCTGGGTCGCCAAAAAAGAACTATTTTTGTATGAATGAGTATCTGTTTTTTAGATATTTGCTCGAGCCGTTGGATACGAGGCCGGTTGCATGGAAAGGCAGCCTGGAAGGGGCAGTGGGGATTTCCCCAGGAGGGGTTCATGGCAGCTTCTGGGAATAAGATATCCAATGCAATACTATGCGTTAATTGGATTGGCTTATCGGATCAACTGATGGCACTGACTCTCAGGCAACTCAAATACTTCGTTGCGACCGCCGAATTGGGCCAGATCTCGCAGGCGGCGATCCAGCTAACGATTTCACAGTCGGCCGTGACCACGGCGATCAAGGAACTCGAAGACACGCTCGGCACGCAGCTGTTTTCACGCGCGGCCTCGGGCGTCGTCCTGACTCACACGGGCCGGCGTTTTCTGAACCACGCCTATACGATCCTGTCATCGGTCGACGAGGCGATGCGCATTCCGAACCTCGAGAGTACGCTGACCGCGACCCTGACGCTTGCGGCCAGTTATACGGTACTCGGCTATTTCCTGCCGAATCACATTCAGCGCCTGAACACCTTATACCCTCATCTCACGATCCGGCTGCATGAACTGAACCGGGAGTCCATCGAAGAAGGGCTGATCAGCGGGCGCTACGATATGGCGGTGCTGCTCACGTCGAATGTCGACAACCCGGAGCTGGTGCTCGAGCCTGTGATTCACTCGGCGCGGCGCCTATGGCTTTGCGCACAACATCCCCTGCTCAAACAGGAGAGCGTGACGCTTGCCGATGTCGCCGCCGAGCCGTTTGTGATGTTGACGGTCGATGAAGCCGCCGTCACGGCGTTGCGCTACTGGTCCCAAACGCCGTACAAGCCCAAGACGCTGCTGCGAACTTCGTCGGTCGAGGCCGTGCGCAGCATGGTGGCCAACGGCAGCGGCGTCGCGATTCTCTCGGATATGGTGTACCGGCCGTGGTCACTGGAAGGCCGGCGCATTGAAACCGTGCAGCTGCGCGACCCGGTTCCGCCGATGAGCGTCGGCCTTGCCTGGCGGCGGCACCAGGAAATGAGCCCGGCGATGTACGCGTTTCGCGAGTACTTCCGGCATATGTTCATGGAACCGAGATCCCTCGTCGGCTAGCCTTCGAAATTTCTCCATAGCGATACCGTAGTCGTCCAATGCCAAAAGCGGAATAACATTGTATTGAGTTTCAATTCGCAACGGAATAACATTGTTATTACATGTGAAAGCCTATTTTTATCTATACGGTCAAACTATGAAAACGATGATTCGTAAAATGGGCAATTCGCAGGGCGTGCTGATTCCAAAGCCCATCCTAGCGCAGCTCGGGTTCGGAGATGAGGTGGAAATGCAAGTGGAGAACGATACGATTGTTCTGCGCAGGCCGCCTAAGAAGGTTCGGGAAGGGTGGGCAGAGGCAAGCAAGACAGTTGCCAATGCGGGCGACGATACTCTGGTGATGGGGGAATTTGGCAATGCTGACGACGCGGAGTTCGCGTGGTGGTGCGCGGGGAGGTTTGGCTCGTGGCACTTGACCCAACGCTCGGTAGTGAAATTCAGAAGACGCGGCCATTCCTCATCGTGTCACCGGCGGAGATGCACGATCATTTGCGTACGGTCATCGTCGCACCCATGACATCCAAGGGCAGGTCGGCACCGTTTCGTGTATCCGTGACATTCAGTCGAAAAAAAGGTCTCATCTTGCTGGACCAAATCCGCGCAGTAGACAAGGCGCGACTGGTAAAGAGAATGGGCGCAATTGGCGGTAACACGCTAACGGCAACACTGCATACGTTGCAAGAAGTGTTTGCCCACTAAAGGAAAGCGATTCAGGGGTCACGGAAGATCTAAGCGTTACCTGGACCGCGCTGCGCGCGGCAGTGAAATTCACACCGCGCGCAGCCCAACTCAGACAGCCGGCGCGTCCCAATCCGGCGAGAATGGCGGCTTTACGAAGCGCTGATCCTTCGGCAACGCGGCGATGGCCTTGCGATCCTCCTCATCCAGACGGACTGCAAGCGCGTCGAGGTTCGCTTGTTGGCTTTCCCGGCGTTGTGCCTTCGGAATCGCGATCACTCCGTCCTGATCCAGTAACCACGCAATCGCCACCTGCGCCGCTGAGACGCCATGTTTGCGGCCGATGGCCTGCAGCGTGACGTCGTCGGCAGCCCGACCCTGAGCCAAAGGCGAATAGGCGACAAGCGGGATCTGTTTTCCGCGCAGATAAGCGAGCATCTTCGACTGATCCAGGAAGGGGTGATACTCGATCTGGTGGCAGGCGATCGGCGCGCCGACCGTCTCGACAGCCGTCTTCAGCAGGGGCATGTTGAAATTGCAGACACCGATCCCCCGGGTTCGTCCTTCTTCACGCAGGCGCATCAGCGTTTCGAGCACGGCCGGCAAATCCATGGTCCTGGATGGCCAATGCACCAGATACAGATCCACATAGTCGAGCCCGAGATTGGACAGGCTCTTGTCGAAGGCACGTTGAATGTCCTTCGGCGCCAGATTTTCATGCCAGACCTTGGTGGTCACGATCAGATCGTCGCGCGCGATACCGGACGCGGCGATTGCTGCGCCTACCCCATCTTCGTTCTCATACATTGCGGCGGTATCGATGTGGCGATATCCGAGCGAGAGGGCGCTTTCGACAACGGGCTGGCAACCGCCACCCGGCATGCGGAAGGTGCCGAAGCCAAGCCGGGGAATGGACAGACCCTGGGTATCGAGGTGGGACATCGTGGTCATGCTGACTGCTCCTGTACGGATAAAGGAAGGCTGATCGTGACGCTGGCCGAGCCAGCATTGTCGCGTAGCAAATAGTGCTACGCCTCCACAAATGAATAAAGTCTGTTTGACTCAATTCACTTATGAATAAACTTGTCTAAGCAAGGCCGCCCACGAACTGGCGGTCAAGACGTCGACGATCTCGCGATACGTAACCGACCTGGAAACAGACCTCGGCATCGTGCTGTTCAACCGATCGACGCGCGGGCTCGTGCTCACGAAGGGGCACGCTGCGCGAACTATGCGAACTGCGTCCGGGTCGCACGGTTCGCAGTTCGCAGTTTTGCGTCCCGCGCAATGACGCGTTCAGGACTTCAGGACGCGTGGGCCTGGTTTGCCTGAACGTGTCGCTGCGGCGGACCGGCAGGGCCCCGCGCGGTCAGCTTCTGCGGAATGACCTCACGCCTATACCATCAGTTTCCGATTTTCAGCAGTTCGACCTCGAATGTCAGATCGCTGTTGGGGGGGATCGGACCTACTCCGCGCTCGCCATATGCCGTCGCCGACGGACAGGTCAGCGTTGCCTTGCCGCCAACCTTCATTTTCTGAAGACCTTGCGTCCAGCACGGGATGACCTGTCCGAGCGGAAATGACGCCGGCGTGCCGCGCTTGTACGACGAGTCGAATTCGGTGCCGTTCGCGAGTGTGCCGCGGTAGTTCACGGTCACCGTGTCCGACGCGGTAGGTTGTGCTCCAGTCCCTTCCTTGATCTGCGTGACGGTGACGCCGGAAGGCAGCGTTTCGGTCTTGCCGGTGGCCGCATAGGCAGACGAGGTGAGAACAGCAAAGGTCAGGAGCAGCGAAAGTTTTTTCATAGAGACGTCCGTGAATGAGAGTGCTGTCGCCAGCCCCGTATGATGCCGGGCCGGCTGCCAGATACATTAGCACGAGAGTGCGACAGTACCGGCACTCGACATTTTGAGGTGGCAATGTCCGAGTATTGGCCTGCCTGAATCCGCGCACGATCACCTCTTGATTCGCTTGCGCTACTATGACCCCCCATCGGCAATGGCCGCAATCAAGCTCGGAGAAGGGTGCTCAATGATGCAGATCTGGGGGCGGGTGAATTCCGTCAACGTGCAGAAAGTGTTGTGGTGCTGTGACGAACTTGGCCTGGTCTATGAGCGGTTCGATGCAGGCATGGAGTTCGGTCGTACCGACGAGCCGTCATATCGAGCGATGAATCCGAACGGCCGGATACCGACGATCATGGATGAGGACTTCGTGTTGTGGGAGTCGAACTCGATTCTCCGCTATCTTGCGATGCAGTATGGTAAGGAGGCCACACTCTATCCCGTCGATGCGCGGTTGCGCGCTGCGATCGACCGATGGCTCGACTGGTCGCTCTCGACGCTGCAACCGGCGGAGCGGCCGGTTTTCTGGGGAATGGTGAGGACGCCGCCCCATGAACGCGATATGGCGTCGATCGCGGCCGAGGCAAAAAAGGTCGCCGTGCTCTGGGGTATCGTCGATGCGCATCTGGTCGGCCGGGATTTTCTCGAAGGCGCTGGTTTTTCATTGGCCGACATCGTGCTCGGTGCCTATGCGCGCCGCTGGTTCGGCCTCGAGGGAATCGAGCGGCCGCCGCTTCACAACCTCGCCCGATGGTATGAGGGACTGGGCTCGCGCTCCGGCTTCGTCAAGTTCGTGGCGCCGACGTTGACCTGACGAAAGGCAAGGGCGGGGTGCTGCCGTCTGGATATTCGATCGCACTTCCACCGGCTGGACTTTCTCCCGGCAGCCTCAGCACCTGTTGCCCGGCGATTCGTCCGAGCCGATAGACTGATCCGACAATGGCGCTAAGGTGCCGCTCGCGCCCCACGTTCGCGCGGACCCTGCGAACCGGATCAAAGACCCAGAAAAGGAAATGACATGAAGGAACAGCCCCCCATTTCATCCACGAAGCAGCCTGATTCGACGGAAGACAACCAGCCCCCGCTGAACACGAGACGGCGCACATTTCTTGGCGGGCTTGCCGCAGTCGCCGTGGGTGGTGGACTGGCGGGCTGCGTCGTGCCCGGTACCGCCGCGGATGGCCGGACGAGAAGCCTGTCGGACACGGAGCTCGACCGTGTGCTGCGCGACAAGGTCAAGACCATCGTCGTCATCTATTCCGAGAATCGCAGCTTCAATAATCTGTTCGGCGACTTCCCGGGTGTCGAGAAACCGCTGTCCGCCGTTGCGCCGGCCGACTATCTCCAGCTCGACCGTGATGGCAAGACCGTACTGTCCGAGCTGCCTCCCGTGCCGCGCGGCTGGTTGCTCGCGGACCAGGTGGCCGACGGCGTCACTTACCGCGCCGGGCAGCAGTATCAGACCAACCTGCCCAATGCACCGTTCGCCCTGCGTGGACCCAAGGGAGAGAATCTGCCTTTGTCGCTGGTTACGCATGACCTGTGGCATGTGTTCTACCAGAACCAGATGCAGATCAACGGCGGCAAGAACAATATGTTCGTGGCCTGGGCCGACTCCGCTGGCTTCACGATGGGTCACTATGCCAATACGAGCTACGACCTGAGGTTGTGGGATCTGGCCAGCGAATACGTGCTCTGCGACAATTTTTTCCAGGGTGCCTTCGGAGGCTCATTCCTGAACCATCAGTACCTCGCATCGGCCACCGTGCCTCGCTATCTCGATCCGGCCAACAGCATCGCGAAGTTTCAGATTGCCGAGACAGTCAGCGGCAGGCCCGACGATCCGAATCTGAAGCCGCTCAAAGTCTCGCCCGCCAGTGCAAGGGACGGCATTCCAAAGTTCGGCCCGAGCAGCCTGACACCGGTCGAAACGCTTGCCGACGGCACGGTGCTCAGCTATGCCGTCAACACGATGTTGCCGCCCTATGCGCCCACGCCCATGAAACTCGATGCGAGTGGAGCCGTCGTCGATTTCACGCTCGAAGCCAACGCGATGGCCTTGATCCCGCAGACGCATGAGCACATCGGCAGCAAGCTCGAGAAGAAGGGCGTGGAATGGGCGTGGTATGCGGGGGCGTTTCAGGAGACGCTGGACCAGCATGGTGCCAACCTGTCGAACGGCACACCCGTCGTTCCGAACTTCCAGTACCACCATCAGCCATTCAACTACTTCAAGGATCTGGCACCCGGGACGGCGGCGCGTGCGCGCCGGCTGCGCGATGGGGGCCTTGGCGATGATGAAAGTACCAACCGTTTCCTCTCCGATGCGAGAGCGGGCAAATTGCCGACGGTGACGTTCTACAAGCCCCAGGGCAATCTGAACATGCACGCTGGATATGCCGACGTCGCATCGGGCGACCGCCATATCACGCATGCGGTCAAGGCACTGCGCGCCAGTCCGCAGTGGGAGAACATGGTGGTGATCGTGACCGTCGACGAAAACGGCGGTTGGTGGGATCACGTGGCACCGCCTCGCGGCGATCGCTGGGGGCCAGGCACGCGGGTGCCGGCATTGGTCATCTCGCCGTTTGCGAAGCGGGGATATGTGGATCACACGACCTATGACACGGCTTCGATCCTGCGGCTGATTTCCCGCGTGTTCCAACTGGAAACGCTCGACGGTATCAAGCACCGCGACGAGGCGATGCGTGCTCGCGGCCAGACGCCGATGGGCGACCTGACCAATGCGCTGAGCTTCGAGGCGTGATGTTCCGAGACTGAACTGCACCGGCGGCAACGACGGTGCCGGCATCGCAAAGACTGCTGCGAGCGGTAAACGGAGCCGGGCACAAACGCTGGCGAGGGGGTCCTCGCTGGCGGGCAGCCCGAGGAGATGCATATCGACAATAGTGCTTTGAGTATGGAGTAAGCCACCCGTAGACATTGGACAGCCCATCTCAGGGAAGCCACAATATTCATACTTGCTTTACTGTGGTTGTCAGAAAAATGAAATCGAATCTCCACACGATCCCGCCGATCGATCCCGTCGCACTAGGGATGGGCGAGCCGACGCCTGCGTGGACCGCACGCGGTACGGTGGCCTATCAGCGAATCAGCATTGCCTTGTTCCTTGCGGGCTTTGCGACGTTCTCGCTGCTGTATTGCGTCCAGCCCCTGCTGCCGGCGTTCTCGAGCGAGTTCGGAATCGGGGCGGCGCAGAGTTCGCTTGCCTTGTCCTTGTCGACCGGGTTGTTGGCATTTTCGATCCTGTGCGCGGGTGCGTTGTCCGAGCGGGCGGGGCGCCGTGGATTGATGTTCGCGTCGATGACGCTGGCCGCCGTTTTCAATCTGGTGGCAGCGGCGGCGCCAAGCTGGCATGCCATTCTGCTTGCGCGCGCGCTCGAAGGTTTCTCTCTGGGTGGCGTGCCCGCGGTCGCGATGGCCTATCTCGCTGAAGAGATCCATCCAAACGGCCTTGGCCTGTCAATGGGTCTCTATGTCGGCGGGACCGCGTTTGGCGGCATGGCCGGCCGCGTCGGTATGAGCATCATCGCCGAGTACTTCTCATGGCGCGTGGCCATGACGATGATCGGGGTCATCGATATCGCGGCGGCCATCGCGTTTGTACTGCTGCTACCTCAATCCAAGAACTTCGTGCGCACGGCAACGTTCAACGGCCGGCAACACATGAGGTCATGGGGGCGCCACCTCTCCCATCCCCGTTTGCCGATCGTGTTCGCGATCGGCTGTCTGGTGATGGGCATCTTTGTCACGATCTACAACTACGCGAGTTTCCGGCTGATTGCGCCCCCGTTCAATCTCACGACGACGGAGACAGGGCTGATCTTCAGCGCCTATGTCTTTGGAATCGTTGCGTCGTCATGGGCAGGTGCGTTGGCCGACCGGCTCGGACGCGGACCGGTTCTCGCAGCAGGGAGCATCATCATTACGCTGGGGCTCGTGCTTACACTGAGTCATTCCTTGATTGCGGTCATTACCGGCATCGTGGTGATGACGATCGGCTTCTTCACCGCACACTCGGTCGCGAGCGGATGGGTCGGGCGCATGGCGCAAGGGGCCAAAGGACATGCGTCGTCACTGTACCTTCTTGCCTATTACCTTGGTTCGAGCATTCTCGGTTCTGCCGGCGGCTGGTTCTGGCAAAAGCACGGCTGGACCTCGGTCATTGAATTTACGTGCGTCCTGGTAGCGATGTCGCTGGGACTGTCACTCGTGTTGTGGCGCAAACCGGTGCACTTTCAGCCCGCATCAACGTAGCGAATTTTCCCGGTGAGGGCTGCGTTGCGCTGAGGCGCAAAAATTGGGGGGCAAGGAGTGGGCCCGAGGATGGGCCCAACCAGCGAAGCTTGCTCATGCGTTCAGCGCGTTCATACGGTTTCCGCGCGGTGCTTGCAGCGGCCCGCAGACTTGCCTTGCTGGAATTTTTCGCGTTCCTCGGGTGTCATCTGTTCCCACCGGCGCCAATGGCGGCGTCCATGCCAGCCGCCATAGCCGCGAAACCCGCCGAACAAGATCCGGCTCAGGACGAGCAAGCCCAAGGCATGCCCATAGTCAATCACACGGGCGCCGGCGAATGCAGCCGGGATGACCCCATTCCACAACACCATCACGACCCATCCTAGCGCCGCAATGGCTGCAAGAACCAGTACCGCCTTGCCCAAAAATCTCAGTCTGAAACGCATTGACTTTCTCCATTAAATTTCCAGTTCGTCATACACAGCCCGCAGGCGAACGCGCAGATGCAGCACCGCATAGCGTTTGCGCGCCAGCAGCGTATTCATGCTCACACCGCTTTCGGATGCGAGCTCCTTGAAACTGCGCCCCTCCAGTTCGTGGGCAATGAAGACCTCGCGCTGCTCTCTCGGCAATTCGTCGAGCGCTTCTTGCAGTGCTTCCAGCAGGATCGACCTTGCGTAGGCCGCTTCCGGCCCAGCTTCGGAGGCGGGCAATGCCAGATCCAGCCGATATTCGCCGTCCGTATCGTCGGTCTCGTCGACGGTTTCGGTCAGCGGTAGCTCTTTTCTCTTGCGAAAACGGTCGATGATGCGGTTTCGCGCTACTCGGAAGAGCCAGGCGCTGACCTGTTCAATGGGTTCGGGCAGCCGGTAGGCCTGCACGAGCTCATAGAACACATCCTGCAAAATGTCTTCGGCATCACCCGGATCACGCACGCGACGCCGGATGAAATTCCCGAGCTTTGTACGCTCACGCAAGACGGTTGCAGCGATGTCGCGATCTCGTTCGATCATCGGGCTCGTGGTCAGCGGCGGTTCCATACGTGTGATGACGATTCACGCCGAAGGATATTGCGATCTGGATGAAAAAAATTTCACAGGTTCAGCCTGAATGCACGAAGTGCACCTGTCTAGCGCGTTATCTTGCGCGTCTATCCCGATTGTGAGGCACGCATCACTGCGCGGACCCCCGCTATTCGCTTATTCTTCGTCAATCTAGCCCGAGGGGCGTGAGTTGACTTGTGTTGAAATCAGGAGATTGAGCATGAAGATTGGATTTGTCGGACTGGGCGCAATGGGTGCCGCGATTGCGAAGAACCTGGTCGAGTCCGGCCATGAAGTACGGGTGTTCAACCGCAGCCCCGCGCGCGCCGAGCCGTTGCGCGCCGTGGGTGCCAGTGTCGCAACCACGCCTGCCGAAGCTGCGCGCGGTGCGGAAATCGTCTTCACCATGGTGTCCGACGATGCGGCGCTGACCGCGGTGACTTATGGCGATGACGGCATCCTGTCCGGTCTGGCAAAGGGGGCACTCCATGTCTCGATGAGCACGATCGGCGTGGCGACCTCCGAGGCGCTCACCGCGGCGCATCGTGACACGCATACCGGGTTTGTGTCCGCGATTGTTTTCGGCCGACCCGACGCCGCAGCCGCGCGCAAGCTTTTCATCATGGCGGCGGGCGCTGACGAACATCTCAAGGTCGCTGTGCCCGTGCTTGAAACGCTGGGCCAATCGGTCGGCATCGTCGGGGCTGAGCCGGCACAGGCGAATCTGGTGAAGCTGATCGGCAACTTCATGCTGTCGGTCATCGTCGAGACGATGGGCGAAGCCTGTGCGGTGGCGGAGAAGGGCGGGATCGATCCGTCGCGCCTGGTCGAACTGCTGACGAATGCCTCCTTCAATGCGCCGGCGTACAAGATCTATGGTGCAATGATCGCGCAGCAGCGTTTTCAACCAGCCGGTTTTTCCCTGCCACTATGTCAGAAGGACAACCGCCTGATGCTGGCCGCCGCCGAGACACTGGCTGTTCCGCTGCCGCTTGCGAGTTTTGTCCACGACCGCTTCCTCGCCGCACGCGCGCGAGGTGCCGGCCCCGATCACGATCTGTCCGCGCTTGCGCTATGCGCTCTGTCGGATGCGGGGCTCGTCAGGGAATAGAGGCGAGTTGGCATGCCGTTGCCTGAAGGCTAGGCGGGGATCCGCATATGATCCCTGACCCGATACAAATCCTCGGACGAGACCCCAATCCGTCCGAGGTTTTTGTATCATTCGCTGGAGCCTGATGGCTCTCAACGAGAGGTTCAAGCAATGAAGCATGTTCTTGCCATTCGTCATGTGGCATTTGAAGGCCTGGGGACGTTTGAAGAAGTCTTTGTCGAAGCGGGCTACCGTATTGAATATGTCGAGGCCCCGACAGATGCCTTGAAGGGGCTCGACATCGATTCGCCCGATGTCGTCGTGGTTCTCGGCGGTCCGATCGGCGCATATGAGGAAGACAAATATCCGTTTCTTCGTCACGAACTCGCGCTGATCGAGCAGCGTCTGAAGTCGGACCGCGCGCTGCTCGGGATCTGTCTCGGGGCGCAGTTGATCGCGCGAGTGGGTGGTGCGAAGGTCTATGCCGGCTCACAAAAAGAGATCGGTTGGGGCGAAGTGACACTGACCGAAGCAGGTTCGCGCTCGATGCTCGCTCCGCTGTCCGGCGGGGTGCCGGTCCTGCACTGGCACGGCGACACCTTCGATCTGCCGCAGGGGGCCGAACGCCTGGCCTCGACGGCGCTCTACGAGAACCAGGCCTTCTCGATGGGGCCGCGCACGTTGGCGCTCCAGTTTCATATCGAGGCATGTGCGAGTGCGATAGAGAGCTGGCTGGTCGGCCATGCCGTTGAACTCGCGCACGCGAAGGTCGACTTGCAGTCATTGCGCGACAGGGCACCGTCGTCGTCAACAGCGGGAGGGGCCGTCTTGCGGGAATGGCTGTTGCGGGGCTGTTCTTGAAGGCGCTCGATTGCCACATGGCTGCAAGAACCACCGCCTGACGTACCAGGACGACATGGCTTCGGTCAAGATTGCCTCACCAACGATGCGGGGACCGGGCACATTCCTCGCTTCTTGATCGATGCCCGCTTTGCGAGTCCGCTCATTCGGAAGCATCCCTGCGCGGCGTCTGCGAGTCGGGCTCGCGCGCGCAGAACACGGTCGCCAATTGTCCGGGACGCGTACCTTTCAGGAATCTGGCTGTCGCCAATTATCGGCGTGAAATCGTCCGTGCCCACGACCGCATTCTTGCCTATGATTTCGGTAACGTGGTTCGACGAACGGCTCGGTGGCGATGACGTACCGGGGCATCACGCAATCGGGACGATCCAGGCGCTGCGTGTCGGAAACCTTGACTGAAGCAACCGACCGCCACGGAACAAACGCCTGCAATCCAGGCTTTGTGCAAGTTCAATTTGACTGGCAACTGTGTCATTCAAGGTATTAGTTGTGCTGATGAAGCAGACCGCTTCGGCAGTCCGGATGTCTCGGTCGGTCAGCTCGGAGGTACCCTTACTTTCAGACAAGGTCCATGCCATGAAAACTCGATTTAGTGTCCTGATGGTCGGAGCCGCCCTCGTCACGATGTCCATCGGCGCAGCCAATGGCGCCGAGGGCGATTCCCCATCCACACCCGCTGCCGGTACATCGACTGAAGGCACGCCGAAACAGCAGGATCACGCACTGGCGAAAAGTGTCCGCCATGCGCTCACCAAAACCAAGGGCCTGACTTCGAGCGGGATTACCGTGCTTGCCAAGAACGGTGTGGTCACCTTGAACGGGACAGTGCCCGAACAAGGACAGATCGCACTTGCCGGAAATAGCGCGCAATCCGTCGCCGGTGTCACGTCCGTGAAAAATAATGTAGAGCTAGCGGAAAAGAACTGAAGCGCGCACTCGACGGCACGAGGTGTCATTGTGCATGATCTGCTTCGACCCGAAGCAGGCCGTTCTGGCGATTCATCACAACCTCTCCGGTCGGGAGATAAGCAGTCCTGCGACTAAACTCGGGCTGGCCCGCGTCCTGCTTTTTGCCCGGCCGTTGTCGGCGAACGTGTTCGAGTAGTCGGCGACGACCTGGGGGTAGGCCGGGTCAATCAAGCGATTGCTACGCCATGAACAGGAGGTGACTCATGGACGATACAGATTCCTCGAATGCCACTCAAACGCTACCGGGGAGCCCGAAGAGTAGCCCCGAAGCCTTCCAGAACATCCCGATCAGCAAGACCACCGGCGTCAATTCACTGGTGTTGATTCGTTTGGAAATCAACGGTGAGATGAAGGAACTGATCGTCGATACGCGCCAATCGCTACTCGACGTGCTGCGCGAAAAACTCGGCCTGACCGGAACAAAGAAGGGATGCAACCAGGGCGCATGTGGCGCATGCACCGTGTTGTTGAACGAGCGCCGCGTTGTATCGTGTTTGACACTGGCGTCCATGCACAATGGAGCCGTGATCACAACGATCGAAGGCTTGGAGAAAGACGGCCAACTTCATCCGTTGCAAACCGCCTTCATCGAGCACGAGGGATTTCAGTGCGGTTACTGCACGGCAGGGCAGATCATGTCGGGCGTAGCTTGCATCGCCGAGGGCCACGCAGGTTCACGGGAGGAAATTCAATTCTGGATGAGTGGCAACATTTGTCGATGTGGAGCCTATCCCGGTATCGTCGACGCCATCGCCGAAACAGCAGGTCGAGGCTAGATCATGCTCCCCTTTTCCATGCAACACGCGCTGAACGAAAGCGAAGCCATCGAGGCCGCCCTGTCAGGCGGACGCTACATCGCCGGTGGCACTACGCTCATCGACCTGATGCGTGAGGAAGTGGAACGGCCAGAGCGGCTCATCGACATCAATGCCGTTCCGCTGGACTATATCCGCGAAGACGAAGGCGATCTGATCATCGGTGCTTTGGCGCGAATGTCCGATGTGGCAGCAGATCACGTCGTTCGCCGGCTGCAACCGCTGATTGCGGAAACGCTTGTCGAGGGGGCGTCGCCTCAGCTGCGCAACATGGCGTCCATTGGGGGCAACCTGCTGCAGCGGGTGCGTTGTCCTTACTTCCGCATGCTGGACGCGCCGTGCAACAAGCGTGTCCCTGACTCCGGCTGTGCCGCGATCGACGGACTCAATGCTGGCCATGCGATTCTGGGCGGCAGTGCTCACTGTGTTGCGACCCATCCATCGGACCTGGCCGTCTCGCTGGTGGCACTGGAGGCAACCATGCGCGTGCGAGGTTCGGATGGCGAGCGGTCGTTTCCGGTCGAAGCGCTGTATCGACTTCCCGGAACCACGCCTCATCTGGAGCATATGCTTGTGCCGGGCGAACTGATCATCGACATACGGGTGCCAGGAGGCAACCATGCACGGCACGCTCGATATCTGAAAGTGCGTGATCGCGCATCCTATGAGTTCGCGCTTGTGTCGACGGCCGCGGCGTTGGACATCGTTGAAGGCGTCATCCACGATGCTCGCATTGCATGCGGAGGCGTGGGAACCAAGCCATGGCGCATGCGTGCCTGCGAGCAAGTTCTCGCCGGGAAAAAACCCGGCCGGACTGTCTTCGAGGCAGCAGGCCGTATGGCGAAGGACGGCACCGTCCCCTTGTCAGGCAATCGATACAAGGTCGGATTGCTGGAGCGTACGGTCATACGCGCGCTCGAAATGGCTAGCGAGGTCCAATCGTGAACACGTTGATCTCAAGCGCGGAAAAACGTATCGACGGGCACGCGAAAGTGACTGGGCTCGCACAGTATGCCGCCGACTTCAACCAGCCGAACCAGGCTTACGCAGTGGTCGTAGGGGCGGCAGTCGGGCTCGGCCGCGTCACCGCCATCGATGTACAGCCGGTGCTCGAACTGCCCGGAATAGTCAGTGTCATCAGCCACCTGAACGCACCGCGCCTCGCTTACCGGCCACACAAGGGGTTTATCGATCCCGCGGCTGGCGAACGCCTTCACGTGCTTCAGGATGACCAGGTTCGCTTCTATGGTCAGCCTGTGGCCGTCGTGATCGCGAATACATTGGACGACGCGGAGCGCGGCGCTTTGGCGCTTCGCGTCAGTTACGACGCGCAAACGCCCGTCGTCGATCCGCACGACCCCCGGGCAATCGAGATTCTGCCGGAGGCGCTGGGGACGAGGCAGGCTGACAAGTCGCGTGGTAACGCACTGGCGGCCCCCGTCGCTGGAGCGGTTACCGTCGATGCCGAATATGACATCTCGCGCGAGAATCACACGCCGATCGAGCTTCACGCCACGGTCGCCCATTGGCAAGGCGAGCAACTGACGCTATGGAGCAAGAGCCAGTTCGTAGTGAACGAGCAAGCGGAGATCGCCGCGATCTTCGGTTTGCCCCCGGAGAATGTGCGGGTGATCTGCCCGTTCGTCGGCGGCGCTTTCGGGACGAGTCTGAGGACATGGCCCCATGTGACGCTCGCGGCCATTGCTGCGAAGCTGATCGAGCGGCCGGTCAAGCTCGTCCTCTCGCGACGCCAGTCCTTTCATACGACGGGGCATCGTCCTCGCACGGTGCAGCGGATTTCATTGAGCGCGACACCCGACGGTAAGCTCCTGAGCCTCGTGCATGAGGGAACGGCAGAGACGAGCCGCTACGAGCAGCACGCCGAGGCGCTGACATCGGCCACGCACTATATGTACTCGTGCCCCAGTCTTCGCGCCCGTTACCGGCTCCTCCCAATGGATACGAGTACCCCGACGCACATGCGCGGGCCCGGCGAGGCGAGCGGAGTATTCGCGATCGAAGCGGCGCTGGATGAATTGGCTTACGCGCTCAAGATCGACCCGCTGGAGTTGCGACGCCGCAATGAACCGCAAATCGATGAAGGCTCCGGTTTGCCTTTTTCGAGCAGGTCGCTGCTGCAATGCTACGACGTGGGTGCGAAGCACTTCGGCTGGTCACAGCGTCAGTTCGCACCTCGTTCAATGCGTGACGCTCGTCTGCTCGTGGGATGGGGGATGGCTTCGGCCGCCTATCCGGTCTTTTTTGCTCCGGCTGAAGCATGTGCGCGGATGCTCGGCGACGGAATGTTCGAGATCGAGACGGCTTCCAGCGACATGGGGCCGGGTACCTACACTTCGATGACACAGGTGGCGGCACACGTGCTCGGCGTGCCGATGGATCACGTGAAGTTTCGTCTGGGACAGTCCAACTATCCTCCGACACCGCCGCATGGTGGCTCAATGACGATGGCTTCGGTAGGTTCCGCTGTTTACGCTGCTTGCCAGGCCTTACAGGCCGAGATCGCAAGTCAACTGACGTCCAGGCCCGGCTCTGCTCTGTCTGGCATGCAGCCCGGCGAGCTCGAATGGAGTGAGGGCCGCGTCCGTGCGCGCGAGCAGGACGGCCCTGGTCTCGCCTATAGGGATGTCGTGCCCCTGCTTGGCAACGAGCCTGTCGAGGTGACGGCCGTGGGCTCGCGTGACACTTCGGTCGCGCAGAAATTCACCATGGTCGCTTTTGGCGCCGTGTTCGTCGAGGTGGCCGTCGACCCGGACGTCCTGACGATTCAGGTGCGCAGGATGACAGGCGCATATGGTGCCGGGCACATCGTCAATCCACGGCTGGCGAAGAGTCAATGTACCGGTGGCATGATCGGAGGCATGGGTATGGCACTCATGGAGTCCACCGTTCTGGATGCCCGGGATGGACGCCCTGTGAATGCGCATATGGCTGACTACCTGGTGCCGGTGAATCTGGACATCCCGGCCATGGATGTCCACTTCATCGACGAGCACGATGTCCATGTGAATGTGTTGGGGGTGAAGGGGGTCGGGGAAATCGCCCTCGTGGGCGTAGCCCCCGCGATCGCCAACGCAGTCTTTCATGCGACCGGCAAGCGGATACGACACCTTCCCATACGTCTTGAAAGCATGCTCGAGGCCTCCTGAGTGGAAAGGCAGGACCATGCAGCTTGCGGAGGATCAAGTCGTGCGGGGCAGGACGCTGCAAGTGCCGAGAAGGCATGCCGCCGTGGGTCAAGTCGTTGCCCGCGGTTCGACGGCGATTGTCACGCCCCCAAGTCCAAGCCGTGTCAGGACGCGTGCGTAGTCCTCCGGCGTATCCATGTCGAGCGCGAAGCGATCGTGCAAGGCTTCGTGGACGAAGACTTCATCCGGATGCTCGGCGATCAGCTTTTTGCACCCGGGGTTCACATGCCCGCTGATGACCTCCGTGGCATAGCTTGCCGAAAACGCGACGGGGTTGCCGCGCTGTCCATTGCATGTGGGCACCAGGATCGATCCGCGCGGCATCGCACCGTAGGCATCGATCAGTTCACGATAGTCGTCGGGACAAAGCAGGACCTGATCGGCCAGGCACACCAGCACGACACTGCATGGTGCGTTGAGCGCGGCGACGCCGGCGGCGACCGACGTCACCTGTCCTTCCTCGTAGTGTGGGTTGAACTGGAATCTCACCGGCAAGTCGTTGAGTGCATCGACGATGGCGTGGGCATTGAAGCCAGTCACGATCACGATCTCCTCGGGACCGGCCGCAATCAGTGCGCTCACGGTGCGCCTGACCGCGGGCTGTCCGTCGATGGGTAGCAAGAGCTTGTGTTTGCCGGGCATCCGCGTCGACATGCCCGCGGCAAGTACGACGGCGGAAAAGGACAGCGCGGCGTGCCGCGCACGCGTGGTGCCTGGCTCGTTCATACGGGGGCCCGCCGTTGCGCATCGTGCACGATCCCGAGGTACTTTTCGGGCGTGCCCTCGAATTCGAGCTTGCAGCCGTCGCAGCAGAAATAAAAGCGTTGCCCGCCGAATTCGACGACATGTTTCGCCGATGCCATATCGACCACCATCCCGCACACCGGATTGACGTAGCGCGGTGGGGGCTCGACCGATGCCATCGATTCGCAGGGCGGCACAGGCGGCAATACCTCGGCTGCGGTCGCAAGTGCATTCGATGCCTCCGCCGCGTCCTGCTCCAGCACGCGACGCAGCATCACCAACCCTGCTACCGCGCCAAGCGCGATCTCCTGCGGCGTGCGCGCATGGATACGAGGCCCGGCCGGTGCATGGAGTGCGGCGAGCCGTTCGGCAGTGATGCCGCGCTCGCGCATCGTTTCGCGCAACCTATCCGCCTTGCGCTGGCTCGCGACCAGCAACACAGCCGATGCCGATGTACGTAAGGCCGCTTCAAGTGCCTCCTCATCGCCATCGCCCTGCGTGGCGATGAGAATCAGTCGAGGCCTCAACAGGCCGAACGCTTCGCTATCGAAACCGAAGATGACCCGAGACAATCCGAGCGGGGCAAACGGCTCGGTCACACTGGCCGCGGCATAGACGCGCAGCCCCATTCGTTGCGCCAGCACGCAGGCTTCGAGGGCGGTCGGCGTCGATCCCAACACCAGGACCGACGGCGCGGGCACGGATGGCTGAATGAAGAGTTCGATCGTGCCGTTGCTTGCGCACGGCATGGCGTGATGCTCCACGCCGGGTTCCGACGCTCCTTCCGAGTTACTGATGCGAACGCGCTTCGGCTGTCCTGAGCGCATCGATTCCTGCGCGGCCTGGACCACGATCGCCCTTGAACAGCCCCCGCCGATCCAGCCGTGCAGGGTGCCGTCGCTTTCGACCAGCGCTTGCGCGCCGACCCATGTCGACGTGGGCGGCTGCGTCCGGATCACGGTGGCCACGGCGAACAAGCGCGCCTCTTGAGCGAGCCGCTGTTCGAGCTGGAGCAGCTCATCGGCATTGAGCGCCGAGTGGTTTTCAGAATGGCCGGTCGGGTTCATGGCGGGGCTCATTGCAGTATGGACAACACTTGTGGCAGTACGCGCTCGAGACTGGCGAGATCGCCTGCGCCGGCCAACAGATCGATGTAAGGCATGGCGGCCCTCATGCCGGCGCTGCTCGGCGTGAAGCCGGGGCGACTGGCAAGCGGATTGAGCCAGACCAGATACCGGCAGCGGCACCGCATTCTGCGCAGCGCTTGCTGCAGGCGCGCGGGTTCGCCCGCATCGTAGCCATCGCTGACGATCACGACGGCGGTCCGGGAATGCAGCAACGCGGCTGCGTGTCGCTGATTGAATTCTTCGAGACTGTCGCCGATGCGCGTGCCACCCGCCCAGCCCGCGGAGAGAAGTTGCAGCCGTTCCTGCGAGCGCCACGGATCGGGATCGCGCAGCGCCTGCGCAATGCCGACGAGCTGGGTGTGGAAGATGAAGCAATGGACGTCGGACAAGCGCGTGCTGATGACCCTGGCCAGCCGCAGGAAGAAGAAGCTGTACAGGCTCATCGAGCGGCTGACGTCGAGCAGCAGAACAATGCGCGGGCGCACGCGCTGCTTGCGGCGCCACGCGAGTTCCAGCGGCATGCCGCCGTGAGGCACGCTCAGGCGGATGGTGCGCGCCATGTCGATCGTGCGACCGGACACCGCACGTCGCTCGCGACGCACCTGCACGCCGCGCAGTTTCTGGACGAAGCGCCTGATCGCCTCATCGATGGCGAACAATTCGTCGGGCTGGTTCAGATGACGAAAATCCGCGTGCATGAGCGACGCTTCACGGCTCATGCCATGCTCGGCCGTTTTACCGCCCGCAAGCGCGGCATCGGCGCCGTCACCGGCCAGGGACAGCGGCATGCCATCGCTGTCGTCACGCGCGGCACCGTCGCGATCGGGTGCGATGCTGCCCACACCACCCGCCCGCGTTTGGACAAGCGCACGGCGATTCGGTGCGAGGAAATAGGCATCGAAAAGTGCATCGAAACGCCGCCACTCTTCGGCACGCGAGCAGAGCCACGCGCGCAGGCTCCAGCGCAACAGCAGCGGGTCGAACTGCCCCACGCGCTGCGCGACCTCCATCGATGCGGTCACGTCGCTGCTCGTGATTTGGAAACCGTTTGTACGCAGCCATCCGGCGAACCCGACGTAGCGGGACGTCATGGCTTCTGCCAGGTCGGGTGACGCCGTGCGGGCGGCGCTGTGGATATCGGTCAACATGCGGCCGCCAGTTTTTCGACGACAGGCCGCGTGAGGCCCGCCTGGTCCTCGCGTGTCTTCACCAGCGCGGACAGCGTATCCATGATCCGGTCGATCCCGTCCGAATCGAGGGCGCTTACGCCCACGCGCAGGAGCGCCGCTGCCCAATCGAGCGTCTCGGCGATGCGGGGCTTTTTCTGGATGTCCATCTGCCGGACCGCCTGCACGAACTCGACCACCTGTTGCGCCAGTTTCGCAGGCATGTCCGGCGCTTGCGCATGCACGATCGCGAGTTCTTTCTCGAAGTTCGGATAGTCGACGTAGTGATACAGGCAGCGGCGACGCAGCGCATCGGAAATCTCGCGGGTTCCGTTGGACGTCAGCACCACGACCGGCCGCTCGACAGCGCGAATCACACCGAGTTCGGGGATCGAGATCTGGAAGTCCGACAGCAGTTCCAGCAGATAGGCTTCGAACGCTTCGTCCGTGCGGTCGATTTCGTCTATCAACAGAACAGGGGCGGGCGTCGTCGTGATCGCTTCGAGCAGGGGCCGCTTGAGCAGATAGCGTTCGGAAAAAATATCCTGTTCCTTGTCCGGTACCGGCCGGTCGTCCTGCTCGAGCAGCTTGATCGCGAGCAACTGGCGCTGATAGTTCCACTCATAAAGCGCCGAATGGACGTCGAGGCCCTCATAGCATTGAAGCCGGATCAGGCGCGTGCCTGAGAGCCGCGCGAGTGCCTTGGCGACTTCCGTCTTGCCGACACCGGCCTCGCCTTCCAGCAGCACGGGCCGCCGCATTTCCATCGTCAGCAGCAGTGTGGCCGCCAGGCTGCGTTCGGCAATATAGCCGTGATGGTCGAGCCGTTGCTGCAGGATCAGCACATCGCTCATGCGGTCAGTGAACATGACGATCTCGCCGCTCAGGCCGTCTTGCGCGAGAGCAGTCCGCGCAGCCAGTCACGCAAGATGGCCCACGCAAGCGCGAGGCCGTTCAACTCGGTGGCTGGAGCTGGAGCTGAAGCCGTGGCTGGGGCTAGGCCGGAAGCTGGGGCTGAAGCTGGGACGGGCGAAGCGGCTGCCGCTCCAGCTATCTCCACCGCTCCCACCACCGGGTCGCCAGATGAGGGTGAATCCTGCGCGATGCTCTCGGCCTCTACCAACGCGGCAAAGTTGGCAACGAACTGCTTGAGTATCTGGTCCGCCACGGTGTTCATCATTCGGCCTCCGAACGCAGCCGCTTTGCCGCTCATCGTGACTTCGCTCTTTCCGACCAGTTCGCAACTCGCGCCACTGGCCTGCACGGTTGCGACGAGGTCCATCGACGCGCCGGACGTGCCCGTCAAATCCGAGCCTTTTCCGACCAGATGCAAGGTGTGAAGCGCCGCGTCGAGGCCAACGACTTCGATATTGCCTCTGAAGGACATCATGGCTGGCCCGACTCGCACGGTGACCGTGCCTTTGTAGTGAGTCGCGTCGACACGCTCCGTAATTCTCGCGCCCGGCATGCAGTTGCCTACCGCTTCGATGTCCTGCAGGCATTGCCATGCCGCATCCGCCGTGGATGCCAAAGGAAATACCTTTTCGATGACGACTTTCATTGAATCATCCTTTGTCTGTCCGAGTTCTCCAGTCTCCCGTGCTACTGCCGTGCGAGCCCGAGCGAACGGCTTTGCTGCCACACGCGATACGCGTTGTGGGGCATGTTCATATGCGTGACACCGAGATGCGCGAACGCATCGACCATCGCCGAGGTAAAGCACGGAATCGAGCCGACGTGCGGTGACTCGGCCACGCCCTTCGCACCGATCGGATGATGGGGGGAGGGTGTCACGGTGAAGTCTGTTTCCCAATGAGGCGTTTCAAACGAGGTGGGAATGAAGTAGTCCATCAGCGTGCCTCCGAGCAGGTTGCCGGCTTCGTCGTAAGGCAGTTCCTGTCCCATCGCTACGGCGAAACCCTCGGTCAGGCCACCATGGATCTGGCCTTCGATGATCATCGGATTGATGCGGGTGCCGCAGTCGTCGAGCGCGTAGAAGCGCCGCACCCGTGTTTCGCCCGTAAAGCGGTTGACCTCGAGTACACACGCATACGCGCCGAACGGGAACGTGAAGTTGGGCGGATCGTAGTAATCGACCGCTTCGAGCCCCATCTCCATTCCTTCCGGCACGTTGTGGTAGGCCGCCCAGGCGACCTGTTTGATCGTCTTGAACTGCTCGGGCGAGCCTTTGAGCACGAAGCGGTCGAGATCGAATTCGACATCGTCCGGGCTGGCTTCGAGCAGATGGGCGGCGATTTGCCGGGCCTTCTCGCGAATCTTATGCGACGCTCGCGCGACCGCCGCACCGGCGACCGGCGTGGAGCGCGATCCGTAGGTGCCGAGTCCATAAGGCGCGGTGGACGTATCGCCTTCTTCGACCGTGATCACCGACGCGGGTATGCCGGCCTCGGATGCGATGATCTGCGCATAGGTGGTCTGATGCCCCTGGCCCTGCGTGATCGTACCCATGCGGGCGATGGCCGAACCATCGGGATGCACGCGGATCTCGCACGAATCGAACATGCCGACGCCCAGGATGTCGCACATCTTCGATGGCCCCGCGCCGACAATTTCCGTAAAGGTCGCGATGCCGATTCCCATCAGCCACTCGGCGTTTGCATCCGCGCGCCGTGCCGTCTGCTCGGCGCGCAAGGCAGGGTAGTCGACGGCGGCCAGCACTTTCCTGAGCGCAGGCTCGTAGTCACCCGAATCGTAGTCGAGCCCGAGCGGTGTGGAGAACGGAAACTGATCCTTGCGGATGAAATTCTTCAGGCGGATCTCAGCCTTGTCCATGCCCAGCTTTTGCGCAAGCACGTCGACCATGCGTTCGATCAGGTACACCGCCTCCGTCACCCTGAACGAGCACCGGTAGGCGACACCGCCCGGAAACTTGTTGGTATAGACGCCGTCGACCGATACGAAGGCATTGGGTATGTCATAAGAGCCGGTACAGACATGGAACATGCCGGCGGGCCACTTGGTCGGGTCCGCACACGCATCGAAGGCGCCGTGATCGGCAACGACGTGTACGCGCAGCGCCTTGATGCGGCCGCTGCTGTCCGCGGCGAGTTCGCCGGTCATGTGATAGTCGCGTGCAAACGCGGTGGTGCTCAGGTTCTCGGCGCGCGATTCGATCCACTTGACGGGGCGTCCCAGCACGATCGAGGCGACAATCGACACCACGTAGCCGGGATAGACCCCGACCTTGTTGCCAAAACCGCCGCCGATATCCGGCGAGATGATGCGGATTTTCGATTCCGGAATCGAAGACAGCATGCCCACCACCGTGCGTACGACATGCGGCGCCTGTGATGTGATGTAGACCGTCAGGTCGCCACGCGCCTTGTCGAAGGAGGCCACACAACCGCAGGTTTCGAGCGGGCAGGGATGCACGCGCGGATACAGCATCTCCTGCCTGACGGTGACGTCCGCATTGTCGAAGACGCGCGCGGTCTTGTCCTTGTCGCCGACATTCCAGGTGAAGATGTGGTTCGGGTGCGAGCGGGCGCCGTGCGCACCCGTCTGCTTGTCGCGGATGTCCTCGCGAATCACGGGCGCGTCGGGTGCGAGCGCCTTCAGCGGATCGATGACCACCGGCAGTTCTTCATATTCGACTTCGACCAGCTCGGCCGCATCAGCCGCGACGTAGCGATCGTCGGCCACGACAAACGCGACCTCCTGGTTCTGGAAGACGACTTTCTCATCGGCGAGCACGGCCTGGACATCGCCCGCGAGTGTGGGCATCCAGTGGAGCTTGAGCGGCTTGAGGTCGTCGGCGGTGAGGACGGCGTGCACGCCGGGGTGGGCGAGCGCGCGCGTCTTGTCGATCTTCAGTACCCGTGCATGCGCGTAAGGGCTGCGTACCATCACGCCGAACAGCATGCCGGGCATCTTGACGTCGTCGACATAGGTGCCCTTGCCCTGGATGAAGCGCGGATCCTCGCGGCGTTTCCTCGAGCAGCCCATGCCTTCCAGCGCAGCGAGGCGATCGAGATTGGCGTCGATATTTCCCATTGCGTTTCTCCCGGTGTCAGTGCGCTGAGACTTCCGCCATGAGCGGATGCGAGGTCGTGACCGTTTCGCCACGCAGCTTGGCGCTGGCGTACTGCACCGCTTTCACGATGTTCTGGTAGCCGGTGCAACGGCAGAGATTGCCCGACATCCCGTAGCGGATTTCCTCTTCGCTCGGATTCGGGTTTTCCTGCAACAGCCGGTAAGCGCGTATGAGCATGCCCGGCGTGCAAAAGCCGCATTGCAGGCCATGTTCCTGCATAAAGGCTTCCTGCAACGCATGCAACTCGCCGCCTTTCGCGAGCCCCTCCACCGTGAGCAACTCCGCCTCTTCGGCCTGAACCGTGAGCATGGTGCAGGACTTGACTGACATGCCGTTCACGTCCACCGTGCACGCGCCGCAGTGGGACGTCTCACAGCCGATATGCGGCCCCGTGTGGAGGCACTTCTCACGCAACGTGTGAATAAGCAATTCGCGCGGCTCGACGACGACATCCGTTTGTGTGCCGTTCAGCTTGAACGACACCATGATCTTCTTGCTCATCTCGGGTCCCCTCGATGCAGGTTGGGTACGTCTTTCAATGCGTTGCCCGCGCAAGGGCGGTGCTCAGTGCGCGCCGCGTCATCTCGCCCGCCATCGCCGTCTTGTATTCGATGTCCCCTCGCAAGTCCTCTGCCGGTTCGCAGACGCTCATGGCCAGCCGCGCGGCTTCGGCGATATGTTCGTCATCGAGCGGTTTGCCTCGCAGCGCTTGTTCCGCGGCGAGCGCGCGAAGCGAGCACTGTGCGACATTGGTCAGGACGATGCGAACGTCTGCGACGACTTCGCGGTTCATGCGAAGCGTGACGGCGGTGGCGGCGGTCGCGAAGTCGCCGGTCTTGCGCTTGAGCTTCGCGTAGCAGCAGCCGGTTCCCGCCGCAGGGGTCGGAATGCGGATTTCGGTCATGATCTCGCCGGGTTCGAGTTGCGTCATATAGGTGCCGAGAAAAAAACCGTCGGCCGCCACGACGCGTTCGCCATGCTCGCCGACCAACACGAACGAGGCATCCAGCGCGATCATCAGCGTGGGGTGGTCATTGCCGGGATCCCCATGGGAGATATCGCCACCGATCGTGCCCCGGTACCGTACTTGCGGATCTGAAATCTGGCGGGCGCCCTCGATGAGCAAGGGGCACTTTTCCTGCAATACCTTCGAGCCGATCAGCTCGTTTTCCGTCGTCATCGCGCCGATGCGGATTTCATCGCCGACCTCGCGAATACCCTTAAGCTCGGTGAGCTTTCCGAGGTCGATCAGGTGACCCGGCTCGGCGAAACGGAGCTTCATCATCGGCAGCAGACTGTGGCCGCCGGCCAGCAGCTTTGCGGTGTCGCCATATTGGTTCAGCAGCGAGATTGCTTCCGCAAGGGTACGGGGAACGTGGTATTCGAAGGGGCGCGGTATCACGTATGTCTCCTTGTTTTGTTTGGACACCAACGACTGAGCATTTCACAATGCGATGCCGCAATTCAACGGCCGTGCTTCAACGGTGGAACGGCTGCGCCAAATGCGGTTGGCGAGCGTGAACGCCGGCTAGCCAGTTGCGTACCCTCGTGCCTGATCGCGGCGCAAACACCGGGTTTACGGGGTAGCGGGGGAGTACAGAAAAACCGAGAATTTCACAACGCGGCGCAGCAATTCAACGCGATTTCACGAAGACCGGTTTTTCCTGCGTCAACTATGTAAAAGCTTGCGTGAATTCGGGAAGCGACGGACAAACCCCCAGTCAACTGGAGAACGGAAACAACACAAAAACCGTCTCCTTATCTCCCCGGCCTGAAGGCCGAGGTTTCTCGGAGACACTGATGAACCCGCTGGAGCACTCCTCGATACCGACGCCGTCGTCGGAGCCGCGCCGCAATGAGACCTTCCAGCACAAACTGGAGCAGTTCAATCCCGGCATGGTCTGGCTGGATACGCAGGGGCATGTGACGGCATTCAACGACGTTGCGTTGCAGATCCTGGGGCCGGCGGCAGAGCAGTCGCTGGGCGTCACGCAGGACAGCCTGTACGGCATTGACGTGGTGCAGTTGCATCCGGAGAAGAGCCGCGACAAGCTGCGCTTCTTGCTGCAATCGCAGGACGCGGGGGGGTGCCCGGTGAAATCACCGCCGCCTGTCGCGATGATGATCAATATCCCGGACAGGATATTGATGATCAAGGTTTCCAAAATGGCCGACCGTCATGGGGTATGCGGTACGTGCATGATCTTCTACGACGTGACCGATATCACGACCGAACCGGCCGAGCCGGCCGAACCGTATTCGGGGAGCCGGGACCATGCGCCCGCACCACGCCGGCTGTTCAAGATTCCCGTCTATCGAAAGAACCGGATGATCTTGATCGATCTGAAGGACATCGTCCGTTTCCAGGGCGATGGTCATTACACGACGATCGTCACGAAGGATGACCGCTACCTCTCCAACTTGTCGCTGGCCGATCTCGAGCTTCGATTGGATAACAGCATTTATCTGCGTGTCCACCGCAGTCATATCGTCAGCCTTCCGTATGCGGTCGAACTGGTCAAGGCGGAAGAGAGCGTCAACCTAGTCATGGCTGACGCGGATCAGACGCTCGTGCCGGTAAGCCGGTCAAAGGCGGCACAGTTGAAGGATATGCTTGGGGTTGTGTAGTTTAGGTTTCAGTCGCGCAGGGGTAGTGTGGAGATGTATTCGTCGCCGATACGGAGCGTGTGCTCGGCGCGATTACAGATGTCCTGCCCTGCGAGTGTCGGGCGAGCTTGAAGATCTTCGCGACGGCTGGGGCTTCTCGCGGCCGGGGATATTGCGAGCCGATCGGTTTGTTTCTGTCGGATGCAGCTTCCTAGTGTGGCTGGTAGGATTCTCGAGGCCGATGGCGGTCTGACAAGCGGCTTTCTGAACCATCGCCGGGCGCGGAACACATGCTGCACGGTCAAGCCGATGTCGTGACAGCTGCACCCTCTTTTTGATCGTACGAAAGGACGAAAATGAAGATTCACTACTCGCCGACTTCCCCGTTTGTTCGCAAGGTGCTCGTGGCCGGTGCGGAACTGGGTTTCGAGATGGAACGACTGCCCTCGGCGGCGAACCCCGTGACGCGCGACCAGACCATTGTCGCGACCAATCCGCTCGGCCAGGTGCCGACGCTGTTCACCGACGACGGCATGGTGCTCTACGACAGCCGGGTGATTTGCGAGTATCTCGACGCGCTCGCGGGTGGCAATCGCCTGTTTCCGGCCCCGGGCGCCGCGCGTTGGGAACGGCTGACCGAGCAGTCGCTTGCCGACGGTCTTCTCGATGCGGCGCTGCTGATGCGTTACGAGCGAGTGATGCGGCCGGACGAGATGTTTTTCAAACCGTGGCAGCGTGGCCAGCACGAGAAGGTGACATCGGCGCTTGCCCGGCTCGAATCGTGGGCGCCGGGTTTTGGCGAGCGCGTCGATATCGGCACGATCTCGATTGCGTGCGCGCTGGCCTACCTCGACCTGCGCTTTCCGGACGAAGGCTGGCGCCGACATACCACGCTTGCCGCATGGTATGAGCGCTTCAGCGCGCGCGAATCGATGCAGCGTACTGAGCATCAGGTTCCAGCGTAGGCTTGCCGCCCTCTGGGCCGAAAACCGTGTGCTATCAGCAAGCCGGCCTCGAGCCGGCTTTTTTGTCGTCCTTGCCAAATGCTAGGGAAAACCCTTATATTCGCACCAGGCCTAGCGTTAACCCTAATGCCTTTGCATCAGGACCGCCACTTTCAAGGATGGACGCCCGATGAATTTTCATACCCGCAAATGGGTCAAGCCCGAAGACCTGAACCCGAATGGCACGCTGTTCGGCGGCAGCCTGCTGCGCTGGATCGACGAAGAAGCAGCGATCTATGCGATCTGCCAGCTCGACAACCAGCGCGTGGTCACGAAGTTTATGTCGGAGATCAATTTCGTCAGCTCGGCGCGTCAAGGCGACATCATCGAACTCGGCATGATCGCGACGCACTTCGGCAACACGTCGATCACGCTGCGCTGTGAAGTCCGCAACAAGATCACGCGCAAGAGCATTCTGACGGTCGAGAAAATGGTGTTCGTCAATCTCGACGAGAACGGCGAACCGGCACCGCATGGGCAGACGAAGATTTGTTATGCGGATGAGGCGTTCGCGCGGAACCGCGGGAACCGACCGCCTGTTGCGCAGCCGCCGGTGGGGGACACTGATGCAGGAGCGCGCGCCGAAGCAGACACGATGCACTGAGCGCAGCGGCATGAAGCCGCTCGATCGCGCCAGGCGAGCAGGGATCACTTCGGCTTCGCTCACCTAGCCCTCGGGCTGGCGCGACCAGCGGTGAATGAGATTCGCGTTGAGACCATGTTCCAATGCCACCGCTGCGACCGACACACAGGAAGGCGTACGAAAATGCCGCGGCTCGTCATGGAGCGAACTGAGGGTTCAAAAACAAAAAACCCCGCAGGCTGAACGCTTTGCGGGGTCTTTCGAACAATCTTGAAACTATCTTGTGGTGCCCAGGAGAGGACTCGAACCTCCACACCTTGCGGCGCATGGACCTGAACCATGTGCGTCTACCAATTCCGCCACCTGGGCACTGCGTCTGAACCGACTGCGTGGCTTGTTACTTGCTACGTGCCGTTGTTCGTTCAGAGAAGCCGCAATTATTCCGGGGTTCCGAACGGCTGTCAACAGGCCAGGCGCATTTTCTCGACGAATCGTAAAAGGCCGCCGTCGATCCCGAAAAATCGCGTGGCCTCAATCCCGCTGCAAGCCATCACCGCGCTTTGGCGCGAGATGCTGGTGATAGAATCGATTGCAGTCTTTCCATGCCATTACACCACCCTCTATAAACGCGCCGACCTGCACTTGAGCAAATACCCCTATCCGATCCCGAGCCGCGAGGAAATCCTCGGCGTGCTGCGCACGACCGAAGCGCCCCTGGCGGCCAATGACATCGCCGAAGCGCTCGCCATCAAGCGCCAGGAACGTGAAGGCTTCCTGAAGCGACTCGGCGCGATGGAGCGTGATGGCCAGTTGCGGCTCGACAAGCGCGGCTATTACCTGCTCACGCACCCATCGAACTTCGTCGCGGGCCGGATACAGGGCCACCGCGATGGCTACGGTTTCCTGATCCGTGATGATGGCCAGGATGACTTGTTTCTCGTCAATTCGGAAATGCAAAAGGTCATGCACAACGACCGCGTGCTCGCGCGCATCGTCGGCTACGATCGCCGCGGCCGCCCCGAAGGGCATATCGTCGAGGTCACGGACCGCGCGAACCGCCAGGTCATCGGCCGCCTGCTCAACGAAAACGGGGTCTTGCTGGTTGCGCCGGAAGACAAGCGTATCGGCCACGACATCCTCATCACGTCGCGCACGCAGGGCAAGGCGCGGGTCGGGCAAGTGGTCAGTGTCGAAATCACGGATTTCCCGAGCCGCCATTCGCAGCCGCTCGGCCGCGTGATCGAGGTGCTCGGCGAGATCGACGATCCGGGCATGGAAATCGAAATCGCGGTGCGCAAGTACGGCGTGCCCTACGAATTCAGTCCCGCCGCGATCGCCAAGTCTGCTCAGCTGCCCGACGAAGTCCGCCCGGCGGATCTCACTCATCGAGTCGACCTGCGTGATGTGCCGCTCGTGACGATCGACGGCGAGGATGCGCGCGATTTCGACGATGCAGTCTATTGCGAGCCGCTCAAGGTCGGACGCGGCGAAGGTTTCCGTCTCCTGGTCGCGATCGCGGATGTTTCACACTATGTCACCCCGAACGACCCGCTCGATACGGATGCACTCGAACGCAGCACCTCGGTCTATTTCCCGCGCCGGGTCATTCCGATGCTGCCGGAAAAGCTGTCGAACGGCCTGTGTTCGCTGAATCCCGAAGTCGACCGCTGCGTGCTGGTCTGCGACATGGTCATCACGAGCAAGGGCGACGTCAAGGCTTACCAGTTCTATCCGGCGGTCATGCATTCGGCGGCGCGGCTGACCTATACGGAAGTCGCGGCGGTGCTCGGCAATACCAAGGGGCCGGAAGCAGCAAAGCGCGCCCATCTGCTGCCGCATCTCCAGAATCTCTACGGTGTGTACAAGTCGCTGTTACACGCGCGCCAGAAACGGGGTGCGATCGACTTCGACACGACTGAAACGTACATCGTCTGCAATGCGCAAGGCAAGATCGAGCAGATCGTGCCGCGCACGCGCAACGATGCCCACAAGCTGATCGAAGAATGCATGCTGTCGGCCAATGTTTGCGCGGCCGACTTCATGAAGCGCAACAAGCATTCGGGCCTCTATCGGATCCACGCGGGACCGACCGAGGAAAAGCTCGCGAACCTGCGCACCTTCCTGCGCGGCATGGGCCTCACGCTCGGCGGCAACGACAAGCCGCATGCGAGCGACTACGCGGCGCTGATGGCGCAGGTCCGCACGCGGCCCGATGCGCAGATGCTCCAGTCGATGATGCTGCGTTCGATGCAGCAGGCCGTCTACAATCCGGACAATATCGGCCACTTCGGGCTCGCCTACGATGCCTACGCGCACTTCACGAGTCCGATTCGCCGCTATCCCGATTTGCTGACTCACCGCGTGATCCGCGCGATCCTCTCACGCCGCAAGTACCACCCGGAACTCTCGCACGATGTCACGCTGAGCACATCGCTGTCGCCGGCCGCGCGTGCCATGCAGCGCGAGGACGACACCTCGCGCGGTCGCGCGCGCTCGACCAATGCGATCTGGGAAGAGCTCGGCATGCACTGCTCGGCCAATGAGCGCCGTGCCGATGAAGCGTCTCGCGACGTTGAAGCCTGGCTCAAGTGTTACTTCATGCGTGACAAGCTCGGCGAGGAATATGGCGGCATGGTCAGTGGTGTCACGTCGTTCGGCATCTTCGTGCAGCTCGACTCGCTGTTCATCGAAGGGCTCGTCCATGTCACCGAGCTCGGCTCGGACTACTTCCAGTACGACGAGGTCAAGAATGAACTGCGCGGCGAACGCACGGGCATTCGCTACCGGCTGTCGGATCGCGTCAGGGTCCAGGTCAGCCGGGTCGACCTCGATGCGCGGAAGATCGATTTCCGTCTGGTTCGCGATACGCCGGTCAAGCCAGGGCAGGGCTCTCGCGGTGCGTCGGACAAGCCGGAGCGCACGGCGGCGCTCGAGCGCGCGGATGCCCCGACTGGCGGCCCGTCCATTCGCGAATTCAATGGTGCAGGCCGTCCGCAGCGCGGCGGTTCGCGTCAGCCGGCTCAGCAGCAAACTTCGGCGCCGGTCGCCGAGGCGGGTCGTTCATCCCGCCCGGCAGCGAAGAAGCGCGCGGCAAGTCCGGCAGCCAAGAAACGGACACGCAGCAGCAAGCATTGATCGGGCGCGCTGCTGGCGGACTTCAGCCGGCGGCGCCAGACAACGTGCGGTGCCCCTCAGACAGGGGCATTTGGCGCTGGCACGATGCGTCTCGATGATGCTGACTGTCCTGCACCGGAGCTGCCTTGGACCCGCCCTGGATCCCGCCCGGGATCCGAGCACCCCGTCGGCTACCCGGCCGCGTGTGGCACTGCGACGTCCGTCTGACAGGGACGTTTAGTGCTGGCACAATGCCCCGCAACAGTGTGGGCTAAACCGGTCGGGCTGAAATCTCCGGCTTGAAGCCTTCAGGTTAAAGCCACATCATTTCTATTCATTTGAAGGACAACATCTCGATGGCGCGTCTCAAGGTTCTCTACGGTTTCCATGCGGTCACGGCCCGAATGCGGCATGACGCGTCGACGATCGAGGAGATTCTCTACGACCCGACCCGGCGCGATCGCCGGATGCTCGATTTTCTCGCACAGGCTGAGAAGCTCGGGGTGCGTGCGATCGCGGCCGATGCCCAGCGGCTCCAGGGCCTGACGGGCAGCGACCGTCATCAGGGTGTGGTCGCCCGAGCGGGCGATGTCGCGCTCGCGCAGAACCTCGCCGAACTGCTCGATTCAGTCGTGGGGCCACCCCTGCTGCTGGTGCTCGACGGCGTGACCGATCCGCACAACCTCGGCGCCTGCCTGCGAGTAGCGGATGCGGCGGGGGCGCATGCAGTCATCGCGCCGCGCGACCGCGCGGTCGGCCTCAATGCAACGGCGGCGAAGGTGGCGAGCGGCGCCGCGGAAACCGTCCCGTACATCACGGTGACGAACCTCGCACGCGCGCTTCGCGAATTGCAGGAAGCGGGCGTTTGGGTGATCGGCACGGACGATGCGGCCACCGAAAGCCTGTATGAAACGAAGCTCGAAGGTCCGATCGCGCTCGTGATGGGTGCCGAGGGGGAGGGGATGCGCCGTCTGACGCGCGATACGTGCGACAGCCTGATGCATATCCCGATGTTCGGCAGCGTCGAAAGCCTGAATGTGTCCGTCGCGAGCGGCGTGTGTCTGTTCGAATCTGTCCGGCAGCGAGCCGCTGTCGGCGTTACCAAGCGCTAGCGACCATGATTCCACGCGCATTCGCAGACGGCCAGCCGCTGACGCGTGCGCGTGACTGGATCGCGAATGCGAACCATCTGTTCGTGCTGACAGGGGCAGGCGTCTCGGCTGAAAGCGGCGTGCCAACTTTCCGCGATTCGCAAACGGGGCTTTGGTCCCGGTACGATCCGACTCAGTTGGCCACTCCCGCGGCGTTCGAGCGCGACCCCGGTCTCGTCTGGCAGTGGTACGCCCATCGTCGCGAACTGGTGCAGCGGGCTCAGCCGAATGCGGCTCATTTCGCGCTGGCGGCGTGGCACAAGCACAAGCGCATGACGCTTGCGACGCAGAATGTCGATGGCCTGCATGCACGTGCGGGCAGTGCGAGTGTGATTGAACTGCACGGGAATCTGTTTGTGGATCGCTGGCACCGCGGCTGCGGCCGATGCGCGACGAAGCTCGCTGAGCCCGTAGGGGAGGGCCAGCCGCCACAGTGCAAGACCTGCGGTGCGCGCGTGCGGCCCGCCGTGGTCTGGTTTGGCGAGTCCTTGCCTGAGCAGCCCTTCAGGAAAGCTCAAGATGCCGCGGCGGTTTCGGATGTCTGTCTCGTCATCGGCACCTCGGGCATGGTCTATCCGGCAGCCGCATTGCCGACGGTCGCGGCCGAACACGGTGCGCGCGTCATTGTCGTCAATCCCGAGCGCAGCGATCTCGACCATGACGCGGACATCGTGCTTTACCGTAAGGCTGCCGAATGTCTGCCGATGTTGCTCGCGAACCCGTATGACGTTGCAGCGTCGTGATTTAAACTACTGGCCTCAGCCATTCTGCGGTACCCGCTCATGACCCAAGACGAACTCAAACACCTGGTCGGCCGCGCGGCCGCCAACTATGTGCTGTCCAACGTCGCGCAAGGCGCGGTGGTGGGTGTCGGCACCGGCTCGACGGTCAACTTCTTCATCGATGAACTCGCCGCAATGAAGGACCGCTTCCGCGGCGCGATCTCGAGTTCGATCGCGAGTACTGAGCGTCTGAAAAAGCATGGTATTTCCGTGCTCGAACTCGATGAGATCGAAACGCTGCCGGTCTATGTCGATGGCGCGGATGAGATCGATCACAGCGGCCATATGATCAAGGGTGGCGGTGGTGCGCTCACGCGCGAGAAGATTGTCGCGATGGTCGCGCAGACCTTTGTGTGCATCGTCGATGAAAGCAAGCGGGTCGACCGGCTCGGCAAGTTTCCACTGCCGGTCGAGGTGATCCCGATGGCGCGCGCGGCACTGATGCGCAGGCTTGCCGCGCTGGGCGGCGAGCCTGTGGTGCGCCTTGCCAAGGATCAGTCGGTCTTTGTGACGGACAATGGCAACACGATCATCGATGTGCATGGCCTTCGGATCGATGATCCTGAAGCCCTCGAAGCGGAAATCAATGGGTGGCCCGGCATCGTGACGGTCGGACTGTTCGCGCAACGCGGCGCGAATATCTGCCTGTTGGGAAGCGCGAAGGGCGTCGAACGGATCGACTACTGAACAAGCGATTTTCGCTTTTCTCAAATCGTATGGCGAAATCGCGCAAACCAAAAATCCTGTGTCTCGACGCGGGCACGCTCGCGAGATACAAGGATCGAGTCGTCAGGGTGAAGGGCGAGGCGCGCGGCCAGCGTTCGATGATCGAATGGGTCGCGCACGACGGTACGCACCAGCGCAGTACTGTCAAGTGGAAGAGCCTGGCCCCGCTCGAGGACCAGTTGTTCTGAGTGGTGAGCAAAACTCGGTCGAGATTCAACTCGACTTGATAATCGCGTCCCTGACCAGTGCCGCTACCTCGGCATCCACGGGGTTACCCGTCTTCGACAGCCCCGCGACGACCCCGAGCCGGTCATCCGTGGTCCGGTTCTGACTCATCTTCCACTTGCCGATGATTCGGTCGACCCGAATCTCGATGCCGACGATCTTTTCGATCATCTGCTCGAGATAGTCGGCCGGAGCATCCCCCATCTTCCACGGTGTCGGCTGGCTCTGTTCCATCCGGCGGGTCAGCCGCGCGACGAGACCGCGCACCCAGCGTGGATCATCGATCGGCACGAGCCGCCCATGCACATGGACCACCGCGTAGTTGTAGGTCGGCACGACTTCGTGGGTGACCTGCTTGCTCGGATACCAGTTCGGCGAGATATAGGCCGACGGACCCTCGAAGATCACCAGCGCGTCAGTGCCGTCGCGGCTCAGCGAGGCCATCGTGTTCATGCGTGCGCAATGTCCACGCAGCACGACGCGTCCGTCCGGCTCGATATCGAGTTCGAATGGAAGGTGATTCGCATCGAAACCGTCGTCGGTATGCACGACGACGGCGCCGAGCGGATTCGAACGAATCAGCGCGTGCAGGGCTTCGGGGCGGTTCTCAGCAAATGCCTCGGGCAGATACATGGGGACTCCCGCGATGACCGGCTCAGGCGTTGGGTGGAACGTAGCCGGATGCCGTATCGGCGCCTTCGCCGAACAGGAATTTCTCGGTCTGCTTGATCAGATACTGGCGCGCGCGCGAATCGGCCATGTTCAAGCGGTTTTCGTTGATCAGCATGGTCTGCTGCTTGAGCCAGGCTTGCCACGCTTCTTTCGAGATGCTTTCGTAAATGCGCTTGCCGAGCTCGCCGGGGACTGGCGGGAAATCGAGACCTTCAGCATCCTTGTCCAGTTTTGCGCAATGAACTGTGCGTGCCATCGTAGTGCTTCTCCAATCTTGGGTGGACGCGCGAGGCGTCCGGTGGGGTGTCGGCGTCCGTCTGCGCGGACGCTTTCGAATCGGGGCCAGGCCGGGCTCGCGCCAAGCCTTGTCAAGCGCGATGCATGCCTGCGGCGCGAGCTACAACTGCTTCATCAATACCAGTGATCTTCGCTGAAAGTTATAGAACCTTCGACGGTCTTCGGGCAAATCTTCAACGCTCGCCTTGACGAAGCCGCGCTTGAGGAACCAGTGCTCGGTGCGCGTCGTCAGCACGAAGATCCGTGTCAGACCGCGTGCGCGGGCACGTTGCTCGATGCGCTTGAGCAGGCGCTCGCCGTCACCCGAGCCCTGTGCCTCCGGTGCGACGGTCAGGCAGGCCATCTCGCCGATGCGGTCCTGCGGATACGGATAAAGCGCCGCACAGCCGAACAGAACGCCGTCATGCTCGATCACCGAGAAATGGTCGATGTCGCGTTCGATCTGGTGGCGTCCGCGGCGCACCAGCGTGCCGTCGACCTCGAGCGGTTCGATCAGTTGGAGAATGCCGCCGACGTCGTCTGACGAGGCTTCACGCAGGCTCTCGAGGTTCTCGTACGAGATCATCGTGCCGACGCCGTCGTGCAGGAACAGCTCGAGCAACACGCTGCCGTCGAGCGAATACGGCACCATGTGCGCGCGCGGCACGCCGCCGCGGCACGAGCGAATCGCGTGTTTGAGGTAGGACGCTTCGTCGCTTTCCGGCAACATCGTCTCGTGGATCTGCTGGGCTTCCTCGAGCGAAAGTTCGCGGCGCAGTTCGCCTTCTTCGTCGGCGATACCCGGCATTTCGGTCAGGAAGATCAGCTTGTCGGCGCGCAAGGCGATCGCCACCGATGAGGCGACATCTTCCATCGACAGATTGAAAGCTTCGCCCGTCGGCGAGAAGCCGAGCGGGGAGAGCAGCACCATCTTGCGGCTCGAGAGCGACTGCCGCAGCGAATCGGCATCGATCTTGCGCACGACGCCCGTATGCTGAAAATCTACCCCTTCGAGAATCCCGACCGGCCGCGCCGTCACGAAATTGCCCGAGATGATGCTGATGCGCGCATGTGCCATCGGCGTATTCGGCAGACCTTGGCTGATTGCCGCCTCGATATCGAGGCGCACTTCGCCAGCGGCTTCCTTCGCGGCTTCGAGCGCGCGCAAGTCGGTGATGCGCATGCCGAGCGCGAACTCCGAGACCACGCGGTGAAGCTGGAGCTGCTCCTCGACCTGGGGCCGCGAACCGTGTACCAACACGATCTGCATGCCCATCGCGTGCAGCAGCGCGAGATCCTGTACCAGTGCGTTCAGGCCGCCTTCCTTCACGAGCTCGCCGCCGAACGCGACCACGAAGGTCTTGTTGCGGAACGCGTGAATATACGGAGCGACCGATCGCAGCCATTCGACGAATTGCGAGTGGTTGGTGGTTTCGGGCAGGCTGACGAGATCGGTTTGCGAATTCATGGCGGGATTATAATGCGCGCCCATGTCGAATGTCGGTGAAAGCGCGCCACCTAAGGCGCCCGGCCCAAGGCCGAAACACGTACCGCGGTCTGCCCGCACGATTGTCGCGAATCCCGTGCCGCCGATCGAGTTCCCGCCCGAGCTGCCCGTCAGCGGCAGGCGGGAGGAGATCGCACGCGCCATTGCGAAACACCAGGTGGTGATCGTGTCCGGTGAGACTGGCTCGGGAAAAACCACCCAGCTCCCGAAAATCTGCCTCTCGCTCGGCCGCGGACGCGGGGCGGGCGGCACGGGGCTGATCGGCCATACCCAGCCGCGGCGGATCGCCGCGAGTGCGACCGCGCGGCGCATTGCCGACGAACTCAAGTCGCCGTTCGGGGAGGTCGTGGGCTACAAGGTCCGGTTCAACGACAACCTCGCGGCCGGCGCATCGGTCAAGCTGATGACCGACGGGATCCTGCTCGCCGAGACGCAGACCGATCCGCTGCTGCGCGCCTACGACACGCTGATCATCGACGAGGCGCATGAACGCAGCCTCAATATCGATTTCCTGCTCGGCTATCTCAAGCAGATCCTGCCGCGGCGGCCGGACCTGAAGCTGATCATCACGTCGGCGACCATCGACGCCGACCGCTTCGCACGCCATTTTGGGGACGCGGACACACCGGCACCGGTGATCGAGGTCAGCGGCCGGATGTACCCGGTTGAAGTCCGCTACCGGCCGGTGGCCGACGACTCCGGACCGCGCGCGGGTTCGAACCCGCGCCACGGGTCGGCCTCTGGGGCAGGCTCCGGTTCAGGCGGCCCGAGCGGCACGGGTGGCGGTGCGCGCGCGGGCGGCGGGGGGCCTGGCTCCGCGCAGTCCGGCCGCGCTTCGGAGAAAACAGCCCGAGCACAGGAACGCGACCTGCACGATGCGATCGTCGACGCGGTCGATGAGCTCTGCCGCGAAGGTCCGGGCGATGTGCTCGTGTTCCTGCCGGGCGAGCGCGAGATACGCGATGCGGCCGAAGCGTTGCGCAAGCACCATCCCCCGCATACCGAGATCCTGCCCTTGTTTGCGCGGCTTTCCGCCGCCGAGCAGGAGCGCGTGTTCCGAACCTCGAACGCGCGCCGTATCGTGCTTGCGACCAATGTCGCAGAAACGTCGTTGACGGTGCCGGGTGTCCGGTACGTGGTGGACACGGGCATGGCCCGGGTCAAGCGGTATTCGTATCGGAACAAGGTCGAGCAGTTGCAGATCGAGCCGGTTTCCCAGGCGGCAGCCAATCAGCGGGCCGGTCGCTGCGGACGGGTGGCGGACGGCGTCTGTATCCGTCTTTACGAGGAAACGGATTTTGTCGCGCGGCCGCGCTTCACCGATCCCGAAATCCTGCGTTCTTCGCTGGCCGCGGTGATTCTCCGGATGAAGTCGCTGAACCTGACGGAGATCGACGAGTTTCCGTTTATCGAACCGCCGCCGGGCCGTGCAATTGCCGATGGCTATCAACTGCTCAACGAGCTCGGCGCGACTGACGACGAGAACGTGCTGACGCCGAGTGGCCGCGAGCTTGCGCGCCTGCCGCTCGATCCGCGGATCGGCCGCATGATTCTCGCGGCCCGCGACCACCAGGCGCTCAGCGAATTGTTGATCATCGCGAGCGCTGTGTCGGTCCAGGACCCGCGCGATCGGCCCATCGAGGCGCAGGAGGCGGCCGATCAGGCCCACAAGAAATTCGCCGATGAGCGATCGGAATTCCTCGGCTGGCTCAAGATCTGGAAATGGTTCGAGGAAGCCGTCGCGCACAAGAAGTCGAACCGGCAGCTCGTCGACGCCTGCCGCGCGAACTTCCTTTCGCATCTCCGGCTGCGCGAGTGGCGCGATGTGCATAGTCAGTTGTTGACTGTCGTGAGGGAGGCGGGCTGGCGGCTGAACGAATCGGAAGCGACGTTCGAGCAGATTCACTGGTCACTGCTGACGGGTCTGCTCGGCAATATCGGCGTGAAGGCCGATGACGAACCGTATTACCTCGGCGCGCGCGGGATCAAGTTCCATCTATGGCCCGGCTCGGCGCTCGTCAAAAAGGCCGGCCGCTGGGTCGTCGCAGGCGAGCTGGTCGAGACGAGCCGCCTGTTCGCGCGCGGCATCGCGAAGATCGAGCCCGAATGGCTCGAGAAGGTCGGCCCTCATCTGTTGCGCAAATCCCTCTCCGAGCCCCATTGGGAAAAGAAGGCCGCGCAGGTCGCGGCCTATGAGCGCGGCACGCTTTATGGGCTGACGGTCTATAACCGGCGTCGTGTCGCGTTCGGACGACAGGATCCGGCGCGTGCACGCGAATTGTTCATTCGGGGCGCGCTGGTCGAGGGCGAATTCGAGACCCGGCTGCCGTTTTTCGCGCACAACCGCAAGCTGCTGGCCGATATCGAACAGCTCGAACACAAGTCGCGGCGCCAGGACGTGCTCGTCGACGACGAACTGATCTACGCGTACTACGACCAGGCGCTGCCCGACGGCTTGTACACGGGCGTCGACTTCGAGAAGTGGTACCGGGAAGCCTCGAAACAGAACTCGCGGCTCCTGTTCCTCCAGCGCGACGACCTGATGCGCCACGAGGCGGCCGGCGTGACGACCGAGCTGTTTCCGAAAAAGACCACGATAGCCGGCGTCGAGATGGGGCTGTCCTACCATTTCGAGCCCGGCTCGCCACGCGACGGCGTGACCCTGAGCGTGCCGCTCTATGCGCTGAACCAGGTCGATGCGCGCCGCTGCGAATGGCTCGTGCCGGGCATGCTGAAGGAAAAGGCCCAACTGCTGCTCAAGTCCTTGCCGCAAAAACTGCGCCGGCATTGCGTGCCGTTGCCGAACTACGCCGCGGGGTTCGTCGACCGTGCCAAATACGGCATCGGTGGCCTCGTCGATGCGCTGATCGCCGATGTGCGCGAGCAGGTTCAAGTCCAGGCCAGAGCGCCGGACTTCAAGCTCGAAGCATTACCGCCCCATCTGTTCATGAACTTCAAGGTCATCGACGAACACGGGCGGCAGCTTGCCATGGGCCGGAATCTCGCGCAGTTGCGCGCCGAACTCGGAGCCCAGGCGCAGCAGGAGTTCCAGAAGCTTGCTGCCGAGCACAGGAGCGGGCAGGCGGCGGATGAGGGGGGAGATGGCTTGGCGTACGGCGGCGGGGTTGGCGCGGACGGTCGCGGGGCTCAGTTAGCCACTCAATCAGCCACTCAATCAGCCACACAGGCGGGCGCTCAGGCAGGTGCAGGACTACGAGCTCATCAGGCGGGAGCTGGCCAACGTGGTCCGCGGACCGCGCCGGCAGCCGGCGCCGGGCGTGCCGCGGAGGGCAGTTCGGGTGGTGGCGCGCAGACGTCGGCGAATGCCGCCGCGGCCCGCGCGCCGTTCTCGTCCGAGTCGACCGCGCTCTACGAAAACCTCACCAACTGGAGCTTCGGCACACTGCCCGAGCTGCTCGAAATCCGGCGGCGCGGCCAGACGATGTTCGGCTACCCGGCGCTCGTCGATCGCGTCGATCACTGCGATGTCGAGGTGTTCGACTCGCCCGAGGAAGCCGCGCGTATTCACCGCGCCGGCTTGCGGCGTCTGTTCGCGCTGCAGTTGCGCGAGCCGATCAAATACCTCGAAAAGAACATTCCGGGCATCCAGCAGATGGCGATGCAATACATGCCGCTGGGCTCACAGGAAGAGTTGCGCGACCAGGTCGTCGAATGCGCGCTCGATCGCGCCTGCCTGCAGGACCCATTGCCGGTCGATGCCGCATCGTTCCACACCCGCCGCGACGAAGGCCGCAGCCGGCTCACGCTGCTTGCCCAGGAAATTGCGCGGCTCGCGGCGACCATCCTCGCCGAATACACGTCCGCGACGAAGAAACTCGTCCAGGCCAAGACCTTTGCTTCGGCTTACGCCGACATGACCCAACAGTTGCAGGCACTCGTCGGCAAGCGTTTTCTGCTCGATACGCCGTATGCGCAACTGGTCCACTTTCCGCGCTATCTGAAGGCGGTGGGTATGCGAATCGACAAGCTCAAGGCCGATGCATCACGCGATCTGCGTCAGTCCGCCGAGATGGCGCCGCTCGTCCAGCAGTATCAGCGCACGGTTGCACAGCGCAAGTCGGTGGCCGATGCGCGGCTTGCGGAATTCCGCTGGCTGCTCGAGGAATTGCGCGTTTCGTTGTTCGCACAGGAATTGCGTACGCCGATGCCGGTTTCCGTCAAACGTCTGTATAAAGTCTGGGATTCGCTCGAACGCTGAGATCCGGGGGCGGCTCGAACATGGCAATCGTAGAATAGCGTCAGATTTTGCGCACTTGGGCCAATTGGACAATGTCGCGTCGAGATAATCGAATTACAATACAAGCTGCTCCTGAATAGTGGCTTGTATGCGCGAATTTGCTTCCTCGGCTGTGATCGCCTGCGCTCTCGTGTCGGCTGCGACGTTTGCCCCGCCCGCCCATGCTGCAGCGGGCAACGTCGTGGTACTGAATTCGGCGGAGGCGAGTATTTCGCTGATCGATCCGGTAACGCAGAAACTGATCGAGACCTTTCCGGTCGGGAAGGAACCGCATCATCTGATGGCGACGCCCGACAACAAGTCGCTGATCGTTGCCAATTCGGTGTCGAATAATCTCGTCTTTCTCGATCCTAAAACGGGTCGTATCCAGCGCTGGGTCGAGAATATCGAGGATCCGTATCAGATCGGCTTTTCATACGACCGCAAGTGGTTCGTGACGACGGGGCTGCGCCTCGACCGCATCGATATCTACCATGCGATCGGCGATGATCTCCAGCTCGCAAAGCGCGTGCCGCTTGCGACGATGCCGAGCCATATGGCGTTTTCGAACGACAACAAGATCGTGTTCGTGACGCTGCAGATCTCGGGTGAGCTCGCCGCGATCGATCTGGCCTCGCAGACCGTGCTCTGGAAGATGAAGGTCGGTCCGGTGCCCGCGGGCCTCTGGATGACGCCGAACGACAAATACCTGCTGATCGGAATGACCGGTGCGGACTATGTCGCGGTCGTCGACTGGCGCAACCAGAAGGTCGTCAAGACGATCCATACGGGCCGGGGCGCGCACAACTTCCGTTCGCTCGACGACGGCAGGCATGTGATGGTGTCGAACCGCGTCGGCAATTCGCTGAGCATCCTCGACGAGGAGACGCTGACCAACGTCGGTGATATCACGGGCCTGCCGCCCGGACCGGACGATATGGAACTGTCGGCCGACAAGCGCTATCTTTGGGTGACGTTTCGATTCGCCAAGCACGTCGGCGTGATCGATATGCAATCGCATCAGTTGATCAAGACGATCGCGGTCGGCCGTTCGCCGCACGGCATCTATTTCTTCGACCGCGCGCCCGTCATGGCGCCCAACGGCGCCTGAGCCGCGAGAGGATCCGCTCATGTTCCACACGATCGTCGACCAACTCGACAATCTTGTCTCGTTCCTGCAGACGCTGCTGTACGTCGACGTCGTACAGCCGATGCTCTATAAGATCGGCCTGATGGACTACGACGAAGACACGTACGATATGCTGTACTGGGTGATCGTCGGTGTGCTCGAGATCGTCGTGATGTATGCAATCCTGCGGCCGCTCGAAGCATTGCGGCCCGTCGAGGGGTGGCGCGATCGCAAGGTCGTGCGTGCCGATATCCTCTATACGTGGATTGCGAAGCTCGGCATCATCAATCTCGCCTTTTTCTTCTTGCTGCAACCGGCTTTCTTCAAGATCCAGAGCTGGCTCACGCTGCACAATATTTCGACTTTCGAGCTCGACGGTGTCTGGCCCGGCGTGACCGATCAGGGCATGGTGTCGTTCCTGATCTACCTCGTGGTGCTCGATTTCGCCGGCTACTGGTATCACCGGTGGCAGCACAAGTTCGGCGTCTGGTGGGAACTGCATGCGGTTCATCACAGCCAGCAGCAGATGTCGCTGTGGGCTGACGACCGCAACCACCTGCTCGACGATCTGGTGCAGGCCGCCTTCTTTGCCGCCATCTCGATTGCGATCGGTGTCCCGCCTTCGCAATTCGTCGTGCTCGTCGCGGTCGGCAACCTGCTGCAGAGCATCCAGCACGTGAACGCGCGCCTGCCTTACGGCCCTGTGTTCGAGCGCGTGTTCGTCAGCCCGACCTTTCATCGCCGCCATCATGCGATTGGTTTCGGCCACGAAGGCGTCAAGTATGGCTGCAACTTCGGTGTGCTGTTCCCGTGGTGGGACATGATGTACGGCACCGCGTCCTGGGTCACGCATCTCGAGCCGACCGGTATTCGCGACCAGCTTCCAGCTGCCGACGGTACGGCACGTGACTACGGCCATGGTCTGCTCGCGCAGCACTGGTATGCGATGGTCCGCATAGCCGGCCGGCTGCGCGCATCGCGCCGGCCTAGCCCGCCAGCCCCGCTCGCTTGATGAGCGGCTTGTTCGACGCGTTCGTACGTGCCGTCGGTACGGCATTCCATCCCCGGATGCTGTTGTTGACGCTGATCCCGTTTGCCGTGGCCGCGCTCACATGGCTTGCCATCTTCTGGTTCGGCTGGGAATACGCGGTCTCGTTCGTTGCCTCGATGCTCGGCCACTGGTCGCTTGCCTCGCATCTCTATTCACTGTTCGGCTCGATCGGGCTCGCCACCGCGCACGCGGTCGTCGCGCCGTTTGTGGTCGTGGTGCTCGCGATTCCGCTGATGGTGATTTCCGTGCTCGTGCTGATCGCCGCGGTCGCGATGCCGGTCGTCCTGCGCCATCTCGCGCGCGGACGCTTTGCCTTGCTCGAGAAAAAGCGCGGCGGCAGCTGGTTCGGCAGCCTCTTTCATTCCTTGGGCGTGACGCTCGTCTGCCTGGTGCTGACGGTGGTGACGATTCCGTTCTGGCTGGTTCCGCCGCTCTTCGCCTTGCTGCCGCCCTTGCTCTGGGGCTGGCTCAGCTATCGCGTGATGAGCTACGACGCCCTGGCCGACCACGCGTCGCCGGATGAGCGGCGCGCGCTGGTGCGCCGGCATCGCTGGTCCCTGTTCACGATCGGCATCTGCACAGGGCTGCTCGGCTCGGTGCCCACCTTCGTCCTCGCGAGTTCGATGGTCGTGATCGTGCTGTTTCCGGTCGTCGCGGTCGGGGCGGTCTGGCTGTACATTTTTATCTTCGTGTTTTCGGCGCTCTGGTTCGGGCACTACTGCCTGCATGCGCTGCAGCAGCTCCGGCATACGGCCGAGCCATCTTTGCCGGTGGATGGCCCGACACGGTTGATCTCCTGATTTCCACCTGATCGCCAACTGCGGCATCGCGTGAATCGCCGTGGCCGGCCGCGAAGTCGGCATGCCGTCATGGTGCGCCTTGGCTTAGTACAATGTCCGGATTCCCCAGCTCACACCCCGGTGATCGACTACCCGGCCGCGGTGCGCAGGGCAACGCGCGGCGCATGCGCCGCGTCGACTCTGACAAGGACCCCAAGATGCCTATCGGCGCACTCATCATCGGCGACGAAATCCTGTCTGGCCGTCGCCAGGACAAACACCTGCCCAAGCTGATCGAACTGCTCGGCGCACGCGGCCTGTCGCTCGCGTGGGCCGAATATATCGGTGACGACCCCGAGCGGATCGTCACGACGCTCAAACGCACGTTCGCATCGGGCGATATCGTGTTTTCGACCGGCGGCATCGGCGCGACGCCGGATGACCACACACGGCAATGCGCGGCAAAGGCACTCGGGGTCGAACTCGTATTGCACCCGGAAGCCAAACGGCTGATCACCGAACGCATGCAGGACACCGCACCGCCCGGCGAGGCGGTCGACATGACGACGCCGCAAAATCTCCACCGCCTCAATATGGGAACCTACCCGGCCGGCGCCAAGGTCATTCCGAACAGCTACAACAAGATCCCGGGTTTTTCGGTGGGCGACCATCATTTCATGCCGGGTTTTCCGGTCATGGCCTGGCCGATGATGGAATGGGTGCTCGATACGCACTATCCGCATCTGCACCATGCGCGGCCGCATGCCGAGCGTTCGCTGATCGTCTTCGAAATGGCCGAATCGGATCTCACGCCGCTGATGATCCAGATCGAAACCGACTTCCCCGGCATCCGGGTGTTCAGCCTGCCAAGCGTCGGTGATGCGCTGCGTGGGGGTATCTATGCACGCCGACATATCGATCTCGGCGTGAAGGGCGAGCCCGTGCTCGTCGAAGCGGCGTTCATGGCGCTGCGCGCAGGGGTCGAAGCGCTTGGGGGCGCGATTGCCGAAGACAGCGCGGAAAGCAAAACCTACTAGTCCTGTGCCGCTGCCTGCATGGGCTGCCCCATCAGCCTGGCTCGCACAAAGCCGATGTGTTCGCGCAGTACATAGAATGCATCGGCATAGGCAAGCGGCATCTTGAGGCGATTGACCGATTCCTCGATATGGTCGAGCCGGTTGAGCAAGGTCCGGCGTTCCTCGACGGTCGCCTCGGAGAGTGCCGCGCGCTCGATCGTGATCAGCGCGCCATACCACCGGTAGATCCGCGATTTGACGCGCCAGGCATAAAGCGCCGGCACGATCCTCAAGCCGGGAATCAGCAGGACGATGATCGGCACGAGCAGCACGACCAACCGGTCGGCCAGGCTCGCGAGCCAGAAGGGCAGCGTCCGGTATAGAAAGCTCTTGCCGGACTTGTAGTAGCGCGCCGCATCGTCGCTGATCTGGAATTCGTGCTCGCTGGGCGAGGGGAATTCACCCGCGCGCTGCAATAGCCCCGAGCGCCCATGGACCTCGATCGCCGCCTGGATGAGCAGGTCGGACAGGGCAGGGTGAAGATTGTTGCGCGCGATCAGTTCGACGGTCGGGCTGATCAGGTGAATGGTGTGGTCGGGGATGTTCTGGCCGAGGTCGAGCACGCCGGGCGGCAGGTCGATTTCATCCAGATAGGAAAACAGCCGGGTGTAGGCCTTGGCCTGCACGAAGTCCATCGGCGAGATGCCGGGCACGCGCTCGAGCCGCAGCATCATGGCGCGCGTGGCCGAGTCGCCGGTGAGGATAGCCGCGTCGATGCGGCCCTGGATCAGCTCCTGCACGGCTTGCTGGCCGTCGAGCGGCAACAGCTGCGTCGGACCGCCCGGTACGATGCCGTTGGCCTTGAGCAGATCGAGCGAGAGCACGCGCGTGCCGCTCCCTTCGCGCCCGATCGCGAGGCGCATCCCCTTGAACTGCGACAGCTGAGTGAGGCCCGCACCGCGATAGAACACGACAACGGGCGCATAGAACATGCTCCCCAGCGAGACCAGCGACTTGGTCGAGATACCGCTCGACACGCCGCCCTGTACGAGGCCGAGATCGACGTGCTGCTTCGGATCGGCAAGGCGCTGCAGGTTCTGCAGCGAGCCCTCCGATGGCAGCACGTTGAGCGTCACCCCGTCGCGCGCCAGAATCTCCTTGTACCGCATGGCGGTTGGCCAGAACGAGCTGTCGCGGGGGCCGGCACTGATCGTGATCGTCTTCGGCGGCGCGGGATCGACCAGCCAGATGGTCAGCCCGATCACCAGCGCGCAAAGCAGCGCGATCGGCAGGAAGAACAGCGCGAAGTCGTGCCACGACACCGACACGAATCGCGCATGGACGCGCTTGATCGGGCTGGCGGGCGGCCGAGGCTCACGTGGAGCACGCGGGGAGCGGGTCATGCGCCGTCAGGCGCCGAGCCACGGCAGGCCGCGGAAGCACCAGCCATTCACATTCTTGCGATGGCCCTGCGAATCCTTGTCACCCTCGAAACCCTCGAGCAGGTCGAACGCCTTGCTGAAACCCGCCTTTGTCGCGGCGACCGCGGCGAGCTTTGAGCGCGCGGCACTGCGGCACATGAACAGCAAGGGCGTATCAGGTCCTGCCGCCGCGCGGAGCTCGTCGAGGAATGCCGCGTTCGGCACAGCGCCCGGATACCGCGACCATTCGATATGGATGTACTGCGTGTCGGGGAGCTGCGGTCGGCCGATCCAGTCGAGTTCGGCACGCGTGCGCACGTCGACGAGGCGCGCATCGGGGACCTGCTTGAGCAGTTCGAGCGATTCAGCTGGCGAGAGGGCGCCCGCGTAGGCAAGCTGATTGGCCGTGCGCCGTTGTTCGGCCTCGGCATAGATTTGTTCAGGCGAAATCATGGCGGTGCCTCTGGAGCGGAAAATAATCATTCTAGTCGAGCATGACAGCCGCATTGCCTCGCAAGCGGGCTGGAATCCGGCAAAAACCTGCCGTGTTCGATGAAAAGGCACTGACGCACAAGCCCGGTGCTCCTGTGGATTCATGAGCTTTCCTGGTGCGGGATATGGCGGTCGGAGGGGAGGATGCATTAAAGTGGTGCCTTTGCAGCATTGCCGTGCAGCGGAGTCCGCTGACGGCGGGCAGCGGACCCTGTACGATACCTTCGCGCAAGCTGGTGAAAATACTCTGCAAGTTGTTGTCCGGGCGCAGGCCGGGTGATGCTTGGCATGGTATGTGCTTTTTTAATACGTCCAGCTAGCGCGGCAGCAAAACGTATGGATTCGGGCGGCGCAGGCCGCCTTTCTATTGAGAGTGATACAGGAGATTGGTATGAGCAAATCCGTGGCCGACGTCATTCAGCTCGTCAAGGACGAGGACGTCAAGTTTGTCGACTTCCGTTTTACGGATACGCGCGGCAAAGAACAGCACGTCTCGGTACCGGTGTCAGCGTTTGACGAAGACAAGTTTGAAAGCGGCCATGCATTTGACGGTTCGTCGATCGCCGGATGGAAGGGTATCGAGGCATCGGACATGCTGTTGTTGCCGGACCCGAACACCGCTTACGTCGATCCGTTTTATGAAGAATCGACGCTCGTGCTGAGCTGCGACGTGATCGAGCCGTCGGACGGCAAGGGATATGAACGCGATCCGCGCTCGCTCGCGCGTCGCGCCGAGGCGTATCTGAAGAGCACAGGCCTGGGCGACACCGCCTTCTTCGGTCCGGAACCCGAATTTTTCATTTTCGACTCGGTCCAGTGGTCGTCGGACATGTCGGGCAGCTTCGTGAAGATCAATTCCGAAGAAGCACCGTGGTCGTCGGGCAAGGAATTCGAACACGGCAACACGGGTCATCGTCCGGGCACGAAGGGCGGCTACTTCCCGGTAGCGCCGGTCGACCAGTTCCAGGATATCCGTTCGGAAATGTGCCTGTTGCTCGAACAAATCGGCATTCCGGTCGAAGTGCATCACCACGAAGTCGCGGGCCAGGGCCAGAACGAAATCGGCACGAAGTTCTCGACGCTGCTGCAACGCGCCGACTGGACGCAGCAACTGAAGTACATCGTCCACAACGTCGCGCACACCTACGGCAAGACGGCGACGTTCATGCCGAAGCCGGTGGTCGGCGACAACGGTTCGGGCATGCACGTTCACCAGTCGATCTGGAAGGATGGTCAGAACCTGTTCGCAGGCAACGGCTATGCGGGCCTGTCTGAATTCGCGTTGTTCTACATCGGCGGGATCATCAAGCACGCGCGCGCGCTGAACGCAATCACGAACCCGACCACGAACTCGTACAAGCGACTCGTGCCGGGCTTCGAAGCACCGGTCAAGCTGGCCTACTCGGCACGCAACCGCTCGGCTTCGATCCGTATTCCGCACGTGTCGAACCCGAAGGGCCGCCGTATCGAAACGCGTTTCCCGGACCCGATGGCGAACCCGTACCTGTCGTTCTCGGCGCTGATGATGGCCGGTCTCGATGGTGTGCAGAACAAGATTCATCCGGGCGAAGCCGCGGACAAGAATCTGTACGATCTGCCGCCGGAAGAAGACGCGAAGATCCCGACCGTGTGCTCGAGCCTCGATCAGGCGCTCGAATACCTGGACAAGGATCGCGAGTTCCTGACGCGCGGTGGTGTGTTCACCGACGGCATGATCGATGCGTACATCGCGCTGAAGATGGAAGAAGTCACGCGTTTCCGCATGACGACGCATCCGATCGAATTCGAAATGTACTACTCGCTGTAAGCCACGCTGTCGATGGTGGCGGAAACCGGCTCCGTCTTGCCGGTTTCCGCTTGCAGCACGGGGGACGGCAGTGCCGTCCCTTTTTTGTCCGTGAGAGCCTAACAAAATGAAAGCTTGGCCTGTCCGGGGATGGTGCGGGCACCGGTCGCGAGCGGTCAGTGGCACGACGCAAGCTTACGCCGCGGCCACCGTGTGGTGTGGGTACACGAATGTCTGGGGTTGCCGGCCAGACTCATTTTGTCAGTGTCTTTAGGATGATCAGATGGGACTGAAAGACCTGATGAAGTCCAAGCGTAGCGAGAGTCAGTCGCGCGATGCCTTACTCGCGCAGTCGCCGCTGCTCCCCGGACTCGAAGCCCTGCCGACCGCCGTACTGGTGATCGAGCGGCACACCTTGAAAGTCGTGTTCGCGAATGCCGTCGCCGAGGCGCTGCTCGACATGTCGCGGCGCCAGTTGTCGCAGATGTCTTGGCCCGACCTCTTCAACAACTCCGACGAACTGATCGAGACGATCGACGCGATTGCGGATAGCCGTTTCAATGCGACGCATCTCGATGCTTCGCTCGAACGCGCGGGACACGAGCCCCTGCATGTCCATGCGATCGTCGGTTATCTCGAAGTATTGCCCGACTTCGTGCTGCTCGAGCTGTTCGAGAACGAGCAACAGTTGCGCACCGACCGCGAGGAACGCATCCACGATCTCACGGCCGTCAACAAGCAGCTGATCCGCAATCTTGCGCACGAGATCAAGAATCCGCTCGGAGGTATCCGGGGCGCGGCACAGCTGCTCGAGTTCGAACTCGGCGATGCGCGCGATCTGCGCGAGTACACGCAGGTCATCATCAAAGAATCGGACCGCCTGCAGACGCTCGTCGATCGCCTGCTCGAACCGCACCGTTATCCGCATATCGTCGGCGACGTGAATATCCATGAGGTCTGCGAACGGGTGAGGGCGCTGATTCTTGCCGAGTTTCCACGCGGGCTGACGATCGAGCGCGACTACGACGTGAGCGTGCCCGAATTGCGCGGCGACAAGGAACAGTTGATCCAGACGATTCTGAACATCGTGCGCAACGCTGCGGAAGCGCTCAAGGAACGTATTGCCTCGGGCGATGCGCGGATTGACTTGCGGACGCGGATCGCACGCAACGTGACGATCTCGAAGCAACGACACAAGCTGGCATTGGACTTGCATATCGTTGATAACGGCCCCGGGATTCCCGAGAACATCCGCGACCGCATCTTCTATCCGCTGGTAAGCGGACGCGAAGATGGCAGCGGACTGGGGCTCACACTTGCCCAGACTTTTGTGCACCAGCATGAGGGTCTGATTGAATGCGAGAGCAGGCCTGGACGAACGGAATTCCAGATCCTGCTGCCGCTTACGCCGTAGTCGACGTGTACGTGCTGGGCGTATTGGCCGCCTGCTCATCGTGCTTGAACCGCTGCGCTCCCAAGAACTTCAGCTGACCGATATATGAAGCCGATCTGGATAGTGGACGACGATGAATCGATCCGTTGGGTGCTTGAAAAGGCACTTGCCCGCGAGAATTTCGCGACCCGCAGTTTCTCGAACTCGCGTGAAGCCCTGACCGCGTTCGAACACGAAACGCCTCAGGCCCTGGTCTCCGATATCCGGATGCCCGGCGGCTCGGGTTTTGAATTGCTCGAGACCGTACGTGAGAGGTGGCCCGGTATCCCCGTCATCATCATGACGGCATTCTCCGACCTTGACAGTGCCGTCGCGGCTTTCCAGGGCGGTGCATTCGAATATCTCGCCAAGCCCTTCGATATCGACAAAGCGGTCGAGCTGATTCAGCGCGCGGTCGAGGAGAGTCTGCGCGGCGAGCATGCCTACGAAGAGCGGCTCAATGAGACGCCGGAGATGCTCGGCCAGGCGAGTGCGATGCAGGATATGTTCCGGGCGATCGGGCGCCTGTCGAACTCGAGTGCGACCGTGCTGATCACCGGCGAATCGGGCACGGGCAAGGAGCTCGTGGCGCGCGCGCTGCATCGGCATAGCCCGCGCGCGACGGGTCCGTTCATCGCGTTGAACACTGCGGCGATCCCGAAGGACTTGCTTGAATCCGAACTGTTCGGTCATGAGCGGGGCGCCTTCACGGGCGCGCAGGCCATGCGGCAGGGCCGCTTCGAGCAAGCCGAGAACGGTACCTTGTTCCTCGATGAAATCGGTGACATGCCGTTCGATCTGCAGACACGTCTGTTGCGCGTGCTGTCCGATGGACAGTTCTATCGCGTGGGTGGTCACAACCCCTTGCGCGCCAACGTGCGGGTGATCGCGGCGACCCATCAGAATCTTGAACAGCGTGTGCGCCAGGGCATGTTCCGCGAGGACTTGTATCACCGGCTCAATGTGATCCGTCTGAGGCTGCCGGCCTTGCGTGAGCGCAACGAAGACATTCCGCTGCTGACGCGCCACTTCTTGCAGAAGAGCGCGCGCGACCTGGGTGTCGAGCCCAAGCGCGTATCTGACGAGGCACTGGCTTTTCTCGCGTCGCTGTCGTTTCCTGGCAATGTTCGCCAGCTCGAAAACCTGTGCAACTGGCTGACCGTGATGGCGCCGGCACAGACGATCGAAGTCAAGGACCTGCCGACCGATTTGCTTCCGACCGCTGAGAATGACTCGATGGCGCAGCTGAGCGGCGAGGGGACCACGCTGCCGGCGGCTGGAACTCCGACGGTGGCAGAGGGCGGTGCCGTGCTGGGCGGACCTGCGGGCGGCGTCGCTGCGGCCAGTACCGTGCCGGGTGCGGGAGCACAGTATTCGCGTGGTGGGGGGCGAGCCGACGCTGCCGCCCAGGGTTGGGAAAGCGGCTTGCGCGTGGAAGTCGCACGCTTGCTTCGCGAGCAGTCAGCCGATGTGATGGACGCCCTGACACGCCGTTTCGAAGCCGCTGTGATTCTCGAAGCGCTCGATTTCACGCGCGGCCGCAAGGTCGAGGCCGCGGAGCGTCTCGGAATCGGCCGGAACACGATCACGCGCAAGATCCAGGAGCTGAACTTAGAACCCTAATAAGTTCATTTAAAATCAATAACTTAAAAGGTTGATGCGGGCGCGCGTAACTATCGCGTGGTACAGAATGTCCCCGGCATACCGGGGACGAAGATTAGCGCAAACGCAGTCGCCCAGCGCCTACCGCCGTCAAATGGTCTACGAGGTATGCCAGCGGCTCGGCGTTGTTCGACAGAGGGTCAATACCGCATTGCTGCAGGATGACTGCGGCGGCGTGTACAGCCTCGTGTACGAGCGTCAGGAGCTTTCCATCGAATACACCTACCACGCAGTCCACCCGCTTACCCGCGTCGAACGCTCCGCATAGCCCGCGTGCAGAGTACTCCTTGCTGGCCCGGAGCGCGTGAAACTCCTCTACGGTGTTCGTGAATACAACGCGCATTCCGTAGGGCGGCACAACGTAGGTGCGCCTCACTTCTGCGGTGTCGGAGTGGTGGCCGTAGCCCCAGCTTTCCAAGCCCGTAGTGCGGCCTTGTCCGACCAGTCGCAGGACTCCACCACGTTCCGCTCATTGACAATCCCAAGCATGAGACCGTTCACGGTGTTGTCTGCGGGGCGCGGGGCGTGATTGCAGTCCTGCAGGAGGTCATCCGGTGGCGTGAGCACCTGTACCGTGTTCTTGGGGACCGGAACGATACCGCATCCGGACATACAAGCAGAGGCGGCCAGTAGGACAAGGATGATGAGGCTATTGCGCATTGTCGCTCCCGTAGATTGCCTGCCAGTACGATTCAGGAACGACCGTGGAGGCTACGGCGGGGCTCGCTGCGACCGCTGAGGCGAGGCGGGTTACAGCGGCGTGGTGGGTCACCTTGGCGGACGCCTGGGCTCCGGACGCTGCGGTCAGTGCCGCTTGTAGTCCGCTCGCCTCCTGAAGTGCTGCGGCGGTGTTCGCAGCCTCTCTCGCGTTATCTGCCTGCAGAGTTTGAATCTGCGATTTCTGGGCTAGGTTGTGCTCGTAGGCTGCGTAGGCGCCTACTGCGGCCCCAGCCAACAGGAATAGGCCCAAGGCCACAGCAATTAGCTTTGCTTCGAGGGTGGCAAACATTAATCCTCCTTCATAGGCGTAGGCTGATTACCGAGCTTTCGCCAGAGCGACCAATCCTTGTTGAACAGCCCGCGCTTAACCGCGACTGTGACGCGCCAGAATCGCGGCAGTGCTCCCCATAGATAGACCAAGGTGAGTACAAAGCCCGCCGCTGAAACAATAGTGCTGAACTGGAATGACGCGACCGAGACAGCCGCGCTTGTGATTATGTTGGTGCCTGACGCGGATTCCGCGACGGACGAGGCGTGAGAGAAAATTCCCATTTATTCCTAGGTAGTAGTCGGTGCATCCGCTTCAATCATGGTGCCACCAGCAAAGGTGTAGCGATTAGGTGCAATACCGGAGGTAGGTTGATCCGGGGCTGCCTCGATAAGCATCTGTTCACACCATTGAAATGGATCGGTCGAATCCGGCAATCCGGAAATTTGAATCTGCTGCGTATATAGCGGAAGCTTGCCCGCTGTCTTGGTATCAGCGCTTACGTATGAACCAATCGTAGCCACGGAACTTAAGCTAGCCTTGTCCAGCGTAATTTGGCTTACCTCGTGATAACTCGCGGGTGCGCCTGTAGTCGGCACAACGTAGGGTAGAGAAAAGGGCATACGTACTCCAGGGATAATAGATCGCTATACGATTCCGGTTACGTCTGCGACCAAAAATTGATAGTTAAAACAGCTACCGTAAGCTGTCGTTTGATTGGTGGCCGTGAAGGGAGTCGTGTCGTATTGGACGAATGCTTGAACGGGTCCCGGTGTTTGACCGAATCCACATATGGGCATCTGGATTTGTCCCGGGTCAGTCTGAAACATTCCCGGGTATAGGTACGTGGTTAGGTTCCCGTTCCCCACCACGCCACCGGAGTAAGCAAGCAGCGGCCCCATTGCCCCAACTACAGCGAACTTATGTGCGGGGTCTGTCGGGAAAATAATGTTAGTCGGACGGGTTACTGTGCTGTTGTATACGTACGCGTTTGGGTCTAAGTTTGCGATATTGCCGGAATATGCCCCGGATATAAGCAACGGTGCGCTATTAGCATCAAAAACTAGGACGCCGGATTCGTTGAATACCTGCAGCCCAAAGTTACTGGCGGTAGGAGTGGCGGTATCGAAAGATAGGAGCGTGACCACTTGACCTACGAACGCGCATAATACTTGTACCGTCCAGTTCCCCGCGTTGTCTGTCTGCGTGCTCTTGATTACTGACGGGTTGCCAGGGGAATACAGGGCGAATACGGGACTACTCGCGCGTACGTTAAAGGTAGCGATAGGCAGAATCCCCGTGTACGATCCTTGGGGATTACTCCCAATGTACACGGACGTATAAATAGCATCGGCCGATTGACTAGACCGCAATTGCATATTTGAGTACGTACCGTCTATCTGAAATAAATCCCCCTCATTCCATACTTGAAGTCCTGCGCTCATTACCAGATTCCATAGATAGCCCACCCATTCTTTACGGCAGGAGCCGCGAGGCCCCCGCCTGCGGCCGGATACGTCCAAGACATCACCGTTCCGGAAAACGTGATTGTGGGGGAGATGATCTGGCCGCCTACTGTGCCGAAAATCTCAGACGGGCTGAAAGACACAAAGGGTGTTCCTTGCGCAAGGGCCGCATTTATTAATGACCCTGCACCGTTGATAAACACAGCGCCTAAGACGCGGCCCAGCCGGTGCGGAGTATCCATAACGATACGACCGTCCGGGCCGAACACTTGCAGCCCCGCCATTACCAGAGCCCCAGACGGACGCGTAGAACGTTATTGGCGTCATACACGGCCAGCGTTCCACCGACGAGCGTAAGTCTTTGATAGCCAGTCCCCGGAGGACCGTTCAATGTAATCCCTCCTGATTTGCTGATAATCCAGCTAGGCTGCCCCAGGTCGTTAGTAGTGGTGGACTGGATCGTGTCCCCAATCATCCCATTGGTAATCCAAGCCGTACCAATCATTGCTTGGCTTAGGAGCACCTGCCCACCCTGAATGACAAACGGGGAGATAGCGGCGGGGCCGTTCGGATCAACCACAGAGAACCGGCTGGCGGAGATGATTACCTGCGATTCCAATATGCCGGAATCGTTGTCTACGCCGATGCCGATGCCAGCTATGTACGTTTGGCCGTTGGCCGTAACCTGAGTCTTGATCTGATAGGACGCGGAGACACGGCCGTTAATGTCCGCGTAGCTCGCAGCATTGGTTTGCACCGCTGCTGTGTTGTCGGCTACTTGGGCTTGGACATCCGTGATTACGGCTGCTGCTGCACTGTCCGCGTCTACACGGGCCTGGGTTTCCGTTTGCACAGCGGCCAGCATCGAGGATGTAGCCGTAGTGATTTGGGCCGTTACCGTGTTGACTTGATCGGCCAAGGCCAAATCTGCTTCCGCCCGAGCGGACTGCTCGGACCACAGCCCTGCATACACGGTAGTAGCGCCCGCGAAGTCGCTCGGATCGCCTGCCATCTCTGGAATTACTATCTGCGCGGAGAGGGAATCAATCTGCGTTGCTAGAGAACTATCTGCGGCGGCGCGAGTAGATGCCTCACTAGTGATAGCTGAGTTAGCCGCGTCTACCCTAGACGACAGGGCATTTGTAGCGGTTACTTGCGCGGAGTCCGCATTAGTTCGGGCGGTCTGCTCCGCCGTGATAGCAGCGGTGTTAGCGCCCGTGGTTGTACTGAGGGTGTCAATCCGCGAACCTAATGCCGAATCCGCATTAGTTCTAGCTGTGGTCTCCGTACCGATTGCCGCTGCGTTGGCACCTGTGGAAGCTACAACGGTATCGATCCTAGAACCTAACGCCGTATCCGCCGTAGTGCGTGCAGTAGTCTCCGCTTGAATAGCCGCCACATTAGAGCCTGTGGTAGCCGTTACGGTGTCGATACGCTGACCTAGTGCCGTGTCAGCAGCAGTCCGCGCGGTAGTCTCATTGGTTACAGCCGTACCTCTGGCCGTAGCTTCTGCAAGTATCGCAGCCGCGCGCGTGGTTGCCTCCGCGTTTATAGCTGCCACCCGGTCTGTAGTCTCTTGCGTAATAGCCGATTGAGCAGCCGCTACGCTAGTTTGCAATCCCGGGATAGACTCGATAGGAGAGAGCAAATCCTGGGAAAGCTGGGTAGCTGTGATTTGCCCGGTAAGGTAGCCCAAAATAGCGTCTGCATCTGCGCTGCTTGAGCCCGCAATACCAGCATCGGTTATCGCCGGATAGAACGCCCCTACGTTGCCCGTGGTATCAATAAGCCGCGCCCAGAAGAACAACTTGTAGCCGGACGAAAGTCCGAGCAACGAGGTTGAGCTAGTAGGGTAGGAGAACTGACCAAGGGAGACAGCAGTAGAGAAATCGGAGGTGTGGCTGTAATAGACTTCCGTGTACGCCGTGTCTCCAGCGTTCGGCGGAAATGACCACCCGACTTGCACCGAGAAGACAAGGGCTGTACTGGCGGCGAGACTCGTAACAACGGGAGGTGCACCTGTCTTACCTGCAAGCTGCGTGAGCGTGGAGTAAGCGTAGGGCGACGTGATACCCATTGCGTTGATAGCGCAAACACGGGCCAGATACGACCCGCTGTAGATGCCGGGAATGTCCATCGATAGGCCGCCCGTGGTTCCGGCTACGACCCAATCCCCGTTATCCTTCTGCCATTGAACCGTATACCCGACAGCGTTTGGCGCGGCCGTCCAGTAGATGTACATATCCGTCTTGGCGATACCCTGGTCAATCACAATATTCTGAGTGACCGTGACACCCGTAGGCGGAGTCTGTACCGTAAGCGTGCTACCAGTGATCGGCCGCACGTCGATAGCGGCGCCTGTGTCGATAGCTGCGTACTTGCTGGGCTCGTACTGAGTGCCTGTTACCTCGAATGCGATACCGCCCTTATCAGCCACGGTAGAGACGCGGAATAGCTGCGCCTGCAAGGTTGAACTTTCGATCATCCATACGGCATTAGCTACCGGCTGTGAGGAGAACGGGCTACCTACCGTGATTACTGCGCCGTTGACTCCGCCGATTGGCTGTTTCTCTGGAACCCCGGTGGGCATCATGACGGTAAGCGTATCGCCTACCTTTGCCTCTGGCAGCGCACGGTCCAAGGTGATTTGATTCGTGCCGCTTACCGCACGTATACGACCGCCAATACGCCGACCAGCGCGAGAAGGATCGGCAACAGCCACAATCTGGCCCGGCTGTGCGACCGTACCATCTAAGCCAAGCTCGATAGTAACAACCTGCGTTTCGTACCGCGAGGTAAGCAGCGTCCAATGCCCGACACGTTGAGCCTGCCCCCGGCTTGTGCAGCCGAACGCGACTAGCTCCGCTTGGTTGATCCCGTAGCGAGCTACACCGTCCGCGTCCTCTACATATTCGACCGCTTGTTGATAGGCGTTCTGCGGGTCATTCCACGTAACCTGTGCGGCCGTGTATCGCGTGTTGAGCGAGCTGCCCACGTACTTGAATGCGGCCGTGGTGTTTGCGGCCGTGTAGGTGTACGCGCTGTCGAGCGGCATATCAGCCGTAGCGACAACCTGCCCAGCGGCCCAATAGGCCATGCCACGAAAGACGCTCGCCAAATCCTGCAGCACTTGGAATGCGCCGGCACGGGTAGCTATGTAGCAGTTACAGGCGAAACGGGGCTCCAAGCCACCCATACCGTCTGACACCATGACATCGCAGTACTGCGCAATGGTGTACAACGCGTAACGGTCAATCATCGAAGCATCGACCCACCGGCCAGCCCCATACCGCGTGTTCAACACGAGGTCATAGAAAATCCATGCGGGGTTGTTCGTGTAGCCCGTTACAAAGGTGCCATCCCACGTACCCGCGTAAGTTCTCGTGTCCGGGTTATAGTTGGACGGGTATTTGATTAGCAGGCCCTTCATGTGATACGAGCGCGTGGGCACTGAGGCGAACTGCGACGCGTCCAGCGTCAGGCCGACCACGGCGCTACCCGGATACCGCAACTGCGCATCGATAAGCTCACTGAAGCTCACGATGTTGGTAACGTCTTGAATGTACTCAGACGTGGTATCCGGAGTCGTACGGACCACACGCACTGTGTACAGGGACTTCGCTCCCGCGAGTTCGATTCGGTGCGAGCGTGTGTAGGTAGACGAGGCTTTGCCGTTAAACGACGTGTTGACTACTGTCGTGTATGCGCCGCCGTCTACAGACAATTGGATTTGGTACGCAACCTGATAGCCGGATATGTTTCCGTTGGTCGCGTCCGTCTGTGATAGCGCGTTCACGCTAAGCGTGATGCGCACAGCGTTGATATCCAAATCCGTGAGTGCCTGTACCCACGGTGTCACTTGCTGGAGAACGACCCCTACCTGTGTCTCACTGGCCGAGGACTCAAAGCCGGGGATATACGTTTGGTCTAGGTCGCCTAGGCGCGCATCCAGAGAAGTAACGGTGAAGTTGTTGGAACCGTCCGCGTTCTGTACAACGGTTCCGTTAAAGAATGTCGATTGTGCAAGCGTCGAGCCCAGAGCGGGCCCAAATATAGGACCTTCCGAAATCAGGTCTAGAATTTGTGCCGATGCTGTACTGATAAGACTATCCGGCGCTTCCGTTGGCGTAGTCGTAGACCCGCCCTTACTACCCGTTACTGCTCTCCGCATTAAGTGTCCGTGGCTTGAATTCCTGATGAAATGACCGTGCTGCCAACAACCATCTCGCCGTACAGCAGCGGTACAGGTCCGCCCTGTGTCGTCGTATTCTCAGCACCACTGAAGTAGTAAGATTGAGTCGTGTTGCCGCTACCGTTGGATGCTGTGGCATTGGCCGAGATCATCTGTGAGATTCCACCGAACGCCATAGAGGCGCCCATGAGCATCATTTGACCGCCGTAGGGATTGCCGAAGTACATAGAGACAGCCCCGACTGCTGCCAGGGCTACGCCTGCAATCGTCATCCACAGACCAGCTTTGCGGCCGGTGACAACCGGAGCGATACGGATATCATCTTGGCCGCTGGGGTATTCGAGTTCGGTCTGTGCGAGGTTCCGCTTACCGACAAACACCGCGTACCGCACGCCTCGGTCTTTGCTTGTCATTAGCTCCCGCTCGAAGCCGGGAACCATCGCGATAAGGGCGCGCAGCGCATCCTTTGGAGACCGCACTACAAACCTATGCACGCGGCCAAATTTGTTTCCTAGTGCGCCGTAGAGGCGGATACATCGAACTGTGTCTGTGATAGTTCCTCCTTGTAGCGCAGGATGTGTGTGACGTGATCGCGATAGCGGGGAAGGGAATCACGCCGCGAGGGTGCATTCCACGGGTGATGCAAAATCATATCCGCGCCGAGGTAGACGGCGGCATGATTCGGGACGTTATTGCGGCTGCGGATTTTCATAAGCAGCACGTCGCCGGGTTGCGGTTCGGTATCGAGTCGAAGCGCGGTGAATCCTGCCGCCTCGTAGCCGTCCACGTACAGGCTGCTATGCCCGTCATTCCACCAATGCCCGGAGCGGTCGAAATCACGCAGCACAACCCCGTAAGCCGCACGGTAGTAGCGCCGGATTAGCCCGTAACAATCGTTCGTACCGTGGCTGAACTCGCAGCCGATGAGCGGAGCCTCATAGCCGGTGGGACCGAACTCGCACCAGTCCTCGATAGCAACGGAGCCATCGGCTTGTGCACCGAGACTCACGATTACCCACAGCGGTACACCAGCCGCCTCGCACACGGTTAGATCGGCCTCGCTGGGCCGTGCGTGGTCGCCCGGATGCGAATGGACGATGGCTTGAATGTCCCCAAGCTCCTCCGCGTTCGCATAATCCTCAGGAGCAATGGAAAACGCCTCCGTGGCGGGCTGCGCGATGTTCCTGCAGGGGATGTACTGCCCAGCCACGACAAGCCCGCAGCACTCGGCCGGATAAACCGAGAGTGCATGCTCGGAGATGGCACTCCTAAGATTTGAGTCGATCATAAAGAGCCCGTGAGACCAGCAGAGGGGAACCCGCCAAAGCTGAGAGGTGAATTCGCACCGAACCTGCATTTACAGCCGGATAGCCGCTTGCTGCAGGCGTCCTGCGATGGGTCGGAGGTGGGGAGATTGTTCTTGTCGTAGAACGCAACGCCAGTCCACGCACATTCAATGCCGCGATATTCGAACTGACACAGCGTTGCGACTACCTGCCGTGAGGGGAGCTGCCTACCTGCGAAGTCGAGGATTGAGGACAGCGTGAATTCGACTTGGAGATTATCCTCGCCGGTCTTTTGCTGAATAACCCAAAGCTCTACCGGCATCTCCTCGTCTGGGTCAGCCTCAGGCTGACCGTCGAGATACTTCGATAGGGTCCGGTGCCGCTTTACCTTTGCACCTACAAGATCGCCCAGGGCGATACACAGTGCGGAGATAGAGCCGTCTACGTTACCGACTGTGATAGTAGGCGAGGGCTGGCTAGCGTCGCCCGTTCGTTCGAATCCCGCAGCCGTTACAGGCCACGGGGTATAAGCATTACCTTGCCAAGTGATCGGGCCGGACTGGAGGTGCGCATGAAAGCGGAGTACGTCTCCACCAAATGCGCTAGCGTCCAGTTCGTAAAGCTCAATCAGTTTTCCCGGCTCAAGCTGCTGAATATCAGCAGCGATGCTCAGTTAATGTTCTCCATTTTAATCCGATCTCCTTATCGAACCCGCCGCGCGCGCAGGTTGAAAGTGGCCGTGACAGTGCCAGCGCCCGTGCTAAAGTTTGCGGCAGCGACCCCGTAGATGGTCGTCGGGCCGCTCACGAGGAAGCGCTGGGGAGGTATAGCGAAAATAGGATACTCAATTAGAGACGCGCCATTTGTTACTGCTGCGGCATAGAGCGGCAGAGCCGGTAGAGTCGCTGACACGCTGCTCGCACCTGCGACCGCCTGGGAAATATTTACGGAGGTGCCCGCGAACGCGCATGAGCCACTAACTTCCCAATCTCCGGCGGACAAGACAATACTAGTAGCGTTAATGTTCGTTGCTGTCGTTAGCGCCACTGCTCCCGAGGTCGAGGAAACATATTCGCCAACGCTCCCCGCATTGGCATTGTTGTTCGTGGTTGTGCCGACGATCCCCGCCGTGCTAGACGGCGTGATAGTGCCCGTAGCCTGAAGCGTCGTGAACTTTCCGGATGCGGGAGTCGTACCACCAATTGCCGGAGGGGTAGCAAAATTTAAGTTCCCACTATCGTAGGGGGTGTTGCCGGCGAATACGGGGCGTTGCGAGAAAGAAGTAATCCCGGTCGCCGTGGCAATTGAAATGGGGTTATCGACAATCGCGCCTGCTACGGATCGCTGAATAACGAGGGCGTTCGCCCCGGTTTTTTGGATATTCCATAGCGTCACGCCGTTCGATTGGAAAATAACATTGCTGGTGTTAGATCCACTGGTGTCATTGGCGATTAGCGCTGCGCTAGACGCATTGATAAATGTGTTAGCGGCGAACGAAAAAGCGCCTCCAAGGAAACCAAGGCTGCCATTCCCCGCCGCGACCACACTACCACCCACTGTCAATGTACCGATGACAGACTCGTTATCCGAGTTCGCACGGCCCCGCACTAGCACCGACCACGTATGCACACCGTCCGTATCGAAAATTGCGGACTCACCCGGATTGAGCTTGGACAGCGCTACGGTATCACCCGCGCCCGTGGCTCCGGCCAGCGTCACTACCGTTGCGCCAGTGTTACGCAGATGAATGATGCTGTCCGCCGTGCATAGGGACGCTTGCGGAAGCTGAATAACGCCTGCAGCGGCCAAGCTGATGCTGACCCGGCGACCGACTTGAGCGGGCGTGAGAGCCGAGGCTACCGTAACGGCGGTCGCGGATGTTAGGGCGGCCTGTGTGCCGAGAACTGTAGTGTTCGCGTTGACCTTGGTAAAGGCCGTACGGACAGTATCGCCCTGGCTACCGTCAGAGGCGGCACCAAAGGCGATAGTGCTAAGGGCTGTCAAGGATTGAATACCTCTATGAAAGTAGCTGTCAGCGTGTAGGCGTCGCCGTCTACCGGAGTAATGGCGGAGCTAACAGGGCAGCGGAACAGCCCTTGAGCACGAAGCGGGGGCGTCCATAGGAACGACTGCCATCCACCCGTAGCGTCAAGGAAAGCCTTGATAGCGGCGATGACGGCAGACGGCTTTGTGAAAGTGAGCGGCCAGGAGTCGGATACGTTGTTGATCCCGTCCGCTACAGCTTGCGAGTAACCATCATTGAATTGCGCGGTTCTCGTTTTATATGAAGTAGTCCCAACTACTCCGGGCGTGGGCGCCCAGGTAAATACAGGTGTTGTCAGTGCCCCTCCCGGAGAGTTAGATTCTGTTGCGCCTAATCATGTCCGCGTAGCCCCCTTGGCCGCCCATCTTCTGAGACATGCGCTTGTCAATCATCGATTGGAACTGCGGGGCTAGTGCTACGAGGTCCTGGGGTGTCAGGCCGCCTCCGCCTCCGGAAAGGCTGAGGTGAATAGGCGAACCGCCCGATACGCTTGGGCCTACTGTCTGCGTGCCGACCGACCCGACTACGCCGCCTGTTGCGAAGTGCGCAGCACGACCATTATTAATGCTGTCTAGCAGACTACGGTACTTGTTAGCCTGAGACGCGCGGATGACGTACTCGCCGTTTGAAAGCATGGCGGGGATGCTGTCACTCGTCCCCGTACCCGCTCCTGTGATAGAGCCGCCTGTAGCGTAGTGGCCCACCGAACCGCCTGTACTAAAGCCCGTTGAGTCTGTATTGAACAAGGCGTTAAAAATCTGACTCTCCGCAGCCTTGAGCGCGATCTTGGCTAGGTCGTCCAAGACAGATGTAGCGAATGAGCTGAAACTGAACTTGCCGGTAGTCACGAACGACTCAAGCGCATTGTTCATGTCGTTGAAAGACGCTTGAAACGCGGCGGCTGCGGTCTGTGCATTTGTCTGTGCGGACCCTACAACCGCTAGCGCGGCCTTTTGAAACTGCTCCGAATAGCTCTCTCTTAGCTGCTGCTCTTGCTGCAAGTGCGCCTCAAGCGCGGCGCGCTGGTCCTCGTACGCTTGAGCAGCTACAGCTTTCTCCTGCTGATACTCAAGCTGATCGGCAGCAGGCCCGGAGTACTTCTCCTTCAGTGCGGCAAGTTGCGTCTGGTAATCCTGTACAACCTTAAGCCGCGCGTCGTAATCCGCCTTCTGGTCCGTGCTAAGGAATCGAGTTTTGTACGTGGTGCTGTAGCTGTCTGTCTGCTTGCCCAATACTGAGGCTTCTTGCTCCGAGTACTTCTGTACGTTGCCCGCGCGTACCTGCGCCGACTTCTGCAGAGCTAGCGTGAGTTCCTGATCTACGGCCTTGCGCTGCGAGGTCAAGTCCTGCAGGGTCTTTAGGGCTTCCTGATACGCCGAGGACTCCGGCTTGGCCGCCGCGATATCTACACGCTTCTGCGCGTTCGCAATCTCTTGGTCAATCGCCGTTGCCTGCAAGTCGTGGAGACGCTGCAGGTAAGTCGTGTTGTCAATATAGCCCGCGTCGCGTTGAGCCTTCAGAGCCGTAGCGCTTCGCTTCTCCTCAGCTTCGATGAGCTGGTTAGCCGCGACCATCGATGTGAGACGACCATTGAACGCCTGCGAGTTGTTTTTTGGCTTAGTCTTCTTCGCGTACTCGTCGTTTATCTGCTGGACCGCTGCGTAGTGCTTCTTCAGCGCCGCTTGATAGTCGGCCGATGTCTGCGAAAGGTCCTTAGTAGCCTTGGTGAATGCGGTGTTCTCCGCGTCCAGCTCGTTACCGCGCTTCTCGGACGGAGTAGCGTACTTGTCGTCTCGGAGGTAGCTATCGACGGCTACCTTTGCATCCCCACTCTTTGCACTTGCCTCGCGTGCACGCTGGGCGGAGTTGACCACGGTTTGCTGTTGGCGCAACACATCGAGCTTTTGCATTTCGACGGCGAGCTGTTGCTTGGCCGCATCCACGCTGAAAGAGGAGCCGCCCTGAATCGCTGCAAGTGCCTTTTGCGCAGCCTCAACTTTCGCAAACTGGTCTCCCACTTGCTTATCGATGCTGTCAGGTACGCCGATGTTCGAAATCGCGTTGCGTACGGTAGTAACCGAGTACTTAAGCTGGTTCCACCAATCGAGCACCGCACCCATGTGCGCATTTGCGTCTGCTTCGATAGCGGCGTGCGAATTCGCGAGGTCTCGCATAATCGCGTTGGTAGCGCCCGCCGTATCGCCCAGCTTTACGAAGTTATCTATCTCTTCTACCTGGGCAGCGCTAAACGTGTGGTGCGCGCGCTGATACGAGTCAACCCAGCTCAAGACGTTATCTTGAATCTTCGCCAGCGATTCGGCGGCTTTATCTGTGCCGATGCCGATATCGCTCGCCATTGCTACAGCGGCTTGCGTGGCTAGGCCAAGGTTATCGGCTGTGAATGCACCCGTGGCCGCGACTTGCGCCATCGCATCGCGTACCGTCTTGAGGCTCATGCTGCCGGTCTGCAGCCCGTTCGACATCTCCGCCATCTGCGCGGCAGACAGACCGATAAATCCGCCTGTTGCGTTGATCGCCTTATTGAAAGCGTCAATCTCCGCGTACCCATCGTGCACCATCTTGAAAAACAGTGCGGCCGTGCCCGCCGTCGCAGCAAACGCAAGGCCCAAGGGACTGAGTAGCAGAGCCATCGCATCGATTCGCTCACCGAGCACCATGAGCGAACCGCCAAAGCGGGACCAATTGCCCTGTGATGCCTCATGCGCCAGTACAAGCAGTTCGCGGCGTGCGCCTGATGACGCAAAGCTAAGGTGTTCGGTATGCTCTGCTGCGGATTCAATCTGGCTGATGTACTCGGAGACCGAATCCGCTACGCCGAGCTGCGCGGCCTTGAGCTGCATCATTTGCGCTTGCGTCTTGCCCGCAGCGTCAGCCTGTCGTGAGAGCTGCGAGACGAAATTATTAATTGCCTTTGCGCTGGCCGTCGAGCCGTTATCTGCAGCTTCCGCGATAGCTGCCTGTGCCGCTTGTACGCGGCGGCTTGCCGCGTCTTGTGCTGCGCCGAATGCGGCGGCCGACTTTGCCGCACGGTCTAACTCGGCTGTGTAGCCGGAGGCGTCTGCAGTGACCTTTACCGATGTTTGATTAGCTGCCACTGCTCACAACCTCCTGAATTTGATTAATGACCGCTATCGCGGCTTGCCCCTTCTTTGCTTCGAACGCAGGCCGGATAAAGGGCTTGGCGGCCATCTTTGAGGTGCCGTACTCAAGCAGTCGCGCGTACCAAGCCTTTTGATTGAACGTGACCGAGTAGGTAGCAAGAGCGCCCGTCACGGAGTCCTCCGGGACGTACACAATAAGCAACGACTCTTGTAGATTCCCCGTTCGGAAATGTGGCCACGCGCGCATCAGTATTTCATCGTAGAAAATCCGTGCGCCCGCGAGCGCACCCTGACGTAACGCGGACTCGGAGGTAGCCACGGCCGCGTTACGCAGTACATCGGTCAGCGCCTCAGGGTTTTCTACGGAGAATGAGTTTCTTTTTGCCACTAGCCTTTAGCTCCGCGAGGTTGACACCGAACACACCAGCGGCAACGGCCTCCGGAGGAGGAGCTACAGAGGGTTGTTCCGGTGGGTCGGCCCATTGGAAGAAATCCAGAGGCTTGTAGGGGGTTGAGTCTTTCTTGAGCTGCGGATTGATGACCGATGCAGCGATGGTTCCTGCGCGGATGTCGGCAATGTGGTCTCCGAATGGCTCGATAGAATAGAACGCGATCCACTCCCCAAACTCCGCGCTTGTCATTGAACGCTGCAGCTCGTCAACAGTACGGCCCATTTTTAAAGCCAGCCGGAACCAGAGCATGCGTTCCGGGCTGGCCCTTAGTTTTTTGCTGCTGCCGCCTCCGCGTCTCCGCCGATCTTGTTGACGGAGAGTGAGTGCATAGCTAGCTCGGTCAACGCGTCCGCATTGATAGCCCGCAGGCCGTCCAAGTCTTCACGTGAAAACACGGGAGCGCCGGTTTCATCGACCACGGTAGCCGCGACGATGGACGCCTCAAAATTGCTCGTGGACTTGTCGCCGTCGCGGACTGCAGCAAAGAACTCGTCCCGCGCTTTACCGGAGAACTTCTGAAAGCGGACTACCGCACCCAGCGCTTTAACTTCAAGCTCGCGCACCTCGGCTGCAAGGGCCGCAAAAATTTGCTCTTTATTCATTAGATTCCTATTGGCACGATTCACAACCCTCATCGAGGCTGCATAGCTTGACTGGCTCGCCCCGCGCTTCGCGCAGCAGGGCGTTAATGACAGGTACGGCGTTACGCTGGACTTCCTCCATTGCGAGACGCACTATTTCCTCTACGTGGTCTATCACGTACCTACGGTAATTTCGATGTCGCCGGTAATCGTCAAGCTGATAGCGCCGCTATACACACCGTCTACCTTGGCTGCAATCGGGAACGAGGCAACGAACGCCGAGAACGCGATAACCGTACCGTCCGAGAGGGTCATCTTAAACGAGCGTTCCGTAGATGCCTTCTTAGCCGCGAGCAGGGCGCTATGGCTCGGCTCTTTGAGGTTAATGTTCGTGGTAAGGGTGACGCTGCCCCAATCTTGGAGGCCAAGCACACGCTCCTTGGCTGCGGATAGCAAATCGGTAACATCGATTTCCGCTGCCTTGCCGTCAAAGCCGCTGATGTCTGTGACGTTGACAACGGGGGTAAAAGTTGGCGTGCCCGATACGCCCGTGTCCAGCTCGATCTTAGTACCTTGTGCGGAGACTGCTGTTGAACTCATTCGTATTCCTTAGTATGTAATCGAAAAATCGAGGGTCGAGGCATAGAGAAGGGTGTCCTTCTCAAAACCACTGACGGGGCCGCCGATGGGGACTGCTTTAACAGCCGGATTTACGAGGGCCTGGAATGCCTGCTCCATGATGAGAGCTGCGCCAAGGCGCGTAGTCGCGTACACAGAGATTTGCATTCGGGCATTGCGGAGCGCGGGCGTCTCGCCGTCCACGGTGTTGAATGCTTGGCCGCCTACAGCTTGGTAGGTAATCCAAGGGGCTGGCGTTTTTGCCGGGGCAACATCGGGGAATACTTGACCGTTGGCGAGCGTTTCGAGCGCTGCATAGACGATGGCCTCAGCCGTCATTCTTGGCGGTAGGCAGGAACGTACAGGTAATCGTAGTCACCTTGTCAATACCCGCCGACACCGTTACTTCCGTGATGTACTCGGGAAGGTCGATACAGGTACGGAGCGCATCCACAAGCTTTTTCGTGTCGCATACGAGGTTCACGCGAATATTATCTTTAGCCATTGTTAGCGTTCTGTGTGCAGGCCAAGTCTGCGTACTCACGGGACTTAGCGTTAGGGATAACCGAGGCGATGTTGAAAACGATGCCCCGTGCTACAGCGCGGTCTCCGTTTGTTACGTCAGTGCGGTAGCGGATTCGGATACTTGCGCTGGCGGTGTCTACCTGCGTGCCACTTGATACGGTCTCTTTGCCGGAGAGCTGGAGGATGTCTCCCCATACCCGCGCGTACTCGGTCCACGTATCGAGAGGCTGGCCCAGAGGGTCCTTTCCGGATGACTTGCGCTGTAGGGATACCCGCGTGGCGAGCGTGCCTGCCTTGAGGCCGCCTGAGGCGTTTCCGGGTCGTGTCAAGCTAGGGCCGGGTCACGGTCGCGGGCGAGGATCGATTGCACGGCTACGCCGATAGGGTCTGTAGAGCCCTCGCGGTCCGCGTACAAGGATGCGAGTACAAGCTTTACCGCTGTCTGGACGTGCGGCGGAACGGTATCTACCGTGTAGGCCGCTGCGGTCCCCGTCTTGAGGTAGCCGATAACAAGCGCGCTCGCAGCCGTGACCATCTCACCCAGCTCGGTATCTGACTCGGTATCGTCAATGCGGAGCTGGGCTTTGGCTTGGTCCAGCGTGATTAGGTCACTCATCGCCGTTGTCGGTGCCCTCGGATTGTGTTGGTGAGTCAGCGGAACCCGCAGCGTCCGCTGTAGAAGTAGCAGGATCGGGAGACGTGAGGTTTTCGCCTGCCGGTGTAGTGGTGGCCGTGGCCTGCCGCTTCGCCAGCATCGAGAGGGGAACCCATTGAGCTTGCAGATACGGGGTATCACCGCCATCTACGGGAGGCAAACCGATCGTTGCACGCGCCTCGTTAGGTGCCATGACTCCAGAGCCCACAGCCTGCGCGTTCGCTGCATGGCGAGCGGCTTCGTCCATACGCATAAGGCCCGTGGTGTCGAACTCAAACCCAGCACCGTCCGCTACGTCGAAACTGTCATCTAGCAGCAGCTCGATAGCCTCCAGATACGCCTGTAGGCAGTCCGAGTAGTACATAGCCTCGTAGATTGACGAGCTGGTAACGGAACGGCTACCCGTATCCGCGCCGATCTTGTGCAGCGGTACATGGAAGCAACGGGCTACGTCTGCGGTGGACCAATTGAGCTGTTCGACGGTCTGCGCGTCTACGCCGCTCATTGTCATGGGCTGGTAGGTAAGACCGTCCCCGCCGACCATCGTTTTACCCGCGCCTGTGCCGCTGTAGTTCTCGTCTAGCGTTTGCTTGAGGCGTGCTGCCGTCTCATTGCCGATAGCACTCGGAGCACTGAGGAAACCAGACGGGCGGGCGGCATTCGAGAAGAAAGCGGCCGAGTTGGTCGTGATGCTGTTTCCGAGCGTTGCGCTCGCAGCACAGGCCGCAATAGGCGTCATCCCAATGAGCGGATGCCATGATGTAATGCCCCGGTCGTGGATGATGTCTCGCGCGGGAACTACCACAGTCTCCAGGGGTGTCACCTGGAGCGGGGACATAGTGACTTGATAGAAAACGGAGCCGTCTGGAGCAACGAGAGGCACGACCCAGCGCGGGTTAAGAACGTCCATAGAGACGACGGCGCCGAGGCTGTTACGACCAAGGAGAACATACGTGTTGCCGTGCGTAAGCTTGCTACTTACCCATGCCTTGATGAACTGTGCACGCGTCTGGTAGTGGTTAGGCTTGCGTAGAACGCTCGTGTAGCGCGGTGCGCTGGCTTCTTGCCATACACCCTTGAGGAGCTTCACGTACTTAATACGGAGCTTCGCTACGTCCGAGGAAATAAGGTCAACACAGGCGAACACGGCGGAGCTAGCTAGCATCCCGTCGCGCGTAGTGAGCGACTGATTCTTTTGCCATGCGCCCGTGAAGGGCTCACGAATAAATCCTGACGCTGCAGACGCTCCGATTGCTACCGCTCCGTCTGCACCCTTCGGGCGCTTCTTTACGGCTTTACCTACCCATGTGAATATACCCAATCGTTAGCCTCCTTTGCTCTTTGGACGACCGGGACGCACAAACGCGACACGACCGAGCAGCCGCAACGTCAAGGCGTCTGATGCGGGTAGATAGAAAACGTCACCCGTGCGAACAGGCGGACTAAGGTTGATATCCTTTAGGGCGCGAACTTTTATACACGACATATATTCCTTGGTTAGCGACCCTAAAGGATAGCCCCGCTTTATGCAGGGCTAAGAGGGCTTAATTACGAAGTGGTAACCATATCCGACACGTACGCCGCGCCGGTGATTACTCCAGCGGCCAAAGTGCGGCGGTTCTGCCAGTTAATCATTTGCACGATTTTTACGGCGGCCATGCCGTTCTGGAACATGCTCACGGGTGCCGAGCTAGCGCTACCCGGTGCCGTATCCATAACAATCGATGCCTCGCGGCTGATATCGATTTGCGGGGCTGCATCCTCCGACAGATAAATTTCATCCTGAATCAGAAGCACGATTTGACCAGCGGGGCAGTTATTCGACGTGATGACATTCACGCCTTCCAACACGCCGCCTTGCATACCCAGATTAGGGAAGTACTTACCACCGAGCGCGTTACGCAGCGAGCCGATAGCCAAGGCCAGGGCGGGCGACATAACGAACACCGCCGAGGTCATATCGTAGTTAGCCGCGATGAACGGAGCGAGGACAGCCTGCACGTCCGCAATCAGGTTAAGCGGACTCGTACCGGATGCCGGAACAGCCGCGATACCATTCAACAGGCCAGCGGGCGAAACGCTAGCGACTGCTGCGCCTGTGCCGAGGAAAGTCAAATCCAGACCCTTGGATGCGGCCTTGAGGAGGTCCGCCTGTACCAGGGCTTCGGCTGCCGGGTCCGAGAAACGGATAAGCTCGTCCGAGAGGACCGAGATAGCCGCAATCTTGGTGTGACCCAGATTGATACGATTGAACGCCGCAGACGTAACCGGAGCCGGATTAGCTTCGCCAACCCAGCTAACGGACGTGCCGCCTGTCTGACCCGCGATGGTCACGTTAAACGGAACCTTGCGGAGCGTCAGGCGACCCAGGACCGTTTGCGGATACAGAAGCTCAATAAAGTCCGCCATATAGTCCTGCGGATAGATAAGCGCACCCGCCCACGCTGAAACATTCGAATTACCAGCCGACACAGCAGCCTTAACGAACGAGTTCAGCTTGTCGTCGTCCTTGTAGTGGACTGCAGCGAGGTCTTTAACAAGCGCCAGATTGCCTTGTGCCTTTACCTGCAACATGGCGAAGCGCGTAAAAGTACTTCCCTTGGGCGCGTTGCTCTTAACTTCTACGTGCGCGCCCGGAACCTTGACTGCAGCTTCCGTCTTGGGGACTGCAACAGCCTGCGCGGCAATCGACTTCTCCACGGTTTGGAGACGTTCAAGTTCCTTAGCGCCCGCATCCAGCTCCGCGCCGAAGTCGTTGTACTGCGTCACCTCATCCTCAGTAAGCGCGCGGTCTTCCGCGACCGACTTAGAGACCAGCTCGTTACGCGCGGTTTCGGCTTGTGCGAGGCGTGCCTGAAGTTGCTTGATTTTCTGTGAAATGTTCATTAAGTAATCCTTAGTGGTAACGGCGAAAAGAGAGGTCGATTGCGACCGTGCGGGGTGTCTTTACTTCTTTGTTTTGCGCCCCTTCCGGGTTCGCTGGTTCGCCTGCGGGCGTCGCCGTTGGCGTCACTTCGGACACGGATGTATCCGTAGGCTCTTGAAGGCTCTTGAAAGCCGTAATCATTGCTTCGGGGTTACAGGGAACCGCCGTAAGCGACAGTTCATGCACATCCGCTTTCGTGAAGTGCACACCTCCGTCATCCTTGTAGCTGTACTCGCTCGGGGTAAAGCCGATGCTGACGCCTTTGATAAGACCAGTCTTTACGCTGTGCCATGCCTCGTCCGTCCGGTCTTTAACGGCGCCTTCCTCGTCTACCTTGGCAATCTTTGCCTTGAACGGGAGCCCCTTAGCGGTGGGCGTCCCGAATGAGACGGTGCCTACAGGCTGGTCCGACTTATGGTTGAGGAGAAGCGGGGTTTCCTTCTGGAACGTGAGGCCCTTTGGCTCCACGATGTCTTTGACGCGATCCGGGGTAGGTGTGGATGCAATGCCCTCGAATTCTCGCGAATCCTCATTCACAGACTTAATGAGAATCGCGGAAAATAGCTTTTTGTTTATCTGTGCCTCACAGTGCGAAGAATTGATATGTGCGCTCGGGCTCAACATCGCCAGCGGCGAGGACCGTAGCCCCAAATGCCATAGTTAGCGCCACGAGACCATCTATGCGTCCTGTTGCCTTTTTCTTGTCGAGCTTGCGGTTTCCTGCTGGGTCCTTGAGCACCACTGCATTGGCCGCACACATCGTGAGTACCGGGTGCATCCCGTGAGAGAGGCGTGCGTTAAGCAATGCTTCCTCGATTGCATCCATCGCGGGGCTAAAGTCCTTGTAGCCCTGCCCATGCGGAACGAGCGGTAGTGCGCCGCCGTCCTTGGTGGATTTGTCCGCGTCTATGCCGAGGTCCGAGAACTCCTTTTTGAGGAGGTCAATACGCCAGCGGTCATACGCGATGGAATGCAGATTTAGGCCGGAGCAAATCTCCGCGATGTCGCGAGCTACATACTCGTAGTCCACGGTGCGGCCCGGAGTGGTGCGTAGGAACCCCTGCTTAACCCACACGTCATACGGCGCGCGGTCTGTCCTGGCCCGATCCGCCAAGCCGTCCTCCGGTGTCCAGAAGAAGGAGGCAACTTGCCATATGCCCTTAATGCGGCCGATAAGCTGCAGCGAGGTCAAGTCGGTGCGGGCCGAGAGGTCCAGGCCACCGAATACCTGCGTGTCCTTGTCGAAAGGCAGTGCCGCAGCTCCGCAGGATTTCCACACGTCCCGGCTTATGAAGGGAGACACGGTGGAGACGCGCTGATTTAGGATCAGGTTGCGGAACGTGTTCTCGCTTGTCGGCATCCGAACGGCTTTCTGTGCTTGGTTGAGCACGTCCGCTTCAGACCGGAAGATGGCGAGAGCCGGATTGGCATCTCGCCACGCTTGGCGGTCCATAAGCTCCGCGTCAGGCTTCGCAGCGTAGAGATGGACTACTGTGTGCGGATCGTTACTCGTAAGCGCATCGTCAATCCAAATGGAGAGCAAATCCGCATCGGAGGCGGCCTGCGTACTTACGACGATGATTAGCGGGTTCTCGTGCGCGCCTTGGGCCGTGGTGATTGCATCGATAAAGTCGCTCTGCGGGCCTCGAATCTGTCCAGCCTCGTCTATGATCGCGAGGATTGGGCTTAGCCCGTGAGTCGTCTTTGCCTCAGCCGATAAGGCTTTGTACTCTACGTTCAGAGGGAGGCCGTACAATCGCTTGCCCGATGGAACAATACGGACGATTGCCGATAGCTCCGGAGACAACGCGACCATCTTGGACGCTAAGGCGTGGATGATTGCTGCCTGCTCGCGGGACATAGCACCGGAGACAATCTGACTATTCAGCTTCGCCTCAGGACCTACCAAGTGGGCCAGGAGCAGGGCTGCGATTACCGCGCTCTTGCCGTTCTTGCGAGCGATGCTCAGATACCCGTTCTTGGTGCCGTGCGGGTTGTCATACACATCAAGGATGAACTTTCGCTGAAATTCCTCAAACTTGAGAGGTAGACCGACTAGCGCACCCTCGGGGACCTTGCAGTACCGCTCGCAGAACGCAATTACCTTTTCGCCTCGGGTCATACCGCCCGGAGGCGCGGGATTAATTCGTCATCATCCGGCAGGCCGCTCCGCGCCGCTTGCTCAGTCGCTAGCTTTTTACCCGCGTCCTGGCTGCGGCCTACCGTTGCCGCCGCGTGTACATGCAGTTTGGCAGAGAGGGCCATAGACCTAACGCTAAGGGTGTTGAGTAGCGCATGCTTGGGATTAACAACCTGAGTACCCTTGGCGTTGGTGACAATATCCGGCTCGTCCTCAAGCTCCTCTTGAATGCGACCAATGTCGGCTTGACAGTGAGCAAGGTTTGCGGCGTGGGCTAGATCGATGTCGGTCCACGTACTGGCGGCTCTGGCCTGCACAATGCTGTTCCAATACGGAATATCAACATCGCGTAACCGGATATGGGCCGGAGGTTTGATCGGGCCGAGTGAGGCCGCTTGCGCTGAGAGGACAGCGGTAGTAACCGAGTCCGAACGGGTCTTAGCTATAGGGACTCCTTATATTGGGCTATGCGCGCGTGATCGCGCGAGGGCTTGCTAATAGTGCGAATGACCGCAAGCGCGTTAGCTGTACGGGGTAACTACGAGAAGCCCTTACCAATAGCTGGTAGACATTCGTAAAGGCTCAATTACAGGCCCGTGGTGGGCTTGAGTGTGTGGACAGCGGGGAGGTGTTGTTTCGGCTGATACAGACCGTTCCGGACGATTCTGGAGCGATCCAGAGGCTATACGGAAGGTTAGGAGAATTCCGGACGGAAAATTTGCAGTTAGCGTTATTTCAGGGTGGACCAGTCGGTGTCCCGCTGTCGATAGCCGAAATCCATGCATACCCCCGTCTTATAGGTCTATGCTATGAGCTATCAATGATGTTACACGTTAGGTTGTACCTATCATGCACCAACCGTGTGCATTTCTACGCTATCAGGCCGGATTGTTGATAGCCTACACTCTGACTCACTGTAGACTACTGTAACTACATTCTTCGAATGACAACCACTGACTAACCACGGGATAACCTCACTGTAGTAATCACTGAGACATTCACTGTAACGCTGCTACTGACTGATTCCAATGGTGATGACTATCGATAGGTAGTCCATCTACTGAGCTACCAGACTTGAGTACGTATCCTCTATCCTTTGCAGTTTTCAGCTTATGGCATGGAATACATAGTAGCTGTAGATTACTATCATCATTAGAGCCACCATTCTCTAGTGCTGTAATATGGTCTACTTCACCAATACGAGTAGCACGTTTGCAGTGTTGGCAAGTGTATTTATCTCTAAGCCTAATATGCTTCCGCTGCTCTAGTCCTGCCTTACCGACAAGACGAGCGTGTATGATGGGATTATGGCCTATCTATAATCCTTGGAATATTGGGTAAGCTAATCTCCTCGTCGCTTCGCTCCTCGGATAGAACTACCGGGAACAGCAGGAGATAATCTTGATATAAAAGGGCAGGCCACTACCTGCCGGGGAGTGCATCGGGCCACTCTACCGCGCGGGAAAAGGTTCTCCTCTCCATTGCTCAGGGGCTTTTCATATAGTGAAACTAGCGGCGACGGGCCTTGTCATGCGGGGCTCCCCGGGGGTATAGCAATCAAGTGTCGTTTGGGTGAAAATTAGGATGCACGCGTGGGACCAACTGCAACTCTAACCGGATAAAAGTGATGGGCGACGGTAATGCAATAATAAAAATGGATCTGGGGAAGTTTTCCAAGCCTGCTACGGTCTTGATACAAAAGGTGGCGGGTGCGATCGGACTACTATATGAGCCTACGCATCTCAGGCGAAAGGCACGAGCACAAGCCGATGTGAATAAAATAAAGGCAATTGCCAAGCTCGAATTGGGGGAATTAGAACAGCGGGCTTTACAGCGACTCGTAAGTCAAGAGGTTCGGAAACAGGAGAATATTGAGTCAATTGTTTCCGAGGCTATCGAGTTTCTACCTGAAAATGCGCAGGTGGAGGAGTTGAATGAAGACTGGGTGGCTTACATGTTTAAGCAGTGTGATACGGTGTCAGATACTCAGATGCGTTCGCTTTGGGCAAAAATACTGGCTGCGGAATCCACAAGTCCTGGTAAATTCTCAAAGCGAACGTTGAACTTCCTTTCCGGCCTTAGTCAAAGCGAAGCGGAACTATTCACAGCACTCGGCGCGTACGTGTGGCAAAGGGAAGACTCTCCGTTAGCGGTAGTGCGCCGGCTCAACGAGACGACTAGCTTAAAAGATGTCATTAACGGTTCTAGCATTTTGCAACTACAAAGCTTAGGCTTGATTACCTACCAGCACGATTTGGGATTTAGTCTCCTAGAAGTTAGTGGCCCTCAAAAATTTTACTATTTTGACCGTGAGATAGTAATAGACCTTAGCGACGCTTCTGGGTCAGAACTGGACGTGGGTGAAGTGGCCTTGACAACCCTGGGAGCGGAGCTTTGGGAAATTTGCGGCGCGCAGCCCAATTATTCTCATTACTATATGGCGGTTGTTGAATGGCGGAAGCGTGGGTACATAGTCTCCGAGCAGTAGCGTATAGCTAATCACATTTGACGTCCAAACCATACGACCCGACCGATTATCTCGAAATCGGTTTGGTTATCTGCGTTGAGATCAATGGTAAAGGTTTCATATAGTTGGTTCGCACTAACGACCCGCAACTTTTTGCCCGCAATTATCTGCGTCTGCTTTACCAGAATCTGGCCGTCCATTCTAATGACGTAGATGCCGTCTTGCGGCGCGTTCAACGTATGATTAATTAGGATGTTATCGCCATCCTGCAGGGTGGGTGACATGGAGTCTCCATGTACACGTACCACAGATAGGCTTTCTTCCTTTGCGTGTAGGTAGTTTTCTACCCAATGCCGACGAAATGCCACAGTAAATTTGGCCTCGGCGCCGTTATCGTGCCAATGACCCGAGCCAGCGGACGCTTTAACGTCATATCTCGGTATGAATACGAATTCATCCCAGGGTGTGTTTTCAGGTACTGCGGGGCCACCGGAAAGGACGTGAGTTGCCGGAGATAAAATGTCTTCACCTAGGAGCCAGTCGATAGGGCGCGCGGTAGCTCTACTAAAGCGCCGCAGCATCTCCAGTCCCGGAACCCGGTTCTGGCTAATCATGTTGTAGAGCGTCTGCTTATTGAAGCCGTGGGGCTCCGCCCAGGCGTACAGACTGGAGGCGCTTTCAGTGCTCGTTGCCTCAAATAGGCGCGTCAAGAACAATAAAAACTCCGACCCCTCCTTTTCCTTCAATGCGGCTTCCTCCGCCTGTTTCGCTTGGAGGGCCGCCTTTAAGCGCGCGTCGCGCTCAATGTATAGCTTTCGAGCCAGCGCGGTGCTCTCAGGCGATGGAGGGACCTTAAAGATGTTACCGCTACTACTCTCATGTTCCTGATGCCCGTCTGCATACAAGCGTTCCACTGAGCCAGTGGGGTGAACTATCCGCCTAACCACATCAGTAGATGGGTTCTCCGCAGGTGCGCGCTTGCCGCTGGTGACTACCGTAACAGCCATCTCGATTTCTCCCTAAACCATTGATTTAACTAAATTATAGCACGAAACTATCGAATTTGTAAGATTAATACAAATGTTTGAGTAGATTCTACTCTTATGAGTAAGTAGAGTTCGTCTCGTCGGTTAGGTTTCTTCATCGAGTTGCCCGCGATTCTAGCAGAATCAGGCGGATAGGTGCACTGACGAGTAACAAAGTATTACCCGCTAGGCATAGCGTCCTAGGTATCGGGATCGTTCTCTAACAATCTAGTGAGTAGGTCTCCCTTGTGGACTAGCCTACCGGCTCTTATTCGAGTCGTGACGTAGTACCGTACCCATCGGCTGATACACATCCGGTTAGGCTCTGCGGAACCCAGCTACGCTGAATACCTACCTAGTTGTGAGTGGATCGAGCCCGGTCCATTGACGCCTAGGAGGAGAAGTGCGCAGCACACAACACAACAATGCGAGTCCTGGCATAAGTCCGGGTCGCGTACAAAAAGTCATCAAGGGGCACACAGTTACAGTGATCCGAGGACCCGTACCTACCGGTGCGGGACGCATCGCCTCGCTGAGCAGTGCCGACCGCATCACGTATTTTCTCACGGCGGCACGGGAAGCAGGGGCTAAGCCCTGGTTCAATCGTCCCGCACGTTGCTGGTACGTGGGTATAAACCCGCTTACTCGCTGGGCAAGCATCAACGGTCTTAAGTGAGCAGTAGAAGTTAGTCACGCGGGGAATCCCGTAGAAGGTGCACGTTTACCATTCAAAAATGTAGGACTGCGACGGATAAATCTGTAAATCCGTCTGTAGTTCGCTGATAGTTCCCGGCCCGCCATCGTGCGGGCTTTTTCATTTCTACACCGTATAGGACTACGAATGACACAAAAGCAACAACACGAGTTCGACTTGAACCGCAAGCACACGGTAGGGCAGTTTCTCCGCTCGCATTCCGAAGCTCTCCGCACGATGAAACGCCACGCGGCGGAGCATGTGGCCGCGTTCTCTCTCGGCGCACGGGCTCGTCTCAGCTAATAGCAAGCACGGTGAGGACCGTGCGGTGCGTCTGTCCCGGAAGTATCTAGACAGCGCACCACACGGCCTTTCCTGCATAACCGAAACAGACCATGAGCCAACGAGCAATTCTCCACGCGGCGCACCTCGCAGGCGCAGCCGTGTCGTTCCACACAGCAACGCAGACGATTCAGATTGACGGCCACCGTATTGACCGCTGGGCAGCACTGCGCCATGCGAAAGAGCCGCCGCCGCTTGTTACTTGGAACGGCCGCGAATGCTGCGTTTATGAACACTGAAGCCAAGGAAATCCGCGCGTTTCAGCTTGAATGGAACAGGTGCGAGATGCCCGACATCGCGCCAGGATCACGCAGCAAACCCAATCCAAAATCCGAACAGGAGTCTAAATGAGCAAGCAATTTAAGGTAGGGGATCGTCTGCGGTTTCATGGTGTGTTTGCGGGGAAAGCGCTGGAGCCTGGGAACGCGGGCTTCGACAGGGTAGGTAAGCTGGCTAGCGTGGTGCATCCGAGCGAGCCGGGTCATACCACTGTTTGGGTGAGGTTCGACGGGGACCCGAGTAAGGAGAACTGGTTCCCGGAGCGCTTCGAGCTTGTGCAGCGCGAGTTCAAGGTGGGTGATGTTCTCATCCCGGCAGCGGGCGGAATCGGTGAGCGGCTGCGGAACTTGTGTGAACGCGCTGGATTCGACCCGGCGCGCATGGTTGTGCGGTCGCTCGACTTTCGCGGCTGGCCGATCCTGACATGGGAATCCGCCGACGAGACCCTTGGCTGCAACCCGGATATCTTCGAATCCGCTCCGCCCATCGCGAACACGTACTACCGAATCCAAGCCGGTGCACTCACGTTCACCACTCACCATGCGGACGCAGCAGCGGCCAAGGAGTGGCTGCAGGAAAACGGCGACGTGGGCGCAACGTACACGATTCAAGAGGTGCGCGATGTCGCGACTTACAGCGTTACCCGCGAACTGAAGGAGACCGCGTGAGCCATCCGTTTAAGGTAGGCGATAAGGTTAAGAACCTTGGGGATACTGAGTGGCACGGTTCGGACGGTCCCGTGGTGGGCGAGGTCTATACGGTAGACAGGATTTCCGGCGGCGACGGTCGATACTACATTCGGCTGGCGGAGTTCTCGGAAAGGTATCCAAGCCACACGAGAAGCGTCAACAAGTACGTGCGTGCCACTGTCCCGCCGCCGAACCCGTACGGCATTTCCGTCAGTCCCGGTAGTTTTATGGGCTTCCCTGTTTGCCCACCCGACAACCTGCCGAGTCGAGACGCTGCGGAGACTTGGGTTAAAGATCACGGTAGCTGTGGTGTTACCTACGTGATCTATGAAAAGGTGCCCTGCGTGTCGCTCACGGTCAAGCAAACCGTAACCCGGGAGGTCGTCAGGGTATGAGTTTGAAGAAGCTGGCGGGGATCGTCCTCGCAGCAATCGTAATTGCATCGGCGGCCAGTGTGGCCGGGTGCAATGAGCAGGCACGGGCGGACTCACCGAGATTGGGCGAGTACCTGGGCACGACAGGCGACGACACGAACATTGCTCGTATCGTGGACGGAGGCCACATTTGCTACGTGGCTACGCATCGCAGATTGACCGCGCCTCTCGCAATCTCTTGCATCTAGCCGTTCTATCAAACCCGCAGTAACTTTCATTCACTCTATTAGGACTACATCGCATGGCAAAGACTACCGTTGAACAAATCGCTGCACTCCAAGCCCGCATTGCAGCCGACACGGCGAAGCTCAACGAACTGCAGGCCGCAGAGAAGGCGAGTAGCGCCCTCGAAACGCTTGCTGCGGATGCTCCGGTGCGCTTTGTGTTTGGCCGCGCCGAGAACCGGAAGGAATATGACGGCGTGGTGCTGGGCATCGCGGAAACCGACAAGGGCAAGCGTATCAAGGTGCAGTACGGGGAGGGCTTCGATGCGCAAATCGTTGTGATCGATCCGAGCGCAATTCTGTCGGTGGGCGACGCGGAGAAGGAAGCGGACGCGCCGGAAAGCACGGCACAAGATGCCGCAGCCGATCCGCTGGCCTCGATTCAGTAAGCAGCGCAACCACTTTCTAACTTCCCCATAGGAAAACCATGTCGAAACTTACCGCTGCTCTCCTGTCCGCCTTCGTGTCGTTCAAGCGCGTCTCCGCGAGCCTTGCCGCACGCATTCACAGCTTCCTCATTGATCTCCACGTAGCCAGCTTGGAGGCTATGGTTGAGCGGGCAGAGGCACGCGCAGCACGTCTGTTCCGTGTCGCGGACTACCACAGTGCCGCGCACATCGAAGCTACCACGGTCGCCCAGGCCGCCGCACTTGACGCCCAGGTCGTTACGGCCAAGGCCCTGGCGGACGCGGCTGCAGCAGGCGCAACGCTGAGCGTCTAACTCTTGCGGACAGACCCGGTTTCTCTCGGGCTGCGGATGTGCAGGCGGCTTAAGTTAAAGCCGCGTGATTATCTTTGGCCCCTGTATGACCGCCTGGGTTGCAATTGGCAACGCCATGAATTAGCGCGACAAGTGGCACTTAGAGGCAAGTAAGGAGAACGCGTGCTGGAATCGAATGCTTGGCTTCAGCACGCCCAATCCCTCGCAGAGGGAGGCAGTAGAAAGATACCGCACGACTGCGGACCCGGCGATTGCCTGCACATTAACCACAAGCGGGACGGCTGGGGCGCGTACTGCCATAGGTGTGCATACAAGGGCTGGGTTCCCCGACCCGCCGAAAGTCTTACGGAGAAGCTGGCCCGTCTACAGCGTATCAAGGCCGCAGAGGAGGCCGTAACCGCTAGTCCTGCCTTACCCCTTCCCGCAGAGCATGACCCACGAGTGTGGCCGCTTGAGGCCCGCGTGTGGTTGTACAAAGCGGGCATTTCAAATGCGGAGATTGAAGGGCTAGGCATCTACTGGAATCGATACATGCAGCGGGTAGTTATTCCCGTGCGTGACGAGCTGGGCCATGTCGTGTATTGGCAGGCCCGGACGCTCGATAAGACGAACCCAAAGAAGTACCTTAATCCTCACGTGGACAAACGCAGACTCGTTGCGAAGTTCGGCAGCGGGTCATTGCTCGTGCTCACGGAGGACTTGTTGTCCGCCTACAAGGTTGCGACGCGGGGCAACGTGGCCGCGTGGTGTCTGCTCGGCACGAAGATAACGGACTTCATTGCTACCGGAATCCTAGCGTCGGGTAAGCCGGTAACGGTATGGCTAGACCCGGATGCGGCGGGGCAGACCAACGCGACAAAGATTATTAAGCAACTACGAGCCTACGGCGTAACCGTGCGCAACGTGGTATCGGAGAAAGACCCGAAGTTATTAGGGCGGGAGGAAATCGAATGGACGCTGAAAGCTGGAGGCGCGGGTAATGGCGAAGTCTTTTGTGTACGCGCGGTTCGACTGCACGCCTCGTCATGATGCCGGTGTCTACAGGGTGCCGGATGCTGAAGGGGATTGTGTAGACGCGGTAGACGCCATCTGCCGGGAGGCTGTATTGCAGGCGAAGATACGCACGCTTGAGGTTCAGCTTAAGGAAGCGCAAGAGATAACAGTTACGTCCGACAAGGACGGAAACGTGGTGGCAGTTACTCGCACGGACAAGGAGGGAAGAATTGTACGCACACTATGGGAACGGTGATTGAGCATTGAGGTAACGCTCCTCCAGCTCCTCAAGTACCGCGAGCGATATGAGAGACTGGCAAAGGCAGTACCTGCCGCAGCACTCGAAGCAAAGTCCGTTGTCATCCTGAACGACTACGGCACATTTTTCCAAGAGTTCCCTGATGCAGCCCGAATCGAACATGAGCCTTTCATGTTGTGGTTCAAGGCGTTCGCACATCCGACCCTCACGGCAGAGCAGCTAGGGCTTTACAGCGCACTTCTAGCGAACGTATTGAACAAGGATTGCGATCCCTCGCTTGAGTCCGGAATCATGGAGCGCATGCTTGCAGCAGAGACCGCGAACCGAGTCACAGACCTTATCACTCAGTACAACGAGGGCGGTGAGATTGATCTATACGTAGCGCTCCGCGACGAGATAGAGCGATTTGAGGCGAATACAAACCGCAAAGTACGTGTGCCGTGGGTCAGTGAAGATATCGACTCGATCTTGCAGGATGACAAGAACGACCGAGGCTTGCATTTCCGCCTCGATTGCTTGAACACGGTAATGCGTCCACTGCGGGGTGGTGACTTCCTCGTGTACGCGGGTCGTCCCGACAAGGGCAAGACAACGGGCATCTCCTCCGAGGTCACGTATATGGCGGGCCAGTTTGACGCCTACTACGGGCTGCAGCACGGTCGGTACGTGCTGTGGATGAACAACGAGGGGCCGGGGCGACGCATCGTGCAGCGGAACTATCAAAGCGCGATCAACGCAACCATGTCCGATCTTATCCGCAAGTCCAACGCGGGCACGCTCAAGGATGAGTACGCGGCGGCCGTAGGCGCACTGGACCGCATTCGTGTGCTCGATATACACGATTTCTGGAACTACGAGGTAGAGGACATCATGAAGCGCTACCCGCCCGGCCTCGTGATTATGGACATGGTGGATAACATCAAGTTCGGTGGACAGGCGTTGAACGGTGGGCAGCGGACGGACCAGATTTTAGAGGCCCAGTATCAATGGGCTCGATTGATGGGCGTGAAGTACGACACGCCCGTTATTGCCACCTCGCAAATCTCCGCAGACGGCGACGGCCTGCAGTTCCCCACGCTGCCCATGCTTAAGGATAGTAAGACCGGAAAGCAAGGCGCGGCGGACGCAATCATTACCTTGGGCTCCGTGAATGACCCGTTCTATGCATCGTCCCGCTGGATAGGAACGACTAAGAACAAGCTGCGCCGACAGGGCGCTCCCCAATCCCCGCAGTGTGAAGTCCTGTTCGACGGCGAGCGGGGCCGCATTTGTATGCCTCTGGAGAATCCATGAGATACGGAGTAATCCGAACGCAGAAGAAAGAGAGTGACGGTGTGCAAAAGGGGCCGGTTCACTGGCTCAAACGCGGCACGCTGGTTCACGTGCACGGAACGGGAGAGTATGGAATTCGTGTTGAGACGCTGTACCCGGTGTTCGGCGTACTGGTGCCGGGGGCGACCGTTAGCTACGCAGTCCGCGAGCAGCACGTGAAGCTACACGACGTATTGGTACTACCCCGTCTTGCGGGGGCTGCGGTGCGGGCCGCTGCTAAGCAGCTCCAGCGCGTTCGCCTGTGCGTCGGTAAGTGATCCCACGCGGCTTCAAACCCAATCTCGCAGCGACCCTCACGAAGCCGGAGCTTATCAAGTTCCCGGTGTGGGCCTCTCCGAAGATTGACGGAATTCGTTATGTTGTATTTGACGGTGTTGCATATAGCCGCTCGCTAAAACCAATCCCTAACCATTTCATTCAGCAGTGGGCAAAGGACCATGCGGACGAATTGGAGGCATGCGACGGGGAGCTTGTTGTGGGTCGTTCGACCGACCCGAACTGTATGCAGAACAGTATGGCCGTTATGCGTAAGGACGGAGAGCCAGATTTTACGTTCTACGTGTTTGATCTATTCAATTTGTCCCACTACTACGAGACTCGTCAAGAGGAGCTTTCTTGGTGGGCCGAGCAAGGGGCGGATAGTCCCCGTATCCGTGTGCTTCCACATCACCTCGTAACCAACACTGCGGATATGGCTACGCTGGAAGCCCAATTCCTTGAGGCGGGCTACGAAGGCATGATGATTCGTAGCCCCTCCGCGCTCTACAAGTGTGGCCGCAGCACGGAGCGCGAGGGCGGTCTAGTCAAGGTAAAGCGGTTCCGCGATGCCGAGGCTCTGGTAGTCGGTTTTGTCGAGGAGATGCACAACACCAATGAGGCGAAGAAGGACGCATTCGGCCGCACTGAGCGGAGCACCGAGAAATCGGGCCTTGTCGGCAAGGGCACGCTAGGCGCGTTGATTGTTCGGTACGCGGACGACCCGGACGGAACCGAGTTCAACATCGGCACGGGTTTTACGGCCGCGCAGCGGGCCGAGTTCTGGCAGCGACAGAGCGAGATTATCGATTGCTTGGTCACGTTCAAGTACTTTGACCATGGCATTAAGGATGCTCCGCGTCATCCGGTGTTCAAGTCGTTCCGAGCAACGGAGGACATATCTTGATCGCTGGCTATCAACCTACGCCGAGGGATGGGCCGATACCTCCGCCGCCTGCGCCAAAGCGAGCCACCGAAAAGCCGCGCATCTGGTTTGAATACGGCGCGTGGTGGTGCGGACTTCCCGCGACGGGTGAGGTAGGTCTTAGCTGGGCTGGTCCGGTATCCGCGTACCTTGATTGGAAGGCCAAGCAATGAAGCCAACTATTCTCACCGCGAGCGGAAAGTATTTCGACTTCGCGAACCCTGCACTTGACAGTATCGATATCGAGGACATCGCTACAGCCTTATCCCGCATATGCCGATTCACTGGACACACAACGCAGTTCTACAGCGTCGCACAACACAGCGTGCATGTGTCATATGCGGTCCCACCAGAGTACGGGTTACAAGGGCTTCTGCATGATGCCGCCGAGGCGTACCTAGGCGATGTGTCCAGTCCGCTTAAACAGCTCTTGCCAGAGTACAAGGTTATTGAGGAGCGTGTAGAGCGGGTCATCTGTAAGCGGTTTGGTCTCCCGTTCCCGTTGCATCCGTCTATCAAAGAGGCGGACCTCCGTATGCTCGTGACGGAGCGGCGGGATTTGATGCCTCAGCCATACGAGCGTCAGCGCGTTGTTGACGCTGTTGCATGGTCTTGGACGGCAGCTATCGAACCGCTCGACGCAACCATCAGCGCGCGTACACCCGGTAGCGCCGAGCTGCTATTTCTCGCCCGCTTTAAGGAGCTGACCGCTCCTGCTGCATAAGCGCTATTCGGCCGTGCTTGCCCACGTTCACGAGACGGTTACGGCGTTTGCAGTGCGGGCAGAGGAAGTAAATCCCGAAGTCATCTATTGAAGCCTCTACCTGATTGCACGGGATAGAGGCAAAGCATTTTATGCACGTCCACATTTGAGCCTCCGTACTGTGTCTTATTGATCCTAGTTCGCGGCCACTGAAAATCAAGGAGCAGCACATAAGCTATTGCGTTTGGGACGTGGAGACCACGATTAAGCCTTACATGAAACGTAAGGCGTCTCCTTTTCTCCCTGAGAATTTTGTGGTCGCTTCGGGATGGCAACGCCAGGGCGACAAGCAAGTAACAGGTGAATACTTTGGACGCGGCCCACGCCCGTTCGATTGGTTCACGAAGCTGCTTACGGGGACAACCATCCTCGTGGGCCAGAACATCAAGTTTGACCTGCTGTACGCCCTGCGTGAGCCCCAGAACCTTGAGGCGTGGATGGCGTTCGTAGCGCGCGGCGGGAACGTGTGGGACGTGCAGTTAGCAGAGTACCTGCTCCCGGAAATTTTCAAGGTAGTTGTCGCCTCGACGATTAAATCTCAGGCGGCTTTTCGCTCCTGGTTACTGCGCTGTGGGGCGCCGTCCTGGTTGTCGATGCGATCCGGGTTCAGGTGCACAGCACGTACGCGCTGCCAGTTGCGCATGCGGCCTTTCCATCGGAGCGGATTGCGCTGCCGTGCAGTCTCGTAGAGTGCCGCGCGT
>NZ_CADIKM010000022.1 GCF_902859895.1 Pararobbsia alpina
TCACGGTGAAGCTGATTCACCCGATCGCGATGGAAGAAGGCCTGCGTTTCGCGATTCGCGAAGGCGGCCGTACCGTCGGCGCTGGCGTGGTCGCGAAGATCATCGCCTAAGAGGTAAACCGGGCAAGCGCGGAAAAAGGCGCGTACAATGCGCGCCTTGCCCGCGACTTTGCTGCGGGACCCGTTGTAGCCGTACAGTAGTCGCACGCACTGTATTGAAGCAGTACTGAACGTATTAGAGGCTGTACCTGGGGCGATCGACATGATCGCCCTATGCTCTTTTGCCAACCCGGCGACATCCTTTACCTGTCGCCTTGCTCTTTGAGGAAGCATCATGCCGAACCAGAAGATCCGCATTCGCCTGAAAGCATTCGACTACCGCCTGATCGATCAGTCGGCCGCCGAAATCGTCGACACTGCGAAGCGGACTGGCGCGATCGTGCGCGGCCCGGTCCCTCTGCCGACCCGCATCCAGCGCTTCGACATCCTGCGCTCGCCGCACGTCAACAAGACCTCGCGCGACCAGTTCGAAATCCGTACGCACCAACGCCTGATGGACATCGTCGATCCGACCGATAAAACGGTCGACGCGCTGATGAAGCTCGACCTGCCCGCAGGCGTCGACGTCGAAATCAAGCTGCAATAAGTTTTGAGCGGCGCCGTGATGAAAGTCACGACGCCGTAAGTCTTTGATTGCTTGCGGAAAACAAAAGGCCTGGCTATAATGCACGGCTGTTCGTCATTCCGTGACGAAAGAAGCTTGAAAAAAGGCCGCGCCCAGGCGCGGCATTTTGGACTTTAGCCCTGACCAATCGCAGTCGGGAATGGAGAAAACGATGAGCCTTGGACTCGTAGGTCGCAAGGTTGGGATGACGCGTATTTTCACGGCGGATGGGGACTCGATTCCCGTTACCGTGCTCGACGTGTCCGACAACCGCGTGACGCAGATCAAGACTGTAGAAACTGACGGCTACACAGCCGTGCAGGTGGCCTTCGGCAAGCGTCGCGCATCGCGTGTGACCAAGCCCGCGGCAGGCCACCTCGCCAAAGCCGGCGTCGAAGCCGGTGAAGTTCTCAAGGAATTCCGCATTGATGCCGCCAAGGCCGCCGAGTTGTCGAACGGCGCAGTGGTCGGTGTCGATCTCTTCGCTGTGGGCCAGAAAGTCGACGTGCAAGGCGTGTCGATCGGTAAGGGCTACGCCGGTACGATCAAGCGGCACAACTTCAAGTCTGGCCGCGCATCCCACGGTAACTCGCGCTCGCACAATGTGCCGGGCTCGATCGGTATGGCGCAGGATCCGGGTCGTGTGTTCCCGGGCAAGCGCATGACCGGTCACCTGGGCGATGCAACCGCGACCGTACAAAACCTCGAAATCGCTCGCATCGACGCGGACCGCAGCCTCTTGCTCGTCAAGGGTGCAGTGCCGGGCGCGAAGGGTGGCAAGGTTTTTGTGACGCCGGCCGTCAAGGCCCGCGTGTCGAAAGGAGCGCAATAATGGAACTTAAGCTCCTGAACGAACAAGGTCAGGAAGGCACGGGCGTCAGCGCATCGGACGTCGTGTTCGGCCGTGACTACAACGAAGCGCTGATCCACCAGATCGTCGTGGCCTACCAGGCCAACGCACGCAGTGGTAATCGTGCGCAGAAGGACCGCGAGCAAGTCAAGCACTCGACCAAGAAGCCGTGGCGCCAGAAAGGCACCGGCCGCGCGCGTGCCGGTATGACCTCGAGCCCGTTGTGGCGCGGGGGCGGTCGGATCTTCCCGAATTCGCCGGAAGAAAACTTCACGCACAAAGTCAACAAGAAGATGTTCCGCGCAGGGGTCTGCTCGATCCTGTCGCAACTGGCTCGCGAAGGCCGTCTGCTGGTGGTCGAGGATATCAAGCTCGAAGCACCGAAGACCAAGCTGCTCGCGGAGAAATTCAAGGCGATGGGCCTCGATTCCGTGTTGATCATCACCGACACGGTCGACGAGAACCTGTACCTCGCGTCCCGCAACCTGCCGCACGTCGCAGTTGTCGAGCCGCGTTTCGCCGACCCGCTGTCACTGATCCACTTCAAGAAGATCCTGGTCACGAAGGCTGCGGTTGCTCAGATCGAGGAGTTGCTGTCATGACCGAACTTCGCAAAAACGATCACCGCCTGCTGCAGGTTCTGCGCGCGCCGGTGATCTCGGAAAAGGCGACGCTGGTAGCCGACAAGAACGAGCAAGTCGTGTTCGAAATCGCTCCCGATGCGACCAAGCTGGAAGTGAAAGCGGCCGTCGAACTGATGTTCAAGGTCGAAGTCCAGTCCGTGCAAGTCCTGAACGTCAAGGGCAAGGCAAAGCGTTTCGGCCGTTTCATGGGCCGCCGCAAGGATGTGCGCAAGGCGTACGTCAGCCTGAAGCCGGGCCAGGAAATCAACTTTGAAGCGGAGGCCAAGTAATCATGGCACTCGTTAAAGTCAAACCGACCTCGCCAGGCCGTCGCGGGATGATCAAGGTGGTCCACAAGGACCTCCATAAGGGCGCCCCGCACGCCGCACTGCTGAGCAAGCAAAAGCAGAACGCAGGCCGTAACAACAACGGTCACATCACGACCCGTCATAAGGGCGGTGGTCACAAGCACCACTACCGTATGGTCGATTTCCGTCGCGACAAGGACGGCATTCCGGCAAAGGTCGAGACGATCGAATACGATCCGAACCGCAGCGCGAACATCGCTCTGGTTTGCTACGCAGACGGCGAACGCCGCTACATCATCGCCCCGAAGGGCCTGACGGTCGGCCAGACGCTGATGTCGGGCTCGGAAGCGCCGATTCGCGCAGGCAACACGCTGCCGATTCGCAATATTCCGGTCGGTACGACGATTCACTGTGTGGAAATGTTGCCAGGCAAGGGCGCGCAGATGGTGCGCTCGGCCGGGACGTCGGCGATGTTGCTGGCTCGTGAAGGTACGTACGCGCAGGTTCGCCTGCGCTCCGGCGAAATTCGCCGCGTGCACATCGAATGCCGCGCAACGATCGGTGAAGTCGGCAACGAAGAGCATAGCCTGCGCCAGATCGGCAAGGCCGGTGCGAACCGCTGGCGCGGTATTCGCCCGACCGTCCGAGGCGTCGTGATGAACCCGGTCGACCACCCGCACGGCGGTGGTGAAGGGAAGACCGCGGCTGGTCGCGATCCGGTGAGCCCGTGGGGCACGCCGACGAAGGGCTATCGCACCCGTCGCAACAAGCGCACGACGACGATGATCGTCCAGCGCCGTCACAAGCGTTAAGGAGTAGGCAATGGCACGTTCTGTTAAAAAAGGTCCGTTCTGCGACGCCCATTTGCTGAAAAAGGTTGAGGCGGCCGCATCGACGCGTGACAAGAAGCCGATCAAAACCTGGTCGCGTCGTTCGACGATTCTGCCGGACTTCATCGGTCTGACCATCGCAGTTCACAATGGTCGCCAGCATGTTCCGGTTTATATCTCGGAAAACATGGTCGGTCATAAGCTTGGCGAGTTTGCGTTGACCCGTACGTTCAAGGGTCACGCAGCCGACAAGAAGGCCAAGAAATAAGGGGCAATGAGATGGAAGTCAAAGCAATTCATCGCGGTGCTCGCATCTCGGCGCAGAAAACGCGCCTTGTGGCCGACCAGATCCGCGGTTTGCCGGTAGACAAGGCGTTGAACGTTCTGACGTTCTCGCCGAAGAAAGCTGCTGGTATCGTGAAAAAGGTCGTGCTGTCTGCGATCGCGAATGCGGAGCACAACGAAGGCGCCGACATCGATGAGCTGAAGATCAAGACGATCTACATCGACAAGGCTGCCTCGCTGAAGCGTTTCACCGCACGTGCGAAAGGCCGCGGCAACCGCATCGAGAAGCAATCCTGTCACATCACTGTGACGGTTGGGAATTAAGGGGTCATACGATGGGACAGAAAATTCATCCGACTGGCTTCCGTCTGGCCGTCAGCCGCAACTGGGCATCGCGTTGGTACGCGAACAACACCCAGTTTGCGGGCATGCTGCAGGAAGACATCGGCGTTCGCGACTTCTTGAAGAAGAAGCTGAAGAACGCCTCGGTCGGTCGCGTCATCATTGAGCGTCCGGCCAAGAATGCACGCATCACGATTTTCAGCTCGCGTCCGGGCGTCGTGATCGGCAAGAAGGGCGAGGACATCGAACTGCTCAAGTCGGAGTTGCAACGCCGCATGGGTGTGCCGGTCCACGTGAACATCGAGGAAATCCGCAAGCCGGAAACCGATGCTCAACTGATTGCCGATTCGATCACCCAGCAGCTCGAGCGCCGGATCATGTTCCGCCGCGCGATGAAGCGTGCGATGCAAAACGCCATGCGTCTCGGTGCCCAGGGCATCAAGATCATGAGCGCCGGTCGCCTGAACGGGATCGAAATTGCACGTACCGAGTGGTATCGCGAAGGTCGCGTGCCCCTTCATACGCTGCGCGCCGACATCGACTACGCGACTTCGGAAGCGAAGACGACGTACGGGATCATCGGCGTCAAGGTGTGGGTCTACAAGGGCGACACGCTTGGCCGCAACGATGCGCCGGTCGTCGAGGAAACCGCTGAAGAAAAGCGTCCTCGCCGTAACGCACGTCCGGGTGGCGATCGCCGTCCGCGCCGTGATGGCGAAGGCGGTGGTCCGGGTCAACGCCGTGGTGGTGGTGGCGGCGGTGCGGGTGCTCCGCGCCGTGGCGCCGGCACCGACGCGAAGTCTGGAGAATAAGCATGCTGCAACCGAAACGCAGAAAGTACCGTAAAGAGCAGAAAGGCCGGAACACCGGCGTCGCAACGCGCGGCAATGCCGTGTCGTTCGGCGAGTACGGCCTGAAGTCGCTCGCTCGTGGCCGCCTGACCGCACGTCAGATCGAAGCCGCGCGTCGCGCGATGACCCGCCACATCAAGCGTGGCGGCCGCATCTGGATTCGCATTTTCCCGGACAAGCCGATTTCGACGAAGCCGGCCGAAGTGCGGATGGGTAACGGTAAGGGCAATCCCGAGTACTACGTTGCCGAAATCCAGCCGGGCAAAATGCTGTATGAAATGGATGGTGTAACCGAAGAACTGGCACGCGAAGCGTTCCGTCTGGCTGCAGCCAAGCTGCCGCTGAAGACGGCGTTCATCGTCCGCCAACTCGGCACCTGACGGAGAGATAGCCATGAAAGCATCTGAACTTCGCGCCAAGGACCATTCGGCTCTGAACCAAGAGCTGTCGGATCTTTTGAAGGCGCAATTCGGTCTGCGCATGCAGTTGGCCACCCAGCAACTCGGTAACACGAGCCAGCTGAAGAAGGTGCGCCGCGACATCGCGCGTGTCCGGACCGTGTTGACCGAGAAGGCGAGCCAAAAATGAACGATAGCGTAAAAACCTCGCTCAAGCGGACGCTGGTCGGCAAGGTCGTCAGCAACAAGATGGACAAGACCGTGACCGTGCTCGTCGAGCATAAGGTCAAGCACCCGATCTACGGCAAGTACGTCGTCCGTTCGAAGAAGTATCACGCGCACGATGACGCGAACACGTACAACGAAGGTGATCTCGTTGAAATTCAGGAAACTCGTCCGATTTCCAAGACGAAGGCCTGGACCGTGTCGCGCCTGCTCGAAGCTGCGCGCGTGATCTAAGCGGTAGAAGGGTTGTAAAGCGGCTGAGCTGCAAAGCGGTTGTGGTAAGGAATCGGCGGTGCAAAGCCGCTGATTCTAAAAAAGATGTGGCGGGGCGGATATCTTCTGCTATGATTTCGCTCTTCCCTCGAATCTCAAAGAGGGAGCCCCGTCGCGGGCGATGTGGTGGGGCAAGCGATGCGGAGTCATTCGCATCGAGATTCACCTGATTGCGATGGCGGTTTCGTCTGCCGTCGCTGCTGTTCAACCCAAGCAGCCTCACGGCTGACGGGACCAAGACTGACCGGCTAAGCCAATGGTGGCGGTGCCGGATTAAGTTGGGAAAGACAAACCATGATCCAGACCGAAACTCGGCTTGAAGTGGCCGACAACACGGGTGCACGCGAAGTCCTGTGCATCAAGGTGCTCGGCGGCTCGAAGCGTCGTTATGCCAGCATTGGCGACATCATCAAGGTGACCGTCAAGGAAGCAACGCCGCGTGGGCGCGTGAAAAAGGGCGAAATTTACAACGCCGTCGTCGTTCGCACGGCGAAGGGCGTGCGTCGCCAGGATGGCTCGCTGATCAAGTTCGACGGCAATGCAGCTGTGTTGCTCAATGCCAAGCTTGAGCCGATTGGTACGCGCATTTTCGGGCCGGTCACGCGTGAACTGCGTACTGAGCGTTTCATGAAGATCGTTTCGCTAGCGCCGGAAGTGCTGTAAGGAGTCGCGATGAAAAAGATTCGCACAGGTGATGAAGTGATCGTGACCGCCGGTAAAGACAAGGGCAAGCGCGGCAACGTGCTGGCCATTGACGGCGACACGGTTACGATCGAGGGCCTGAACCTCGTCAAGAAGCACGTCAAGCCGAACCCCATGAAAGGGACGACCGGCGGCGTGGAAAGCAAGTCGATGCCGCTGCATATCTCGAACGTGTCGCTCGTCGACGCGAACGGCAAGGCGTCGCGCGTTGGCATCAAGGTCGAGGAAGGCAAGAAGGTTCGCTTTCTGAAAACGACCGGTGCGACCCTTAGCGCCTGACGCTGCGGAGTGACAAATGGCACGTTTGCAAGAAATCTATAAAGAAACGATCGTTCCCGAACTGACCAAGAAGTTCGGGTACAAGTCGATCATGGAAGTCCCGCGTATCACCAAGATCACCCTGAACATGGGCCTTGGCGAAGCAGTGGCGGACAAGAAGGTCATCGAACTCGCGGTGGGCGATCTGACGAAGATCGCGGGCCAGAAGCCGGTGATCACGAAGGCGCGCAAGGCAATTGCCGGCTTCAAGATCCGTCAGGGCTATCCGATCGGCGCGATGGTCACCCTGCGTGGCCAGACGATGTACGAATTCCTGGACCGTTTCGTGACCGTGGCCCTGCCGCGTGTGCGCGATTTCCGCGGTGTCTCGGGTCGTGCATTCGACGGTCGCGGCAACTACAACATCGGTGTGAAAGAGCAGATTATTTTCCCCGAAATTGATTACGACAAGATCGACGCGCTCCGTGGGCTGAACATCAGCATCACGACGACTGCGAAGACCGACGAAGAAGCCAAGGCACTGCTCGCCAGCTTCAAGTTCCCGTTCAGAAACTGAGGTTAACGTGGCTAAACTGGCTCTGATCGAACGTGAAAAGAAACGCGCCCGTTTGGTGCAGAAGTATTCTGCCAAGCGCGCTGCCCTCAAGGCGATCATCGACGACAGCGGCAAGTCGGACGAAGAGCGTTATGACGCACGGCTGCAAATTCAGCAGCTGCCGCGCAACGCAAACCCGACTCGCAAGCGTAACCGCTGCGCACTGACCGGCCGCCCCCGCGGTACTTTCCGCAAGTTCGGCCTGGCGCGTAACAAGATTCGCGAAATCGCGTTTCGCGGCGAGATCCCCGGCCTGACTAAGGCAAGCTGGTAATAGGAGATACGTAAATGAGCATGAGTGATCCTATCGCCGACATGCTGACTCGCATCCGCAACGCGCAGATGGTTGAGAAAGTCAGCGTCGCGATGCCGTCATCGAAGGTCAAGGTCGCGATCGCGCAAGTCCTCAAGGACGAAGGCTATATCGAGGATTTCGCCATCAAGGCGGATGGTGCGAAGGCCGAGTTGCAGATCGCATTGAAGTACTATGCCGGCCGTCCGGTTATCGAGCGTCTCGAGCGTATTTCGCGCCCGGGTCTGCGCGTGTACAAGGGCCGTAACGACATTCCCCAGGTCATGAATGGCCTCGGCGTTGCCATCGTCTCCACCCCGAAGGGTGTGATGACCGATCGCAAGGCTCGCGCAACGGGTGTCGGCGGCGAAGTTATCTGCTACGTCGCTTAACGGCCTAAGGAGAAGAAGCTATGTCTCGAGTAGGTAAGAGCCCGATCGCCGTGCCGAAGGGCGCGGAAGTGACGTTGTCGGATGCTGAAATCGTCGTCAAGGGCCCGCTGGGCACGATCAAGCAAGCGATGAATCCGCTTGTGAAGGTTGCGAACGACAACGGCACGCTGACGTTGCAGCCGGCAGATGAAAGCCGTGAAGCGAACGCGATGTCGGGCACGATGCGCGCGCTGATTGCAAACATGGTCAAGGGTGTCACGACCGGCTTCGAGCGCAAGCTCACGCTGGTTGGCGTTGGTTATCGTGCACAAGTGCAAGGCGACAAGCTGAACCTGTCGCTGGGCTTCTCGCACCCCGTCATCCATGCGATGCCGGCAGGTGTGAAGGCCGAGATGCCGACGCAGACGGAAATTATTATCAAAGGGATCGACAAGCAGCAGGTTGGCCAGGTGGCCGCCGAGGTGCGCGGTTATCGCCCCCCTGAGCCTTACAAGGGCAAGGGTGTGCGTTATGCCGACGAGGTTGTGATCCTCAAGGAAACCAAGAAGAAGTAAAGGTGCCGATCATGGATAAGAAGCAATCTCGTACGCGCCGCGCACAGCAGACCCGGATCAAGATCGCCGAGCTGCAAGTGCACCGGTTGGCAGTGCATCGGACCAACACGCATATTTACGCTCAGGTCTTCTCGGCGGACGGCACGCAAGTGCTGGCAGCCGCCTCGACCGTCGAAGCGGAAGTGCGCGCCGAGCTCGCCGGCCAGACCGGCAAGGGCGGCAACACCGCCGCAGCCTCGTTGATCGGCAAGCGTATCGCTGAAAAAGCGAAGGCCGCCGGTGTCGAGTCCGTCGCATTCGATCGCTCGGGTTTCCGCTATCACGGCCGCGTGAAGGCTCTCGCCGACGCCGCGCGTGAAGCCGGACTCAAGTTCTAAAGGATTCGTCATGGCAAAGATGCAAGCGAAAGTTCAGGCCGACGAACGCGATGATGGCCTCCGCGAGAAGATGATCGCGGTCAATCGCGTGACCAAAGTCGTGAAGGGCGGCCGGATTCTCGGTTTCGCCGCACTGACGGTGGTCGGCGACGGCGATGGCCGTATCGGCATGGGCAAGGGCAAGGCGAAGGAAGTTCCGGTTGCCGTTCAGAAGGCAATGGAACAGGCCCGCCGCAATATGTTCAAGGTGCCGCTCAAGAACGGCACGCTGCAACACGAAGTTCACGGCAAGCATGGCGCTTCGGCTGTCCTGCTGGCACCCGCGAAAGACGGTACCGGCGTGATCGCCGGCGGCCCGATGCGCGCAGTGTTCGACGTGATGGGTGTGCAGAACGTCGTGGCGAAGAGCCACGGTTCGACCAATCCGTACAACCTCGTTCGTGCAACGCTCGACGGTCTGCGCAAGCAGTCGACGCCGGGTGACATCGCAGCGAAGCGCGGTAAGTCGGTTGAAGATATCCTGGGCTGATAGGTGATCAATATGTCAGAGAAAACCGTCAAAGTTCAGCTCGTCAAGAGTCTGATCGGTACCCGCGAATCGCACCGTGCCACCGTGGTCGGTCTGGGCCTGCGCCGCGTCAACTCGGTTTCCGAGTTGCAGGACACGCCTTCGGTGCGCGGCATGATCAACAAGGTTTCGTACCTTGTGAAAGTGATCGGCTAAGCCGGCGAGGAATGAACATGGAATTGAATACTCTGAAACCGGCTGAAGGCGCGAAGCATGCGAAGCGCCGGGTAGGCCGTGGTATCGGCTCCGGCCTGGGCAAGACTGCCGGCCGCGGTCACAAGGGCCAGAAGTCGCGTTCGGGTGGTTTCCACAAGGTGGGCTTCGAAGGCGGTCAAATGCCGCTGCAACGTCGTCTGCCCAAGCGTGGCTTCTTCTCGCTGACGCACGAATTCGTCGGTGAAGTGCGCCTGTCGGACCTGCAAAAGCTGCCTGTCGACGAGATCGATCTGATCGCGTTGAAGCAAGCTGGCATTCTGGGTGTGCTCTTCACGAGCGCACGCGTGATTGCTACCGGCGAGATCAAGCGCAAGGTGACGCTCAAGGGTCTGGTCGTAACGAAGGGTGCACGCGCTGCGATTGAAGCAGCGGGTGGCTCGATCGCCGAGTAAAGACGGCGACATCGACCACGCTTCAGGCAACAGCTCGGAGAAAGCATTTGGCTAACAGCCCGACTCTCGCGAAGGCCGGCAAGTCCGCAGCGAAGTATGGCGATTTGCGTCGGCGCCTGGTGTTCCTGGCGCTGGCTCTTTTCGTGTATCGCATCGGTGCGCACATTCCGGTGCCGGGGATTGATCCGGACCAACTGGCGAAGCTGTTCCAAAGCCAGTCGGGCGGCATCCTCGGGATGTTCAACATGTTCTCGGGCGGTGCGCTGTCGCGCTTCACCGTGTTCGCGCTGGGCATCATGCCGTACATTTCGGCGTCGATCATCATGCAGTTGCTGGCGATCGTGTCGCCGCAGCTCGAGGCGTTGAAGAAGGAAGGGCAGTCGGGTCAGCGGAAGATTACGCAGTACACGCGGTACTTTACGGTGGGTCTCGCAACGTTCCAGGCGCTCGGTATTGCCGTTGCGCTTGAAAGTCAGCCGGGCCTGGTGACCGAGCCGGGCATGCTGTTCCGTCTGACGGCGGTCGTGACGCTGGTGACCGGCACGATGTTCCTGATGTGGCTGGGTGAGCAGATTACCGAGCGCGGTCTTGGCAACGGTATTTCGATCATCATCTTCGGCGGGATCGCGGCAGGTATGCCGAATGCGATCGGTGGGCTGTTCGAACTGGTTCGCACCGGCTCGATGAGCATCCTGTCGGCGATCATCGTGGTGCTGCTGATTGCGGGTGTGACGTTCGCGGTGGTATTCGTCGAACGCGGCCAGCGAAAGATTCTGGTCAACTATGCGAAACGGCAGGTTGGCAACAAGATTTACGGCGGTCAGGCTTCGCACCTGCCGCTCAAGCTGAACATGTCGGGTGTGATTCCGCCGATCTTCGCGTCGTCGATCATCCTGTTTCCGGCAACCATCGCGAACTGGTTCAGTTCGGGTCCGGACAGCAGAATGAGCTGGCTGCACGATGTCGCGAACACGTTGGCCCCCGGACAGCCGGTGTATGTGATTTTGTATTCGTTGGCGATTGTCTTCTTCTGCTTCTTCTACACCGCACTGGTGTTCAACAGCAAGGAAACGGCCGACAACTTGAAGAAAAGTGGTGCGTTCGTCCCGGGTATTCGCCCGGGTGACCAAACCGCTCGCTACATCGACAAGATCCTGACGCGACTAACACTGGCGGGTGCGATCTACATCGTACTCGTGTGTCTGCTGCCGGAGTTTCTGGTGCTGCGTTGGAATGTGCCCTTCTACTTCGGTGGAACGTCGCTGCTGATCATCGTCGTCGTCACGATGGACTTCATGGCACAGGTGCAGTCTTACGTGATGTCGCAACAGTATGAGTCGCTGCTTCGGAAAGCCAATTTCAAGGGCGGAAACCTCCCGCTTCGTTGAGCGTGGGACTTGAGCTTACGAACATATGGCAAAAGACGATGTAATCCAGATGCAGGGTGAGGTTCTGGAGAACCTTCCGAATGCGACGTTCAGAGTGAAGCTGGAAAACGGCCATGTCGTGTTGGGTCACATTTCCGGAAAGATGCGGATGCACTACATCCGCATTCTTCCCGGCGACAAGGTCACGGTAGAGTTGACGCCCTACGATTTGTCGCGTGCGCGGATCGTGTTCCGGGCGAAGTGAGTTAGAAAAAGGGTAATATCATGAAAGTGATGGCATCGGTTAAGCGAATCTGCCGCAATTGCAAGATCATCAAGCGCAAGGGTGTCGTGCGCGTGATCTGCAGCTCGGATCCGCGTCACAAACAGCGCCAAGGCTGAGCGCCGCGCTTTTTTGCGCTTTTTGTTTGAGGAACAACAATGGCTCGTATCGCAGGGGTTAACATCCCGAACCATCAGCATACCGAGATCGGCTTGACGGCGATCTTTGGTATTGGCCGCACTCGCGCTCGTACGATCTGCGCGACGACTGGCGTGCCGGTCTCGAAAAAGGTCAAAGACCTGAACGACGCAGATCTTGAAAAGCTGCGTGAAGAGGTCGGCAAGTTCGTCGTCGAAGGCGACCTGCGCCGCGAAGTGACCATGAACATCAAGCGGCTGATGGATCTCGGCTGCTATCGTGGCGTGCGTCACCGCAAGGGTCTGCCGGTGCATGGTCAACGTACCCGCACCAACGCACGTACTCGCAAGGGTCCGCGCCGCGCCGCACAGTCGCTGAAGAAGTAAGCACTGATAGTTACAGGAAAAGGTAATGGCTAAGGCTCAGAACAACTCTGCGGCGCAACGCGTTCGCAAGAAAGTGAAGAAGAGCGTTGCTGAGGGCGTTGTTCACGTTCACGCATCGTTCAACAACACGATCATCACGATCACTGATCGTCAAGGCAATGCGCTCGCATGGGCAACGTCCGGCGGCCAGGGCTTCAAGGGCTCGCGCAAGTCGACGCCGTTCGCTGCGCAGGTTGCCGCTGAGTCGGCCGGCCGGGTTGCGCTCGAATACGGTGTCAAGAACCTTGAAGTTCGCATCAAGGGTCCGGGCCCGGGTCGTGAATCCGCGGTTCGTGCATTGCACGGCCTCGGTATCAAGATCACCGCGATCTCCGATGTGACGCCGGTGCCGCACAACGGCTGCCGTCCGCCGAAGCGTCGTCGCATCTAAGTTTTACCTCGCGGCGCGGCGTCTTTTGATGCCGCCCGGGAGGCTGTCTGTCCGAGCAGGGTCAGGACTCAGGTTCTCGCCCTGCGAATCGTTGCATGGCCGGCTCGTCCGGCGGTGTGCAGAAAGGCCGTGCATGCGCGGCCTTGCTTTTCATAAGCCCACCGTTCATCCCGTCGAGGATGGACTAGCGCCGGCCTCGGGCTTGCGCGAACTACCAAGGAAATCAACGTGGCACGTTATACCGGCCCCAAGGCCAAGCTTTCCCGCCGTGAAGGCACCGATCTTTTCCTGAAGAGCGCACGCCGCTCGCTCGCCGACAAGTGCAAGCTCGACAGCAAGCCGGGCCAGCATGGCCGCACGTCGGGTGCCCGTACGTCGGACTACGGCACGCAGTTGCGCGAGAAGCAGAAGGTCAAGCGTATCTATGGCGTGCTCGAACGCCAGTTCCGCCGCTACTTCGCTGACGCCGACCGTCGCAAGGGCAATACCGGCGAAACGCTGCTCCAGTTGCTCGAAACGCGCCTGGACAACGTCGTCTACCGGATGGGCTTCGGCTCGACGCGCGCTGAAGCGCGCCAGCTCGTGAGCCATGCTTCGATCGTCGTGAACGGCGTCGTGTCGAACATTCCGTCGATGCAGGTCAAGCCCGGCGATGTGATCTCGATTCGCGAAAAGGCGAAGAAGCAGGTCCGTATCGCCGAAGCCCTGTCGCTGGCCGAGCAAGTCGGCCTGCCGAGCTGGGTGGCGGTCGACGCGAAGAAGCTCGAAGGTACGTTCAAGCAAGTGCCGGACCGCTCGGACATCGCCGGCGATATCAACGAAAGCCTGATCGTCGAATTGTATTCGCGGTAATTGAATCGTCCGCCGAGGCACACCTCATCGCGAGGATCCGTCTTTCCCTTCGGTGCGTAGCGGGGCCACATTTCGATGTGGCCTTTGTTGCGGCATGCCGGCCCCCCGCGCGAGCGAAGCCCTCGGCAGTTCATTCAGGTTGTCATCCCGTCAGCCTTATCGGTGTAACGAGCCGAGGGTATTGAAAAGGAAAACCTATGCAAACCAGTCTGTTGAAGCCCAAGATCATCGCCGTCGAAGCGTTGGGTGACAACCACGCCAAAGTCGTGATGGAGCCGTTCGAACGCGGCTACGGTCACACCCTTGGCAACGCGCTGCGCCGCGTGCTGCTATCGTCGATGATCGGCTACGCGCCGACCGAAGTGACGATCGCGGGCGTCGTGCACGAGTATTCGACGATCGACGGCGTGCAGGAAGACGTGGTCAACCTGCTGCTGAACCTGAAGGGCATCGTCTTCAAGCTGCACAACCGCGACGAAGTCACGGTGACGCTGCGCAAGGATGGCGAAGGTGTCGTGACCGCGGGCGAAATCGAAGTGCCGCACGACTGCGAGATCATCAACCCGAATCACGTAGTGGCCCATCTGTCGAAGGGCGGCAAGCTCGACGTGCAGATCAAGGTCGAGAAAGGCCGCGGTTATGTACCGGGCAATGTGCGTCGCTTCGGCGAAGACTCGGTCAAGGTGATCGGCCGCATCGTGCTCGACGCTTCGTTCTCGCCGGTGCGCCGCGTGAGCTACGCGGTCGAGTCGGCCCGTGTCGAACAGCGTACCGACCTCGACAAGCTCGTCATGAACATCGAGACCAACGGCGTGATTTCGCCGGAAGAAGCGATCCGCCAGTCGGCTCGTATCCTGGTCGACCAGCTCAACGTGTTCGCCGCGCTCGAAGGTACGGAAACGGCCGCCGAAGCGCCGTCGCGTGCACCGCAGATCGATCCGATCCTGCTGCGCCCGGTCGACGATCTCGAGTTGACGGTTCGTTCGGCGAACTGCCTGAAGGCCGAGAACATCTATTACATCGGCGACCTGATCCAGCGCACCGAGAACGAGTTGCTGAAGACCCCGAACCTGGGTCGCAAGTCGCTCAACGAGATCAAGGAAGTGCTCGCTTCCCGTGGTCTGACGCTCGGCATGAAGCTCGAAAACTGGCCGCCCGCAGGGCTGGACAAGTAATAAAATGCAGGCGTGGAGGAAATCGGCACCCGAGGGTGCGGGTTTCCACCCTTTTTAGAAACATCACCGGCCCGTGCGTCATGTCGACGCAATAGAAGAGCTGGCTCGAAAACTTGAGTTAAAGGAATCATCATGCGTCACCGTCATGGTTTGCGTAAGCTGAATCGGACCAGCAGCCACCGTCTGGCAATGCTCCGTAACATGTCCAACTCGCTGATCGAGCACGAAGTCATCAAGACGACGCTGCCGAAAGCGAAGGAACTGCGTAAGGTCGTCGAACCGCTGATCACGCTCGGCAAGAAGCCGTCGCTCGCGAATCGCCGCCTGGCATTCAACCGTCTGCGCGACCGTGACTCGGTGGCGAAGCTGTTCGACGTGCTCGGCCCGCGTTTCGAAAAGCGCCCGGGTGGTTATTTGCGCATCCTGAAGTTCGGTTTCCGTCAGGGCGACAACGCCCCGATGGCGCTGGTCGAACTGCTCGATCGTCCGGAACCGGTCGAAGGCGAAGAAGTGGTCGACGCCGAATAAAGTCGGCTGAAGTTCGAGCCCGGGTTTGGACTCGGGTTTGGGCTTCCAAGCGGTCTCTGAAGAAGGTCAGGCTTTTGCCTGGCCTTTTTTGTTTTGGGGCCCGCGAGACCATCGGTTGGCCAGCGTGCGTCATTGGGTCGCGCAACATGTTTGATCAGCGGTGGTACGATCCGGTCAGATCTCGCATGACCCGCGTCAGGCGGTTCGCACGGGCGGATTTTGTCGATGAAAGGAGTCCGCGCCGTGCCGAACCCGTCACGATGTCAATCGCGCCCCAAATGGAACCCCCTTTGCTCTCCATGGTTAAAGATTTCTGCACACGCTTTCTCGCCGTACTGATTCTCGGATTGAGCTTCATGGCTTCCGGTATGGTCGGTTCGGCGCATGCGGATGATTTTCTCGATCCCGAAGTCGCGTTCAAGTTCACGAGCGAAGAGCAACCGGGCGCAGTCGATATTCATTTTGCGATTGCCAAGGGGTATTACCTGTACCGCGAGCGGTTCGCGTTCGAGGTATCGGGCGCCACCGCGAAGCTCGGCGATGCGGTTTTCCCGGCATCGCAAAGCCATTTCGATCCCACGCTGGAAAAGACCGTCGAGACTTATCGCGGCGATATCGTCATTCACGTGCCGGTGGTCAATGCGGCGGCCCCGTTCGATCTCGTTGTGACCTCGCAGGGATGCGCGGACGCGGGCATTTGCTATCCGCCGATACAGCACAAGGTCCATGTGGCGGGAGCGGTCTTTCAGGCGGCGCCCACGTCTTCCACCAGCCTGTCCGCGCAGTCGGACAGTACGCCGCTCGCGCCGGATGCGGATGACACGGCCCGTGGTGCGAACGCTTCGCCGGCGGTTCAGGCGCCCGCTGCAGGCACGAACGCCGGCACGGGCACCGACGCGGCCTTGCAATCCGGCGCCGCACCGTCATCGGCAAGCAGTCTCCAGGACGCGCTGCAGACCGAGGGGACAGCCGAGCGCCTGCTTGCCGGCCATAGCTGGCCGTACGCGCTCGGCGCTTTCTTCCTGATCGGGATCGGCTTGAGCCTGCTGCCCTGCAGCTGGCCCATGGTTCCGATCCTGGCTTCGATCATCGTGGGCCAAGGCGCGCAAACCACACGCTCGCGCGGCTTCGTGCTCGCGATCGCCTACGTGCTGGGATCCGCCTGTGTCTATGCGATTCTCGGCGTGGCCGCAGGCCTCGCCGGCGCCTCGCTGGCAGCATGGCTGCAGAACCCGTGGGTGCTTGGCGCATTCGGCCTGCTGCTCGTCGCGTTCGCCCTGTCGATGTTCGGCCTGTACGAACTGCAGATGCCGGCCGCCTGGCAAAGCCGCGTCGATGGCGCGGCCCGCCGCGCGAGCGGCGGCCAGCTGGCCGGCGTGTTCGTGATGGGCGCTCTGTCAGCGCTCGTCGTGGGGGCCTGCATGACCGCGCCGCTATTCGCCGTCCTCGCCTACATCGCGCAGACCGGCAATGCGGCATTCGGGGGCGCAGCGCTGTTCGCGATGGCCTTGGGTATCGGTGTACCCCTGCTGGTCGTCGGAGCCGGTGCGGGGGCGCTGCTGCCCCGCGCAGGCACATGGATGGAATCGGTCAGGCGCGTGTTCGGCATGTTGCTGCTCGGGGTGGCGCTCTACATCGTCTATCCGGTCCTGCCGAACTGGGTGACGATGCTCGCGATCGCTTTGTGGGCGCTCATCGCCGCCTCGCTGCTCGGTACGTTCGAATCGGCGCCGCCGGTGAAAGGCGCGACGGGCTGGCGAATCGGCAGGGGAGCGGGGCTGGTGCTGACGGCGCTCGCCATCATCCAGCTGGTCGGCGTCGCGGGCGGCTCGCGCGATCCGCTCGCACCCTTGGGCGTGTTCACCAGCGGTGGTTCTGGCGCGAATGGGACAGGGTCCGGCGCCGCGACCGCGAATGCGGCCACCCTCGCATTCGCGCCGGTTGCGACGAGCGCTGCGCTCGACATCGCGGTGAGCACCGCGCAGCGGCCCTCGATGCTCGATTTCTATGCCGACTGGTGCGTAAGCTGCCGCGAGATGGAGAAGTTCACGTTCAGCGACCCGCGCGTGCACGCACGGCTTGTCCAACTGCAGTTGCTGCGCGCCGACGTGACGGCCAACAATGCGGACGACCAGGCGCTGCTCAAGCGGTTCTCGCTGTTCGGGCCGCCGGGCATCATCTTCTTCGACCGGCAGGGCAGTGAAGTCAAGGCCCTGCGTGTGGTCGGCTTCCAGTCGGCCGACGTGTTCCTGCGCAGCCTCGACCGTGCATTCGGTCCCGCGCCGAAGCCGGGAGACCCGGCCAAGGCGACCTGAATCAGCCCTGCTGCTTCAGCAGCCGCGCCGCATCGAGCGCGAAATAAGTCAGCACGCCATCCGCACCCGCGCGCTTGAACGCGAGCAGCGACTCCATCATGACCTTGTCGTGATCGAGCCAGCCGTTCTGCGCGGCCGCCTTGAGCATCGCGTATTCGCCGCTGACCTGATAGACGTAGGTCGGGAAGCTGAACTCGTCCTTCACGCGGCGCACGATATCGAGGTAGGGCATGCCGGGCTTGACCATCACCATGTCGGCGCCTTCGTCGATGTCGAGGGCGACTTCACGCAGGGCCTCATCGCTGTTCGACGGGTCCATCTGGTAGGTCATCTTGTTGCTCTTGCCGAGGTTCGCGGCCGAGCCCACCGCATCGCGGAATGGCCCGTAGAACGCCGACGCGTACTTGGCCGCATACGCCATGATCTTCGTATGAATATGGCCGCTTTCCTCGAGCATGTCGCGGATCTCGCCGATCCGGCCATCCATCATGTCGGACGGCGCGACGATGTCGACACCGGCTTCCGCCTGAACGCGGGCCTGTTCGACAAGAATGCGGGTCGTGACGTCGTTGATCACATAGCCGCTCTCGTCGAGTACGCCGTCCTGTCCATGGCTCGTGTACGGGTCGAGCGCAACGTCGGTGAGCACGCCGAGTTCGGGAAAGTGCTTCTTGAGCTCGCGCACTGCGCGCGGCACGAGGCCTTCGGCGCGAGTCGCCTCGATTCCGTCGAGTGTTTTCAGCGAAGGTTCGATCGCCGGGAAAAGTGAAATCACCGGCACCCCGAGTTCGACGCATTGCTGCGCCACCTGCATCAGCAGATCGACCGAGACGCGCTCGACGCCGGGCATCGAGGGTACCGCCTGACGAACTTTCGTGCCTTCGACGATAAAGACGGGATAAATCAGATCGTCGGTGCTCAGGCGATTTTCCCGCATTAAACGACGGGAAAAGTCATCACGCCGCATCCGGCGGGGACGATGGAGTGGAAAAACGCTCATTGAAACTCGCTATTAAGAAGTCATCAAATCCGAGGAGAGGTCTAAAGAACTTTCCGAATGCTTGGTATATGATACCGACCGGGTATCTCACTAAGGTGTGACACCCCCCGCTTCTCCTCCCTGAGCGGGTGCCTGTCGTTTTACGATTAGGCTGTTAGCCCGCCGTGTCTCACGGCGGGTTTTTTTATTCTTATCGTGAAATCTCATCTTCACGATATTCGAGTATGGGTCGACTACATAACTCATGTCGCAATAATCCCGCCATCTGATGCACCATCGACTGGCTTTTCGACGGGCGCAATCCAGTTTTCGATTACATCGTGAGCCGGCTCGAGCCCGACTCGCTTCAATGCGGAAAACAATTGCACGGTCAGCAAGCGCTCGCCTTCGCCCGTGTGCGGCATATATTCCTCAAGCGTCTTGCGAGTCTGCCGCAAGGCATTGATGCTTTCCTGGCGCGTGAGCTTGTCGGACTTGGTGAGCAGCACGAGGATCGGCTTGCGCGTCGGCGCAAACCAGTCGATCAACTGCATGTCGAGATCGGTACAGGGGCGCCGCGAATCCATCATCAGCACGAGGCCGCGCAATTGATGGCGGGCGTGCAGGTAATCGCTGAGCAAATGCTGCCAGTGCAGTTTCGCGGTGCCGGACACTTGCGCATAGCCATAGCCGGGCAGGTCGACCAGATAACCCACCGGTTCGTCTTCCGGACCGATCGAGAAATAGTTGATGTGCTGCGTGCGGCCGGGGGTCTTGCTCGCGAAGGCGAGACGCTTCTGATTGCACAGGATATTGATCGCGGTGGACTTGCCCGCATTTGAGCGTCCCGCGAAGGCGACTTCGGGACGCACCGTCGCCGGCAGGTCCTGCAAATGATTGACCGTCGTCAGGAAACGGGAGCGATGAAGCAGAAAAGAGCGCATGGAGGGCCGTTGGGGGCGGGTTTTCACCCACCCATAAAGGCGCGCTGGCGCGCCGGGGGTAATCGACCGCTATTGTACAATGCAGATGTTTACTCGAAGCCCGAAGGGACCGCCCACGGGGCCGGGCACCCAATCGCAGGCGATGTTGCAGAACCTCATTTCCTCACAAGAACAAGGTGTGCGATGAACCGACGGTGCAAGACTTTTTTGGTATCGCAGGTCGTGGTGGCAGGTTTGGCGGGGATCATCGCGGGATCGTCGGCCTTTGCCGCGGAGCCGGCCGCACCGGCAAAAGTGGATGTAAGCCGGGGGCAACAGATCGCAACGACGGTCTGCATAGCGTGCCATGCGGCGGACGGCAACAGCCCGAGCGCGGCCTTTCCGAAGCTCGCCGGCCAGCACGCTGAGTATCTTTACAAAGCGCTGAAGGACTTCGTCAAGCAGCCGGGCGCCAAGGCGCCTCAACGGCAGAACCCCATCATGCTCGGCATGGCCAGCGCATTGACCGATCAGGACATGCGCAACGTGTCGGAGTATTTCTCGACGCAGACACCCAAGCCGGGCGCCGCCAAGAATCCGGCGACCATTGCGCTCGGCGAGAAGATCTGGCGCGGTGGTATCAGCGAGAAGGGCGTACCAGCCTGTGCGAGCTGTCACGGCGCGACCGGCGCCGGGGTACCCACGCAGTATCCGCGCCTGTCGGGACAGTGGCAGGACTATACGGTCGCGCAACTGGCTGCGTTCCAGCATGGCACGCGTAACGACAGCGCGCCGATGACGGCCATTTCATTGCGTTTGACCGACAATGAGATCAAGGCGGTCGCCGATTACGCGGCTGGGTTGCATTGAATTGAAGACATAGCGCGACGCCGTAACAAAGCAGGCGTAGACTGCCGGCCTTGAAGCGCGCCTGTAGTAGTGGCTTAGCGTTCCGGTCTGAAGAGGCCGGGACGGCCGATGGATAGAAAGACAAAAAAAGGGTGCAGCGCGCCAATCGAGACATGGGCGCGCCCACCCTTTTCCTTTGAGTGCTGGAGCAGTAATGAGTGTCACCACCTCCGGGATAGAAATCCGGTTTGGCCACCGAGCGTGGCGCAGCGCCATCGAGTTATTCAGCTCGATGCGTTTTGCGATCAGCCTGCTGGTCATTCTCGCGAATGCGAGCATTGTCGGGACGGTGCTTACCCAGTCCGATCCCTATCCGAACTATGTGAATCAGTTCGGTCCGTTCTGGGCCGACATCTTCCGCTCGCTGGGCCTGTTCACGGTCTACAGCGCGTGGTGGTTCATGCTGATCCTGATCTTTCTCGTCATCTCGCTGTCGCTCTGCGTCATGCGAAATGGCCCGAAGATGATCGCGGACATGCGCAACTGGAAGGACAAGGTCCGCGAAGGCAGCCTGCGGGCCTTTCATCACAAGGGTGAGTTCACCTCGAGCGCCTCGCGCACCGAGGTTGCCGCGCATCTGGCCACGCTGATCGCGGAGAACGGCTACGCCTACCGGCTCAAGGACGCCGACGGTGCGACGCTGATCGCGGCCAAGCGCGGCGCGTTCACCAAGCTCGGCTACATCTTCGCGCACGTCGCGATCGTCGTGATCTGTATCGGCGGCCTGCTCGACAGCAATTTGCCGATCCGGCTCCAGATGTGGCTCGGCGACAAGACGCCGATTCGCGGCAACAGCGTGATCGACTCGATCGGGCCCGAGCACCGCCTGCCGCCGTCGAACATCACGTTCCGCGGCAATGCCTGGGTGCCCGAGGGGCAGAACGTCTCGACCGTCATCCTGAACGAGCCAGAGGGTTCGATGATCCAGGACCTGCCGTTCTCGATCCAGCTGAACAAGTTCATCGTCGACTACTACTCGACGGGCATGCCGAAGCTGTTCGCGAGCGACATCGTGGTGATCGACCACAAGACCGGTGCGCGCGTGCCGGCGCGCGTCAAGGTCAACGAGCCGTTCACCTATGATGGTGTGTCGATCTACCAGTCGAGCTTCGAGGACGGCGGTTCGAGAATGCACGTCAGCGCGTTCCCGATGAGCGGCGACGACGCGAAGCCGATCCCCCTGACCGGACTGATCGGTGGCAGTACGCCGCTGCCCGGCAACACGGGCGACACGATCGAGTTCAGTGATTTCCGCGCGATCAACGTCGAAAACCTTACCGATGCCTCGGGCAAGACCGATGTGCGCGGTGTCGCGCACGAATCGCTTCAACAGGCATTCGATGCCCGGCTCGGCTCGGGCGCGAAGTCGTCCAAACCGATGAATCTGCACAATGTCGGGCCATCGATCCAGTACAAGATCCGCGGCCGCGACGGCCAGGCCCGGCAGTTCAACAACTACATGGTGCCGCTTCAGATCGATGGAGAGTCCGTGTTCCTGGCGGGCGTGCGCGCGGATGAAGCGGACCCGTTCCGCTACCTGCGGATTCCGGCCGATGCCAACGGCAGCGTCAAGGACTGGATGCTCCTGCGCGCCGCGCTCGCCGACCCGCAGATGCGTGCGGCCGCGGCCCAGTCGTTTGCGGCCCGCGCGGCCGATCCCGCCAATCCGGAGCTGCGCGACCATCTGCGCGAAAGCGCGGAGCGCGTGATGAACCTGTTCGCCGGCGCGACACCGGTGAACGGCCCGGACGGCAAGCCCCTGCCAGGCACCGCGGGCGGCTTTGCGGCCGTTGCCGCATTCATCGATCATTCGGTTCCGCGTGCGGAACAGCCGAAGGCGGCCGACCTCCTGCTACGCATGCTCGAGGGTTCGGTCTGGGACCTTTGGCAGCTCTCGCGCCAGAAGGCCGGCGAACCCCCGCTGCCGCAGGGTGAGGACGGCACGCGCTTCGTGCGTCTGTCGATCAATGCGCTTTCCGATAGCTTTTTCTACGGCGCGCCGGTATTCCTCCAGCTCGACTCGTTCCAGCAGGTGCAAGCCTCCGTGTTCCAGCTCTCGCGCACCCCGGGCAAAAAAATCGTGTATCTTGGCAGCCTGCTCCTGGTGATCGGCGTCTTCGCGATGTTTTTCGTGCGCGAACGCCGAGTCTGGTTCTGGATTAAGGAGACGGCTGCGGGAACCGCTGTGCTGATGGCCATGTCCACGGCACGTCGCACGCTCGATTTTGAGAAGGAATTTGCCGACCTGCGCCGTGCGGTCGGTGACGAACTGGGCTCGTCAGACGGGTCTCCCGATCAGACGACCCTCACCAAGTGAACGCCATGGAAGTTACGCACTCGTCTTTACCCCAACCCGCCCGCCACGGCGCACTCAACGAATCCGCTTCGCCCGGAGCGCCGATGCGGCGCCAGCGTCCGGTCAAGCGATCGTTTTTCGCCAGCCTGACCGTGTTTGACTGGGTCTTCGCCGCCCTGCTGATTGCCGGCGCGGGATTCGCATTGAACCGCTACCACGCGCACATGAACTATTACGACAAGCTCGTGATGGTCTGTGCGGTGCCGACCTTCGCCGTGCTCGGCTGGCGCTGGAAACCTGTCCGGCCGCTGATGGTGTTGATCGCCGCGATTTCGATCGGCGCGATCCAGCTCTATCAAGGCGATCTCGGCCGGGCCGAGACGGTGTTCTTCCTCAAATACTTGATGTCGAGCCAATCGGCCATCCTGTGGATGAGCGCGCTGTTCATTTTCGCGACGCTGTTCTACTGGATCGGCATGCTGGCGCGCTCGCCGGTCGGCACCAGCATCGGCTCACGCCTGACCTGGGCTGCGGTGCTGATGGGTTTTGTTGGTCTGATGGTCCGCTGGTACGAGTCTTATCTGATCGGTGCCGATGTCGGCCATATTCCGATTTCGAACCTGTATGAAGTATTCGTGCTGTTTTGCCTGATCACTGCGCTGTTCTATCTGTACTACGAGCAGCACTACAAGACGCGAGCGCTCGGTGCCTTCGTGCTGCTCGTGATCAGCGCGGCAGTCGGGTTCCTGACGTGGTATTCGGCCGCGCGCGACGCCCAGCAGATCCAGCCGCTCGTGCCCGCGCTGCAAAGCTGGTGGATGAAGATCCACGTCCCGGCGAACTTCATCGGCTATGGCTGCTTTGCGCTGGCGGCAATGGTGTCGGTGGCCTATCTGCTCAAGGAGCGTAACGTCCTCGCGGACCGCCTGCCGACGTTCGCCGTGCTCGACGACGTCATGTACAAGTCGATCGCGGTCGGTTTTGCATTCTTCACGGTCGCGACCATTCTCGGCGCGCTCTGGGCCGCTCAGGCCTGGGGTGGCTACTGGAGCTGGGACCCGAAGGAAACTTGGGCGCTGATCGTCTGGCTCAACTATGCGGCGTGGCTGCATATGCGGCTGATGAAGGGCCTGCGCGGCTCGGTCGCGGCATGGTGGGCGCTCTCGGGGCTGGTTGTGACGAGCTTCGCGTTCCTCGGCGTCAATATGTTCCTCTCGGGATTGCATAGCTACGGAAAACTGTAAGGGCGCGATGCGGCATCGCGGCATGGCGGGATCGTGCCGCGACTGCATGGGAATCGCTCGACGATGCCATCAAGAGAACCGTCGTACACTCAGTTGTACGGCGGTTTTTTTTCGCCGTGCCCGTGCGCGCAAAGCGCGTTGTGACCCGTTTTTTTTGTGATTTTTTCATCGATCGCGCACGAACGAGCGATGTAAGGTCCGAGTCGAAACTCCGACCAAGCCGGAACACGCAGGACGTATCGATCAAGGAACAAAGACCATGCTGATCAAGACATCGACCCGCCGCGATGGCAGCGATATCGCCGCGAGCGAGATCACCCCGCAGCCAACGTTCGAGCGCCGCCGCCAACTGCTGCTCGCGGCCGGTATGAGTGCGGCGGGTCTCGCGCTGGCACCGCGGGCCCATGCTGCCAACGCGCCGGTCGACGACGCGAAGCTCGCGGCCCAGCCGAACCCGAAGTTTCAGGTGCCCGACAAGCGCACCTCGCTGCAGGACATCACAAGCTACAACAACTACTACGAGTTCGGCACCGACAAGGGCGACCCGGTCAAGAACGCGCATACCCTGCAGACGCGCCCGTGGACCGTCTCGGTCGAGGGCGAGATCCACAATCCGAAAACCTACGGTATCGACGACATCCTGAAACTCGCGCCGCTCGAGGAGCGCACGTATCGCTTGCGCTGTGTCGAGGGCTGGTCGATGGTGATTCCGTGGATCGGTTTTTCGCTGTCGGAAATCATCAAGCGTGCTCAGCCGACCGGCAACGCGAAATACGTGCAGTTCGTCACGCTCGCCGATCCGAAACAGATGCCTGGCCTGTCGTCGCATATTCTCGACTGGCCTTATTCCGAGGGGCTGCGGATGGACGAGGCGATGAATCCGCTGACGTTGCTGACCGTCGGGCTCTATGGGCAGGTGCTGCCGAAGCAGGATGGCGCACCGGTGCGCGTGATCGTGCCATGGAAATATGGCTTCAAGAGCGCGAAGTCGCTCGTGACGATCCGTTTCGTGGACAAGCAGCCGCCGACGAGCTGGAACACGTATGCGCCAAACGAGTATGGCTTCTATTCGAACGTGAACCCGGAAGTCGACCACCCGCGCTGGAGTCAGGCGACCGAACGGCGCATCGGTGAAGACGGGTTTTTCACGCAGAAGCGCAAGACCTTGATGTTCAACGGCTATGGGGAACAGGTCGCGTCGATGTATCAGGGCATGGATCTGAGGAAGTTTTACTGACGAAGACGTATTGACGACGATGCCGCGATGAACGAGCCACAAGTTGAACCTCAGGGCGCACTTCAGGGTGCGGCCCGTGCACCGAAAAGCGCTATGCCTTCCACTTCCGGCATGGCGACACCCACAGCGTCGCCGCGCGTGACGGCCGGGGCGCGTCGCGCGGCTCCCGTGACGCCGCGCCAGCTCGTGATTGCGAAGATCGTGGTCTTCATGGCCTCGCTATATCCGCTTGCGCGCCTGATCCTGTTCGGCGTGACCGGCCAGCTCGGCGCCAACCCGATCGAGTTCATCACGCGCTCGACCGGGCTCTGGACGCTCGTGTTTCTCTGCATCACGCTGGCTGTCACACCACTGCGCCGATTGACGGGGCGCGCGGAGCTGATCCGCCTGCGCAGGATGCTCGGGCTCTTCGCGTTCTTCTACGCGCTGCTCCACTTCACGACCTATTTCTGGCTCGACCAGTGGTTCGACCTGCATGCGATCGTCAAGGACGTGATCAAGCGTCCGTTCATCACGGTCGGCTTCGGTGCGTTCCTGTTGCTGATCCCGCTCGCGGCCACGTCGTTCCAGGCGGCCGTGCGCAAGCTCGGACGTCGCTGGCAGACACTGCATCGCGCGATCTATGCGATTGCAGTGCTTGCGATCCTGCACTTCTGGTGGATGAGGGCTGGCAAGAACGACCTCGAGCTGCCGCAGATCTATGCAACGATCGTCGCGGTGCTATTGGGCTTTCGGATCGTATGGGCGTTGCTCGCGCGCCGCAAGGCGGCGCGAGCGGCCTAGAAGCGCGGGGCGCATTGCGCGAGCGCCCCCGCCGCGGATCGCATCTCGCGATCCGGATGTCCTGTCTCAGCCGGTCAGGACGGGTACGCCAGGGCGGGTGCACATGGTGTTGCTGTCGCTGCCGGTCTAAGCCGTCAGTATGGTTTCACCGGCCAGCAGTTGCTCGACGGTTTCGCGGGCGCGCACGACGTGCGCCTGGTCACCGTCGACCATGATTTCGGCCGCGCGCGGACGCGTGTTGTAGTTCGAGCTCATCACGAAGCCATACGCGCCCGCCGAGCGGACCGCGAGCACGTCGCCAGCCTCGAGCGCGAGCGAACGGTCGCGGCCGAGCCAGTCGCCGCTTTCGCAGACGGGACCGACGATATCGTAGACACTGGCCGCGCCTTTGCGCGGCACGACCGCATCGATCCCATGGAAGGCCTGGTACATCGAGGGGCGGGCGAGATCGTTCATGCCCGCATCGACGATCGCAAAGTTCTTCGCGGAACCGGGCTTCAGGTATTCGACGCGTGTGAGCAGAACGCCCGCATTGCCGACCAACGAACGGCCCGGTTCGAACAGGACCTCGCGATGTGCATGGCCGCGTTCGGCAATGCGGTCGAGAATCGCGCGCACGAAGGCGCCGATTTCGGGCGGCTCTTCATCGTCATAGCGAATCCCGAGGCCGCCACCGACATCGATATGATGGATCGTCGCACCGTCGGACTCGACCTGCGTGACCAGTTCGAGCACCTTGTCGAGTGCGTCGAGGTAGGGGCTGATCTGCGTGATCTGCGAGCCGATATGGCAATCGATTCCGATGACCTCGAGGTGCTTCATCCGCGCGGCCGAGCGGTAGGTTGCGCGTGCCTCTTCGAAGGCGACCCCGAACTTGTTCGACTTGAGGCCCGTCGAGATATACGGATGGGTCTTCGCATCGACGTCGGGGTTCACGCGCAGCGACACCGGAGCTCGCAGGCCGAGTTCGCCCGCGACGGTGTTCAGCCGGTCGAGTTCGGGAATCGATTCGACGTTGAAGCATTTGACACCGACACGCAGTGCCGTGCGCATTTCATCGGCCGTCTTGCCGACACCCGAAAACACGATCTTGTCCGCGCTCGCTCCCGCCTTCAAGGCGCGCGTGAGTTCGCCCGCGGACACGATATCGAAACCCGCTCCGGCGCGTGCGAACACATTGAGCACGGCGAGATTGCTGTTCGCCTTGACGGCGACGTGGACGGTCGCGCGACGGCCCGCGCACGCGTTCGCGTAGGCGCCATAGGCCGTCTCGAGCGCGGCGCGCGAGTAGACGTAGAGGGGCGTGCCGAACTGCTCGGCGAGGCTGGCAAGCGAGACACGCTCGGCGTGCAGCACGCCGTCAGCGAAATCGAAGGGAAGGGACATCGTGTTATGGACTTTGCGAGGACGACGCCGCGTCTGCGGGCGCCGTTCTGATTAGAGGCGTTGAATCGCTATCGGATGAGCCTGCATCGGGTACGGAAGCCGCATCGGGAGCGGACGCGGGTTTGGGTACGGAGGCAGCATCCGGCGCGGAGGCCGCCTTCGAAGCCGACGCTTCGCTAACTGCCGAGGCGGCGCTTGCGGCCGCGGCGCCACGCGCCGGGGGAAGCGGCGGGACTTTCGGCAAATACAGCGCGCCACTCTGTCCGCACGAGGCCAGTGACGCAGCGATGGCAAGGAAAGCGACTACAATCGCGCTCAACCGAAAAACGACGCGCATGTCGGAACCCGGATCAAATAATCGGCGGAGTTTAGCATGACGGATAGTGAATACCTGGCCCTCGCGGAGGCGACACTCGATGCCATCGAGCGATCGGTCGACGCAAGTGGGGCGGATATCGAATGCGAGCGAAGCGGCAATGTGCTGACCCTTGAATTCGACGCGGGTGGCAAGATCATCGTGAATCTGCAGGCAGCCATGCACGAAGTCTGGGTTGCCGCGAAGGCCGGCGGTTTTCACTACCGCTATCGCGACGGGAAATGGCACGACACTCGCGACGACAGTGAACTCTTCGCCGCCCTCTCGACGCTCGCAAGCGGCCAGGGCGGTGAACCGGTCGAGCTCGTCGAGGGTTGATATCGCGGCGCTTCTCGTTGCCGGCGATAGTCGATGGCGCGTGTTGCCGCTGATGTGACCCACCGGTTCGAGCCACCGCTTACCGGTCTTTGCCGGCCGGCCCAGCTACCTGCGCCGGGTAAGTCGGACCGGATACACAGGTGTTCCCGCGCTCAATGGCGCCGGAACAGATCCATGATGTCCTGCTTCTCGTCGGGACTGACCGTCGTCGGCGGCGGGGCTTCGGGCGTCGGGAAGGCGCCCGGCGGCCCTGAGAGACCGGGCACGCCGCTCGCCTCGCCGGCGAGTTCCGCTTCGTCGACTCCGATGCTTGCGACAAAGCCGCTGCCCGGCGTGAACGCATCATAGTAGAGCTCGTCGTCCAGCGTCTCGACACCCGGCGGTTTCGGCCATTGATAGGGCGGCACGCCCTTGAGTGCCTGACGCATGTAGTCGATCCAGATCGGCAGTGCGAGGCCGCCGCCGGTCTCCTTGTCGCCGAGACTGCGCGGCTGGTCATAGCCGATCCACGCGATGGTCGCAATCGTATGTTGGAAGCCCGCAAACCACGCGTCGCGCGAATCGTTCGTCGTGCCGGTCTTGCCCGCGAGGTCGGTACGGCCCAACACATTGCTGTGCGCACCCGTCCCACGCTGCGCGACGGATTTGAGCAGGCTCGTCATCACATATTCATTGCGCGCATCGATCGCGCGCGGTGCATTGACCGCGGCTACCAGCGGTTTCGCGCTCGACACGACGCGCCCTTGAGGATCACTCACTTCAGCGATCAGATAGGGGTTGACGCGATAGCCGCCGTTCGCGAACACCGAATACGCGGTCGCCATCTGCAGTGGCGTGACGAGACCCGCGCCGAGTGCCATCGGCAGATAGGCCGGGTTGCGTGCGGCATCGAAACCGAAGCGCGTGATGTAGTTCTGCGCGTAACGTGTGCCGATGTATTCGAGGATCCGGATCGACACCATGTTCTTCGATCTCTGCAGCGCGGTGCGCATGGTGATCGGGCCGTCATAGCCACCCGCATAGTTCTTCGGCGCCCACGGTTCCTGTCCCGGACCGTTCGGCGGGAAATAGAGCGGCGCGTCGTTGATGATGGTCGCCGGTCCGAGACCCTTGTCGAGCGAAGCCGAGTAGATGAACGGCTTGAAGCTCGAACCCGGCTGGCGCCACGCTTGCGTGACGTGGTTGAACTTGTTCTTGTTGAAGTCGAATCCACCGATCAGGGCGCGAATCGCCCCGTCCTGCGGCGTCACTGAAATCAGTGCGGCCTCGACCTGCGGCAACTGCGTGATCGTCCAGCTCGCGTCGGCATTCTGGATCAGACGGATCACGGCCCCTGGGCGCACCTTGGGCTGCGCGCCCGCCTTCGCGGCCAGCATGCCGGCCGCGGGCTTGAGACCGTTGCCGCTGACGATGGCCACGCTGCCGTCCGACAGTTCCGCCTGCACTTCCTTGGGTGAGGAAGACACCACCACGCCCGCGACGATGTCGCCGTTGTCCGGATGCGCGTTCAATGCGTCGTCGATCGCCTGATCGCGTTCGCTGGTGTCGTCGCCGTTGGCCGCGGGCAGCTCGATATAGGCTTCCGGTCCGCGATAGCCATGGCGTCGCTCATAGTCCATCACCCCTTTGCGCACTGACTCGTAGGCCGCCTGCTGGAGTGCCGAGTCGACCGTCGTCGTCACGGTCAGGCCCAGCGTATAGGCCTCTTCGTGATATTGCGCGACCATCAGCTGCCGCACCATCTCGGCGAGGTATTCGGCGTGCACGCTGTACTGCGTGCGCGCGGTGCGCGTGCGGATCGGCTCGCGGATGGCTTCTTCGTACTGGGCTTCATCGATGTAGTGGACATCGAGCATTCGCTTGAGAATGTATTGCTGGCGAATCTTTGCGCGTGTCGGATTGACGATCGGGTTATAGGCCGATGGTGCTTTCGGCAAGCCCGCGAGCATCGCGGCCTGGGCCAGCGTGACGTCCTTGAGATCCTTGCCGAAGTAGACGCGTGCGGCAGCCGCGAAACCATAGGCACGCTGACCCAGATAGATCTGGTTCATGTACAGCTCGAGGATCTGGTCCTTGCTGAGGGCGGACTCGATCTTGTAGGCGAGCAGCATCTCGTAGACCTTGCGCGTGTAGGTCTTCTCGCTCGAGAGGAAGAAGTTGCGCGCGACCTGCATCGTGATCGTACTCGCGCCCTGTGCGCTTTCGCCCTTGGTCAGGTTCGCGATGCCCGCGCGCAGGACGCCCTGGATGTCGACGCCGCCGTGTTCGTAGTAGCGGTAGTCCTCGATCGCGATCACGGCCTTCTTGACGCTGTCGGGGATCTGGTCGAACGGAATGAAGCGCCGGCGTTCCTCGCCGAATTCGCCGATCAGCACGTGGTCCGCGGTATAGATCCGCAGTGGAATCTTGGGGTGGTAAGCGGTGATCGCATCGAGCGAGGGCAGGTTGGGCGCCATCACGATCAGGGCGAACAACCCTGCAAGCAAGGGTACCGCGACCGCGGCCACGATCAGCGCGACGAGCGCGATCAGGATCCTCGACAGCCATGAGCGTTTGCGCCTGGGAGGACGCCGGGGCGGCGGTTCGCCTGACACGGGAGGCTGAGGCGGTTCGGGCGGCGCAGGGGGGGCTGCGGGCGGCTGCGGTGGCTCGCGCGGCGCATGGGGACCTGCGGGCGGCTGCGGTGGCTCGCGCGGCGCAGGAGGGCCTACGCGCGGCTGCGGTGGTTCGGGCGGCGCAGGGGGGCCTCCGAGCGGTTGCGGTGGCCCGGGCGGCTGCAGCGGAGGGCTTAGTGAATCGTTCGGTTCCATGAAGTGCTTGAGCGCGAGACCGCTCGATTATAACGATCACCTTACGAAATGCTTTCCGAAAATCACTGGAGGCGCTGGAAAGTGGGCCTGAAGGGCGCAGCGCAATGGAGGAGCCGGTGCGCAGTAGGACGCCTTTGCATTGCCGACGAGCACACACATCGAGCGTGCGCATTGCCGGCGTTTTGTTAGCCGAACAGCTGAATGTTCGCGCACCTGTGTCCCCGACACAATCTCCATGGTCGATATCGCGCCCGGACGCGGCCGACAGGTCGACGCACCGGCGTCACGACGTACCGGTTCATCGACTTACCCACTTATCGACGTGGCGATGCACGGGTTCCCCCGGACCCGCGCGATCCATGAACCAACACTGGAGGGCACGCGGATGCGCAACTGGGTCAATGGCCCGCCGCTGAACTATGCGGCGGGAATCGAGATCGGCGTGAATGCAGTTCACGTCGTGGTGCTCGGATATGGGCGCCATTCCCGCCATGCTTCGCCATGGTTGCGGCTGCTCCACACGGGACGGGGCACCGTCGTCGCAGGCGCGACGTCCGGCGTCGACATACTCGAGCCGAGAGATGTCGCGAGCGCACTGGTCGATGCGTTCGGCGGCCCGCAGGAGGTCCAGGGGTGGTCAGGCGCACAGACCTCCGTGGGCCTGCCGCCGTCGACGGTTCTGACGCGGACCGTCACGCTTTCACAACTCACCGGCCACCGTGCCTCACGCGCGACGTGCCTGATGCCCGCGCAGCGGCGCGGCGAACCGACGACACTCGACCGGTTCGAGGAGGGGGTGCTTGCCGAAGCAGAGCGGATGATGTCCCTCGAGCGCAACGAATTGTGCGTGGACTGGTTTCGCGCTCCCTCGGCGAACGACGTCGAACAGGCAACGATCGTTGCGACCACGCGCCAACAAGTCCAGACGCGTGTGACGACCGCCGCGCTCGCGGGCCTTCGCGTGAGTACGGTCGATGGCGAAGCCGATGCGGCGCTGCGTGCGTGCCGCTATTGGGCACATATCCGGCATCCGGCCGCACGTGCGTGTGTCGCGCTATGGGCGGGGCCGGACGATACGCGCACCTGGTGCTTGCGCGACGGCGCGATCGAGCTGGTCATGATCGGCGATCGGGGGTTCGATATGGATCGACTGCGCGTATGGGCTCACCACGCCGCACCCGCGGTGATCGTGACGGCCGGCAGTGCGGCCGAGTTCGGCCGCCGCACGCCCGATCCGGAACATCTGGCCCGCGCGCTCGGCTGCGTGGTCGAGCCATTCGATCCCGCCCGGTGTTGTCCGTGCGTCGACCCGACGAAGAGCCTGCAGACCGGACCGCACTATGCGGTTGCATTCGGACTCGCGTTGCGGGGTGTCGAATGAAGCGCGCTTCGCCTCAGAGCCGGAAGCTCGGCTCCGGCTCATCCAGGGGGGGACGGCGGTCGTCGATCGCACATGGCGACTATTCAGCGCGTGTGCTCGTGCATCGCCGCGTCGCCTGCATCGGTTCGGAGTTCAGCCGATTCAACTTGTTTCCCTATCGACAGGTCGAGGCTCGGCGTGCGCGTCGCCGCTTGCTCGTCGAACTCGTGCTGGCCGCGGCGGTCGGCGGTGGCGCTGCGTTCGCGAATGAGCGCGTCGATCGCCATCGCGCCGTTGCAATGGCGTCTCGCCAGGCACGCGAGGTGAGCGTGCTGCGTGAGCGGCTTGTCCAGCTCAAGCCACGTGCCGCTCGCGCGGATCAGTTCGATGCCTTGCGCGAGCGCGATGGCCGCCGCCGCGCACGCATGGGGGATCTGAACGTGCGGCGCAGGCGAATCGCTGACTTGCTTGAATCGGTTGGACGCGTCGCGCCGGATTGTCCTGGCGTGGTGCTGCGCGCAATGGAAATCGACACCGGGCAGCTCTTGCTGGACGGTGCGGCCGCCGATGTGCAGGCCTTTGTTCGATGGCTCGGCGCGCTGAGGAAGCATGGAGCACTCCCTGCGCCCATCGTTGACGTTCTTGAGCGCGATGGATTGCACTTGCGATTTTCTGTGCGCGCCGATACCGGAAGTGACGCGGGGGGCATGCCGCCGGACGGCGTGTCCGAGGAGGGCGTGCCGCGGAGGCCGGCACCGGAGGGTGCGGGACGGGCGCGGGGAATGTCGAAGGATGGGCAAGCGGGAAAGGGTGCGGCCATGGACGGGGTATGAGAGACATGATGCCTTCTGCCGGTCATCGTGAAGCATTCGCGTCGACTTGCGTCCAGGCCTTCGTCGACGCAGCAGGCAGGCGTACCGGCGTGCCTGTGCATCGCTGGCGCGGGGGGCACCGCGTCGCTGCAGCATTGCTCGCGGCCGCCCTCGGGTGGGCGGCTGCGATGCAGCTCGCGCAGCAAGGTGGTGGGGAGCGCGACAGCGCGGTTGGCTCGGTTCGGGGATCAGGGAACGCGGGCGAAGCCGAACGCTTGCGAGCTGCTCTCGCGCATGAGCTCGCGCGGATTGCCTCGAGCGAGAAGGCCGAGGCTTTGCGAACCGGGTTTTTCGCCGACGCTTCGCTGAGCGACGATGACCTCGTTGAAATCCTGGGACGGTTGGCGACAGATGCGATGCTGCATGTCGAGAGCTTCAAGTCGGGTGCGCTCGATAGAGATGCCGATGGTGCGCAACGAAGCATGGCTATCACATTGAGCGGCTCTTACTTTGGTGTTGCATATTGGGTCGGCAGGCTTGGTCTGGCTGATCGCCCGATAGGCATCGACGCTCTGCACATCGAGCGTGAAAAGGCGGGGCGTTGGGTGCGCGTGAGCGCCGACTTGAAAGTTTTAGGTATGCGAACTTCCGTGGGTGACGTTCGAGTGGCCGGAGATCGATCGCCGCTGGAGGGGAATGCTCGTGTTGAGCAAGTCGTGGCTCTTGCCGATCCGTTTTCTTCCGAAACGCTCATCGCGCCGCAAATCGTCGGACGCCTGACCGGGGCGGGTCGAATCGTCGAAGTCGCTATGCGCGCCCGCGCACCTGTTGCGCAGACACCGATCGAGGGGCGTTTTCCGCCGCCGCAGGAACGCGAAGAGCGGACTGATTCGTCACAAGTGGAAGCGGCGCAAGCGGCGCAAGCGGCACAAGCGGCACAAGCGACACAAGCGACACAAGCGACCACGGAGAACGGCAATGTGTCGCATGTGAACGAGGACGTCGGGCAAACGGATCGCATCGACACGGACCGTAGTGAAGCGGTCCCGGCGGACCCGACTGTTTCGGAGGCACACGCATCATGAGATTGCGGACACGGCTCGCGCGAAACGACCGAAACGTCAGAGATGTCCGAAACGTCAGAGAAGTCCGAGACGTCAGAAGCGCACCGCGTCGCGGTGCCTGCCTGCGCGTGGCGGGCGGACTCGCAGTTCGGTCAGCGTTGTTGTTTGCCGCCGGTCAATGGTCGGAGCCTGCAGCATTCCCGCGGTCCGCATCGGCGCTTGCATGGGCGGCCTTGCCACCCTTACCGCCGGACCTTTCGCGGGATCTTCTTCGCGATGTTTCTGGCGACCTTCCGCTTGACGACTTACCGGACCATTCATCTGCTCCCCCGCGAGACTTGTCTCACGAGCGTTCCTCCAGCCTGGCGGGCACCGCGTCGTCCGCCGCGCGTCCGACAGGACGTGGCCGCCCGCTGGCGGTGGCGATTCCCGACGACGAACCGGTCTCGCTCGACTTCGACGACGCGCCGCTGCCGCTCGTACTCAAGTCGTTCGGCGAACTTGCCGGAGTCAATATCCTTGTCGCGGATGGCATCCAGGGCAGCGTCACACTGCATTTGAAGCAAGTCGGATGGCGCGATGCATTCGAGGCCCTACTCGATGCTCACGGCCTTGCCGTACGTCGGCACGGCACGATCCTCTGGCTGTCGTCGACGGAACAGTTGACTCGACGCGAACGCCGCGAGTCCGATGCGACCAACCGTCTGGCCGACGCCGAACCGCTCACGAGCACGATGTTCGAGCTTCACTACGTGCGCGCCGAGACCGCACGTGCCTTGATCGCTGGACCGGGCGACCAGCGCGTGCTGTCCCGGCGCGGCGCCGCGACGGCGGACATCCGGACCAACCAATTGTTTGTGAGCGATATCGCGCAGCGCCTCGCACAGGTCCGAGAAGTGATTGCGCGCGTCGATCGGCCGACGCGGCAAGTCCTGATCGAGGCCCGCATCGTCGAGGCGGAAGACGGCTTCTCGCGCAACCTGGGGACCCGGCTTTCGCTGCTCGGCGCGAGCCCGGCATTCGGCGGCTCCGGACATGCGACCTCGACCCGAAGCGTGCAGGACGGCACCCGCGAGAGTGCCGGCACCGGTGGTCACGGCCGCGTGAGCGGTGGCGGGGATGGCGGAGCAAGCGCACACGCAATGACGAACGTGGGCGAAGGCGGTTTAAACGTGAATTCAAGTTCGAACTCAGGCTCGGATTCAGGCTCGGGCTCAGTCCTAGGCCCAGGCTCAATTGGTGGTGTTGGTGGGGGCGGCGGCGGAGGTGAAGGTGAAGGTGGAGGTGGAGGTGGAGGTGGAGGTGGAGGTGACGGTGACGGTGGCGGTGGCGGTGGCGGCGGCGGAGCGTTCGCGGTGGTCGCCGGCGCCCTGGGTGCGATGTACAGCTTGCCTGCGGGCCCGCTCGCGGGCTTCGGCGCCGCGAGCGCGGGCCTGACCTTGCTGTCGGCCGGCGCGCGACGTGTGCTGGCGCTCGAACTCAGCGCGCTCGAGGCGGACGGACGCGGTCGCATCATATCGAGCCCGCGCATCATCACGGCGGACCGCGTCAAGGCCTTGATCGAACAGGGCACCGAACTGCCCTACCAGGCCAAGGTCGGCGAAGGCATGTCGGGCGTCCAGTTCCGTCGCGCGGGACTCAAACTCGAAGTCACGCCGCAGATCACACCGGACGGCCATGTCCTGCTCGAACTCGACATCACCAAGGACACGGTCGGCGCGACCACGCAGGCCGGCCCCGCGATCAACACCAAGCACGTACGCACGCAGGTACAGGTCGAAAGCGGGGGCACGGTCGCCATCGGCGGCATCTACATGCAGGACCAGCGGACCGATACTGTCGCAGTGCCGGGCCTCGGCTCGCTGCCGCTGATCGGTGCATTGTTCCGGCGGCAGGCCACGAGCCGTACGAAAAGCGAACTGATCGTCTTCATCACGCCCAATGTCGTCGCGGGGCCGCCCCTGCCTGCCCCAGCCTTGCTCGAAAGCGGGGCCACAATCGCCCCCTGAACCCTGGCCGGCGGGGCGCGGCGCGCCGGCCGGCAGCCTTCCGATTGTCCCGGGGCCGGTGGTTGCGACACTGCCGCCAGGATGCCCGCACTCGACAAATGCGGCGGTTTCCTCTCTAATTCGGCCGACTTGATTGTAATTTGCGAGGCATATTGTGGAAGACCCCAAGGCCCGCGCCAATGTGTTCTTCATCGGCCTGATGGGCGCTGGGAAAACCACGGTGGGACGCGCGGTCGCCAAACGGCTGGATCGGCCTTTCTTTGATTCCGACCTCGAAATCGAGGCGCGGACTGGCGTCAAGATTCCGTTGATCTTCGAGCACGAGGGCGAACAAGGCTTTCGCGTGCGCGAATCACTCGTGATCGACGACCTCAGCCAGCAAAGCGGCATCGTGCTCGCAACGGGCGGCGGCGCCGTGCTCGCGCCCCAAAATCGCGAATGGCTGAACCAGCGCGGTCTCGTGATCTATCTGCGCGCGAACCCGCATGATCTCTGGCTGCGCACCCGGCGCGACCGCAACCGGCCGCTGCTGCAGACCGAGGACCCGCGCGCGAAGCTCGAATCCCTTTATACGGTGCGCGACCCGCTCTATCGCGAGTGCGCGCACTTCACGATCGAAACCGGCCGGCCCTCGATCAACGCACTCGTCAACACGGTTCTCATGCAGCTCGAGGTCGCCGGGGTGTGGGTGCCGCCGTCTTCGGAAATTTCATAACCGCCATCGGCCGCCTGCGCGGGACATGACATGCGCGCAAGCACGGACTTGCGCGCGCATGCGTGGCGCGCCCATCGCCAGCCGCCCTGCGTCATAATGTCGAGCATGATTACCGTTACCGTCGACCTCGGCCAGCGTGCCTACCCCATTCATATCGGTCCCGCCCTGATCGATCGCACCGACTTGTTCGCGCCGCACATGCGCGGCGGGACCATTGCGATCGTGACCAACGAGACCGTGGCTCCCCTCTATGCGGACCGCCTCGAAGCGGCGCTCGCGCCGCTCGGCAAATCGCTGATCCGGATCGTGTTGCCCGATGGCGAGGTCCACAAGCATTGGGAAACCCTGAACCTGATCTTCGACCGGTTGTTGCGCGAGCGCGCCGATCGCAAGACGACGCTGATCGCGCTTGGCGGAGGCGTGGTCGGCGACATGACGGGTTTTGCGGCGGCCTCGTATATGCGAGGCGTGCCGTTCATCCAGGTGCCCACCACGCTGCTAGCCCAGGTCGATTCGTCGGTCGGCGGCAAGACGGGCATCAACCATCCGCTGGGCAAGAACATGATCGGCGCGTTCTATCAGCCTCAGGCCGTGATCGCCGACACGTCGGTGCTGCGCTCGCTGCCCGAACGCGAACTCGCGGCGGGGCTGGCTGAAGTGATCAAGACGGGGGCGATCGCCGATCACAGTTTCTTCAGCTGGATCGAGTCGAATATCGAAACGCTCACGCAATACGACGAGGCGGCTCTCGCAATCGCGGTGCGTCGTTCCTGCGAGATCAAGGCGAAGGTGGTGGGCGAGGACGAGCGCGAAAGCGGGCTGCGCGCGATCCTGAATTTCGGCCATACCTTCGGGCATGCGATCGAAGCGGGCCTCGGCTATGGCGAGTGGCTCCATGGCGAAGCCGTTGGCTGCGGCATGGTGATGGCGGCCGATCTGTCGGCCCGGCTCGGCTTGCTCAGCGAGAACGCGCGGGGCCGCCTGCTCAAGGTCACGCGCGAGGCGCATCTGCCCACGCGCGCGCCTGCGCTCGGCGACGACCGCTATATCGACCTGATGCGCGTCGACAAGAAGGCCGAGGGTGGCGAGATCAAGTTCGTGCTGCTCAAGCAGATTGGCGAAGCGGTGGTCTCCACCGTGCCGGAGGCGGACTTGCGCGCGACACTGGCCGCAGCGGTCTGATTCGTAAAAAGGGGGGGGCGGCAGTGAGCAGTACCACCATGCCGGACATGCAGTCGGCCTCGATCGACTGGGAGTCTCATCTGGCGCCCTACGCGGTGAAATCCGCGCAATCGCGCGGCCGCCGCCATCCCGAGCCGAAACCCGTCGCACGGACCGAGTTCCAGCGCGATCGCGACCGTATCATTCATTCGACCGCGTTCCGTCGGCTCGAATACAAGACGCAGGTGTTCGTCAATCACGAGGGCGACCTGTTCCGTACGCGGCTCACGCACAGTCTCGAAGTCGCGCAGATCGCGCGTTCGGTCGCGCGCAACCTGCGCCTCAACGAGGACCTCGTCGAAGCGATCTCGCTTGCGCACGATCTCGGTCATACGCCCTTTGGCCATGCGGGTCAGGAAGCGCTGCACGAATGCATGCGGGCCCACGGCGGTTTCGAGCACAACCTGCAGAGCCTCGCGGTGGTCGACCAGCTCGAGGAACACTACGGCGCCTTCGATGGACTGAACCTGTGCTTCGAGACGCGCGAGGGCATCCTCAAGCATTGTTCGCGCGAGAACGCACGGCAACTCGGTGAACTCGGCGAGCGATTCCTGCTGGGCAAGCAGCCCTCTCTCGAAGCGCAGATCGCCAATCTCGCGGATGAGGTGGCATACAACAATCACGATATCGACGATGGCCTGCGCTCGGGGCTGTTGTCGCTTGAACAGCTCGACGAGCTGAGTATCTGGCGCATTCATCGCGATGCCGCACTGGCTGCCTTTCCGTCGCTGACGGGGCGGCGCATGATCCACGAGACGATCCGCCGGATGATCAACACCTTGATCGTCGACCTCATCGAAGCGACCGCGGCGAATCTCGCGCAACACCGGCCGGGTTCGCTCGAGGAGGTGCGCAATGCGCCGCCGCTCGTCGCGCACGGGGAAGCGGTCGCCACGCAGGCGCTCGAGCTCAAACGCTTTCTGTTGAAGAATCTCTATCGCCACTATCGCGTCATGCGCATGGCCAACAAGGCCGGTCGCATCGTCAACAGCCTGTTCACGGCCTTTGCCGACGATACGCGCCTGCTGCCCCCGCAATATCAGGCGAAGGACCCGGCACAACAGCCACGGCTCATCGCCCACTACATCGCGGGCATGACCGACCGGTATGCGATCAAGGAATATCGAAAGCTCTTTGTCGTTGACGAAGGGTAGGGGATACCGTGTCGATCGATCGTCGCGATTCCTCGCCCGCTTCGTCCCTCTCATCACTGCCCACTTGGCCGTACCCGGCGCTCGTCGCCCACCGCTGCGCAGGCGTGCTCGCGCCTGAAAACACCCTGGCCGGTCTTGCCCAGGCGGCGCGCCATCATGTCGGCATGGTCGAGTTCGACGCGAAACTCTCGGCCGACGACGTGCCGTTCCTGCTGCACGACGACGATGTCGACCGGACCAGCAATGGTCATGGCCCGGCCGCCTCCCTGAGCTATGCGCGGATCGCCGCGCTCGACGCCGGTTCGTGGTTCGGTGCGGCGTTCAGCAACGAACGCATGCCGACGCTCGAGGCGGTCGCGCAGCGGTGCATCGAACTGAAGCTTTGTGCGAACGTCGAGATCAAACCCTGCCCGGGCCGTGAAGTAGTAACCGGCGTGCGCGTTGCGCAGGCCGTGCAGGTTCTGTGGAAAGATGCGCCCGTGCCGCCGCTGCTGTCATCGTTTTCCGAGGAAGCGCTGGACGCCGCGCGCCGCACCGCCCCCGAGCTGGCGCGTGGTGTCCTGTTCGGCCGTCCCCCGGGGGACTGGCTTGCGCGCGCGCAGCGGCTCGCCTGCGTATCCGTGCATTTCGACCACACGCAGATCGATCGCCTGCTGATCGACGCGATAAGGGCCGCCGGCTTTCGCACGCTGGCCTATACCGTCAACGATGCGGCACGCGCGCGAACCTTGCGGGAATGGGGTGTCGACGCGATCTGTACAGATCGCATCGACACAGTTAGCTTGTAGCGCTGTCCTCGTCAGGCAGACTTGCGGCCGATGACCGCGCCCACGATCAAGGCGATGCCTGCGAGCGCGGCCATGGTCTGCCACGGCTTCTGATGGACAAACTCATCGGTTTGGTCGAAGGCCGCCTTGGCCCGCTCACGGGCATGACCGCGCGTCGAGTCGAGCTTCGCGCGGACCGCGCCGATCCGCTCTTGCAACTGGTTGCGCAGCGTACCGAGGTCGGCCTGCGTGCCGTCGGCGAGGCTGGCCTGCAATTGGTCGAGCAAAGTCCGGAGTTCATCGCCGATATCGTCGACCGCGTGACGGCCGCGGCTTGCGATCCGCTTCGCGTGGCGGCGCGTCGCGTGCAGTGAATCATCTAAAGCATCTCGGGTGTGAAAAAACGCGGTCATGGAGTTCTCCTATCGGTGAACGAAAAGAACCGCGCAAAATGCGCGATGGAAACTGAAGGCAGCAAGTCCGGTGCCCGCCCATCGGGCATTGCGACTTTTCGCCGCTCTTGCACCTGCAAGGAGGCACGTGAGGCGACAGGGGGAAGCGCCTGCGCGGAGAAATGCTGGCGATGAATAAAATAAAGCGCGCAGCCAGTTTTACTGGTGAGCGCGCAGAGCGCTATTCGGATGGGTTAATTCGTCTCGCGTCGGCGTTTTGCGCGATGCCCAGGCAGCTCCAAGGCAAGCTGGAGACGAGCCGTAGCGGAGCTGCCGATTACGGGGCGTTACCGACATCATCGCTGTCGGACTACGCCGCCGGATAGTGGTGGGGAAGACTGACCAATCTGCCCAGACCATTGAGCAGACTGGGAAACAGGCCGCAAGGCGGACTATGCAGTGAACGTCGAATGGAGCGTGAATCCGACCACGACGCCGTCCGCATGGGCTCCGGCGCCGCAGCGATGCATCGGTAACATCGGCACGGTGCGGGAACTTGTCGGTACGGCCGTCGCTCAGAAGCGATAGCCGACGTTGATGTAGGTGACGATCGGATTGAGCTTGATGTCCGCTTTGCTCACGCTCGTCAGGTTGCCGACCGACGTGGCCGAAGTCGAGGTCAGCGTCGCTGTCGTCTTCAACGGCAGATACGAAATCGAGAGGCCTGCATACCAGTGGTCTGTGACCTGGAACGAGAAACCGCCATTGAATACCGGCACCCACTTCGACTCGACGTCGACACTGGTCGGTCCGCCGAGCAGCGGGTTCGCGAGGAACTGCTGGTTGGTGATCGCCGCATCGCTGAACCACACGCGGCTCACACCGATGCCAAGGTACGGACGCAAGCGCGACTGTGCCTGCATAAAGTAGTACTTGAGCAGCAGCGTGGGACTCCACTGCTTGGCAGACCCAAGCTTGCCGTAGGGAGCGAGTATGCCTTCGCCGCCGATGTCGAAACTGGGCGGTACGCCCATGACGCCTTCGACCGCGATGTTGTCGGTCACGAAGTACAGGGCCGTGAAACCGATCGTGTCGGAATCGCCGATCGACGCACCGGTATTCGGAATCGACCGGTTGATCGGCGACCCTCCACGCGAGACGACTGTGATCTCGCTACTGCTGTCCTGCGGCGAGAAATGGAGCCACCCTGTGCCGAGAATGAAGCTGCCCGCGGACTGTGCATGTGCGGCACTCGCGCAGGCAATCGCCATCGCCCCCGTAGCGATAAATTTTAATTTCATGGTCCCCTCCTTATGAAAGCTGTTTGGATTATGAGCATCTCGTCTGAAACGAAGAAGGCTTGCCCGTAGAGCCTTTAGCCTAAACGGGGCGCGGCTGGTCGCTTGCGCGCACCCCAAGGTCCTCTCCTACCCGGTTGAACTTTGCACGCGCGGGTATACTCCAATCGCGATCACACGGAACCTGAGCATGGCCCGACTAGCCCGCCTTTATGTACCGGACCAGCCGCAGCACGTGATACTGCGCGGTCTCGACAATCAGTCCGCCTTCGTCGACGCGCAGGACTACGCGTTGTTCCTCGATTGCCTCAAGGCCGCCGCACGCGACCATCATCTCGCTGTGCACGCGTATTCGCTGATGCCGTCCGCGGTCCACCTGCTCGTCACGCCTCGCGAAGAGTCGAGTTTGCCCAAGGCGATGCAGGCGGTCGGCCGCCGATACGTCGCCCATTTCAACCGCCGCTACGGCCGGCGAGGCACGCTCTGGGAAGGGCGCTACCGGGCCACGGTGCTCGAGAGCGAGCGCTACTTCCTGTTGTGCAGCCGGCTCGTCGAACTGCGTCCGGTGCGCGCACAAATGGTCGCGCTGCCCGAAGACTATCGTTGGACGAGTTTTGCGCATCACACGGGCGTCCTACTCGATGCATTGATCACCGATCATTCGCAGTATTGGTCTTTGGGCAATACACCATTCGAACGTCAGCAACGCTATAAAGAAATGATCGAACTTCCGCTCGACGAGCGCGCGGTCGATCTGCTTGAGCAGGCCACGCTCAAGGGCTGGGTCATCGGCTCGGATGCCTGGCTCGACTGGTGCGCGCGCCAGGCGAACCGGCGTGTGACGCCGCTGCCGCGCGGCCGGCCTCGCAAGCTCAAGACCGAACAGAGCGGTGACGATCACCAGCACCGCAAGCTCGGCTGAATACGCCCGGTTCAATGTATTGCCTCTTGCGGCGATGGATGCTCGCAACGGCCGCGAGACGACAACTTATCGTAGATTCAGCACTTCCTGAATACTGTCGCGTGGTTGCAACATCCGCGCGGTTTGGATTGTTTCGGCGGCAGGCGCTGTCTTTCAACTGCTCCTCTGCTGAAAGCGGACTTGGCCAAGTCAAAATGAGCTGCTGCCGTCCGGGTCACCCAAGGTTCTGCACGTCACTGCGCGAAGAACCTTTTTCTAAAACGCTTTCAAATCTGGCCCCATATAAGTTCACTCATATCGTGTGATTTAAGTATTAAGGGCCCGATCACGCATTTTTACTTTGTAATACGCTGATTCGTCGGGTATATTTCGAATTCCGGTAGTTTCCCCTCGCCATGCCCCCATCCGCGGCATCGAGCAGGTGTCGCCGCGTCGCATTCCCGGGTCTTATCCACGACATCGGCAGACGTACTCCGGTCGCCCGCTTCGGGCCCAAATTCGTTTTTCCGGTTCCATCGGCTGTCCCCACGGCCATCAAAACAGGGTGTCCAGATGAAAGACCCGCAACCGCCCCTCGGTACGCAAGCCTCAGCGCCCGCCGCGCAAGGTCTCTACGATCCGGCCAACGAGCACGATTCGTGTGGCGTTGGCTTTGTTGCCCATATCAAGGGCAAGAAAAGTCACGGCATCATTGAACAGGGTCTGAAGATCCTCGAGAACCTCGACCATCGCGGCGCCGTCGGCGCCGATCCGCTGATGGGCGACGGCGCGGGGATCCTGATCCAGATCCCCGACGCGTTCTATCGCGAGGAAATGGCGCGTCAGGGCATCGCGTTGCCGCCGGCCGGCGAATACGGTGTCGGGATGATCTTTCTGCCGAAGGAACATGCGTCGCGCCTCGCCTGCGAGCAGGAGCTCGAGCGCACGGTCAAGGCCGAAGGTCAGGTCGTCCTCGGCTGGCGCGATGTGCCGGTCGACCACGCGATGCCGATCTCGCCGACGGTGAAGGCGAGCGAGCCGGTGATCCGCCAGATCTTCATCGGCCGCGGGCGCGACATCATGGTGACCGACGCGCTCGAGCGCAAGCTGTACGTGATCCGCAAGACCGCCAGCCACCGCATCCAGGCCCTCAAGCTCGCGCACAGCAAGGAGTACTTCGTGCCGTCGATGTCGGCGCGCACGGTCGTCTACAAGGGCCTGCTGCTCGCGCACCAGGTCGGCGTCTACTATCGCGACCTGCAGGACGAGCGCGCGATCTCGGCGCTGGCGCTGGTCCACCAGCGTTTCTCGACCAATACCTTCCCGGCGTGGGAACTCGCCCACCCCTACCGTCTCGTCGCCCACAACGGCGAAATCAACACGGTCAAGGGCAACGTCAACTGGCTGTCCGCGCGCACGGGCGCGATCTCGAGCGCGGTGCTCGGCGACGACCTGCACAAGCTGTGGCCGCTGATCTATCCGGGCCAGTCCGACACGGCATCGTTCGACAACTGCCTTGAACTGTTGTTGATGGCAGGTTATCCGCTCGTCCACGCGATGATGATGATGATTCCCGAAGCATGGGAACAGCACACGCTGATGGACGACAACCGGCGCGCGTTCTATGAATACCATGCAGCCATGATGGAGCCGTGGGACGGCCCCGCGGCGATCGCGTTCACCGACGGCCGCCAGATCGGCGCGACGCTCGACCGCAATGGCCTGCGCCCCGCGCGCTACTGCATTACCGACGACGACATCGTGATCATGGCGTCGGAAGCGGGCGTGCTGCCGATTCCCGAATCCAAGATCATCAAGAAGTGGCGCCTGCAGCCGGGCAAGATGTTCCTGATCGACATGGAACACGGCCGCATCATCGACGACAAGGAGCTCAAGGACAACCTCGCGAACGCGAAGCCCTACAAGAGCTGGATCGACGCGGTGCGCATCAAGCTCGACGAAGTCGACACGACTTCGGGCGACACGCAGGTGCGCGATGCCGCCTCGCTGCTCGACCTCCAGCAGGCCTTCGGCTACACGCAGGAGGACCTCAAGTTCCTGCTCGCGCCGATGGCGCAGAACGCCGAGGAAGCGGTCGGCTCGATGGGCAACGACTCGCCGCTCGCGGTGATGTCGAACAAGAACAAGACGCTCTACAACTACTTCAAGCAGCTGTTCGCGCAGGTCACGAACCCGCCGATCGACCCGATCCGTGAAAACATGGTGATGTCGCTCGTGTCCTTCGTCGGCCCGAAGCCGAACCTGCTCGACACGCATCACGTGAACCCGCCGATGCGGCTCGAAGTCTCGCAGCCGGTGCTCGATTTCGACGAAATCGCGAAGATTCGCGACATCGACCAGTTCACAGGCGGCAAATTCCGTTCGTACGATCTGAACATCTGCTACCCGATCGTCTGGGGCAAGGAAGGCGTCGAGGCGCGTATCGCCTCGCTGTGCGCGGAGGCGGTCGATGCCGTCAAGTCGGGCTTCAACATCCTGATCGTGTCGGACCGCAAGTCGGACCGCGACAATGTTGCGATTCCGGCACTGCTCGCCACGTCAGCGATCCACAACCACCTGGTCTCGCAGGGGTTGCGCACGAGCACGGGTCTTGTCATCGAAACGGGTTCGGCGCGCGAGGTGCATCACTTCGCGCTGCTCGCGGCCTACGGTGCGGAAGCCGTCCATCCGTATCTCGCGATGGAAACGCTCCAGGCGATGGCAGCCGGCTTGCCGGGCGACCTGTCGCCCGCGAAGGCCGTAAAGAACTTCGTCAAGGCGATCGGCAAGGGCCTGCACAAGGTCATGTCGAAGATGGGGATCTCGACGTACATGTCGTACACGGGCGCGCAGATCTTCGAGGCGATCGGTCTCTCGAAGCAGCTCGTCAACCAGTATTTCCCGGGCACCGCCTCGAACGTCGGCGGTATCGGCCTGTTCGAAGTGGCCGAGGAAGCCGTGCGCCTGCATCGCGATGCCTACGGCGACAATCCCCTGCTGTCCGGCATGCTCGATGCGGGCGGCGAGTACGCCTACCGCGTCCGCGGCGAGGACCATATGTGGACGCCGGACGCGATCGCCAAGCTCCAGCATTCGGCGCGTTCGAACTCGTATCAGACGTACAAGGAATACGCGAACATCATCAACGACCAGGGCAAGCGTCACATGACCCTGCGCGGATTGTTCGAATTCCGCGTCGATCCGGCCAAGGCGATTCCTCTCGACGAAGTCGAGTCGGCCAAGAGCATCGTCACGCGTTTTGCGACGGGTGCGATGTCGATGGGCTCGATCAGCACCGAGGCGCATACGACGCTCGCGATCGCGATGAACCGCATCGGCGGCAAGTCGAACACGGGTGAAGGCGGCGAAGACGCGAAGCGTTACCGCAACGAACTGCGCGGCATTCCCATCCGCAAGGGCGAGACCACCGTCGGCCTGCTCGGCAATGAAGCGGTCGTGCGCGATACCGTGCTCGAAGATGGCGATTCGCTGCGTTCGAAGATCAAGCAGGTCGCCTCGGGTCGCTTCGGCGTGACCGCCGAGTACCTGAGCTCGGCCGACCAGATCCAGATCAAGATGGCGCAGGGCGCGAAGCCCGGCGAGGGCGGCCAGTTGCCGGGCCACAAGGTGTCCGACTACATCGGCAAGCTCCGGTATTCGGTGCCGGGCGTGGGTCTGATTTCGCCGCCGCCGCACCACGACATCTATTCGATCGAGGACCTCGCGCAGCTGATCCACGATCTGAAGAACGTCAACTCGCGTGCGGATATCTCGGTCAAGCTCGTCTCGGAAGTCGGCGTCGGCACGATTGCCGCGGGTGTCGCCAAGGCGAAGGCCGATCACGTCGTGATCGCCGGGCATGATGGCGGCACCGGCGCGTCGCCGCTGTCGTCGATGAAGCATGCAGGCACGCCGTGGGAGCTCGGCCTCGCCGAAACCCAGCAGACGCTCGTGCTGAACCGCCTGCGCGGCCGTATCCGCCTGCAGGCCGACGGCCAGATGAAGACCGGCCGCGATGTCGTGATCGGTGCGCTGCTCGGCGCGGACGAGTTCGGTTTCGCAACCGCACCGCTCGTCGTCGAAGGCTGCATCATGATGCGCAAGTGTCACCTGAACACCTGCCCGGTCGGCGTCGCGACGCAGGATCCGGTCCTGCGCCGCAAGTTTCAGGGCCAGCCCGAGCACGTGGTCAACTTCTTCTTCTTCATCGCTGAAGAAGTTCGCGAAATCATGGCGCAGCTCGGCGTGCGGACCTTCAACGAACTGATTGGCCGCGCCGATCTGCTCGACACGAAGAAGGGCATCGAGCACTGGAAGGCCCGCGGTCTCGATTTCTCGCGAATCTTCTACCAGTGCGACGCACCGGCCGACGTGGCGCGCATTCACGTGGACGCGCAGGACCACGGCCTCGCGAAGGCACTCGACCACGTGCTGATCGAGAAATCGCGCGCGGCACTCGAGAAGGGTGAGCATGTGTCGTTCATCCAGCCTGTGCGCAACGTGAACCGGACGGTCGGTGCGATGCTCTCGGGCGAGGTTGCGCGCCGCTACGGCCACGACGGGCTTGCCGACGACACCATCCATGTCCAGTTCAAGGGCACGGCGGGGCAGAGCTTCGGCGCCTTCCTGGCGCGCGGCATCACGCTCGACCTCGTCGGCGACGGCAATGACTATGTCGGCAAGGGCCTGTCAGGCGGCCGCATCATCATCCGTCCGACCAACGACTTCCGCGGCAAGGCTGAAGACAACATCATCTGCGGCAATACCGTGCTGTACGGTGCGGTCGAAGGCGAAGCCTTCTTCCGCGGCGTGGCCGGCGAGCGTTTCGCGGTGCGCAACTCGGGCGCGACGGCGGTCGTCGAAGGCACGGGCGATCACGGCTGCGAATACATGACGGGCGGCACGGTCGTCGTGCTCGGCGAAACGGGCCGCAACTTCGCGGCCGGGATGTCGGGCGGCGTGGCGTATGTCTACGACCCGGACGGCAGCTTCAAGGCGAAGTGCAATCCGTCGATGGTGTCGCTCGAACCGGTGCTGCCGGTCCTCGAACAGGAGCGCGTGCTCGATCGCGCACTCTGGCATCACGGCCAGAGCGACGAAGCGCAACTGCGCGACCTGATCGAGAAGCACTTTCAGTTCACGGGTTCGATTCGCGCGAAGACGCTGCTCGAAAACTGGGATACCTCACGAGACGATTTCGTGAAGATCTTCCCGGTCGACTACAAGCGCGCACTCGGCGAACTCGGCACGAAGGCCGGCAAGCAGGCGCTCGCGGCCTGACCGCGGCGTACCGATCAAGATAGAAAGGCAGGGCGGCGAGGCCGCGCGCGAACACCCCGGTGTTCGCCGCGTGCCGCGCTCGCCGGATCCTCACCAATACGGATAGAGAATCGCATGGGCAAGGCAACCGGTTTTCTCGAATTTGAACGCCGCAATGAGACGTATGAACCGTCGCAGGCGCGCGTCAAGCACTATAAGGAATTCGTCTTCGCACTCTCGGACGAAGACGCGAAGATCCAGGGCGCACGCTGTATGGATTGCGGCATCCCGTTCTGCAACAACGGGTGCCCGGTCAACAACGTGATCCCCGACTTCAACGATCTGGTCTACCGGCAGGACTGGAAGGCCGCGATCGAAGTCCTGCATTCGACCAACAATTTCCCGGAATTCACGGGCCGCATCTGTCCGGCGCCGTGTGAGGCTGCGTGTACGTTGAACATCAACGACGACGCGGTCGGCATCAAGTCGATCGAACACGCGATCATCGACAAGGCCTGGAAAGAGGGCTGGGTCGAACCGCAGCCCGCCAAACACAAGACCGGCAAGAAGGTCGCAGTGGTCGGCTCGGGCCCCGCGGGTCTGGCGGCGGCACAGCAGCTCGCGCGCGCAGGCCATGCCGTGACGGTGTTCGAGAAGAACGACCGCGCGGGCGGCCTGCTCCGGTATGGCATTCCCGACTTCAAGATGGAGAAGGGCTTGATCGACCGCCGCATCGAACAGATGGAACTCGAAGGCGTGAGCTTCCGCACGAGCGTCTTCATCGGCGGCGAAGGTTTTCCCGCGCATGTGCAGAACGGTGCGCGTGAAACGATCTCCCCCAAGGACCTGCGCGCCGAATTCGACGCGGTGGTGATCGCGGGCGGTGCCGAAATGCCGCGCGACCTGCCGGTGCCGGGGCGTGAGCTCTCGGGCACGTACTTCGCGATGGAATTCCTGCCTCAGCAGAACAAGGTCAATGCGGGCGACGTGGTCCAGGATCAGCTCAAGGCGACCGGCAAGCATGTGATCGTGATCGGCGGCGGTGACACGGGCTCCGACTGTGTCGGTACCTCGAACCGCCATGGTGCGGCAAGCGTCATGCAGTTCGAACTGCTTCCGCAGCCGCCCGAGGAAGAGAACAAGCCGATGGTCTGGCCGTACTGGCCGATCAAGCTGCGCACCTCTTCGTCGCATGAGGAAGGCTGCTCGCGCGACTGGGCTGTGGCGACCAAGCGGCTCGAAGGCAGCAACGGCAAGATCGAGAAGCTGATTGCGGCGCGTGTCGAGTGGAAGGACGGCAAGATGCAGGAAGTGCCCGGTTCCGAATTCGAGATGAAGGCCGACCTCGTGCTGCTCGCGATGGGCTTTGTGTCGCCGGTTGGCGGTGTGCTCGACGCATTCGGCGTGGAAAAGGATGCGCGCGGCAATGCGCGCGCCTCGACCGAAGGTGACAAGGCGTACTACACAAATGTCGACAAGGTGTTCGCGGCGGGCGATATGCGCCGCGGCCAGTCGCTGGTGGTCTGGGCGATTCGCGAAGGCCGTCAGGCTGCGCGTGCGGTCGATGCCTATCTCATGGGCAGTACCGAACTGCCGCGCTGATCCGCCGGTGGTTCGACGGTGAGCACGTTGTCACGGTAAAAAGGAAAGGCCACCCTCGGGTGGCCTTTCGCTTTCTCATTGCGGTCTCTGCTGTGTCTGCCGCACTTACTCTTTTGCGCCAGCTACGCCTGCTACTCCGGGCCACAGGGATCGCGCGTCCCGCAGACTTTCCCGAGGCACGGCGCGCTGGAGTTCGAGCGTTGTCGTATGGAAGCCCGCGAGCGACTCGCGATGAGCGACGCTGACAAACGCCGTCTGCGGCAGGCGGCTCAGCAAGGTTTCGTAGATATGCCGTTCGTTCGACGCATCGAGTGCGCTGGTCGCTTCGTCGAGAAACACGAAGTCGGGTTTTTGCAGCAGCACGCGGGCCGCGGCTAGGCGCTGTTGTTCGCCTGGCGACATGCGTCGTGCCCAGTGCGTACTTTCGCCGAGCTGGTCGACATAGTCGTCGAGGTGCACGGCGTGCAGGATCTCTCGGCATGCCTCGTCAGTGAAGGCGCCCGCCTCGGACGGATAGGCCAGCGCCGCCTTTAGCGTGTCGACCGGCACGTAGCTGACCTGCGGCACAAACAGCACCCTCGCGCCGACCGGCACGACGATCGTGCCGTTGCCGAACGGCCAGAGCCCTGCGAGCGCGCGCAACAGCGTGCTCTTGCCCGAGCCCGATGCGCCGCTGATCAGCAGGCGCGCGCCGGGTTCGATGGTGGTCGAGCCGACACGCGCGAGGGGCGTCCCGTTGGGCAGGGCGAGTTCGAGATTGCGTATCTGCAGCGAGGTGACATCCGACATATGCCGGTTGATACCGCCATGTTCGGTGGCCGGCGACATGGATTCACGCGTGTGCTGTTCGTCGATCGAACGGACGAATTCACGGAGCCGGTTGACGGTCGCGCGCCAGCCTGCCAGTGTCGAGAAGCTGTTGATGAACCACGAAAACGAGTCGCTGACAGTGCCGAAGGCGTCGCCGATCTGGAACAGTACGCCGATCGGGTAGGCCCCTGCGAAGTAGCGCGGTGCGGCGATCAGGATCGGGAAGACGATGGCGATTTGACCGTAGACGGACGTAACGATCGTTAGCCGCCGCGTGTAGGACATGATCCGGCGCCAGTTGTCGTAGATGCCCTGGAATGCGCGGCTCGCGTGTTTGCGCTCGGTGTCGGCGCCGTTATAAAGCGCGACCTGTTCGGCGTTTTCACGCAGGCGGATCAACAGGAAACGGAAGTCCGCCTCGACGCGCTGCTGCTGGTAGTTGATTGCCACCAGCGGCTTGCCGTAGCGCTGGATCACAAACGATCCGAACAAGGCGTAGATGGCCGCGGCCCACACCATGTAGCCGGGAATCGTCAGGTGGGTGCCGAACAGATTGAACGAGAGGGGCCCGGCGATGCGCCAGAGAATCACGACAAAGGAGAACAGCGTGACCACGGTCGACAGCAAGTCGAGCGACAGCGAGAGCGTCGTGCTGGCAAGCGTCTGGAGATCGTCGGTAATCCGCTGGTCGGGGTTGTCCGCGAGCCGGTCGCGTTCGATCCGGTAGAACGCATGACGATCGAGCCAGCGTTGCAGAAAGCGGTTGGTCAGCCACTTGCGCCAGCGGATCTCGAGCAGCTGCCGGAACCAGATTCGCGCCGTGACGATGAAGATATGGGAGAACGCGAGGATCGAGAACTCGGTCAGCGAACGGGTGAAGCCGCCCCAATTTTTCGCGGAAATCGAGTTGTAGAAGCCGACATTCCACGAATTGAAACGTACGCTGATGTAGACGAGCAGCATGTTCAGCGTGATCACCAGGGCCAGCAGACCCCACGCGCTCCATCGCTCCTCGGATACCCAGTAGGGTTTGATCAGGCTCCAGGCGGTCACCTTGGACGGGTCGGCCGGCGAAGTCGATGGGTTGATGATGGTGCTCATTCAGTCTTCTCGAAAACGGAGGATGATCGGGCAGAGTCTGGTGTGTAGCGCTTAATTGCGACTTAAGGTCGCGCCCGGATGCCCGCCACGGGCCCGCGCGAGCCAAAGGCCGTACCTTACCCGGATTGCGCCTTGTCTGTCCTCGGGAATGTGGCGAGCACAGAAAAAAAGAAAGTGGCAGGGCAGGAGCCCAGTCAGGAGAGTAGGCCGGAGCGGGCTATGCCCGAGGCACAAGCAGGGTTCCGGCGTGTTCCAAACCGGGGCGCCGCATGGCGCGGTTTCTCGCGGGGGCCGATCTGGTTTGCGGGTGCGCCGCCATTTGTGATCTAATGAACGCGACGAAACAGGGGTGCTTTGCGTGCATCGCGCAAGGCTGAGAGAAGACCCTTCGCACCCGATCCGGGTAATGCCGGCGCGGGAAGTTTTCGACACCGCCCAGCGAGTTTTCGAAGTCCACGCGCCCCGAGCGCGCGACTGGTCGAATCGTCAGCGCGTGCCGACACGTGGCTGGCTGAGCCGGATTTTCCGCCGCCCGTCGTGCGCTACGGCTGTTGAGGCCGTTCTTCCTTCCGTCCCGTTTCGTCCTGAGCTTTGCTGCCCCGTTTTTGGGAAGGAATCGATGGACGTGCCTGCTGCAAATTCTGCATTGAGTTTCAATCCGAGTGTCCCGTCGAGGTCGAACGCCGACTTCGCGGTGGTTGGCGGAGGCCTGATCGGGCGGTTGATCGCCTGGCGCCTCGCGGGGGCGGGCGCGCGCGTCGCATTGTATGAACAGGGCGACGCCGCGGGCCGTTCGGCCGCCGCGTGGGTCGCGGCCGCGATGCTGGCCCCCCTTGCCGAGGCCGCCTCGGCTGAACTGCTGATCACTGAACTCGGCGCCGCCTCGCTCGAAGCATGGCCCGCGCTGCTCGCCGAACTGCCTGCGCCAGTGTTTTTCCAGCGCAATGGCACGCTCGTCGTGTGGCATCCGAGCGATCGCGCCGAAGCGACGATCTTCACGAGCCGGCTGCGCGTGAACGCGCCGGCCTCCCTGTTGAGGGGTGGCCTCGAACCGCTCTCGGGCGCACCGTTGCTCGCAGCCGAACCGGCCCTGGGTGGCCGCTTCCAGCAGGGTTTCCTGTTGCCGAATGAAGGGCAGCTCGACAACCGGCAACTGCTTGCGGCGGTTGCCGAGGGTCTCGCCGAACGGCGTGTCGAGACACATTGGAATACGCGAGTAGAGGGGGCCGAGCTCGATACGCTGCCCGCCGGCATCGTCATCGATTGCCGCGGCCTGGGCGCGAAGACCGACTGGCGCGGCCTGCGCGGCATCCGGGGCGAGGTTGCGCGCGTGCATGCGCCGGGCATCGGCCTGAGCCGCCCGGTACGACTGCTGCATCCGCGCTACCCGCTCTATATCGCGCCGAAGCAGGACGATCTCTACGTGATCGGCGCGACCGAGATCGAGGGCGAGGACATGTCGCCGATCAGTGTGCGCTCCTCGCTCGAATTGCTGAGCGCGGCATTTTCGATCCATCCGGGGTTCGGCGAGGCGCGTATTCTCGAACTCTCGACGCAGTGCCGCCCGACACTGCCGGATCACCGTCCCCTTGTCCGTCTGGCCAGCAATCGGACAATTCGCGTCAACGGCTTGTACCGGCATGGTTATATGTTGGCGCCCGAGGTGTCGCGTGCCGCGGTCGAAATGGCGCTGGCCCACGCGGATGGGGCATTCTCCGGTACGGACTCGGCCGGCGCCGGGTCGTTCGAACAGTGGGCCTGCGCGTCGCGCTGGCCGGCGTTGTTTGCGCGGGATGCGGACGTCCTCCAGCCGACATGACATCAGACAGATGACAAGTATGGATATTCAGGTCAATCAACAGCCTTTGAGCTTGCCCGAGCGGGCCACCGTCGCCGACGCGCTTGCCGCGTTCGGCGCCCGGCCCCCTTTTGCGGTTGCCGTGAACGGCGCATTTGTCGCGCGTGCGCGACACGACGGCCATGTATTGAACGCGGGCGACCGCGTGGATGTGGTGCGGCCGGTGACGGGAGGGTAGGCGCGCGTAGTAGGTCACACGCGGGCCACACGTGGGCTACACGCGGCGCGAGCTTCGCGCGCATCCGTGCGCAAACAACCGAATACGATCGAAGAGAGATTTGCAGATGGACGATACATTGGTGCTTTATGGCGAACGGTTTGCCAGCCGCGTGTTGCTGGGCACCGCGCGCTATCCGTCGCTTGCCGCGCTGGCCGAGTCGATCGAGGCATCCCGGCCGGGTATGGTGACGGTCGCGCTGCGCCGGCAGATGGCGGCCGATGCGGACAGCAGTGTCGGTTTCTTCGAGACGCTCAAGCAATATGCGGTGCCGCTGCTGCCGAACACGGCCGGCTGCCATACCGTCCAGGAAGTCGTGACCACCGCCGAGATGGCGCGGGAAGTCTTCGGCACCGACTGGATCAAGCTCGAACTGATCGGCGACGACTACACGCTCCAGCCGGATCCGCTGGGCCTCGTCGAAGCGGCGGACCTGCTGGTCCGCGCGGGATTCAAGGTGCTCCCGTATTGCACGGAAGACCTCGTGGTCGGCCGCCGCCTGCTCGACGTCGGATGCCAGGCGCTGATGCCATGGGGCGCGCCGATCGGAACGGGCAAGGGCATCGTCAATCCCTACGGGTTGCGCGTGCTGCGCGAGCGGCTGCCCGACGTGCCACTGATTGTCGATGCCGGACTTGGCGTGCCTTCGCATGCGTGCCAGGTCATGGAGTGGGGTTTCGACGGCGTGCTGCTGAACACGGCGGTCTCGCAGGCCGCGGCCCCTGCGCGCATGGCGTACGCGTTCGCGGGCGCGGTGCTGGCCGGGCGTGAAGCCTATCTGGCGGGCCCGATGCCCGAGCGCGACAGCGCCCAGGCAAGTACGCCGGTCGTCGGCATGCCGTTCTGGCACCAGGACACGGGGCATATTGCATGAACGTGCCGCCGATTCCCCTGCCCATCGACCGGGACATCTTCTGGCCGCCGGCCGACGAGCTGCTCGAAGCCGCGGACGCGATCCGCGCCCATCTTGGCAAGGACTGGCCGGCTCCTTCCGGCCGCCTGCGCCTATGCCTGAGCGCGGCGCCGGAATTCGGGCCGGGCGATGTTCGCGTGTTCATCGATGCGAAATCTCATCCGGATGAGGAACGTCTCTGGCTCGCGGCTGGCGCGGCCGTCATCGAGGCTGCGCCCGAGCGGGTCGAACTGCGCGTCGGCACGGATGTCCGCGCGTTTTCGGGTGAGCGTTCCGACGACTGGCTCGCCGCGCTCGCGGCGTTCGCCGCGTGCGACTTCAGCCTGCACGATGCGCTGACTCTGGCGCTTGCATGGCGACCGAACCCTTCGCCTTCGGTTGCGACTCCGGCACCAGTCCCGGCCTCGATCCCGACCGCAACCGCGACCCCCACTTGGATTCCGACGTCGATCTCGTCTTCGGTCGCGACCCCGGCTCCCCTCTGGCCGATCGACCTGTCGACGTTCCCGGCGATCGAAGGCTTGCGTCCGTTCAAGCACGCATTCCCGCCGTGCCCGCTCGATCTCGGCCTTTATCCGGTCGTCCCGACCGCCGACTGGGTCGAGCGCCTGCTCGAGCTGGGTGTGCGCACGGTCCAGCTGCGCAGCAAATCGACCGACGGTGCGTTCCTCGACAGGGAAATCGCGCATGCCGTGAAGGTGGCGCGGGCCTGCGACGCACGTTTGTTTATCAACGACCACTGGCAACGCGCGATCGACGCGGGGGCCTACGGCGTCCATCTCGGTCAGGAAGACCTGCAAACCGCCGATCTCGACGCGATTGCAACCGCCGGCCTGCGACTTGGACTGTCGACTCACGGCTTCTATGAAATGCGGGTCGCCTTGCACTTCCGTCCGAGCTATCTCGCGATGGGCGCGGTCTTTCCGACCACGACCAAACAGATGCCGACCGCACCGCAAGGCCTGGTCAGGCTTGCACACTACGTTGCACTGCTACGCGGGAAGGTACCGCTGGTGGCGATCGGCGGGATCGACGCGTCGGTTATCGACGCGGTGCTTGCCACCAACGTGGGCAGCGCGGCCGTGGTGCGCGCGGTGACGGAAGCGGTCGATTTACGCGGCGCGGTAGAAAGTTTGCAAGCCCGTTTCACTTCCGCGCCGCAACCCGATTCGCAGTGCTCCGTAAGTGTCCGGTAAGATTTAAGGACGTCTGCCAAGGCAGGAGTCCGGCTTAACCCCTATAATGCGCCGTCCGGTCAGACTTTACTTAAAGTGTCCAATTCAATGCCTGATCCCATCCTGGAGTTGAAGCATGTTGAGTTCGGCTATGGCGACACGCCTGTGCTGTCCTCGCTCGACATGCGCTTTGGGCGTGGGCAGGTGGTCGCGGTGATGGGCGGATCGGGTTGCGGCAAGACGACGGTGCTGAGGCTGATCGGCGGACTCGTGCGCGCGCAGCGCGGCGAAGTACTGTTCGAAGGCAAGGATATCGGCACGCTCGACGCGACCGGACTGTACGCCGCGCGTCGCCGGATGGGCATGTTGTTCCAGTTCGGCGCGCTCTTTACTGACATGTCGGTGTTCGACAATGTGGCGTTTCCCCTTCAGGAACACACCGACTTGTCCGAGGAGATGATCCGCGACCTCGTGCTGATGAAACTCAACGCGGTCGGCCTGCGCGGCGCGCGCGACCTGACGCCCGCCGAGATCTCGGGGGGGATGGCGCGGCGTGTGGCCTTGGCGCGCGCGATCATGCTGGACCCTTCGCTGATCATGTATGACGAGCCTTTCGCAGGGCTCGATCCGATCTCGCTCGGCATTACGGCGAACCTGATCAGGACCTTGAACCGTGCGCTCGGGGCGACGTCGATCCTCGTCACGCACGACGTGCCGGAATCATTCGCGATCGCGGACTATGTCTATTTCATCGCCAACGGCGGAATTCATGCACAGGGCACGCCGGCCGAACTGCGTGCCTCGAGCGACCCGGTCGTGCGGCAGTTTATCGACGCTGAACCCGACGGCCCGTTCAAGTTCCACTATGCAAACGCCGGACTCGATGCCGACTTCGGATTCGCCGCACCGGCGGGCGAGGAGAGACGCGCGTGATTGAAGCAATCGGACGCGGTTTTCTGGGGACCGTCTCGCGCACCGGTTACGGCGCGCGCATGTTCGTCAAGCTCGTGATGCTGGTGTTCCTGATGATCCGGCGGCCGCGGCTCGTGATGAAGCAGATTCACTTTCTGGGCAACTATTCGCTGCTGATCATCGCTGTGTCCGGACTGTTCGTCGGTTTCGTGCTGGGCTTGCAGGGCTATTACACGCTCAACCGCTACGGCTCCGAACAGGCGCTGGGCCTGCTGGTCGCACTCTCGCTCGTGCGTGAACTCGGCCCGGTCGTGACCGGCCTGCTGTTCGCCGGGCGCGCGGGAACGTCGCTGACCGCCGAGATTGGCCTCATGAAGGCCGGCGAGCAACTGACCGCGATGGAGATGATGGCCGTCGACCCGCTTGCTGTCGTGCTTGCGCCGCGCTTCTGGGCCGGTGTGATCGCGATGCCGGTGCTCGCGGCGATCTTCAGTTCGGTGGGCATCATCGGCGGCTACATCGTCGGTGTACTGATGATCGGTGTCGATTCGGGTGCGTTCTGGTCGCAGATGCAGGGCGGCATCGATGTCTGGACCGATGTCGGCAACGGCGTGATCAAAAGTGTCGTCTTCGGATTCGCGGTGACGTTCATCGCGTTATATCAAGGCTTTGAGGCAAAACCGACGCCCGAAGGCGTGTCTCGTGCGACGACCCGTACAGTTGTGTTCGCTTCGCTGTCCGTGCTCGGACTCGATTTTCTGTTGACCGCGTTGATGTTTGCCAACTGATGCCCGTTCAAGGTACCGATAGCTGAGATAACGAATGAAGAAGAACGCACTGGATTTCTGGGTTGGCGTGTTTGTGATCCTGGGCTTTGCCGCCCTGTTGTTCCTCGCCCTCAAGGCGGGCAACCTGAGCGCCGTGTCGTTCCAGCCGACCTATGAAGTCAAGCTGAGTTTCGACAACATCGGCGGCCTCAAGCCGCGTGCGCCGGTCAAGAGCTCGGGGGTCGTGGTCGGCCGGGTCGCAAGCATCGCCTTTGACGACAAGTCGTATCAGGCGGTGGTGACGCTGAATCTCGACAAGCAGCTCCAGTTTCCCAAGGACACATCGGCAAAGATTCTGACTTCGGGTCTGCTCGGCGAGCAATACATCGGTCTCGAACCGGGCGGCGACACGGAAATGTTGAAGCCAGGCGATACGATCACGATGACGCAGTCCGCGATCGTGCTCGAAAACCTGATCGGACAATTCCTCTATAACAAAGCGGCCGATGCGGGGAGCAAACCCGCGGGCAGCGAGTCCCCTGCGCCGGCCGACGCGGGCGCGACGAGTGCGCCGGCCGCATCGGAAGGGGCCAAACAATGAAACTACCGCGTCCATTCCGGTGGGGTCCGGTGGCACTGGCGATTGCGCTCGCAGGCTGTTCGACCGTACGCACGCCGTCGCCGAACGATCCGTTTGAAGGCGTGAACCGCACCATCTTCACGATCAACGACACGGTCGACCGCTACACGTTCAAGCCGGTCGCCGAGGGGTACCAGTGGGCAGTCCCACAGCCGGTGCGCGCGGGCATCACCAATGTGTTCTCGAACGTGAGCGATGTGTACACGGCCGCGAACGAATTGCTCCAGCTCAAGATCGCCGACGCGGTATCGGATGTCATGCGCGTGACGATCAACACCCTCTGGGGTGTCGGCGGCCTGTTCGACGTCGCGTCGCAGGTCAACTTGCCCAAGCATCAGGAAGACTTCGGCCAGACGCTCGGCCATTACGGTGTGCCTCCCGGCCCGTATCTCGTGTTGCCGTTGTTCGGCCCGAGCGACGTGCGCGACGGTCTCGGCACGCTTGTCGACCTCGAGCTCGATCCGATGACGTACATCAATCCGGTATCGCTGCGCAACTATGTATACGTGGTGCGACTGATCAATACGCGCGCGAACCTGCTCGGCGCAAGCGATTTGCTCGCGAATGCGGCACTCGACAAGTATTCGTTCGTGCGGGATGCGTATGTCCAGCGCCGCGCGTATCTTTTGCAGGACGGCAACAGTGGTGCGCTGCCGAGCTACGACGATGTCGGCCCGACCGACGGCGCGGGGGCGGCATCGCCTGCGTCGGGCGCGGCTGGTACGGGCGAGGCCACAGGTGCCACGGCGCCGGCGCAAGCCGCGCCGCCTGTACCCGCGTCGGGCGCGGGTGAGGTGGTCCCAGCGGTCCCGGCGAAACCCGCGCCCGCCGTGCCCCCATCCGGCGCCGGGGAGGCTCTCCCGTAGTTACCCGCTCCGGTCCCGCCGTGGCACCTTCGGTGCCGATCCGCGCCGGATACCGCTTCGGCCCCGGGGGGCGGCCAGCGGCCGATCAACCCGGTCGTACCGGGTGCGGGGATGATGCCGCCGATAAAGCCGTATTTCACGCCGGCGCTCCGTCTGAAGTAACGCGCCGATACCGAATCGAACAGCTTTGCAACCCCTGGAGACTGAACTCGATGAGAGACTCGGCCTCAAATGCTTGACCCAAACTCTGTGGGAAACCCGTAATGAAGAAGCCTTTCTGGATAGCGATGCTGGTGGCGGTGATGACGTTCTGCGGTGGGGCCCAGGCCCAGGCCCAGACGGCGGCGATCGACGCGAGCACCCCCGACGGCCTGATCAAGGCCCTGACCGCCGTGGTCATGGATAGCGCCAAGAGCGACAAAAGTGTCCAGAGCGGCAATCTCGAGCACATTACCGCCCTCGTGAACGAGAAGGTCCTGCCGTACACGGATTTCGAACGCACCACTCGCCTGGCAATGGGGCGCAACTGGCAAAAGGCCACGCCCGACCAGCAGAAGCAGATCGTCGAGCAGTTCAAGCGCCTGCTGATCCGCACGTATTCGGGCGCAATCGCGCAGATCCGCGACCAGCAGGTGGAGTTCCAGCCGCTGCGCGGCGCCACGGATACGGATGCGGTGGTGCGCACACAGGTGATCAACCAGGGTCAGCCGATCCAGCTCGACTACCGGCTCGAGAAGACGCCGGACGGGTGGAAGATCTATGACATCAACGTGCTCGGCGCATGGCTGATCCAGGCCTATCAGCAGCAGTTCAACGAAAAGATCTCGCAGAGCGGGATCGACGGGCTGCTCAATTTCCTCACCAACCACAATGCGTCGACGGCCGGCGGCCAGTCCTGACGACAACGGCCGGGCCCTTCCGATGACACTCGCGACGATGTTCGAAACCGGTGCGACGTTGACCTTCGACACCGCGACCTCGGTGCTCCAGGCGGGGCTCGCACGGATCGCGGCGGGCGCGACGCGGGTCGACTGCGCCCCGCTCGAACGCTTCGACTCGTCGGCGCTCGCCGTGCTGCTTGCATGGCGCCGTGCCGCGCGCAGGCACCATGCCGAACTGCGCATCTCCAATCTCCCCGCCGGGCTCGTCAGCCTTGCCGAGGCCTACGGCGTCTCGTCGCTGCTCGAAGCCAACGCGTGAGCGAGGTGCGGGCGGCACCTGTCCGGGCGATTCACGTGCCGCCCCATGTCGTGGCGCTGATCGTGCCGATGCCCTAGCGCATATCGCTGTATTTCGCTTGGCGTCCGCCACGGGTTTGTCCAGTAGGCCGTCCCCGGCGCGACTTCGCCTATAATCAAGCGTTTTCCGTTTCCGCAGGGCACGGCATCGCGCCTTGTACCTTCTGTCGCGGCCCTTATCGGGCCGACGAGTCGTCATGTCAGCCATCGAAATACGTAACGTCAAGAAGCGCTATAAAGAGCTGCAAGCGCTCAAAGGCGTCAACCTGAGTGTCGAGCCCGGTGAGTTCTTCGGCCTGCTGGGCCCCAACGGCGCCGGCAAAACCACCCTCATCAGCATCCTGGCGGGACTCGCGCGTGCCGACGAAGGCCATATCCTCGTCGAAGGCCACGATGTCGTGACGGACTTCCAGGCCGCGCGCCGCGCGCTCGGTGTCGTGCCGCAGGAGCTCGTGTTCGACCCGTTCTTCACCGTGCGCGAGACATTGCGGATCCAGTCTGGCTACTACGGGCTGCGCCGCAACGACGACTGGATCGACGAGGTCATGGCCAATCTCGACCTGACCGAGAAGGCCGACGTCAATACGCGCGCGCTGTCCGGCGGCATGAAGCGCCGTGTGCTGGTCGCGCAGGCGCTCGTGCACAAGCCGCCGGTCATCGTGCTCGACGAGCCGACCGCGGGTGTCGACGTCGAGCTTCGCCAGGGTCTCTGGAAATTCATCTCACGGCTCAACCGCGAAGGCCACACGATCGTGCTGACCACCCACTATCTCGAAGAGGCCGAGCAACTGTGCACGCGCATCGCGATGCTCCGGCGCGGTGAGGTCGTCGCGCTCGAGCGCACGAGCGAACTGCTGCAACGCTTTTCGGCGATGCAGCTCGCGCTGCGCTTCGCCACCGGCGTGCTCCCCGTCGAGTTGCGGCACCTCGAGGCCGAGGTCGGTTCGGCCGGCGCGCGCGGACATCTGCTGCGCCTGAACAGCTACGACGACGTCGAGCCCATCCTCGCGCAATGCCGCGCGGCGGGCTGCACGTTCGAGGAAATCGAGCTCCGCAAGGCCGACCTCGAGGATGTGTTCGTGCAGGTCATGCATGATCCGGTGCTCGTGGAGGGGCTGGCATGAGCGGTTTCCAGACGCTGTTCTACAAGGAAGTCCTGCGTTTCTGGAAAGTCGCGTTCCAGACGGTCGCCGCCCCGATCGTGACCGCCTTGCTCTATCTGGCGATCTTCGGCCATGCGCTGCAGACGCATGTGAACGTGTATCCGGGTGTCGCGTACACGAGCTTCCTGATTCCCGGGCTCGTGATGATGAGCGTGCTGCAGAATGCGTTTGCGAACTCGTCGTCGTCGCTGATCCAGTCGAAGGTCACGGGCAATCTCGTCTTCGTGCTGCTCACGCCGCTGTCGCACTGGGAAATGTTCTCGGCCTATGTGCTGGCGGCTACCGTGCGCGGGATCGCGGTCGGCTTCGGGGTGTTCATCGTCACGATCTGGTTCGTGCCGATCTCGTTCGCCGCGCCGCTGTTCATCATCGTGTTCGGCGCGCTTGGCGCCGCGCTGCTCGGCACGCTGGGCCTCATCGCGGGGATCTGGGCGCAGAAGTTCGACCAGCTCGCGACCTTCCAGAACTTCCTGATCATGCCGCTGACCTTCCTGTCGGGCGTGTTCTATTCGACCCACTCCCTGCCGCCTGCGTGGCGTGCGATTTCGCAGCTGAACCCGTTCTTCTACATGATCGACGGCTTCCGCTATGGTTTCTTCGGCGCTTCCGATGTCGACCCCTGGCTGAGCCTGCTGATCGTCGGCGGCTTCCTGGTCATCGTTGCCGCGTTCGCCGTCGGAATGCTCAAGCGCGGCTACAAGCTGCGCTATTGAAAGGAATTACCATGTTGCCGACTCCAGAAGACGTCAAGCAGTACATCGCCGCAGGCCTTGCCTGCGAACACCTCGCGGTCGAGGGCGACGGCCAGCACTTCTTCGCGACGATCGTCAGCGATGCGTTTGACGGCAAGCGCCCGATCCAGCGCCATCAGCTCGTCTATGCGGCGCTTGGCGACCGGATGAAAGCGGAGATCCATGCGCTCAGCATGAAAACCCTGACGCCCGCCGAATGGCGCAAGGCCTGAGCGATACTGGGCGCGCCGGCTGATTCAAGCGATGCGCCGGCCGAAAGGGTCGGACAGAGAGCGGTCGAACACACTTTGTTTTTTTGGAATCGGTTTTGCGAATCAAAGAATCAGGCAGTGCAACGAGCAACGAATCCGTTCACGATTCACGCAGCGACGCAAGCGCCACGGCCGGCGGCACTGAACAAGCCGGCATCTCCAAGAACCATTCGTCCACGAAGGAAATCATGGACAAACTCGTGATTCAGGGCGGCCGCCGGCTTTCCGGCGAGATTACCGTCTCGGGCGCCAAGAATGCGGCATTGCCGATTCTCTGCGCAAGTCTGTTGACGGCCGACACGGTCGCCTTGTCGAATGTGCCGAATCTGCAAGACGTGCGAACGACGCTGAAGCTGCTCAGGCAGATGGGTGTGCGCGCGACGAACTCGGGCCACGAGGTGACCCTCGATGGCACGCATGTCGACAACCCCGTCGCGCCCTATGAACTCGTCAAGACGATGCGCGCGTCGATTCTCGTGCTCGGGCCGCTGCTCGCGCGCTTCGGCCATGCGAAGGTATCGTTGCCCGGCGGCTGCGCGATCGGTGCGCGGCCCGTCGATCAGCACATCAAGGGTCTGCAGGCGATGGGCGCGGAAATCTCGATCGAGCACGGCTTTATCGAGGCACGCGCCAAGCGGCTCAAGGGCAACCGGATCGTGACCGACATGATCACGGTGACCGGTACGGAAAACCTGCTGATGGCGGCCACGCTCGCCGACGGTGAGACGATCCTCGAGAACGCGGCGCGCGAACCTGAAGTGACCGACCTCGCGCACCTGCTCGTGGCGATGGGCGCGAAGGTCGAGGGCATCGGCAGCGACCGGCTCGTCGTGCAGGGTGTCGAACGCCTGCACGGTGCAAGCCACCGCGTGATCCCGGACCGCATCGAAGCGGGTACCTTCCTGTGCGCGGTCGCCGCGGCAGGCGGCGACGTGACCTTGCGCAACGTTCGGCCGGGGCTGCTCGACGCGGTGCTCGACAAGCTCCGCGAGGCGGGCGTCGAGCTGCTGTGCGGCGACGACACGATTCGCGTGAAAATGAGTCGCCGTCCCGATGCCGTGAGCTTCAAGACTTCGGAATACCCCGCGTTTCCGACCGATATGCAGGCGCAGTTCATGGTGCTCAACAGCATCGCCGCAGGCGAGTCGCGCGTGGTCGAGACGATTTTCGAGAACCGCTTCATGCATGTGCAGGAACTCAACCGGCTCGGCGCGAATATCACGATCGACGGGCACACCGCCTTCGTGACCGGGGTCGAACGCCTGTCGGGCGCCAAGGTCATGGCGACCGATCTGCGCGCCTCGGCGAGCCTCGTGATCGCAGGCCTCGTGGCCTCGGGCGAGACGCTGATCGACCGGATCTACCACCTCGACCGCGGGTATGACCAGATGGAAGCGAAGCTCTCGGCCGTGGGCGCCGAGGTGCGGCGCATCGGTGGACAACATGAGACGGTAGCCGCGGGCGATGCCGGCGGTGAAGTGCTCGAGGTGCTTGAAGTGACGAATGGTGTCGCGACGACCGGCGCCGTCGGCGAGCCGCATGAGGACGCATATGGCGTGCGCGCCAACGGCGTGAACGGCACCCATGGCGCGCACGGGTTGAATGGCGTGAACGGCGCCCACCCGGGCCACGCGGGCACCGGCGCGGGTATCCAGGCCCCGCCGCCCGGAGCGCAAGACAAGTCGACAGGGTTCGTGCAATGACGCAATCGCAGGCACCGCTGACCCTCGCGCTGTCGAAGGGCAGGATCTTCGAGGAAACGCTGCCGTTGCTCGCGGCTGCGGGCATCGAAGTCACCGAGGATCCGGAAACGTCGCGCAAGCTGATTTTGCCGACCACCAATCCGAATCTCCGCGTGATCATCGTGCGCGCGACGGACGTACCGACCTACGTCGAGTACGGCGCCGCTGACTTCGGCGTCGCGGGCAGGGACGTGCTGATCGAGCATGGCGGCGGAGGGCTCTACCAGCCGCTCGATCTCGATATCGCGCGTTGCCGGATGTCGGTCGCGGTGTCCGCCGGCTTCGACTATGCGAGCGCGGTGAAGCAGGGCGCGCGTCTGCGCGTCGCGACCAAATATGTGCAGACCGCACGAGAACACTTCGCGACGAAAGGCGTGCACGTCGACTTGATCAAGCTCTACGGTTCGATGGAACTCGCGCCGCTCGTCGGCCTTGCCGATGCGATCGTCGACCTCGTGAGTTCGGGCGGTACGCTGCGCGCGAACAATCTCATCGAAGTCGAAGAGATCATGGCGATCAGCTCGCGGCTGGTCGTCAATCAGGCTGCGCTCAAGCTCAAGCGGACCGCGCTCAAGCCGATCCTCGATGCGTTCGAACGAGCCATCGCACCGAGCGGCCCGGTCGGCCGCCAGACGGAGCCCGCACGCTAGGACGTTCGGAAAGGAAACCAGATGTCGATCAACATTCGCCAACTCGATTCGAGCAGTGCCGGCTTCAAGACGGCGCTGCGTGCGGTACTCGCTTTCGAGGCCAGCGAGGACGCGGCAATCGAAAGTTCGGTGGCGCAGATCCTCGCCGATGTGAAGTCGCGCGGCGACGAGGCCGTGCTTGAATACACGAAACGTTTTGACCGCCTCGAAGCCGCGACGCTCGATGCGCTCGAACTGCCGCGCGCGCGGCTCGAGGCCGCGCTCGAGGGCCTCGCGCCCAAGCGCCGCGCGGCGCTCGAATGTGCGGCCATGCGTGTGCGCGCCTATCACGAGAAGCAGAAACTCGAATGCGGCACGCATAGCTGGCAGTACACCGAATCGGACGGCACCGTGCTCGGCCAGAAAGTGGGTCCGCTCGACCGCGTCGGCATCTATGTCCCGGGCGGCAAGGCGGCCTATCCCTCGTCAGTGCTGATGAATGCGATTCCCGCCACCGTCGCAGGCGTCAAGGAAATCATCATGGTCGTGCCGACCCCCGACGGCGTGCAGAACGAGCTCGTGCTCGCGGCCGCGCTGATCGCCGGCGTCGACCGGGTGTTCACGATCGGTGGCGCGCAGGCTGTGGGTGCGCTCGCCTACGGCACCGCGACCGTCCCGGCCGTCGACAAGATCGTCGGTCCGGGCAATGCCTACGTCGCGGCGGCCAAGCGCCGCGTGTTCGGCGTGGTCGGCATCGACATGATCGCGGGCCCGTCCGAGATTCTCGTGATCTGTGACGGCACCACCAATCCGGAGTGGGTCGCGATGGACCTGTTCTCGCAGGCCGAACACGACGAGCTCGCGCAATCGATCCTGTTGTGCCCCGACGCCACCTTTATCGCACGCGTGCAGCAAGCCATCGAGGCGCTGCTGCCCGAGATGCCGCGCCGCGATGTGATCAAGGCCTCGCTCGAAGGGCGCGGCGCGTTCATCAAGGTGCGCGATATGGCCGAAGCCTGCGCGATCGCCAACGACATCGCACCGGAGCACCTTGAAGTCTCGGCGCTCGATGCCCAGGCCTGGGGCCAGCATATCCGCCACGCCGGAGCGATCTTCCTCGGCCGTTTCAGCAGCGAGAGCCTCGGCGATTATTGCGCGGGCCCGAATCACGTGCTGCCGACTTCGCGTACGGCACGGTTCTCTTCGCCGCTGGGTGTCTATGATTTCATCAAGCGTTCGAGCGTGATCGAGATCAGCCAGGAAGGCGCGCAGACACTCGGCGAGATCGCCGCTGAACTCGCTTATGGCGAAGGTCTGCAGGCGCATGCCCGCAGCGCTGAAATGCGCATCAAATAACGTGCGGCTGGAGCGCCGCATCCGACCCATGCAGCCACAAGAAAAGCGTTGAACGCCAATATGAATCGCACGCTGCACTCGATCGTCCGTCCCGAAATTCTGGCGATGACGAGCTACCCGGTCGCCGACGCGAGCGGCCTGATCAAGCTCGACGCAATGGAGAATCCCTACCCATTGCCCTCGGCGCTGGCAGCGCAGCTGGGTGAGCGGCTCGCCGCCGTCGCGCTGAACCGCTATCCTTCGCCGCGCCCGGCCGCGCTGCTCGACAAGCTGCGCGTGAAAATGAAGGTGCCGGCGGGCTTCGACGTGCTGCTCGGCAACGGCTCCGACGAACTGATCTCGATCGTGTCGCTCGCGCTTGCGAAGCCCGGTGCGACCGCGCTCGCGCCCGTGCCGGCTTTCGTCATGTATGAGCTGTCGGCGCGTTTCGCGCAGCTCGGCTTTATCGGCGTACCGCTTGCGGCCGACTTCGGCCTCGATCTCAGCGCGATGCTCGCCGCGATCGAGCGGCACAAGCCGGCGGTGATCTACCTTGCTTATCCGAACAATCCCACCGGCAATCTATTCGACGACAAGGCGATCGAGCAGGTGATCGCCGCCGCGCGCGGTTCGCTGGTCGTGATCGACGAGGCCTATTTCCCGTTCGCGCAACGCAGCTGGATGTCGCGTCTGCCGGAGTTCGACAATGTCGTCGTCATGCGGACGGTTTCGAAGCTCGGCCTCGCGGGTATCCGCCTTGGCTATCTTGCCGGCAGCCCCGACTGGATCGCGGAGCTCGACAAGGTGCGCCCGCCGTACAACGTCAACGTGCTGACCCAGGCGACCGCGGAGTTCCTGCTCGACCACCTCGACGTGCTCGACGAACAGGCCGCCGTGCTGCGCGCGGAGCGTGACCGGCTGATCGCGGCGATCGACGCGCTGCCGGGCACGCAAACGTTCCCGAGCGCCGCGAATTTCGTGCTCACCCGCGTGCCCGATGCCCCCAGTGTGTTCGAAACACTGCTGACCAAACGAGTGCTTGTGAAAAACGTGAGTAAAATGCACCCGCAGCTCGCGAATTGCCTGCGGCTGACGGTCGGCACGCCTGAAGAGAATGCGCAGATGCTGGCCGCGTTGGCCGTCGCGCTCCAGGCCTGAGGCCCGTTGTTCCCCATCCCGAGTCAGGAAAGACCCATGCGTATAGCGGAAGTCGTTCGCAACACCAGCGAAACGCAGATCCGTGTGAAGATCAATCTCGACGGCACCGGTCAGCACAAGCTGGCCACCGGTGTGCCGTTTCTCGACCACATGCTCGACCAGATCGCGCGTCACGGCATGGTCGACCTCGAAGTCGAGGCGCACGGGGATCTTCATATCGATGACCATCACACGGTCGAGGACGTCGGCATCACATTGGGGCAGGCGGTCGCGAAGGCGCTCGGCGACAAGAAGGGCGTGCGCCGCTACGGTCATTCGTACGTGCCGCTCGACGAGGCTCTCACGCGCGTCGTGATCGATCTGTCGGGGCGGCCGGGCCTCGAGTTCCATATTCCGTTCACGCGGGCGCGGATCGGCACTTTCGACGTCGATCTGACCATCGAGTTTTTCCGCGGCTTCGTGAATCATGCGGCCGCGACGCTGCATATCGACAATCTGCGCGGGATCAATGCGCACCATCAGGTCGAGACCGCGTTCAAGGCGTTCGGCCGCGCGCTGCGCATGGCCGTGGAACTCGACGAGCGCGCCGCAGGGCAGGTGCCGTCGACGAAGGGAAATCTGGTTGGCTGAATGCCGCCTGGCATCGGGCTGATGGCGGCAACGCAAGACAGAGCACACAGTACACGCTACCGAAACTCCGACTCGCGCCGACCTCACGATGGACTTACTCAAGTCGTTTATCTCGCTGCTCGCACTGATCAACCCGATCGGCGCGATTCCGATTTTCCTGAGCCTCACGGCCCAGCAGAACCGCGCGGAAACGCACCGGACGGTGCGCATCGCGTCGATCGCGGTGTTCGTCGTGATCGGCTTCTCCGCGACGATCGGCGAACGCGCGATCGCGTTCTTCGGCATCTCGATCGGCTCGCTCCAGGTCGGCGGCGGGATCATCATGCTGATGATGGCGATGAACATGCTCAGTGCGCGGACACCGCCCCAGCAGGCGACCCAGCAGGAGCAGACCGACGCGGAGCTCAAGGACAATGTGGCCGTCGTGCCGCTCGCGATCCCCTTGCTGACGGGGCCCGGCACCATCAGCACCGTGATCATCTATGCGGGCGAGGCGGCGCACTGGTATGACCGGCTGCCGCTGATCGCGATCGGCGCCGGGCTCGGCGGGATATGCTATGCCGCGCTGCGCGCGGCCGAGCCGATCGCGAACGTGGTCGGGCAGACCGGTATCAATATTGCCACGCGGATCATGGGTCTGATTCTCGCGGCCCTGGCTGTCGAATTTATGGTGAATGGCCTCAAATCCCTGTTTCCTGTCTTGAGATGAAAAATTCGATTGCGATTGTCGATTACGGTTCGGGCAACCTCCGCTCGGTTGCCCAGGCGCTGCGAAAGGCCGCGCCCGACGCGGATGTCGCGGTCGTTACCGAGGCGGAGCACATCCGCGCGGCCGACCGTGTCGTGCTGCCGGGGCAGGGGGCGATGCCCGACTGCATGCGCTCGCTGCGCGAATCGGGGCTGCTCGACGCGCTGCTCGAAGCATCGCGGACCAAGCCGCTCCTCGGCGTATGCGTCGGCGAGCAGATGCTGCTCGATTGGAGCGCCGAAGGCGATACCCCGGGGCTCGGTCTGATTCACGGTTCGGTCACGCGTTTTGCGCTCGACGGCCAGTTGCAGGACGACGGCTCTCGCTTCAAGATTCCGCAAATGGGCTGGAACCGCGTGCGCCAGACTTCGCCGCATCCGGTCTGGCGGGGCATCGCCGACCAGAGCTATTTCTATTTCGTCCACAGCTATTTCGTCACGCCGGACGATGCCACCCATACGGCTGGCGAGACCCTCTACGGCACCGTGTTCGCGTCGGCTATCGCGCGCGATAACATTTTCGCGACCCAGTTCCATCCGGAAAAGAGTGCCGAGGCGGGGTTGCGGCTGTACCGGAATTTTGTCGAATGGCAGCCCTGAATATTCGGCCTTTGGTAGACCGGATGACCAGTGTGGTCGTGCGGGGCGCGGTACTTGTACTAAACTAGCGTGACAGCCCGGCCTTGTGGCCGCCGCAGCACGTTCCCTAACCTTTTCTCTACGTACAACACGATTGCTATGCTGCTCATTCCGGCCATCGATCTGAAAGACGGTCAGTGTGTTCGCTTGAAGCAAGGCGATATGGACCAGGCGACCGTCTTCTCCAAAGACCCCGCCGCCATGGCGCGCCACTGGGTTAACCAGGGCGCGCGCCGCCTGCACCTTGTCGACCTGAACGGCGCCTTTGCCGGCAAGCCGAAGAACGAAGCGGCCATCCGCGCGATCATCGAGGAGGTGGGCGACGAGATCCCCGTGCAGCTCGGCGGTGGTATTCGCGACCTCAATACGATCGAGCGTTATCTCGACGATGGCCTGTCGTTCGTGATCATCGGCACCGCCGCGGTCAAGAACCCCGGTTTTCTTCAGGATGCCTGCACGGCGTTCGGGGGGCACATTATCGTCGGCCTCGATGCGAAGGACGGCAAGGTCGCGACCGACGGCTGGAGCAAGCTCACGGGCCACGAAGTCATCGACCTCGCGCAGAAGTTCGAGGACTACGGCTGCGAAGCGATCATCTACACCGATATTGGCCGCGACGGGATGCTCCAGGGCATCAATATCGAAGCGACCGTACGCCTTGCGCAATCGGTCAAGATTCCGGTGATCGCATCGGGCGGACTCTCGAAGATCGCCGATATCGATCTGCTCTGCGAAGTCGAGGAACATGGTATCGAGGGCGTGATCTGCGGCCGCGCGATCTATGCGGGCGAGCTCGATTTCGCCGCCGCGCAGTCGCGTGCGGATGCGCTGCGTGAACCCGGCGCCTGAGCCCCGGAGTTTCCGAGCCCCCGAGTCCCTGAGCTACCGCGCCCCGTGCCGCCGCCGCAGGCGGCTGAGCCAGGGCAACCGACCGATCAACGCGTGCGTGGACGCACGCGGTTTCCACTGAAATCATGGCTCTCCCCAAACGCATCATTCCCTGCCTCGACGTGACCGCCGGGCGCGTCGTCAAGGGCGTCAACTTCGTCGAACTACGCGATGCGGGAGACCCTGTCGAGATTGCCCGCCGTTACGACGGCGAGGGTGCGGACGAACTGACCTTTCTCGATATCACCGCGACCTCGGACGGCCGTGACCTGATTCTGCCGATCATCGAGGCGGTGGCCTCGCAGGTGTTCATTCCGCTGACGGTCGGCGGCGGCGTGCGCGTGGTCGAGGACATTCGGCGCCTGCTTAATGCGGGGGCCGACAAAATCAGCATGAATTCGTCGGCGGTCGCGAATCCGCAACTCGTCGCCGATTCCGCGGCGAAGTACGGATCGCAATGCATCGTCGTCGCCATCGATGCCAAGCGCGTGTCGGCCGAGGGTGAAGTGCCGCGCTGGGAAGTCTTCACGCATGGCGGGCGCAAGAATACCGGCCTCGACGCGATCGAGTGGGCGCGCAAGGTCGCGGCCCTCGGCGCGGGCGAGATCCTGCTGACCAGCATGGACCGCGACGGCACCAAGGCCGGCTTCGACCTCGGCCTGACCCGTGCGGTCTCGGACGCGGTGAGCGTGCCGGTGATCGCATCGGGCGGCGTCGGCACGCTCCAGCATCTCGCCGACGGCGTCACGGATGGCCACGCCGATGCGGTGCTCGCGGCGAGCATCTTTCACTATGGCGAACACACGATTCACGCTGCGAAGCAATTCATGGCACAACGCGGCATCGCGGTGAGACTGTAATTATGACGACCCATTGGCTCGATAAAGTTCGCTGGGATGCAAACGGCCTGGTGCCGGTGATTGCCCAGGAAGTCGGCAGTAACGATGTGCTGATGTTCGCGTGGATGAACCGTGAGGCGCTGCGTCTCACAGTTGAGCACAAGCGCGCGGTGTATTTTTCGCGTTCGCGCAACAAGCTCTGGTTCAAGGGTGAGGAGTCCGGCCACGTCCAGCATTTGCACGAAATCCGGCTCGATTGTGACGAGGATGTCGTGCTGCTCAAGGTCGAGCAGGTGTCCGGTATGGCCTGTCACACGGGCCGCCATGCGTGTTTCTTCCAGAAATTCGAAGGCACGGCCGGCGATGGCGAATGGGTGACCGTCGAGCCGGTGTTGCAAGACCCCACCACGATCTACAAATGAGCACGAGTACGGATATGCGGACGAACACAAGTACGAACACCGGTATGAACAGGAGTGCGCAGGCATGAGCACCCCCGATTCGCTGCTGAAGCTGGCCGCGGTGCTCGAGAGCCGCAAGGGCGGCGACCCGGCCGCCTCCTATGTCGCACGCCTGTTCAGCAAGGGTGACGATGCGATCCTGAAGAAGATTGGCGAGGAAGCGACCGAGGTCGTGATGGCCGCGAAGGACACGCGTCATGGCGGCGACGCGTCGAAGCTCGTCGGCGAAGTCGCCGACCTGTGGTTTCATAGTCTCGTGCTGCTTGCCCATTTCGACCTCGGTCCTGCGGACGTCATCGCGGAACTCGAGCGGCGCGAAGGCCTGTCGGGCCTCGAGGAAAAGGCAAGACGCACGCAGTAGGCCCGCAACACGCTGTTTTTACGGTGACCGATCCAGATGAGTGAAGACAACTGCCTGTTCTGCAAAATTGCCTCGGGCGAAATCCCCAGCAAGAAAGTCCATGAGGACGAGGAATTCGTCGCTTTTTACGATATCCGGCCGGCCGCACCCGTTCATCTGCTCGTGATTCCGCGCCAGCATATTGCGACGCTCTCGGAGGTGACGAAGAAGGATGCGCCGCTGCTTGGTAGAATGCTCATATTGGTGGCGAATCTCGCGGAGCAATTGGGCGTAGCCTATACAGGTGGCGAAACCGGTTTCCGGACGGTAATCAATACCGGGCCGGGCGGCGGGCAGGAGGTCTATCACCTGCACGCCCATATCCTCGCGGGCCCGCGGCCCTGGTCCCGGATGGGCTAGGGCCTGCGGCAGCTGAGAGAGTCGCCAGGCGGGACTTGAGCGGGAAAGGCGCTGAGGGTCGTAAGAGCGGTTGACATGCCAATGATGTATCTTCGGGGTAGAAAGACTTTGCCTGGGATTTTTGGCCGCGGACCATGCACGATGGATCAAACCGTGGCGTGACCGCGGTTTTCAGTAAGGGGAGAAGGAAATGGGCTCATTTAGCATTTGGCACTGGTTGATCGTGTTGTTGATCGTCGCGCTGGTGTTCGGTACCAAGAAGCTGCGCAATATCGGTACTGACCTTGGCGGTGCCGTGAAGGGCTTCAAGGATGGCATGAAGGAAGCCGAGGACGGTGCGGCCGCCACGGAGCGCAACAAGGAACTGCCGCGTGAAACGACGATCGACGTCGACGCGAAAGAGCGCGCCAAAGCGCAAGACCTTCGTTGACCGTCGGCTAGTCTTCATCGATGCTCGATCTCGGTCTTTCCAAGATGGCCCTGATTGGGGTGGTCGCGCTTGTCGTGATCGGCCCCGAACGGTTGCCAGGCGTTGCACGGCTCGCAGGGACGCTGCTCGGCCGCGCGCAGCGTTATATCAATGACGTGAAGACGGAAGTCACGCGCGAGATGGAGCTCGACGAACTCAAGAAGATGAAGAAAGGGTTCGAGGATGCCGCGCACAACGTCGAGAACACCATTCACGACACGGTCCGCGAGCAGCAGGCGAGCCTGACCGATGCGTGGACCGAGGGTGAGCACGTAACGCCCGGTGCCGACGACGTCGATATTACCGGGACATCGGTGTTTGAAGGCTTCGGCGGCGGCTCGCGCTACGGTGCCGGTGCGCCCGCGCCGATGCGCAAGAACTGGCGTATCAAGCAGACGGCGATGCCGGACTGGTACAAGCGTGCGAGCAGCACGCGCACCCGCGTGCAGTCGGGCGCGGCGCGCGTCGCGCGGCATACACCAGCCAACCTGCGGCGGCCCAGGCGTTTTCTCTAATCCTGGAGCCTCTGCCGGTACGACATTGCCAGCGCCCTATTGTCCGCACCTCATTTTCAGCTTCCCATTGCCCGCATTCCGATGCCCGCCCATGCCCGACTGCCTGACGAGCCGCACCGTTGCTCAACCCCCGCGCGAGTGGCGGCAGGGGCGGCCACCCCCGCATAACCGATATCTGTGAAGAGCTAGCGTGAGCGCACCCCCACCCAATAAAAGCGAGGGCGACGGCCAGTCCGAAGAGACATTCATGTCGCACCTCGTCGAACTGCGCAACCGGATCATGCGCGCAGGCATCGCCGTGATCGTGGTGTTCATCAGCCTCGTCTATTGGGCGCCGAACATCTTCCATCTGCTTGCGCGGCCGCTGCTGCAGAATCTGCCCAAGGACGGCAAGATGATCGTGACGGATGTCACGGGCTCGTTCTTCGTGCCGATGAAGGTGACGATGATGGTCGCGTTCGTGATCGCGCTGCCTGTCGTGCTCTACCAGATTTGGGCATTCATCGCGCCGGGCCTCTACATGCACGAGAAAAAGCTCGTGGTGCCGCTCGTGAGCAGCAGCTATATCCTGTTCCTGTTCGGCATGGCGTTCGCGTACTTCGTCGTGTTTCCGACCATCTTCCGCGTGATGGCCCACTATAACGCGCCACTCGGGGCGGAGATGTCGACTGACATCGACAATTACCTGAGTTTTGCGCTGACGATGTTCCTGTGTTTCGGGATTACCTTCGAGGTGCCGATCGTCGTCGTGCTGTTGGTCCGCATGGGCGTGCTGACGATCGCGAAGCTCAAGCAGATCCGCCCCTACGTGGTGGTCGGCGCCTTTATCGTCTCGGCCGTCGTGACGCCGCCGGACGTGCTGTCCCAGCTCATCCTCGCCGTACCGCTGATGATTCTCTATGAATTGGGCATCATTGCGGCCCGTCTGATCGTCGGCAAGGACAAGCCGAAAATCGTCGAGGCGGACAGTATCGATCCATCGTGATCCGGCTGGCCCGCGGGTCTCGCGGGCCGGCAGTCTATTCGCCCGAGCCGCCGCCGTCGTTACCGCTGCCGCCATCACCATTGCCATCACTGCCATCGCCGCTATCGCCGCCCTCGTCGCTCGGCAGGGCGCGTTTCGGCGGCGGTGGCCGCTTGCCAATCACGAGCGCGACATCGAGCGGTTTGTTCTTGCGGATCAGGTGCACCTGCGCACTCGTGCCCGGCTTGAGTTGGGCGATGACGTTGAGCAGATTCGTCGTGTCGTCGATCTTCTGGTCGCCCACGCCGATCAGGATGTCGCCGGGCTTGATGCCAGCCTGGTCGGCGGGGCCGCCCTGGAGCACGCCCGCGACGATCGCGCCGCTCTTCTGCGAGAGGCCGAACGATTCCGAGATGTCGGGCGTTACGTCCTGCGGCTCGACGCCGATCCACCCTCGTGTGACCGTGCCCGTCTCGATGATGCTTTGGAGCACCGATCGGGCGATCGAAACCGGAATCGCGAAGCCAATCCCGAGCGACCCGCCACTGCGTGAATAGATCGCCGTATTGATGCCGAGCAGGTTGCCGTGCACATCGACCAGCGCACCGCCCGAATTGCCCGGATTGATCGCCGCATCGGTCTGTATGAAGTTCTCGAAGGTATTGATGCCGAGGTGATTGCGGCCCAGTGCCGAGATGATCCCCATCGTCACTGTCTGGCCGACCCCGAAGGGGTTGCCGATCGCGAGCACGACATCGCCGACGCGCGTGGAGTCCATCCGGCCGAGCGTGATGGTCGGCAGGTTCGAGAGGTTGATCTTGAGGACCGCAAGGTCTGTTTCCGGGTCGGTGCCGATGACCTTCGCATCGGTCTTGCGGCCGTCGGCGAGCGCGATCTCGATTTCGTCAGCGCCGTCGACGACATGCTGGTTCGTTAGAATGTAGCCGTCTTCACTGACGATCACACCGGAGCCGAGATTGGAGGCCGCATGCGGAGCCGGCTTGTTCGGCACGTTGCCTTCCCCGAAGAAATAGCGGAACAGCGGGTCGTTCATGCGCGGATCGCGCGAGCCGGGCGCGCCCGCCTTGCTCGAGAACACGTTGACGACCGCTGGCATCGCTTTTTGCGCGCCATCCGCGAACGAATCCGGCGTATTGTCCGTCCGCCCCGTCAAAGCGGGTGCGACCTCTTGCAGCGCGACGATCGGCGCGGCAAGCTGGCGTCCGAACTGACCTTGCCGCTGCAGCCACTGGGGCTTCAGCGTGACGATGATGAACACCATCGCCAAGAGCACTGTCACCGCTTGTGCAAACAGCAGCCAGAAGCGTCGAAGCATAGAAAGATCAGGGGCTTATAGATGGACCGGATTGATATGGAATTGTATCTGAACAACCTTCTGCAAGCCCCGCGCTTTCACCGAGCCGACGACCCACCTCGCGCGAATCGGGCTTTGCCTGCATCGCGGCCGGGCATGACGCGAACCGAGCGATACAGCGTGCAGGCCGCCGATGTGCATCTCGAAGATGACGTCGGCACCTCTGTGTAATGATGACGAACGCAGTTCGATGGGGCAAAAAAAGCCTTTTCCGATCAAAGGTTTGCTCTTTTTCTTGTGAAGCACATTGCGAATACGACGGTCTAAATTGTCTTTTGTCAATGCTTGTAAGCGCCGCCTTCAAGCTTTTACCCCCGTCGCTATAATCTACCGTTGACGGAAAATCCAACCTAGAAGTGGGGCGTGTGATGCGAGACAACGAGAATGGTCGCGTCGACAATGGCCGCCGTACCTGGCTGATTGCGACGTCGGTTGCAGGAGGAGTCGGAGGCGTAGCAACACTGGTTCCATTCGTCGGTTCATTCGCACCGTCGGAGAAAGCCAAGGCGGCCGGGGCCCCAATCGAGGCGGATATCAGTAATCTCAAGCCAGGTGAAATGATGACTGTCGCCTGGCGCGGCAAGCCGGTCTGGATCCTCAACCGGACCGATGCAATGCTCGCGGACGTCGTCAAGGCCGATCCCGAACTGGCCGATCCGCATACGACCAACCCGTTTTCCATGCCCTTGCCCGAGTACTGCAACAATGAGTACCGGTCCCGCGCCGACCGTAAGAACATTCTCGTGCTCGTCGGCATCTGTACCCACCTCGGTTGCTCGCCGAGCCCGCGCTTCACGCCTGGGCCTCAACCCAACCTGCCCAGCGATTGGCCCGGCGGCTGGCTGTGCCCCTGCCACGGTTCGACCTTCGATCTTGCCGGCCGCGTGTTCAAGAACAAGCCCGCGCCGCAGAACCTCGACGTACCGCCGTACATGTTCGTCAATGCGACCACGCTCGTGATCGGCAAAGACGAAAAAGGGGAGGCGTAATCATGGCCGCAGAGAAGGAAGTCGACACCACCGGCCTGCTCGGCTGGATCGATCGCCGTTTTCCACTGAGCTCGCTCTGGAAAGCCCACCTTTCCGAGTATTACGCGCCGAAGAACTTCAACTTCTGGTACTTCTTCGGGTCGCTTGCGCTGCTCGTGCTCGTGCTGCAGATCGTCACGGGCATTTTCCTCGTCATGAACTACAAGCCCGATGCGACCCTCGCGTTCGCCTCGGTCGAGTACATCATGCGCGACGTGCCCTGGGGCTGGCTGATCCGCTATCTCCATTCGACCGGCGCGTCGATGTTCTTCGTCGTAGTCTACCTCCACATGTTCCGCGGTCTGCTCTACGGCTCGTACCGCAAACCGCGCGAACTGGTCTGGGTGTTCGGCTGCTTGATCTTCCTTTCCCTGATGGCCGAAGCGTTCTTCGGCTATTTGCTGCCCTGGGGCCAGATGTCGTACTGGGGCGCGCAGGTGATCGTCAACCTGTTCTCGGCCATTCCCTTCATCGGCCCGGACCTGTCGCTGTGGATTCGCGGCGACTACGTGGTGAGCGACGTCACGCTGAACCGCTTCTTCGCGTTCCACGTCATTGCGATTCCGCTCGTGTTGCTGGCCCTCGTCGTCGCGCACATCATGGCCCTGCACGAAGTGGGTTCGAACAATCCCGACGGTATCGAGATCAAGGAGACCAAGGATGCGAATGGCCGGCCGCTCGACGGCATTCCCTTCCATCCCTATTACTCGGTGCACGATTTCATGGGCGTCTCGGTGTTCCTCTTCATTTTCTGCGCGATCGTGTTTTTCGCGCCGGAAATGGGTGGCTACTTCCTCGAAGCCAATAACTTCGTTCCGGCCGATTCGCTGAAGACGCCGCCCGAAATCGCGCCGGTCTGGTACTTCACCGCGTTTTACGCGATGCTTCGCGCGGTGACCGACTACTTCAAGATCGTGTTCGAGGTGATCGCGGGGCTGCTTGGCCTGCTGGGCCTGATCAAGGCCCGGACGATCAAGTGGAAGATCGGCAGCGTAGTCATCGCCGCGATCGTGATCGCCGTGATGCTCACGACCCAGGCCAAATTCTGGGGCGTACTCGTGATGGGCGGCGCCGTCGTGACCCTGTTTTTCCTGCCTTGGCTCGATCAGAGTCCGGTCAAGTCGATCCGCTACCGGCCGCTGTTCCACAAGGTCTTCTACGGCATTTTCGTGATCGTGTTCCTGACGCTGGCTTTCCTCGGGACCAAACCGCCGACTCCCGCGGGGACGCTGATTGCGCAGATCGGCACCCTGCTGTACTTCGGATTCTTCTGGGGCATGCCTTTCTGGACCCGGCTCGGCACTTTCAAGCCCGTGCCGGACCGCGTGACTTTCAAACCTCACTGAACGCCAGCCAAACAGGGACATCCGAATGAAAAAGCTTCTTTCGATCCTTGCGATGCTCGGCGCCACTCTGCTGGGCACGCAAGTCATGGCCGAAGAGGGTGTGCACCTCGACGCGGCACCGAACCGCACCGCCGATCTCGTGTCGCTGCAGCGCGGCGCGCGGCTTTTCGTCAACTATTGCCTCAATTGTCATAGCGCCAGCGAGATGCGGTACACGCGTCTGCACGATATCGGACTGACCGATCAGGAAATTGAGGATAATTTGCTCTTTGCGACAAACAAGGTCGGTAATCCGATGACCGTCGCGATGCGGCCCGCCGACGCGAAAGAATGGTTCGGCGTCGCGCCGCCGGATCTCAGCGTCGAGGCCCGCGCGCGGGGCGCAGACTGGATCTACACTTACCTGCGCACTTTCTACAAGGACGACAGCCGGCCGACCGGGTGGAACAACGCGGTGTTCCCGAATGTCGGGATGCCGCACGTGCTTTGGCAGCTGCAAGGCGTGCGAACCGCGAAATTCGAGGATTCCACCGACGAAAGTGGGGAGGTTGAACACCGAATTATTGGATTTCAGCAAGTCACTCCCGGTACTATGTCGGCCAACGACTATGACGATGCGGTTGCCGACCTCACCTCGTACCTGGTCTGGATGGGGGAACCCGCGGCCAAGGAGCGCAAGCAGCTTGGCGCGTGGGTCTTGCTGTTCTTGGGCTTGCTGAGCTTTTTCGCCTGGCGATTGAACGCCGCCTATTGGAAAGACATCAAATAGGGCTGCATTGATTTGATGTGGGGCTAGCGAAAAGGGGCGCGCCGGGAGTGCGTTCCGCATCGCTAGCCCTTTGGCTTTTTGAGGAAACTAAAAAATGATGGTTCTTTATTCAGGCACGACCTGCCCGTTTTCCCAGCGCTGCCGCCTGGTGCTGTTCGAAAAGGGGATGGATTTTGAAATCCGCGATGTCGACTTGTTCAACAAGCCGGAAGACATCGCCGTCATGAATCCGTATGGCCAGGTGCCGATTCTCGTCGAGCGGGACCTGATCCTGTACGAGTCGAACATCATCAACGAGTACATCGACGAGCGTTTCCCGCATCCGCAACTGATGCCTGCCGACCCCGTGCAACGTGCGCGTGCGCGGCTCTTCCTGCTGAACTTCGAGAAAGAGCTGTTCGTCCATGTCGGCACCCTCGAGAACGAGAAGGGCAAGGCCGCCGAGAAGTCGCACGAGAAGGCGCGCATCGCCATTCGCGACCGGCTGACGCAGCTGGCCCCGATCTTCGTGAAGAACAAGTACATGCTCGGCGAAGAGTTCTCGATGCTCGACGTCGCGATCGCGCCGCTGCTGTGGCGTCTGGATCACTATGGAATCGAGCTGTCGAAGAATGCGGCGCCGCTGATGAAGTATGCCGAGCGCATTTTCAGCCGGCCGGCGTATATTGAGGCGTTGACGCCGTCGGAAAAGGTGATGCGTCGGTGATTGGAAGGCTCTCCATCGCGATGTATCCCGCGATGCGGGGCATGGAATGGCGATAGGAAAGACGAATGGCAGAAACACCAACCAAGCCGTATTTGTTACGTGCACTGTATGAATGGTGCACGGACAACGGTTACACGCCGCATCTTGCCGTGCGCGTGGACGACCGCACGCGCGTGCCGCGCGAGTTCGTGCGCGACGGCGAAATCGTGCTGAACATCAGCTTCGATGCGACCAGCGCGCTCAAGATGGGCAATGAGTGGATCGACTTCAGCGCCCGGTTTTCGGGGAAGTCGCATCATATCGAAGTCCAGGTGTCCAACGTGCTCGCGATTTACGCGCGCGAGAACGGGCAGGGGATGGCCTTCCCGGTCGAGGAGCGGCAGCTCGAGAGCGAGGACGACGGCGTCAGCGGCGATGAAGCGCTGAGCGGCGACTCCGACGAGTTGGCGCAGCTGGAAGACAGCGGCCCGGGCGCGGATTCGTCTTCTTCGGGCGGGGCGAGTGGTGGCTCGCCGTCGCCTTCGTCCGGGTCCAGTGGGGGAGTCGCTGCGACGCCGATGCTGGTGTCTTCGGGCAGCGGATCGGGGACGGACGAGCGCCGGACGTCGGTGTCGTCGGCGTCTGACGGCGATACTGAGCGTACGGCAGCCAAATCCGGCGACGATTCGCCTGACGACTCGCCAAACAAGGGTGGCCGAGGCCACCTCAAGGTCGTCAAATGAAGTAAAATCGCCTCCTTCGCCGGCTTAGCTCATCTGGTAGAGCAGTTGATTTGTAATCATCAGGTGGTCGGTTCGAGTCCGGCAGCCGGCACCAGTAAATTTCAAGGGGTTACAGCGTTTTCGCTGTAACCCCTTGTCTTCTTCAGCGCTATGTAACCGCTGTTAACCGGGTTCGGTCAACGCGCGGCTCGACGTGGAAAACTTTGAGAAGCGAATATCGTGATTGAGGCTGGCATGGGCCGCGGGCCAGCTTCGCTGCCACGGCTGAGCCGCCGACGTTGAATCAGTCCACGCCCTACCAACGCATCATTTTGGCTCGCCGAAGCGAACGCTCATGGTCACGCGTCCCAGCGTTCGAGCCGACGCTGGCATTCCCTCTCGGGGAATCGCGCGTTCTTTTCAAGCATGGTTCGCAGAGCCAAGGCGGCGCGCGTGGCGGCTATGACATTGTGCTCTACCATTCTGTCCAGCAGCCACAGCGCTCCGTGAACCTGAACTTTTTCGCGTTGTGCCAACGCGCGCAATGCGCCGTCGCCAGTCAACAAAGGTAGCTGTCACTCTCTGGCCAGGAAGTAGCAGGACATGTCAGCCAAAGACGGATTCTTATGCTGTTGGGTTAGCGCATGCAACTGCTGAACCTCGTCGCTGCTCAGGGACTCGATGACCAACCCGAAATCCACTAAGGGCGCTAGCTCAGGACTATCTAACTCGAGCGCGACGAAGTCCGTGCAGCACAAGGCAAACGGCAGTTGAAACAATTCTCGCAGCAGGTCGGCGTGGTGAAAATCAATCCAAATATTTGTGTCGGAAACATAAACTTTGGCCATCAAGCCTCCAGCGTTACCGAGGCTTCAGTCTCCAGCGCCGAAATTGGCCGCTGAAGGAATTCCGCGGCACGGGAAGGAGTGAACAAGCCTTCAGCCAAGCCCCAATAAACCAGCGACGTAAACCTTAACGGGTTCTCGGCTGCCATGGGCTCTGGTTCGGCGGTTCTCCATCCTCTTTTTCCCATCAGAATTTGCAGCGACTTGAACAGCGATTCGCTGACCAATCCCAAGTCCTTGAGGCGGCGCAATGCTACTTGCATGGAGACGCCATAACCGCGCTTAGCCAGCATCAGCTCCTGAAACAACACGCGATGACGCTGATGGCCGCCAAAATCAGCCTTGACGCGCTCTCGCGGATACAACAAAGCTCCAGCGAAGCGATGACAGCATGCTTCCTTCTCTTTCTCTGGCATATCCTCGGGAATTGCCATCACCCAATGACCTAGCTCATGGGCGGCCGTAAAACGCTGTCGCTCACCGGGCCGCTGGCGGTTCAACGCCACCAGCACGTGTTGCTTGTCCTGAGTGGCAACGCAAGCCCCATCGAATTTGTCTATGCCCTCGAGCAATGCCACCTTGACACCGTGCTCTTCCAATAGCTCGGTGAAGTTGGCGATTGCATCGCTCCCTAAGCGCCATTCTTCGCGCAATTTTTCCGCGGCTACTTCGGCTTCTTCTCGATTATTGACCGCCAAGAAACCCGCCGACGGGGGCTTTAGAGAAACGCCCGCCGCCTCGAAGCATTGTTCAAGCGCAAGGTACCGCTCCAAATGGTCGCGAGCTTGCTCAATGACAGACGTTTGGTCGCGCGCGGACATTTTTGAGAGTTTGCGAAATTCGACCTGAGCCAACTCAACCCCGTCCGCCCTGAAGAAGTATTCCGGCTTTACGCCGAGTGCTCGCGAGAGTTGCACAATGCGGGTCGAGTTGGGCACAGCTTCGCCCTTCTCGAATTTGCTCAGCGCCTGCTTGGTGATATCGCCCAAGCGTTGCGCCAATGCTTCAAGGCTCAGGCCGCGCAATAGCCTGGCGCGCTGGATGCGATCGCTGATCATGATGTTCTCCTTGGTTGACAAACTAAAATTTCTTGCTAGGTTTGTCAACCTTTTGCGCAAGCCGACGGGAGACTTGATAGTGTGGTGCGTGCAAACTCGCCTGGTCGTAGCCGCCGCCGCCCGGCGTTTCGATGACGAAGACGTCGCCGGGTTGGATTTTCGCCACATGCGTGGCGCCGAACCGGTCGATCGTGCCGTGCCGCGCTCGATCCCGTTCAGGCCTGGTTGCCTGTCTTCGCCGCCGACGAGGACGAAGCGGGCGACGCGCAGTCGGTTGGCGGGCATGTTTGCCGTCATTGCACCCAAGAAGCGGATAGTTCGAAGCGCGCCGTTGCCACTTGCCTGCCGGCACGGACGCTGTCTGCGTGCACCCATCGGCGTGGGAAACTCAGAAGGGTTTCAGGGCCGGCGCTGACGACATGGCGGGCGATTCGACTCAAACTTACCGGTACGGCGCCTGGCCTTGCGGCAAATATGGCTTTCGCGCATGGAGACGCGGCGGCTGAGTCACAATTTAAGACTTTCTGGGTGCGCTGTGCCGCCGGGGAGTTGCGCGGGCGTTGTGCGTAGGGCAGAGTATCAAGTCTTTGGCGTCAATCTTGGACGCCGATCCAAACCACGGAAGGGCAACCATGAACAAACAAGAGCTGATTGATGCAATCGCAGCGGTCACGGGTGACAGCAAGGCCGGAACAGCAAAATTTGTCGATGCGTTCATCGACAACGTCATTGTTGCGGTCTCCAAGGGAGACGCGGTGCAATTGGTCGGCTTCGGCTCGTTTGGTTCGGGCAACCGCGCCGCGCGCGCCGGGCGCAATCCCGCGACGGGCGAAGCCATCCAGATCGAAGCCGCCAAGACGGTGAAATTCACCGCGGGCAAGGCATTCAAGGATCTGGTCAATAGCTGATTGCCGATGCACGGTGATTGACTGGAAAATGCCTTGAATGGCTTCGCGATTCTGGCGGAGTGTGTCAGCTGCGGTTTAAGTGCGGATAGGCTTTCTCAAGCCTTTTTGACAGCGTGGCGAAACAGAGGCAATTCGAAAAACCCCGTAAAGGCGTTGCCGTACGGGGTTTTTCGTTGTTTGGTTTTATTTAGCCGCGCCGCAGTTTGATTACGCGTGAAATCTGGCGCGGGGTGAACTTGGTGTCTTTGGCGTAGGGGTCGCAGTCGGCGGGTATCGTGAGCGATTCCGTCACGGCGAAGTTGCCCACATATCGCAGACGGTCCGTCGTCTGCTCGATGAAAACGGGGATGCTGCCGTCCTGCTTGGCGAGCGTGCGTCCAGCGGCACGTGCCGCGGCACCGCTGTTGCAAATGATGACATCCGGTGCCTGAGGGTTGAGGTCCGGCCGCAGGCACGCGGCTACCACCTTACCGCGGTGAACCGGCAGAAACGATTGTTTGTTTCCGCCACAGATCGTGTGAATATATCCACGGGTGTAATCCTTGCCCATCTCAAACATGATAAGTCTCCAGCTAACGTGCAGTGCAGGGACTGCGACACAATAACCAGAGAAAATATCGGATTTCACGTAAAGCAAGGATAAAATCGGTGAGAGGGGGAATTAAGAATGCGTATTTTAAATGCGGTGACTCGCGGCACTTGAATCAGATTTGTTCTTCTCCGAAGGAATGTTTGAATTTCGCCCGGAGTTGGCGTTGCCTACCGCCAAGTAAATGTTTTGCGCTTGATCCCAGTGGTCCAATGTGCCCGGCAACCGGCAACCGGCAACCGGCAACCGGCAACCGGCAACCGGCAACCGGCAACCGGCAACCGGCAACCGGCAACCGGCAACCGGCAACCGGCAATGACGGGCCTCGCCGCGTATACGCGGTCATTGCAGTTTGAAGCATGATTGGCTGCGATCGTAGCCAATCATGCTTCAAACTCTTTCAGACATGCTCTTCGGCGGCTACCGTCGCCGGGTCCTGGGGCTACTCCTGTTGCGTCCGGGGGAGTCGTATCACGTCCGTGAAATAGCACGGCTTACCAGCACGTCTCCCGGGACACTCCATAAGGAACTCACGAAACTTGCTGATGTGGGCATTCTCGACCGGGAGCGTCGAGGAAACCAGCTTGTCTATCGCGCGAATCCTTCATCGCCCATCTTCGAGGAGCTTGCCAGCATCATGCGCAAGACCTGTAAGCGTCCGGCCACGGCATCTTGCGTCCATGGCTAAGCTGGTGCAGGTGATTGACAAAGTATTGGCAGCAGGTGAAGTGGACTAATTCCCCACGTATTTAAGTGGGAACGTAGGTCAGCTCTGGCTGCGATGGCCGGCATCATTGAGCGGCGCGAGATTCCACGGAAGCAACTCGTCAATCCTGTTGACAGGGTGATCGGCAATCCCGTAAGCGTCCAGCCAGGACATGTTGACGACGTCGAATTGGTACGCGGTTATCACGGCGAGCGCACAGGCCGTGAAGCCCCCACTTATTGCTAAGTGGGGACCTAATTAGCCTGGTTAAGCGCTGACGAGCTCGGCGTGCCGGTATTCCACGGCAACAGCGATTCGATCTCGTTGACCGGGTGATCCGCAATGCGTCCAAGCACGTCACGC
>NZ_CADIKM010000023.1 GCF_902859895.1 Pararobbsia alpina
CAGTCCAAACTTACGCTGTTCGGGCGACGCCATGAGCTTGAGCATGTGCGTTTCGTGAATATTGCCCAACCGGTATCCGGGTTCGACAAAGTGATCGCAGCAATACAGATCCCCGTTGTACTCGAGGGCGGGGCCAAGGCCGCAGGTCGGTGCGTGGATGCACAACAAATGGCGACCGAAGTAGGCCTCTAGCGTCACATCGAACAATTGCACGAAGACGCGACCGACGTCGTGGCGCACCCACTCTTCGAAGATGTCCATGAGGAAGAGGCCATACTGCTTCGCGCCGACTGAACGGTCGGTGACAAGATTGCCGGTCTGGGTGTACAGCACGCGCTTGCGGCCCGCGTGTTCGCTCCAGCCCCGATTCGCCAGCTCTATCGTCTGTTCCGTTGCGCGCTCAATGATCGGAATGAACTGGATCCACCTCGCGCCGAGCTCATCGCGAAAGAAGCGATAGACCGAGCGGCCATGATGCTGGTTGGCGGAGTTGACCGTGCAGAGGATATTGAACTCAACGCCATGCTTGCGCAGCTGCTTCCACCCGCCCATGACCAGATCGAAGGTGCCCTGCGCATGGCGATCGACGCGAAAGGTGTCGTGAAGTTCACGCGGACCATCAACACTCAGGCCCACGAGAAAGTGGTGCTGCTTGAAGAACTCGCACCATTCGTCGTCGAGAAGAATGCCGTTGGTCTGAAAAGTGTGCTTCACAACCTGTCCAGGCCTGCGGTACTTTTCGACGAATTCGACCGCGTGCCTGAAGAATTCGACCTTCATTAGCGTGGGCTCGCCGCCTTGCCACGCGACGGTGACCTCTGGGGTGCGATGCGACTCCAGCAACTGACGAATGTAGGTCTCTAGCGTCGCCTGGGACATCCGATGCTTTTCGTTTGGATAGAGCGCCTCTTTCGACAGGAAAAAGCAGTATTTGCAGTCGATGTTGCAGGTGGAGCCGCTGGGCTTGGCCAGCAAATGGAAGCAGGGCGGCGCATCCGCTGGCCGACTTTCGACCGTCAGGGGATCGTCAATACTCGATATTGAAGCGCGAGACAGCAACGTGGCTTCCATCGCCGCAACCCCTTTGATTGTCAGAGTGCCAAAAAGATTGCCCGACGCCGTCCGCCAGGCGCCTCAGCATGCCAGTGGGTACGTATCCAGAAGGAGCGAGTCGCAGACACAAACGTGATTGGTATTTAAGGCAGCTTGCGTCTGGAAAGCAAACGCAATTTCGTGATTTCCGAATCTAGCGCACTGCGCGGACTTGCCGGTCCCGCACACGAGGCTGATCCTCGCACCATTCAAGCGTGCAAAGCGTTGAACATCCGTGACGGTGCCGCGATCGTGCTTAAAGAAGCAAATACATAAGTACGCATGAAGCAAGCACTATCTCGCTCAGGTTGCCCCATGCCTTCGAAGTGGGAGATTCTCGCAATCGCGCGTCCCATGAACTAGATTAACGTTGACGCATGTGGGCGCCTTGATTTCCATTTGTGACAGTACCCGGAATTCGCTGTTGCAACCCGGGCCGAGAACCCATCCGGAGAGTCGCGTGGCTAACGTGGAAGTGCGCTCAGCGAACCAACTGGCCGAGGAGCGGACAGACCTCGCGACGACGCGCACGCTGATGGCGGCCGATCGTACCTTGATGGCGTGGATACGTACCGCGCTTTCGATGATCAGCTTCGGCTTTACGATCTACAAGGTGCTGGAGGGTTTTATGGAAGCGGGCGTTCATCTGAACCATCCGCATAGTCCTCGAAGCGTCGGCCTTTTTCTCACCGGGATGGGCACGGTTTCAATGGTACTGGGAACGATCGAGTACTGGCGAACCATCGTCAGTCTGCGTGAGTATCAGCCAGTCAGCATCTGGCGGCCCACTTTTTTTGTTGCGTTGGTCATGGCCTGTTCGGGTAGCTTTGTCTTTCTAAGCATCATCATAAGATTGCTCTGAGCGTACGCGAGACGCTGCGTGCAGCAGCGTCTCCGCCAGCCGAGATCGTGGATCAATGCCGCTTCGGATAGATCGCACTCGGGATCACATGGTCGCTGTACCTACGAAGGCGCCGGTGTCGTGACTGAAACCCTGATGATCCTGCTGAAGGTCTCCATTGTCGTGCTTATCGCTTGCGTCGGTGCGGGAACCTCGCCTTCGGAGCTGACCTATCTATGGCGGCGGCCCGGGCTATTACTCCGTTCCCTTGCAGCGATGTATCTGCTGGTTCCCCTGGTCGCGTTCGGCCTTGTGCTGATCATGTCCATCGAGAGAGGGGTCAAAGCGGCGATGCTGGTGCTCGCGGTGTCTGCGGGAGCCCCACTGCTTCCCAAAAGACTCAAGAGACTGAATAGCCAGGAATTCATCTTTAGCTTGCTAATTACGTCCTCGCTCGTCGCCATTGTCGCCGTACCGCTGTGGGCGGCGCTGCTGGGCGCCTACTTCGACGTCACGGTCGAGCTATCCGCAAGCACTGTCGTGTCAGACATTGCTAAAACCATTCTGCTGCCGATCATGATCGGCATGGGGCTTCGTGCCATTTTCCCGGCCTGGTCGGAACGGCTGTCGGACCGGGTGATCATGATTGCCGGGGTTGTCCTGGCAGCGTCCGGCATCATCCTGCTGGTTATCCATAGGCAGCACCTGGTGGGTCTCAGTTGGCAAGGCGTGCTCGCGCTCGTGGGGCTGATGATCTTCGCACTGTTCATCGGTCAGCTTCTTGGCGGGCCCAATCGCGATGACCGAACGGCGCTGGCCATTGCCTGCGCAACTCGGCACGTCGGCGTTGCGCTGATCGTCGCAACGGAGTTTGTCGGTGTAAGAACAGCCGTACTTGTCGTTGCGTACTTCGTCACCGCTTTCATCGTTTCGAGTATCTATCTATCCTGGCGACGACGATAATCCCCAAGCATAATGGCCTAGTGTACTCGTGTCATGTCTTCGTCGACCATGGAGTGCTTTACGAGTCAACAGCGACGAGAGGCGACGCCGAACGACTCCCGCAGCAAGCAAACCGCTCAAGGCTTCACAGTGATCACGAGTTGTCGGGATCGAACGACCTCGCGCACGTGCTTCGGGTCGTTTCACGATCGAGTCCTCCACGGCGAATGCTCACTCGCCAGAACAGCATGGCAACCAGCCTCAGAATCTGATGTGCACGCCAGCAAATGGTCCTGCCGTCCTGATGTTGTAGTAGAAGGAAGAGGTGTTGTAGTCCTGCGCGAGTATCCGGTATCCGGCGGTCATGCCAATGGTTTTTGACGCATCCCACGATAGCGACGCAACCACTTGCCACGAATACTTGGCCCCTCCCGTACCGACATCCGCGTAGCCCATGACCGACCACCTGTCCGTGAATCGGTAAAAAGCACGCACGCCCACCAATCCGTCGACCCAGTCGACACTCGAGTTTCGATTGACACCGTCCGGAAACACGGGGCTGGTAGAGAAGGAGAGCTTAGCGTTGAGATTCGTGTAGCGCAGGCCGGCGATAAGGTCCACCGGTGTCTTTTCGCTAGGCAGGATACGATAGGCGCCCGCCGCCTGAACGATTCCATTGTCCAGTTGCAAGCGTGCCGTGCCCAATCGCCCGCCGAGTATCGGGTCCGACGTGGTCGAGACGTTAACGTAGAACCCGTCGACGATGATCGCCCAGCGATCCTTGCGAGCTTCGAAAGTGCCCATCACCCCGAAGTCGAGGTTTTGCCAGATACTGGAGAAATGCGCATCCACGTTCTGACCGGGAATAACTTGTCCGATTCTCACGTTGCCGCTCTGGCCAGCCAGCCACAGATACGGCGTCAGCGAGAACTGCCAGCCCTCCTGCGAGCTTGATGCGGCCTGATCCGCGGCCTGCTCTGCGGCGTGTGCCGGTATGGTGGGAATGCTCAGCGATGCGCCGACCAACCATGCTGCCATTCGCCGCGACGATTTCGTTTGCATGTCTGCAACCTCATCCAGGCCATCGTGCGTTTGCAGGGTGGCACGCATGCGCTTCAAACCCGCCACCGTCCAGCGGCTTCACGTCGTCCTTACCAAGAATATGTCACGCCTCGTATTAGCACTATTGGACTTTGGTCCACGTAACGTCCTGCTTGGCTTCGACGCTGTGCGGCGACCGACCCAGCATGCCCGGTTCGCATGGCTGCTGGCGGAGCTGCAATCTCGTTCTGTGTCGCGCGGCTCCCTCTACCCGTGGTGTGACTTGCAGGCCTTCAATGAATCAAGAATGGTACAGCGTACAGCGCGAGCACACCGATACAGATTGCAGCGAAAGCATAGCGTTTGATAATTGCGAACACAGTGGATCTTTCAGGTCGGACCGGGCATCGCTACCCGGTCTGTCATCGTTGGTTGATTGATTACGCTTGCACGGGCTTCGCGAACATTGCAGCGAAGCGAGTAGCCGGTCGGATTTGCCGCATAGCTCGCACCCGTCAGCGCCGTGGCCGCTCTTTTCGTCATCGGTTTGAGCCACTTTGGTCTGGCCTGGAGCATCCCAGGTATTGTGTTGGCGGTCTTTACCGTGCGTTGCAGTTTTCGAAGTTTCACGCGCATCGTGCATGACCCACCTTCGCAACAATGATCAGCGATCCGCGGGCATCACTTGCAATAGCGGTTCGGGCGTCACGGTGACTACTCCTGAAAAGGGTCGATCGTACGAAAGGATCAGCAGGATGGTCGTAGCGAGTCCCGCTGAAAAAAGCCCGATCGCTACGGCAGAGGTCAGTCGGTTCTCACAATGAACCAGCGCGATTGCGAACAGCAGGGAGACGGCCAGAAAGATCAGACATGCCCACTTGAGACCGCTAACTTCGGAGCGACTAACCAGGATACGCTCGCGACGAGCTTCCAGAGCCTGCTCCAGGGACGTCGCCACCTGGCGCTGCGCAGTCTGCTGTCCGGGCGTATTTACCGCCAGTGAAAGCGTGAACTGAAGCGCCTTGTTCAACGAAGGAGGACTGATTTTCAGCGTGGCAGCTCCTTGCGCCATCATTGGCCATTCGGTATTTACCGTGTACTCGATGTAATCCCGAACCAGCGTTCGTAGCTGGTTCTGTGCCTCTTCTGGCAAAACGGCAGACACGACAACAACAGATCTTAGCGCACCGGCTTCGGTGGCGACCGCAACATTGGCGCGCGCCGTATCGTTCCAGACCTGCGCGGCAGTAAACGCGATGAGCAAGCCGAAGATGACACCGATTGGAGACAGCAAGCCGGGCGACACTGCCATAAATGACCGTCTATACGGACCGGCAGCAAGCCAGCTGGTGACGACGTGAACCGCCGTGGCCGCGAGACATGTCGCACCAAAGGCAACGAGGGTCATTTGCCATAATGGCAGGTTATGTAACCAGCTACTGGTCATTGGCGCTTACTCCATGCTTTCGTCGTAGTATCCAACATCGTCGTTGCTTCGTTTCAACTTATAGAAGGAGGTTCCATGCGTTGTTCTAGTATCCTGCGCTGTGCCGTCGCGCTTGTCCCGCTGTTCGGCGGCTTGGCGCAGGCGGATGACATTATTAGTTCCTGGAATTCGGTGCATCTGCCGCCGTCGCCGACTCTGACCTCCGTAACGGTCGATCCCGCCCATACCGCGCTGCTCGTGCTCGATTTCGACACTGGAAATTGCACGACGACGCAGCGACCGACCTGTTTCGCCTCGTTACCGAAGGTCGCCGCATTGCTCGACGCTGCGCGCCGGCACAAGATGATGGTCGTCTACAGCACGACACCGACGGGGTCCATCAAGTCGGTGCCTCCAATGCTTGCCCCCAAGGGTGAGGAGACGGTAGTGCACTCGGGCGTCGACAAGTTTCTTGGCACCAAGCTGGAAGCTGTACTGAAGGCGAACCACATCGATACCGTAATCGTCACCGGAACTGTCGCGCAAGGCGCGGTTCTTTACACCGCAAGCGCCGCATCATTGCGCGGCTTCAAAGTGGCGGTGCCGGTCGACACGCTCTCGGCTCCGGACCCGTTCGCCGAACTGTCCGCGACATGGATTCTGTTAAACGCACCGGCCAGCGTCGCGAAGAATATGAATGTGACGCGCTCCGACATGGTCCAGTTTTGATTGATGATCGATGGGTCCTGGAAACCACGATAGGGACGGCTGAAGCATCCGCCGGATGCCGGGTCCGCTTCAACGAGGTGTGTGCAGATCGAATCCATACTCTTCCAACTGGGCTTCGCGCCGCACGGCGATTACATTCGATGTAATTGGCGTACAGCGCAGCCGCTTCTACTCTTTGGCTGTCGCGCCATCGATCTGGTGGCGCTCACCGTCAAGGAGATACCATGTCCAGCTATCCCGCTCACACGATCGAATCCGCGCCAGCGCAATCGAAGCCCGTGCTCCAGCAACTGCAACAGGCGTTCGGCCTGATCCCGAACATCGCGGCCTCGATGGCCGCTTCACCGGTGTTGATCAACGGCTTCATCGGCCTGTTCGAGCGCGTGCATGCGAGCAGTCTGACGGAGCCGCAGATCCAGACATTGCTGCTGACCAACGCGGTCACGAACGCTAGTGAGTGGCCGGTCGCGTTTCACACCGCGCTCGCGTTGAAGGAGGGCGTACATCCCGCGGATGTCGACGCAATCCGGCACGGCGGCCTGCCTGGTGAGCTCGGACTGGCCGCGCTGTCAACGCTGGCGCGTACGCTGATCGAAACGCGCGGCCGCCTTGCCGAATCGGACCAGAGACGCTTCCTCGAAGCGGGGTTCAGCTCCGAGCAGATACTCGAGGTCATTGCGGTGGTTGCAGCATCTACGATCACGAACTACACCGGTAGCGTTACACAGCCAGCACTCGAAGCGACGTTCGAGGAATTTGCCTGGCATGCGCCCGCACCCTGAGTCCGCCACAATCGTCCGCCTCGAATAAAGTAATCCGATGAACGTCACCCGTCCCGACCCGAAAGTGCCCCCGAGTGAACTTGGAAGTTTGTTGCGCTATTGGCGAGACGTGCGTGGCGTGAGTCAACTCGATCTGTCGCTCGAGGCCGGGGTCTCGCAGCGCCAGATCAGCTTCATTGAAAGCGGACGCAGCGTGCCGGGCCGAGACACGCTTTTGACCCTCGCGCAGACGCTCGATGTGCCGCTGCGCGAGCGCAATGCACTGCTGCTCGCCGCTGGCTACGCACCCGTGTATTCGGAGGCACCGTGGAACGCACAGGAGATGCACGGTGTCGTCCGTGCGCTCGAACGGGTCGTTCGCCAGCACGAACCGTTTCCGGCGATCGTGATGGATCGCCACTGGAACGTGCTGATGACCAATGACGCGGCACCACGCTTTTTCAACTGCTTCATCGACATGGCCTCGCGCGAAGGTCCACGCAACATGCTGCATCTGATCTTCGATCCGCAGGGGATGCGCCCGTTTGTAGCGGATTGGGACAACGTCTCGCGAAGCCTGCTGCAACGGGTGTATCGCGAATCGGTCGGCCACGTGATTGACGGCAGCACCAGAGGTCTGCTCGATGAACTGCTTGCGTATCCCGACGTGCCGCGCGACTGGAAGACGTATCATGCGCCGTCCGCGGCGCCCGCGATGCCGGTTATTCCGCTTGGTTTCATCAGCGAGGGCGTGGTTCTTCGCTATTTTTCGATGATAACGAGCGTTGGAACACCGCAAAATGTTGCCGCGCAGGAGCTACGCCTGGAATGTATGTTCCCTGCCGACGATGCAACCGAAGCACGCCATCAGCAACTGCTTGCAGCGCATTCAAAGGAACGCTGAGCGCCTTGTGGATGTCCAGTCGTGTTCTCCTGCCGGGGCCGCTACTGTCAGTGGACCCGCGCGCACATCGCTGTCATTTGGGTGTCGGATTGACCTCCTGGAACTGTCATCAACAGGTCCCGCATCGAACGGCCGAAACGGGTCCCGACCAGAGACGCTCGCTATCCGTCTGTGTGGAGGCGATCCACTGCTCATACACCAGGCTTGACGTTGTCTCTCCGATTCGACTACTGTACGTATCGCTGGTACAGAAGTCGAACGGGTCCGGCGTACCCAGATAGGGAGGAGATCACAGATGACCAAAGCCAAAGCCCATGCTGTTCTCGTGGTGGCACTGCTCTCGACGGCTGCTGTCGCGCCGGCTATCGCCGCCGATACCGCTTGCGTATCACCCACGTCGCTTCCGGCTGGTGCCAACACAAGCGATCCGAAGGCGCCGTTCTTCATCGATATGGCGGGGCTGGATCTGAAGACGACTCCGCCCACTCGCGACCCGCACAATCCGAACTATCCGAAAGCGACAGAACTGCCGGATGGCCAGGTTCCGTCGATCAATAGCGAGGGCAACTTCATCATCGGTCCGACGCATCGGCCGTCGCCAGAGGCTGTTGCTCAGGCCAATGTACCGCACGGCACGGTCCATACCTTCATCATGACCTCGGCAGACAGCGTCATCTACCGGCCCGGCATGGTTCGTGACGATATGCCCGGATGCCAGAATTCGGCGGTGAATTCTTCTTCGACCGCTCCTGGCGACAAGTCCGATCTTCTGGTGCCCGCGAGCCATCCTGGCAGTTGGAGTCGCGAGGTCGATGTCTATGTGCCGGCCGGTTACGTCCCGGGCACGGCGGCGCCATTCATCGTGTACGGTGATGGCGGCAGGCACAGCTTCTTCAAGGAGCAGGTGCTGTTCAACGTGCTGGACAACCTCATCCACGCGCACAAGCTGCCGCCGATGGTGGCCATCGGCATAGGCGCCGGCGGACAGGACGCGCAGGGCAGCGAACGGGGCCGCGAATATGACACCGTGTCCGGCACCTATGCCGAATGGGTCGAGCAGGAGGTGTTGCCGCGTGTCGAACAGAATGCGCATGTGCGGTTGACGAAGGATCCGGATCGTCGTGCGACCATGGGCTTCAGCTCCAGTGCTGCCGCCGCCTTTACCATGGCCTGGTTCCGTCCCGATCTCTATCACCGCGTGCTTGGCTATTCGCCAACGATGGTGAACCAGCAGTGGCCGCATGACACAGCACTTCCTGGTGGCGCATGGCAGTACCATGATGCGTGGTCGGGGCCGATCAAGCCGAACCTGACCGTGTCGGGAAAAACGGTGACGCCTGCAAGCGCGTCCAATGGCGCGCCGCTGATCCCGAACTCGCCGCGCAAACCGATCCGGTATTGGTTCGAGGCGGGTGATCGCGATCTCTTTTATCCGGTCGGTCCTCTTGCCGATGGCATGCATGACTGGACGGCGGCCAACGAGGACATGGCGCGCGTGCTCGCCGCCGAGGGCTACCACTACCAGTTCGTGTTCTCCCGCAATGCCGGTCACGTCGACGATGCCACCGAAGCACAAACCATGACCGAAGCACTCGAATGGCTGTGGAAAGACTATCCGGCGCCGGTGAGCCGAAACAACTGATATCGTTAGCCCGCGCCGGTGGCAAGTGACTTCAAGTGGGCGAAACCCACTGCGTCCGCGAAATCTGGGAGACGGCAGAGTCCAATAGAAACTCCACCATCCGGTCGCACACGCGGTCGAACATCTGCAGACCGGTCACGGTCAGGCATCCGCGCGCACGCGCCGCTTCGATCAAGGGTGTCAACGGCGGCTTCGTAACGACATCGCCCACAAGAGTCGTGGCCGGCAAACGTGACACGTCGATCGGAAGCGGGTCGTCCGCACGCATGCCGAGCGGGGAGGCGTTCACCACGATGTCGTAGGTGTGCGCCTCCACATTGGGTAACACGCGTCGTGCCTCGCCCCGTTGCAGCGCGTTGAGGCGGCCGGTCAGCGACGTGGTGCGCGCCTCATCGCTATCACGTATGTCGAGCGACGAAATGCCGGCATTCATCAGCGCGTGGCCGATCGCCGACCCCGCACCGCCTGCCCCCACCAGCAGCGCGCGTTTTCCGTGCGGAGCGTAGTCTCCGTCTACCAGAGCCGCAACAAATCCGGCGCCGTCGCACATGCCGCCATGCCAGTTGCCGTCCGCGGTACGACGCAGCATGTTGGCCGCGCCAAGAAACTCCGCCTCGGCGGACAGCGTCGTGCACGGCCCGACCGCGCTAAACTTATGAGGCACAGTAACGATGATGCCGTCGACGTTTTTCATTCGGGCGGCGCTTGCAAAAAATGCGGGCAGATCGTCGCTGCTTACATGGATTGGAACGACTATCGCGTCATGTCCCAGCGAGCGCATGGCTCTCGTGACGCCCTCGGGCGACTTCACCTGCGCTATCGGATCACCAATGATGAAATAAACACGGGTAGCACCGCTGATTGTCGAAACCGTGGAAGCGGCATCAGCACCACTGACGGCGATAGGCATCTTGCTCATGGCTAAAGTTTATTTGAAAGGAACGGAAAAGGCGTTTAGGCAAATTCAGTAAAGCGTTCCTTGACGAGGCTGATGAGATCGTCGATAGCCAATGCGCTGATCTTGTGGGAAAGGATTTCGACTTCGACATATCCCTTGTACCCTGCTGCTTCAACGCGAGAACGGATGCCCCGAAGGTCAATCACGCCATCGCCCATCATCCCGCGGTCGAAAGCGAGGTCAGTCGTCGGAACGAGCCAGTCTGAAACCTGGTAGCCGGCGATAAGGCCATTGGCCGACGCAATCGAAGCATGCAGGGCGGGGTCCCACCATACGTTGTAGCTGTCCACCATCACGCCGACGCCGCTTCCGCATTCGCGAGCTAGCGAGCTCGCGTACTCAAGCGTTGAGATCGCGCCTCGCTCGGCCGCAACCATCGGATGAAGGGGCTCCAGAGCAAGCGTCACACCGACTTCGCGGGCGTGAGAAGCCACTATTTTCACACCCTTGAGAATCCGCTCTCTAGTGTCGAGAATCGTGCCGCAATTCTTAGGCATGCCTCCGCCGATCACAGTAATCGACCCTGCTCGGAATTCAGCTGCATCGTCTATCAACTGATGTGCGTCGTCGATGGCATCACGCCAGCTGCTGTCGTCCGTTGCCTCGCCGAAACCCGACATCCGGCAGATTCCGGTTACGGCGAGGCCTCGGTCCCGAACCATTTGGCTTGCAACGCGGGATCCCATTCCCCGGTAATTCTGGGTCCAGAGCGCGACCGCCTTTATGCCGAGGCGCACGCACGCATCCAACGTGGGCTCGAGGGGCGTACTGAGGCCTACGGTTACCAGATTGAGTGCCATCCGCTCAATCGGCAATGGGCCGGCCGTGCCAATCGGTGCCTTACTTGACGGCAACAATGCCATGGATCACCTTTCATTTGTTAACCGAACGTTTATTTATTATCGGTCGCCTGCGATTGCCAGCGCAACGGCTAATTTCTAGGTGTAAACCGGGGGTACATCATCGTTGTTGTTAACCGAACGTTCATTTAATATCAGCGTATCGAACAGACTTTCGTGCCACTTTCCCAGCCAGAATGGCAGGAGAAACTGGCGGATTGGGCAATCAGGGGCACCTGTTTGAGATCGATGCTGTCGCCCAGCGCATGAGTCAGTAAGACGTCACTCAGTAAGACGCCGCTCAGCCCGGGCGCCGTTAGAGCCCGGCTAGCACCCCAGGAATCAGGACAATCGTAATGAAGGTATTAGCCCAATATCCGCAGGACGACGAATACGACGTCATCGTGGTCGGCGCTGGAGGCGCCGGGATGACGGCGGCGTTGTGTGCCGCCATAAGCGGAGCTCGTGTCTTGCTGATTGAAAGCACGGAATACGTCGGCGGTACGACGGCGTACTCAGCCGGTACGACCTGGATCCCCTGTACATCGCACACGAAAGCGGTGGGAGGGGACGACTGCCCCGAGCGGGCGCGCACCTACCTACAGGCTGTTGTTGGCGACGAGTCCACTGGCGCGCTTCGCGATGCCTTTTTGGATGCGGGGCCAAAGGCCGTTGCGTTTCTGGAAGCACATTCACAGGTCCAATTCCGTGCGCGGCCGTATCACCCGGACTATCAATCAGAACTGGAGGGTGCCACTGTTCGTGGACGTGCTTTGGAGCCGCTTCCATTCGACGGCCGAACACTCGGGCGGGCGTTCTCGCTCGTGCGGCCGCCGATCCCGGAGTTCACTGTGCTGGGCGGGATGATGGTGGACAAGGACGACATCGGTCATCTGCTTAAAATGACCCGGTCTTTTCGCTCCCTGGCACACAGCATCAAGATTGTCGGGCGACATGCCGTCGACCGCATGGGGCAGCCGCGGGGCACACGACTTGTGATGGGGAACGCGCTGGTTGGCCGCCTGCTCGGGTCCCTGCTGGATCGAAAGGTGTCGATCCTGGTTCGCGCACGGGTTGAAGAACTGCACAGCGACGCGCGCGGCGTGTCAGGCGTAACGGTCTCCCAGGACGGTACGCGTCGTCGAATCGCCGCGAAGGGCGGGGTCGTGCTTGCCAGCGGCGGATTCAATCGGCACCCGACCCGCCGGCAGACGATGTTGCCGGACATCAAGGAAGAATGGTGCGCGTGTGCGCCAGGAGCAACGGGCGCGGCCCAGGACCTCGCCATCAAGGCGGGCGCCCAGTACGGAAAAGGGACAACGACTTCCGCTTTCTGGGCGCCGGTGTCCTTACGAAAAAGGGCTGACGGGTCGACCGCGGTATTCCCGCATTTCCTGATGGACCGCGGCAAGCCCGGCACCCTGGTTGTCGACCGTGCGGGCCGTCGGTTTGTCAATGAAGCGATCTCGTATCATCGGTTCGGCCTTGCAATGCAGTCACAGAAGGACCGCGAAACCGTCCCGGCGTTTTTGCTCACCGATGCGGTGGGGCTTCGAAAATACGGTCTTGGCATGGTGAGGCCTGGTGGGAAGGGACTCGCACCATTTCTCGCTGACGGCTATCTGATCAAAGGCGACGATCTCGCATCGTTGGCCGAACGCTTGAACGTCGACGCAAGGACGCTGTCCGAGACGGTTGCTGAGATGAACGCAAACGCTGCCAATGGCATGGACCCCCAATTTCACCGGGGCGAAACCGAGTATCAACGATTTAACGGCGACGCCTCAGCGGGGTTCAAGAACCCGTGTCTTGGAACGATGGGAACCGCCCCGTACTATGCCGTGCGGCTGTATCCCGGCGACATTGGCGCGGCCACGGGACTGGTGACCGACGAGGCAGGCCGCGTTCTGGGCGAAGGGCGCACACCAATACCGGGCCTCTATGCATGTGGCAACGACATGCAGTCGGTGATGGGCGGGACCTACCCGGGTCCCGGCGTGACCATCGGACCGGCTTTGACCTTTGCATACCTCGCAGCAAAGGACGCGGTGGGCCGGATCGACGAGGTGGCGATGACACAGCCAGCGCCGTACGCGTCGGCGGCTTGAATCAAGGGTCAAATATAATGGATGAGTTGACAATACCCCATCCGCCGGCGCAAACCGCGCTGGCACCCGAACCCCTACGCAGAATGAACGCCGCCAACACAAAAGCCAAAAAGACCGCAGTTGGACGTGGCGAACGCGCCCCCGAGCGTCGGAAACAGGAGTTTCTCGACGCGGCGCGAAAGGAGTTCGCTGAGAAAGGCTACGGGGGCGCGAGCATTAACGACATCGCCGCGCATACCGACAGCAACAAGGCATTGGTGTACAACTATTTTGGCAGCAAGGAAGGCCTCTACGTTGCGGTGCTCGAGTCGATGTACGCCGATATTCGGCATAAAGAGCAAGCCCTGCAACTGGAGGAGATGGAGCCAGAGGACGCGCTGCAGAAACTCGTTGCGTTCACCTTTGAGTACTACATCGCGAATCCGGAATTCATTGCCATTCTGAACGGCGAGAACATGCTCGGTGGCCGGTTCATCAAGCAGTCTGCCTTCGCGCCGACGCTCAACTCGACCATTGTCGACACGCTTTCGCGCATTCTGCAACGCGGTGTGGCTTCCGGGGTCTTCCGTGACGGCATAGACCCGGTCGACCTGTACCTGTCTATAACGGGACTCGGATACACATACGTATCGAATCGCCACACTCTCGGGATCGTTTTTGGACGGGACCTGATGAAACGCAATGCGCTCAAGCAACGACTCGCCAATATCAGTGAGATGGTGACCCGATATGTTGCCGTCGGCGGGTAGCGGGCCGGCGGCCGCGGTTGCGATCAATCGCGGCCGCTAAAGAGGGTCCCTTGCCTGATTGGCAGGACTGCAAGCGTTGAGAGGTCCATGCAAGGGACCGTTGCATGACGGAATGTTCGTTCAAAAATACAAAAAGACGTTCAGTAATTTAGCAATGCATAAAAACCAAGACGGAGGAGACCGGGATGGAGTTCGCTGAGAAAATTAATATCCAAGAGTTTCTTGATACGCGACCTTTTGGCTCGTTTCACTGGAAGATATTGCTGCTGTGCCTGTTCATATTGATCCTTGATGGCTTTGATGTCGTTGCGATGGGATTTGTCGCGCCGGCCCTGATAGCCGACTGGAAGCTGTCCCGAGCTGCATTGGCTCCAGTCTTTAGCATGGGGCTCTTTGGCCTCGCGGTAGGTGCCTTGCTAGGCGGCCCGCTCGCGGACCGTTTCGGTCGACGCAAGGTGATCATTTCTGCGGTCGTTGTGTTTGGTCTCGTAAGCCTGGCGTCTGTGTGGTCACCCAACGTGGCGGTGTTGTCGCTGATGCGCTTTCTCACAGGGCTTGGCCTTGGTGCATCTCAGCCGAACGCTGCTACGCTTGCCTCCGAATACGCTCCGCGTCGATATCGAGCGCTCATGGTGACGGTCATTTACTGTGGCTTCACCCTCGGAGCCGCGGGTGCGGGATTTATCGCGACCGCGATCATTCCGGTGTACGGGTGGCCATCGGTACTTTTCGTCGGAGGAGTAGCACCCCTCGTGCTGGCGCTCGTTCTCTTTGTCGCCTTGCCGGAATCGGCGAAATTCCTGGCGGTAAGGCGCGCGGGTCGCAGGCAGCTGGAGCGGATCATCAATCAGATCTCACCCCGAACGGTGGGGGAGTCCACGCAGTTCCTGTCAGTCGAAAAGCAGGTGGCGAGCAAGGGCGCAGTGAGAGCGATCATGGGCAGACCCCATACTGCGGTCACCGTAGCCTTGTGGGTCGGGCTGTTCATGAACATGATGACGGTGTACTTCCTCAACAGCTGGATGCCCCTCATCGTCAAAGACAACAATTTCACGATGGCCGACGCCGCGCTTATCAGTGCGATGCTGCAAGTGGGCGGGACACTGGGAAACATCATCATCGGCTGGGAAATGGACCGCTTCGGCTCGCACAAAGTGGTCTCCTTGACGCTCATTGGTGCAGCCATCTTCACGGTTGCTCTTTCGCAATTCAGCGCGGGCTTTTCGCTGGTGATGGTCCTTGCGTTTCTGCTCGGCTACTGCATCAACTCGACGAACGCGTCATGGACGGCGATGGCTGCCACGTACTATCCAACCGAGATGCGCGCGACCGGAACGAGCTGGATGACGGGTGTTGGTCGATTTGGCGCGATCTTAGGTGCGTCCCTCGGTGGCGTATTGCTTGGTAGCAACTGGAACTTCAGCCAACTGTTTCTCGCGTTGACCGTACCAATCGCTATCTGCATTGTTGCTACGGGCCTCAAAGCACGTCATGAACGGCCGGTGAGCAGAATGGTTCTGGATGCGGGTGTTGATGCTCGTTGATTCAGCCAGCCCGTCCACGAATGGGCTAGTGAAAGGAGGCCGGCAGCGCACTACCAATAAGGTTGGAACGGGGGCCGATAATCGGTTCGCCGGCCGTGCGTGCATGGCTGGACGTCCGGCATCGGCTCACGACCTGGCGAGATTCGGTCCACCTATGCCGTTTGCGTTTGGCAGGGGCCGGCCACAAAGTGACGTTCGACGCAAAGTCAAACCCCTTACTTGGAATGGTAATCGGGTCGAATCGCGAAAGGATAGGCACAATACGCGGCGATAGCGCCGCACCGCGCTGCATTCGATATTCGGACGGAGCGATGCTGCATCTCAGGAATCCGCTTCTTCGATGCTTACATGAACCACGATATCTCCGACCGCTTTGTCCCTCTCGCGAGCGCACCGAACTCGCCGCGCTTCCTGCTGTTTCTGATCTGCCTGTTCGCCTCTGCCGGGCAGCTCGCGATCGACATCTACGTGCCCGCCCTACCTGCGATGGCGCGTTTCTTCGCAACTTCACCTCAGGCGATCCAGTCGAGCGTTTCCGGCTACATGGTGGCCTACGCGTTCGGCCAACTCGTCTTCGGGCCCGTAGCCGACGCTTACGGGCGCAAGCGCGTACTGGCGTTCGGTCTCGTACTCTTCACGATCGGCTGCCTGCTGTCGCTCGCCGCGCCGAATCTGGAGACGTTTCTCTTCGCCCGCTGCCTGCAGGGCTTCGGCATCGCCACCACCAACCTGCTCGCGAAGGCGATCATCACTGATTCATTCTCCGGGCAGGCGCTGATGCATACGTTCACCTACATGGCAATCGCTTGGGGGCTTGCGCCGATCGTTGCGCCGGTGATTGGTGCCCACCTGCAGACGTGGTTTGGCTGGCAGGCCTGTCTCGTCTTCCTGCTTGTCTATTCGCTCGTGATGTGGGGGGTGGTGTGGCGCTATCGCGAAACGTTGCAGCGCCCGGTGCGCCTGGAGCCGCGCACGCTAGTGACAAACGCGGGCAAGGTGCTCTCGAGCCCGGTGTTTCAGAGCTGCTTCCTCGCGCAGGGCCTGTGTTACAGCATCTTGCTCGTATTCAACGTCGTCGGACCGTTCATGGTGCAGAACACGCTGCACAAGCCGCCGACCTATTTCGGCTACCTGGCGCTCGGTATCGGGATGATGTTTTTCTTGGGCGGCCTGTCGAACCGCGTGCACGGCGCGCGTCTGCCGACTGCGGAACAGCGGCTGTACATCGGTGCGCGCGTGATGGCGGCCGCGTCGATTGCGATGTTGTTGCTCGCGCTGACGGTCGGCTTGCGCGTATGGACGCTCGCGATACCGGTGCTCGTGATGGGCTTGTGCGCAGGCGCGATGTATCCGACGTTGATGGCCAAAGGCAATTCGCTATTCCCGCACGTCGCAGGCCTGACGAGCGCGATCCTCGGGTGTGCACTGCTGCTGGTGTCGTCAGCGATGATGGGGCTCGCCGGCTTCTTGTCGGTGCAGACCCTGACGCCGCTCGCGGTGTTCTTCGTGGTTCTCGCGTTCGGTGTCGTCGGGATGGTGACAAAGCTCCTGCGACATCTGGGGCAACCGCAGCCCGACGTAGCCGTACGCCGCAACGGCAAGGTGGCGTAAGCGCGTAACCCGCAGTTTTCATGGGCCCGGCGATATTCGCCGGGCGTCTGGTAGTGCAGGCTGATCTCAAGATCGCGTTCGCTACCCGCTTCTTCAGCTTGGCATTTTCCGCTTCCAAGCCCTTCAGGCGTTTGACGCCGTCGCTCACCGTTTCACTGAAGCGCTTGCGCCACGCGTAGATCGACGCCTCGCTCACCCCGTTGCGCTTGGCCACTTCGGCAATCGAATTCCTGTCCGCCTCGCGCAAGATCCGCACGATTTTCCTCGTCACTGTATCGGCTCGTCTTCACGACGCCCTCCGAGCCCGGATGCGCCCCTATCTCCAGCTCATCGTGGTCCGCAATTCCTGGTGCAAGCTCACCCGGTCGAGTCTCATGAGTGTCCAGATCAATGCATTTGCCAGAAAGGATTTCTCCGTTTTCCCGGTCGAATCAGTGTTAACCCGCAACCATGTGTTGACGATCAAAATATCCGATATAGTTATCGACATGATATGTGATGTATGACGTCATATATATCGTAGGCGCCCGTGGAGTGGCAGTGGAAGGCATGGGCCACGGGTCTGACCAAGGAGAACTTCGAGGTTGACCATGAGTGAATCGACGAATACCGGTACTTCTCCTTCGCTAACTGCGGACTTTGTCCAAAGTCTGAGGATGGAAATTCTTGCAGGTACCCGAACGCCTGGCGAGCGGGTACCGCTTGAAGGGTTGCGGCAGGCTTACGGCATCAGCCTGAGCCCTATCCGGGAGGGCCTCTCAAGGCTTGTCGCTGAAGGGCTGCTGATCCCGGTTGGGCAGCGCGGATATCGGGTGGCTCCAGTCTCACTGGAAGAGTTCATCGATATCAAGACGCTTCGTGTTGATCTGGAGCTTAAGGCGCTGCGCGAATCGATTCGCCATGGCGACGAAAGCTGGGATCTCAGCCTGATGGCTGCATTGCAGCGTCTAAGAAATTTTGAGCAGAAGCGATGGTTGGCTGACGAAGTGGATGCGTGGGAAGAGCGCCATCACGCGTTTCACTCGACGTTGATTGGCGCCTGCCAGTCGCCGATTCTGATTCAATTTTGCAAGACGTTGCACGACATGGGCGACCGCTATCGCCGTGTGTTTTTAAAGGCGCACGAACCTGATCGAGATGTCACGCAGGAGCATCTGGCGATGTACCAGGCGGCTGTGGATCGCAACGCCGACGTGGCCTGCGACATTCTGCGCAATCACATCGAACGTACCGGAATGAATGTGCTTGCCGTGATGCGCGAGCGTGCAGACCGTTGATCTCAAGGGGCAGCAGATGATCAAGACGCTTAGTTATGTCGTGGTAACAACGCCAAATCTGGCGCAGTGGTGCGAACTGGCGATCAACCTCGTCGGTTTGCATGCGGACGTAATCAGTGAGGATCAGGTAGTGCGCTTGCGCATGGACGAAAAGGTCCAGAGGCTACTGCTGCAATCAACCACGGGGCCGTCGGCGCTGACGATGGGCTTCGAGGTAGACGATGCCGCAGCATTGGCCCGAGTCGCACAGGACCTGACGGGTGCGGGTTATTCCGTGGTGCCAGGCGTCGAGGAAGAAATCACGAAACGCGGCGTGACCGATATGTTTCATTTCATCGATGCAGATGGCAGTCGCGTCGAGGTCGCATACGGGCTGAAAGACGCTGCCAGTGCATTGCGGCCAGGCCGGCCAATCGGCGGCTTTCGCACGGGCGAACTCGGCATGGGCCATGTCGCCCTGAAGGCAGGGAACTTTCCCGCAATGTCTGCCCTTTTCAAGGACGTGCTGCATTTCAGTATGAGCGACTTCGCTCGCGAACCGTTTCCGGTCGAATTCTTCCATGTGAACCCGCGCCATCACACAGTGGGTCTGGCCGATACCGGAACAGGCGCCGGCATATACCACCTGATGCTCGAATACAACGATTGGGACGATGTCGGCCGTGCGCTTGACATGGCGCTCGAACACCCGGAATCGATTGGCGTTTCTCTAGGCCGGCATAGTAACGACCACATCACGTCCTTTTACGTGCGAACACCCGATGGCTGGCTGCTGGAACTCGGTTGGGGCGCACGATTGATTGATGGAGCGTGGCAGGTGGAGGAGTTGCCGGGCCTCAGTCTCTGGGGGCACGAGCGAACATGGTTACCGCCCGAGAAACGCGAGAAGGCGCGTCAGCAACTTAACGCATTGGCGGCACGTGGTGTTCGTGCACCGATGGCGCCTCTCGCGCAAGGTTCTGCGCCACTTTCCAAAAAAATTCGATGATGAACTCGATACTCCACACACCACAGTCTGCGAAATCCATGCCGCCTGAGATCGGCAAAAGCATTCAGCTTGGGGAAAGCCTGGTCAATTACCACGATCTCGGTGAAGGCAGCCCAATCTTGTTGATTCATGGGTCAGGCCCAGGCGTGACCGCCTGGGCGAACTGGCGAGGCATCATTCCAACGCTCGCACAACGTGCACGTGTCATTGCACCCGACATGCTGGGTTTTGGGTACAGCAGTTGCCCTGTCGACACGAAACTGGATCTGGATGCGTGGGTTGCCCAGTTGCTGAATTTACTGGATGCGCTGGATGTCGGCTCCGTATCGGTGGTCGGTAACTCCTTTGGCGGTGCCGTTGCACTGGCACTGGCCCATCGTCACCCGGCCCGTGTGAAGCGTCTGGTACTCATGGGCGCCGTCGGTCTTTCATTTCCGATCAGTGACGGGCTGAACAAGGTGTGGGGCTATCAGCCGTCCATTCCTGCAATGGCCGAGCTGATGAAGCTGTTCGCATACGATCACAGCATTATCAATGATGACCTCATTGCGATGCGCTATGCGGCGAGTATTCGCGACGATGTCCAGACCCGCTTTGCCCAGTTGTTTCCGGAACCACGCCAGAAGGGCGTCGAGATGCTCGCGCAGGATGAGTCTGCGCTTCGGGCGCTGCCGCACCAGACACTTCTCATTCACGGACGTGACGATCAGGTGATCCCGCTCGAAGTGTCCGAGCGCATGCTGCGCCTGATTCCGCGTGCTGATTTGCATGTTTTTGGTGAGTGCGGCCACTGGGTACAAATCGAACGTCAGGCGGCCTTTACACGCGTGGTGTCCGAGTTCCTGTGCGCCGACTTGTGAAAGCTGAGGAGATGAGATTGAACAAGGCAGATATCCGTGGACGGTGGGAAATTGTTTCCTGGACTCAGGAGTACGACGACGGGCGTGTCGTTTATCCGATGGGACAGCATTTGCAGGGCTTCATCGACTACGGCCCACATGGCATGTTTCTCGTCATTGAAAGGGCTCAGCGTGGACGCTTCGCGTCTGGAGGGCAATGGTCCGCCTCCGATGCCGAGAAGGCCGCTGCCTACAACAGTTATATGAGCTATGCCGGCGGCTATGAAATCGAGGGCGATACGATCATTCATCACGTCAGGCACAGTCTGTTCCCAGACTGGGAAGGCGGGGTGCAAAGACGACTAGGAAGCCTAAAGGATGGTTTATTGCGTCTGAGCGCCAGACTGGAAGAGGGAACCGAACAGGCTCGCAGTGCAAATCTGACGTGGCGTCGAGCCGGAGATGACCAAAGTGTCAAATGATGCAAGGCTCTCAAAGCTCCGGGACATGGCAGAGAACCTGCGCATGGCCTATACCAACGCGGTGCCCGTTGAGCCCCTGCGCGGGAGGCTTGAAGGACTGAGCACCGACGACGCATACGCAATACAGGAGTACAACACCGCGCATTGGCTCGCCAACGGAAGGCGGCTAGTCGGGAGGAAGATCGGTCTGACCTCACGAGCCGTACAACAGCAGCTCGGTGTCGACCAGCCTGATTTTGGCATGCTGTTCGCCGACATGGCGATGCCGGAAGGCGAAGATATTCCGGCTGGGCGACTGCTGCAGCCAAGAATCGAAGCCGAAATCGCGTTGATCCTGAAGCGCGATCTGGTGTTCGAGCGCCATACGTACGCCGACCTGCTGCAAGCGGTGGATTGTTGCCTGCCCGCTCTGGAGATTGTCGATAGCCGCATTGCCAATTGGGATATCCGACTGGCCGATACCATTGCCGATAACGCGTCGAGCGGTCTGTTCGTCCTCGGCACGCGGCCCGTGCTTTTACGAGACATCGATTTGACCGCCTGCTCCACACGAATGTCGCGTTCAGGGGAGACGGTATCCGAGGGCAACGGTCGCGCATGTCTTGGCAATCCGTTGAACGCCTGCCTCTGGCTGGCCGACACGATGAGCCGGTATGGGCGTCCTTTGCAGGCGGGCGATATTGTACTCACTGGCGCGTTGGGCCCGATGGTGCCGGTCGTTGCTGGCGATCGCTTTGAGGCGAGCATCGATGGCCTCGGCAGTGTTTCGGTCGGTTTCGGCAAGCAAAAGGAAATTCGATGAAGACAATCAAAGCGGCGATCATCGGGTCGGGAAACATCGGTACTGACCTGATGATCAAGATCCTGCGGCATGGCAAACGCCTGGAAATCGTGGCGATGGTCGGCATCGATCCCGCCTCCGATGGTCTGGCGCGCGCAGCGCGCTTGGGTGTTGCCACCACTTCGGACGGCGTGGAGGGATTGCTGCGTTTGCCCCAATTCGACGATATTGAAGTCGTGTTCGATGCGACCTCCGCCGGTGCGCATGTGCAAAATGACGCCCGACTGCGAGAGGCGAAGCCGGGGATACGGATGATTGACCTGACGCCCGCAGCGATCGGCCCGTATGTGATTCCCGCAATCAATCTTGACGCCGAGCTCGACGCGTCAAATCTCAACATGGTCACCTGCGGCGGGCAAGCCACTATCCCGATGGTTGCGGCCGTGTCACGCGTCGCAAAGGTGCACTACGCGGAAATCGTCGCATCGATCTCGAGCAAGTCGGCGGGCCCGGGTACGCGAGCGAACATCGACGAGTTCACCGAGACGACGCGCAATGCGATCGAAAGCCTCGGCGGCGCGACACGCGGGAAGGCGATCATCGTCCTGAATCCGGCCGAACCCCCTCTCATCATGCGCGACACGGTCTTCGTGCTGTCGCAGATGGCGGACCGAACGGCGATATCGGATAGCATCGAACGGATGGTCGCAGACGTGCAGACGTACGTGCCAGGCTATCGGTTAAAGCAAAAGGTGCAGTTCGACGTTGTCGAACCGGGCGAACCGTTGAACGTACCCGGCCTGGGCCCGAAGCACGGCCTTAAGACGTCGATCTTCCTCGAAGTCGAAGGGGCTGCACACTATCTGCCTGCCTACGCGGGCAATCTGGATATCATGACCTCGGCCGCGCTCGCCTGTGCCGAACGTATCGCTGAGACGCGGCTTGCGCCGCTTGTTGCCTGAGGCCGCAGATGAACAACCGCAAACTCTATATTTCGGACGTGACGTTGCGAGATGGCAGCCACGCGATTCGCCATCAATACACTATCCCGAACGTCAAGGCAATCGCTCAGGCGCTCGATGACGCACGGGTGGACTCGATCGAAGTTGCCCATGGTGACGGTCTGTCGGGATCGAGCTTCAACTACGGCTTCGGTGCGCACAGCGATGTGGAATGGATTGCTGCAGTAGCGGAAACGGTCAGGCATGCCCGCGTGGCGACACTGCTGTTGCCGGGCGTCGGCACCGTGCACGACCTGCGCAATGCCTACGACGCGGGCGCTCGCGTGGTACGTGTGGCCACACACTGCACCGAGGCCGACGTTTCGAAGCAGCATATCGAATATGCCCGTGAACTCGGCATGGATACCGTTGGCTTCCTGATGATGAGCCATATGACGCCACCCCAGGCGCTCGCCCAGCAGGCGAAGCTGATGGAGAGCTACGGCGCGACCTGCGTGTATGTCGTGGATTCGGGCGGTGCGCTGTCAATGGACGGCGTGCGCGAGCGTTTTCGTGCCTTCAAGGACGTGTTGAAGGCCGATACCCAGACGGGCATGCATGCGCATCACAACCTGTCGCTGGGCGTGGCGAATTCGATCGTGGCTGTGGAAGAGGGCTGCGACCGCATTGATGCGAGTCTCGCCGGCATGGGCGCGGGTGCGGGGAACGCACCGCTGGAGGTCTTCATCGCGGCGGCCGACCGGCTCGGCTGGAATCACGGCTGTGATGTGTACGGTCTGCTCGATGCCGCCGACGACATCGTGCGTCCGTTGCAGGACCGGCCGGTGCGCGTCGACCGCGAAACGCTCGCGCTCGGTTACGCCGGTGTTTACTCCAGCTTCCTGCGCCATGCGGAAGCGGCTGCCGCGAAGTATGGGCTGAAGACAATCGACATTCTCGTTGAACTCGGACGCCGCCGGATGGTTGGCGGACAGGAGGACATGATCGTGGATGTCGCGCTGGATCTGCTAGACGCACGCAAGGACAGCGGGGTAGAGGCTGTCACACGCTGAATGGCGTGTGCACGGCGCGAATTCAGAAGCAGCCGCGGCCTGGGAGTGAACGTGACGCGTCATCGTTTGGCGCATGAAGGACACGGCGGACAAGCACGCGCGCGGGGAGACTCGGTGGTTCCTGACGTGTTAATTGCGCCAAGCTCGCGCGAGGATGACCGGGTGGCGGTGGCGCTGACTTTCAGAGCTTGGCTTGAGTGAGCTCAAGGCAGCTGCGTCTGGTGTATGCAATTGCGTTCGGATGGACGGCTTTCAAGATAATTGCCATCACATTTCAATAAATTAGAGCTACTGAGGAGACAAAGATGGCACTTGTTGTAGATGTTGGTGATCTGATCGATACCCGCCCCTTAGGGCGTTACCGCCTCCTGGTTCTCATGCTCTGTGCGATATGCCTCGTTATGGACGGCTTCGACGTTCAGGCAATCGGCTATGTCGCACCCGCTGTCATTCACGAGTGGGGGATTGCGAAGGAAGTGCTGTCGCCGGTGTTTGGCGCGGGGCTCTTCGGTATGCTGATCGGCTCGCTCATACTCAGCGCGGCCGGAGACAAGGTTGGGCGCCGTCCCGTTCTTATTGGAGCAATGCTCTTCTTTTCCGTATGCATGTTTGCTACCGGGTTTGTCCATGACATCCCCGAGTTCATCGCATTGCGCTTTGCGGCTGGTTTGGGCCTCGGCGGCATCATGCCAAACGTGACGGCACTGATCGGTGAATTCAGTCCAAAACGAATTCGCATGACGTCGATCATGACGGTTTCCGTCGGCTATATCGTCGGCGGAGTGGTCGGTGGATTCATTGCCGCTGCGCTGATGCCTGTTTTCGGTTGGCAATCGGTCTTTTTCTTTGGCGGCGTGATTTCGCTGGTCGTGGCCGTACTCCTGTGGGTGTCGTTGCCGGAGTCGGTACAGTTTCTTCTACTTCGGAAGAATGACGAGGAGCGGGTACGCCGGCTTCTTGCACGTATCGTCGGGAGCGCCGAGGTGATATCAGCGTCGGCACGCCTCATTTTCAATGAGCAGAAATCGCAAGGCGCGCCGTTTATCGAAATATTCAAGGATGGCCGGGCAAGTATCACTATTCTTCTATGGATCATTAATTTCACGAACCTGCTCGATATGTATTTCCTTTCGAACTGGTTGCCGACAGTTATGCACGAAGCGGGGCATTCAGTGGAGACGGCAGCGTTGGCCGGATCGGCCTTGTGGGGCGGTGGACTGGTTGGCACGCTGGCCTTGGGAAGAGTGACGGACCGCTTTGGCGTGTTGCCCGTACTGGCTTCGGCCTTTCTCATCGGAGTTGCTGCGACTGCGGCGATTGGCAATCCACTGGTGATGACGTCCCTTGGAGCAGTATTTCTGGCCATTTTTCTCAGTGGCTTTGCCATTATCGGCGGCCATCCAGGTATCAATGCGTGGTCCGCAACCTACTATCCAACGGATTTGCGCTCGACTGGCATCGGATGGAGTCTTGGCGTGGGTCGAATCGGCTCCGTCATCGGACCCGTGGTGGGCGGCGCGCTAATGCATCTTCAATGGACATCGTCATCGTTGTTTATGGTGGCTGCGATGTTTGTCTGTGTCACCCTGGCCGGGATCGTTGCGATTCATTTCGTGGATCGGCCAATGACCGGCCGAACGGCCGATGCATTGTAGTACCGCATAGGTAGGCCGATCCGTCGGTCGCTTTTTTCTGAAACCAGGTGAGCTGGCCGTTACGGAAATCGATGATATCGGCCGATTGGCGAGCACCATCCTCCAGGAGCCCCGGAGACACCGCGATGAGCCTTTATCAATTGCAGAAAGTCTTCTATGAGATCAACCGCGACGCGGCCACTCGGCAGCGTGCCAAAGACGATCTGCCCGCGCTAGCGAAAGAGTACGAGTTGACGGACGAGGAACAACGCGCCTTGCTAACACAGGACATTGGCCTGCTCTACGTGCTTGGCGTGAACGGGCAGTTGCTGATGCATTTCGCAGCGCTTTGCGGTATCGCCTGGAGCGATTACCTGCAGAAAATGCGGGACGGTGTCGGTATCTACGGACCCGTGCGTGAAGGCGTCTATGCAATGACAACCCGAATGGATGAAAAGGTGGCCGGACTATGAGTCTTGTTCTCGCAGGGGTGTGCAGTCATTCGCCAGGAATCACAGGTCGTGCAGAACTGGCAGATCCGGCATTACGCGATCCCTTCTACGCAAGTTACGCACGGATGCGTGAAGCGCTCGAGGCAACGCAGCCGGACGCGGTGATTGTGATTGCAGCGGAGCATTTCGGAAACTTCTTCATGAACAACATGCCGGCCTTTGCGTTGGGCATGGCAGATAGCTACGAAGGCCCAATCGAGGACGAAACGTTCCTGAAGATCCGTCGGCGGCGTGTGCCGGGCAACGCTGATCTGTCGCGCAGGCTGATCAAAGGGGTGATGAACGAAGTCGATGTCGCGTATTGCGAAGAATGGAAGTTCGATCACGGAATCGCAGTGCCGCTGCACTTCCTGACGCCGCGCGACGATCTGATTATTGTTCCCGCGAACATCAACTGCCAAGGGCCTCCGCTCACGCCAATCAGTCGCGCATGGGCGTTCGGAGAGGCCATACGCCGTGCCGCAGACGCAATGCCTGAGCGTATTGCAATCGTCGGTACCGGAGGCATTTCGCATTGGCCAGCCACGCCGGATTCGGGAAGGATCAACGAAGCATGGGATCGCGATTTTCTTCATCGCTGGACGCGCAACGACAGGCAGGCGCTGCTCTCCTATACGGATGACGATGTCTACCGGGAAGGGGGGCAAGGCGCCTTCGAGATCCGCACGCTGATCGCGGTCGCGGCAGCGGCAGGGGGCAAAGGCGAAGTGCTGTTCTACAAGCCCATTCCGATATTTGCTACAGGTTGCTTTACGGCGACCATGAACATTGTTTAAGGAGGTACACATGCCGCATTGCATCGTTGAGTACACCGATAACCTCGGCCCGGAGGTTGGGATCCGCGATCTACTCGAAAAGGTGGCTGCGAAGTTTCGTGATTCGGATGGCGTATTCCCGACCGGAGGCATTCGCGTGCGTGCGATACGCCTGACCGAGTACGTGATCGCCGACGGCATGGCCGACGACGCCTTCGTCAACGTCACGGCCAAAATCGGCCCCGGACGCGATCCCGCCTTCAAGAAGCGCTTCTTCAGCGAATTGTTCAGCGTGGTGAAAGAGCATTTGCAGCCCGTGTTCGATACGCGTTCGTTCGCCCTTTCGCTCTATGTTGAAGAAGCAGACGAAAACGGTTCGTACAAGGAAAACAACATTCACGCGCGGCTCAAGAACAGGCATCAACAACTCTGAATATTTGCGGTGAATTGCCGTTATCACTATTAGTACTGCAGGCGCTTACATTTGTATGGTTCGGCAATTTTATCTGCTGATTGCTCTCACGCTGAAAGGTTTGCAAACATATGAAGCTGTCTTTCGTCCAAAAGCTCTGGCTGCCACTGATCCTGAGCCTGCTGTGTCTCGCTGGAATATCGATCTATAACGCTTACCAGACTCGAGAAATGCGTCTGGACGAGCGCAAGGCGGACCTGAAACATGCGTCGGAGGTTGCACTAAGTGTCGTCAAGACCTTTGGCGATCAGGCGGCCGCGGGCGCCATGCCCGTGGAGCAAGCCCGAAAGCTGGCCATGGACAGCATCCGGAACATGCGGTACGGCCAAGGCGGTTACTTCGCGATCTTGAGTTCGCAATTGCGCGTTGTGATGCAACCGATGCAACCGCAAATGAATGGCAAGGACGTCAGCGACTACAAGGACCCGAACGGCGTCTACGTCTTCAGGGATATGGGCGCTGTTATCAAGCGTGACGGTCAGGGCTTTACCGCGTACGCGTTTCCGAAACCAGGAGCAACCGAAGCCTCCCCGAAGATTACCTACAACGTGTCCTATCAGCCGTGGGACTGGATTATCAACACGGGGGCCTATGTCGACGACATCGATGCGGCATTCCGCTCGACGCTGTATCAGAGCCTCGGGATTCTGGTGGTGCTGGCCGGTGCCCTGTCGACTATCGTTGTGCTGCTCAATCGGGGCATCTTCCGCTCGCTGGGCGGCGAGCCGTCCTATGCCGCCGAGATTGCCAACCAGATTGCCAATAACGATCTGACTGCCATGGTGAAGACGGCACCAGATGACCGCTCGAGCCTGCTGTTTTCGATGAAGCGTATGCAGGAGCAGCTCGCACAAACGATTGGCACGATCAAACTATCCGCCGACTCGATCGCTACCGCCACGCACCAGATAGCCGCGGGAAACCAGGACCTGTCACAGCGCACCGAAGAGCAGGCCGCCTCGCTCGAGGAAACGGCGTCGAGCATGGAGCAACTGACCTCGACGGTTAGCCAGAATACCGACAATGCCAGTCAGGCTAACCAGCTCGCTGCGCAGGCTTCCCAGGTGGCGGAGCAGGGGGGCACGGTGGTGTCGCGCGTGGTCGAAACCATGGAGGGCATCAACGCCAGCTCGGACAAGATCGCCAATATTGTCGGCATCATCGAGGGCATCGCGTTCCAGACCAATATCCTTGCATTGAACGCAGCGGTCGAAGCGGCGCGGGCGGGTGAGCAGGGGCGAGGCTTCGCAGTGGTGGCCTCGGAAGTGCGTTCGCTGGCACAGCGCTCCTCGACGGCCGCGAAGGAAATCAAGGAGTTGATCCAAGATTCCGTGCAGCGCGTGCAGGCAGGTGCCGGTCATGTACGGGAAGCGGGTGCGAAGATGCGCGAGATCACGCACGAGATCAGGCGCGTGACCGACATCATGGGGGAGATCACCGCCGCCTCGCGGGAACAAAGCAAGGGCATCGGCCAGGTCAACCAAGCCGTCACGCAGATGGATGTCGTCACGCAGCAGAACGCGGCGCTGGTCGAGCAGGCGGCGGCGGCTGCCAGCTCGCTCGAGTCGCAGGCAGGCGATCTGAAAGCGTCCGTTTCGATGTTCAGGCTGGGCGCCTCACTTGACGCCGACGTCAGCCGTTCTGTCGCGCAAACGCACACGGCGGCGGCTCGGGCGCGCCTTCGGGCACCCGCCACAGCGGCCATGAAGGGACCTGCACCGCATCCATCCGTGTGACGCAAGCCGCCGAGGCTGAAGAATGAGACAGCCTTCAGAGGCTACGCATATCACGGGTGATGGGTCGGTAGAGCATCGCGTGTGTTCGGCGAAAGCATCTCGACCGCGTAAGCGGTTTCGCGGGGGCTATCGCCACGTGTGATGACGCACCACGACAAAGAGCACAACGGCGCAGATGTCCTGGGAGACACCGACCATGTCAAACCACGCTCCTGACCTCATCCCCGGTGGGGACATCGCCAATTGGCGGCACTCCATACTTCAGCCATCGCCCCACCTCGCCTCCCGCACGGACCTGACCTGATTGCATTGAGCGCTCTGGCGCTCGACATAGCCCTACATCGTGGAGACAACACACATGGAAACGACCCCATGGGCCGAGCGCGACCCGTTGCGCGAACAGACTTCGAATGACGCCGGGCCGGACCCCACCGCGCAAGAAAAGCACGTCATCGCAAAGGTCTCGCGACACCTACTGTAATTCCTCTTCATTCTCTTCTTCGTCTCGTTTCTGGATCGGATCAATATCGGATTCGCCGGGCTGACGATGATTAAGGACCTGGGGCTTTCGGGGACCCAGTTCGGTCTGGCCACGACGTTGTTTTACATCGCCTACATCGCTTTTGGCATTCCGAGCAATATCGCCTTGGCGCGTATTGGTGCGAGGAGATGGATCGGGACCATCATGATCGCCTGGGACATGGCGTCTACGGCGACCCTGTTCGCGAGCAGTCCGGGCACCTTATACCTGCTGCGCGTGTTGGTCGGCGTGACCGAGGCCGGCTTTCTGCCGGGCATTCTGCTCTACATGACCTACTGGTTTCCCAGTAAGTATCGCGCCAGAGCCAACGCCCTACTGCCTGGCATCGGCAGGTTCGTACACCGCCATGTCGATCTTCTGGACGACGCCCGATCATGCGCTGAGCTTCCGAGCCCGCGCGGTCGGCATCGCGGTGATCAATGCCACTGGCAACATCGGCTCAGCTTTGAATCCACTAGTGGTGGGCTGGCTGAAAGACCTCACGCATAGTTTCTCGGCCGGGTTGCTCTATGCAGCGGCACTGCTCGTGATCGGCGCCATCGTAGTGGTAGTGCCGCCGATCGGGTCGCCCCGCCAACGCCGCGCCTAACCTTCAGGCAGCGTGAGTTAGACGATGCTCGTCGCGCGGGTTGTGCACCTCAAACTGTGGCGAAGTGGCGAACAACGAAGGACGGGCCATGCCCGGTCCCCAGCCACACTTCGTTGAAGAATTGGTTAAGGAGCAAATGATGGAATTTAAAGCCTATCCCTTTACTGCGAAAAAATACGCCTCCAAGGTCCCGCAGTTGGGCAATGGCGTCGAGACAAAGCGACACGCGGTCACGATCGTTGGTGGCGGTCCGGTCGGCCTGACTGTTGCACTCGGCCTCGCGAATCATGGCATTCCCTCCGTATTGATCGAAGCCGACGACTCCGTGTGTCATGGGAGCCGTGCCATCTGCATCTCGCGCAGGAGCCTGGAGATCATTGAGCGTCTGGGCGCAGTGGAAGGATTCTTGAACACCGGCCTGCCATGGGCCGGTGGGCGCAGCTTCTACCGCGACACCGAAGTGCTGCATTTCAAGATGCCGGAGGATGAGAACCAGAAGCTGCCGCCAATGGTGAACCTCGCCCAATACCATATCGAGCAATTCCTGCTGGACGCCGCAGAAAAGAAAGCGGATTTGATTGACATCCGTTGGCAGACACGGGTCATCGCGATCGATTCGCGCGCAGACGGCGCCACACTTAGACTTGACTCCCCCGAAGGCGACTATTCGCTCAACACGGACTGGGTCGTCGCCTGTGACGGCGGGCGCAGCACGATTCGCGAGGCGCTAGGTCTGCAGTTGAAGGGCACGAGCTACGAGGGCCGCTATGTGATCGTCGATATCGAGCTTGAGAGCGACCGGCCGACCGAGCGCCTGGCCTACTTCGATCCGTCGTCCAACCCCGGTTCCACCGTCCTGGTCCACAAGCAGCCGGACAATGTCTGGCGCATCGACTATCAACTGCGTGACGGCGAAGACGCCGAACAGGCCGTGAAGCCGGAGAACGTGATGCCGCGAGTGCAGAGCCTGCTGGACATGATGGGCGAGCGTGGCACCTGGGCGCCGATCTGGATCACCCTCTATAAGGCCAATGCCCTGACCCTGGAGAGCTATCGTCATGACCGCGTTCTGTTTGGCGGCGATGCAGCCCACCTGGTCCCGATTTTTGGTGTGCGCGGCGCAAACTCAGGCATTGACGACGCCGACAATTTGGCTTGGAAACTCGCTTTCGTGGTCCGCGGCATCGCCTCCGAGGAACTGCTCGACAGCTATTCGGCCGAGCGCGTCTTTGCCGCCCATGAGAACCTCAGGCACGGCACCAAGAGTACCGAATTCATGGCGCCCCCGTCATTCGCCTTCGAGCTGATGCGCAAGGCCGTGTTGAGTCTGGCGATCAAGCATGAACGTTTGCGTTCGTTGATCAACCCGCGGCAGACTTCGGCCATCACCTATATCGCGTCGCCGCTAAACGCTGCGGAAACAAAGCCGGGCGCGTTTACGGCAGGTCCTGTGCCAGGTGCCGTGCTTCCCGAGTGCCCCTTGACGATCGTCGAGGGTGGCAACGCGCGGGAGGCTCACCTGACAGACCTTATCTCCCCCTGCTTCACAGCCTTGTATTTCAGCGAGGACGGTCGCGTACCTGAGGAATTTTCTGCGCTCGAAGAAGCGCTTGAAGGCGAGAAGCTGCCATTCAAGATGATTGCCCTGACCGCGCATCTGCATGTGACTAAACGCGATCACAACTGGGACCATACGGGTCGGCTCTTTGCCATGTACGGCGCCAAACGTGGCACCGCGTACCTGGTTCGTCCGGACGGTCATGTACTGGGGCGCTGGCACGCAGTAGCAGCCACAGATATTGCGGGAGCCATTCACCACGCCCTTAACCCGTGATCACGACCAAGCTGATAAAGGAGAACGCCATGACCGACAGCGACCTCGATGCCGTCTATACCCGACTGTGCAAGACCATGACCCAACTGGGCGAAGCCAGCACGTTCTTGTTTCTCGCGCGTTTTGCGATGCTCGCGATCGATACGATCGACGACCCAGCCGTCGCGCTGCGCCTCATCGGCGACGCGAGCGAAGGATTGCCTGAGTAAGCGCCGAGTCGCTGGCCCCATGTGCAAACGGGGCCGTGATAGGGTGCGTCATTGACGAAGCGGCGAACCGATACCATGACAGACAAACCGGGCTTCGGCCTTCGCAAGGGGCTGACGAACTACGGCGACAATGACTTTTCGCTCTTCCTGCGCAAGGCCTTCATCAAGGGTGCGGGGTACACCGACAGCGCGCTCGAGCGTCCGGTGGTCGGCATCGTCAACACCGGCAGCGCGTATAACCCATGCCACGGCAATGCGCCGCAACTGATCGAGGCAGTCAAGCGCGGCGTGATGCTCGCGGGCGGCCTGCCGATGGAATTTCCGACCATCAGCATTCACGAGAGCTTTTCGGCGCCGACCAGCATGTATCTGCGCAACCTCATGTCGATGGACACCGAGGAGATGCTGCGCGCGCAGCCCATGGATGCGGTCGTGCTGATCGGCGGCTGCGACAAGACCGTGCCCGCGCAACTGATGGGCGCCGCGTCCGCGGGCTTGCCTGCAATCCAGTTGATCACAGGTTCGATGCTGACGGGTTCGCACCGCTCGGAGCGGGTGGGTGCGTGCACCGACTGCCGCCGCTATTGGGGCAAGTTCCGCGCGGACGAGATCGACGAGCAGGAGATCGCCGACGTCAACGATCAACTGGTTGCGAGCGTGGGCACGTGTTCCGTGATGGGGACGGCGAGCACGATGGCCTGCATTGCCGAGGCACTCGGCATGACCGTACCCGGCGGCGCATCGCCACCTGCCGTGACCGCGGACCGGATGCGCGTAGCCGAGCGAACCGGCATGCAGGCCGTGCGGATGGCGCAGCAACAATTGACCATCGACAAGGTACTCACGCCTGATGCATTTCACAACGCGATGCGCGTGCTGCTTGCGATCGGCGGTTCGACCAACGGCATCATTCACCTGACCGCGATTGCGGGCCGCTGCGGCCTTGAAGTGGACCTGAAGGCGCTCGACCGGATGGGCCGCGAGACGCCGGTGCTGGTCGACCTCAAGCCTTCAGGCCAGCACTACATGGAAGATTTCCATCACGCGGGTGGCATGGCGGCCTTGCTCCGTGAGCTCAAGCCCTTGCTGAAGCTGGATGCGCTGACGGTCACGGGTCGCACGCTCGGCGAGGAACTCGAAGCGAGCGGGCCGGGATTCGTGCAGGACGTCATCAAGCCATTCGATCGTCCGATCTACCCACAGGGCGGCATCGCCGTGCTCGAAGGCAATCTCGCCCCGCGCGGGGCGATCATCAAGCAATCGGCTGCAAACTCAGCGTTGATGGAACACGAAGGGCGGGCGGTGGTGTTCGAGAATGCGGAGGACATGGCGGAGCGCATCGATTCCGACGACCTCGACGTCACGGCGGACGATATTCTTGTCCTCAAGAACATCGGGCCGAAGGGTGCGCCGGGCATGCCTGAAGCGGGTTACATCCCGATTCCGAAAAAGCTCGGCCGCGCGGGCGTCAAGGACATCGTGCGCATCTCCGACGGCCGCATGAGCGGCACCGCATTCGGCACGATCGTTCTGCACGTGACCCCTGAGGCGGCGGTCGGTGGTCCGCTTGCCCATGTGCGCAACGGTGACCGGATCCGGCTGAGCGTGGCCGCGCGTGAGATTTCATTGTTGATCTCCGACGAGGAACTTGCGCAGCGTGCGCGCGAGAACCCCGTGCACGAGCCCAGGGCAGGGCGCGGTTATCGGAAGTTGTTCCTCGAAACCGTGACACAGGCTGACCAGGGCGTCGATTTCGATTTCCTGCGCGCGGAGGTATCGACGGGCGTCACGCCGAAGATGGATTGAGCGCTGCGGCGGGTCGACGAAGACTCGGCCGCAGGGTGTGCATGAGCCGGCGAGAGCGCTACTTCGAACGGCCTTCCAGCATGGAGTGAAATGCCCGCTTGATGCGTTCCACGGCGACTGTCTTGTAGCCGAAGGCGTCGTTGTTCCCATGAACCAGCATGCACGCATTGACCTCGAACATGACAACGACACCTTCACGATCGAGTCCGCAATCGATGCCGAAGTAGTCCAGTCCGATCACGTCCCGCATCGACTGTAGTGCCGCTTGTTGTGATGCGCCAAAGACTTGCCACGGGTCTTCGAGAAACCGTTGTTCCTCGGCCTGCATCCAGGAACGGTTGGCCATATTGGTGGTGGCGTGGTGGACTTTCCATCCGTCGCCGATGGCAAGGTGGTACGGCAGGATCTCGTTGTTGACGAAGATGAATCGATACTTGCGGAAGTACCCGTTATTCGAACGGTAGTCCACATACGGCGTCAGATAGTGCCCGCACTGGCCATGCCGGGTCAGGAATGCATCTAGCCGTGACGGGTTATCCGCTTTCACGAAGTCCTTGCCGCCATGCGTGCCGGCCGGGCGCGCCAGCAGCGGGAACGACAAAGGCGGTTGCACGTCGCCGGAGCGCACCGCTTCCAACTCGGCCGCGGAAAAGAACCGCGTTTGCGGAACGTGACAGTGCGGTGTTCCGGCCAGACGCCGCGCGATCGAATCGCGGCTCGTGTCGGCGATCAGTCGCGGATGATTGACGACAGGCTTGCCAATGCGCTCGATCAGGGCTTGCGCGGGTCCAAGCAAGGCCTGACTCTGATCGACGTCGGCAATGAGATTGATCACCACGTCTGCATGGCTGCGCAATCCCTCGATATCGTAGTCAAAGTCCGCCAGCAAACTGACGACGTTGCTTTCGAACCCCGCCTGCTCGACGAGGTAGGTGAAGGGCGTATTGCCCCCACCCGGTGCAAAGACGAACAAGGCACGGAAATCGGGCGGAGCCTGGACCGCCGGGATCGTGATCAGCGGCTTCAATTCCAGCGCGCGGCGAAAGGTGGCCTTGGCGTCCTCATCCCGACCGAGCTCCTGCTGGAAATTGGCGATGACGTGCAAGGTGGCGGGGTTGTCAGGTTCCAGGTCGAGGACTTTCTGGAAATGTCTGAGCGCGATATCCAGCTGGTTTTTGCAGGCGTGGGCAAGACCAAGCTGCCGATGGACCGACGCGCCGTCGTGCGTGTTATGCAGAAGCCAGGTAAGCCAGCGGATGGCATCGTCGAAACGGTTGATTCGAATCAGCAACTGCGCGAGTCCGAAGCCGGCACCCCAGTGATCCGGCTCCGTATCGATCACTTCGCGATATTGAGTTTCGGCGAGATCGAAGCGTCCTTCGCGATGATGCGAGGAAGCCTGATCAACGAGAAGATCGATGGACATGATAGGGAACGGTGCAAGCCAGAGGCGCCGCGCTGAGCGGTCCACGAGGCTTGTTGGAGTAAAGGTTCTGAACTGTGCCTGTCGGCCCCGAAAGGCTGCGGCGTACCCGTATGGAGACTAGCCGGGCGAATGAAACATATCAGAAGATAGCACGCAAGAAACGCCATCTGTAATACGGACGGTTACTAATCTTACCTGGGTAATAATCGCAAGCATTGAAAGTCGCCGATATCGTGGCACACGCATATTGACTGTTGGGATCGAATCGTCAATTCCATCGACGTGCTTGCAATGCTTGACGCGTCGCCTTCAGGATTGGGCCGTGCCAGCCCGCTTACCTTCGATCAGCTTCACGAGCGTATGGAGCACGCGGTTGACCGGTGTCGGAACGCCCAGCGCTTCGCCGCGACGTACGATCAGGCCATTGAGATGATCGATTTCCGTGCGCTTGCCGCGCGAGAGGTCCTGCGCGGTGGACGAGTACTGTGACGACATGCTTGCTGCAAGCCGGCGTACCGCCTCATGGGGATCTCCTGGAATGGAGACGCCGTCCGCCTTGGCAACGGCGAGACATTCGTCCACGACGTCATGCATGATTGGGGGAACACCGACGCCTTGCACGAGTTTGCCGTAAGGCAGATGCGCAATCGCGGAGAGCGCGTTGTAAGCGCAGTTGAGGATCAGCTTGGCCCAGAGCGCTCCGCGAACATTGTCCGAGATCTCTGTGGGCACACCCGCGGCACTGAAGCGGCGGGCAATGTCTTCACTCGAGCGCGAGGGTTCGATGATCAGGTCGCCCCGTCCATGATGCAGGACGTGACCGGGACCCGCCATCTCCGCCGCGACATACACCACGGTGGCCGCGACCTCCTGTGGTATCAGCGTGCGCAGCAGATCGGCGTTCTCGACGCCGTTCTGTAGTGTCAACACCAGCGCGCTCGGCCCGAGGTATTTCCCGAGGCCGGCCGCGGCGCTTTCCGTATCGTTGGACTTCACGCAGAAGAGCACCACGTTCGCGCCTTCGACCGCACTCGCCTCGCTACTGGCCGACAGACGTACGTGTTCGTCGAAGCTTCGGGTTTCCAGCCGCAAGCCGTCGCGCTTGATCGCTTCGACATGCTGCGGGCGAGCGATCAACACGACCTCATGTCCTCCACGCGCCAGCATGCCGCCGTAATAGCAGCCGACCGCGCCCGCGCCCATCACGGCGATTTTCATAGGGGGATTCTCCTGATCGATCTATTCAAGCGCCTCGTGCGCAGACACTGGGCGCATCGGCTTCATCGAGACTTAGGGGACGAGTCTCGCCGTCAGCAGGATCGCGGCCGAGATCGCGAACACGGCCAGAAAGGTGGCGTGCAGCGAATGATGCAGCACGAGACGCACAGCCGAATATTATGCCGTGTCCGTGCCGCTCACGCTTGAAACAGGTCCCTATGGCAAATGCCGGACCAATATCGCTTTATCGCATACTGTGTATGCTCAATATTGCATTGTGCGAGTTGGTGCCCAAGGCCAGACTACCGGCCACAACTAAATTCGCCAGGAGACAAGCAATGCGCCATTCCCGCCGTATGCCCCTCGTTCGATGCGAGGGAAAACTCCATGAGTGAAAACCCGGCTGTGAACGTTCAGACGTTCATCAACGAAAGCCCGTTTCGCGGCTTCCAGTGGCTCATTTTCGCAATGTGTTTCGGGATCGTTCTGCTCGATGGCTTCGATACCGCGGCAATCGGCTTTCTCGCGCCCTCGCTGATCACCGAATGGCATATCAGCCGGCCCGCGCTGGCTCCGGTCTTGAGTGCGGCATTGTTCGGGCTCGCTTGTGGAGCACTCATCTCGGGCTCGCTTTCCGATCGTCTCGGCCGTCGTCTGCTGCTCATCCTGTCGCTGCTGGTTTTCGGTGTCGCATGCCTGGCATCGGCCTTTTCGGTGGACCTGTCTGAATTGACGGTGCTTCGCTTCGTCACCGGGATCGGACTCGGCGCGGCGATGCCCAACGCGGTCACGATGATGAGCGAATACTGCCCCGACAGCCGCCGGGCGACGATCGTCAACCTGATGTTCTGCGCCTTCCCGCTGGGTGCGGCCGCCGGGGGCTTTCTCGCTGCGTGGCTGATTCCCACGTTCGGCTGGCGCAGCGTGCTGGTGTTCGGCGGCGCGGCGCCGCTGTTGCTGGCGATACTGCTTTTTTTCAATATGCCCGAGTCGGTTCGCTATATGGTGGCCAAGCGCAAACCGGTCGAACAAATACGCGCGGTGCTCATGCGCATGTCTTCCCGGGCAGCCACCGCGGGTTCGTTTTTCATGACGGAGCAGGCGCCGGCGGTACAGGGCAAGCAAGGCATTCAACTGATGCTTTCGCGTCCCTACATTGTCGGTTCGGTCATGCTGTGGCTCGCCTACTTCATGGGTCTCGTCATCTTCTACGCATCGATCAACTGGATGCCGATCCTGCTCAAGGAAGCCGGCCTGACGCCGCAGCTTGCCACGCGGGTTTCGGCGCTGTTCCCGCTCGGTGGCGTCGGAGCCGTGCTGTGCGGCGTGCTGATGGATCGATTCAACGCCACTAAGGTCGTCGCAGCCTGCTATGCGCTCACCGCCATCAGCGTGTATGCGATCGGCCAGGCGGTCGGTAACGTCGGCTTGCTGATGCTCGTCGTGTTTGCCGCAGGGGTGCTGATGAATACCGCGCAATCGTCGATGCCCGCGCTGGCCGCTGCTTTCTATCCGACACAGGGGCGGGGGACGGGTGTGGCATGGATGCTCGGCATCGGCCGCTTTGGAGGCATTGGCGGATCGTTCCTCGTCGCCGAACTCGAGCGCCGGCATTTCTCGTTTGCGGGCATCTTCGCGGTCGTCGCGATTGCCGGACTGGTTTCGTGCATTGCATTGATCGTCAAGCAGATCAATCGTCCGCAGGACGTTACCGTCAATCGGGACGAGGGCGAGGCGCTGGTTCACTGAGACGCGCGCCGGGAGAGCCCGGTGCGCGCCGGCTGGCGGCCGATCCCGGAGATCGGCGCCCGCTTTCATCGTAACGCTTACACTGTATTTTCCTCGAAGTGGCGCGTGCCCGCTTTCGGCATGTTGGCTTGAGATGGGAAGTCAATGCGATGACGGACGCCGCGCAATTTTCCATGGTGCTCGTAGCGGATCACCTTGCCGCACAACGTGAGGCCATTGCGCAGCGCTGGCTGCGCACCGTCGAGGCCGATGCGGACATCGAGGCCACTGATCAACTGACTCATACGCAGCTGCTCGACCACCTTCCGAGTGTGTTTCGAGATCTGTGCCAGTTCCTGCGCTGGCGGGATGCCAATGCGCTCGCGGGTGAGGCCCGGGAAGATGCGCAGGAGCATGGGCAGCACCGCTGGGAGCAGGGATACCAGCTCGACGCACTGCTGCGCGAACTCGACGTCTTGCGGCGGATCGTGCTGTCCGAGGTCGGCGCCGTATCTCGAAAAGCGGATGCCATCGCCGAAGAGGGCGCGCGCACCCTGGTGGAAGAGTTCTTCAGTTTCGTCACACGCACCTCGGTCAAGCAGTTCATCGGGGAACAGCACGCACGGGACACCGACTATCAGCGGCAACTCGAAGAGGCCAATGCGCAACTGCGGATCGGCAACGGCCGGCTCGCCGATCTCGCCGCCTCCCGCGCGCTTTTGCCGTCCGCCGTGGCAGAAGAGTTGCACCTGATCGCCCGGCCGCTGTTGCGCGATGGGGCGGTCGAGAGCCCAGCCTTACCCGTCCTCGTCCAGCACCATCTCGCCGATCTGGATGCATTCGCCGCCCTGTTGCGCAAGTACGCGGCGGTCCTCTCGGGAGATGTCGAGGTCGTTGCAAAACGAACGACCTTGCGGCCTTTGTTCGATGAACTGCTGCAGGATTTCTCGGCACGGGCCGCCGCCGGCGGACTCACGCTTGAAGGCAGTTTCGATGCGGGGCTCGGGGAGGTAGTCAGTGATCCGGAACTCCTGAGGCAAATTGCGGCCAATCTGCTCCGGTATGCGTTGAGCCGGGCGCGGACAGGGAGAGTCACGTTTTCATTTTCCCGTGGCGCGGACGATCGCTGGCGCATCGAAGCATCTCATGTTGGCACGGCGCTTGCATATTTAAGTGCAGATAGTGACGCTGAGCCGCATGAGAGCAAGCAGGCGGGATTGGGCATCGATGTGGCGAAGGCATCGCGTCCTTGCTTGGCGGGACGGTCAGGGCGATCTCGACCGGGCGCCACGGCGCGCTCTGCGAAGCGACTTTGCCGCTCTGGACGGCCCGCCTATTCCGGCCCGCCGGAGCCCGCAACGGCAATGAAAAGCACTGACGGCGAACCAGACCGGGAGGGCGGTTTGTCGCTTCCATGGAAGAGGGTGCGGAACGATCCGATATTAATGTTTCGTGCAAGGCGAGGAATATTTGCAAATGTCGGCCGATAAAAGCTTGCAGCGCCTGCCCGGCAGCGAGGATCCCACTGCGGAATTCCTGTCGTTGCTCGCCCATGAGCTGCGCAATCCGCTTGCCCCCATCGGGCATGCGGCGAATGTGCTGCGCATGTTGTCCGGCGACGAGCGGCAGGGCAAATGGCTCGATGTGATCGATCGCCATGTCGCGCATCTTGCGCGGCTGGTCGAAGAACTGGTCGACGGCGCGCGTGTGCAGCGGCAGCAGGTCACATTGCGCAAACAATGGGTCGACATCGCCGAGATCGGCCGCGAAGCGCTCGAGGCGTTTCAACCTCGCATCGATGCGCTGCGTCAGCATCTCGTCGCGCAGTTGCCGGCCGGCAGCATCCGCATGGAATGCGATCCGGTAAGGCTTCGGCAAGTGATGGATAACCTGCTGGACAATGCCGTCACGCATGCGCTGGAAGGCGGCACGGTCGAACTGACCATCGATCGGCAAGGCGATGCGCTGATGATTCGCGTCAGGGACAATGGCGTGGGGATTGCACCCGAGGCGATCGCGCATATATTCAATGTCTTTTCCGCAGCGACCTTCGGCGCTGAAACTCACGCCAACCGCCTGGGTGTGGGGCTCGCCATCACGCGCAGCCTTGTCGAGTTGCATGGTGGCACCATCACCGCCGCGAGCCAGGGCATCGGCCGCGGCAGCACGTTCCTCGTGAGGCTGCCCACGAGCACGCCGCCGCCGGAGGCGCTCGTGTCGCGTTTTCCGAGCATGCACAAGACGGCGTCCACACGCATCTTGATCGTCGATGACAACGCCGATGCCGCCGAGGCGCTCTGCACGCTGCTGTCGCTCGAGGGGCATGTGGTAAAGCAGGCCCATACCGCGAACGATGCGCTCTATGCGGTCACGGCATTTGATCCGGCCGTCGTCCTGCTGGATATCGACCTGCCTGATTTGAGCGGCTATGAGGTCGCCCGGCGCCTGCGCGCACGAGTCGGGCACGAGAGACTGCGCATCGTGGCGCTCACGGCCTTTGGTTCCGCGCGTGCCCGTGCTCGTGGGCAATCGGCAGGCTTTGACGAATACCTCGTGAAGCCCGTGGCGCTCGATGTGCTCGAAAGGGCACTCGTCCTGCCTGAAAAAGGCCTGGAACCCGGGAATTCGCCTGAACGCTGACGTGGAGGGGGCCCGCGCTTCAGTAACCGCCGGTGTCCCGCGGAGTCGAACCGGCGGAGCCCGCTCCTCTGCCCCCGCCCGTTCCTTTGTCTCCGCCCTCGTTGGTGCCGCCCTGAGTCGAGCCACCGCCGACCGTGCTACCGGTGGCGCCCCCCGCTGTCCCGCTGGTGTTTCCTGTACTGGTCGATGAAGCACCGCTGTCGGATACCAGCACCACCTTGCCGATCGATTGCGCGTGCACGTTGAACGAGGCCACGACCAGTGCAGCCGATAGCAGGCCGGCGGGTAGGGCGCGGATGAGGATGAAATGATCGATATTCATATGCACTCCTGCGGCGGCGCCGTGTGAGGTGGATGGCTAAAGGTAGCAATCCGCGTACCTCGGCTCGGATGCAAGCCGGGTACGCCGGTGGGCCGCCGTGCCGGGCGGAATGACGATCAGGACTCGCCAACCGCCCTCGAGGCTGACATGGCGCGTAGGGGCGCAGGCCTGCCGAACATGTCCTCTCCCGCCTGGATGAAGAGATTCTCAAGATACTTTGCGATATCGGGTGCGCCGGTCATTTCTCCAAACGTGCCCCGCGTGATCGGACCGAATGCGAAGAGCCCCGGTACGAGTTCGCCGTCGCGATTCCTGATCCTGCTGCGAACGTCGACATCGAGCCCGAACCCCGTCTCGTCGAGTCGTGCGCGGCCTGCATCGAGCAGCGAGCGTACCAGCGGATCGGCCGCGATATTGCGCGCGGGCCCCGTGCAAAACACGATGCGCTCGAAGGTGCGCCGCTCGATCTGGCCGCCTGGTTGCCGCAGTGTTGCAAGCAAACCGCCATCCGTGCGCTCGATGCCGGCGATCCCAAGCGTCTCGATGGCGATACGCCCTGAATCGATCGCTTCCTGAAGCGCCGCGTGGACTTGCGGGGCGACACGAAAGCGATGGACATCCCAGAACGGAAGCAGCCGCTTGATGACACGCTGTTTTTCCCGCTGAGGGAGTGCACCCCAGATCCGGGGAAGATCGAAACGCAGCGCGTCGACTGCCGGCTGCCAGCCGATGCGGTTCTCATCGCGGGCAATCCGGTCTCGAAGCATGCGCAACAGCCGTCGCGCGGTCTGCGGAGGCGGCGCTTCATCGAGAAAGTCGGCCGCGTCTGAAAAAATGCCGTGGGGCTGGGCCAGCAGTCCGCGTCGCGAAATCGCCGTGATCGGTCCACGGTGGTTGCGCGCCAGCAGGCTGACCGCGCAATCGGCCATGGTCAAGCCGGTACCGACGATCAGGACCGATGCGTCGGGCGCAATGGTTTTAAACGCGTCAAGTGCCCATGGATTGGCGATGAGCGCGGGGTCGCGCAATGCGCTTTCGGACACGGCGCAGGGTAGAGCAGGGGGCGCGTGGCCGATGCAGAGTGCAACACGATCGGCCGCGAGGGCGATGCCATTGTCGAGCGCCACCTCATGCCCCGATGTGTTTGCACGGATCGCCGACGCGGACGCTTGCCGGTGGTTGAAGCTGACGCGATCTCCCGCCGCGGCGAGCGCGTCGCGCAGTGTCGCGAGGACATAAGTCCCATAGTGCTCACGCGACACGTAGTGAGCCCCATTTTGATCCGTACAACCGGAATCGAGCGTGTCGTGCTCGATCAGCCAGCGTGTCGCGTGGGCTCGATCGCTACCGAACAGGCTCATGCGGTCGCTCGGGACATTCATCCGGTGCAGCGGGTCGCGGGTGCTGTAAGCAATGCCGCGGCCGAGTTCGGCATTGCGCTCGATCAACTCGAACTGGAGCCGTGGAGGCGTGACGCCATCGCGGACTTTCTGGCTTGCGCGGATCGCATGGATCACGAAAGCGAGTCCCGTGAAGCCGCCGCCGATTACGGCGATCCGCAGCGGATCGGTGGTCTCGGCTACGGCGATGGTAGGGCTCGTGGAGGGTTTCATGGTGCTTTCACTATGCTGGATGCAACTCGATATGATGATCAATCGCCTCCGTGCCGGTCAATCGGAGTCTCTCAATATATTGTGATATCGATTTCTCGAATCGGTCTTTGCCATCCAGTTCGGACGTGATAATGCTCTATTGGCGTCATTTAGAATGTACAGAAGCATCGAGTAGTAGCCCAATATTTGTGTCATTTACAATGCACGAATGCTTCGAACCGAGGCGCCATAAATTCCCTATAGTCTCTGCCTACCTAGACCTTTCCCGTGGGAATCTCGATGAAACGCTTCCAGGCTTTCATAAACTTGTCTGTAGTCTCGCTCGCTTTGGCGAGTGCGGCCGTGTCGCCCGCGCATGCCGATCCCCGCGAAGTCGTGATCGGCTATCAGGACATGGTGGTGCCCTGGCGCTATGCGCAGGCGACGGGTGAAGTCGAGAAGGCGACCGGCTACAAGGTGACCTATCGTAAGCTTGGCGGCGGCGCCGATGTGATCCGCGCGCTCGCCTCGGGCTCGATCCAGCTCGGCGAAGCGGGTTCGAGCCCGATTGCGGCGGGCCTTTCGCAAGGCGTGGACATTTCGCTGTTCTGGATTCTCGACAATATCAACGACGCCGAAGCGCTGGTGGCGCGCGACGGTTCCGGCGTCACGAAGATCACCGACCTCAAGGGCAAGAAGATCGGTTTGCCATTTGTCTCGACCTCGCACTTCCATGCGCTGGTTGCGTTGCAGGACGCGGGTGTCAATCCGTCGACGGTGAAGATCGTCAATCTTCGCCCGCCCGAAGTGGCAGCGGCATGGGAACGCGGCGACATCGACGCGACGTATATCTGGGATCCGGTGCTCGCCACCGTGAAGAAGAACGGCAAGGTGCTGATCACCTCGGGTGAAGTGGCGAAGGATTCCGGCAAGGCGACCTTCGACGGTTTTGTCGTTTCACGCAAGTTCGCGCAGGACAAGGACAACGCCGCGTTCGTCGAAAATCTCGTCAAGATCCTTGCCGCGACCGACGCGCAGTATCGCGACAACAAGAGCGCATGGACGGCCACGTCCGCGCAGGTGCAGGCGGTCGCGAAGGAATCGGGCGCGACACCGGCTGATGTTCCCGCGAGCCTCGCGCTCTATGCGTTCCCGTCGGCGGCTGAACAGGCATCGCCGACCTGGCTCGGCGGCGGCAGGCAATCGGGCGCGGCGAAGTCACTCGCGGCCACCGCGAGCTTCCTCAAGGCACAGGGCACGATTCAGAATGTGTTGCCGGACTACTCCGTCGGCGTGGACCCGCGCTTCGTCCAACAGGCCGCGCGGTGACCACACTCGACATCCGCGGACTCGGGCTCACGTATGAAGGCGCGACGAGTGCCGCGATCGAGGGTGTGAACCTGCGCGTTGAAAGCGGCGAGTTTGTCGTCGCGCTCGGTGCGTCGGGCTGCGGAAAGACGACCTTGCTGAACTGCATCGCGGGTTTTATCGATCCGACCGAGGGGGAGATACGGCTCAACGACGAACGGATCGACGGGCCGGGTGCCGAACGGGGTGTCGTGTTCCAGAAGTATGCGCTGATGCCGTGGCTCGACGTGCTCGACAATGTCGCGCTCGGCTTGCGCTTCCAGGGTGTCGGCAAGCGTGAGCGTACGAAGATCGCACGCGAAATGCTCACGCTGGTCGGACTCGACAACCATGCTCACGCGAAGACCTATGCATTGTCAGGCGGGATGCAGCAACGCGTCGGCATTGCGCGGGCTCTGGCGAGCGATCCGCAGATGCTCTTGATGGACGAACCGATGGGGGCGCTCGACGCCTTCACGCGAGAAGCCATGCAGGAACTCGTGCTCGATGTCTGGGGCCGCACGCGCAAGACGATCTTCTTTATTACGCATAGCGTCGAGGAGGCGCTCTTTCTCGCGACGCGGCTGGTGCTGATGACGCCCGGACCGGGACGGATCGCCGAGAGTCATGCCTTGCCGTTCGCACGGCGGTTTCTCGAATCGCGCGATGCACGTGCTGTCAAATCGTCGGCCGAGTTCATCGAATGGCGCGAGCGGCTCGTGCATCGCCTTCATCAGCCGAACGAGGCCGTGCAATGAGTGCGGTCGAACCGGTAGACAGCGTTCCTGCGACGGTCAAACGGAACCAGCGGAACAAGCGTCGCGGCAAAGCTCGCGGGCTGCCGGGCGAGGGTTCGACCTTCGGCTTGAGCGTGATATCGGTGATTGCCATCGCGTCGCTATGGTGGGCGGCGACCGCGCTTCACTGGGTGCCGCCGCTGTTCCTTCCTTCACCGCAAGCCGTCTGGGCTGCGTTCATCGATGCGTGGCATGGGCGTATCCAGGGCGGCCTGCCGCTGTCCGAGCATTTGCTGTGGAGCGCGATTCGCGTATTCGGGGCTTTCGGGCTTGCCGCACTGACGGGTATTCCCGCTGGCATCCTGATGGGGGTGAGCCGCGTGGCGCGCGGACTGCTCGATCCGCCGCTCGAGTTCTATCGGCCGCTGCCGCCGCTCGCCTATCTGCCGCTCGTCGTGATCTGGTTTGGCATCGACGAAACGGCAAAGCTGCTCGTCATCTACCTGGCCTGCTTCGCGCCCATCGCGATGGCCGCGCGCGCGGGCGTACGCAGTGCGACGGCGGAGCAGGTGAATGCGGCCTATTCGCTCGGTGCAAGCTTTGCGCAAGTCGTGCGGCACGTCGTGTTGCCCGCGGCTTTGCCGGAGATCCTGACCGGCTTGCGCATTGCGATCGGCTTCGGCTGGACCACGCTCGTCGCCGCGGAGATGGTCGCCGCGACCGCCGGGCTCGGGCAGATGGTGCTCAACGCATCGAGCTTCCTGCGGACCGATGTCGTGGTGATGGGTATCGTGCTGATCGGCTTGATCGCATGGACCTTCGATCTCGGGATGCGGGCCATGGAGCGCCGGCTGGTGCCGTGGAAAGGGCGGGGCGCGTAAGGCCCCGCACTCGATTAGGCTTAGTAGGCGCCCATGTAATCGCGCTTGCCGATTTCGATCCCGTGGTGACGCAGGATCGCGTAGGCAGTCGTGATGTGGAAGAAGAACTGCGGCAGGCCGTAGTTGTACAGGTAAGCGGTACCGGCGAGCTTCTTCTCCTTGGGTGTGCCCGGACGCAGCACGATCTCCTTGCTTTCGCTGCCGTCGAACTGGGCGGCCTCGAATGCGCCGATATAGGCGAGGGCCTTGGCGATCAGCGCTTGCAGATCATCGAAGGTGACTTCAGTGTCGGCCCACGACGGTACGTCGACACCCGCCAGACGCGAGCTGATGCCCTTGGCGAAATCGGCGGCGATCTGTACCTGGCGCACCAACGGAAACATGTCCAGAGCGAGGCGGCCTTGCAGCAGCGCGTTCGGGTCGATGTTCTTTTCGGTGACATGAACCTCGGCTTTCTTGAGCAGCTCGGACAAGGCGGTCAGCATTTGCTTGAAAACCGGGACGGATGCGCTGTACATGGGATGGGTCATGGTTACTCTTTCGGTCGATGTTGAGGGTGGCGGTGCAAACCAGGCCGTACCTTGAAGGCAAGGCGAATCCCGGAGGCCGGTGCGAACGATCGTCGGCCTCGACGGCAAGTCGGTGGCTATTCTATCGAAGCGCGCGGTGAACGGTGTGACCCCTGTGCGAAGCCTTCGCGCGCTTTGTCCATCCAGGCTCGCGTTATCGGCGGGGCTGCCGGTTCACGCCTGAGTTCGCGCGACAGCAGAGCTGACCAGCGGGCTGCCCGGGGCCGCCGGGCTCGCGATATCATGGCGCGGTCCTGAAAACGAGAGAGCGAGAGCGAGATGACACGCGTACTGGTAATCGGCGCGACCGGGCATGTGGGCACCTATCTGGTCCCCCGTCTGATCGAGGCCGGGCATGAGGTCGTGACGGTCAGCCGGGGTAGGGCCAAACCCTATGTGGCGAGCCCCGTGTGGGAAGCCATTCGGCACGTGCAGATGGATCGTGAGGCGATGGAGAAGGACGGCTCGTTTGGATCGTCGATCCGCGCGCTGAAGCCCGACATCGTGATCGACATGATCTGTTTCACGCTGGAGAGCGCGCGACAACTGGTGTCGGAACTGTCGGGACACGTGAGCCACTTCCTGCATACGGGCACGGTCTGGACACACGGCCACTCTGTCGTGGTGCCGACACGCGAGGACGCCGCGAAGCAGCCCTTCGGCGAATATGGAACGCAGAAGGCGGCGATCGAGGTCTATCTGCTCGAGCAGGCACGCAAGAAGGGCTTTCCCGCGACCCTGATCCATCCGGGTCATATCGTCGGACCGGGGTGGGCGCCGCTGAACCCGGCGGGCCATTTCAATCCGGCCGTGTTCTCCACGCTTGCACGCGGTGAAACGCTTTGCCTGCCGAACTTCGGGCTGGAAACGGTACACCATGTTCACGCCGACGATGTCGCGGCGCTGTTCATGGGTGCGATTGCCAATTGGAGTGCGGCCGTCGGCGAAGGCTTCCACGCGGTGTCGAGCGGCGCGTTGACGTTGCGGGGCTACGCCGAGTCGATGTCGCGCTGGTTCGGTCACGAGCCCAAGCTGACCTTCCTGCCGTTCGACAAGTGGGCTGAGACTCAGGCACCCGAGGAAGCGGCGGCCACCCTGGAGCATATTGGGCGCAGTCCGAACTGCTCGATTGAAAAAGCCCGCCGCCTGCTTGGCTATGAACCTCGCTATACCTCGCTCCAGGCAGTCGAAGAGGCCGTCACGTGGTTGATTGCGCACGGGCAGGTCAAGCGCTGAGAATGCCAGTCTGCCGGTGATTGCGCTGCAATTCGCCTGGGTCCATGGCATGGGGTGAGCCATGGACATCCAGCGAAAACTTTCGACTCGGCGGAAAAGCGTGAAATATCGTAAAAAAGTTGTTAGCCTGCGTCTGTTGACGCGAAGCGGTTTGGCTTCCTTAACGCGATAAAAATGTCGTTAGGGTTATTGAATATTATTTGTGTGCAATTGATCTAATTCGATTTGGTTAGCCTGCGTACGGATCCTTATAAGCGCGCTGGCGCCCGGGCGAGCACTCGAGCACTGACCCGGGCAAGCACGCCGTCGCTGGCCATCGCGTGGCCCGTGCTGCTCCTGTTCGCCTCGGGCGCTGCATCATTGATCTACCAGGTCCTCTGGATCAAGCAGCTTACGCTGGTCGTCGGGGTCGAAGTTCAGGCGATCACGACCGGGGTGAGTGCTATTTTTGCGGGTCTCGCGCTCGGCGGCTGGCTGCTCGGCCGCGTGGCTGACCGCAGCAGCCGACCCTTGCGCCTCTATGCTGGGCTCGAAGCCGCGACGATGTTGCTGGCAATCGCGAGCACGTTCGTCTTGCCGCGCGCAGCAGGGACGTTTGCCCTATGGCAGGACCAGGCAGGACTCGCCGCGTGGGCATTGTCTTGTGTGGTGGTCGGGCTGCAGGCGGTCTTCATAGGCGGTACGCTGCCCGTGATGCTGCGCGCACTCGGTCCAACGGTGCGCGATATAGGCCGTTCGGGTGGCCTTCTGTATGCGGCCAATACGGCGGGTGCGATCGCCGGCACGCTGGCTGCCAGTTTTGTGCTGATTCCTTTGCTCGGCGTCCAGGGGAGTGCATTCGCCGCCGGGGTGTTGAATGCTGGCGCGGCACTTACGGCAATGCTTGTGGAACGCGGCCGATCCGCACAGGCACGCCTGTCCCAGACTGTAGAGGCGCACCCGGCCCCCACGACTTCGACAAGCGACGCCCTGTGCGCACCGTCAGGCGTGTCGACGCATGGCGAAGCATCGCACCCAGCGGATCTCATCGATACGACTGCGAGCGCTACGCACGCATCGATCGGGTCCGCTCGCCTTGCGCTTGCGCTGTACGCCATCGCGGGTGGCATCGCGCTGGGCTACGGGGTCGTGTGGTCGCAGGCGATCGCACAATTCGTCAGCACGCGGAGCGTTGCCTTCTCGGTCGTGCTCGCCACGTACCTCTGCGGACTCATGGCCGGCAGCGCGCTGGTGTCGCGCCGCGTCGACCGCGTACGCGATCCGTGGGGGGCCTTCGGCTTGCTGATCGCGTCGGCGGGTCTGGTCGCGCTGCTCGAGATCGCCTGTCTCGGCGACTGGCTATTCCAATGGCAAGGCCAGCTCCGCGGCGCGGTGCTGGCGGCGACCGGCAGCCTGTTGAGCGCCATGTGCGCGAGCTTCGCGCTCGCTGCCCTTTGCATGGTCTTCGTGCCGACGCTGCTGCTGGGTGCCGCCTTGCCCTTCGCGCTGCGCCTCGGCGTGGACAGCCGCCATATCGGGCGCGACGCCGGCATCGTGGTAGCGGCGAACACGGCTGGCGGTATTGCGGGGACCGTTCTCACCGGCTTCATGCTGGTGCCCGCACTGGGCGTCGTCAATACGCTCGCGGTGCTTGCCGTGCTGGCGGGCGTCGTGGGGCTCGTCGCCGCGCTGAGGGGCCCCGGCATGCGGCGCTTCGCTTGCTTGGGCGTACCGGTCTTGACGGTGGTGACGCTCGGTGCGGCGATACTGACGCCTGCCGACCGGCTCGCCACCTTGCTCGTCGCGGCCCGCGGAGGAAACCTGGTCTTCTACGAGGAGAGCCAGGGCGGTGCGGTAGCCGTCGTCGAACAGGGCACCCGCAACACGCGCTTCCGGCGCCTGTATATCCAGGGCGTTTCCAATTCGGGCGATGCGATGACGTCGCTTCGCTATATGCGTCTGCAGGCGTTGCTGCCTCTGATCATTCTGCGGGACACACCGCACAGTGCATTGGTAATCGGCGCGGGTACAGGCATTACAGGCGGTGCCTTGCTGAGCTGGCCGGGGCTTGAACACCGCGTCGTCGCCGAATGGATGTCCGCCGTGGTGTGTGCCGTGCCGCGGTTCAAAGGCAACTACGGCATGAGCACCGATTCGCGTATCGAGATGCGGTTGCGCGACGGGCGGCGCGAGCTGCTGCGCAGTGCGCAGCACTACGACCTCATCACGCTGGAGCCTCCGCCGCCTTCGGCGGCAGGCGTCGTGAACCTTTATTCGTCAGACTTCTATCGCCTCGCCGCATCGAGGCTGGAGGCGGGCGGCATGGTCGCGCAATGGCTGCCGCTGTCCACCCAGAATGAAGAGGATACGCGCTCGCTGATCAGGAGCTTTGTGGAGGTATTTCCGTACGCGAGCCTGTGGACCACCGAGCTGCATGAGACGATGCTCGTCGGCTCGATGAGGCCCATCGAATTTGATGTGCAGCGCATCCGCGCGCGTTTCGCGCAGCCCTCGGTCGCGGCGGCGCTGGAGGAGGTTGGCATTGCATCGCCCGCAGCGCTGCTGGCGGGATGGATCACCGATCGCGCCGGACTCGAGTATTACGCGGCGGATGCCCCACCGGTTACCGACGACCGGCCTCGTATTGAATACGCGACATGGGTGCGCGGCAACGAGTTTCCGGGTGTGCTGAGCCATCTGCTGGCGTTGCGCACGGAACCGCCGCTATCCGGCGCGGACGACGCCTTCCGCGCGGAGGTGGCGGCGCAAGGCACGACGCTGCAGCGCTTCTACCAGGCGAGCCTCGATGCCTATCGCGGCGATCGCGAAGCGTGGCGCGAGAACATGGAGAGCGTCATGCGCGATGACCCGGGCAACCCTTACTACCGGTGGTTCGACGGCCGCTAAAGCGAAAATTCCTTGCGCACCGCCTTCGTGATCAAGGCCACGTGATCGTCGATCAGCCAGTTGCCTTTCTCCGCGGTCGAACCCTGCGCCCGCGCCAGCACCCCTGACTTCGGCACCATGTCGGGGTCGACCGGATGGCGATCGTACGTAGGGAACACGGCGGGGCCATCGCTGGGCACGAGGTCCATGTCGACGAGATCGGGCCGGAACACCAGCATCATCGAGGTCTCGAGCAGACTCGCATGTTCGAGTGCCGTACCGGGAAAACCTTCGGGAAATAGCCGGTCGAGCGTCGCCGTCTCAACGAAGTCCCAGTATTCGAGCCGCAGCACGACGAGATCGTCGATGCCGTCGCGATGCAGTTCACGCATCGCGAGATCGACGCCTTCGGTCATCGGCCAGGTATTTTCGAAGTGCCCGTTGACGATGACCAGGCGTTTGACGCCGTGATATGCCAGGTTGCGGATCACGTCGCGCAATACCAGCGACAGTGTATGCGCATCGACGCTGGTCGTGCCCGGGAAGGCCTGGCCGCCGCCGGAACGCGGCTGCGACTTGTAGCCGTAGGGGATTGTCGGCGCGACGATGCCGCCGACTTCCTGGGCGACGCGCGTTGCGATGCCCGTCGGCAGGATCACGTCCACGCCGAGCGGCAGATGGGGTCCATGTTGTTCGGTCGCCCCGACGGCGAGGAAGACCGGCACGTTCTGCGCGATCTTCTGCTGGTACTCCGGCCAAGAGAGTTCGTCCATCCGAATGCTTGCAGTCATTGCACTTTCCTTGATGTTGAAATAGCGGATGAGTTTGTGGGGATCGCGCCAGGCATCACGCAACCTCGCTCGCGCTTGCCCGCACCATTTGCAGAACTTCGGTCCGCAGACGGAAAAAGGCCTCGCTGTCGCGCAAGGCGAGGTCGCGCTCGCTGCCCAGTGTGCCCGCGACGTCGACGACCGACAGCACGCGCGCCGGCCGCTTGGAAAACACCACGATGCGGTCGGCGAGGAAGACCGCTTCCTCGACGTCGTGCGTGACGAACACGATGGTCTTCGCATCGTCGCGCTGGATGCGCCGTAGTTCCACCTGGAGTACTTCGCGGCGCTGTGCGTCTAGCGCGCCGAAGGGCTCGTCCATTAGCAGGATCTCAGAGCCGGCAGCGAGCGCCCGAGCGATCGCGATGCGCTGGCGCATGCCGCCCGACACGCGGTTGGGAAAGGTATCGGCGAAGTCCGCCAGGCCCACCAGGTTCACATAGTGGTCGCGCCGGTCTCGCTTTTCGCTCTTCGATATGTCGTTGCGGTAACGCATTCCGTAGGCGACGTTCTCGCCGACGGTCAGCCACGGAAAGGTCGAATACGACTGCGACACCATGCCGCGGCGATGATCAGGCTTGCCGAGCGGGAAGCCATCGAGCTTGATCTGGCCGTTTGACAGCGTCTCGAGGCCGCCGACCATCCGCATCAGCGTCGTCTTGCCGCAGCCCGAGGGGCCGAGGAAGACGACGAATTCCCGGCGGTCGATCTCGAGGCTGAACGGCGGGTCTACCACGTCGAGCGCGCCGAAGCGCTTGGTCACGTGTTCGAAGGCGAGGTAAGGAACTTTCATACGGACCTCAGAGATAGCGGAACGCACGGCGATGCACGAGGCGCAGCAACTGGTCGGAGAGCAGGCCGATCAGCCCGATCGCTACCACGCCTGCCATCACCTCGGGCGTGCGCATATACCGACGTGCCGACCAGATCACAAAACCGATACCGTTGTCGGCAGCAACGATCTCGGCAATGATCAGATAGGTCCAGCACCAGCCCAGCGTGATGCGCAAATTGTTCACGAGGCTCGGCAGCATCGAGCGGAACGCGACATCGCGCAGGATCTGGTTGGGCCGCGCACCGACCGTGGCCGCGACTTCGAGGTATTCCTGCGGGACCTTGAGCACATCGTCCGCGACGAGCAGGATCAGCTGGAAGAACGTCCCGAGCCAGAGCAGGAACAGCTTGGTCTCCTCGCCGACACCGAGCCAGATGATCGACAGCGGCACGAGTGCCGGCACCGGCAGGTAGCGGATGAAGTCGATCACAGGCTCGATCGAGGCGCCGAACAGGCGGTAGCTGCTCATGAGAATGCCGAGCGGAATCGCCATCACCGCGGAGAGCAGGAACGCTGCCCAGACGCGGTAGAGCGAGACGCCGATGTCCGACAGAAACCCCTGCTGGGTCAGCATCTTCCATAACGTCAGGGCGATCACGCTTGGCGGCGGGAAGTACAGGCTGTCGATGAGGCCGTTACGAACCGTGATTTCCCAGAGCACGAGCAGCCCGACGCTTGACAGCACGCCCGCGAGTACCTGTGCGCGGCGCGACAGCGCGGCGCGCAGCGGGCGCGCCGGATGTCGTGTATGTCGCCGCTTCGAGGGCGGGTCGACCGTCAGCCGGGTCGAATGCGAATCGGTTTGCATGCTGGATTGCTCCGTCGGTGCGGCCAGGGGCTCGAGAGGGGACTCGAGTTCGAGGCTGCCTGGGCCGCTCATTTCAGATCGCTTGCCGAGATGCTGCGAAGCGCATCGACGTCGATTTCCTTGTTCGCGGTCAGGCGATGATCGGCCGCGCCGTTTTCCAGGTTGAGCGCCATCACCTGGTCAAACACGCCAAATGCAGGGCCAGGCGTGGCCTTCGTGCCGAAGTAGGCGCTCGTGCGTGCGAAGTCGGTGTATTCCAGGCTGCCGACGATCGTCTGCTTGAACTCATCCGCGCTCAGTTTGTAGTGGGGCGCGGCGAGCTTGACGAACTGTTCTGGATTGGTCTTGTAGTAGTCAATCGCCTTGTATATGCCGATCAGGAATTTGCGGTACTTGTCCGGATTGGCCTTGAGATCGTCCTGCCGCACGATCAGCACGTCGACGATTACGCCCGGATGTTCACGCGACGACACCAGCAGTTTCGGCGAACGGCCCCCGTTGACCGTCATCACCTGCGAGAGGAAAGGCTGGTACGTCGCGACGGCTCCGATCGATTTGTCGGAGAATACGGCGACGCTGTCGGCCGTCGAGATTTCCTTGAGCTTGAGATCCTTGAGGGTCAGCCCTTGCTTCTTCAATTCCATTTGCAGTAGCAGGCGGGCCGGGATGTTGGGTTCCGACGCGATGGTCTTGCCCTTGAGCTCGGCCACGCTCTTGATGCTGCCGTCGGATACCACGCCGTCGCCGCCGAGCGATTCGTCGATCGTGCCGATGATGACACCGGGCGTATCGTCGGTGCGCGGTCGGCCCTGATATTCGCCGACCGTGCGCATGTCCATCTCGATGTCGCCGCGGGCCATCGCCGCCATCACATTGGGGCGTTCATCCTCGAACTTGAGACTGACATCGATACCGAGTTGCTTGAAATAGCCGAGCTCATCCGCGACGAATATAGGCGCGTAGCCGGACCAGTTCGGGCTGAGAATCCGTATGCGGTTATCCGCATGCGCGCCGGCTGAGAAGGCGGTCAGACTGCACACTGCCGTGACTGTCGCCAGGCTTTTGATGAAGTTCATTTCGTGCTCCTGTTGGACCGGGTGAGGGCGGGGAAAAAGGCGTGTTCATGTCGTCGACATCCCGTTTGGCGCCGATGGCGACTGCGACTGCGACGGTGACGGTGACGGTGGCGGCGACGGCGACGGGATGTGTCCGGCCGTTTTGGCGCTGGGCATCGGATGCCGCTCGAGGGGGCGCCAGGCCTTCGCGCGTCCTCCTGTCAATGCGGCAATATCGGGCAGGCCGGCGCTGTCGCACGCGACTGAGCGCCCTTCGCGCCACGGCAGCGTGGACAGTTCGATAGTCCATTGCTCGGCGTCGTAGCGTCCAAAGGACATTTCGAAATCAGCAAAGGCCTCCTGCTCGCTGCGCGTGGCGGCGCCTTCGGTAAATTGGCGTTTTGCACGGCAGGCGGGCGCGGCACGCAGGGCGCGGTCACGCATGTACATGAAGTAGCCGCCGCTTGCGAGCAGGAGGATCTGCGGGTCGCCCGGACGATGGCCTTCGAGGGCGCGCTCGCCGTTCTCGGCGCGCGGCAGCTTGCACCAGACTTCGCGATAGCGTTGATGGATGTCGTCTTCGATCAGACTCTCGCTCGTGAAGCGCATGTGCCCGATATCGCGTGTGTCGCGAAGCTGGAAGTCCCATTGACGATCCCAGAAGCAGAGCTCGCCGCTGATTCTCGTCGGGCCCGCGAAGCCCTGGCCCTTGCAGAGCCAGTCCAGCTGTGCGCTGCTGCATTCGGCGAGCGAGGTGACACCCTCGAAGCTCGGGCGTTGCGCGCTGACGCCGAGATCGGCATGCCAGTCGGGTGTCTGCAGCCAGTAGCGCAGCGTGGTTTCGTCGCGATGGCGCTCGTCGACATACGAGGCGCGTTTCCAGACACCAAGGTAGGCATCAGGCACAAGGGGCGCGACGTAGGACCAGTCTGCGGGCATCCGCGGGACCTCGCGCTGCGGCTCGGCGGCATCGTGGGCGAGTGCGGTGTGGGTAGTGAGAGGGGGGCGTGCGGTATGCGCTGGCATCAGTGCATCCCCGCGCCGCCGTCGGCGCTGTAGCACTGGCCGGTGATGAAACTCGCACCCGCGCTGGCGAGAAAGGCGATCACCGCGGCGACCTCTTCGGGGCGGCCGATGCGGCCCATGGGATTGCGCCGCTCGACGGCTTTCTGGGCATCGTTCATTGACGCGTAATTCAACAGTGGGGTATCGATCGGACCTGGTGCGACCGCGTTCACTAGGATCCGCGGCGACAGTTCGCGTGCCCACGACCGCGTGAGCGAGAGGATTGCACCCTTGGTCGCCGTGTAGGCACTGGCGCCCTCGCGGCCGAGATAGGCGAGCTCGGAGGCGACATTGATGATGCGCGCCTGGTCGACACCATCGTTCGGCATGTACCGCAGCGCTTCTCTTGCGGTGAGGATCGTGCCGCGCACATTGGTCCGATACATCCTGTCGATCGAATCGGCTTCGATGCGCGTGAGCGGCGCATCGATCTCGATGCCCGCAGCATTGATCAGCAGCGTGATGCGGTTTTCCAGACGGTCTGCCGCCTGTGCGACGGCGGCGACGATTTGGGATTCCTCGCTCAGGTCGAGTTGCACGATCGGAACATCGGCGTCGACGGTCGGCGAAAGATCGAGGCCGATCACGCTCGCGCCTTGGTCGGCCAGTGCCCGGGCCGCCGCGCGGCCGATGCCGCTGGCGGCGCCAGTCACCACCGCATGTATGTGTTTGAAACTCATTGAATGGCTTCCACTTCGGCCGGTGGGTTTGGGGTGAGCGTCGAACGCGATATCACACTCTGTCTCCTTGCTTCGGGATGTGGCGCAATGCGCCTGCGTCCGGGGACGATCGACCGCTGGAACCCGCCAAACGGGGGAGCGGACGTCTCACCTCGGTCTGCTCAAACGGGTCTGTTGAAGCGAGTATGTCGAGCCAATATATCGAGATGTATAACGATTATTGGATTGATATATTTGGAAAACTCGAAGTATCGACAAGGGGCGTGCCCGATGCGAAGACTGGACAATATCGACCTGCGCCTGCTGAGGATCTATACGACGCTCGTCGATGCGGGGAGTTTTTTCGATGCCGGCGTGGCGCTCAATTTGTCGCAGCCGACCTTGAGCACCCATCTGGCGACACTCGAGCAGCGCCTTGGGGAGCGGCTGTGCGAGCGGGGGCGCAAGGGCTTTCGGCTCACGCCATTTGGAGAGGTGACCTACAACGCGGCGCAGACGCTGTTCGGCGAGATCAACCGCTTCAACGAGCGCGTGAGCAATCCGGCGTCGAAAGTGGTCGACCGGCTGGCGGTCGGCATCATCGACGGGGTCGTGACCAATCCGAAGCTCGGCCTGCAAGCCGCGATCGGAGAATTTCTGAAGACACGCGAGGTATTCATCGATCTTGACCTTGGCACGCCACGCGAGCTCGAGCGGGCGATCTTGACCGGCGAGCGCGACCTCGTGATCGGCCCAGTCGCGCAATCGTCACCGGACGTGACTTATGTGGCTTTGCACCGCGAGCCGCACGCGCTCTATTGCGGCAAGGATCATCCGTTCTTCGAACTGCCCGCGCAAAAGCTGAGTCGCAAGCTGCTCGATGAATCGCTATTCTCGATCCGCGGCTATCGCAACTTCGACGACCTCTATCGGGTCGGACACCGGCGGGCGAGCGGCAGTGTCAACAAGATCGAGGCGCAGACGATGATGATCCTGTCTGGCCAGTACGTCGGCTTCCTGCCGTGCCACGTGGGCGATCACTGGGCCTCGATGGGCATGATGAAGGTGCTGAAGCACCGGACCTATGCGTTTGAGTCGCAGCACTTTGCAGCGTACCGGAGTGCCGATGCGAACAACAGGACACTCGTGGCGTTCCTGCGGGCAGTCAAGCACTACGCGATGGCCTGAGTGGCTAGCCCGATGAGGTGTCGTGCTCCCATCGCGTCAGTTCTTTACTTCGTCATCCGGCCACGCGTTTTCGAATACACATGTGTCGAGCGGCGCACGACGTGCCCAGCGTTCGGTTTCGAGCATCGGCTGTGAGTAAAACTGTTCGACCTGACCGATGCACAGGATCGCCACCGGCTTCGCGCCGGCAGGCATCCGCAGCAAGCGGCGCACTTCATCGACATCGAACAGCGACACCCAGCCCATTCCGAGCCCTTCCGCACGTGCGGCGAGCCACATGTTCTGAATCGCGCATGCAACCGATGCGAGATCCATCTCCGGTAGCGTGCGGCGGCCGAACACATGCTTGTCGCGCCCATCCATCAGCGCAACGACCAGCAACTCGCCGCAGTCGAGCATGCCTTCGACCTTGAGCCGCATGAACTCGTCGCTGCGTTCACCGAGCGCGTCGGCGGTCAGGCGCCGCTCGCGTTCGACTGCGTCGTGCAATGCGATGCGCAGCGCGCCATCGGTGATGCGCACAATTCGCCAGGGTTGCATGAAACCGACGCTGGGCGCATGGTGCGCCGCGGACAGCAGGCGGTGCATCGTGGCCGAATCGACAGGGCCACGCACGAAGTGCCGCATGTCGCGCCGCTCGTAAATCGCGCGGTAGACGGCGGCGATATCGGATTCGTCAAAACCCATCGTCATGAAACAATGAGGCCGCGAAGGCCGGACACGGTCGAATGATCAACGCAAATCCGACGCTCGGCGACGATTTCTTTAATGAGCCGGAGGCTCAGCGGATAGGCGACATACCCATGTCCGCACATCAGCAGCACGTCGAGCGGGTAGTGCAGGCGCTTGAGCAAGCGTGCCACGGTTGAATTCAGGCTCGGCTTCATCGATCACATCGTTCGTCTTTAGCCCTTGAGCATACCAGACCACCTTACTGAGCCACCTTACTGAGCCGCCTTACTGAGACAAAACCGCTGTTCCGTCCCCCGGGATGCCTCTTCGCGCGTGGCCCTCAAGGGACGTTGAACCAGTGTATCGGCGTGCGTCAAAATGCGACGCGGGGAGTCTGGAAATGTACCTGTCGAAGTGGTAAGCTTCGCCCGACTGACCTTTCGTAACCGCAAACATCTGACCACATGGCTTGGCCTGATCGCCATGTGGCTTATCGTGTTTGCGCCGCTCGTTAGTCAACTGGTCGTCTCGGCGCGCGCGCACGAACCCGTCGCCGCCCTCTGTTCCGTCGTTCAACCCGGCCATCCGGAACACCACTCGCCTGCGAGCTTGCTCGACGCCTGCGGATATTGTGACCTGCTCGCAGATCACATAGTGATGCCGTCTGTTCCTCAAGCGGCTGTCTCGATTGTCCTGCTCGTAAGCGTTGCCGCTGTGGCCGTGCTGGGCACCCGCTTCACGCCTCTCGGCGCTTTCCCTTCCGGACGCCCACGCGCTCCCCCGGTTTTTTCCTGATCGCTGTTCCAGCTGCTGGCCATGCACGTCAATGCGCCCATTGAAGGCGCACGCGGCCGCTCGTCCAATGCATTCAGGAAACTCCAATGCTCAACTTCGCTTTGCGAAGGCTGCCCCTCCGCGCTCGCAAACGGGGGCGTCATGTCACGTTCGGGCTCTTGCCGCTTTCGTTCATCCCTTCGTTCGCTCATGCCGATGGCACGGCTGTCGACGTTACCTTGCCGTCTGTGACGGTCACGGCAAGCGCGCCCACGCAGCAGGCCACGATCGACCCGGATCTGCCGGCCACGGTCGAGACGGTTACGCCAGCGCAGTTCCAGAACTGGAACGTCGTCAACAGTGAGGATGTGCTTCAGTACATGCCTAACCTCGCGGTCCGCAAGCGCTTTATCGGTGATTTGAATTCGATCATCGCCGTACGCGGCACGAGTAACACCCAAAGCGCACGCGGTCTCGTCTATGCGGACGGCCTGCTGCTGAGCAATCTGCTCGGCAACAGCTTTTCGTTTCCGCCCGAATGGTCGATGGTGTCGCCGGATGAAATCGAGCAGGTGAGCGTGATCTACGGCCCGTACTCGGCGGCATATCCAGGCAATTCGCTCGGCGCGACGGTGCTGATCACCACCCGGATGCCGACGAAGTTCGAGGTGGGCGCAGACGTCAAAGGCTTTACCCAGCATTTCAATCAATTTGGCGTGAACGGCAACTTCAACGGCAGCGAGGTGAGCGCGTCGATCGGCGACAAGATCGGCCAGTTCTCGTATCTGCTTGATGTGAATCACCTGGAAAACACCAGCCAGCCTCTTCAGTTCGGGACGCTCGCGAAGTCCAGCACACCCGCCAAAGTGACCGACACCCCGGTTACCGGAGCGTACTTCTACAACAACCAGACCAACACGCCGACCGCAGTGCTGGGCGTGAACGGAGAAGGTATCGAGCATTCGATCAACGACCAGTTCAAGCTGAAAATGCAGTACGACTTCACGCCGACACTGCAGGGCGGCTTCACGCTCGGTTACTGGCATCACAGCTACAACAGCGAGACCTCGACGTTTCTGCGCGACGCCAACGGAAACCCGGTGTATAGCGGCAACGTCAACATCGGCGGGTACGAGTACTCGATTCCCGAGGCCGAGTTCGCACCGAGTTCCGGCTTCAGCGAAAACTGGTTGTACGGCGTGACATTGAAAACGCGCAACCCGACTGGCTGGAACGCTGAGGCAATCGCTTCCTACTACGACATCAGCAACAGTGTGGCGCGTACGGCCAACTCGGGCGCGCCGGGCAACGGTCCCGGAACCGTGACCTACGGCGATGGTACCGGCTGGAAAACGCTCGATCTGAAGACCACGTACACGCCCGCATCCCCTGCGGCGGGCCTCGCCAACCATGCGCTGACGTTTGGCTACCACTACGACAACTACTTCCTCGACAACACCACCTACAACACGTTGAACTGGCAGGACAGTTCGGGCAGCACGTTTGCCAATGCGTTTTCAGGCAAGACCCAGACCCAGGCGGTCTACGCACAGGATGCGTGGCGTTTCCTGCCGCGCTGGAAGCTTGTCTATGGCGTGCGCTATGAGGACTGGCAAGCCTACGACGGCTCAGAGGCGGTTGCGGGCACACGCTTACCCTACAGCGATGTCAGCGACCAGCATTTTTCGCCCAAGGCCTCGCTTTCATTCGACGTGAGCGACGATCTGACGCTACGCGCATCGGTCGCGCGCGCCTATCGGTTCCCAACCGTGAGCGAGCTGTTTCAAGGGCAAATCAACGGTTCCTCGATCATCAACAACAATCCGAACCTGAAGCCCGAAAACGACCTGTCTAAGGAGCTTACCGCCGAGTGGGCTCACTGGAATGGCCTCATGCGCTTCACGCTGTTCGAGGACGACGTCAAGAACACCATTTTCAGCCAGACCGATACGACGGTCGTGCCGAATGTCACGAACTTCCAGAATATCGGCGAGGTCCGTTCGCGCGGCGTCGAAACGAGCTACCAGGGAGAGGATGTAGTCGTGCGCGGGCTGGACTTGATGGCGAGTCTTGCCTATACGCAGTCGAAGATTTTGGAGAATGCGCAGAATCCGGCAACGGTCGGCAAGTACTTCTATCGCATTCCATTGTGGCGGGCTGATCTCGTCGCGAGCTACCGCATCGATGACCGTTCAACCGTCACGGCTGGCGTCCACTACTCAGGGCGTCAATACAACACGTTGACCAATACCGACACCAACCCGGATGTCTTCGGCGGGACCAGCTCGTACACCGTCGCGAGCGTGAAATACATGTTTAGACCCTCGAAGCTCAGCGAGATCGCCATCGGCATCGACAACCTGTTCGATGAGCGCTACTTCGTCTATCACCCGTATCCGGGCCGCACGTTCTATGTCGAAGGCAAGCTGCGAATTTGACCGTACGCAGCCTCATGATCCCCGAGGGCCAACGTGGCCGTCGGGTCAGGGATGGGTCGGCTAGCGATCCACATCTTGGACCACAGGAGGATTCCATGTCCGCGAGCACAACGAAACAGGTGGCCCCGGCAAGCCATGCAGCCAGCTCCAGCTATCGCACGCTATGGAGATGGCATTTCTATGCGGGTCTCTTCGTGATGCCATTTCTCGTGATTCTGGCCTTCACCGGAACGCTTTACTGCTTTCAGCCGCAGATAGAACCCCTGCTCTACAAGCATCGTTTAGTGGTCGAACCCCAGGCGGTGCCGAGGCTCACTGAAGATGCGCTGCTTGCGCGGGCGCGCGCGGTCATGCCGGCGGGATCGCTGGCGACGACGGCGGCAATTACCCAGGAGCCGACGCGAAGCGCCGAGTTTGTCTTCCGCTTGCCCGATGGCGAAAAGCAGAGCGTCTATCTGAACCCGTACACCGGTGAAGTGCTGGGCACGCTGAGTGTCGATCACCGCTTCATGCAGGTGGTCCGCATGCTCCATCGCAAGCTGCTGCTTGGCAAGCCGGGCGAACTGCTGATGGAGCTGGCGGCGTGCTGGACCCTGGTGATGATCGGTACCGGCCTCGCGCTCTGGTGGCCGAACGAGGGAACCTCGCTGCGGAACGCGATATGGCCGCGTCTTGCACTCAGTGGCCGCGCGTTCTGGAAGAACCTGCACGCGGTCATGGGCATCTGGCTTGCCGTTGGGGCATTGTCCTTTGTGTTGACGGGGCTGCCCTGGTCCGGTTCGTGGGGCAAGCAGTTCAAGGCGTTGGCGACGAGCGCGAATCTGGGTGCGCCCAAGGGTGCATGGGGAGGATTGTCCCTACGCTCGACGCTTCCCGGCGGCGATGCGCGACGCGTTTCCACCGACGCCGCTCATCACCCGTCGAATAGGGACTCGATGCCCGGTATGATCATGGACGATCTGCCGCTGCCCACGACCCCGTGGGCAGTGGGCGACCTACCCGTGCCGAACTCGCGAAGCGATGCGGCTGACAGGCGTCTCACACTCGGAAGCGTGGTTGCGCGGGTTCGGTCGCTTGGCGTAGCAAGCGGCTATGAGATCGTGCTGCCCGCGTCCGCGACAGGGGTCTACACCGTCTCGTACTTTCCGGCCGACCCAAAGCTGGAACGCACGATTTATATCGATCAGTACCGCGGCGCTGTGCTCAAGGATATTCGCTATGGCGACTATGGCGCCGTTTCGAAAGCTGTGTCCTATGGCACTTCCCTACACATGGGGCGCTTTTTCGGGCTAGCCAACCAGGTACTGTGTGCGCTGATCTCGCTGGGACTGGCGGGCATGGCTGTTACCGGTTGCGTCATGTGGTGGAAGCGCCGGCCGGCCCGTTCGCTGGGCGCACCGGCCCGGGCGCGTGCCGCGCCTCCCATGCGTTGCTGGAAAGCCGGCCTGGTCCTGCTTGGCATCGTATTTCCCCTGATGGGGACGAGCATGCTTGCGATATGGCTTGCGGATCGAGCCGTGTTCGGCCGTACCGCGCGTCGGCTTGCCTCGTGACACTCCCAGCAAACTACTGAGCAAGCCCCGCCAGCAATTTCCCTCGCAGGCCTGCGAGCGCCGCATCGCCACGATCCCGAGGCCGCGTCGCGGCGACCTCGATGTCTCGTGAGATCCGGCCTGCCGCTTCCGGGCCCGCCGAGGTCATCAGCACCACGCGGTCGGAGAGATAAAGCGCCTCGTCGAGATCGTGCGTGACGATCAGTGCCGCGGTCCCCGATGACGCTACGAGCGACAGGAGCAAATCCTGCAAACGCATGCGCGTGATCGCGTCGACGGCACTGAACGGCTCGTCGAGCAGCAGCAGATCCGGCTGCGAAAACAGACCTCGCGCAATCGCCACACGCTGTGCCATGCCTCCTGATAACTGCTTGGGCAACAGGTCGCGCGAACCGGCGAGGCCCACCTGGGCCAGCAGTTCGTCGACGCGCGGATCGCCCCCACGGCGCGGACCGGCGGAAAACGCGACATTGTCGGCGACGCTGAGCCAGGGCAATAGACGCGGTTCCTGGAAGATCACGCCGATCCTCGGCGACGGTCCATGTTGCGGTGTCCCGTCGAGGACGACGTCGCCGTCGAACTCGCGGTCGAGTCCCGCGAGAATGCGTAGGAGTGTGCTCTTGCCGCAACCCGTCGGACCGACCAGGCTCACGATTTCACCACGCCCGATCTTGAGCGTGAGGCGATCGAGCACGGCGCGCGAGTCATAGCGCTTGCCCGACACACGCACATCGAGCAGGAGGCGCGTATCCGTCAGCGGACCGCGCTGTTCGAAGGCGACGCCCGATGTATTCATCGAGCGCCTCCGGCTGTTGTGTCCCGCCACGACAGCGCGCGCCTTTCGATCGCTTTAAGCACGCTGTCGCTGAGCTTACCGGCGAGCGCGAGCAACAAGATCGCGCCGAACACGAGATCCGGTCGGCCGGTTTCGCGGCCATCGCTCAAGAGGTAGCCGAGGCCTCGCGTTGCCGCGATCAGTTCGGCCGCGACCATGAACATCCAGGCAAGGCTCAGGCCGGTGCGCAGGCCTGTGAAGATCTGGGGCAACGATGCCGAAAGCAGGATGCGTGTAAAAAGCGCATGCCGGCTCAGGCGGTTGACCTCGCCGAGTTCGACCAACTTGCGGTCGACGTCGCGGATGCCGCCGACCACGCTCAAATGAACCGGGAAGAAGGCGCCGATCGCGATGAGCGTGATCTTCGGCGCTTCATCGATACCCATCCAGAGCAGCAGGACAGGCACCCAGGCAAGCGAGGGGATGGCACGCAAGGCCTGGAAACTCGGATCGAGCAGCGCCTCGAGCCGGCGACTCAGGCCCATCGCCGCACCGAGCACAAGCGCCAACGCCGCGCCGAGCCCGAAGCCGGCAAACACGCGCAAGCTGCTCGCGCCAATATGCCGTCCAAGACGATCGCCACCGAGCTGCCAGAGCGTCCGTGCAATCGAGCTCGGCGCGGGAACGAGGTGCTCGGGCACGATATGCGTGCGCACCAGCAATTCGATCAGACCCAGGAAAGCGAACGGCAGCAGGAGTCCGGCAATGCGCCAGTGCCGCAGCGGTGCAGGCCGTCCGGGAGCGGGTACGCGATCTCGCGGCAGGAAAGGGGCCCGCGACAGCGCGAGCGAGTCATCCGTGGCCATTGCAACGATCCCTTGCGCGGGGCGGCTCGATTGGCCTCAATGGGGTGTCGTCAAAAGTTGTCATCACTCACCGGCGGTACGCATTGGCGTCATTCCTTTTGCGTGGCTTGCTTGCCATCAGCCGACGCAATGACCGGCTGTGCGAATTTCACATCGACCAACGCATCGATGACCTGGTTCAGGTCGGTGCCCGGCTTGACCAGTTGCTCCTGCAGGAGGATCGGCGCCGCGGCTTTCAAGGCCTCGATCTGTTGCGGACCCGGTTGCGGATGGCTGAAGTCGTTGCGGCTCAATTGCAGTTTGGCGACGGCGAGCGGAAGCTTCGATTCCTCGGCGACGATCTTCGCTGTCTCATCGGGATGCTCGGCGATCCAGACCCGAGCACGTTCATAGACCTTGAGAACATGGGCGAGTGTTTCGGGATGTTCGTGGATGAAGTCCTCGCGCGCATTGAGGAAACCATACGTGTTGAAGTCGACATTGCGATAGAGCAGACGTGCGCCATCCTCGATCTGCGCGGCGGCCATGTGCGGATCGAGCCCGGCCCACGCATCGACTTGTCCGTTGGCGAGCGCGGTGCGGCCATCAGGGTGCTGGAGATTGACCAGTTCGACATCGTCGCGGCTCAGGCCGGCGGTGTGCAGCGCGCGCAGCGTGAAGAGGAATGGATCCGTGCCCTTGGTCGCGGCGATCTTCTTGCCCTTCAAGTCGGCGAGCGTCTTGAGGGACGAGTCCTTGCGCACGACGAGCGCGGTCCATTCGGGCCGCGAGTAGATATACACGGTGCGGATCGGGTTGCCGTTCGCGCGCCCGAGCACGGCCGCGAGGCCGGCTGTCGAGCCGATGTCGATCGCACCGCTGTTCAGGTATTCGAGCGCGCGATTGCTGCCGAGGCTCAAGACCCACTTGACCTGCGTGTGATCGGCCGCGACTTCCTGTTCGAGCCAGCCGTTGCGCTTGATGACGAGGCTCTCGGGAGAGTAGTACGCGTAGTCGAGTTTCAGTTCGGCCGGCGCGGCAGCTTGCGCGCCCAGTGGAGTCCAGGCGGCCGCCGTGACGGCGAGCAGTGCGGCGAATGACAGGCTCAAGCGTGCGCCCAGACGGCTCGGAGTGTGAAAAAAGGCCATGCCCCGGGAGAAATTCATTGAGAGGTCCTTGAAGCAGTGTGATGGAGGTGCAGACCAGGCAATGTAATTCAGGCAGGAGGCGATGCGAACCAATAAAAGTTCACAACCAAAGCAGGCTGTAAGCTATTCCGAATCGGCAGGCCGCGGCGTGCGTCGGTCGTCGATCCACATGCGGCCCCAGCGAGCCGCATAGGCGATCGCGAGATGCGATTCGAAGAAGTAGTCGAGCGCATCGAATACGTAGGCGCGCTGGACTTGCGAAGCTTCTTCCTGGATGACGAGATTGGCTGCGAACAAACCGCTGGGTAGTGATTGAGCAGCCGGTGCGAGTTCAAATCCCTTGTAGCGCATGTTCTGGCGACCTCCGGTACACGAAGCAATGGAAAGCATGCTTCGAGTTTAGTGAGCCTCGGCAATCGAAGGAAACAAGGAATCGGCAGAAGCAAATTCACCGGAAGCAGGGATCGGAATCACAGGCAGGCTCCTAAGCTGCTCGAGATAGGGCCATGGGAAGATTCCGCGATCATGCCCGTCGCTGAAGATCAGTTGCACCCCATAGCCCATCGGCGCGATGCCGACGATCGAAATGTCCGCTCCTGCGTCGACTGTATCGCCGCGCAGCCGGATACGCCGACAGGTGGAACACGGGCAGCACATCCGCAGCACCGCATGCGGGAGCGATTGCCGGACGCCGCCGGGCCAGTGCACCGAGAGCAGGCGGGCGGCCGCGTCGAGTTCGATGCGTTCCGGCACGTTCATGCAGGCTGGCTCTCGATCTGCTGCACGGCAATGCGCACGGCTTTGCGCACATCCGGGTCACGGTCGTCCTGCGCTGCTCGCAGCGCGGCAAGGGTTTGCGGATCGCGCAGTTCGCCGAGTGCGAGCGCGGCTTCCTTGCGCAGATTGCTGATCGAGTGCGACAGCAATGCCGCAAGCGCGGCGCCAGCCTCGACATCGCCGAGTCTACCGAGCGAACGTGCGGCGCGCAGGCGCACCTGCCAATAGGCATCCTCGAGTGCGGCGACGAGCGCGGCACGGCTACCGCTTGCGCGAAGCTTGCCCAGCGTGGTCGCCGCTTCTTCGCGGACCTGCCATGCGCTGTCGCCCAATGCGGCGAGCAAGGCCCGCACGGTTGGAGCATGATCGGGCGTGGCGAAGCCGATCGCGCCCACAGCGGCGCGGCGCACATTGCCGTCGGCATCGGTGGTCGCGAGCGAGGCCAGCGAAGCCAGCGCGCGCTCGTCCTTGAGCCAGCCGAGCACGCCAACCGCTTCGAGCCGCACCGATGGCTGTTCATGGGCGAGCGCGGCCGAAGCGGCATCGAACGCGCCCGCGTATCGCAGCTCTCTCAATGCTCGCAGTACCGATGTCTGAACGAAGGGCTCGACATGGCTCGCCCACTTCGCGAGCACAGGGCCGCAGGCGGGGTCCTTGAGTTCGGAAAGGCTTTGCGCCGCCGCGCTGCGTACTTCATCGCCCGCATCGAGCAGCGCTGCACACAAGGCCTCGACCACCTCGTCGCTCTCCCAGGCGGCGAGGACGGTGGCTGCCTCTCGGCGCACATCGGTCGAGGTGTCGTGCTGAAGTGTGCCGACCAGAACCGGCACGAGATCGGGGTCTTCAAGGTCGGCGAGTTCGAGCAGCGCGATGCGGCGCACGACGGGGTCCGCATCGGCGAGCCGGGGCAGCAGCGCCATGGCATCGGGTGCGAGCGATTCGGGATCGTAGGTCAGGTGTGGCGAGGCGGTCATGATCAATTCGTGATGAGGCGCGGCGCAGGGCCGAGAGTTGCAAGGGGGCCCGGTTGCCGCAATCGGGCCGGCATTGCGAGGGCCCGGGCGTCGCAATGGCAGCCGTTCAGGGTGTCATACGCAACAGGGCGAGCCACCGTTCAACGAAGCAGATAAGGAATGTCGACCTTGACTGCACCGGTCGGGCAATCCTGCTCGCATGGCATGCAATACCAGCATTCGTCGAACTTCATATAGGCCTTGCCCTTGCTCACGTCGATCGCAAGCAAATCGAGCGGGCAGACGTCGACGCAGACGGTGCACCCTTTGTCGGCAATGCACTTGCTTTCGTCGACCGTGACGGGGGCGGCGCTGCGCTGAAAAATATCGTGTGCGGTATAGGACATGGCGGTTCCGTTCAGGCGGGCTCGGAGGCAAGGGAGCGCTCGCCGATGCGCAGCTTCTCGTAGGCGTCGCTCTCGCTCTCGTCGAGCGGGATGATGTAGGGTTCGACCGCGCGTTTCTCGCTCGTCATGCGGCCGAATTCGTCCTTGCGCAGATGCGTGTGGCAGAACCACTGCGCGTCGTCGCGGCGCGGAAAGTCCACGCGATGGTGATAGAGGCCCCAGCGGCTTTCCGTGCGGAACAGCGAGGCGCGCGCGGCCATTTCCGCACAGTCGCGAATCGCACGGACTTCCGCGGCGCGCATCAGTTCGTGAGGGTTGGCCGCCTTCATCTGCTCGATGTCCTCGGCGATTTCAGCGAAGCGTTGCAGGCCGATCTCCATCTTGCGCGTCACCTTCGGCGGCTGCAGATAGTCGTTGACCATGCGGCGCAGCTTGTATTCGACCTGCGAAGGCGCGAGGCCCGTCTCGCGTTCGAGCGGCGCATAGATGCGGCGCCGCTCTGCCTCGACCTGTTCGTCGTCGAGGGGCGCGTGGTCGCGACCGGCCACATAGTCCGCCGCGTTATGGCCCGCGAACCAGCCATAGGTAAACGCGCCCAGCATATAGTTGTGCGGCACGGCCGCCATGTCGCCCGCAGCGTAGAGTCCCGGTACCGTCGTTTCGGCACGTGCGTTGACGTGGACGCCTGAGGCGCTGTGGCCGCTGCAGAAGCCGATTTCCGAAATATGCATCTCGACCATCTGCTCGCGGTAGTCGGTGCCGCGCCCCGCATGAAAACGTCCGCGGCTCGGCCGCTCGTTGGTGTGCAGGATCTGTTCGATGGTCTGGATCGTTTCTTCGGCGAGGTGATCGAGCTTGAGGAAGACGGGACCGTTGCCGCTCTGGAGTTCCTGGTAGAACTCCCACATCATCTGCCCACTCCAGTAGTCGCATTCGATGAAGCGCTCGCCCTTGCCGTTCGCGGTAAAACCGCCGAGCGGACCTGTTACATACGCGCAGGCAGGGCCGTTGTAGTCCTTGATCAGTGGGTTGATCTGGAAGCATTCGAGATTCGCGAGCGCGGCACCCGCATGGTAGGCCATGGCATAGCCGTCGCCCGCGTTGGTCGGGTTTTCATAGGTACCCATCAGATAGCCCGAAGCCGGCAGGCCGAGCCGGCCCGCGGCCCCACAACTGAGAATCACGGCTTTCGCGCGGATCACATAGAAGTCAGCCGTGCGGCAGTCAAAGCCAAGCACACCGCATACGCGGCCTGCGGCATCGGTCAGCAGCCGTGTCGCGACGACGCGGTTCGTGATCGCCACGCGTGCACGCTTGAGTTGGCGATACAGCACCTTCTTGATGCTGTGGCCTTCAGGCATCGGCAGCACATAGGAACCCATGTGATGCACTTTCTTGACGGCATAGTCGCCCGTGCTGTCCTTTTCGAACTTCACGCCCCATCGATCGAGTTCCTCGATCGTCGTGAAGCTGTGCTTCGCATAGGCATAGACGGCTTCCTGGTCGACGATGCCGTCGTTGGCGACGGTGATCTCCTTGGTGTACTGCTCGGGTGTCGCATGCCCGGGGATGACCGCATTGTTGAGGCCGTCCATTCCCATCGAGATCGCACCGCTGCGTTTGACATTCGCCTTCTCGAGCAGCAGCACCTTGAGCGACGGGTCGCGTTCTTTTGCCTTGACCGCAGCCATCGGGCCCGCGGTTCCGCCGCCGACCACCACCACGTCGTATTCGAGTACATGCGTATTCATCGCGTCTTCCTAGTGTTCTGGTGAGTCTTCTCGCGATCGATACGTAACCGGTACTGGAACGCATCGCCGCGGAAATAAAGGTATTCGTAGTCGATCGGCCGCCCCGCGTCGTCGTGGGTAAGCCGTTCGATGCGCAGGATCGGGCTGCCTTCGTCGACGCGCAGCGCGCTGGCGATGTCCTTGTCGGCGAGCATCGAATCGATCGAGACATCCGCATGGCCGAGCGACACGCCACAGTCGTTTTCGAGGATCAGGAAAATATCGCGTGTCTCGAGGTCGCCCTGGGCAAGGCGCTTGCCAGGCGTTGCAGGCACCCAGGTGATTTCGAGCGATACCGGCGCGCGGTTCAGCAGCCGTACGCGGTGAATCTCCACGAGCTCCGTGCCTTGCGCGACTTCCAGTCGCCCGGCGACATGGAGGTCGGCTTCGACGATCCGGAAACTGCGCACCTGGTTGTGGATTTCGTGGCCCATCGACGACATGGCTTCCGCAAACCCCTGGAGCGAGGTGACGTTCTGGAATGCCTTCGGTTTCGAGACGAAGGTCCCCTTGCCGTGAAGCTTGAAGAGCAGGCCTTCTTTCTGCAGGTCGCCGAGTGCCTGCCTGACCGTAATGCGGCTCACGTCGAACATCGTGCACAGCTCGTGTTCCGACGGCATCTGGCTCAGGGGTGCGTAGGCGCCGCTCAGGATGCGGGAGCGCAGCAGCTCCTTGATCTGCGCATACAAGGGCTGCGGCGAGGTGGGCAGCACGGACGAGGACAACTCCCGCTCGGCGGGCTTCAGCACGGTGAGTTTGGATACTGCCTGTCTGGACATCGCTCGACTTGTCATTACAAGATGACTTGGAGTCTAGCCATGACACAAGCCAGGCCAAACCAACAATTTCTGATATGGATTCCTCGTCGGCGGGGAAACGCTCGCGGGCGCAGGGCATGGTTTGGCGATTCTGATGTCGTCGTCGCTGGTGGGTTTCCAGACGCAGGAACGCCAGCATGCAAAGTCATGCCGCCAGTCAACGCACTGGAATCGGGTCAGTCGGGCTCCGATCGGAGAACGTGCTTCAGGCGAGCATGGGGTAACCGAACCCGGCCGCCTCGCGTTCGATGTGCTTGATGCTCTCGTAGTCGGCCAGTGGCACGCGCGCGAATGAACGGATCTTCAGGCGCCGCATGAGAGCAGGGTGCGCGTCAATCGATGCGTCGAGTGCGCTTCGCAAGTGTTCGAGCGCGGTGGCGCTCAACCGCCTCGATGTAATCAGCGGCAGCCCGCGAGTCGCGACACTCTGCCCGATCACGCGCAAACGGCTCGTGAGTTCCGGCAGCGCTTCGCATGCGAATGCAAATGTCACGCAGTCGATCGAAGCGACATCGGCAACCCCGCTCGCGACGACCTCCATCGACGCGCGATGCGAGCCGGTCGTCACGACCGAGGAAAAAAAGCGCCCGCCCGCCGAGAGCGGCGCGACCGCGTGCCGGAACACATTCATCCCGCTATTCGAATCGTGGTCGTTCAGCGCCGCGCGGCGGCCGCGACAGTCGGCGAGCGAAGCTAATCCCTCATTGGCGCGCACGATGAACGCACTGCGGTAGTTCGGCCCCGTGCAGCCCGGCACATCGAATTCAGGCGTTGCGACTAGCTGGACTTCGCCGGCCAGCGCATGCGTCAGCGGGTAGCCGCAGGACTGCGAGAGCAGCAATCGATCATTCGACCAGAAGGCGTCGAGATCCGGTCCGCAATCGTCAACGATGCGGATTGCTGCGGGGTGCACAGGCCGGATATCATCGATGGCTTGCCGGGCCGAGCCGGGTTCGAACGCCGCGACATCGGCGAGGCTTGCTTCAAGCTCTTTCAACCACGTGTGCCAGTCCGTTGCGATCGCCGGTGTCAAGTTGTACATCGGTAGTCCGGCGAGCCACGGCCCGGTGTTGCCTGCCTCCTTCATCGACCGAATCTCCATAGAGCGGATGCGCGACCGGGGCGACCGGGTTCCATGCGAACCGGGTCAGCCACTCGCCATATCCGCGCACGAGATAACCCCCGTTGCGCACATGATAGTCGCTGCGCCGGTTCGCATAGACGCGTCCGAGCGCGAACCATGGCACGCCGGGCAGATCGTGATGCACCGCATGGAAGTTATTGTTCAGGAACAGCAGGCGCCAGGGCCATGCGGCTTCGTTGATGACGCTGCGTCGAGCGGGATCGACCGCGACGCGATGTTCATGGAACGACCGGATTGCGCTGATCGACAGCGCCGGATAGCTTGCGGCGGCCAGGAATGCGAGTGGTGCAATGCCGCAGCGGCGATCAAGCCAGCCGAGGAGGAGGGTAAGCGCGGCGATATGGAGCACCCAGTTGCGCAGTTCTTGCGTATCGCCTGCGCGAATGCGCCGTATCGCGTCGCCTAGCGTGGCGACGATCGCAAAGGCCGGTCCGATGAGGATTCGCCCCACGAAGGTATTGCGGAATGTCATCAGTGCGCGCATCGCGGGGCCTGTGGACGTCCAGGCGTGTTCGCCGATGAAGAAGCTTTCGGGGTCCGCGCACGGCCGCGTGAGGTCATGGTCGCAATGATGCTGAAGATGTGTGCGCCGGTAGACGCCGTAGGGAAACCAGACGGCGAGCGGTGCCGCGCCGATCAGCGCATTGACAAGGGCGAAACGAGTCGGATGGCCGTGCAGCAGTTCGTGCTGGAGCGACATATACCAGGCGCTGAGCACGGCCAGCAGGGGCAGCGCGACAGACAGGCCGAGCCGCTGCGCATTGAGCGCGATGCCGAACCACCCGCCATAGATGAGGCAGATCAGCAGCCAGGTGGGCCATTCGCTGCGCCAACGCCAGGACGTGGATGCGCGTGTGAGTTCCTGGTGTTGGGTTTCATCGAGGTAGTACGGCATCGGACGTCGCGCGCTGAGTTCAGTCACCAGCCGCCGACCGGGCGATTCCGATGCGAAGGCGATGACGGTTTGTCAAGCTTGCCAGACGGGCGCGCGGCGTAAAACGAAGAAATCCAACTATTCATATGCCCGAACCGCGGCGTATACGGAGGTTCGGGCATCGCGGGGCGACATAGCGGCGGCGTCTCGTTTGCTAAGCAGAATTGCTTATAAGGACCTGCGTCTGCGCCGGGAGTCTCTCGAGTGAGTTCAGAGAATCGACGGCAGCGTCGCGGGCGCCAGGATGAACAGCACATAGCGAACGCCGCGCAGGCCATATTTGCGACCCGCCATGCGAAGCGTCTCGGGCGCCCAGCAGAAATGGAATATGAAATCCAGGCAATCGTGAAAAACCATCGATGTGCGTAAGGCTTTTGGAATCTAGTTTTCGTCGGTTCGGTTCGAGAGCGCGTCTTGATAGATTGACTTTGGAACTCGCCTTTCGCGACCCCGACCCCAACAGAGGAGCCTGTCATGAAACTTCGTTCGATTACGCTAGCCATCGCTTCGGTTGTCGCATGGCTGCCGGCCACCGCCGCGTTCGCGGCCGGCATTGCGGGTGCGCCGGCACCCTTCGACAAGGGCGGCGTGCGCGTCGCGCTCGTCAACTATCTGTCGAGCGGCGACTTCTTCCAGGCCTATGAGGCCGGTGCGCAACAGCAAGCCAAGGCGCTTGGCATCGACCTGCGCATCTTCGAGGGACGGCAGAACGCGGCCGAGCAGCGTGAGCAGATTCAGCAAGCCATCAACTCGGGCGCAAAAGGCATCGTGATCAATCACGGCTTGCCCGAGTCGCTCAAGGACGTCGTCCAGCAGGCTGTCGACAAAGGCATCAAGGTCGTGGCATTCGATGTCGACATAGGCAATCCGAAGGTGCCGCAGATCGAGCAGAGCGATCATGCCTTGGCCAATCTGGTCCTGAGCCAGGTCGTCAAGGATAATGGCACGGCATTTTCGGCGGGTTATGTCTACGTCGCGGGGTTCGCGCCGCTCGACCGGCGCAATGAGGCGTGGAAGGCGTTCAAGACCTCGCATCCAGAAGTCAGGGAGAAGGCGCAGTGGGGCGCGGTCGATGACCAGACGGCGGCTTCGGTCGCCAACCAGGCCAACGCCGCGTATCGCGCGCATCCGGATATTTCGGTGGTTTTTGCACCCTATGACGAGTTCGCGCGCGGCGCCTCGCTCGCGGCGGACGAAGCGGGCATTGCTTCAAAGCTGAAGATCTACAGCGCGGATATCTCAACCTCCGACATCGAAGCGATCCGCAAGCCCGGCAGCGCTTGGGTCGCAACGGCGGCCACCAATCCGGCGGTGATTGGCGAAGTTTCAGTTCGCGCTGTTTCGCTGCTGCTCGCGGGGCAGGATCCGGGTCACCATATCGTCGTCGAGCCGGTGCTCATCACGCGCAACGATCTCGTTTCGAAAGACATCAAGACCATCGACGACCTGGGCCGCAAGTTTCCGGCGTTTCGTGCCAGCAATGCGGCACAGGCAGCCTGGATTCCACAGTGATATAACCCAACGTCGAGTGCCTGCGCGTGGGATTGCAGAAGCATCCAAGATAGTCGCGCACATCGCCGGCCCTGCACTGCTCAGGCCACTGGCTGCCCGTCGTTCTCACTGAATGGGGCGTGCTCGACTTCCCCGTTCGGCAGAACGAGTTGAAAGTCGGCACCACGAGGCGCGTTTGCGCTCGCCCAAAGTCGTCCCCCGTGCGCCTCCACGATTGAACGGCAGATCGACAGGCCCATACCCAGGCCATGTGCCTTCGTCGTGTAAAACGGATCGAAGACGCGCTTGACCTCCTCCGGGGACAGTCCCGGTCCAGAGTCCCGCACGGCAATGGACACGCCATCCGATGAATCTGCGGTCGTACTGATCAGCAAGTCGCGGGGGGCCATGCTCGTTGTGCTCATTGCTTCCACCGCATTGAGAATCAAATTGAGCATCACCTGTTGCAGCTGCACGCGATCTCCCCGGACGAATGGCAAACCATCCCCGAGCAAAGTCTGCACTGAGACGCGGTTCTTCGCTGCTTCGCCCTGCGTCAGTTCGATCACCTCGCGGACCGCTTCGTTGATGTCCACCTTGTCCTTGCGTGGAGGCGCTTTTTTGATCAGACCGCGAATCCCGTTGACAATGCCACCCGCTCGCATCGTTTCATTGACGATGCGATCGAGCGACTGCCTGACCTCCTCAAGGTTCGGCGGGTTGGTGCGCAGCCAGCGTAAGGCGGCCGAAGCGTCCGCCGCTGCCGCGGCGATCGGCTGCTGGACTTCATGGGCGATCGAGGCCGTGAGCTGACCCATCGTCGCCGCCCGGTTCGAGTGCGCGAGTTCCATCTGCACTTCGCGGTAGCGCCGCTCGCTCTCGCGCGCTTCGGCTTCCGCCCGCTTGCGCTCGGTCAAATCGAGCACGAAAGCGACACCCTGATTCGCACCTGCTTCGAACATCGCCACGCCAATCAGCACCGGCGCGCGGCTGCCGTCCTTTCGGGAGAACTCCTTCTCGAAGGGCTGTAGCGTTCCCGTCATCTTGAGCTCCAGGATCCGTTGATTGTCGCGGTCGAGCCATTTGGGCGGCGTCAGGTCCGTCCATCGCATACGTCCGGACATGAGGTCCTCGCGGTCGTATCCCACGATACGGAGGAAGGCGTCATTGGCCTCGAGGATTTGACCTGCCAGGTCCCAGATGAAGATGCCGACAATGTTGGCGTCGACGAGACGCCGGATTCTCGCTTCACGCTCTGCGAGATCGCCAGTTGTGCCGTGCTGCAGGCTGATGTTCACCATGCGACACAGATGCAAGCGAAGCAAATGGAAGTCGGTATAGTAGGCAGCGCCGAACAGGGCAGACAGCAGACGCATGGCGGCCTGCAGTTCCGGATCGGTCATCAGCGGCAAGTCAATCAGACTCTCGATCGGGCGCCCCGCCAGGTTGCGCCAGACCGTTTCGTATTCGGCCTGCACCTGTTCCTGGGTCGGGTGTGCCGGGAGGTCAATGCCGAACAGGCGCAGGCAGGCAAGCGCGCTGTTGACTGCCTGCGGGTTCTCCGACTTCACGATATGCAACTGGACCTCCAGGTGATAGACGACCGCCTGGTCGAGTTTCGACGCGCAGCGCTGCAATAGCTCCTCGATCAATTGCTCGGCCTGGTCGAAGCGACCGGTCAGGAACTCGCATTCCGCGCATTCGAGCCACAGGCTGAACATCAACTCGTACTGGCTGGCCCAATACGTTTCATCAAGTAGCGCCATACCGGCGGCGAGATACGGGCGCGCCGACGCATAGGCCGCCGATGCCTTGGCCCGACGTCCGGCACGGAGGTCGAGCGCCGCCACCTGCACTTTCTCGTCGCGCTCGATGAGCAGTCCACCCCCCCTGTTGAACTGGTTCGCGACATCGAACACATGCTCGGCGAGTTCGTCTGCCGTCATGTTTGCCAGGAACACGCGGCCGATCTGCAGGTGGACTTCGGCACGCTGCGCTTCAGGAGTCAGCGAATAAGCGGCCTGCTGGATTCGGTCGTGCAGAAACTTGCCGCTACCATCGGAGCGCATGATCAAACTTTCGCGCACCGCCGCCGCAAGGCCTTGCTCGGCCTCCGCCTTGCTCGAGTTTCGCCGTACCTGGATCGCGGCATGCTCGCTGACGAGCGTAAGCTGGCGCAGCTTGAATGTGTTGCCGAGGCATGCGGCCAACTGCAGGGCTTCCTGCGCCGGGACCGGCAGTTGACGCAACTTGCCGACCATGAGGTCAACCACGTTGTCGGCGAAGTCCATCGCCTTGATCTCATTCAGATCCCACTGCCAGGCCCGCTGTTGTGCGTCATGCCGCAGCAAGCCGTTCCTGTGCAATGCATCCAGGAATTGGATAAAAAAGAACGGGTTGCCCTCGGTGCGTTCAAAGACCAGTCGCGTCAGCGGCTCGCAGGATGCCGGTGGTGCATGAAGCGCGTCGGCCACCAGTTGGTTCAGATGCGTAACCGACGGCGCCACGAGCTGGAGGTCCGTCACCGATGTGCCACTGTGGCGGATTGTCTCGAGGCTGGTCATCAGCGGATGCGCCGCGCTCACTTCGTTATCGCGGTAGGCGCCAATCAGCAGCAGATGGCGGATGTCCGAATGAGTGAGCAGGTGCTCGACGAGCGCCAGGCTGGCCGCGTCGATCCACTGCAGATCGTCCAGAAAGAGGACGAGCGGATGGTCCTCGCTGGTGAACGCCGTGACGAACTGCCGGAACACCAGGCGGAGCCGGTTCTGCGCTTCGGTCGGCGGCAGCACCGGGACGGGCGGCTGGGGGCCGATGATCAGCTCGACCTGGGGCAGCACATCGACGATGAGCTGGCCATTGGCGCCGACCGCAGCCTGGATCTGTTGCCGCCAGCCGGCGACGCGCGCCTCGCTTTCGGCCAGCAGTTGCTGCACCAGTTCGCGAAACGCTTGCGTGAGGGTGGCGTAGGGGATATCGCGCTGGTACTGATCGAATTTGCCCGCGATGAAATAGCCGTGCTTGGCGACGATCGGCTTGCGCAATGCGTCGACCAGCGACGACTTGCCGATGCCCGAGTACCCGGAAACCGTCGCCAGCGCCGCTTGGCCGGTGCTCGCCATGCGCTCGAAGGCGCCGAGCAGCCGCTCCGCTTCCGGGCCACGCCCGTATAGTCGACGCGGGACCTGGAAGCGCTCCGGGATGTCTTCCTTGCCGAGCGCAAACGGTTCGACCCGGCCCGAGGCCTGCCATTGCGCCAGACACCGATCGAGATCGACTTTCAGCCCTTGCGCACTTTGGTAGCGGTCTTCCGGCAACTTGGCCAACAACTTCATGACGATGTCCGACACCGGTTGCGGCACCTCGGGCACGATTTCACGTGGCGGGGTCGGCATGCGGGCGATATGGCAATGCATCCATTCCAGTGGATCGTTCGCCTGAAACGGCAACTGGCCGGTCAGCATCCGATAGAGCAACACACCCATCGAATAGCCATCGGTCCGATAGTCCACTGGACGATTCATGCGGCCCGTTTGCTCGGGGGACACGTAAGCCCAATCGCCCGCGGGTACAGCGACGTCCTCCGACGAGACGGTGCTCGCTTCCCGGGCGGTCGCCATACTGAAATCCGCCAGCAGAACCCGGCCAGTCGCAGGATCGACGAGGATATTGGCAGGCCGGATATCGCGATGAATGACCTGAGCGGCATCGATTGCCGTGAGCGCATCGGACAGATTGCGGCCGATACGCAGGCAAAGCGCCAGGTCCATGCGCGGCTCACGGCCCAAAACGACTTCGAGCGACTCGCCTGTGAAGTCTTCCAGGACCACTGCTGAGCCGCCGCGTCCATCGGCCAGCGCGAGCGGTTTGGCAATGCCCTCGACATTCAACGATTGCAGCAGCACGTATTCGCGTTTCAGACGAGCGGATTGGGCTGCGTCGTCGTGTTCCGAAGCGAGCTTCAACAGCACCGGCATTCCGTCCGTCAAGCGGCGCGCGCGATAGAGGTCCGAGCCGGCTGTTGCGCAGATCCGGTCATAAATCTGACAATTCGCGATGGCCATCGCCCCCCCTTTGCCCCGCCAGCGACTTGCCCGACACCTAAATGTCGCGTTTCCGCTATTGCCCGAACCGCAGCGCAGGATACGTATTGGTCAGCGTCATCACTTCGTAATCCATATCGACTGGATGATTAGTCTACCCGGTCGCCAATCAGATGCCAGTCTTTCCGCCGCCGCAGCCTGCGCACGCTATTCGTTACACCGGGGGCAGTGCAGTATAGAAGGCGACTGCGAGAAAATCCCTGCCTGTTGGCGTAGCAAAGGTACTCAAGCGCCTGTACTGTTCGCTCGACATGATTCTTCGGTGCGTGCGGTCGTACGTCGGAAACGCAGCCCTGACCTACCGCCCCCGCGACAAAACTTGGTCGGCCATGATGATCGCCGACGCGATCTCCTCGACCGACACTCGCTTGCCCATGGCCTGTTCCCGGATCGCCTTGTAAGCATCGAGCCTGCTCAGACCGCGCTGTCGCCCAAGAATCTCCTGGGCTTCGGCGATCTTTCTCGCGCCCTCGACCCTTTCCTCGAGACGATTGACCCGTTTCTTCAGCCGTTTCAAATCGCCCGAAATCTGGCGTGCCAATACCATCGCGCTCAACACGCCAAACGAGCGTACCGGTGAAGCGACGACCGCCTTCGCTCCGATGCGAAGCACGGCATCCATCATGGTGGGATTTTCGTAGTTGACGACGGCGATCACCGGCGGCGCATCCTCGCTATCGCACCACGCGAAATCGTGGCCGATCGTGTCCGGATACAAGCCGACGAACACGAGGTCACTGCCCGGTACGGGCTCGGCGAGCGGCGGCCAGAAGGTGTGCACCTGGCAACCGATGCGCTGGATCTGCTGGGTCAACAACGCGCCGTCGCGATCGTGCGGATGAAACACGCACACGTGCAACGAGCGCAGGTCCCTCAGCCCTTGCGGACTCGCACGAGCTATTGTCTGCGTGGGTCGCGCGCTTTCGCCGAACGTTTTGTTGTCACTGCGCATTCAGCTCTCCACCGGACTCATGCGCAATGCCCAATCGCCGAACGCATGCATGACAAGATAAGGATCGGGACTGCATCTTCCGATCGTTGAGCCTGGATGTGCACTTAGCGTGCCGCGGGCCACGAACATTCTCGTCGTCGGCGGCGCATTCCATGGCCGACCTAGATCAAGTTTGTCTCTCTTCGCTGGGCTCGGCCCGGCGCGCCATCGCGGCGCGAGCTTGCCCTCGACGACCACGCGGTCTCGCGGGGCGATCAGAGCTTGCAGGACGTCGACCATGCGGTCGGTGGGTAGGACCACGCCGTCCGCGGTCATGCGACGCGTGCGAGCCGGCGATGCTTTTCCGCGCGGCGCGTGGCCCAACGGGATTGGGACTGACTTTGACTGGACATGTGTGCTCTTGCTCAGGACAGGAGGTGAGTCTAAAGAGCGAAAGACACCGGTTCAATCACGTTCGGGACGCGTCTGTTAGCCGCGCTAAGTCGACGCTCAAATGGCAACTTGGGCATGGCCAATAGTTCACGCGTTTCCGACGTCTTCCTTCAAGTCGCCGCATTCATCGCAGCGATCCAAGACACGGATCTGCATCGGTCGGTAGCGCTACTGTTATGGCTTCCACTCAAATGAAATCGCAAAGTCCAAGGACTGACGATAGACGAACGCTCCAATGAAAACCATTCTACGAACGGTCGCGGCAGTCCTCCGTGGGCATAACGCGCTCATACGTTTGGATATCTCGAGGCATCGAGGAAGCGAGTGTTCGAGTCTTGGCGACGAAGCGCCCGTGCGTGCGCGCAGGAGGCGCTCGTGATCGAGTCGTTGGTAGAGGCTGCAGCGCAGAGTGGCGATGATCATCCTTCGGAGGCATGTTATGCCGACAGTTCGGCGCGAGGAAGTTCGAGCGTTCGCAGCGCCATGCGACTAAGGCATGCGTTGTCTCGTCAGATTCTCGATTGCCGTGTTCATGGAACCGACGCACCCGGTGCAGAGGGCGTGCTCGCCGCGGCTTTTCCTCTGATGAAACCTGCGGGTCGAGTTGGTCCCGTCGTCGTGGGACAGGATTCGGCCAATTGTTGCCGCTCGCCCCTCCCACAAAGCCGTCATTCGAACGGCTGGTCCACCCCGAAACCTGCCGGATGCCCCTTATGGAATGAGGATTCAACCGGTCGATGAAACACAATAGAAGCTGCGTGAGCGGCGGGATTGTTGTATCGACCGGTTGAATCCGCACCAGACACCTGACCTTCGCTATGCCTACTTCGTCGGCGATCGGGAAGGTCAGGTTCTTGTTGTACTACACCATGATCGACTCGGGGCTGCGTTCTTTACGAAAGCCACGTGCGTCATCGCCGCGCGGGCGCCTACGTTATCTTCAAACGATCCGGAACTGCGGCGACCGCTGCGGTGTGCAGACCGCCGCTCGAAAGCTTTTGTTCCTGCTCGTGAGCGAACCCGTTCAAAAAAGCATCGACGACCGAGCGCACCTTTGCCTCCACGATCGACGCCTTGGGTGGACGTATGATTCCGAGCAGGAGCTGGTGCGATAAATTGAACGCCATCATGTCGTGAAAGAGGATTGCAGCCTCCTGCGCGTCGCAAGTGCGCAGTTCCCCGCGTGCCTGGCGCTCCTCGCAGAACTTTGTCATTGCCTCATAAAAGATACGCGGTCCCCGATCGAACCACGTCTGTCCCACTTGTGGAAAGCGACTCGATTCGGCAATGGCCAAGCGCTGCAATGCGATGGCTCGGGGATGCAGCACGGCCTTGTAGAACGTCTGGCCAATGCTGGTCAACGCTTGCCGCAGCGGCAGCGAGAATGCATCGGATACCGAAATTATGCTGGATATCTCGTCACTGAGATATTCGACCGCAGCAATGAAGAGACTTTCTTTGCCCTTGAAATGCTTATACACATTGGACTTGGAGCCGCCTACCTCAGCGATGATTTCATCCAGGGTCACGCCATCGTAGCCGCGCGCCAAGAACATGTCCGCTGCAGTGCTCAGCAGTTCGCGGCGTCTTTGCGTCGATTTGCTCACCGGTAGACGCGATGGCAGTTTTTTTGAGGCAGGCGTCTTGCTAGTGGGCATGTAAACCTCTTTTCGTTTTCAACCGAATTCCGATCGCTCTCGACCCATCCGTACCCTAGTGTAGCGTTCCATTCTGTTTTGGACTTAGGCGGCTATTCGCGCGAATGACCTTCTGTAGGGTGTCGCGTGGGCTCCTGGTCCAGATGAGCGGTTTGGGGTTGGTGTTGTGATGGGCGACGAACTCATCGATGGCGCGACCAGTTCGAGCACGCCGCGGCGGCGCCGCGCAGTAATGATATCGCGGAAAGAGTGCTCAACTATGTTCAGCCACGACGCGGAGGTGGGCGTGAAGTGCATGTTCAAGCGCGGATGGTTCGCCACGCCCAAATGCCCAGTGATGTCCTTGTTCTGCTTGCCGTCAGCGGTCAGCAGCACAATACGCTCGCGCTGTGCCAGCCTCACGCTCGTGAGCTTCGAGCGAAGCAGCGTCGTCAGCTCGTCTCGCTCCTCATCGGTCAACACGATCTCGGGGCAACTCGCACAACTCGGGGGCAAGTTGCACGACCTCTCCAGGCGATCACAGAGTGAAACTGCTCAACCCAGATAAGTTCTATCAATAGAAATACACTCCACTAGCCCTTGCCGCTTGCCCCCGCATTGGCACACTCAAAATCGTACCGATTGGTACTCTACCTTACAGATTCCCGGCCGCCCATCCTATCGAGTAAGGTGTCAAAAAACTGGCGTTTACCCCAATATCCCACTCCTCGCGTTGACATCTACCATGCTTGAAAAATAGTACTGGACGGTACACTTTTGACTTCATCGATCTGCACCCGGCGCGTTTTGGAGGTCCGCTCCATCAGCACGGCCATGGCGCATTGCTTCGGTACCCAGTGGTTTAGTGTCAACGCAACCGATGCGCCTCAACACCATTCTCTTGCTTCAGACCTTTGGTGTGAGCATCCCGAGGTTGCCGAGTGCCGGATGATCGAAGAGCAATCTTGACGCCCGGTACGCGGAATTCACCCCCTCAGTCCCATTCAGTGAGGCGATGTCATGCCCGTTCT